>CAWBAL010000050.1:0-269748 GCA_963786695.1 uncultured Actinomycetota bacterium
GGGCCCCCATGTGGGCGATGATCGCGGGAAGCCCGGATAGCGGGCAAGGAGACGCCGGAAGGGGACAATCCCCACGAACTCGTTTCCTACAGGACCTGTGCCCACATGGAAGAGGAGGCGCTTTCCCTTGCCATCACGAGCTCATAGGGGAAGAGCCGCTCGTCGTCGGGGAAAAACCGCTGCACGAGAGCTGCAGCTTGAAGCCGAGGATCCGGGGATGGTCGAGGAGCGCTGCGGCCATGGCAAGACCATCGTCGTCCTCGGGATGGAAGGCCGCAAAGCAGATAGGTCTCGGGGTCTCGGCGAGGACGCCCAGGTTCCAGTCGTTCAGCCCCCGGGCGATCCCCGGCCGGTGGGCGTAATTGGAATACACCGCCGTGCCGACCCCCCGCTCCCGCAGATACGGCCAGACTCTCCGCGCCAGTAGAGTGGGTGGAGGACATTCCAGCCGTAATCCGCGACAAACTTCCGCCGGATCGCATCGAACAGCCTGTCCGGAAAGAGGTGGACATGGAAGTCCACAAATGGCTTGGGCAGGCGCCCGTTCACAGGCGCCTATCAAATCTCTCCGGTCTTCCCCGACCTTCTTCGCCCGCTTGGCCTCTTTCTTTTCCTTCAACGTTTTGGAAGGTTTCTTCTTGGCTTCTTTTTTGACGTCCTTGTCCTTACCCATGATTCCTCCTCCTTCGTCGTTTGATTGAGTCCGGGAATTCCATACCTGAGAAGGCCTTTTTTCGCAACCAAAATTTTTTTCTGGCGCTCCCGCCCGGCGGCCGTTTGCTCGACAAAGAGCGCTCTCCCGCTGAAGGGGTCCCGCTTCGTGTGATACATGAGCGTTGAGATCGTGGAGGGGGTCGGGGTGAAGAGCTGGACCTGCTCGGGACGGATGGCGAGCTCCCGGGATGCGAAATGATGGCAAGGCTTCCATGTCCCTGGCGGTGCAGCCGGGATGGGCCGCGATCAGATAGTAGGTGAGGAACTGCTCCTTTCCGCCTCCGCCGTGAGCCGCCGGAAGAGATCGCGGAAGGCGATCAGTCCCTGCACGACCAGGTTTCCCCATGCACTTAAGGACCCGCTCCTCCGAGTGTTCGGGGGCGATCTTCATCTGCCCGGAGACATGGTGGCGGACGACTTCGCTAAGGTAGGGGATGCCCTGTTTCCGATCGGCCAGAACGAGGTCATAACGGATGCCGGAAGCGACGACCGCCTGCTTGACGCCCGGAATCCGCCTGAGTTTCTTCAGCAGGGAGAGCTGGCGGCCGTGGTCGGGGCCGGAGACGAGTCGCAGACGGCGGGTATAGACAGCGCTTTTCGGGACAGGCCCCCAGGAGAAGCTTTTTCCGGCATTCGAAGCCGTACATGTTCGCCGTCGGCCCTCCGACGTCGAGGATGTACCCCTTGAAATCGGGGAGGGAGGCGAGCCTTTCCGCCTCCCGGAGGATCGAGGCCTCGCTCCGGGAGCTGACGGTCCGCCCTTCGTGGACGGCGATCGCGCAGAAGTGGCACTCCCCGTAACATCCCCGGTGGGTGGGAATGGAAAAGCGGATCGTCTCCAGCGCCCGCACCTTGCCCTTGCCGCGGTCATAGGGGTGGACGTCCCTCTCGAAATCCATCCCGTGCACCTCGTCCATCTCCGCCTCGGTGAGCGGCGGCATGGGCGGATTGTGGATGAGCCAGCGCGAATCCTGGCGCTGGCAGAGCGCCTGCGCCGTGCGGTGGTCCTGGTTCCGGTAGAAGCCGAGGAACATCTCCGTAAACGGCAGAGGGATCGGCGGCCGCCTCGTCATAGGAGGGGAGTTCCACCGTCCCCGGCCCTTTTTCCGCGGCGACAGTAGCACAGACCCCTCAGGTCCGAGAACGGCCCGTCCCTCTTTCAGCCTGGCGGCCAGTTCCAGGACCGTCTTTTCCCCCATGCCGTAGACGAGCAGATCGGCCTTGGCGTCGATCAGGATGGAACGGCGGACGCGGTTCGACCAGGCATCGTAATGGGCGATCCGCCGGAGACTCGCCTCGATGCCGCCCAGGACGATCGGTTTCGTCTCCTTGAACCACCGCCGGATCAGATTGGCATAGACGATCACCGCCCGGTCGGGCGTCGGTTGTTGATCCCTCCGGCGGTGAAGTCGTCCTCCCTGCGCCTCTTTCCGGAGGCGGTGCGGTTGGCGACCAGCGAGTCGATGCAGCCGCCCGTCACGCCCCAGAAGAGGGCCGGTTCGCCGAGACGGGTGATGTCCCGGCAGTGTCCACATCCGGCTGGGCAATGATTCCCACGCGGTATCCGGCCTTGAGCAGGCTCTGTCCGATGACCGAAACGCCCACGAAGGGGCTGTCGAGGTAGCTGTCTCCGGTGACCAGGATCACGTCGAGCCGGTCCCAGCCGAGCTCCCGCAGTTCCTCAGGTGTGGCGGGCAGAAACACGGATCGTTCGCTCCTTGTCCAAGATCAGCCTCGTCTTAAATGATTTCCGCCACGCGCAAACCGAGCAAAATGGTGATGGGGGCCATGAGGTTCAGGAGCCGGTCCCTCCTTGTTTCCTTATTTCCGGGTAGTTTTGATGCTTTCGCTCGGTGCGGGGCGGTCATCCGCTAGAGGATAATCTCCATGTCCTGGTGCACGGCAAAACATTCCAGGGAGCGTCCGGCCGCAATCTTCCGGCACTCTTCCACCATCTCGTCCACGGCCTGGTCCGTCCTGTCCTGGTTGTGATGAAAGAGACCGAACCGGGAGACCCCGGCACGAGGGCAAGGCGCAGGGCGTCCGTTGAAGACCGAATGGCCCCAAGTCCTGGTCTGGGGTAGTCCTCGGGACGGTATTCAGCGTCGTGGATGAGGAGGTCCGCCCCTTTCACAAAGGCGCAGTAGTCTTCAAACGCCATGCCGCCCGGATGCCGGTAGGAAAGTTCGTTGTCGGTCAGAAAGACGAAGGCTTTTCCATCTTCTTCAAACCGGTATCCCATCCCCTGATTGGGGTGGCTGATGGGGATGGGGGTCACGGTCAGGCTGCCGACCGTAAAGGTTTCCTTGCAGGATTCCTGATAGGTAATTTCCGCCTTGATGTCGTCATAACTCACCGGAAAATTGGGAGGTGCCATGATGCGGGAGATCATCTCTCTGACGGATTCCTGGGAGAAAGGGCAGCCGTACATCATGATGCGTGTTTCTCCCAGGTAGATCGGTTTGAAGAAGGGAAAGCCCATGATGTGATCCCAGTGGGCATGAGTAAAGATCATCGCGAAATCGAGGCGAGCCTCGGCAAGGAGTCGATTTCCCAGCCTCCGGATCCCCGATCCGGAATCGATGATGACGATCTGGTCATCCTTGGTGCGGATTTCGATGCAGGGGGTATCGCCGCCGTACCGCAGATAGTCTTTACCCGAAACTGCAATGGAACCTCTTGCACCCCAGCACCGGATCAACATCCCATTTCCCCTTTGTTTTTCCTCTTTCCTATGCCAGACGGAAGTCTTTTTCCCTGAAGATGCGAAGGCAGGCATCGACAACGGCAGGGTCATAAAGAACCCCTTTCTGCGCCCCGATCTCCTCCAGCGCCTTCTCCAGACCGGGCATCGGCCGGTAAGACCGGTCCGAGGCCATCGCTTCCACGACATCCGCTACCGCGATGATCCGCGCCCCCAAGAGAATATCCTCTCCCGAGATGCCCAGCGGATACCCGGACCCATCCAGACGCTCATGGTGCTGCCACACCATGTGCGCAACCGGCCAGGGAAACTCGATTTCCTTCAGGATATCATACCCGTTCTGAGGATGTGTCTTGACCAGACTGAACTCCACCTCCGACAGCCGCGACGCCTTGCTCAGGATCTCCGCCGGCAGCGAGATCTTCCCGATATCGTGGAGGAACGCCGCCATCCTGATTCCATCGAGATCCGCATCCGGAAGACCCATCTCCATCGCAATCGTACGCGCCAGATCCGCAACGCGCCGCTGATGGCCGGAGGTATAGGGATCCTTTGTCTCTACGGCCAAGGTCAGCGCTTCAAGCGTTCCTCTCATCGCCCGCCGCAGATTCACCAGTGTTCGACTCAGGCTCTCCTCATCCTCGCGACGGTTCGTAAGCGATCGATGGAGGTCATCGGTTCGCTGCCGGACGGCCAATTTCAGTCGAGCGCTGTAACTGATCAGGAGGTAGATATGAGCGGTGAGCAGAATGAGGATGGCGAGTGTGACCCCGCGGAATTGGAGGAGAGATTTCGAAACAGCGTCGTTCCATCCGCCCAGAGGTATGGCCGCCAGTTTCCAGGGGCCGTCGGGGAGATCGATTTTGCCGAAGACGGGATTTCCCTCCAGGACGGACTTTTTCCCATAGAGGAGATGATCGGTGCGGTCCTGGATGGTCAGTTCAATGCCGACTGCAAGGGGATCCGGTGCGACATCGGCCAATATCGGGGAGATGTCGCAGGAAATAGAGACGAGACCCCAGAAGGTCTCCCCTTTGTAGACGGCCTGTCTTGCCACCAGTTCCAATCCCTTCGGACGGATCGCATAGGGGCCGCTCAGGACAACCCGCCGTGAACGGATGGCGCGCTGAACATCGGTGCGGACCGCCGCGCGGCGGTCGTTGATCAGATCCTGGCCGACGAGGCCTTCATTGCCCTCTGCCGGATAGACGAAGAGCGTGATTCCGTCGGGAGAGACGGTGACGTTGCGGATGCCGGTCGTCCCGCTGCAGAGGACCGAAGCAAAGGCTGCGAATTCCGCAGATTCAAGTCCCACACGGGAGACGACGTGGGCATCCGCAAAGGCCTTGAGCCCATTGAGGAGGGCGAGGCGCTGCTGAATGGCCGTATTCAAGAAATTGGCATGTACTGCAAGAAGACCTGTGATCCGGGTGCGCCTGTCGGCGAGGAGACGCTCCCCATACCAGTTGCCGATCAGCCACCAGAGAGGCAGCATGACGGCAAGGAGAAACAGGGCAATGAGTAGCGACCTGCTGCGCGGATTTGTCTTTCAGAGTAAAATTGATCATAGACCTCATTATGGCGACAACCGGCATTCATTGTGCCATGTGATCGATACCGGTGGTCACAGCCCGTATCCCAATCGTCTTTTTAACCCTTCGCCCTGCCACCTATAGAAGCAGAATAACCGGTTGCTCCGCTCCTGTCAAGCGATTAATCGGGCAGTTGTGGACGGATCATATTGTAAAAATTGGACTTTCGTTTTTCTCATCCCCGCTGTTGACTTTCGCTGAACAATGGCTACGTTACAAAAAAAAGGAGCGAATATGACGACGATCAAGATCAAGGGCATGTCCTGCCAGCACTGTGTCATGGCTGTGACGAAGGCACTCGGCAGCATAGAAGACGTCAAGGATGTCCATGTGGACCTGCAGAAGGGCGAGGCGACCTTTACCGAGGTGAAACCCGTCGATCGGAAGCAGATCCGGGAGAAGATAAAGAAAGCGGGGTTTGAGGTTGTCGACTGAAAAGACACTGAAGACGACGGTCTCTGTCGGGGGGATGACCTGCGCCGCCTGCGTCCGCCGTGTGGAGTTGGCGCTCAAGGAGGTCCCGGGGGTGTCGGATGTGGCTGTCAACCTGGCGACGGCGAGGGCGACGATCGACCACCGGGCGGAATGGGCCGGCATGGAGGCGCTCCGGCAGGTCATCACGGACCAGGGGTATGAATATTTGGGGATTCCCGATGACGTGAGGGAGGACCCGATCGCAGCCGCACGCGAGCGGGAAGAGAAGGACCTCAAGACTCGCTTTACGATCGGGATCATTCTCAGCGTGATCATCTTCGTGGGATCGATGCAGCACTGGTTTCCCTTCCTCCATGCGATACCCAGGCTGCCCCTGCTTGGTCGTCATGTTCTTTCTGACGACGCCGGTCGTCTTCTGGGTGGGGAGCCGGTTTTTTATCGGCGCCCTGAAGGCGGCCCGTCAGAAGACCACCGACATGAACACCCTGGTCGCCGTGGGGGCTTTTGCCGCCTGGTTCTATTCGATCGCTCGCGACATTCTTCCCGCGGCTCTTCAGCGGGGCGGAGATCATGCCGCACGTCTACTATGACGGGGCGGCCTTTATCGTGACCCTGATCATCCTCGGCCGGCTCCTCGAGGCGAAGGCCAAGGGCAGGACGTCGCAGGCGATCCAGCGCCTGGTGGGGTTGAAACCGAAGACCGCCCGTGTCGTCCGGGACGGTGTCGAGAGCGATATCCCCATCGAAGGCGTTCTCAAGGGCGACCTGATCGTCGTTCGTCCCGGCGAGAAGATCCCCACGGATGGAATCGTCGTTTCGGGACATTCGACCATCGACGAGTCGATGCTGACCGGGGAGAGCATGCCGGTGGTCAAGGAGGCGGGGGCGGAGGTCTTCGCCGCGACGATGAACCGGACGGGAAGCTTCACCTTCCGGGCGACGCGGATCGGCGCCGAAACGGCCCTCGCCCGGATCATTCACCTCGTCGAGGAGGCGCAGGGCTCCAAAGCCCCCATCCAGCGCCTGGCCGATAAGGTGGCTTCCGTCTTTGTCCCCGCCGTTTTCGGGATCGGTCTGGTCACCTTCTTTGTCTGGTATTTTCTTGTTCCCGACCCGGTCTTCAGCCGCGCCCTGCTCAATTTTGTTTCCGTGCTCGTCATTGCCTGCCCCTGCGCCCTGGGCCTGGCGACCCCCACGGCGGTCATGGTGGGGACGGGCCTCGGCGCGGAAAGCGGCATCCTGATCAAGGGGGGGGAGAGCCTGGAGAACGCCTACCGGCTGACGACGGTCGTCTTCGACAAGACCGGCACCCTCACCCGGGGCGAGCCGGAGGTCACGGACATCGTCCCTGCGGCGGGCCATTTACCGGAAGAGGTCCTCCGGATTGCCCTGGCCCTGGAAGCCGTTTCCGAGCACCCCCTCGCCCGGGCCGTCCTGGCGAAGGGTGAAAAGGAGAGACTTGCGGCGGAGCCGGTGGAGGGTTTTGCGGCCGTTTCCGGCCTGGGTGCAAAGGCCGTCCGGAATGGTAAAACCTGCCTCCTCGGAAACCGGCGCTTTATGGAAAGTGAGGGTGCGGCGCTCAATGGTTTGGAAGAGGATGCCGACCGACTGGCCGGCGAGGGGAAGACGATCGTTTTCGTGGCGGAGGCGGGGCAGGCGATCGGCCTGATGGGGTTCTCCGATCTTCCCAAGTCCTCCGCGAAGGAGGCGGTTTCCGCCCTGAAGGGGATGGGGCTCAGGGTCGCCATGATCACGGGGGACAACGCGGCCACGGCCAAGGCGATGGGTGATGCGCTCGGCATCGACCGGGTTCTGGCGGAGGTCCTGCCGGGAGACAAGGCAGAGGAGATCCAACGCCTCCGTGCGGGCGGCGAAGTCGTGGCGATGGTCGGGGACGGGATCAACGACGCCCCGGCGCTTGCGGCCGCCGACATCGGGATCGCCATCGGGGCAGGGACGGATGTGGCGATAGAGGCCTCCGACATCACGCTCATGAAGGAAGACCTCCTGGGAGTCCCGCAGGCGATCCGCCTCTCCTTTGCGACGATGCGGACGATCCGTCAGAACCTCTTCTGGGCGTTCATCTATAACATCATCGGGATCCCCATCGCGGCGGGCGTCCTCTATCCCTTCTGGGGCATCCTCCTGAACCCGGAATTTGCCGCGGCGGCGATGGCGATGAGCTCCGTCTCGGTCGTGAGCAACTCCCTCCGGCTGCGCCGCACCTGGCGCCGCGTCCGCAAGGGATAAAAAAGGATTCATCCGGTTGATGCGTACATTCATCATCAAGGATGAGATCAATACCCGATAACAAACAACCTCACTTACACCTTGAGTTATTCAGCCTTCTTAAATACGCCGCATCGCCCTCAGGGATGACAATGCTCAGCGCGTGACTCCATCGTATAATATCCGCAATTACCCGTGGATCTTTATAGTCGGTTTTTAACGGGGTTTGTCGTTTATCTCTTTTACCCTCTTTGTGTGCATGGGATTAACCTGCATAAGCATATCCTTCCTCAGCTTTCTAAAAACACTTTCAGCATTTTGCCGTCTTTGTTATTTTCCAGGTCCCTGAAAGCCTTCACGCCGTCGGAAAGCGGATAAACGTTCGTCATAAGGGGCGAGATGTCTATCTTCTTTTGCTCGAGCAATTTCAAACTTTCGCGGAAACCGTAGAAATCATAGACGTAATTGCCTTTGATCGTTAATTCGGTGGTAACGATCTTCTGCATGTTCACTTCGACGACCTTCTGCGCCATGCCGATCCAGACGACCGTTCCGCCAATGCGCAAGCAATCGAGGGAATTGCCCGCTGTCGGCGCAATCCCTACCGCCTCGATTGCGAAACCGCACATCTTTCCGTTTGTGATCTCTTTCACGGTTTCCAGGAAATCGACCTCACAGGAATTGATGATGTGGTCGACCTTCATCTTTTTGGCCGTTTCCAGGCGGAAGTTCGTCGCGTCGGAAACGATGATGTTTCTCGCGCCGCGCATCTTGAGGAGTGCGACGACCAGGAGGCCAATCGTACCCGCACCGATGACCATGCAGTATTCGGCTTCCTTGATCTCTTGGTCGGAAATCTTTTGCACCGAACGGTACGCGACCGCAAGAGGCTCGGTCATGGACGCTTCGTCGAAAGAGAGGGACGAACCGAAGGGAGTCAGGTACTTTTCATCCACGACGATGTATTCGGCCATGCTCCCGTTGACGTCCATGACGCCCATGCAGATGCCTGCGGGGCATACATTAACCATCCCCCTCTTGCAGAAATCGCATACGCCGCAGAACGGTTTGGGGAACACAACAACGCGTTCGCCTTTCCCGAGTTTCCCGCCGGCTGAGGTTTCTTCGATGACGCCGGAGACTTCATGTCCCATAATCATCGGAGGGGTTCGGCGACCGCTCTTCCCCATATAACCTTCAAAATCGGAACCGCAAATGCCGTTGGCTTTGACCTGGACCAGGCACTGCCCAACCTTTGCGGTCGGTTTCGGGACATCCCGAATCGCCATCGTTTTATCGCCGAGATAGTACAAGGCTTTCATGCAAATCTCCCTTCTTTTCATGCCCATCATTCTTTCTGGATTGTTGTATTTTGTATCACAACTTGAGAGCTTTGCACAATAGCAGATTTCAGCAATGGAAGGGTTTAAACCCGTTTTTTCGCAAGCATATTTTCATCAGGGTTGCCAATCGGCAACCGACAGAGGACTGTATCATCCGGGCGAGCTTACGTGACAAAGCAAAGCCCATAACCATCAAGTGATGATGCGGTAAATGTGGCGGATGTGGTCAATCGAGCTCACTTAAAAAAAATGCTTGGAAGGACTAGTGTAAACCATGGGAATGCCGTAATGATTAAAAGCCCGACGAGCAGACAAACCAAATACGGCGCAAACGGCACGATGGATTTCCCGATGTCCAGTTTTGCAAAGGCGCAGGCGATGTAGATCCCCATGCCGAGCGGCGGCAGGAAAAGTCCGATTCCCAGAGAGGCGATCACCAGGATGCCGAAATGCAGTTGGCTGACCCCGAATTGCGCTGTCAGGGGCAGAAAGATCGGAACGAGAATCAGCATGGCGGGAAGCCCTTCCAAGATGCAGCCGATAAGAATGAACGCCAGGTTGCACAGAAGAAGAAAAACCAACGGGGAGCTTGACAGATGGATGATCATTTGCCCGATCATTTGCGGGATCTGGTTGATGGACAGGATCCAGGACAGAATCGAGGCGGTCCCGACGAGGAACATCACGCTGCCCGTCATGATCGCGGATCGGGTGAGAACGGAGACGAGATCGCTCCACTGGATTTCCCTGTAGAGAAACTTCCCGATAATGAAGGCGTACAGCACGGCTATCACGGAAATTTCCGTCGGCGTGGCCGCGCCGCCGATGATGCCGCCCAAAATGATCACCGGAAGCATCAGCGGAATGAGGGCACCTCCCGTTGCCTTGACGGCTTCCTTCAACGTGGCCCGTTCTTCCACAGGGAGACCCGTCCTGACGGCTTGAAAATAGATAAGAGCCATGATGCAAAGCGACAGGATAACGGCGGGGAGAAACCCTCCCATGAAAAGGGCGCCCACGGAGATGCCGGTCATTCCGCCGAGAACCACCATGAGAATGCACGGCGGAACGAGAATCCCCATCGCCGTGGCCGCTGAAACAATGCAAACACAGGTTTCTGACTTGTACCCTGCCTTTTTCATCGCCGGAATCAGCAGAGAAGCGATCGCCGAGACGTCGGCCACCGTCGAGCCGGAGATTCCGGAAAAGAAGTATTCCGCGACAACCACGACCATTCCCAGACCACCGCGGACATGACCCACCAGAACCTTCGCTAGGGCCACGAGCCGCACGGTCACTCCGCCGATATTCATCAGCTCCCCGGCCAGGATAAAAAAGGGCACGGCCAGAAGCGGAAAGGAATCGATCCCCCCGAACAGACGGGTATGGGTCACGACGAGAGGAATCTTCTGATACAAGAGCAAGAATTGCAGGCCGCCGATGCCGATCGCAAACGCAATGGGCATGCCGGCAACGATAAAAAGGAAAAAGGAAACGAGCATCACGGCAACGAGATTCCCCCCGGAAAAGGCCCCTCTGCCGAAGACGAAGTAAAACAATCCGCACAGGACGACGGAAGCAAGAAAGGAAACGATGAGTGTCTTTCTCTCCAGGCTGAGGGCGCGAATCAGCATATAGGCGGCCATCAGGGTGCCGGACAGCGCAATAGCCGCATAGAGATAGGAAAAGGGGATCAGCATCACCGGCGTGAAATCCTGTGCCGTTTTCTGCATCATCACAACTCCCATGAAGGCGAGATAGATACAGTAGTACAGGATCAGGAAATCGGCGATCGCCGTAACATAAATCCTCGCTTCGGCATTGAAGAGGCGGTGTAACAGCGTTTCAACGGCAATATGGCCTTTCGTTTTGAGGGCCAGGAAGGCCCCCATAAAAGAGATCCAGATGAACAGGATGCGCGCCATCTCTTCGGTCCAGGAAATGGGACTGTTAAAAATATACCGGCTGACCACCTGGGTAAAGACCAGCACGTTCAATGCCACCAGGGCAAGCGAAACGATCCAGTCGAAAATTTTCTCCGCATGATCCTGGAAGGACATCATTATTCACCATACCTTTCATATCGGGTGAAGACGTGTTACATAAGTGGAGAGGATTCGCCAAAGAAGGCAAATCCTCTCCACTCTGACCTTACTTTCCTCACATCATACATATTTGAGAAATCAAAATCCTGCCTGATTTGTAGGAGTTGGGAACTTAACGCTTACCGTAGAGTTCTGTCCTGGCTTTCTCGATCTCTTTGAAGAGATAATCAACCCACTTCTGCGGAACCTGCTTCTTAACCCATTCGATCACCCGAGGCTGGGTTGCCTTTGCGAAGGCTTCTGTCTCCGCGGGTGTTGGCACATAAATCTCCATCCCTTTCTGTCTTAGCTCATCGACACCAACAGCCGATGTGTACTGCTGAACGCCTCTATGAAAAGTACCGGCCACCGTTGCAGCATCTTCAACGATCCGCTGGAGGTCCTTCGGCAGCTTCTGGAAGAAGGCATCATTAATAAAGGTGAAGTCGATGCTATAGAGATGTCCGTCCAGGGTCAGGTACTTTTGAACCTCATAGAACTTCATGACCTGGATCAGGGAAACAGGGTTCTCCTGCCCATCTACAACTTTTTGCTGTAAAGCCATGTAAGTCTCACCCCATGCAACAGGAGTCGGAGAGGCGCCCAGAGCTCTTACCATCTCCATGTGGGCAGGGTTCTCCATCGTCCTGATCTTCAAACCTTTCAGATCCTCAGGCTTTTTAATGGGGCGTATTCGGTTGGTGAAGTTTCGGAACCCATTTTCGGTAATAGTGAGGGTCCTGATGCCGGCCTTCTTCCTCATCTCCTCCATCAGGTCCCTTCCAAAAGGCCCATCCAAGACCTTCCAGGCCAGGGGCGCCGACTCGAAGAGATAGGGGATCCCCAGCACCAGGATCTCCGGAAAGAAACCAGGGACCGCACCCTCGCTCACATTGCACATCTCGGTGGTTCCCATCTTGACGCCTTCAAGCTGTTCCCTCTCGGATCCCAATTGGTTGGCCGGGTATATCTCCACCTTTATCCGCCCGCCTGATGCACTCTCGACCAAGTGCTTGAAGGTAAGCGCGTCCCCATGTGCTGAGCCCTTAATCGGATCAGGTGGATCGCCGTGGGCAAACTTAATAATAATGGGCTTTTCTGCGGCAGAAACTGGACTTAAACCTAACACCGAAAGACTGACCGATAAAGTAAGGATAAAAAGGGTGGTAACAAGAGTGATGCAACAAGATTTCCAATTCATTTTTTTCATAAAATTAACCTCCTTTTATTTTTCATTGCTTTGATTTTCTCAGCTCTCTTTTTAACAATAATTTTGCTAACACTCACTTTTAGAAGCCTGCCTTCATCCAACGGGTGAAATAATCCGTGGACAGAACTGGGGCTGCCATAAAGCTCCTAAACATTTATTTACGGATAAGAACTAAGATACATCCATAAGATCAACTCCTTTCAGCTGGGACGTATAACTATTTTTTGGAGTAACTACTCAGGTAGCCCCACCGTGGAGCCACAATTGATTGACGAGTATTATATCCACCCCCCCACGAATGCAAGCAAAAGGGTCACTTTATAGTTTGGAATGCCCAAGGAGTTCTGTGATATTATCCTCTCACCCCTCCTTTTCGAACTTGTCCTTCTCCTGCACCGCAAACGGGGCAGACCCACTCCGCCGGGAGGTCTTCAAAGCGGGTTCCCGGCTTGATCTTCCCCTCCGGATCTCCCTTTTCCGGGTCGTAGATGTAGCCGCAGATCGTGCAGGTGTAGCGTGTCGCCTTCTCGGCTTGAGGGAGCGGGCTGCGGAGGCGCCTCCTTCTGGTAGGTGGGCGCGTTTTTCGGCGATTTTCCGCCCTTGATCTTGTGGTAATAGGCATAGGTCATCGGTTCCGCCGTACTGTCGAGGATGTCGCACTCCACGACCTGCCCGAGAAAGAGGGTATGGGTGCCGCAGTCCATCTCGCCTGTCACTTCCGCCTCGATGAATGCGACGGCATGATTGGTGACGATAGGAATCGCCGGTTTTACCCGTCCGTACCTGGATGCCGTCGAACTTGTTGATATCCCGGCCGCATTTGAAACCGAACTGGCCGATCATCGTCATCGGCGTCGCCTCCTCCAGGATGGAGACGGCGAACCGCCGGCTCGACTGGATGCATTCGTGGGTATAGTTCTGTTTGTTGATGCTCACCGCCACGGTCGGCGGCTCCGAGGTGACCTGAAAGACCGTGTTGGCGATCTGGCCGTTGAATTTTCCCTCTACGCCGGATGTGATCACGTAGAGGCCGTAACTCAGTTTGTAAAACGCTCCTTTGTTCATTGTCTCTTCTCCTTATCGAAATGGATCAACTCTGCTGTCAAGGTTCTCCTCTCCTCGTCATTGCAGGATTGGATCACCCTTTCCTTTCTCCAAAGATTCCCCGGCCGATCCGGACGATCGTCGCCCCTTCCTCGATGGCGACGACGTAGTCGTCGGTCATTCCCATCGAGAGTTCACGCATCTCCACGCGGGGAATGGCTTCTCCCGCGATCTTGTCCCGTAGCTCCCGGAGAGCCCGGAAATAGGGCCTTGACTCCTCCGGGTCGTCGCACCAGGGGGGCATCGTCATCAGACCCCGGATCGAGAGATTCTCCAGAGGAGCCACCAGACGGACCAGATCCAGGGCGGCGTCGAGCGGGATGCCGCTCTTCGATTCCTCCCCGCTGACGTTGACTTCGATCAGGATCGGGATGATCCGTCCGGCCGCCCGGGCGCGCCGGTCGAGTTCGGCGGCCAGCTCCAGCCGGTCGACGGAGTGGATCATATCGAAAAGGTGGACGGCGTACTTCGCCTTGTTCGTCTGGAGGCGGCCGATCAGGTGCCATTCACCTGACTTTCCCAGTTTCTCGATCTTCCGCTTCGCCTCCTGGACGTAATTTTCGCCGATGATCTCCACCCCGGTCCGAATTGCAGCGAGGATGCGGTCGTCGTCTACGGTCTTGGTGACCGCCATCAGCCGGATCGCCGATGCCGGACGCCCCGACCGGCGGGCCGCCTCGGCCATTGCCTCACGGATATGCCGGATGTTATCCTCGACGTTCATGATCGCCTCCCGGAAAACCGATGGCCGAGACCCGTTTCAGGGCGTCGACGACCTCGCAGAGGGGGAGGCCCATGACATTCGTATAAGAACCGCGGATCTCCCGGATGAAGAAGGCGCCGATCCCCTGCACGGCGTACGCTCCCGCCTTGTCATAGGGTTCCTGCGAGGCGGTGTACCAGTCCATCTCATCGCTTGTGATCTCTCGAAACAAGACCGAGGACTCGACGACCTCCCGGATGAGGATTCCCTTATTCTGCCTGACAATGCTGAAGCCTGTAAACACTTCGTGCTCCCGTCCGCTCAGCTTTTCCAGCATCTCCTTCGCTTCGGCTACCGATCCCGGCTTGCCGAGGACCTCCCCGGCGATGACCACGATCGTGTCGGCGCCCAGGACCCAGTCGTCGGGGTGACTTCGTGCAACGGCGAGCGCCTTTTCCTCTGAGAGGCGCAGCACATGTTCCCGGGGGGTCTCTCCATGCTGGAAGGCTTCGTCGATGCCGCTCGGCAACACATCGATATCGAGTCCCATGAGTTGAAGCAATTCGATCCGGCGGGGCGAGGCGGAGGCCAGAATGAGCTTTCCCGAAACATGGATGGGCATGCGGCTTTCCTGAATGACTTTCTTCCGGTTTTTTCGAGATCGCTTTGTTTCCGACTCGATTATGCCTCTTGTATAGAGGAAGGCCCTCCCGCTGTCAAGGAGGCAGGCGGAACGAAATGCGTTTTTGGGCTCTTCTCTTCATGCAGTTCGGCCCGATTCATGTCCCGATTCGGCATTGACAGATAAGAAATGAAAAGTATACACTCCAAACGTCATTCATCGTTGTGTGCCCATGGATCCAATTGGCATCGGTGCCGGATAAAGGAGGCAACAAAATGAAAAAGTTACTTTTTGGAGCGGCATTTTTTGCGGTGGCGGCTCTCTTCCCTGGTCCATCGATGGCAGCGGTAGATATCCGCGTGAGTATCCCTCTGCCCCCGCTCATCGTATTTCCCGCACCACCATCGGTGGTAGTGATACCCGAGACGTATGCTTATTTTGTCCCTGACATCGAGGAGGAGTTCTTTTTCTACGACGGTTGGTGGTGGCGTCCGTGGCAGGGACGCTGGTACCGCTCACGGCAATATGACTCAGGATGGGTTTACTATAAAAGCGTTCCCTCATTTTATTCCAAGATCCACTCGGGATGGAGGAATGATTACAGGGATCGCCGTTGGAAAGGACATCCCTGGAACTTCCAACCGATACCTCAGCATCAACTTCAGCAACACTGGGGCAGCTGGAAAAAGGACAGGTATTGGGAAAAGCAGCAAACATGGGGTGTCCAGGGTTTACAATTCCGACCTCGCTCCCGGGCGGCCGAGCCGTCTCGAATGGTGATGCCCTCTCAAAAAGTGATCGAACCGGTGCAGCCCCGATCACAAGTCCGCGACGTCCGACCACCGCGGGAGGTTCAACCGCAACCACAAGGAGCGGTGAAATCGCAGCCCAATCGGCCGCAACCCAGAGAGGTTCAATCACCGCGAGAGGTCAGACCTCAGTCTCAACCGCGCCAATCTCGTGAGGTTGGATCACAGGGGAAACCAGACAGAGGAGCAGTGGAAAGATCGGATCGGAAGTAGACGAGAAAAATCCCGGGAAGTGCCATGTATCAGGACCAAGACACACTGTAACGTTTTAATAATATCCTAAATAGCGAGAAAACAACATTAATGATTGCAGGTTGGAGAATCTCGGTACGAACGGAAAATGAACCGCTAAACGTCCTGGCGGAAGGGAACTATATGAGGTTGGTCTTCCCTGTCACAGATTTTCTACGACCGGCTTGGACGGCGCTGAGGGAGACCCGGAAAAGGGTGCGCCGGAGGCCCTCCTCCAGGGCGATGCGCGGTTGCCATCCTAGTTCACGGCGCGCCTTCGCTGCGTCGAAACGGACGTTCGCATACTGGGCCCTTAACCCATAAGCCGTCGTGACGATGGATGTCATGCCGAACCGTTTCAAGTGCCGGGCCAGAACTGCTCCGGCAAGAAGCAGCGATAGGGGAAGGGAGAGGGTGACGAACCGGTCGTCGACAGCAGCCCGGTAGCGGTCAAGAAATTCCTTTTGAGTGATGGCAGCGCCGTCGACCAGGTTGTAAACTTGTCCGACGGCTTTATCGTTGGAGATAGCGAGCAGGATTCCGTCGACCGTGTTGTCCACGTAGGTTAGAGGGAGCGGATTGTCCCCGCCGCCCACCAGCAGAAAGAGCTTTTTCGTCACGAAGTATCCCACGTTGGGATGCATCACCCGCCCACCCGGACCATAGATGATTCCCGGCCGGATCACGACCACGGGCAATCCTTGCCGCAGATACCGGAATGCGTGTTTTTCCGCTTCGATCTTCGAGTGGGCGTAAGGTCCCAGCCTCTCGGGATCGGGATCCCAGGGACAGGTTTCATCAATGAGGGCCTCCCTGTCCGCGGTCCCATGTCCGGTAGACGGTGATGGAACTGATATGCACAAACCGCTTCACGCCTGCTTCCTGGGACAGTTTGAGCATCCACTCGGTTCCCTGAATGGTGGTTTCTGCATATTCCCGCCAGGATCCTCTCATGGCGGCGGCGGCGTGGCAGACCACATCGACCCCGGCAATCGCCTTGCGCAGACTCTCCCGATCCTTCAAATCTCCCCGGACGATCTCGATATTGGTCTTTTGCAGTCGACTTTCCCCGCCGGTCCCACGGGAAAGCGCCCGAACTGTGTCCCCTCGCGCCGCCAGCGCCGACGCCAGGCGGCTTCCTAAAAAACCGGTTGCTCCGGTGACCAGAACTTTCATGGAGTTTCCCTAATCCTTTTATACTTTTTCAATCCGAATGTCTATAGGCGAGGAAACTACGCTTTAATAAAATATCCCGAGACATTTATCAAGCACGGAATGGTAGTATAAGGAAGGTCACTTTGCAAAATAATTTGCTTATTGATCATATTTGGTGTAGAGGTTCGCCCCTTACTTATGTATTACAAAATTTTTTCCACAAAAAAACGCTTGATCGACCCACGACCATCGCCGGATGGATAAGGCAATCGGTGCTGTCCGTCGGCCTCGGCATACAGGCGCATATTGGAAAGCTCTTCAAAGGTTCCCTGGCGATCAGGGTGGTGACCGCCGGCTCGACAAACGCCTGCGAACAGGAGTTGACGGCCCTGGGCAACCCTTTTTACGATGTGGAGCGCTTCGGTATCCATTTTGTCGCTTCACCACGGCATGCCGACATGCTGCTGATTACAGGCCCGGTCAGCCGTAACATGCGGGAAGCCCTCCTGAGAACCTATGATGCCGTACCGACGCCGAAAATCGTCGTTGCCGTCGGCGATGATGCCATAGACGGCGGGATCTTCAAGGGTTCTTACGCGGTCCTGGACGGCGCGCATGCAGTCGTGCCGGTTCATTATCGGATTCCGGGCGATCCGCCATCGCCTGAGACGATCCTCCGTTCTTTGTTGGAGATCCTCAACGACCTGGACGGGAAACGGCCTTAACATCATGCCTGCATTTATCCATTCACAGACTTTTTTGTTTCTGGTGCTTTCCACATTCGCGGCGGGCGCCTTCGGCTCCTTGCTCTTCGGCAAGAATGACCGGCGGGCGGATTTATGGGGAAATGGGTTTGCCGTTGCCGGATCGCTTCTCGGTCTTGTGTTTTCCGGTGCGGTGTTGATGACGGGGATAGGCCCCGCCTTTTCCATTCCTACTTCATTTCCTTTTCTTTCCTTCTCTCTTCGCGTCGACCCTTTGGCGGCTTTTTTCGTTTTGCTGATCTCCGGTATCGCCCTTTTCTGCTCCATCTATGCGCTGGGTTACGTCAACCATTTTTATAAGAAATACAATCTCGGCGTCCTCGGCTTCTTTTACAACGCCTTCATCGCCAGTATGATCCTTGTGGTCACGGCACAACACGCCCTGTTTTTTCTCATCGTCTGGGAAATCATGTCCCTGACTTCGTATTTCCTGGTCATCTATGAGCGACATGAAGAAAAAAATATCAAGGCCGGCACCCTTTATTTCATCATGACGCACGTCGGGACCGCGTTTATCCTGTTGTCGTTCCTGCTCGCCTATCTGGCGACCGGATCGTTCGATTTCGGTGTAATCAGAAACGGAATCGCCGCCGCCTCTCCTTTCGTAAGAAACGCCATATTTATCTCGGCGCTGGTCGGCTTCGGCGCGAAGGCCGGCATCATCCCTTTCCATATCTGGCTTCCCGCCGCCCATCCCGCGGCCCCCTCGCATGTCTCGGCGCTGATGTCGGGCGTCATGATCAAAACCGGCATATACATGCTGGCCAGGATGTGCTGGGATATCCTCCCGGGAACGCCGCCTCTCTGGTGGGGTCTTCTGATTGTCATCATCGGCTCAATCTCTTCACTGCTGGGGGTTCTGTACGCCCTTTCCGAGCATGACCTGAAGAGGTTGCTCGCCTATCACAGCATTGAAAATATCGGCATCATTCTCCTCGGTCTCGGCAGCTCGCTCGTCTTCCTCTCAGCCGGCATGAAGGCGCTTGCGTCGCTCGGTCTTATCGCCGCCCTTTACCACACCATGAATCATGCCACATTCAAGGCCCTGCTGTTCCTCGGCGCCGGCTCGGTCATCGCCGAAACCCATACCCGCAACATTGAACGATACGGCGGGCTGATCAAGGTCATGCCGCAAACCGCCTTTTTCTTTCTCGTCGGTTCACTGGCTATTTCCGCCTTGCCCCCGTTCAACGGATTTTTCAGCGAGTGGATGACCTTCCAGTCTCTGTTCCAGGGGGTGAATTCTTTTAACCTGGCGACGAAAATGATCTTCATCGCAGCAATCGGTGCGCTTGCCTTTACCGGCGGTCTGGCGGCGGCATGCTTCGTAAAGGCGTTCGGGGTCACTTTTCTGGCCAGACCGCGCAGCGAGGAAGTGACGCAAGCGAAGGAGGCCGCCCTGCCGCTGAGAATCGGCATGGCGGTCCTGGCCCTGCTTACTCTGATACTCGGAGTTTTTTCCGGCACGGTGTCCAGCGGCTTTGCCGAAATCGCCGCATCATTATCCGCTTTTCAGCCGGGGGAAACCGTTTCCGCTCTCTCCTTCGACTCCCTGATCGTCACGACCGGGTTTGCCTCCCTTTCCCCGCCGCTCCTGTTCGCGGGCATTGTCGTTGTGACCGCGGCAGTTGCCGCGGCATTCGCCTTTCTCACGCGGAGACGAACGATCCACATCGGCCGTACCTGGGATTGCGGCGCCGACCTGACGGAGCGGATGGAGATCACCGCAACGGGATTTTCCCGATCCATCACCACGGTTTTCAGGGGTGTGCTCAAGCCGACGGGGCAAACGGAGATAGAGTATCATGACGCCAAGCTGAGATATTTCCCCAAAATGGGTATCGTCACGATGGAATTTCAGGACGTCTATGACACGTATTTATATAGACCGTTGCAGACGGCAACGCTCAGGATCGCCGGGCAGATCAAGAAGATTCAGACGGGCAATATCAATGTCTACATCCTTTATATTCTCGTGACCTTGACCGGGTTACTGCTGTGGGTGATCTGACGATGTCGACAATCCTGCTCTGGATCATCCAATTGTTGCTGATACCGCTCCTTTCGCCGTTCTTTATCGGCATGACCCGGAAGATGAAGGCCAAGCTGCAGAACCGCCAGGGAGCTTCGCCTTTTCAGCCCTATAGAGACCTGATCAAACTTCTCCGGAAGGACGAGGTCATCAGCCGTGACGCGTCCTGGGTGTTTCGCTTCACACCTTACCTCGTTTTTGCCACGACTGTTTTTATCGGCGCCTGCATCCCCCTGATATCGACGGCGCTGACGAACGTCTTTACCGGTGATTTCCTCGTGGTGATTTACCTCATTGCCCTGGGCACGTTTTTTCTGGCCCTCGCAGGCATCGATACCGGCGGCGCATTCGGCGGATTCGGTTCGAGCCGCGAAATGATGGTCGCGGCCTTGACCGAGGGCGGATTGCTCATGTCGTTGCTGACCCTGGCACTGGTCAGTCATACGACCAATCTCTCCGCGATTTCAGCGGCCGTCGCCTCTCTTTCCTTTTATGAGCTGCCGCCCGTTATCCTTGCCTTTATCGGTTTTTTTATCGCCCTGCTGGCCGAAACATGCCGCTATCCCTTCGACAATCCTGCGACCCACCTGGAGCTGACCATGATCCATGAGGCGATGATCCTGGAATATTCGGGCAAGCGACTGGCCATCATCGAATGGGGGGCTGCGAACAAGTACCTGCTCTTCATTGCCCTCGGGGCGAATCTGTTTTTCCCCTGGGGAGTGGCCCATTCACTCAATGCACTGGAACTCATCGGATCGTTGCTGCTTTTTATCCTGAAGTGTCTTCTGTTCTGTGCAGCCGTTGCACTTATCGAATCGAGCATCGCAAAATTCAGAATCTTCCGGTTGCCGGATTTATTGTTCACTTCCTTTATCATCAGTATTATCGCTATAGGATTGATACTATAAAATGATGACCCCAATGATCCCTCAAGTCCTATTGATGTTGCAGATCGTCATTTTTTCCGCGGCGGTTTTCATGCACCTGACGAAGAAGAACACCTCCGCCATACGTCTGTACATCGCTCAGTCTGCGGCCGTTTCGCTGCAGCTCTTGCTTCCCGCCGTTGAAGAATCATCGAAGCTGCTCATCATCGCCATCGCTTCGACGATTGCGGTCAAACTGTTCATCGCCCCCTATTTCTTTTTCGGTTTGATCAGGAAACACCGGTTGAAATTTTCGGTGAGCACCTATCTCAATACACCGATCACCTTGCTGGTGATCGCCGTCCTGGTGGCCGTCACACGCACCGAGGTGTTCCGGCCGCTGGCGCATCTGGCGCCCGATGGCAACAATCTGCTGCTTCTGAACGTGGCAACGATCATGATATCGCTGTTTTTGAGCATCAACCGGAAGGGCGCCCTTTCCCAAATGCTCGGCATTCTGTCCCTGGAAAACGGTATCGTCTCATTTGCCCTGTCCGCGGGACTGGAGCAGAATCCGGGGTTGCAACTGGGCATCACATTCAACATCCTCATCTGGATCATTATTGCCACCGTTTTTATCTCCATGATGTTCCGGCAATTCGGTTCCCTTGATGTCACAGCGATGAAGAAGTTGACGGAGTAAACCGATGGCGCTCCTTGTATTGATATCCACACCGCTCTTTGCCGCCCTCGCCTCTCTGGCGGTGAGAAGGACGGTTCGGCCGCTGGAACTGATCACGGCGCTGGCGGCGCCCGTGGAATTGGCCGCAGTTATCCTTGCGGCGATTGCGGTTTTTAATGACGGCCGTTACGGGCATGGCTCCTATCTTATCCGTGGATGCGCTGGGAATGGTTGTCCTGCTGACGGTCGCCGTGGTGGGATTCGCCTCCTCCTTTTACTCCATCGGCTATCTCAGGGGGGAGGTGGAGAAAGGGATTGTCGGTTTTCGACGGGTAAGACAATATTTTGTCCTTTTTCACCTGTTTCTGCTGGCGATGTTTTACGCGATCATCACCGTCAATCCGATACTGATGTGGATCGCCATCGAAGCCACCACCCTTTCGACGGCCTTTCTGATCAGTTTTTACAACAAACCGACGGCGATGGAAGCGGCCTGGAAATATCTGATCATCAATTCCATCGGCTTGCTGCTCGGATTCTTGGGCACGCTGCTTTTCTTTGCGCCCCTCTCGGATACGGCCGACACATTCGTCACCTGGCGGGCGCTGCAACAGGCGGGTGCGGCCGGCATGAATCCGCTCCTGGTGAAGATAGCGTTCCTGTTCGTCCTGATCGGCTACGGTACGAAGGCGGGTTTGGCGCCGATGCATACCTGGCTGCCGGATGCGCACAGCAAGGCCCCTTCGCCGATCAGCGCGATGTTGTCGGGTGCGCTGCTCAACTGCGCGTTATTGGCCATTTTGAAATTCAAATCGATCACCGATGCCGTGCTGGGTCCGGCGTTTTCGCAGAATCTGCTGATCTTCTTCGGGATCATCTCGATCGCGATACCCGCGTTTATCATCATCGTGCAGAAAAATTTCAAGCGTCTGTTTGCCTATTCGAGCGTTGAGCACATGGGCATCATCACGCTCGGCTTCGGCTTCGGCGGCTTAGGTTCATTCGCCGCACTCCTCCACATGGTCTATCATTCACTGGCCAAATCCATCCTGTTCTTTTCGGCCGGCAACGTCCTTCTGAAATACGGCTCCACGAAGATCGCCAATGTCTCAGGGGTTCTGGCGGCGCTGCCGATCACCGGTAAGGTTCTGATCGCTGCCTTTCTGGCGATCACCGGAGTGCCTCCCTTCGGTCTTTTCCTCACCGAGATATACATCCTGACCGCCGGCATCGCCTCGCATCCCTTTATTGTCGTTATTGCGCTTCTGATGCTGGCACTCATATTCATCGGATTTTTGCGGTTCATTACGGCCATGGTGTTCGGCAAGCCCCCCGAGCCCATGGCGCGGGGAGAGTTGAACGCCTTGACGATCGTTCCACCTCTCGTCCTGATGGCGCTTTTACTGGCGATCAGTATTTTCCTGCCGTCGCCGCTGAAGGCGTTGATCAATGCGGCGGCGACGCTCATTCACTAATAGGCGGAACTATGGCTGAAACACATCGTATCGAACACTACCTGCCTCTTAAGGCGACGGTGGATGAATACGGCAATCTCTTCGCCTACGAGCTGCCGCCGGGCGATATCGTTCAGCACTGTGAGCGGCTCTATCGCCGCCACCATCTGCCGCTGAAAATGATTACCGCTTTCGATGAACGGGAAGCGACCGGATCATTCCGGATCATGTATCTCTTCGGCGTTCCCAAGGAGAATGTTTTTCTTGCCCCGTACATCCTGGTGAACGATGATTTCCCGTCGCTGACCCCCTCGATCCATGAGGCCTCCACCTATGAGAGAAAAATCATGTCCTTTTTCGGGTTGACCCCGCAGGGTCATCCCGATCCGCGCCCCATCCTTCTCCATGAAAATTGGCCGGAGAATTGTTTCCCCTTGCGAAAGGATTTCGCGTGGAACACAAGGCCCGATACGGCCTCGGGGACTTTTCCATTCCGGAAAATAAGCGGAGAGGGGATCTACGAGATACCGGTCGGGCCGGTGCACGCGGGGATCATCGAGCCGGGCCATTTCCGGTTCAGCGTCGCGGGAGAGGAGATTCTCTTCCTCGAGCCGAGGCTCGGCTATTCCCATAAAGGCAGCGAAAAACTCTTTGAAACGCTGCCGCTTCCCGATAAAATCCGGTTGTCGGAGCGGATTTCCGGCGACAGCTCCTGCAGTCACTCGCTCGCCTTCTGTCTGGCGCTCGAGTCGTTATCCGGCATCCCGGCGGGGGAAAAAGCCGGCTACCTCAGGGTCATCTTTTGCGAACTGGAGAGGCTCGCCAACCATCTGGGCGATATCGGCGCCATCATGACGGATACAGGGTTCACATTCGGCGGATCTCACGGTGCGCGCCTGAGGGAAATGGTGATGCAGATGAATGAACGGCTGACGGGGAGCCGTTTCCTGCGGGGGGTCAACACGTTCGGCGGGGTATCCAGGGAGATCGCACCGGAAATGGCCGGACGCCTGGACGTGGATCTCGATGAACTGCGCAAGGATTTTTCCGAGGTCATGGCCGTCGCGGAGGATAGCCATTCCCTCCTTAACCGTCTTAAAAATACCGGGATTCTCCCCTCAAGCTCCGCCCGGGATCATGGCGTGGTCGGTGTGGCCGGGAAGGCAGTCGGTCTTGCCGCCGACGCGAGAGTGGATTATCCGTATGCCGCGTACGACAAATTGCCCCCGGACATTGCTACGGAGGAAAGCGGTGATGTCTATGCGCGATTCTCCGTCCGCGTCAAGGAGGTTTATTCTTCGCTCGATTTGATCAAAAAGGCGCTGAGGGAGATGCCGGGAAGCAGCGATGTTCACCCGCAGCGAAGCGATCATTTCAAGAAGAATGCCTATGCCGTCGGCATTGTCGAGGGGTGGAGAGGAGACATCGTCTATCTGATCGCGACCGATGATCAGGGCAGTATAAGTCGTGTTGCCGTGCGTGATCCCTCATTCCTCAACTGGACCGCCCTGGGCTACGCGGCCGTCGGCAACATTGTGCCCGATTTCCCACTGATCAACAAAAGCTTCAACCTCTCCTATTCCGGAAATGATCTGTAGCCTCTTCGATAGGTTCGCCGAGCTTCAAGGAGTATCCGATGTGTCTATTGCTAAACGTACCCCGGCCGTCTGTATTTTTGTAAATAGCAGTTGACGATAGGGTGAGTATCCTCTAAAATAAAAGCAACGACGCAGCAAGGGCGCCTGACGAGGGTCATCGATATGAAAAAAGACACCTCCCGCGTTAAGGACAATAATGCCATAAGGGGCATCGATCAGGACCGTCGAAGGTCGGAACGGCGAAAGGTCGCCCTTCCGGCTTTCATAGGCGACGCCCATTCAGACACCCGGGACTTTGAGACGGGTACCGTTCTGGATATTTCTCTGGGAGGAATCCGGTTTTCTGTCCCCAAGGGGACGACTGTTGAACTGCGGACGGATGGTGATAGAAACGAGTTCAGCGTCATCTTCACCTTACCCAACAATCATTGGCGGACCAACGTGATATGCCGTCCCCAGCGGATCTTCGAATCTGCGAATAATGTTCAGATTGGGGCATCTGTACTGAACCCCGACTACTTCTACACCAAATCCTTGCATAAGTATGATGTGATTCACCCTCACAAAAATATCTGACTCTGCAAGGAAGCCACTCACATTGGATTTAAAACTTCTTTGTTCCCTGCCATCCCCCTCCATTTCCTTCGGGTGGTCACTTTCCCGAAACACAGAGTGACAGTTGGTCAAACTGAGCCTCTTTGGCAGCAGTATATTTCTCCCAGAAGAGCTGGTCGCTCCTGTAAAATGTATTGGCGCTGCTTCGTTTAACGTATTGTTTCAGTTGACCGGGCCCGCCGTTGTACATCGCATAGGTCAGCCGGGCAATGGTGTCAAGATCGGCCGGATTCGCGGGCTTTATCTCCTTGAGAGCAAAGGTCCGCAAATAGAGGTGCAGAATTTCACATCCCGCCCTCACATTGTAGGTGATGTTCCAGCGCAGGCTCTCCACCCGATAGATGCCGCGCCACACCCGTTCATTGATCTGCATCAGTCCCACTGAGCTTTGGTTGTAGGAGACAAGGTAGCGGAGCTTGCCGTCCTGGGCGATGAACTGCCGCCAGCAGCTTTCCTGCCAGGCGGTGGCTAAGACCAGAAGATGAAAAAAGGAGTTATAGTCTCCGGCAAGGGGATTGGCGACGAGAATTTTATCCGCCGCCCCTTCCAGCAGATTGCGCACTTTGCCGATGTAGCGCTCCGGATCTCTCACGGAGGGGATCCACTGCCTCACCTGGTCGAGCATGGTCGGGGTTCCCTCTTTCGCCCAGGCAAGCGGAAAAAGGAAATGACCAAGCCAGGACTGGCGATCGTCGGGCTTGGCATTCGTTTCCGGTTCCTTGGGAAGTTCCAGTTCCTGTACATCCGAGGTTGGCCCGGAATCGTCGAGCGGCGGACCGAGCCCAAGGAATTTACGCAGTTCGGGGTCTACCGAGTAGGAGTAACTCAAGGTCGGATCGGTGACGTTTGTGCTCAACAGTCGCGCCAACCTGACCAAACCATCCCGGCTGATTTCCAGTCCCAGGGTCGGGCCCAGCTTATCCAGGGCCACCAAGGCATCGGAAGCGGTGAAAAAGGCCAAATAGCTGAAAGACGGTCGAGACTTCTGGTCGACCAGGTATTTGCGCAGGATCTGGGCAAGCCGCTGCCAGGTCCGGATGAACTGCTGCCGCACCAGATCCGGGCCGATCGTCTTGTCGTTGAGTGCCTGGAGAAATTCGTGACGGTTCTCCAATATGTATCTCTAAAAGGTTCCCCCGTTCCATATCGGTGATCGGTTGTCCGATGAGGGATTCGATTTCAAAGACGAGGAATGCATCCCAATCCTCCCAGGCGCGGGAAAGGCGTTCGATTTCCGAAAGTGACAGTTGTGCTGCAGAAGCACGAGGTTTGGATGCGGTTTGCACCTCCAGTAAGATATTCACCTTTACTGCCGACTCCTCCACCTGCACCGGACCCAGTCTAAGTGTATCGAGCCAACGATGTACACGCTGGCGTTCCTCCGGAAGAAAGACGAGGGGCAGGAAATCCTTCATCTCCTTGATCGGGGGCGCAAGTTCAATGGTCGTTTGGTCGAGGTAAGGATGGACGTGGGCCTTGATGAGGTCCCAGAGCTTACCTGCAATGGTTACGGGTTTGCGGTTTATGTTATAGACGCGTGAGTCGATGGTTTCAAAGCGAGCCTGCCAATTCTTCTCGTCCAGAACGAGGCGCTGTAACACCTCGATATACCCCTCCCACTCGAACACCCCCATGCAGGTTCCCAGGATCGGAACTCCGGCCCGGATTTTTATTTTGCTTCCCACCTTGATCATCGAAAGCTCCCGACTCACTTCGGGATTCGAGAGTTCGATATGGACACAGTCTGCCTGTGCTTCGTCAATGACGATCGCCCGCTGTCCGGGCGCGTTGTAGAGTTGGTGGACCAATACGGACCGGATAAAGGGATATTCGAGGGTAACCGGCAGAAAGACGGTTTCCGTCGCACCTGGGGCGCGATCCGGTAACCAGAGAATACACATCAGCAATAGTACGCCAAGACCTTTACTCTTCCAGTAACTCAGCATGAAGAACTTCTCCCCGTTTTTCGCCCAAGGCAGCCGGCTATCGTGTCCACCGCCGGGCTCTTGAGATGTCACTCTTCTTTGTCGATTTGACCGGTTTCTTCCGAGACCTTAAGAATGTGCACTTTGCATACAACTGAAATGAAACAAATAATCTCCTGTTCGTCAAGGATTATTTAGGCCATTCCTCTTTAAGCGGAAAAATGGCTGGATTTTTCCGCACTCCGGGTTTATGAAAGGTCAACCTTCCGCAGATGGAGACGATACCGCCGAGGGGATGCGGATTCTATCGGGAAAAGGGGAAGAGGGGATGATCGGGAAACAGGTTCTCGGCCTTGCGGCCATTTTATTTATACTGCTCTTGCTGATTACCGCACCGGTTACTGCTGCGGAAAAAACGATTCTGCTGAACATCCCCGGGTGCAACGCCTGAGGCCCCTATGCGAGGATAAGTTCTATCCTCAAGAGTCTGGAAGGGATCATCCGCTTCGGGAGTCCGGCGGAAAACACGATCAGTATCACTTTCGACGATCAGAAGACGGATGAGGAGAAGATCACGCAGGCACTCGACGCAGGCGGGGTGGCCCTCCAGGGAAAACAGACGCCGGTACAGGCATCTCCCTTTGTCTATAAGTAGGACGTCAGGCCGTTCTTTTCCAATGACTCCACGATCTTTTTGACGTCCTGAGACCGGCCCCGACGGCAGATGAGAAGGGCGTCTTTCGTCTCAACGACAAGGAGGTCCTTCACCCCTACCAGTGCGACGAGCTTGCCGGAGCTGTGGACAAGAGAGTTTGCCGCATCGATGCCGATGAACTCTCCCCGGACGGCGTTCCCGTTTTCGTCTTTTTTGGAGACTTCCCACAGGGCATCCCAGCTTCCCAGATCGGACCAGTCAAAGGCCCCCGGAATGACCAGGACATCTTTCGCCTTTTCCATCACACCGTAATCTATGGAGACAGACTGTAGTCCCGCGTAGATGGCTCCCACCACCTCCTCTTCCCGGTCTGTGCCAAGCGCCTCCCGGATCTCAAGGAGCCCTCGCTGGAGATCGGGAAGGTGCAGCCCGATCGCCTTGATGATCGTCGAGGCCTTCCAGACGAACATCCCGCTGTTCCAGGAGAATCCTCCCTGCGCCAGGAAACGTTCCGCCTGTTCCCGGGGCGGTTTCTCCCGGATGGAGCGGACCCGGTAGATCTCATCAGGTCCGCTTTTCGAGACAAGCTCGCCCTGCTCGATGTAGCCGTAACCCGTCTCCGGTCCGGTCGGCCGGATACCGACCGTGACGAGAGGATCACCCTGTAATGCCGCACCGGCCGCCGCCTGGAGGACCCTCCTGAAACACCGCCTCATCGCCGATCCGGTGGTCGGAGGGGAGGACCAGCATCACCGCGTCCGGGACGCGTTTGAGAATATGAAGTGCGGCGAGGCCGATGCAGGGGGCGGTGTTCCGCCCGACCGGCTCGATAAGGATGTTCTCCGGGGGGATCTCGGGAAGCTGGCGGATCAGCTCCGCCGCATGGCTCCTTCCTGTGACGATCAGGGTCCTTTCGGCGGGGACCAGCGGTCTGATCCGGTCGACGGTCTCGCGAATGATCGTCCGCTCGCCCAGGATGTCCAGGAGGTGCTTGGGCATCCTCTCCCTGCTCCTGGGCCAGAACCTCGCCCCCTTCCCCCCGGCCATGATGACGGCAAACATAGGTCTTCCTCCTGGTGCATGGATTGAAAGGCCGCTACACTAACAGAAGGCGCCCGGATTATCAACAGCAGGCTGTCTGTTTGTTGCTATTTGCTGCCGGACAGACGATCAGGCAGGCTCTGTTCAGGCGTCTTAATCGGTCAGGCGGAGATACCGCCGGTTCCTTTCCGGCAGCAGTGGCCCCGTGACCAGATGGTACAGGGCAAAGAGCTCCAGCGAAAACGGCAGGTAGCCGAGATAACCCGGAAGCGGCATCTCGAAGACGTGAAGCCAGTCGGCGTAGGGTATGCGGTAAACCCACTTCGGATAGGAGAGGAAGTTCCACATCTCCCAGAAGAAACCGCAGATCAGGCAGCCCGCGCCAAGGGCGATGACCGGCCTCCAGTCGCCCCGGGCCAGATCATCGAGGAGCGAGCGGTTTCCCATCTTCACGTTCAGCGGTTCGATCAGGCAATAGACGGCGGTCCAGACGAGCGGAAAGAAAAGATCCGGCCAGAGAAGGAGAAGGAGCAGCATGACGCAACCGGCGGCAAACATCATACGCAGAAAAGCCGGCGTCGGTGTGATGACCGGGCCGGGGCCGATCCGTCTCAGCCGGCCGCAGGTTCCCGCAAGTTCCGCCGTTCCGAAGACGGCCGGCATCACGGTGGAAAAGCTCAGTGTGGAAAGGGCCGCGAATTGAAAAGGCGAGAAGGCCTCTTCACCGAGATAGATCCAATTCTGCGTCCGGAGGTTGATCAGCTCGAAGAGCCACCAGGCGGGGGCCGATACGAGAAAGAGGCCTGCGTAAGCGGCGGGATTCCGGGTCAGCAGGGAACTTCCCTTCCGCAGAAAGACGAGGGCGTCGACGGTGAGGGCGTAACCGAGCCAGAGGGGGAAGAAACCCCAGTGGGTCCGCAGGCCGGAAAGGGACCAGTTCAGGATCCAGAAGACGGCGACCAGGGTGAGACCCAGCCAGCCGTGGAGCGGCCATCTTCCGTTTCGTCCCTCCGTCTTCCCGGTCATCTGGAGCCCCCCATCCTGAGGACGGAGCGGATCAGATTCTCCGTCGTGTACTGGCCGTTCGTCAGTTGGGCGAAGCTGTGCTCGCCGCCGAAGAGCCGCCGGATGATCTCTGCGACGCCGAGACCTTCTCTCTCAAGGGCTTTGGCGCGGGCGGAGAGATCCTCGATATAGCGAATGCAGGATTCCATGGCCTGCCTGCCATCCTCGACGATCCGCCCCACGGAGGTGAAGAGGATCAGGCGGTCGGAGGGCAGGGCGATCAGTTTTTTCATGGAGGCGACCGTCTCCCCCATATCCTCCTCCGGCCGGATGAATTTCATCTGCTCCCGGGCGAAGAGGTCTCCGGAGAAGCACCAGCCCTGGTCCATCTCCACGAGGGAGGCGTGGCCCGCACTGTGGCCGGGAGTGTCGATGACGGTGAAGGTATGGCATCGGGTCCGGATGACGGCCGGCAGAGGTTTGACCGTGGTCGGCTCCGGGTAGCCCCAGACCGTTTCCTGGTAGGGGAAGAGGTTGGCCGCCCTGTCCGATCAGGGGGACGGAATCCGCAGGGGCGTAAATCGCGACGCCGAACTTGGTCTGGAGGAGGCGATTTCCCCCGACATGGTCCTCATGGAAGTGGGTGTTGACCACCTGACGGACCTCTCTGCCGTCGAGGAAGGAGGCGAGCTCGTCGGCGGTATAGCTGCAGCCGGTATCGATGAGCAGGCCGTCCACCAGATAAGCCGCCACCCAGTAGACGGGTTTACCGCCGATCTCACGGCTCATCCTGATCTGTGTGATCTCTTCGAAGGAGGTCGTTTCGAGCATCGTCCATCCTGTTTTTTACCTATTTCATGAAAAAATAGTGAACAACCGCCGGCGCATCACCGTGGCTGAAAGAGAAGCGAAGGATCAGCAAGGCTTGGATGACAGATTGATATAAGTGGCCACCCCTGTCAAGGAAATCCTATGCATCATTCGTTTAACTTGACATAGAAGCACATTCAAATTAGATTACGTCACATTTGTTGTTATAAAACACTGGAATTCATTATGTTCGGTCAGATTAAAAATTACATCATCGCGACCCGTCCCTGGTCATTTACGATGTCCCTGATTTCCGTTTCCGTGGGAACGCTTCTGGCCGCCCAGGAGGGGCCTGTGTCGTGGGCTTGGTATGCCTTGACCGCGGCGGGCATTACCGTCTTCCACGCCGCGGCCAATGTGATCAACGATTATTTCGACACCCGTTATCATGTCGACCAGCCGGATTCGCCGACGGCGAAATATCGCCCCCAACCGATCCTCTCCGGGATGCTTACGCCTCGTCAACTTCTGGGAGAGGCCATTGTTCTGTTTGCATTGACGTTTGTCATCGGGATGACGGCGGCTGTGGTCGTTTCCTGGCACATCCTGTGGATCGGGGTCGTCGGGTTCTTGACGAGCGTCTTTTACACGGCCGCTCCCATCAAATTCAAGTACCGCGCCTTCGGCGAGCTTGCCGTGTTCATGATATGGGGCCCGCTGATGATCGAAGGAGCGTACGCCATGCAGCGCCAGGCCCTTTCCCTCAAGGTTCTTGTGATATCGATCCCCTTCGGCGTTCTTGTCGCCCTCGTGCTTTTTGCCAACAATATGAGAGATATCGCCTATGATTCCCGTCAAGAAGTGAGAACCCTGGGCATCCTCCTTGGACGTCGCAGGAGTTACCTCCTTTTTACCGGGCTTATTGTACTGGCCTATGCCTATGTCCTCGGGATGATCATCATGGGAATCATGAGCCTGTGGGGATTGTTGATCTTCCTCTCCGTTCCCAATGCGATACGCCTTCTTAAAACCTTTAAAACAAAGATCCCCGATATGGCGGATGCCTTGACCGCCCAGTTTGACACGGTTTTCGGGATTCTCCTCATCCTGGCCATTTTCCTGGAAGCAAAACTGATGCACCCGTAGGACGACAAGTTTTTTCTTGCATATTATTGTGTCCGAAGTGAAAATATAAAGTAATGCGCGGCAGGGAAGCGGTGACCCGCGTCAACAGGAAAAGACATCATGAAACGTATCGAATCGCTGCTTGGCAGGAAAGAGGAAACGGTCCTCAACGTCTTCAAACTGAAGTCAATGGTCCGAGATAATGACACCCTCGCGATCTTGATGTTCGGCTCGCCCGATCCGGATGCCGTCGCCTCGGCGATGGCGCTCCGCGAGATCCTCAACCAGACGAAACCTTTAGCAAAGTGCATCTTTGTCGCGACGGAGCCCGTGATCAGACACCAGAACGCCGAGTTCATCCGGGAGATGAAGGTCGAGATCCAGATGCTGGACAAGGTCGATCTCAATGAATACCGATTGATTGCCATTGTGGACGGTCAACCCACCTTCTTCGGGGACAAACTCGGGGAGGTGAAACCCCAGATCGTCCTGGACCATCACCCCTGCAAGACGGTCTGGCACGCCTCGCTGGCCGACGTCCGGCCCGGGTATGGGGCTCTCTCCACGATGATGACGGAGTATCTCCTTGCAGCGCGGGCGAAGATCCCCAAACGGCTCTACACGGCCCTCCTTTACGGAATCAGAAGCGACACCGTCAACTTCGAGCGGGACGTCAGTCTCGAGGACATCGGCGCCTATTACCTCACCTTCTCGCGGGCCAACCGGGAGCTCATCCGACGCATCGAGCTCAACCAGATCCCGGAGAAGTTTCTCAAGCACTTCGATTACGCCTGCCAGCATAAACGAAGGTACCGAGACCGCGTGATCATCTTTCTCGGGACTGTGGAGAGCCCGGACGCCTGCGTCCAGGTGGCCGATTTCTTCCTCCGGGTGATCAACATCTTCTACGTGATCATCGCCGGCATCGTGAAGGATCGGATGGTCATCATCTTCCGCGGGGACGGTTACCGCCAGGACTGCGGCGCCATCGCCAGGAAAGCGTTCGGCATGTTCGGGACGGCAGGCGGCCACAGGAGCGCGGCGCGAGTGGAGATCCCTCTGGAGACGCTCAAAACGGTTCTGGATAACGATCTTTCCCAGGAGGCGGTGGACCGGTTCCTCGTTCAGAGGCTCAGGCGGAAGAAACCGGAGGCGGCGAAGGCAAACGGAAAAGGGTGAAGCCGGGAACACCTTTAAGAGTAAGCCTGAGCGCCGCATAGGGACTATTCGCGGAAGCGGCCGGGAATTATTCTTCGGTTTTGGTCGCGGAGGGAGGTTGGCTCTTCTCCGTTGTTTCGGGGCTTTTGCTCTCTTCCTTTTTCTTCTCTCCGGCGGGCGCCTTCTTGCCGCTGTAATCCGTGGCATACCAGCCGCTCCCCTTCAGGTGGAAGGTGGAGAGGGACATCAGTTTGTGCACCGAGCCCTTGCAGAATTTGCAGGATTTCGCCGCGGGGTCCGCAATTCCTTGGAACATTTCGAATTCCTTACCGCATTTCTTGCACTTATACTCGTAAATTGGCATTGAAAAACCTCCAACATGTTTATTTCATTGGATCAGGTCGCCGATCTGGTAACGGTTGCTGAAGCAATCCAGGACCAGATTCAGATCGGGATCGGTCATCGGCTTGAGCAGGTTCCGGGTGATCCGGTGCACCGTCTCCTCTTCCTCCGACTTCTGTTTTTCAGAGGCGTCGAAGTTGACTTCCCCCCTCTCGAAGCGGATCACATGGACCAGCTCGTGCGCCGCGATGTAGAGGAGCAGTGGCGAGAGCCGGATGAAGGAATTTGCCCGCTCGACGGCGTCGAGGATCCTGTCGTCCTGGAGGCAGATCCGATAAAAATGGAGTCCCCTGCCTTCCGGCTCCTGTTCCTTATCGAACTCGTACTTGCAGAGGTGCGCGAAAGCCTCCTTACTGACCTCGTGTTGATCGAGGTAGGCAAGCGTTTTTACATCGTACCGGTTCGCTTTCCACTCCCGCGGGTTGAGGCGGAAGTACTGACCCGCCATCTTCTCGGCCTGTGCAAAGGTCCGGCAGGCAAGCGATATCTCTGATGCATTAAAATAACAGCCCATCGACCCCACCATCCGGTTAACCTTCTTAAGCGCCGCTAATATATGCACAAATTCGGGCCTGTCAATCTTTTTTTATCATTTGGGGATGGGCGTCGTGGTCAGAAGGTATTTGAGGTCGTCGTCCTCGAAGCGGATGGCAAACCCCCCGTATATGGACCGGTTATCCTGGTCGCTGATGAAATCGTCCCAGCCGGCGGTGAGGTAGAGATGCTTGAGGAGCCTGTATTCTACGCCGGTCTTGAGGTGGGCGCGGCGGTCGTTGCTGAAATCGAAGGCCTCGAAGGAGAACTTCAGCTTGTCGTTCAGGGCAAAGTAGTCGATCCCGAAGCCGCCGGTCGATTCGATGAGACCGCCCCTGAGGACGAGATCCCGATAACGCTTGCCGATCTGGAGGTTGAAGAGGAGGCCGTCTCGGTCCCACTCCTCCGTCCGGGTGGTCACCCCGCTGGTGATATAGTCCCTGGTGGTCCGCTTCCCCCGCGGGTCGCTGACGATGCCGAGGATGTAAAATTTGTCTTCGTTGGGCTGGATCCGCAGATCAAGGTAACTCTTCGCGTTGCTGTTTTCGAAAAGGTATTCGCCCCGATAGCTGAGAAAGGTACGGAACTGTTCCGCCTTGTTGACGTACCGGTTCAGACCGGTCAGGCCTTCGTTGAGGTTCTTCACCGTCTCCTCGTCGTTGACGAGCTTGCCGATGGTCCCGCGTCCCTCGTTGATCTTTTCCGTCATCTCCTCGAGCGAGGCGAGGGTCTTGTTCAGCTTGTCCACGGTGGTCTTGTCCTTTAACGAGCTGCCCGAGGGTCCCTTCGCCCCGGTTGACGCCGCCGGTGATCTCGCTGAGTGCGGCGAAGGTCTTCTCCATCTCGCGCGAGGCGGTCTTCAGGCTGTCGATGACCTGGCCGACCTTCTCGTCGTTCTGGGTGACGACCCGGTTGAGGTTTCCCGTGAGCTGGCGGGTGTTTTCCAGGGCGGCGCGGAGGGCGGCTTCATTGCTCACGATCACGTTGTTCAGGTTCCGCGTGAGGTCCTTGGCATTCCTGAGGATGCCGCTGATCGCCTCTTCCCCGGCCTGACCGGCAAGGACCCTGTTGAGGGAGCTCGTCACTCCGCGGATGTCGTCGGCGATCAGGCCGATCTGTTGGAGGAGCCGGTCGATGTCCGCACTGCGTTCCGTCCGGGAGATCTGTTCGCCCGGGGCCAGAGTGGCCGAACCGCGGGTGCCGGGGTAGAGCTCGACGTACTTGTCGCCCAGGATGCCGTGGGTCTTGATGGCGGCGATCACGTCTTTTTCCAGTTTCACGTTGGCGCCGATACGGAGCTGGACGAGGGCCTTGCCGTCCTTCAGGGTGATCGATTCGACCCGACCGACTTCGACGCCGGCGATCTGGACCGAGGCGTCCCGGTTGAGACCGGCCGCGCTGTCGAAGACGACGTCCACTGTATAGCCCTTCTTCCAGCCGAAAGTCTGTTTCCCGACCTGGAAGGACATATATCCCAGGATGATCAGTCCCACGAGGACGAACAATCCGACCTTTGCCTCCGAACTCACTGAAAACATCCCTACCTCCCCACTACCTTTTAGATCCTTCTCACATGATCCGGATCGGCCCGTCGATGCTTCCCGCCAGGAACTGGACGATGACGGGATTCCGCGAGGCCCGCAGCTCCTCCGGGGTTCCGTATTCGATGATCTTCCCCTCGTAGAGCATGGCGATCCTGTCTCCGATTTCGAAGATCGACTGGATGTCGTGGCTGATCACGACGCAGGTGAAGTTGAAATTGCTTCTGGGTGTCGATGATCAGCCGGTTGATCGCCTCCGTCATGACGGGATCGAGGCCCGTCGTCGGTTCGTCGAACAGGACGATCTGCGGGTGCATGGCGATCGCCCGGCGAGCCCCACCCTTTTGCGCATCCCGCCGCTGAGCTCGGAGGGCATCTTCTCCTCCACACCGGTCAGGCCGACGGCGCGGAGCCGGTCGGCGACGGTCTCCCGGATTTCCTCTCTCTTTCATCCGGCGTGTGTTCCCTGAAGGGGAAGGCGACGTTTTCGCCCACCGTCATCGAATCGAAGAGGGCCGCCTCCTGGAAGAGCATTCCGAATTTCTTGCGTATCTCGTTCAAGTCCCTGTCGCCCAGTTTGGTGATATCCATTCCGTCGATCAGGACTTCGCCGCTGTCCGGCCGGATGCAGGCCGATGATGTGCTTAAGGAGGACGCTCTTCCCGCCGCCGCTCCGTCCGATGATCACAGTCGTCTTCCCCGCCTCGATATTCGAGATCGAGGCCGTCCAGGACCTTCTGTCTTCCGAACGATTTGTGGAGATCGACCAGTTTAATCATGGTTCATCTTCTTACTCAAAACATGATCGCCGTCAGGAAATAGTCGCTGATCAGGATCGATATCGACGCCAGGACGACCGCCTCCGTCGTGGCCCGACCGACCCCTTCGGCTCCCCCGCGTGTGTTGAATCCCTTGTAGCAACCGATCAGACTCAGGATCAGGCCGAAGCAGGCGGCCTTGACGAGTCCGTTGTAGATGTCGCCCAGGACCACAAGCGAAGTGATGTTCTTGACAAAGACTCCCTGAGTTGATGTCGAGGATGTGGACACCGACGAAATAACCGCCCACGATGCCTACAAAATCGGATACCATCGTGAGAAGGGGCAGCATCAGGACGCCGGCGATCACCCGGGGGACGATCAGGTACTTGACGGGATTCGCCGCCATGACGTAGAGGGCGTCGATCTGTTCGGTGACCCGCATCGTTCCCAGTTCCGCCGCCATCGCGGAGCCTGCCCGAGCCGTGACGATCAGCGCCGTGAGGACCGGTCCCAACTCCCGCGTCATCCCGAGGGCAACCGTGGAGCCGACGAGGCTTTCGGCGCTGAACAGCCGGAAGCCGTAGTAGCCCTGCAGGGCCATGACCATCCCGGTGAAGGTTCCCGTGAGGACGACGACGAAGATCGATTTGACCCCGACGAACTCCATCTGCTTGAAGATGTTCCGGAGCTTGAGAGGGGGTCTGAACATCCAGGCCAGGACCGACAGGAACAGGAGGAAGATCTTCCCCGTCTCCTCGACATTTTCCATAACGGCTCTGCCGAGACGGTCCAGGAGCGGCGGAGACACGGTTCATTTACAGTGGTCCTCGTTTACGGGCGTGTACCTCCAGGGCGGACCGGATGATCCGGTCGATCAGGCCCGCCGGGGTGATCCCGGAGGCCGCCGCCTGATGGAAAAGGACGGTGGAGGGCGTCATCCCGGGGAGCGTGTTGGGCTCGAGGACCGCGACCCGTCCGTCCGGCTCTCATAAACATGTCGATCCGGGCATATCCCTTCAGGTTGAGGACGCGGAAGGTTTCGACCGCCGTCTCCCGGATCTTCTCGATCTGCTCGGCGGGGAGTCGGGCCGGTGTCTTGTTTTCCCCCTGGCCGTAGAGGAATTTGTCCTCGAGCGAGAGGACGTCGTCGGTGGGGATCGTCTCCGACGGCGTCAGGGCCTCGGGCGCATCGACGCCCAGGACGCCGCAGGTCACCTCCATCCCGACGAGAAACTCTTCCACGAGGGCGACATTGTCCCACAGAAAGGCTTCGTCCAGGGCGACGGGAAGACCCTCCGCCGCGACGACCTTCTTCACGGCGGTGCTGCATCCTTCCCGGCAGGGCTTGACGACGCAGGGGAAGCCGATCTCGCGGGTGATCTCCTCCAGGACCGCCGTTTGCTCCGTCTCCCATCGCCGCCGGGGGACGGGAATCGTCAGCGGGACGTCGATGCCGCTGATTTCGAGGATCCGCCGGCAGACATACTTATCCATCCCGATCGCGGAGGCCAGGACGCCGGAGCCCGTATAGGGGACCCCCAGAAGTTCGAGCAGCCCCTGCATGCAGCCGTCCTCGCCGTACTTGCCGTGGAGGCCGAGGCAGACGACGTCCACCCGGGCCTTCAGGGATTCATAGGGGATCGGTTTGGCCTCTTCCGCGAGGTCTCCTCGATGTCGCTGGTGCTGTTGCGCATGAGCAGCTTGATCGGGATCTCCCAGAGGGCCGCCCGGCTGTCCATGAAAATGGGGATGGGATCATACTGACGGCGGTCGATCTTGCTGAAGATGTTCCGCCCGCTCTCCAGGGAGACTTCCTTTTCCGAGGAGAGGCCTCCCATGATGATCCCGACCCGGATTTTTTGTGCGGAATTTTCTCCTGTTTCTCCCATATCAGAAACTCACCGTCAGGCCGACGAAAGGTCCTGCAAATTCGGAATCCAGAAAGACGATCGCTGTGGTCGATCTTGAGCCGGATTACTTTATAACCGGCATGGATATCCAGAAACGGGAAGGGGGTCAGGGAGAGATCGGCCAGCGCCTCGTAAAGGTAGTTGCCGGAATAGGCGATGCCGGTCACCTTCGCCCGCGCCTCGAGGATGTCGCGCAGGAGGCCGATATGGGCGCCAAGCCCCACCATCGGCATGGGTGCGCGGAACGTGAAATCCGATCCCAGTTTTGGAGGCGGGGGCGTTTATCTTCGCCTCGCCGTCGATGTACTTGATCTGTCCGATCAGGTCGAGCGAGAAAGCCGGCCAGGATGTTCTCCATATCGAGAAAGGTATACCGGTATTCCAGATCGAACATCCGAGCTTGAGGTCCGTATCGACTTTGGCTGCCGACGGCAAAGGTCTGGCCGTTGAAGACGATCTTCTGGGTGAGCAGTCGTCGATCCCGAATAGTCGATCGGCGTGTAGGCGAGGCTCAGGTGATGCCGTCCGATGGCCCACGAAGACCTCGAATGAGGGGAAGGACTCGTCCTCGACGCCCAGGTTGTCCTTGAGGTTGAGGTCGATGCCGGTCACGCCGGAGTCATCCACCTTGATATCGGCCTTGAATGTCGGGAACCAGTATAGAGCCTCTGGCGCCGATCTCAAATGCGCCGACCGGCATCGCAAAGCAGAAGAGCAGGGCCAGTGCGAAAAAAACGGCTATCCATTGAGATTTTTTCATCATAAACCTCCAGACATGGGTTTAAGGTTTTGTCTCTTTTTCTGTGTCCGCGGGTGCTAGCGATTCAGAACCCGGTGTCATATACCACCAATAATCATTATTTTCCAGCGGGTCGTAAACCTTTATTTGTCCGCCGGTGAGGATCAGGGGGGAGGTTCTGGCCTCGTTGGCTTCATGCTGGAGTCTGTCGAAGGTGATGACCGTCCCGATCACCGCTCCGTGCTTCCGGATCGCCAGCAAAGCGTAATTCGAGCAGGAGGGGTAATAGGCGCAGCTCTGTCCCCACTGGTGGCTGAGGTAGTGCTGATAGAAGAGGATCGGCGCCGCGGCAATTATCTTCCAGGATGCCCTGCGTCCCGGCCGCCGGTCCAGTCGCAGTCGCCTTTGGCTCGAACCGCTTTCCCGGGCCGCGAAGGAGACCCTCGTCCGCTGGGGAGCTCTGAACCCAGATGAACGCAGCTGACGAGGGTGATGACGATGACAAAAAGCAGGCGCGACGGCTGGTTTCTTCCCTCCATCTCGGAAGGGGGGTGCAAAAGGAGAGATCCGGTTATCCCGACGGCCCGGATTCTCCTGATGGAGATGAAAGGCGGTAGCGGCTGAGATGTCGCTGGTTCATGATGAGGGTTTGCCTCAAAAAGGATAGGTGAACATGACGGAGACGCCGCCGGGTCGGCCGATCTCGCTTTCCTGGAGATTCAGCCGTTGAATTCCGCTACGGAAGTGGTCCTCGTCGACTTTCCTGTTGTACTTGTGGGCGCCGCCCACCGCCCCGTAAATGCCTCCCGTATACCAGCCGAGCTCGAAAAGTGTCAGGATGACGCCGAGGCCGTGGTTGTCCGAGTCGTAGGCCTTGTAGGCGCCAAAGATGAACAGGGCATTCAGGAAGAACGAATAGACGCCGTCCTGGTACCGTTCGTTGTAAAACTGGCCGCTTCCCGGAAGGAGTGCCGAGAGAACTCCGGCAGTCTCCGGCGACTTGTAGCGGGCGCCTTTCTTCTCTTTGAGGAGCTCTTCGATGCGGCCGGTCTCCTTTTCAATCTCCGGCCGGATCATCCGGTCCTTGAGCAGCTTTTCCGCCTCATCGAACCGGTTCTGGCGGATGAGGAGAAGGATCTCCCAGCGGGCGGCCATGCCCTTCTTCTCACGGTCCGGGCCGCTCAGGATGAGCTGGAAGAGGCGCTCGGCCTCCGCGGTGTGACCCAGTTTGAGAAGTGCAATCGCCTTGTGGAAAGTCGCCGTGCCGGCCAGGGGCGACGCCGGAAAACGTGTGAGAAATTCGTCATAGGCGGCAATCGCTTCGGCCCATTCGTGGGACATCAGGTAGGCGTCGCCGATCAGCTTGGCGCTCTCTTCGGTTCGCGGTCCCTTTGGGAAGAGGAAGATGTAGCGTCTGGCCTCGGTAATCGACCGGTAATACTCGCCGGTGGCGAAAAGTTCGGCGCTGAACTGCCGGATCTCCTTCTCGCGCAGGTCGTAATACTGCGAGGCGAAGTCGTCGGCGCAGAGCCGCCCCGACTGCAGGAGAATAAGGATCACGGCGATGATTCGAACAGTTTTCACATCGAACTCGCTTCGAAAATATTTTCAATCGGGAGAAGGAAAGGCGGTCCCCTGTGTCCTCTGCAGTCCATGATCTTCACCCGATTTTCTTATAGGCGGTAGGTATAACTCGTTGATGGAGGAAAATCAAGATCCTTTAATTTTACGTGGCTCTATAACTCCTTTTGTTATATACGAACATGACCAATTTGAACTAGGGGGAAAAGAGCACAGGTGATCCCGATGGGGGGAAACTCAAGACAAGACTCATCAACCGATTGTCCCGGACGCGTTTCGTGCAGGAGGCAATGGCCGAGAGGACGACTCTTTCCTCGTTGCGCGTGAAGCCGACACCCAGGGTATGGACGGGACTGGGACTCATCGGTTTGAGCTATGTGATCGGCTGGCCGGCGGTGGGACTCCTGGCCCTGATCGCCTTCCACATGCGCGAGCCCTTGATCGTTGCCATCGGCGGACCGATCATCTACGGCTTGTCCCATCTCGTTTTTATGGCCGGTTTCTATCTGGCCGGTTCCCTTTATGCCTCGATTTTTCTTCGCTGGGCCACGTGGAGGGCAATGGAAAAATGGGGAGATGCCGCTCCGGTGGACCGTGGATCCGCCGACAAGGGGAAGCTTCTCACCTGCCCATGGCGTGGGATTCATTGCCTTTCTCCTTTCCGGCGTCCTTTTCTTCTTCGATGCGAGAATCGCCGCCTTGCCTCTCGGCGTGTTTGTCCTGTTCTGTCTTGCCGCCCCTTTTTTCCCTCAATGGGGGTTTTTCCTGCCGGTGATCAGCCGGGGCAGGAGGGATGTCAAGGGGGTGGCCTTGACCTTCGATGACGGCCCTGATCCCGATGTGATTTTCCTTTTGTTGGATCTCCTTGAGCGTTATGAGGTAGCGGCGACATTTTTTGTCATTGGTAAGAAGGCGGAGGAAAATCCGGCGCTGGTTCGGGAGATCCTTTTGCGGGCCATACCGTCGGCAATCACTCCTATCACCATGATCCCCTGCTGATGCTCCGTTCCAGTGCGAGGCTCGCAGAGGAGATTACCCGCACTCAGCATCTGCTGGCCCATTTCGGCATACGGCCACTGGTTTTCCGACCGCCCGTAGGCATCACCAATCCAAGATTGCCGAATGTTTTGAGTGAGTTGCATCTGGACTGCGTCACTTTCAGTTGCAGGGCGCATGACTTCGGAAATCGACGGATCGCCAATCTGGCAACGATCATCCTGAGAAAAATCCATCCCGGCGCGATCGTCCTGCTTCATGATGTCCCGCCGCGGGGCGATGGAAGGATCATGGACTGGTTAAAGGAGGTGGAACGGATCATCCTTGGGCTGAAGTCCCGGGGATATAAAATAGTTCCCCTGGCGGAGCTGATCGGCAGGCCGGTGATGGACACTCTGCCCGCGTCTCCGCTCAAGGCATGATTTTTCTTGACACCTGTACCGGTACAAGTTACGTTAAAATAATTGCTTGATCGCTTTTCATCCGGTAAAAAAGGTGAGGGTCGGATAACGACAATGTTGAAACCATTCATGCAAAAGCTCACACAGCTGTCGCGGACGGCCGACCAGATCACCGCCTCGGCCCGCGTGCCTGCCGATTCGGTCTGGTATGCCGGTCATTTCCCGGGCAATCCGATTCTGCCGGGAATAGCGGTCCTTGCACTGGTGGAGGAAGCGATCCTCACAATGGAACGGAAGGAAAAGAAGCAGGTGCTTATAACGGGCATCGGCAGGGTTCGTTTCCGCTTGCCTGTCAAACCTGATGACCGGATGACCCTGAAAATAGCCAGAGAGAACAGACAGGATAGATTAACTTATGAATTTTCCGTCTGTCTTGCCGAAGAGTTGGCCTGCACGGGTTTTTTTAGGGCGAGGATCGCTGCAGGTCTGACTTGGATCGTTCAACAAATTTCTTGACAAAGCAGAGGGTTTCTATCATTTTCTCCTGTCTTTGGATAAGTAGTATATTGACGTTAGGGAGGTTGAATCATGCCCGAGACTAAAGAGATCCAGGAGTTGATCCTCCGGATTGCCAAGATCATCATTGAGGAATTGAAGCTGGAAGACATCACGCCGGAGAAGTTCGATCCCGATATGGATCTTGTGGATGAACTTGGCGTGGACAGTATGGATCTGGCAACGGTGGCCCTGGTTCTGCAGGATGAATATGGCGTCTTCATCGATGAGGACGACTATCCGAAATTGAAGAACATCAGACTGATCGCCGGATATCTGCAATCCCGGCTGCAGGGCGCTAAAGGGTGAGGAGGCCGAATCCTCGATACGGCCGCAGGGGCGAAAAAATCGGAGAGTGGGCATGGGGCAGGGTAGGGAGCCGGTTGTGACGTTGAAGGCGGGAACGGAAAAGTGCGTTACGCCGGCTGTCGAAGCTGTTGGGGAAAAGGCGGCGATTGCACCTTTGGATGCGGTTTCACGGCGCTGGAAATTTTCCGAATTGCTGGCGGATCCTGCCGTGCGGGCCCGCTGGGAAAAGGTCCGCAGGTACTTCTTTCTCCGCGAATCCACCTATGACATGTGCAACCGCTGCAATCTGAGCTGCGACGGCTGCTATTACTACGAGGGCGCCAAACAGTTCGCATGTGAAAACGGCGATCCGGAGGCGTGGCGGGGAGCTCATGCGCAAGGAAAAGGCGCGCGGCATCACCTATGTGGTCCTGGCCGGAGCCGAACCTTCCCTGGTTCCCGAACTTCTTGCAAGTCTGTTTCGCCGAGATGCCCCTGGGGTGCATCGCCACGAACGGCGTTCGTCGCATCGATCCCGCCGTCGGTTATCGGATCCATATCTCCGTCTGGGGCAACGACGGAAACCAGCGCGCAGCGTCCGCAAGGCCAAAAATCTTCTGGACCGTCAGATCGCAAACTACCATGGCGATCCCCGCGCCGTTTTCGTCTACACGTTTCACGCGGGAAAATATTGATGAAATATCCGAAGTCATGGCAGTCCTGGCCTCCGCGGACTGCCGGGTCACTTTCAACGTCTTTTCTTCACCCGTCGGCTACGAAGGACCGCTGCGTCACGACGAGGCGTCTCTGGCACGCACGCGGGAGGTGATGCGCGAGATGATGGACCGGTATCCCCGGCACGTCCTTTTTTCCCCCTATAACGTTGTCGCCCATACGCACGCCCGGGGTCTTCACGACCTGTACGGGTGCTCCTATCCGAGGAAAAACGACTCGACGGCCATCGGTCTGGGCCGTTCTTTCCGCCAGTTTCGGACCGACCTCACCTGGGATCGGGTGGTCTGCCTGCTGTGTGCCCGATACGGATTGTGAAGACTGCCGCCATTATGCGGCGGGAAGCGCCGTCGTCACCGCCCGGCTTTATCGGCATGTGACGGACCCGTTGACTTTCAAGTCCTGGTTGGACTATGTCGATACCTATCTGGCCGTTTGGGTCATGGGATATGAAAAGGGAGAGAATCTCTGCGCGGAAATGGTTCCGCCGCCGGGAGACGAAGCGATCAGGAAGGCATAAGAGATGCATACCGTCAGTTCACTTCTGGATAAAGAGTGGTATGAGCGTTACAAGGCAATTTCCCGCCTGAATATTCGCAGTTCGATCTACGATGTGACAAACCAGTGCAACCTCCGCTGCAAAGGCTGTTTTTTCTTTTCGTCCGATGAGCATAAGGCGGCGCCCGAAGAGACGGACATCACCCGATGGGAGGCCTTCGTCGAACGGGAACAGGCGCGAGGGGTCAACCTGGCGATCCTCATCGGGGGAGAACCGACCCTCCATCTCGACCGCGTGGAGGCCTTTTACAAACGTCTGCCCACGTTCTGCGCCACAAACGGTCTGATCAAGGTTCCCCGTGACCGTTTTCCCGACATGATGGTAGGCATCTCTCTCTGGGGCGACGAAGAGGACGAAAAGCTCCTCCGGGGGAAAGACGCCTTTGCCGTTTCCAGCCGGAATTACGCCGGCGATCCCTATACGTATTATCTGTACACCATCACCCCCCGGCAGATCGGGCGAACGGAAAGGGTCATCCGCCGGATTGCCGAGGCGGGATTCAAGGTCCATATGCAGCTCCTCTCCAATGACGAGGGGGTGGAAGGGTTTTCCTGGACGGACTCCCAGCTCGCCGATATCCGCGCCGAGATGGACGCCATGCTCGACAGATATCCCAGGGCCGTTGTTTCCTGCCGGTATTACCATGAGATCATCACCACCGGCCGGATGCTCGGACGACCCTTCGGATGGAGTGAATGCCCCTCCGTGACGGAACCCATGGATGACCGTCAACCCCAGCCGAAACGTCTGATCCGTTTCATCCGCTGGGCGGCCGATCTTGAGACGATGCACCGCTGCTGCACGTCGGCCACCCGGGACTGCAGGACCTGCAAGGACGGCGCGGCCCATATGAGCTGGGTGATGGTCAATAAAAGGGCGCATATGCGTACCGCAAAGGATCTCCAGAACTGGATCGAAGTCTACGAGATGTTTGCCAAGCTCTACCGGTTCATTCCCTGGTAGCAATCAGGCTGTTGAAAAACGCTCGTCTGCTGTGTTTCCCTCATCCTTCGCCGTTCAACGTACCTAAGAGTACGCCTCACGGCTCAGGATTTCGAGGGCCTTGCATCCGGGCATTTTTGAACAGTCTTCAAATAGGCATGGTATAATCGACATATGAACAAGGATGCGACCGGTCATTCTTGGATATGACGCCGTATCGCCCCTGGGAACGGATCTGGAAGAGCAGTGGAAGCGGGCCGCCGCGGGTGAAAGCGGCATCGGCGAACTGACCCGTTTCCCTCTCCGGGAGGGGTTTCCCGTCCGGATCGCCGGCCAGGTGGCGGAGATCGACATCGCCCCCTATCCGTTTCTCCGGCCCCGCGAGATGGCCCACTGGAGCTCTCCTATCTTCCCCTACGCCCTTCTCGTCGTCCACCGCGCCCTGAGAATGGCCGGACTGGAAATCACGCCGGACCTGGCCCCCCGGGTGGCCGTCACCTTCAGTTCCGCGATCGGCGGCCTCGACGCGCTGATCGAAGCGGACCGGACCCTGGTGGCGTCGGGAAAACTTCCCCAGCCCTTCATGAATCCCAATTCCTGCATCAATATGGCGGGTGGCAAAGTCGCCATCTTTACGGGGGCGACCGGCCCCATTGTCTCGGGCGTCACCGCCTGCGCCACGGGGAGCAGCTCCCTGATCCTCGGGGCGATGTTCATCGCCCAGGGAATGGCCGATGTGGCCATCTGCGGGGCCGTGGACTTTCCCCTGGTCGAACCGATCCTGGCCGGATTTGCGACGATGAACGGGGCGTACCGCCCCAAGGAGGGGGAAGCGCCCCTGCCGCCGGCGGAGGCGAGCTGCCCCTTTTCCCTTTCCCGGCGGGGATTTGTCGTTTCGGAAGGAGCCGGCTGCATCGTGATCGCCTCCCGTGCGTTCGCCGCCGCCCACGGTCTGCATTTCGAGACGGAACTGGCCGGTTGGGCCATGACCGCCGACGCCTGTCATGCCGTGGCCCCCAATCCCGTCACGGTTGCCCGCTGCATGGCCGAGAGCATCCGTCATGCCGGTATTTCTCCTGCGGATATCGCTGCGGTCAACGCCCATGCCGCTTCGACGAAGGTCGGCGATCAGGTCGAGGCCACCACCCTGAAGGAGGTCTTTGCGGGTCGGGTACCCCCCGTGACGGCCAACAAATCGCAGTTGGGGCATGCGATGGGGGCCACCAGCGCCATCGAATCCATCCTGGCCATGGAGGGCATGCGCCGGGGCATCCTCCTGCCGACGATCAACCTGCGGCGGGATCCGGCCATCGATCTGGACTGTGTGGCCGAAGGGGCAAGGCATGCCGACCAGGAATTCGTCCTGAAGAACGCCTTCGGTTTCGGCGGGTGCAATGCGTCTCTTGTGTTTCGCCGCGTCAACTGATATGAAAACTGCATGAAGGCACCACTGAACAGACGGGTTTTTGTGATCGGCTACGGGGCGGCGACTCCCCTGGGGAGGACGTTTCCCGAGACCTGGGAACGCGCCGTCCGGGGCGAGGCCGGTTTTCGGAAGGTGACCCGCTGCCGGGTCGAGTCGGTCTGCGACGTCGTCGGGGAGATCCCCGACTGGGACCCGCTGGCCCTGGATTTCGTCGATGCCAAAGAGGTCTACAACTGGAATGCCGCCTTCGTCATCCTGACCATGGCGGTCTGCCGGGAAGCCCTCACCCATGCGGGTCTGTCGATGAACGAGGAGACCGGTCCGCGGACGGCCTGTCTCATCGGTTCGGCGATCAACGGCGCCGACGCCTTCCGGACGGCCATGCTCCATTTTCAGGAAAAGGGGCACCTGAAGATCAGCCCCTTTCTTCTCCCCAACCTCTGCGCCAATCTCCCTTCCGGAAAGGCGGGGATGCTCCTGGGCTTCACCGGACCCATCTTCTCGCCCCAGGGCGCCTGCGCCTCGGGCAACCATGCCATCGGCATCGGGGCCCGGATGATCCGGGACGGGGACTGCGATTTCGTCCTGGCCGGGGGGGTGGATACCCCCATCCTGCCGGAGATCATCCACGGTTTTACGAACATGAACGCCACCATCAAGGTCCTCAAAGGGGATCGGGCGTACACCGATCCCTCCCAGGCCTCCCGCCCCTTCAGCCATGACCGGCGCGGCTTCGTCCTTTCCGAAGGGGCCGGCGTCGTCGTGCTTGCGGCCGAGGAGATGCTCTCCCGACACGGACTGCGGGCGCGGGCCGAAGTCATGGGGGTGGGCTGGACCTCCGACGCGTATCATTTCACCAAGCCCAATCCCCAAACCATCATCCGGGGGATCCGGGAAGCGATCGACGATGCGGGGCTTGCGCCTGAAGATATCGAGTACATCAATGCCCACGGCACTTCCACGCCGAAGGGGGATCTGGTCGAGATCGCCTGCCTGCGGGAGGTCTTCGGGAAGGCAGCTGGAGAAGATTCCCCTCTCGTCCAACAAATCCCAGATCGGCCATACCCTGGGGGCGGCGGCGGCCATCGAGGACGCCCTGACCATCGAGGGGATGCAGCGGGGGATCATCCTGCCCACGATCAACCACCGTCCCGATCCTCTTTTTGCCGACATCGACTGCGTTCCCAACGAAGCCCGGAAACGCCGTCATGAGATGGCCCTTTCGAATGCCTTCGGTTTCGGCGGGACCAACTGCTGTATCGTCTTTCGGGGGACCTCGGGATGAAGCCCAAAGCCTTCCGGCCGGAAAACTTTCGCGATGACGGGCGTTATTGCCGCGACACGGCGACGGGACTGATCTGGCACCGCTGCGGGAACCGGACCCTCTATGCCGATACGGACCGCTCTTCCGTCGTCTATCACGCCAACTATCTGAGGTACTTCGAGCTGGGACGGGCATCGCTGATGCGCGACGCCGCCTATCCCTACAAGGAGGTCGAGGAGAGCGGTTACGTCTATCCCATCATCGATATGGGCATCCAGTTCTATCACCCCCTGTACTACGACGATCCCATGTGGATCTATACCCGCCCGGCTGAGCTCGAACGGGTGCGCCTCCGGTTCGATTACCTCATCACCCATGCGGAAACGGGCGTCGAAGTCTGCCGGGGCTTTACCCGGCATTGCGCCCTCAATGCCAAAGGCATTCCGGTGGCCATCGATCCCAAGACGGTTCATTTATGGAAAGCCTTTCCCCTTCCGTCCGAGACATGAAAATCCCGCTGTCGATGGCCATCCCTGCGTACCTGCGGGATCATCGCTACGAAGGCCGAGTGGTCCTGCCTGCCGCGGAGGCCCTGCAGATCCTGGCCGAATCGCTTCCGGAGGACCTTCCCCGCTGCAATCCCCTTCTGCAGGAGGGAGGCGAGTTCGCCCGTCTGCTCCACCTGGATCCGGGGGCCGATACCCTGAATGTCTTCCATGAGATCGCCGTTTCCCCCGACGGACGCCGTCAGTCCCGGCTGACGACCCTCCACTCAGGACGGCAGACCCGATTGAACCGCCGGATGACGCATGTCTCCGTTGTCTTTTCGACGATCGACCCTGTAGCGACAGGCCGTGAGAATGGGCCGACGGATCATTCCGGGGAGGCGAGTCCGGCCCGATCCTCCAGGAAGAGGGGCGAAGAATCCTGGGTGCGGGGCCGATCCGGCCTATGCCGATGAGCGGCTGGATTGAAGCGGCCCGATTTTCACGTTTCCCTGTGAACGCCTATACACCGACCTCGTCCCCTTCGGTCCCGCCTACCACAATGTGGTGTCCGAAATCGACCTCACGGAGACCGGGGCGCGGGCAACCGTTTCCGGAGGCGATCATCCGGAAGCCGTCGGGCCTCTGGGCTCCCCCTTTCCCTTCGACGCCGCCATGCACGTGGCCTGCGCCTGGGGACAGAGGTACCGAAATGTCGTTGCCTTTCCGGTCGGATTTGACCGCCGGGAGATCCTCCTCCCGACATCCGCCGGTGAAACCTATCTCTGTCGCGTTTTTCCCCTGCCGGATGAAGGGGCCGTCCTTCGTTTCAATGTCCGGCTGTTTGGTGAAGACCATCGGCCTGTAGAGATCATCCTGGGGCTGAAGATGCGGGACATCTCCGGCGGGAGGCTCAAGCCCCCCGCGTGGGTGAGGAAGGGGGTCTAGATGCGCCTGGCCGGGCTTCTCCTTCTGACCTATCTCATCGGCTCGATCAACTTTGCCATCATCGTCCTGCGCCTGTTGGGCAAGGAGGACCCCCGGACGCAATTCAGCGGGAACGCGGGGACGACGAACGTCTATCGCCAGGCGGGGCGGGGATGGGCGGCGGTCGTCCTCCTTCTCGATATCGGACGGGCCGTCGCCCTTGCGGCCCTGGCCCTCGACCTTCTGCCCTTCGCCCTGGTTCCCTGGATCGGATTTGCCCTTGTCGCGGGGAACCGTTTCCCCTGCTTCCACGGCTTCCGGGGCGGAAAAGGGGTTGCCGGTTATCTGGGTTTCACCCTTCTCATCTCCCCCTGGGCGGCGGCGCTGTCGTGCCTCATCTGGGTCATCGTCCACCGGATCGTCCGCATCCCCTTCATCGCGTCCTTCTTCATGATCCTGATCCTTGGCGCGGGCGTGGTCGCGGCGAGCGGCGGGGAGGCGCTGCCGATTGCCGGGACGGTGGCGACGGTTCTGCTGATTGTCTTCAATCACAGGAAAAATATCGTCACCCTCCTTGCGGAGAAGCAGCGATAACAGGGAGTAACTAAAACGATTGCCGGCTGTAGTGATGCAAAAGTGAAAAAGAGGTAATGTTTCCCATGCGCATCGTTCTGGTCCACCCGGCCGGGTCCAACTGGGTCCCCGGCAAAAAGGACATCACCGCCACGGCCAACCGGATGGCCCCCCTGGGGCTGCTCTCCATCGCGGCCTATCTGGAGCGGGAAGGCCACACGGTCCATGTCCACGATTGCCTGGGTCCCCGGGCCGTCGCCGGGGTGAAGGAAAACGTCCGCCTCATTCTGCGATCATGCCCCGGAACTGGTGGGGTTTTCCGCCACGACGTCGGGATTTCTCGATGCCTGGGAGATGGCCGCGGCCATCAAGGCCGAATGTCCCGACATCCGTACCGTCTTCGGCGGCGTCCATGTCTCCGCCCTGGGAAAAACCCTTCTGGAGGAATTTCCCCATATCGATTATCTCTGTCCGGGGGAAGGGGAGGCGACGCTGGCGGAGCTCGCCGCCGGGGTGGATCCGGCCCGTATCGACGGGCTGATCTGGAAGAGCGGGGATGAGATCGTCGTCAATCCCCCGCGGGCGCCGCTTCCGGACCTGGACGATCTGCCCTTTCCCGCCTATGAAAAGCTGGCCGGTTTTCCCCGGGGCTACAACCTGCCGCTCTTCAGTTACATCCGGTTTCCCGGCGCCACCATGATCACCAGCCGGGGCTGCCCCTATCAGTGTTCCTACTGCGACCGTTCCGTGTTCAAGAGGGGGTATCGTTATAATTCACCTGCTTACATTTACGATCACATGAAACATCTGCGCACGCGCTTCGGGGTCCGTCACGTCAACATCTACGACGACCTGTTTACGGCGAACCGGCCCCGGATCGCCGAGCTCTGCGGGCTGCTGACCGAAAATCCTCTGGGGATGCAGTTCAACTGCGCCGTCCGCGTGGGTTACACGGACCGGGAACTTCTCCGGATGCTCAGGGAGGCGGGGTGCCTGATGGTGTCTCTCGGGATCGAATCCGCCGATCCGGAGATGCTGCGAACGGCACAAGGCCGGCGTGACCCTGGAGGAAGTGCGGGAGACGGTGGAGATGATCAAGGCGGAAGGGCTGCGGGCCAAGGGGCTCTTCATGATGGGACTCCCCGGGGAGACGGAGGAATCCATCCGCCGGACCGGCGATTTCGTCATCTCGCTGGGGCTGGACGATATGAACATGGCGAAATTCACGCCCTTTCCCGGCGCCCCGATCTGGAAGACGATCCGGGAAGAGGGGACCTTCGAGGAGGACTGGCGGCAGATGAACTGTCTCAACTTCGTCTTTGTCCCCAAGGGCATTGCCTCTCGGGAGAGGCTCGACCAGCTCTACAACGAGCATGTGAAACGGTTTTACACCGACCCCTCATGGCGCCGAAGATTCCGGGACCGTCTCTGGCAGCATCGCCACAGCCTCTGGCACATGGCCAGACACCTGCCCGATTTCATCGCCGCCCGCCGCCACTTCGAGCCGGACCGGACCTAACGGCGCCTCTCGATGCCACCTCTGCTTCTTTCAATTCAAGACTGATTGTACCGGCAAAATCACAACTGCGCTTATCAATACCCATGATTCTACCGAGAGGACTTCAATTATTGAAACGAGGCTTTTTATCAATCTATATGTAGCAGCATTCCTCTATTTTTCATAATGCGCCGCACACTGTGAGTGACAGGCGGCCAAGAGAAGACATGTCAAAGTGTCAACGCAACAAAGCCACTGGGAAGTCCGGTACATTGGGAGGCTTGACCGTGGTCGGGGTCTGCTCCCCTTTGGTCAGCTCCTTCACCCGTTCGGAGATGTAAAGGTCCAGCATGTTCACCGTGATCCGCCCCGTGCCGCGGAAGTCCGCCTTGCCGCGGATGCCCTCCACCAGCCCCTTGGTGAAGGCGCCGTTGCCCCACTCCGGGTTCTCCTGGGAATACTGCCGACCGGCGGATGAAGAGAAAACCACCGCCCCGGTTTCCGCGCTGGCCAGCTCGTTCACCACCGCACTCGTCACCACTACCCCCCGGCGCTTCGTCTTACCCATCAGGTTTCCCGAATGGCACGCATCCATGAACACCAGCACCTTTCCAGTGATCGCTGGCCACCGTGGAGGTAATGTCCGACTGGGAAATACCGGTCCGCTTCAGGCGCTCCAGGTCCGCATCCACCGGGAGAAAATAGAACATACCGTTAGGATCGTTGATGCCGTGACCGGCAAAGAACAGGACCGCTACGTCCTTCTGGGTCACCTGACGCTGGAGCCACTCCAGCCCATCCAGGATGTTGCCCTTGGTGGCCTGCCCATCGGTGTAGGACCTCACCTCCACACCGCTGTACATCCGCCCCTTCTGATCGTTCCACGCCAATGCAAAGTCCAGGGCATCCTTGGCGGCAAAACCGAGGCGCAGTTCAGCGTCCTGGTACTGACTCACCCCCACGGCCAGGACATAGAGCTTGGGCTTGATCTGAAACTCCTCCTTGGCCGCAACCATCCCCTTCCAACGGAGACGGACTGTGGCCGGTTCACTCGTAGCGTGGCGATTCTCAGCGATCACCGAGACCTCACAGTCCCGGGCAGGAATCGGGACGGAGATGTCTCCGCTCTCCTTTACCGATTTTCCGGCCCCTTCAACAGAGACAGGTCGACCGTCCACGAGGACCTTCAGACCCGTTATGGGATTGGCTGCTTCGCGCAGAGTAGCGCACCTTTACGGGAGTCCCGGAGACCTCGGCGCCGTCGGCAGGAGAATCAATGGTCACCACGGGGGGAAGCTTCTCCCGCACCGAGACTTCAGCCACCTGTTTCCGGCCCGACTCGTCGTTGGCCTGCTGCAGCGCCATGGCCGGATCCAACGTTTTCAGAACCCGATCGATCACATCCGGGCGATAGTAGGTGGAGCGGAGACGGGAGATTGGGAAAAAGTCAGCGGCCTTGTCCGGGCCGTTGTTCATGTGCCAGCCGATGAAGTCCTCGCCCCCCGGGGACGCGTCGTAATACCCGGATGGGGTCCAGAGGACCCATCGCTTCCGGTCGGGATGTGGGAAAGAGGGCCAGGATCTCCTTTCCGTCGGTGATCCGGTACCAGCGGATCGTCCCGTCCTGGAGACCTGCCACTGCCACCTTCCCGTTGGTGTTCAACACATTTGCCGGGGTGTGCCATGGAGTCCTCCAGATCACCTTTCCCGCGGCATCGAAAAGCCGAAGGTTTAAAGCGGTCCCCAGAAGGAAGGCCGATCGGTCCGGGAGAGTGGCCATGCAGATAGACGTTTCATTCTTCATGGGGAGCGGCTTACCGTTCAGTTTGGGGGATAAGGATAGATACCAGTCCGTCACGCCAAGCCCTTCCATGATGGGTTTATGAAAAGTGAAGGCGCCTTTTATGCCGGTCCACAACGAGTCGGCGAGTCTCCTCTCGTTGACCGAAAAGAAGGCGGTAAATGTTCCCCGGCGATCATATCCAAACTGGACGTCCTGGCCATCCCCCGAGATGAGAAATTTTTCATAACTGACGCGGTAGTTGTGTATCGCCGGCGGAACGAAAAGAGCGCTCTCCCCACGGTCATTGAGCATGCCAAATGAGCCGTCTCTGGCGCCGTAGATCAACCCTCCAATTCGGGTGGGTATGATCTGGCTGATGTGATCTACCGATGTTGCAGAAAGATCAGTAAATTGCCCCCGTCCACCGTCCGCCCATCTGCGGATTTGCCTGATTCCCTTTAACCGATAGCTTCCCCCGGCGTAAAGGATGCGTCCATCGGGAGACCAGGCAACGGCTCTAAAGTCCAAATTGTCCCTATCGGCAGATATCGAGCCCTCCAAATCCTTCGTATTCGGGGAAAAGGCATACCCCAGGGCGTTGCCCTTGACATCCAGGACATCCAATTTAGGGATATAATAAATGTCCCACAGCCAGCCGGGCGCCGTCGGGCGTAAAGGCCAATCCCCAGGGACGCTTGCCGCCCGGCGGCTTGAGCATAGACACAGGCGTGATAGAAAGAGGTGAAGCGCTGTCTTGAACCTTCAGGGCGGTAAGATCGTAAAGACGGACAAAGCCATCCCAGCAAGAGGTGGCCACACGAGAGCCTGTGGGATCGCTTTCCGCCCATAGAGCAGTATCGCCATAATTGATATCTGAAGCGGCCAGGGTGTAGTCCGGAAGACGGTACAGGCGTATACCGCCTTTTCCCCCCATCACGACAACGAGAAAGCGTCCGTCATTCGTATAGGAAAGATGTTGGATAAATCCGGGCAATCCTCCCAGCCTGCGTGTCATGGCGCCTGTTTTCCTGTCGAAAAGGAACACCCATGTATCACCTTTCTGGGGCGAACCGGTATAGCCGCCGCAGGCTACCGTCCCCCCATCGGGTGAAAGGGCAACGCCGTTGATCATCCCTACAGCGCCTGCATCGGCGGGTGGGCGTAAGATACGCAGGAGCTCTCCACGGCCGGAGATGTCCCACACCCGGACCGTCTTGTCCTGGGAGCCCGTCACGAGAATGCGATTGGATGGGTCCAGGGCGATGCGGATGATGCGGGCACTGTGTGTACCTACCTCGACGCTCAACATCGGCTCAGTTGTCTGTGCCCAGGCAAGCCCCCCTGCGGCCAACACGGTGACAAATGCGCAAATTAACCCGATGGAAAGGAAATATCTGACCCTGTTTCATGGTGCCCCCCTTATGGTTCAGGGTTTGACAAGAAGCTCCGTTATCGCGGAAGGAAGGATAATATTTGATTTGTTGTTCGTTGAGAACTTCCTTATTTGAGAAAGAAGTATAAGTAAATTGCACTAGATGTCAATGAGAAAATGACATGAGAAAATGACATGTTTCAACCAGGACTGTTGGAGGAAAATTCTTAAAAACATGAATGATGTCGGTCATTGGCTGCACCTACACCTATTGAAGACATCCATTCTCCCCTCCTGATATTCTCCCCTCCGGAAAACCGCGGCATGAAAGGGCGACACCTGTAGGTTTGTCCTACCAGTAAGCTTCCATTTAAACCTCATTGAACGAAGGCCAAGGAAGCAGTACGTTTGGTGTCATCGTGATGAACAGCGTGCGCCATCGTTTGTTGTTTCAGCGGATACATTTTGGGCCGGCGGTCCAGCCAACTCACCAAAGGAGAAAAAAATGGATGAACTTTCTAAAGAAGAACTCAAAGAGCTGTCGTCTCCCTGCGGGGAGCACTGCGTTTCCCTGTACATGCCCACCAACCGGGCGCCGGTCGAAGGCCGTCAAGACCTGATCCGGTTCAAAAATCTGGTGCGGGAAGTCGAGGAGCGGTTGATCCGGGGAGGGCTCCGGCTTCCGGAAGTGAAGGAGTATCTCGCGCCCCTTTCGAAGCTCACCGATGACCTCGGTTTCTGGCAGTATCGGGGCGATGGACTGGCACTCTTTTATTCGCGGGACAAGCTCCGCCATTTCCGTCTCCCGGTTCGGTTCGAAGAACTGGTGGTGGTGGCAAACCGCTTTCCACCTGAAACCGCTGATCCCTCTGTTTACAGAAGACGCCGGTTTTTATATTTTGGCCCTCAGCCAGAACGAAATCCGTCTCATCCAGGGAAACCGCTACTCCGCCTGGGAGGTGGAATTGAAGGATGTTCCCGCCAGCCTTACCGAAGCCCTCAAGTACGACGAACCGGAACGGCAGTTCCAGTTCCACAGCAAAACTTCCGCCGGGGCCGGGGGAAGACGGCACGCCGTTTTTTTCGCCCACGGCGTGGGGCTGGACGACTCGAAAGACGATATCCGCCGGTATCTTCAGCAAATCGACAAGGGGATCAAGGAGGTGCTCCGGCAGAACCGAGTTCCGCTGATGCTGGCGGGGGTCGATTATCTCGCGTCGATCTATCGGGAAGTCAACTCCTACTCCAACCTCCTGGGTGGAGGGATCATTGGAAATCCCGAACTGTTGAGCCCGGAAGAGCTCCATACCCGGGCATGGAAGCTGATTCAACCCCGCTTCCAGAAGGCATGGGAGGATGTGATCTCCCAGTACAGGCAACTGGCCGGTACGGGCAGAACCTCCCGGGAGATCGCGGAAATCGTTCCGGCGGCCGCTCAGGGACGGGTCGAAAAACTGGTGGTCGCGCTGGGTGTTCAGGTCTGGGGGAATTTCTCCCCCGACCGGGGAACCGTCGAACTGCACGGGGAGCCTGCTGCCGGCAGCGTAGACCTCCTGGATCTGGCCGCCATCCAGGCCCTGCAGAACGGGGGGCTGGTCTATACCGTTGAACCGGAGTCCTTGCCGGACAACGCCCGCATCATCGCCCTGTTTCGTTACTGATCGTCACGAACCGCCCGATCCTTTGTCAACGACTGGGGATTCGCGAGGAGAGAGAACAGCTTCATAATGGACCGAATCGTGATCATAACCGGATCAACCCGGGGCATCGGCTACGCCACAGCTGCCGAGTTCCTTAAACACGGCGACCGGGTCGTCATCTTCTGCCGCCACGGGGAGCATGTCAACGAGGCCGTGGAGACCCTTTCGTCCATCGGGAAGAAAAACGCGCAGGTTCTGGGTCTGATCGGCGACGTTCGGAAGCGGAAGGACGTGGAACGCATCATAGACGAATGCCTGAAGCGTTTCGGCCGGATAGACATCTTGGTCAACAATGCCGGCGTCGCCGTCTATAAGCCGATCGAAGCGACGACCGATGCAGAGTGGGACAGAATCGTCGATACCAATCTCAAGGGGACATTTCTGTTCCTGCGCCACATCCTTCCCGTAATGAAGCGGCAAAAAACCGGGATCATCATCAACGTCTCTTCCGGTCTCGGCGTGGAGGGGATGGCCGGATTTTCGGCATACTGCGCCTCAAAATTCGGCGTCGTAGGCCTCACACAAGTTGCAGCCGATGAACTGGCCGGGTCCGGGGTTCGGGTATATGCGGTGCTGCCCGGCGCCGTCGACACGACCCTTATTGCAGACAGCGGCCTCGAAATTGCCCCTTCCGACCTGTTGAAGCCTGCGTATCTGGCCCGCAGGATCTTTGCGGCGGCCGCGGGCAGCGAAAAATCCGGGGCATTGATCGAGGTCTATTCTTGAGGAGGGGGCGTATGAAACTTTCTCCAAAAATCCAAAAAGCAATCAATAAAGCTTCTTCACTCCATTTCGGACAAGTACGGAAAGTAGATGGATTACCGTTTATTGTGCATCCTTTTTCGGTAAGCATAGTCCTTTCGAACTATACAAACAGTGAGGATATTATTATTGCCGGACTGCTTCACGATGTTTTAGAGGATGTAAAGGGATACTCTTTCCAAGATTTAATCAAGGATTTTGGCGATAACGTAGCTAAAATTGTTCAGGAGGTTTCAGAAGATAAAAACCCAAATGTTCGAGGAGGATGAAAAGGCTACTTGGAAATCAAGAAAGGAGAAATATATTACGACATATTAAAGATGCCAGCAGGGAGGCTTTGACGGTTTCTTGTGCTGATAAAATTCACAATCTAATGGCTCTGACTGATACTTATTCCCAGGAAGGGGAAATGATCTGGAATAAATTTAATGCATCAAAAGAAGAAATCCTTTGGAACTACAGAGAAGTTATCAATGTTATGAAAGAAAAGCTAAATAATGACATCATTAAAGAATTAGATAATGTTCACAATACATTTATGAATACCATTGGCATGCATAAACTGATAGATAAGGAGTAACATAAGATCTCAGAGTATCTCACATGGTAGAAACAGAGCACAGCCTAATCGACTTTCTCCTCAATCCCCGCAACTATCCGGAAAGGCCTTCGGCAATTTCTCACCTGGAGACACATATATCCCACGTCTTCATCGGGGATGACTTCGTTTACAAGGTCAAGAAACCCGTAAATTTCGGTTTTCTTGATTTTTCCACGTTGAAGAAACGGCATTTTTTCTGTGAGAAAGAGGTCTTTCTCAATTCCCGTCTCGCAAAAGACATTTACCTCGGTGTTCAGCCCATATACAAAAGTGATCTGGATACAGATTTGATCGACAAGAGGGAAGTCGGCCTGCAGAGTACTCAGTAAAAATGAAACGTATCCCCCTCGACTGTCTTCTCTTCAAACTGATCGGTGAGGGAAGGCCCCTTTATGGTGCAATGGAGGACGTGGGCAGAACACTGGCTCTGTTTCATGAGAATGTCGCGCCTTACAGAGGAAGAAAATTCGGAGGTATCGAATCCATATGTGCCGCCATAGAAGAGAATTTCGAACAAATCAAGCCCTTCACCACTGTTACCGTTGACGAGAAGATGTTTAGGTTGCTCATGACGTACACCAGTGCATTTATAGCTGACCACAAAGATAAATTCGCCGAAAGAAAGAGGAACGGATACATTCGGGATGGCCATGGTGATCTCCATTGCCAGCACATTTGTCTCGAGCATCCCCCAATCATATTTGACTGCATCGAATTTAATGAGGAGTTCAGGATCATCGATATGCTCGAGGACATTGCCTTTTTGTTCATGGACCTCGAATATCGAGGGAGATTCGATCTTTCGGCGAGACTCCACCAGGCCTACTTTACCCGCCAGCCGAAAGTCCTGGATGAGGGATTGCTGCGGTTCTACAAGATTTATCGGGCAGTAGTGCGAGGCAAGGTGGAGAGTTTTACCGCTAAGAACATGGAGGACGGATTCAAAAGGGAAAAAGCAGTCGCCAGAGCCCGGGATTATTTCGGTCTTGCCGACTACTACATCAATTACTTTCAGAAACCCTTCAATCCCGTGGTCTTCATGGGCCTCTCGGGATCAGGAAAATCAACGATCGCAAGGAATTTTTCACCCAATGCGGTGATTCTCCGGTCTGACGAGCTCAGGAAAGAGATAGCGGGCCTCAAAAAGGGAAAGCACGCTTACAGCTCTTTTGGGGAGGGGATCTACACTCCAGAACTTACCCACCAGATTTATTGTCTAATGCTCGATAAAGCGCTCGAATACACAAGACAGGGTAAAAAGGTGGTCGTTGATGCCACTTACCTCAAGGCGAATCAGAGAAAAGATTTTCATGAAACCTGTATCGCGAAGGGCCTCAACCCCTTCTTTATCAACTGTTTTGCAAGCGAGGCGGTCTTGAAGGACAGGATCAGGAAGAGAATGGAGTCAGGCACGGATGTTTCTGATGCGGACCTCAACATCCTCGAACACCAGCTCAAACATCTGGAACAACCGGAAGAACTTCCCTGTTATCGGATTCTTCGCATCAACACTGAGGACGCCATTCACAATATAGTCAATGCGCTGAAGAGAGTTCCTGTAGAATTGATCCGTTGGCGAACCGACCTGCCCCCGAAAACTGGTCCGAATTCCATATCAGGATATTGGCATACTGTCGTTTTGACCTACCATTTATCTTCCACTTATCCCTCATTGTTTTCAAGTAGATCGAGCACTACACTTTAAGCAAAAGTGACAATTGCAAAGGAATATTAGCTTGGATCGGTCAATGGAACATCACAATAATAAAGTGAGTAGTTAGCCATGAAGACAGATGCGGATCAAACCTGGGGATATAAAAACCAAGATCGAAAGTGCGTTTCAGCGCAATGCGGTGGTTGATGCACGGCGAATCAGCGTAGCCACTCGCGATGACAAAGTCATTCTCAGCGGCATTGTGCACTCTTATGCGGAAAAAATGGAGGCTGAGCGGGTGGCCTGCGCCGCGCCGGGGGTATGCGAAGTTGAACATAACATCGTAGTGATTCCCTAGCCTTCCACATTTTCGTGCAATGGCTTTTGGTTTTTTAAAATAGCATAGTCGAAGGAAAGGATGACCGATGTTCCGTTTTAAAAACCGTATACAAGCAGGTCAATATCTTGCCGATAAACTGACAAAGTATGTCAACGCACCAGATGCCGTCGTTCTCGGGCTTCCCCGTGGAGGGGTCATTGTGGCCCATGAGATCGCCGTAAAACTCGGTCTGCCCCTCGATGTAATCATAGTCAGGAAACTGGGTGTTCCTGGTTACAGCGAACTGGCCATGGGCGCCATCGCTTCGGGGGGAATACGGATTATGAATGAAGAGGTGATGAGTCAGATCAGAATTCCGGCCAGCGCTATCGAGGCGGTCACCAGGCGCGAAGAGCAGGAGCTCAAGAGGCGCGAAGCCGCCTATCGTGGAAATCGCCCGGCGCTTCATGTTGAGGGTCTTACGGTGATCCTGGTGGACGACGGTCTCGCTACCGGCTCGACTATGCGCGCCGCGGTGATGTCACTTAAAAGGCAAAATCCTAAACGGATCATCATCGCCGTTCCGACGGCATCTCCGGAAGTTTGCGATGAATTCAGGGCAGAGGTGGATGATATTATCTGCGGCATGACACCCGTACCGTTTCACGCTGTCGGCGTTTGGTACGAGGATTTTTCTCAGACCACGGATGAGGAAGTGCGGCAATTGATTGAAGCGGCATGATTGGTATGAAAGGATGGCGGGTGGACCATTTGAATCAAGCGATGGAAGACGCAGAGATCCGCATCTCTTTGGGCAAAATCACTTTGGAGGGTCATCTGGTCATCCCTCCTAAAGCGCAGAGCATTGTCATCTTCGCCCACGGCAGTGGCAGCAGCCGTTTCAGTCCGAGAAACCTATTTGTGTCGGATTCATTGCAATCTGAGGGCCTGGCTACGTTGCTGTGCGATCTACTGACACGTAGGGAGGAGGAGGTCGATGCGTATAGCGGGAGCCTTCGCTTCGACATCGGTCTGCTTGCCAACCGCCTCTCGGGGACCACCGCCACGAAGAGCGGTATAAAACAAACCAGAACGCGTTCATCTCATTTCTTGCCTAACGGGAAATATCCCGTAAACATTACGTTTCATTGAACTCTACCTGTCGTCACCCATCGCTCCCGACCAGATGTAATAGAAATCAGTGATCAGATTGAGGCTTCCGGCAGCTCTATATTGATTAAAGATGACCTTGGGTCTTCCGTGATGACCCCTGAAATGCCGTATGAATTATCATTGAAACGTTCCCAGCCGGCAGGATCCGAAATTTGTCCTGGCAATGCTCGCTGACAGCTCTTGCGCGTCATTTATGGATTCATGATCCTGGATGAGTTTTTTCAACCCAGGCCGCAAATGCGCCCATGAACTTCACAATTAACTCGCGAGTTGGTTCACTCGCAATGCTTCCACTCGCATCAAACAAATGCGCTGCACCCCCGATATACGCCTCAGGCTGCTGCATTGCGGGTACATCCAAAAATACAAGCGATTGCCTAAGATGATGATTTGCGCCGAAGCCACCAATGGCGCCCGGTGAAACGCTCATCACTGCGCCGGGCTTTCCTCCCCATACGCTCTGTCCATATGGCCGCGATCCCACATCGAGAGCATTCTTCAGCACACCAGGAACTGATCGGTTGTATTCAGGTGTCACAAACAAGTATCCGTCAAACGATCTCACATTCTTCCTGAAAGCGATCCATTCTGAAGGTGGCTTTCCCTCATCATCATAATCTTGGTTGTAGAGTGGAAGCCCACCGATCTCGATGATTTGGAGCTTCAGTGACTCAGGTGCCAGTGTGATGAGCACCTTTGCCATCTTCCGATTAAATGACTCTTTGCGTAGACTTCCCACAAAAACAGCTATGTTTTTAGGCATTTCTTATCCTCCTGGGTTGATTGGCGAGTCTCTATACGCTAATAGATTTCGACCTCACTCCCCGCTCTTTCGGAATCAATATGCCGCCATCTTTCATCAACTGTCTGTTCTGTAGAATGATTGGATCAATCACCTCTCCACAGATAACACATTTTACTCCTGTAAATTGCTCATGGGGACCCAAAAAACTTTCATACACCATCTTGCCACCACAGCGGGAACATCTTGAATAAGGTGAGTTATTCATTTTGACTTCTCCTTTAGCCTCATATCGACGTTTTAGATCACTTAGCCGGCTTTGTTAATAGGATGTCTTGAAACCCCCCAAAAAAAAATAATGGAATGAATGTAGAAAATCAATGCGAGTAAAACGGATGGCTATTGGTAGTATTAACTAATGGTGGAAATAGAATACTATTTGAAGCAATACATCTCAGTAAAACCAGCAGAGAGAATTCACCTCCCGAGTGTTAGCGATTACGTTTCTACAAAAAATCATCTGAATTGAGGCGAAGGACACATGCCCGAAGGGATGCCGATCCTGGGTGGCTACGCATTTATCGAATCTAGAAGATATGGCATTGACCACCGGGATAACCTTGTCCCCTTCCGCGACAGCAAGCGCGCCGCCCGGACAAAAATCATTCCGTATATCCGTAATGATAAGGCAGTTCCTCATCTCATTCTTCCGGAATGCCCGATAATCGCGATCTCCCTTTTCTCCGCGGTCCGGCAATCCTTTTTTCCGCAAGTTCTTCCTCGACCGGCGGCTCTTCCTCGAATTCCCCAGCGTCCTGCGGCGGTTCTTCTTCTTCGAAATGACCAAGCTCCCAGATCATCGCGTCAAGGTCCTTGTCGCATTCTCTATCTTCCCCGCTCTCAAACTCATTGAGCTTCTCATCCAGAAGCTTGTCCAGCGGCTTAATTTTATCGACATCGTTGCATTTCATACCCTCCTCCTTCAAGAAATAACCAAGCTACTATGGCTCGAAACGTGCCGCCCGCAGATGGCAAAAATACCGCGGAGTTGTGTCATTTTCTAATTAGGCATCCATTAAATGCAATAGGGAAAAAACAGGAGGTAAATGGTAAGAAAAAGCTGACCTGGGTTTTTCTCATCGGAAGAAATCGACAAAGGTCAGGCCATAGTAGGGACAAACAATCCTGATTGATCAGGAGGGGAACGATGTCTAAGCAACGAAGTTTCGCTCGGCGGACCTGCGGCAGGGTGTTTGTGATCAGGATCTCGCTGACGGACAGGTTCTTGAGGCGTTCGAGAGCCCCAGCGGAAAAAATGCCATGCGTTGCGGCGATGCTGACTCTTCCGGCACCCTGTTCTTTAAGGAGTTTTACTGCTTCGGCGATCGTTCCGCCAGTGTCGATCATATCATCGACAATGAGAACATCCTTCCCTCGAACATCCCCATGGAGATGCCTTGCGTAGGCGACGTTCGCCCGTGGGCGGACCTTATCAATCATGGCAATCTCCGGCAAGGGTTTTAGGAGACCCGTGAGCCGCCGCGCCCGCGGGATGGACCCTGCATCAGGGGCAACGATCACAGCCGGAGGCCGTTTCGCCAGCGCCACAGCAAAGAGCGGCAGGGCCGATAATTCAACGACGGAGCGGCCGAGGGCCTTGCGGATCCATCCGCTGTGGACATCTAAAACAACGAGTTGCGAGGGTTTTATCGACCGGAGAAGCTCAACGACCATGATACCGATACTCGCCTCTCCCCCGTGGGTGGGCCGGTCCTGCCGTGCATAGCCAAGGTAGGGCACGATCAGGACGATCTGAGTGGCTCCGTTCTCGCGGAGCAGCCGGTGTAAGGCCAATAGATCGAAAAGCGACTCCGGAGCGGGGAGAACGGAGGCGACGATCGCAACTGATTGTCCCGCCACCTCACCTTTTAGATGGTATCTCCGTTCCCCGTCGGCAAATGCAGAAACCTCATATTGCCCGACGGTACAGCCGTGCTTGATGAAAGAAGATCGCAGATGTTCGGTAGAGTCCGTGAGATAATATTCCACTGACGTTATCCTTCATTTTTCGATAATATCGCAGGATCGGTGAAATGCTCTTTTTAAGATCCTTCGCCCTTCACATACCGGCAGAATATCTCTCTCTATTTATCCCACGGAAAAGAGGAAATAAGATGGCATACTCCCCTTCGTTATTTCTGAAACCAGTCATTTATCATAATGAATTGCCTCAACGGGACAGGCTTCCGCTGCCTCTATTATTTTTTCATTCAAGGACAGATTTGCTCCATTTCTGACCGAGGCAATATCACCTTCGAGTTCAAATACCTCTGGACAGATTTCTACACAGGTTCCGCATGCAATACAGGTATCATCAACCGATACTTTCGTCATCTTGCCCTCCTTTGGGATAGCCAATCTTATTCAACATATAAACGACTGTTTCTACTTATACTCGCAAGAAATTTCTACCTTTTTTCATTCAGTGTCGATGAAGCGTAAGGTTGTTCTCATCGCGGTCCGAATCTATCTCGAAGTATTGCAATCACAATCAACAACAATAGACATCATCATAATGGCATAAATTTTGAGAATCAATGAGAGCAAAACAGAGGACTATTGGTAGGTAACAACTATGGTGGAATGGAATGCCATCTTGAATAATGCCGAACAGCTTCACCTTGCCTCAGTGATCAGTGAAGATGCCCATCCAAGTTTCTCTCTGTGGGAATATGCGGTAAACACTGACTGTCTCCCGGTAAGACGCCTATTGAACGACCGTGGTGTTAGTAGATGCAATCACTTTCGACTTGTTGCTTTAACCTACCAACCCATCCTTTCTAAAATGACGAAGGATAGATATTAGCTGCCATAAGGCTTCCATTTAACTCTCATTGTTCTGACTTTGGGATTGAAGTATTTTATGAATAAGACAACATTAATTTTTTAAACAAAGAAAGGAGATACCAAAATGATTACCCTACCCGAACTGCCCTATGTCAAAACATCTTTGGAGCCCATCATCAGCGCCCGTACCCTGGAATTCCACCACGGTAAGCACCACAAGGCTTATGTAGACAATCTGAACAAATTGATTGCAGGGACCGACCTGGCCAATGCGGAGCTGGAAACAATCATAAAAAAAGCTTCCGGCGATCCCGCAAAGGCAGGAATCTTCAACAACGCCGCTCAGGTCTGGAACCACTCCTTTTATTGGAAATGTCTGAAGGGTGAACGGAGGTGGTACACCAAAAGGCGCTGTGAGCGCAAAGATTACCGCTGCTTTTGGGAATTATGGTAAATTTGCGGAAGAATTGAAAAATACAGGAGTATCGCAGTTTGGAAGCGGATGGGTATGGCTCGTTCTGGACGGAGGAGAACTGAAAATCGTAAAGACCTCGAATGCCGACACCCCGATCGCCCATGGCCAGACGCCGCTCCTTACGATCGATGTCTGGGAACACGCCTATTATCTTGATTATCAGAACCGTCGGCCCGACTACCTGGCTGCAGTCATCGACAAGCTGATCGACTGGGATTTCGTCAACGCAAATATGGTTTGACTTGTATTGAAGGGGAGAAAGCAGATGTCGCAAATCATAGTCGCGCAGAACAGCAATGGCATCGTCCTGGCAGCCGAGAACCGGGCGGTTCAATTGGATGCGGAAGGAAAAGAGATCCCTTACCAGGTTAACCGTTTGCTCCCCATTGCGACCCATGTCGCGCTCCTGACATCGGGCGCAGTCGAGGGGATTGGGATGGGCAACGCACTAAAATTATTCATCCAGGAAGAAGGGCTAAAGGATATCCAGGATATTTACCAAAAGAGCCTCGCCTTTCTTTCAACCGAATATGAACGTTTCATGATGAAGATCTGTGAACTGGCTCCCATTGATCCGCTCCATCAAGTCTCCTTCATCCTGGCGGGAAAAACAGAAAAAGATTTAGACATGCCTTTCCGGTTATATCTTCTCTGGACAAAAAAGAAACTTCCCCGGCTTGACGGCGATGAGATCTCTTTCGCTTTTTCAATACCGAGAAGGGTCGGCCTGGAATATCAACTCAACAAGCTCTGCAAGGCAAAAGAGTCTTTAGAAAATATTTTAGGCAAGGTCAAAAAAGGTATGGATCACCTTAAAGGACTGGGGGAAATCTCTTTCCCTGTCACTTATGCAACCATCAGCAAAGATGGGTATCAGGTCATTAATCCCTGATTCATACTCGTATGGCGAGGAGAAAATTGCCGATTCGATCCATAAGATGTTGTTCCATAAGTGACTATTTAATGTAGTCGTATTCGCATGGGAAAAATTGCAATTTGCAACTAGCTACTTGCTAAAAAACAATAAGAGGAGGTCGGATAACAATGACACTGCTGGAAAAAATCAACAAGGTCGCTTACGAACTCTACGAGAAGAATGGCAGGCAAGAAGGCAATGAACTACTCAACTGGTTGGCCGCGGAGAAAATAGTGCATTTTGAGCAGATGATTTCCCCTGAGATAGACGGGAGTGCTATCACCTTGCTGGAATACAAACCTTTGAAGAAATCGAAGCGCGTCGCATCATCGCTGACGGCATGAAGTATAACGAACCAGCCTATCAAAATCGTGCTGATGCCGGCTCGATTCTTGCGGATCATTTGTTGCCTTATCAGGGCAGGAATACGATTGTATTCGCTATCCCCCGCGGTGGCATACCAGTAGCCGTCGAAGTAGCGAGGGGACTTGGTACCAGTCTCGATATCATCATCTCGCGCAAGATACCCATACCTTACAACACTGAGGCCGGGTACGGGGCCGTTACAGAAGATGGAGCCATTGTTATCAATGATCCTCTGGTTAAGCAGCTAGGGTTCACCAGGCAGCAGATAGAGAACCATGCTGAGGCGGTAAAGAATGAGATCAGGCGTCGGCAACGGGTATATCGAGCTATATTGCCCCCCTCTTCGGTAAAAGGGAAAACAGCCATCATCATCGATGACGGATTGGCTTCCGGCTATACGATGATGGCCGCAATCAGATCGATAGGGCAGCAGGGGGCAGTAAAAATTGTTGCTGCGGCTCCAGTCGCCTCATCAAACGCTTGGGAACTGATCAATTCATCCGCCGACGAAGTGGTTTGCCCGATCGTTTCTCAGAGTTATCCGTTCGCTGTTGCTGGTTTCTATCGCCATTGGCATGATCTAACGGACGAAGAAGTGATCAGCGACCTGAAAAAATTCATTAAAGATTACCCGAGGGATGTCAATGATTAAAGAGGCTATGTTCTGGGAAAAGCGTGATGAAAACACGGGACAGTGTCATCTGTGCGCTCATGAATGCAGAATTTCCGAATCAAAATTTGGGATCTGCGGCGTCAGACAAAATGTTCAGGGCATTCTTCACACGATGGTCTATGCCGAGGTCATTGCGGCCAACATCGATCCCATCGAGAAAAAACCCCTGTATCATTTCCTGCCGGGCTCCACTTCCTACTCCATTGCCACGATCGGCTGCAACTTTAAGTGCGGTTTTTGCCAAAACTGGCAGATTTCTCAGGCTTCGATAAAAGAGGGTTCCCCAGTCTCGAGGCATCAGGTGATGCCGGAGCAGGTTGTGGAAACGGCAAAGAAAAATAACTGTTTGAGTATTTCCTATACCTATACGGAACCGACCATTTTCTTCGAGTACGCCTATGACACGGCCCGCTTGGCTAAGAAAGCGGGCCTGTCGAACGTTTTTGTGACCAATGGTTATATGACAAGGCAGGCTCTTGAGACAATCCAACCCTATCTGGATGCCGCCAATGTGGACTTGAAGAGTTTCCGTGAGGATTCTTATCAAAAGAATTGCAAAGCGCGCCTGCAACCGGTTTTGGAGACCATTGCCACCATGAAGGAGCTTGACATCTGGCTGGAGGTGACCACCCTGGTTATTCCGGGCGAGAACGATACGGATGAAGAATTGGGACAAATTGCTGATTTTCTGGCTCGGATAGATCTCAATATCCCTTGGCATATCAGCCGATTTCATCCGGACTACGAGTTCCATGATCATGTGGACACTCCCATAGATACGTTGAAGAGAGCGAGGGAAATCGGTCAGCGTGCAGGATTGCGTTACATTTACCTGGGCAATGTCCCGGAGGGAACGAACACCACCTGCTACCAGTGCCGTGAATTGATTGCTGACAGGAGATACATGGGCCTCAATAGGCTCCATTTGGAAAACGGCCGGTGTCCTTCTTGCGGTGCCCGGATCAATGGGATTTGGTCGTAGTTCTCAGCATTACAAGCGATTGTAATTTGGTCTAGACTTCTGTCATTTCTCTCGCCTGTCACGGAGTTCGGTGTATAAGGGAAGTAATAGAAGTCCAAAAGGCAGAGCAAAAATAATGATGGCAATCAGACAGAGAGCCAAATGTTTCATATGTGACTTAAGCTGAGATATTTCATCTAGGGTCCATTTGGCCCTTGTTCTCCCCAGTTTAACAAACAATAGCATAAAGTTATGCATTATCTTTGCTTCCCGGAGCACCAGGATTCTGTTCTTCAAGATATGTTTTTTTAAATGAGGTGTTATCATTTTTCCTGTTCTCCGACGAGTGGGCTTAATCTATCCCTACATGAGCCGGTGTTTTCTGTTTGACTACCTTGATGCGATAACCAATTGTCACTTCCTGCCTGACTCGATCTTCTAGTGAGGGCCTAAATATACTGATCCTCGCAGAGGTAAACCAATTACGATCCTATCATGATACTTCATCCTTTATCTGACAATAGGAACTGAATCGTAGCATTATGGTAGGCATAAACAAGTAGTGGATTGTTCTCCTGACCGTATCAAATTGACTAATAAATGCTGACTTTAGCAAATGCATTTGGGACTTCGCAAAGATGGCCGTTTCAGTAAACCACAACCAACCTTGTGGATGGCATTAGACGGAGAATGAATGACCCTGCTGCAAGCTGCAGGGTATCGAAACCGAAAGGATCTGTGATAGGTTGAAAAAGATGGACACGCCGCAGCTCTTTTTTGATTAAAATTTCTCATAGTGAATTTCGCAGTGATAGTGTCAGTGACAAACGTTGAAAAAGGAGAATGAAAAAGGGTAGTGATTATGAAAGGTGTTCATGTTAGAATGCCAGCCAAGAGATCCCTACGGAATTCATTGCTTGAAAGGTTGCAACCCATCATGGTTGACGATAAACGAGGCATATCACGACGGCAGTTCTTGCAGGCTACCGCGGCGGGCGTCACCATCGGCCTGGCGGGCTATCCGGCATATCTTGGTGCGGCGGAGGAAGTCGATCTCGCCGTGATTTCCGGCGAGCCGGCCGCCGCCACCCGGAAGGCCCTGGAGGCCTTGGGAGGCATCGCCCGCTTTGTCAAGAAAGGGACAGCGGGTCGTCATCAAACCCAATATGTCCTTTGCCAAGACCCCGGATTTCGCCGCGTCGACCCATCCCCTGGTCGTTGTCGCGGTGGCCCAGGCCTGTATCGAAGCAGGCGCCAGGGAGGTTCTGGTTTTGGATCATACGCTGCAACGGGCTGAACTCTGCCTCGAGCGGACGGGCATCCGGGATGCGTGCAAGCAGCATGTCCCGGGGGTCCACGTCCTTGCCCTTCAGGACAGGAAATTTTTTCGGGAGATCAGGATTCCCCAGGGGAAGGTTCTGGACCGGGTGGAGGTCCTCACGGATATCCTGGACAATGCGGTCCTGATCAACGTCCCCGTGGCGAAGTCCCATTCCGCCACGGGCGTGAGCCTCGGCTTGAAGGGGCTCATGGGGCTCATCTGGGACCGGGAGAGCTTCCACTCCCAGTTCAACATCAATCAGGGGATCGCGGATCTGGCAACGGTGATCAAGCCGCAACTGACCATCCTGGACGCCACCCGGGCCATGGCTTCCGGCGGACCCGGCGGACCCGGCGACGTCAAAAAGCCGAATCTCATCGTTGCCGGCGTCGACCCGGTGGCGGTCGATTCCTACGGGGTGGGCATTGTTCCGTGGTACGGCCAGAGCTTCAAGGGCCGCCAGGTCGAGCATCTGCTGATCGCCCACCAGCGGGGCCTGGGGCAGATCGATGTGGAGAAGCTCAAAATCACCAAGGGAACCGTATGAGGAAAACCATCCAGGCCCTGTCGCTTCTCCTCTTCACTGCTTTCTTTCTTCTGGCCACCTATCGGCTCCCGGACTGGCTCCCGGCCGACATCTATCTGCAGGATCGACCCGCTCCTCGGGATCAATGCCGTCATCGCCTCGCGGGAGTTCATCGCCCGCGTCCTCTGGTCGCTGGTCCTGGTCGGGGCGACGCTGGCCGTCGGACGGTTCTTCTGCGCCTATGTCTGTCCTTTGGGCGCTTCCATCGATTTTCTCGATTTCCTCCTGTTCAGGAAGAGCAAACGTCGGGGTCTGAAAACGGATGCAAGCCTGCGGAGATGGAAATATTATCTCCTCATCATCGTTATCGTTGCCGCATGTGACGGGCGTCTCCCTGGCCTATCTGATCGACCCGATCGCCCTTCTGACGCGGTTTTATACCTTGGTCCTCTACCCCCTGACCATTGCCGTCGTCAACCTCCTGCTGGATCTGCTCCGCCCCCTTTCTCAGGGATTGGGATGGGTGAACCTCGCCCATCTTCACTATCCCCAGCCCGTCTATTACATGACGGCCCTGACGCTTGTGATCTTCGGGGCGGTGATCGCCCTCAATCGCCTGTCGCCGCGGTTCTGGTGCCGGTATCTCTGCCCTCTGGGCGCCTTGCTCAGTCTGATCTCGCCGCTTGGGGTTTTCAGGCGCCGGGTCAGCGAGGAGTGCAATCGCTGCATGGCCTGCCAAAAGGCCTGCCCCATGGGGGCGATCGATGATGATCCGTTGAAGACCCGTTCATCGGAATGCATCCAGTGCCGGGAGTGCGCCGGGATCTGCCCCCAGAAGGCGATCTCCTATCCCGCCTCTCTTGCCGGGATGGGGGAGTATTCCGCCATCGATGTCTCGCGGCGGGGATTTTTTTCCTCCCTGGCCGGGGGGCTGACCTTCGGTTTTATTGCGATCCAGAACCCGTTCACCCTTCTTCAGGGCAGGCGGCAACTCATCCGGCCTCCCGGGGCGCTTCCCGAAACCGAATTCCTGCGCACCTGCATCCGCTGCGGGGAGTGCATGAAATCCTGCGTGACCAACACCCTCCAGCCCTGCCTCTGGGAGTCCGGCATGACGGGCCTCTGGACCCCGAAGCTGGAGACCGCGGATGGCGGCCTGCGAGCCGAACTGCAACGTCTGCGGCAAGGTCTGCCCGACCCAGGCGATCCGTTCCCTGCCCCTGGAGGAAAAGACCTATGCCAAGATCGGAACGGCCGTCCTGCGCAAGGAGTCGTGCCTGGTCTGGGCCCAGAACAAGATGTGCCTGATCTGCGATGAGATCTGTCCGTACAATGCCATTGTCTTTCGACCGGTGGAGGGGTACCGTCGGCCGGTGGTGGTCGCCTCCCGCTGCAACGGCTGCGGGTACTGCGAGCAGCGATGCCCGGTCAAGGGCGAATCCGCCATTGTCGTGGTGACGGACGGGGAGATCCGGCTGAAGGAAGGGTCCTATATCGCTGAGGCGAAGAAGCTCAATCTGGAATTCAAGCCCGACCCCGGCGACGACAAGTTCGTGATCGAGGAGTCCGGATTCAAGGTCGATCAGGAGAAGCAAAAAGAAGAGAAACTCCCGCCCGCCGACAAGCCGGCGTTGCAGAAGCCCAAGGGGTTTCTGTAAAACGTACTGATCAGGCCGCCTTCAGGCGCCAGTTTCCCCCTCCCTGGAGTTCGAGCACCTGATCGTGGTAGGCCGGCAGGCTCGGTCGATGCCCCACGCTGATGTAGGTCGTCCCCGCGTTCTGCAATTCCCGGTAAAGCAGGGCTTCGTTGGGTCCGTCCAGGGCGCTGGTCGCCTCGTCGAGAATGGCATAGCCGGGTTTTGCCAGGAGCAGACGGGCAAAGGCCAGGCGCTGCTGCTCCCCCAGGGAGAGGAGTTGTCCCCAGTCCAGCTCGGCGTCGAACCCGCCGACCCGCTCCGGCAGATCCGCCAGGTTCACCCTCTTCAGAACGGCCGTCAGTTCCGCATCGCCGACCTCCTGGTCGACCTGCGGATAGAGGAGCTGTTCGCGCAGCGAGCCGAGGACCATGTAAGGACGCTGGGGAAGGAACAGCATCTCTTTGAGAGGCGGCCGGGCGATCCTCCCTTCGCCGGCGTCCCATAGCCCCGCGACGGCCCTCAGGAGCGAGCTCTTGCCGACGCCGCTGGGCCCGATGATCAACAGCCCCTTTCCCGCCGGCGCTTCGAGGGAAACATCGCGGATGAGGGTCTGGTGATAATCGGGGGTCATCAGCGTGACATGCTCCAGGGCCAGGCGGGATTCCTCCGCCGATTCGATGCGAGGCCTCTCCTCGGTCTTTTCTTTTGCGTCGGACTCCAGTGCCGTGGAAAAGGTCTCCAGACGGGTGATCCCGGCGACAAAATTGCTCAGCTGTTCAAACTGCGTCACGATGACCGACAGGGCGCTCAGGACCTGGATGAAAGCCCCCTCGGCCTGGGTGACGACGCCGAATTTAATCTCGCCGGCAAAGTACATGGGGGCCATCACCACGATCGGCAGGATAAGGATGACGTACTCGTACCCCTTGGTGAAGAATTCCAGGTTCCGCTCCCAGCCGATCAGGAATCTCAGGTTGCCTATGGCGGCGAGGAGCCGCTGCTTGACCTGTCCCTTCTCCCGTTCCTCGCCCCGGAAGAAGGCGATCGATTCGGCGTTGTCCCGGACGTGCACCAGACCGTAGCGCAGATCGGCCTCTTTCCTCAGTTGCTGGAAATTCAGGTTGATCAGCCTCTTGCCGAAGAACAGGGTGACCAGGGTCCCGATGACGGCATAGGCCAGCAGGACCAGGACCAGGGTGATGGAGATGCTCCACAGGATTCCGATAAAGGAGATGAGCTGCACGAGCGAAAAGAAAAGGATGGAGAGAAATCCCAGGCTGGTCACGGTAAAAGACGAGATATCCTGAGAGATTCGCTGATCCGGGTTGTCGATGCTCTTGTCGTCGTTGATCCGGTAATAGGCACGGTTCCGAAAGTATCGTTCCAGAAAATGGTTGGTGAGCCACAGGCGCCAGTTGATGCCGAGATGCTTCCTGACAAAGGAATAAAAGACGCTGACCGGCGTGGCCACGACAAACACGCCGAGGTAGATGAGCAGATTTTTATTGAATGCGGGCAGGTTTTTTTCCGCCAGGGCCGTCATGAAATCCCGGCCGACGAAATTCAGGACCACATTCAGGGCGGTGAAGGAGAACAGAAGGATGAGCAGCAGGGCCAGGACGCCCCGGGCGCTCCATCTCTCATCGGAAAACCAGTAGAGTCTGGCGATCTGCCAGAACCTCTTCCATAGATGCGGATCGAAAACATTTGTCTGCAAGTGTCCCTCCTTGATCAAACCAGGTTGAGTTTCATTTTTGTAAGATAGATCGGCGATGGATGAGTGCTTCCGGAACAGCCGACCATCGGCACTATAGTGCGAGGCGTCACGGGTGCGTCAAGGAAAGAGACAGGCATGGTGTTTATCTTTGCCTGCCTTCCAGCGTTTTATCGCTTGACAGGTTTTTCGTATCGGATAATGATGGGCCGCCGTACCGCCCGAAGGCGTTGCGGATCCTGACTGACGCAGTGGAACTGCGGATGACCGGTCACTGCTGCGCGGATGTCGGAATGATAAAAAACCATAAAAAGGAGCAGACGATGGCATTTACACTCGGATCAAGAAGGGGAACGTATTGCGATGTGACGGATGAGTTGAAGAGCGGGAAACCTCCCGTCTCTGCGAACCAGATCAAGCTCCTCGAAGAGTTCGATCTGATCTACCGCACCTTGTGCACACTGCTTTTCAATTACGTTCCGGCCTCGGGCCATCCGGGCGGATCGATCTCGGCCGGGAGGTTTCTGGCGGGTCTGCTTCTCGGTTCCCTGGACTATGACATCTCTCGGCCTGAGAGGGAGGACGCAGATGTGATCTCCTTTGCCGCGGGCCACAAGACGCTGGGCCTTTACTCTCTCTGGGCGATGCGGAACGAGGCTCTGCGGATCGCAGCACCCAAGCTTCTCCCCAGGGATGAGAGACTTCAAATCCGCCTGGAAGACCTCCTCGGCTTCCGGCGAAATCCGATCACCAAGACCCCTCTTCTGAAGAAGCTCAACGCGAAGGTTCTGGACGGCCATCCGACTCCGGCGACCCCCTTTGTCCGCCTTGCGACCGGCGCCTCGGGCGTCGGCATCGGCAGCTCGATCGGCCTCGCCCTGGGTGCGCTGGACACCTATGGGGAAAACGCGCCGCGGGTCCACATCGTCGAAGGGGAAGGCGGGCTGACTCCCGGCCGGGTCAGCGAGGCCCTTGCCGCTGCGGGCACTGCTTCTCTGAAGAACGTGATTCTCCACATAGACTGGAATCAAGCCTCGATCGACAGCAACCACGTCTGTCGGGAGAACGGCGTCCCCGGGGATTATGTCCAGTGGACACCGGCGGAACTGGCCTACTTCCATGACTGGAATGTGATCTTTGTTCCCGACGGGAGCGACTGGCAGCAGATCTTTACCGCCCAAAAGAAAGCCTTTGGAGATGAACAACAGCCAGCCAACGGCCGTCGTCTACCGGACGGTCAAGGGATGGCGTTACGGCATCGAGGGGAAGGCGTCCCACGGGGCGGGGCACAAGCTTTGCGCCGAAGGTTTCTTCGAAACCCTGAAGCCCTTTACTGACTCTGCGGAGGGCTCTCTCCCCCGGTGTGAAGCCTCCCACCAGCGGTGTCAGAGCGGTAAGGACGCCGGAATTCTCGAGGAATGCTTCTGGGAATCCCTGCAGGTCGTTCGCAAGGCGCTGGAGGGGAACCGGGCTCTGGTCGCTATGATCGTTGAAAGGCTCAATGGGGCGCGGGAGAGGCTCGATCTCCGTCGACGCAAACCCCGGCGCAATGGACCGAAGATCGACGCCATATACGAAATCGCCTCGAAATCGGCCAAGACGACCCCGAAGGAGCTTGTGCTGACCCCCGGCGCCGGCACGACGTTGCGCGCCGAGTTCGGCCGCGTGTCTGAGCTATTACAACAAAATGAGCAACGGGGCCCTCTTTGCCGCGGCTGCCGACCTCCTCGGTTCGACAAGCCTCAGCACCGTGGGGCAGGGATTTCCCGGCGGTTATTACAACGCCGCCGCCAACCCGGGATCACGGCTCCTGGCGACGGGAGGGATATGCGAAGATGCGATGACGGCAATCCTTTCCGGCCTCGCCTCCTTCGGGCACCACAGCGGCGCCGGCTCTTCCTATGGGGCGTTCCTGGCGCCCCTCGGGCACATTGCGGCCCGTCTCCATGCCATCGGGAATCAGGCCCGCCAAGCACTGGAGAAGGGGCCTTATCGCCCTATCTTCCTCGTCTGCGCCCATGCAGGACTGAAGACCGGGGAGGATGGACCGACCCATGCGGACCCGCAACCGCTTCAGATTCTCCAGGAGAACTTCCCGCGGGGGACGATGATTACCCTCACCCCGTGGGATCCGCAGGAACTGTGGCCCCTGACGGCGGCGGCACTGAACAGGCGTCCCGCCGTCATCGCCCCCTTTGTCACGCGTCCCACCGAGAAGGTGCTCGACCGCAAGGCCTTGGGACTTTCACCGGCAAACTGCGCGACCACCGGGGTCTACCTCCTCCGCGGGGCAAAAAAGAAAAACGCCGGCGTCGTGGTCCTCCAGGGCAGCGAGGTGGGATACGCCTTCGTGGAAGAGGCGCTGCCCCTCCTGGAACAGAAGGGCGTCGATCTGTTCGTCTACTATGTGGCCAGCGCCGAACTCTTCGACCTCCTTCCCCAGCGCTTGCAGGAGAAGATCTTTCCCGAGGCGCATGCGATGCGGGCGATGGGCATCACCGGCTTTACCCTGCCGACGATGTACCGCTGGATCCGTTCCGACCGGGGGCGGGAGATGACGCTCCATCCTTATCGCAAGGGGCACTTCCTGGGGAGCGGCCAGGCTCACATGGTGCTGGCCGAGGCCGGGCTCGACGGGAAAAGCCAGTTCAAGACGATCATGAAATATCTGAAAGAGAAGGGATAAGGTTGTAAATCATTCCGATTTACAACGTTGCTCCAATATGGCATGATAAAAATGTGCAATGCCTTGTCGGAACCGTGTAATAAAACCCGATCAAACGGTACCGGCAGTATAAAGAGATCCTTCCAAAGTTTTCGTCATCGTTTCACTCATCATCTGCGTTCTATCGACCGATTCGGGTACCATGCTTAATCGGACGATTTCCCTCAGCTGTTCTTCAGGCAACGAAGGCATATCACGACGGCTCTTTTCACAATACTTCCGATTTGCCCTGTTTCGACAGCTCAAGGCGCCCGCGACAATGATGTTATTTATGGCATCATTGTCGGTATTCGCATACACTTTTATGACTCGATGACAAGGGACAGGACATGCAAACGTATAGACCATAACTCTTACCCCTCAGAGACCTTACTCGAAAACGTCTAAATGCTCTTGACGAACGTCAAATGGCCGTTTCGTTCTCCATAGTGGAAAGATAAAAAATGGTTTTTTACACTTTCTACATCTCATATCGGCCATTTGAATGAAAACTTTAGCACACTCGATTTTCTTCCGTGACAAGGGATTACCGGGACCGTATTCATTGGGATAAAGGGTGCATCTCGTACGATTTTGTTCCAACTTTTTCGGTTAATACAATATCGTGCCATTTTTGCATCAGGTATTGTTTTTCCAAATCAGTATTCTGACAATGATTACATATACTAATATGATCTTATGCGATGTGGCAGTTTTCTTGCGTGAAGATAGGCAAGGTATGCGTTTCAGGCTAAGTCAATTGATAGGCTGATGGGAGGTAAGACTATGAAGATACAATCGGAAATGGGAGGAAATGTTTGTTTTGAAAAAAGCCGTGTCACCGGCACTGCCAAAGGTGGCAATCAGAAGCAGTCTGCCGAACATATTCCCGCTTCGTCGAAATCCTCATTCCGCCAGCCTCTCGAGACGATTACAGATGTTCAATCATACACATTGATGGAAGAACGTTACGGGATCAAGGAAGAGGGTATTTTCTGACGGCCGGAGTGAGTCCTCCCCTGATCCCCGACTTTTAACCGGGGATCCGGGCGCATGAGATAACGGATGTTTTCCTTGCCTGTATTCAGGCTTTGTGAGAGCGGAGTTTTGAAGATCCAACCATTTTGAAGTCTGTCGAAAAATTTTTTCGGTGGATGATCACCATCTTCTTCTTCGTGTCACTCTTTTCGCACCATCAAGATTCTCAATGAATTTCCAATCATAATCGCTACAGTCGCTTTTACCGGATCGGTCTGAGCACTTCCTTCAGTGCCTTTTTGTACCTGGATCGACAGGGTTCTGTCGTTACGAAGGCGAGATCTGTTTACCGGAAATAGGCCTTTAATGGCAGGATAACCCGTGATATACGGTGGGCTCAGGAGATCTGATATGCATGAGCTTCCCATTATGGAGAGCATTCTGAAAATTGTACTGAAACATGCCCGGGCAAACGACTGTACGGAAGGTGAAGGCCATTCATCTGAGGATCGGTCGGCTCAGCGACCTCGAAGACGAGTGGATTCAGCGTTATTTTGATTACCTGAGCAAGGGAACCGTGGCTGAAGGGGCGAGGATCGAGATCGAACGGACGCCCATTGTCATGCAGCTGCAGTGCCTGTTCGGCGTCCTATGAGTGCGAATTGTCGAAAATAGGCGACACGGTCTGCCCTGCCTGCGGCGGGAAAAGCGGGACGCTTCTTTCCGGAAGGGAATACACCATCAAGGAGATGGAGGCGGAGTAATGCAAGGCATAAGACTCATCGAAGTAAAGGAAGAGATCCTCTCCGACAATATGAAAACGGCCGGAGAGATCCGGGAGCGGCTCCGGGCGGAAAAAACGATGCTCTTGAATCTCATGTCCTCGCCCGGTTCAGGAAAAACCAGTCTCATCCTGCGGACGATTGAAGGGCTTAAAGGGTCGTTGCGGCTCGGTGTGATCGAAGCGGATATAGATTCCGTGGTCGACGCGGAGAAGGTCGCCGCCCGGGGAATTCCGGCTGTTCAGCTCCGGACGGGTGGATTCTGCCACCTCGATGCCACCATGGTCACCCAGGGGATCAAAGCCCTGGAGATCAGCGAACTCGATCTTGTCATCATCGAAAATGTGGGGAACCTGGTCTGCCCGGCCGAATTCGACACGGGAGCCCACAGGAATGTGATGATCCTGAGCGTTCCCGAGGGGGATGACAAACCCCTGAAGTACCCGCTGATGTTCTCCATCTGCGATCTTCTTGTGGTCAATAAAATCGATTATCTGTCTCTGAGCGACTTTAATATGGCTCTCTTTCGGGAACGGGTCCTGATCTTGAATCCTCGCATCAAGATCCTCGAAGTATCCTGTAAAACCGGTGCGGGAATCGAAGGCTGGATCGATTGGTTGATTGAAGAAGTGGCGGGTTTCAAGGCCTGACAGATATTCTCCCGATAGAGAGGAGACTTTTCCGTCCCGCCTCTGAATGACTCCCCAAGAAAGTCTTGCCCGGGGGTGCATATTTCTGTTATGGAAGCCCCGTGGAATGCATGGATATCGATATTGAAACCCTGATCCCCCATCGCGACCGGATGCGGTTTCTCGATGCGGTGATCACCGTCGATACGGAGAAGGCCGTGACGTCAGCCACCGTCACGGAGGATTGGCCCCTGTACCTTGAGGGATCCGTGGACGTCCTGGTGACGATTGAACTCGTCGCCCAGACGGCAGCGCTTTTGGAGGGATGGAAACGGCTGCAGTCCAATCGGGGCGGGGCCACCGGCTGGCTGGTAGGGATTAAGACCGCCGATTTCCGGCGTCCCCGTCTTGTCGTTCCGGCCACGCTGATCACCGAGGTGGTAAGGAGTTACGCGCTGGAAGGTTATGCCGTTTTTACCGGTACGGTCAGCAGCGGATCGGAGATAGTCGCCGATATGCAAATCCAGGCCTTCCGCCCGGAGGAGACCGCCTGAAAGATTGGAACAGGCGGCGCCTCTGAATAGGGAAACTGGTTCCTGTAAAAAATTACACAGACATTCAGGCTCGTGATGCTCCAACGGCCCGGACGGTCAGGCTGCAATCGCGAATCACTCCAATTGGAAGAGGTAGAATACATGGAAGCACTTATTGAGGAAATGAAAGTCAAGATCATCGATACCCTGTCCCTGCTGGATGTCGCTCCAGCGGATATCGGCGACGATGACCAGCTTGTAGGAGGGAATCTGGGGATCGACTCGATTGACGTTCTGGAACTCGTCCTTATGCTTGAGAAGGATTACGGTGTAAAGATCGAAACAAAGGAAGTGGGCGTCAGCGCCTTTGCCTCGGTGCGTGCCCTGGCGGAATTTGTCCGGAAGAATCGTGTGAAATAGCACTTGTTGTACATACCTTTTCTGATCGTGCGGTCGGCGCCTCTGACCGAGAACGCAAACCGCGAGTCGCGCTTTGTAGCGGAGGAAGGGGCGAAGTAAGGACACAGACATCTTCCTTTCCGGGGAAGTACCGTCCATGTGAGCGGGGAACTTCACATGCCTATTCAACGCAGGTGGCCATGGAAACAGACAACCCCTTTGATCGGTTCTGCCGATCTGCACGCGCTCCCTGATCCGCAGCTGCGCTGCTTCGGCGAGCTGCACCCGGACCTCGCTGAGATGCCGCGCATCGGCGGCCACGATCGTCGGCTCCAGATCCACGTCGAGCTCACCGGCGACCTCGATCGTCCAGCAGGAGTGCGATGTTCGGGTGCCCGGCCCGGGCAGGACGACGCTGGCCGCCGCGCTGCGCAGTCGCAGCCGTGCGCCCGGCTCGACCACCAACCGGATCGCGATGACGTCGCCACCCAGCGGCGTCGCCGCCGCCGACACCAGGTGCACCGTGTCGGTCTCGGTGTGCCGGGCCGCGACTCCCCCGCGACACTCGATGCGCGGCAGGCGGCCCGGCGTGGCCACCACGACGACGTCCGAACGCATCTCAGGCCGGCTGGTCGACCCGGAGCTGCTCGCGCACCCAGCCCAGCACCGCGCCGGCGGCCGGGTCCTCGGTCAGCGAGATCAGCACCGTCGGACGGCCGTCGCGGACCTTCTCCGCGTCGCGGCGCATGACGTCGAGGTCGGCGCCGACCAGCGGGGCCAGGTCGGTCTTGTTGACCACCAGCAGGTCCGAGAAGGTCACGCCCGGGCCGCCCTTGCGCGGCACCTTGTCACCGCCGGCCACGTCGACGACGAAGATCTGCACGTCGACCAGGCCGGAGGAGAACGTCGCGGTGAGGTTGTCGCCGCCGGACTCGACCAGGATCAGGTCGAGCTGGTCGTGGCGCGGCGATCAGGTCGTCGATGGCGTCGAGGTTGGCGGTGATGTCGTCGCGGATCGCGGTGTGCGGGCAGCCGCCGGTCTGCACGGCCGCGATCCGGTCGTCGGGCAGCACGGCGTGGCGGCGCAGGAAGTCGGCGTCCTCGGTGGTGTAGATGTCGTTGGTCAGCACCGCCAGGGAGATCTCGTCGCGCAGCTGGCGGCACAGCGCGGCGACCAGCGCGGTCTTGCCGGAACCGACCGGGCCGCCGATGCCGATCCGCAGCGGCTCCCCGGGCCTGGCGGACCCGCTTGGGCCGCTCGGTGTGGGTGTGCGGTTCGCCGTCGATGAAATGTGGTGGCATGAGGCTTCTTTCAGGAGGCGAACAGGGGACGTTCCCGCTCGGCGTGGCGCTGGGCCAGCTCGTCGAGCAGCGGATCGGACAGGTCGGCCAGGCCCGCGGCCGCGGTGTCCGCGGTCTGCTCGCACAGCTCGGCCAGGGCGAAGGTCAGCGCCGCCACGTCGCCGGGGTCCAGCGCCAGCAGACGCTGGGCGGCGGTGGCCGTACCGGTCATCGTGGTGTAGACGATCGACAGCGCGGTCTGCTCGGGGTGCCAGCCCGGCCGACCGCACCGACCCGGCCGGCCGCCACGGCGAGATGCGGGCTGGGGCCCAGGGCATCCCAGTCGCCGTCCGGCCAGACCCGCCGCGCCAGGCGCAGCAGCCCGCGGCCCTGCGCGCGGGAGGCCTGCCGGGCCGCCGGAGCCGGTGTGCGGGCATCGGTTTCGGCATCGGCGGCGGCGATCGCCGAGTTCGCCCCGGTGCACGGCGGCGGCGATCGACGCCGTGACCAGCCCGCTGGTGCGGATCCGCCGGCGCAGGTAGGCCTCCAGCGTGGGGAGGTCGACGACCAGCCGGCTGGTGACGGCCTCCTCGACCCCGCCGGAGTGCACGTGGCCGCCGGTCGGCAAGCCGCGAGTCGGCCAGGGTCAGAAGGGTGCTCAGGCGACGCCATCAGAACAGGAAGTAGCGCTGGGCCATCGGCAGTTCGGTGGCCGGCTGCTCCTGCCACACCTCGCCGTCGATGCGCACCGTGAAGGTGTCGGGATCGACCTCGATGCGGGGCCGGGCGTCGTTGAGCGGCATCTGGGCCTTGCCGACGGCGCGGACGTTGCCCACCGGCGACGAGCCGGCGGTTGACCGCGATCCGGTCGGCCAGCCCGTCCTCGATGGCCTGCGGGGCGACGAAGTGCACCGAGGTGGCCGCGGCCGCGGCGGGTGCGGCACCGAACATCGGCCGCGGCAGCACCGGCTGCGGGGTGGGGATCGAGGCGTTGGCGTCGCCCATCGCGGCCCAGGCGATCATGCCGCCCTTGATCACCGCGTGCGGGCGCACCCCGAAGAAGGCCGGCTCCCACAGCACCAGGTCGGCGAGCTTGCCCACCTCGACCGAACCGATCTCGTGGTCGAGGCCGTGGGCGATCGCCGGGCAGATCGTGTACTTCGCGACGTAGCGGCGCACCCGGTTGTTGTCGGCCGCCCCGTCGCCCGTCCAGCGCGCCGCGGCGGCCCTTCATCACGTGCGCGGTCTGCCAGGTCCGCATCACCACCTCGCCGATCCGGCCCATCGCCTGCGCGTCGCTGCCGATCATCGAGATGGCGCCCGAGGTCGTGCAGCAGGTCCTCGGCGGCGATGGTCGACGGCCGGATCCGGCTCTCGGCGAACGCCAGGTCCTCGGGGACGCTGGGGTTGAGGTGGTGGCACACCATCAGCATGTCGAGGTGCTCGTCGAGGGTGTTGACGGTGTGCGGCCGGGTCGGGTTGGTCGAACTGGGCAGCACGTGGGACTCGGCGGCGACGGTGATGATGTCCGGCGCGTGCCCGCCGCCGGCGCCCTCGGTGTGGTAGGCGTGGATCGTCGCGGCCCTCGATCGCGGCCAGGGTGTCCTCGACGAAGCCGGCCTCGTTGAGGGTGTCGGTGTGGATGTCGACCTGCACCCCGGCGGCGTCGGCCACCGTCAGGCAGGCGTCGATGGCGGCGGGCGTGGTCCCCCAGTCCTCGTGCAGCTTGAAACCGGCTGCGCCGCCGCGCAACTGCTCCCACATCGCCTCGTGGCTGACGGTGTTGCCCTTGCCCAGCAGCGCGACGTTGAGCGGCCAGGAGTCCAGCGACTCCAGCATGCGCGCCAGGTGCCAGGCGCCCGGGGTGACGGTGGTGGCCTTGGTGCCCTCGGCCGGCCCGGTGCCGCCGGCGACGATCGTGGTGATGCCGCCGCCGATGGCCTCGTCCATGATCTGCGGGCAGATCAGGTGGACGTGGCAGTCGATGGCGCCGGCGGTCAGGATCCGGCCGTTGCCGGCGATGATCTCGGTCGACGGGCCGATCACCAGGTCGGGGTGCACGCCCGACATGATGTCGGGGTTGCCGGCCTTGCCGATGGCGACGATGCGACCGTCGCGAATGCCGATGTCGGCCTTGATGATTCCCCAGTGGTCGAGGATCAGCGCGCCGGTGATCACGGTGTCGGGCGCGCCTTCGGCGCGGGTGGCCCGACCCTGGCCCATCGACTCGCGGAGCACCTTGCCGCCGCCGAACACCGCCTCGTCACCGGCCAGGCCCGGCCCGCCGCTGCGGTCTTCGGTGATCTCGACGATCAGGTCGGTGTCGGCCAGGCGGATCCGGTCGCCGGTGGTCGGTCCGAACAGCGCGGCGTAGCGGGCCCGGGAGAGCGCGGTCATGCTTGACCGTCCAGCTTGCCGGGCGGATCCAGGCTCAGTCCGTGGACTTCCCGCGATCCGCCGAGCGGCACCAGCCGAACCCGTTGCGCCACACCGGGTTCGAAGCGCACCGCGGTGCCGGCGGGAATGTCGAACCGGTGACCGCGGGCCGCCGACCGGTCGAACGACAGCGCCGCGTTGGCCTGCGGCAGATGCACGTGGCTGCCGACCTGGACCGGCCGGTCGCCGGTGTTGACGATCTCGAGCTCCAGGCGCGGCGCGCCGGCGTTGATCTCGATGTCGCCGTCGCCGAGAAAGATCTCTCCGGGAATCATGTCGATCGGGTGGTGGACGGTGACCAGCTTGGTGCCGTCCGGGAAGGTGGCTTCGACCTGGACGTCGTCGAGCATCTCCGGCACCCCGTCCATGACGTCGTCGCGGGTGAGCACCTCGCGGCCGCTGACCATCAGCTCGGCGACGGTGCGGCCGTCGCGGGCGCCCTCCAGGACGTGGTCGGTGATGATGGCGACCGCTTCGGGATGGTTGAGCCGCAGTCCCCGACCCTGCCTGCGGCGGGCGAGGTCGGCGGCGTAGGAGAGCAGCAGCCGATCGGTTTCATGCGGTGACAGGCGCATAGTGCGCGATCCTGCCACGCCCGGGCGGGTTCAGCAGGTCGGGCGAAAGGCGCCTACTGGGGCGGATCGGGCTCGAGGTTCTGCAGCCGCACCTGGCCGCGGGCGACGACGCGGTCCTGCTCGTCGCGGATGGTCACCAGCCACAACTGCTGGCGACGGCCGCGGTGCACGGGTTCGGATACGCCGTAGACCGGCCCGAACGGATGGCGCGCAGGAAGTCGGTGTTGTTGTTGACCCCGACGACGTTGCCGCCGCCGTTGGCCGACAACCACACGTACGCCGACGTGCTGGCCATCGACTCGATCATCGAGCAGTACACCCCGCCGTGGACGATCCCCATCGGCTGGAGCAGCTTGGGCTGGACCTCCAGCTGGGCCTTGGCGCCGTCCGGGGTCAGCTCGGTGAACTCCAGCCCGAGCTGATTGTCGAACGGCGCGTCGAAGGCGATGTTCTCGGTCAGCGACTGCTCTGGTTGCACGCATCTGTGTTTACAGGGACGGACCCCGCGTGCGAAACGCGGGGTCCGTCCTCGGCGAGGCGCCGGGAGTCTCTGCAGCCCTCAGGACTCCGGCGCGGTGCTCGAACCGGCAGGCCAAAGCACGTCAGCGCGTCGAGGACCGCCTGGCCGCGCCGCATGCAGACCAGCTCACTGGCGCCGCTGAGCAGCGGAACCTGGGTGGCGGTGACGACCACGGCCGCCCCGACCGTCTGCCACATCGACGCCTGGCCGAGCGCGCCGCGGCTGAGCCGCTCGAGCTCCTCGAAGACCGGCTCCAGCGAGCGGTGGCAGCGGTGCGCCACCCACGTGGCCAGCGCCGTCTCACCGGGCAGCCGGACCACGCCGGCGCCGGCCGGGTCGTCGGGCAGCACCCGCAGCGTCGGGTCGGTGACTCCGGCCCAGTCGATCGCGCCCTCGGAGTCGACGTGCATCCAGAGGTTCTCCGGGCCCGGGTCCCAGGCGCGGCCTTCCAGCACCATCAGCGTCACCACCCGGCCCAGCACACCGTGGGTGACCGTCGCGGCCAGCTGCTGTGCGGCAGCGCGGCCGTTGCCCAGCTCGCCGGCGGCGGTCTCGAACATGTGCCGCACCCGGCCGCTGGGCACCGCGGTCTCCAGCGGCCACCACCGCCGGCGGGCGATGTCGGACATGACCGCCACCCCGTGCACGCGCGGCGACTCCGGCGTCAGCTTGCGCAACCGGCGACTGGACTCGTGCACCGGCAGGATCCGGGCAATCGCCATGCCGTTGATCAGTGGGTCCGCCAGTGCCGCGGTCATCGCGCCTCCCGAGTTGAAGTTAGGTAAGCCTAACCATAAGAATAGGGAGGCAGTACAGGCTTGCCTTATGTGAGTGCAGTCACATTCCTGACGGGGTACTCAGCACTGGCCTGGGGTTTTGGTGCGGGGCCGACGACGGCGGGGAACACGAGAGGAGCGAACCGGAGTTGAGGCACGCAAATTGGATACGACGCTCGGTAGTAACCGGGAGTACGCTTGATTTTTACTGCACCTGGAGATGAACGGATATGCCCAAGTTGACTCGTCTCGGCGAACTCGAACGCGCGGTGATGGACCACCTCTGGGCCGCCGGCGAGCCATTGACGGTCCGCCAGGTGCATGAGGCCCTCTCCGCGGAACGCGACCTGGCCTACACCACGGTGATGACCGTGCTGCAGCGGCTGGCCCGCGAAGAACCTGGTGTCCCAGATCCGCGACGACCGGGCCCACCAGTACGCCCCGGTGCACGGTCCCGACGAGCTGATCGCCGGCCTGATGGTCGACGCACTCGACCAGGCCGCCGACTCGGTCGACCGGCAGGCAGCCCTGGTGCACTTCGTCGAGCGGGTCGGCGCCGACGAGGCCGAGGCGCTACGTCGCGCGCTGGCCGAACTCGAAGCCAAGGACCGAAGTCCTCGATCTGACTGGTCTGCTGGCGGCGCACCCTCCGACTGAGGGAGACTGTCGGTGTGTCCGCGCTGGCCTTCGCCCTCGTCGCCCTAGCACTGGTCGGTCCGGTGCCGGCGCTGCTGGCGCGCTCGTCGTGGCCGATGCGCGCACCGCGGGCGGCGATCGTGCTGTGGCAGTCGATCGCCGTGGCCGCCGTGCTGTCCGCGTTCAGCGCCGGACTGGCCATCGCCAGCAGGCTTTTCGTGCCCGGCCCCGACGGCCGTCCGACCGCCACGATCACCAGCGAGATCGCGGTGCTGGGCTGGCCGCTGTGGCTGGCCTACGTCGTCGGTCTTCGCCGTGACGCTGCTGATCGGCGCGCGTCTGGTCAGCGCCGTGGTGCAGGTCGCCGATCGCCACCCGGCGCCGGCGGGCGCACCACCGGATGGTCGTCGACCTGCTCGGCGACTGCCGGCACGGCATGAACGGGCTGCGCGTGCTGCACGTCGCCGAGCCGCTGGCCTACTGCCTGCCCGGCGTGCGCAGCCGGGTCGTGCTCAGCGAGGGCACGCTGTCGGCGCTGAGCGACACCGAGCTCATGGCGATCCTCAGCCACGAACGCGCCCATCTGCGCGCCCGCCACGACCTGGTGCTCGAGGCGTTCATCGCCGTCCACACCGCGTTCCCCCGATTCGTCCGCAGCGGAAGCGCGCTGGCCGCGGTCGCGGCTGCTCGTCGAGATGCTCGCCGACGACGCCGCGGTGCGCACCGCCGGACCCACTCCGCTGGCCCGCGCCCTGGTCGCCTGCGCCTCGGGCCGCACCCCGTCGGGCGCGCTGGCCGCCGGCGGGCCGACCACGGTGATCCGGGTGCGCCGGCTGGCCGGCCGGCCGAACAGCCTGTGGCTGTCGCTGGCCGCCTACACCGCCGCCGCGGCGGTGCTCTTCGTGCCGACCGTCGCGGTCGCGGTGCCGTGGCTGACCGAGCTGCACCGGCTGTTCGCGATCTAGTCATCGCACCTGGCTGATTTCAAAAATGCTCTGCCACAACAAAATCCATAACTGAAAGGCGCTCGATGAGCTCGTCGCAGACGAACAGCACGAACGGCACCGCACAGATCGGCGTCACCGGCCTGGCGGTGATGGGCTCCAACATCGCCCGCAACTTCGCCCACCACGGCTACACCGTCGCACTGCACAACCGCTCGGTCGCCAAGACCGACGCCCTGCTCGACCAGCACGGCTCCGAAGGCAAGTTCGTCCGCAGCGAGACCATCGAGGAGTTCCTGGCCGCGCTGGAGAAGCCGCGCCGGGTGCTGATCATGGTCAAGGCCGGTGACCCCACCGACGCCGTCATCAACGAACTCGCCGACGCGATGGAGCAGGGCGACATCATCATCGACGGCGGCAACGCGCTCTACACCGACACCATCCGCCGCGAGAAGGCCATGCGCGAGCGCGGCCTGCACTTCGTCGGCGCCGGCATCTCCGGCGGCGAGGAGGGCGCGCTCAACGGCCCGTCGATCATGCCCGGCGGCCCGGCCGAGTCCTACAAGACGCTGGGCCCGCTGCTCGAGGAGATCTCCGCCCACGTCGACGGCGTCCCCTGCTGCACCCACATCGGCCCGGACGGCGCCGGCCACTTCGTGAAGATGGTGCACAACGGCATCGAGTACTCCGACATGCAGCTCATCGGCGAGGCCTACCAGCTGCTGCGCGACGGGCTCGGACTGAGCGCGCCGCAGATCGCCGACGTGTTCACCGAGTGGAACTCCGGCGACCTGGACAGCTTCCTGGTCGAGATCACCGCCGAGGTGCTGAGCCAGATCGACGCCAAGACCGGCAAGCCACTGGTCGACGTCATCGTCGACGAGGCCGAGCAGAAGGGCACCGGCCGCTGGACGGTCAAGTCCGCGCTCGACCTGGGGGTGCCGGTCACCGGTATCGCCGAGGCGGTGTTCGCCCGCGCGCTGTCCGGATCGGTGCCGCAGCGCCGCGCGACCACCGGCCTGGCCTCCGGCGAACTCGGCGAACGGCCAACGGACGCAAAGCAATTCACCGAGGACGTCCAGCGAGGCGCTGTACGCCTCGAAGATCGTCGCCTACGCGCAGGGCTTCAACCAGATCCAGGCCGGCTCGGCCGAGTACGACTGGGGCATCACCCCCGGCGACCTGGCCACCATCTGGCGCGGCGGCTGCATCATCCGGGCCAAGTTCCTCAACCGGATCAAGGAGGCGTTCGACGACGAACCCCGACCTGCCGACGCTGATCGCCGCGCCGTACTTCCGCAGCGCGGTCGAATCGGCGATCGACAGCTGGCGTCGCGTCGTGGTCACCGCCACCGAGCTGGGCATCCCGATCCCCGGCTTCGCCTCGGCGCTGTCGTACTACGACGCGCTGCGCACCGAGCGGCTGCCCGCGGCGCTGACCCAGGGCCTGCGCGACTTCTTCGGCGCGCACACCTACGGGCGCGTCGACGCCGACCCCGCGGCCCGGTTCCACACGCTGTGGAGCGGGGACCGCAGCGAAGTCGAGGTCTGAGTTCTCGCCGCGAGCAGACGCAGAATCGCACTGAGGAGGGCCGAATCGTGCGACTCTGCGTCTGCTCGGCGCAGAACGGCGCGCCAACTAGGCTGGCTGTCGTGCGATTCCTCGACGGCCACCGGCCTCCGTACGACCTGACCTACGACGACGTCTTCATCGTCCCCAGCCGCTCCGACGTCATCTCCCGGTTCGACGTCGACCTGTCCACCGCCGACGGCACCGGCACGACGATTCCCGTCGTGGTCGCCAACATGACCGCGGTGGCCGGGCGGCGGATGGCCGAGACGGTGGCCCGCCGCGGCGGCATCGTCGTCCTGCCGCAGGACCTGCCGATCGAGGCCGTCAAGCAGACCGTCGACTTCGTCAAGAGCCGCGACCTGGTCGCCGACACCCCGGTCACCCTCGGCCCCGAGGACTCGGTGTCGGACGCCGTCGCGCTGATCCACAAGCGCGCCCACGGCGTGGCCGTCGTGCTGTCCGAGGGCAGGCCCGTCGGCCTGGTCACCGAGGCCGCCACCGTCGGCGTCGACCGCTTCGCGCGGGTGCGCGACGTGGCGGTCACCGACTTCGTCACCGCCCCGGTCGCACACCGACCCGAAGCTGGTCTTCGGACAGCTCGAGCACGCGCCGGTGGATGTGGCCGTGCTCACCGAGGCCGACGGTTCCCTGGCCGGGGTGCTCACCCGCATCGGAGCGGTGCGCGCCGGCATCTACACCCCCGCGGTCGACGCGACAGGCCGGTTGCGGATCGCCGCGGCGGTGGGCATCAACGGCGACGTGGCGGCCAAGGCGCAGGCGCTGGCCGAGGTCGGGGTGGACGTCCTGGTCGTCGACACCGCCCACGGCCACCAGCTCAAGATGCTCGACGCCATCAAGGCCGTCTCGTCCCTGGACCTGGGCATCCCACTGGCGGCGGGCAACGTCGTCTCCGCCGAGGGCACCCGCGACCTGATCACCGCGGGCGCCTCGATCGTCAAGGTGGGCGTCGGCCCCGGCGCCATGTGCACCACCCGGATGATGACCGGCGTCGGCCGCCCGCAGTTCTCCGCGGTGCTCGAATGTTCCTCTGCGGCAAGACAACTCGGTGGACACGTCTGGGCCGACGGCGGAGTCCGGCACCCGCGCGACGTCGCGCTGGCACTGGCGGCGGGCGCGTCCAACGTGATGATCGGCTCCTGGTTCGCCGGCACCTACGAATCCCCCGGCGACCTGATGCACGACCGGGACAACCATCCGTACAAGGAGAGCTACGGCATGGCCTCCAAGCGTGCGGTCGCCGCCCGCACCAGCGCCGACAGCGCCTTCGACCGGGCCCGCAAGGCGCTGTTCGAAGAGGGCATCTCCACCTCCCGGATGGCACTGGACCCGGCCCGCGGCGGGGTGGAGGACCTGCTGGACCACATCACCTCCGGCGTCCGCAGCACGTGCACCTACGTCGGCGCCTCGACCATCGCCGAACTGCACGAACGGGCGATCGCTCGGGGTGCAGTCGGCGGCCGGCTTCGCCGAGGGACACCCGCTGCCGACCGGCTGGTGAGCCGGTCCGGCGCCGTCGAGCCGCTACCATAGAGAACTGTTCTAACCCCAACGAGGAAAGGGATCCCGTGCCGCAGGCACCCGTCGAGGCCCCCGCGGAGCGGGCTGCCCCGGTCGAGCGGGCACCGGACGAGGCCGACGCCGAGCCTTCCCCTAGTCAGCCGGGCGCAAGGCCCGGCGGACCGTCGGTGAGGACCCGATGAGCGTCGTCGCCATCCTGCTCAGCCTGCTCGGATTCATCCTCCTGACCCTCGGCACCGCGGTCTTCGTGGCCGCCGAGTTCTCGCTGACCGCGCTCGAGCGCAGCACCGTCGACGCCAACGCCCGCAGCGGCGCCCGCCGCGACAAGATGGTCCAGCGCGCCCACCGGACGCTGTCCTTCCAGCTCTCCGGCGCCCAGATCGGCATCTCGATCACCACGCTGATCACCGGTTACCTCGCCGAACCCCTGATCGCGCGGCTGGTGCGCCCCGGTTCTGGCCGCCGTCGGCCTGCCGGAGCGCTGGATCGACGTCAGCGCCCTGATCCTGGCCCTGCTGATCGCGACCTCGGTGTCGATGGTGTTCGGCGAACTGGTGGCCCAGTACCTGGCGGTCGCCGTGCCGCTGCGCACCGCACGGGTGGTGGCCGGCCCGCAGGTGATGTTCTCCACGCTGTTCACCCCGCTGATCCACCTGACCAACGGCACCGCCAACCGGATACTCAAGCGGTTCGGCATCGAGCCCGCCGACGAACTGCGCTCGGCGCGCTCCCCGCAGGAGCTGGTGTCGCTGGTGCGGACCTCCGCGCGGCAGGGCTCGCTGGACCAGACGACCGCCGCACTGGTGGACCGCTCGCTGCAGTTCGGCGAGCGCACCGCCGAGGAGCTGATGACCCCGCGCTCCAAGATCGAGTCGCTGGAGGCCGACGACACCGTGCGCCGACCTGGTGGCCGATGGTCCGGGAGACCGGGCACTCCCGGTTCCCCGTCACCCGCGGCGACCTCGACGAGACCATCGGCATCGTCCACCTCAAGCAGGTCTTCGAGGTGCCGCACGCCGAGCGCGGGCACACCCGGCTGGCCGTGCTGGCCCGCCCGGTGCCGGTGGTGCCCTCGACGCTCGACGGCGACGCGCTGATGTCGGAGATCCGGGCCACCGGCATGCAGACCGCGCTGGTGGCCGACGAGTACGGCGGCATCGCAGGCATGGTCACCGTCGAGGACCTGATCGAGGAGATCGTCGGCGACATCCGCGACGAGCACGACGAGGAGACCCCGGACGTCGAACGCATCGGCGACGGGTGGCGGGTCTCGGGGCTGCTGCGCATCGACGAGGTGGCCGACGCCACCGAGTTCCGCGCCCCCGAAGGGCGACTACGAGACCATCGGCGGCCTGGTGATGCACGAGCTGGGCCACATCCCCGAAGAGGGTGAGACGGTGGAGCTGACGGCCTTCGACACCGACGCCCCGCTCGACGAGCAGCCGCGCTGGACGGCGACCGTGGTGCGGATGGACGGCAGGCGGATCGATCTGGTCGACCTGGCCCCGCGCAGCGCCGGAGCGACGGCAGGAGGACGAGTCCTGATGGGCGACTTGTTCGGGGTCCTGCTGACCCTGCTGCTGATCCTGGCCAACGCGTTCTTCGTGGCCGCGGAGTTCGCGCTGATCTCGGCGCGCCGCGACCGTCTCGAGGCGCTGGCCGAGCAGGGCAAGCGCAGCGCGGTCACCGTCATCCGGGCCGGGGAGAACCTGTCGATGATGCTCGCCGGCGCGCAGCTGGGCATCACGGTCTGCTCGATCGTGCTGGGCCGCGTCGGCGAGCCGGCGGTGGCGCACCTGCTGCGCAAACCGTTCGACCTGCTCGGTGTCCCCGACGCGCTGCTGCACACGGTGTCGTTCATCGTGGCGATCACCGTGGTGGTGATCCTGCACGTGCTGCTCGGCGAGATGGTGCCCAAGAACATCGCGCTGGCCGGCCCGGAGAAGGCCGCGATGCTGCTGGTGCCGCCGTACCTGTTGTGGGTCAAGGCAACCCGGCCGATCATCGCCGTCTACGACTGGTGCGCGCGGATGACGGTGAAGGCGCTGGGCGTCGAACCCAAGACCGAGCTGGAGAACACCGTCTCCATGGTCGAGCTGTCGGAGATGATCGCCGAGTCGCTGTCGGAGGGTCTGCTCGACCCCGAGGAGCACATGCGCCTGTCGCGGGCGCTGCAGATCCGCAACCGGGTGGTCAACGACGTGGCGGTGCCGCTGTCGGAGATCCACTCCGTCCCGGTGGCGGTCGACGGAGCCGGACCGACCGTGGCCGCGATCGAGCAGGCGCTGGCCACGACCGGGTACTCCCGTTTCCCGCTGACCGACGCCGCCGGGCGGTTCGTCGGCTTCGTGCACATCAAGGACGTGCTGGACCAGGTCGACGACCTCGACGCGGTGATCGACGGCTCGGCCGTGCGGCCCCTTCCCCAGTTGCCTGCCGACATGCCGCTGCCCGACGCGCTGTCCCGGCTGCGCCGCGACAACAGCCACCTGGCCCTGGTCACCGCGCCCGACGGCAGCGTCTGTGCCATGGTCGCGCTGGAGGATCTCGTCGAGGACCTGGTCGGCACGGTTCGCGACGGGATACCCGGTGGCTGAGCTCGTCCTCGCCGAGGACGACTGGCTGGGCCGGGCGGCCGCGCACCGCGCACGGGTGGCCACCTTCACCGAACCGCACCGTCGCCGCGCCCGACATGGTGACGCTCATCCGGTGTGGGATTTCCTGTTCACCTACTACAGCCTGCGGCCGCGCCAGTTGCGGGTGTGGCATCCGGGCTACGGCACGGCCCTGGCCGGCGCGGCCGCCGCCGACTACCTGGACCGCGCCGGTTATGTCGCGGTGCCCGCGGGTGTCACCGTGGGCACCCGAGTACCTGCGCTCGCGGCTCGACACCGTCGGCTTCATCGCCGGCCTGTTGCGCGCCACCGCAGGGCGGCCGGCCCAGTTCGGCTGCTTCGGCATGCACGAGTGGGCGATGGTCTACCGCGCCGACACCGTTCGCCACAGCCGGGTGCCGCTGCGACTCGGTGCGGCCGCGACCGACGCCGTCGTCGAGTCGATGCCGTTGCGCTGCAGTCACTTCGACGCGTTCCGCTTCTTCACTCCCGCGGCGGCGCCGCGCAACCACGGCACGCCGACCCGCGACAGCCAGGCCGACTGGGAGCAGCCGGCCTGCCTGCACGCCAACATGGATTTGTACAAGTGGTGTTACAAGCTCGGCCCGCTGGCCGACTCCGAGCTGTTGCTGGACTGCCTGCAGCTGGCCGCCGAGGCCCGCGAGATCGACATGCGGGCCAGCCCATATGACCTGACGGAGTTCGGCTTCGAGCCGATTCCCGTGGAGGAACCCGCCGGGCGTGCGGAATACGCACGCCGCCAGAGCGTTGTCGCCGAGCGCGCCGCACCGCTGCGCGCGGCCCTGCTCGAGCGCTGTGAGCAGCTGCTGAATGCTGCTGCGGGGCAAAGGGCCACGTTACTGGCGGGTAAGATGTATTGATTGTCGTGAGGGAGGACAACAGATGACCGAGCGCGTTTCCGTGGGCAACCTGCGTGTGGCCCAGGTGTTGTACGACTTCATCACCAACGAGGCGTTACCCGGCACCGGCGTCGACCCCGACAGCTTCTGGTCCGGTGTCGACAAGGTCGTCACCGACCTCAGCCCGCAGAACCAGGACCTGCTGGCCCGCCGCGACGAGCTGCAGGCGCAGATCGACAAGTGGCACCGGCAGCGCATCATCGGCGGCATCGACGCGCAGGAGTATCAGCAGTTCCTCGCCGACATCGGCTACCTGCTGCCCGAGCCGGAGGACTTCTCCATCACCACGTCCGAACGTGGACGACGAGATCACCACCACCGCCGGCCCCCAGCTGGTGGTTCCGATCCTCAACGCCCGCTTCGCCCTCAACGCCGCCAACGCCCGGTGGGGATCGCTGTACGACGCGCTCTACGGCACCAACGTCATCAGCGAGGAGGACGGCGCCGAGCAGGGCACCAGCTACAACAAGGTCCGCGGCGACAAGGTGATCGCCTACGCCCGCAACTTCCTCGACCAGGCGGTCCCGCTGGCCTCCGGCTCGTGGAGCGACGCCACCGGCCTGTCCGTCGTCGAAGGCGTCCTGGAGATCGCTCAGGGCGACCAGGTCACCGGCCTGGCCAGCCCGGAGAAGTTCGTCGGCTACACCGGCACGCTGGGCTCCCCCGCCTGGTCGGTGCTGCTGGTCAACCACGGCCTGCACATCGAGATCCTGATCGACCCGGAGTCCCCCGTCGGATCCACCGACAAGGCCGGCATCAAGGACGTCGTTCTGGAGTCCGCGATCACCACGATCATGGACTTCGAGGACTCGGTGGCCGCCGTCGACGCCGACGACAAGGTGCTGGGCTACCGCAACTGGCTCGGCCTGAACAAGGGCGACCTCGCCGAAGAGGTCACCAAGGGCGGCAAGACCTTCACCCGGGTGCTCAACGAGGACCGCACCTACACCGCGCCGGACGGCGAGCGAGTTCACCCTGCCCGGCCGCAGCCTGCTGTTCGTCCGCAACGTCGGTCACCTGATGACCAACGACGCCATCGTCGACGCCGACGGCAACGAGGTGTTCGAGGGCATCCAGGACGCCCTGTTCACCACGCCTGATCGCGATGCACGGGCTGGGCGGGCAGAACAGCCGCACCGGCTCGATCTACATCGTCAAGCCCAAGATGCACGGCCCCGACGAGGTCGCGTTCACCTGTGAGCTGTTCAGCCGGGTCGAGGACGTGCTCGGCCTGCCGCAGAACACCATCAAGGTCGGCATCATGGACGAGGAGCGCCGCACCTCGGCGAACCTCAAGGCCTGCGTGAAGGCCGCCGCCGACCGGGTGGCGTTCATCAACACCGGCTTCCTGGACCGCACCGGCGACGAGATCCACACGTCGATGGAAGCCGGCCCGATGATCCGCAAGGGCGCGATGAAGACCCAGCCGTGGATCCTGGCCTACGAGGACCAGAACGTCGACGTCGGCCTGGCCACCGGGTTCTCCGGCAAGGCCCAGATCGGCAAGGGCATGTGGGCCATGACCGACCTGATGGCCGACATGGTCGAGCAGAAGATCGGTCAGCCGCGCGCCGGCGCCACCACCGCGTGGGTGCCCTCGCCCACCGCGGCCACCCTGCACGCCATGCACTACCACTACGTCGACGTCTACGCGGTGCACAAGGAGCTGGCGGGTCAGACCCGCACCACCGTCGACGAGCTGCTCACCATCCCGCTGGCCGCCGAACTGGCCTGGTCGCCGGAGGAGATCCACGAAGAGGTCGACAACAACTGCCAGTCCATCCTGGGCTACGTGGTGCGCTGGATCGACGCGGGCGTGGGCTGCTCGAAGGTGCCCGACATCCACGACGTCGCCCTGATGGAGGACCGCGCGACGCTGCGCATCTCCAGCCAGCTGCTGGCGAACTGGCTGCGGCACGGCGTGATCACCGCCGACGACGTCAAAGCGAGCCTGCGGCGCATGGCGGCGGTGGTCGACGAGCAGAACGCCGCGGACCCCGAGTTCCGCCCGATGGCGCCCGACCCGGAGGGCAGCATCGCCTTCCAGGCCGCCCAGGAGCTGATCCTGGCCGGCGCGAGCCAGCCCAGCGGCTACACCGAGCCGATCCTGCATCGGCGCCGCCGGGAGTACAAGGCCAGCACCGGCGCCTGACCGGCGGCCTGATTCGCCGCCGGCCGGTGGCGAAGGAGCTCATCGCTAGACTCGTGCGGGGTCTGGCGGCACACAGCGCGCTAACCGTTTCGACGACAGTAAGGATCACCTCACCGCCATGGGCAGGCACAGCAAACCCGGTCCCGGGGAATCCTTCGGTGAACCGGCTGAGCCCGCCGACTCGTCCCGCGACGACGCCGACGGCGTCGACTACGACTACGACGAGGGCGCCGAACCGGCTGCGGACACCACGGCCGCGCGTCGCCGCGTCGCCTGGGAGGGCGGCCACCGCAGCGAGGGCGGTCGCCGGGGCGTCAGCATCGGTGTGATCGCCGCGCTCATCACCGTCGTGGTGCTGGTCGGCGGAGTCATCCTGTGGCGCTTCTTCGGCGGCGTGCTGTCCCATCGCTCGACCGAGGCGGCCCAGCAATGCCTGGCCGGCACGGCCAACGTCCCCGTGGTCGCCGACCCGTCGATCGCCGACAACGTCAAGAAGTTCGCCGAGAGCTTCAACGCCGGTGCCAGACCCGTCGGTGACCGCTGCGTGAAGGTGATCGTCACGCCGGGCGACTCCGATGCGGTGATCAACGGTTTCGTCACCAACTGGCCCGGCGACCTCGGTGAGCGCCCGGCGCTGTGGATCCCGGCCAGCTTGGTGTCGTCGGCGCGGTTGCAGGCGGACGCGGGCAAGGAGATCGTGACCGACGCCCGCCCACTGGTCACCTCGCCGGTGCTGCTGGCGGTCCGGCCCCAGCTGAAAGATGCACTGGATCAACAGGGTTGGGGTGCGCTGCCGGGTCTGCAGACCAACCCCACGGCGCTGGACTCGCTGAACCTGCCGGGCTGGGGATCGCTGCGCCTGGCCCTGCCGACCGACGGCGACAGTGACGCCACCTATCTGCTGGCCGAGGCGGTCGCGGCGGCCTCGGCTCCCCCGGACGCACCGGCCACCGCCGGGCTGGGTGCGGTCAACGCCCTGGTGGCCGGCCAGCCCAAGCTGGCCGACAAGAGCGCGGGCGAGGCGTGGAAGGCCCTGCTGGGCTCCACCGACCCGGGCGCGCCGGTGCACGCGGTGGCCACCACCGAACAGCAGCTGTTCCAGCGCGCATCGTCGATCTCCGACGCCAAGACCGCCGTCGCGGGCTGGCTGCCGCCGGGTCCCGTCGCACTCGCCGACTACCCCACCGTCCTGCTGGCCGGAGACTGGCTGGGCGACGAGCAGGTGAGCGCGGCCAGCGAGTTCGCCCGCTACATGCGCAAGCCCGAACAGCTGGCGGAACTGGCCAAGGCCGGCTTCCGCGCCGAGGGCGCCAACCCGCAGGGCAACGACGTGGTGAGCTTCGGACCCCTGGGCACACCGCTGGCCGTCGGCGACGACTCGGTGCGCGCCACGCTGGCCGCCGCCATGGCGGCCCCGGCCACCGGGTCGGCCACCACGATCATGCTCGACCAGGCCCTCAGCGGTGACGAGGGCGGCAAGCCGCGGCTGGCCAACGTCGTCACCGCCCTCGGCAATCGGATCGGCGCCCTGCCGCCCAACGCGGCGGTGGGACTGTGGACGTTCAACGGCGTCGATGGCCGCTCGGCGGTGCCGATGGGGCCGCTGTCGGATCAGCTCGACGGCCAGCCTCGCTCGGCGGCGCTGACCGGCACCCTGAACGGGTTGACGCCGGCCGGCAGCGGCGGGGTTTCGTTCACCACCCTGCGTCTGGTCTACGGTGATGCGCTGACGAATTTCCGTCAGGGACAGACGAATTCGGTTCTGGTGATCGTCCAGGGACCGCACACCGACCAGTCGCTGGACGGCCAGGGCCTGCAGGACTACGTGAAGTCGGCGATCGACCCGGCCAGGCCGGTGGCCATCAACGTCATCGACCTCGGTGACGACCCGGACCGTGCGACCTGGCAGGCGGTGTCCCAACTCTCCGGCGGCACCTACCAGAACGTGCCGGCGTCGGACTCCCCCGACCTCACCGCGGCCGTCACCTCGCTGTTGTCCTAGTCGAGCTGCAGCAGCGTTCGCACTCCCGCGGTGAACTCGTCGGGCACCTCGATCTGCGGGTAGTGGCCGATACCGGGAAGTCTGATCACCTCGGCCGCCGGCCGCAGCTCGATCAACCCGGCCAGCACCTCGGTGGTGGCCACCGGATCTCCGGTGGCCCACAGGAAGCTCAGCGGCTTGCCCCAGTCGCGAACCGCGCCGTGCCAGCGCTGCGCGAAGCGCACCCGCTCGTCGAGGTAGGCGCACAGCAGGTGCAGGATCCGCTGTCCGTCGTCGCGGGCCAGCAGCGCCCACTGCGCCTGCGCCTCCTGCTTCGACAGCGGATGGGCCGCGCTGAACAGCCTGGCGAACCCGCGCATGAAGCCCCGCTCGTTGGTCAGCCGGGAGAACAGCGGGCCCAGCGGGCCGCGCAGGATCTTCTGGCTGGGCCGCAGGCTGGCGCGTTCCAGGATGACGCTGCCGTTGGTGAGTACGGCGCGCTGCAGTTCGAACGGCAGTGCGCCGGACAGGTCGCGGGCCAGCAGTTCGGTGGCCACCGAGGTCCCCATGTCGTGGGCGAGCAGCACGACCGGGCCCACCCCGGTCTCGGCGACGACGTCCTGCACGATGTCGGCCTGCTCGAGCAGGCTGTAGCGGTGCGGGCGCGGTTTGTCCGACAGCCCGAAGCCGAGGAAGTCCAGGGTCAGCCAGGCGTGGTCGCCGAGCCGCTGCACCACGCCGGTGAAGTCGTAGGAACTCGACGGAAAGCCGTGCAGGAGAAGGACGGTCGGGGCCGACGCCCGACGCGGACCGGACGAACGACGATTCCGGCGCGGGTGGACAGCAGTCCGACCGCCTTCTTGCCACTGGCGAACGCTGGCGGGCAGCACGGGTGTGACGCTATCAGGCGTTGAGATGGCACTGAGAGCGAAATTCGGCCGAAGTATTCGCTCTCAGTGCGGTCTCAACGCGAATCAGGCGAAGGCCTCCACCGGCGGGCACGAGCACACCAGGTTGCGGTCGCCGTAGGCGCCGTCGATCCGCCGCACCGGCGGCCACACCTTCGGCCGGAAGTGCTTGCCCAGCGGGTAGGCCGCCTGCTCGCGGGTGTACGGGTGCGCCCACTCGTCGACCAGCAGGCATTCGGCGGTGTGCGGGGCGTTGCGCAGCGGGTTGTCGTCGGCCGGCCACTCGCCCGACCCGACCTTGTCGATCTCGCCGCGAATCGCGATCATCGCCTCGCAGAACGCGTCCACCTCGGCCAGGCTCTCACTCTCGGTCGGCTCCACCATCAGGGTGCCCGCCACCGGGAAGCTCATCGTCGGGGCGTGAAAACCGTAGTCCGCCAACCGCTTTGCGACGTCGTCGACGGTCACCCCGGTGGCCTTGGTGATCCCGCGCAGATCCAGGATGCACTCGTGGGCCACCATGCCGTTCTCGCCGGTGTAGAGCACCGGGTAGTACTCGTCGAGACGCCGCGCGATGTAGTTCGCCGAGGCGATCGCCGTCAGCGAGGCATCCCGCAGCCCACCGCCGCCCATCATCCGGATGTAGGCCCACGTGATCGGCAGGATCGACGCCGACCCGTACGGGGCCGCGGACACCACATGCCCGTGCGGCAGCTCCTCGGCCAGCGGGTGGCCGGGCAGGATACGGGGCCAGATGCGCGCGCACCGCGACCGGGCCGACGCCGGGGCCGCCGCCGCCGTGCGGAATGCAGAACGTCTTGTGCAGATTCAGGTGGCTGACGTCGCCGCCGAACTTGCCCGGCCGAGCCAGACCGACGAGAGCGTTGAGGTTGGCGCCGTCGACGTAGACCTGGCCGCCGGCGTCGTGCACCGCCGCGCAGATGTCGGCGATGTCGTGCTCGTAGACACCGTGGGTGGACGGGTAGGTGATCATCAGCGCAGCCAGCACGTCGGCGTGCTCGGCCACCTTCGCCCGCAGGTCGTCGAGGTCGACGTCACCGTTGTCCCGGCACGCCACCACAACCACCCGCATCCCGGCCATCGCCGCCGACGCGGCGTTGGTGCCGTGCGCGCTGGACGGGATCAGGCACACGTCGCGGTGGGTGTCCCCGCGACCGGCGTGGTAGTCGTGGATGGCCAGCAGCCCGGCGTACTCGCCCTGCGATCCGGCGTTGGGCTGCAACGAGATCGCGTCGTAGCCGGTGACCGCGGTCAGCCAGCCCTCCAGGTCGGCGATGAGCCTGCGCAGGCCCGGGGTGTCGCCGGCCGGGCCGAACGGATGCTGACGGCCGAACTCCGGCCAGGTGATGGACTCCATCTCCGCGGCGGCGTTGAGCTTCATGGTGCACGAGCCCAGCGGGATCATGCTGCGGTCCAGCGCGATGTCCTTGTCGGACAGCGTGCGCAGATACCGCATCATCTCCGTCTCGGTGCGGTACTTGGTGAACGCCGGATGGGTCAGGAATTCACTTGTCCGCGTGGTCGATCTCGGGGCCCGCATAGTCGCCGGCCGGGGCAGCGCCCAAAGCTCTCCAGCACCGAGTGCGACATGCGCGGCGGTGGTCGCCTCGTCGCAGGCGATCGACACGTGGTCGGCGTCCACCCGCCAGATGTTGATGCCGCGGCCCTTCGCCTCGGCCTGCACCGCAGCGGCCCGGTTGGGCACCTGGACCAGCACGGTGTCGAAGAAGGTGTCGTGCACCACCTCCACACCGGCGGCGGACAGCCCGGCGGCCAGCGAGCGGGCATGGCCGTGCACCCGCCGGGCGATCCCGGCCAGCCCGTCGGCGCCGTGGTAGCTCGCGTACATGGCGGCCATCACCGCCAGCAGCACCTGGGCGGTGCAGATGTTGGAGGTCGCCTTGTCGCGGCGGATGTGCTGTTCGCGGGTCTGCAGCGACAGCCGGTAGGCCGGCGATCCGTCGGCGTCCACGGACACCCCGACCAGACGGCCGGGCAGCTGGCGCGCGTGCTTGGCGTGCACGGCCAGATAACCGGCGTGCGGGCCGCCGAATCCCATTGGCACACCGAAGCGTTGGGCCGTACCGAAGGCCACGTCGGCGCCGATCTCCCCCGGCGGGGCGATCAGCGTCAGCGCCAGCAGGTCGGCGCCCAGCGCGATCAGCGCGCCGCGCTCGTGGGCCTGCTCGACCAGCTTGGACCAGTCCGTCACCCGACCGCTGGCACCGGGCAGCTGCGCGATGACCCCGAAGAACTCGCCGTCGGGCAGCCCGTTGCGCAGGTCGGCGGTGACGATCTCGATGCCCAGCGGCTCGGCGCGGGTGGCCAGAATGGCGGCGGTCTGGGCGAACAGGTCGGCGTCGACGGCCAGCCGGTTGGCCGAACCGCGCACGGCGCGATGCATCAGCGTCATCGCCTCGGCGGCCGCGGTGCCCTCGTCGAGCATCGAGGCGTTGGCCACCTCGAGACCGGTCAGGTCGGCGATCATCGTCTGGAAGTTCAGCAGCGCCTCCAGCCGGCCCTGGCTGATCTCCGGCTGATACGGCGTGTAGGCGGTGTACCAGGCCGGGTTCTCCAGGATGTTGCGCAGCAGCACCGGCGGGGTCAGCGTGTCGTAGTAGCCCTGCCCGATCATCGACACCGCGACGGTGTTCGCGTCGGCCATCGCTCTCAGCTCGGCCAGCGCCTCGTGCTCCCCGACCGCGGCAGGCAGGCGCGTCCAGGCCGGGGGCCAGCCCGTCGGCGCCGAGCGCGTCGAGAATGCCGGCGGGCAGGGCCTTGGCGGCCAGTTCGTCGAGCGAAGCCACGCCGATCACGTCGAGCATGGTGGCGATGTCGTCGGAATCCGGTCCGATGTGGCGATCGGCGAAGCTGAATTGGGTGTGGTCGGACACTGGGGAGGACTCCTGACTCGGGCGGACGCGGCCGTCAGCGGCGTCCTCTCCCTCTGTCGTCGACCCGGACCGGGCGCCTGAGAGATTCGGCCACCCGCCGATTCGGCGGAACGAACGGCCTTTCCCCATGGGCGGGTGACCGTCAGGTCACCACTTTCCAGAGGCATCGTGGCCACGCGCGGTCCGGGTGCCTGAGAGGTTGACGGAGAGGTGTTGCTCCTTCGGCGTCCGTGACTGGCGGCCACGGAACTCTCCCGCACGAGGGCGATGCAGAGTCGAGTCTAGCCGCGCGCAGCCCGACGGGCGCACCGGCGGCCCGGTGTCGGCGTCAGCCGATCTTGCGGTCGCGGCTCTTGCGTCGCGAGGCCAGCTCGTCCTCGGGCGCGGCGATCGACTCGCCGCCGTCGGCGCGCTCGCCGGGGAAGTCGGCGATCGCGCCGGTCAGCTCACGCATCGCACCGCTGACGGCGATGCCGAACACGCCCTGACCGCCCTGCAGCAGGTCGACGACCTCTTCGGCCGAGGTGCACTCGTAGACGGTGGTGCCGTCGGAGAACAGGGTGATGTTGGCCAGGTCCTTCACACCGCGCTGGCGCAGGTGGTCGACGGCGACGCGGATGTTGTGCAGCGAGATGCCGGTGTCGAGCAGGCGCTTGACGATCTTGAGGACCAGGATGTCCTTGAACGAGTACAGCCGCTGGCTGCCGGAGCCGGCCGCGCCGCGGATCGAGGGCACCACCAGCGACGTGCGGGCCCAGTAGTCGAGCTGGCGGTAGGTGATTCCGGCGATCTGGCAGGCGCTCGGCCCGCGGTAGCCGACGAGCTCGTCGGGCACCGAGTCGTCGGGGAACAGGCCCGCCTGCACCGCCTCGCCCACCGGAGCCGGCCTGGCGCCGTCCTCCTCGAAGCGACCGGAATCGGAAAGGCCCGCGCCGGCAAGATCCAGCTGTCCCTGACGTGGCTGCTCGCCCACGATGCTTCCTCTCGCCGTTCGAACCAGTGGCCCGATGACCGCTCCACCAACCGCGTTTGCCCTCGTCCGAGTGGTACGAGCATACGCTTGTCGACGGGCAGTCGTGCTCGTCGTCGCAATCAAAGTATGGCCGCCGCGGGGCACGCTCCCCGTCATCCGCCGCGCGTGTCGAACCGCTACCCACCTAGATGAGACGGATCCGTGATCTTGGTGTCCTCGCGCCGGCACATCGGCGCCTCACATACCCGCTCAGGTGGCCTTGAAATCATCCGGCGAGACACTGTCGAGGAATTCCTTGAACTTCTCGACCTCGTCCTCGCGAACGGCGCCTGAACCCTCCTCGTCGCTCTCGTCGGGGATCAGCAGACCGGCCTCGGCCAGCACCGCCTCCTCGACGTAGATCGGCACCCCCATCCGCAGCGCGATGGCCACCGAGTCCGACGGCCGCGCCGACACCTTGATGTCGCGGTCGAAGATCAGATCGGCGTAGAAGGTGCCCTCCTGCAGATCGACGATCCTGACCTCTTTGAGCGAATGTCCAAGTGCGCCAATGAGATCTCGGATCAGATCATGGGTCAGCGGCCGGGCCGGCTCGACGCCCTGCTGTTCCAGCGCGATCGCGGTGGCCTCGGACTGGCCGATCCAGATGGGCAGGTAGCGGTCTCCGTTGGACTCGCGCAGCAGCAAGACCGGCTGGTTCTGGGGCTGCTCGACGCGAATGCCGACCACACGAACCTCACCCATTTGTGTCTGACCTCCGCGCTGGTTGTGTCGCCGCGTCCGAGTCTAGTCCTCAGCGATCCAGTACGTCGCGTACAGCGGACTTGATCAGGGAGGTGTGCAACGTGATCGCCAGAGCCGCCACCTCGCGGGCCAGATCGTCGGCGCGGTCGCGCGCACCGGTCTTGTCGGCCTTGCCCACCGGCCCCGCGATCTGGGCGATCAGGTCGGACTGGCGGTCGGCCGCCGAGCGGAACGCCCGCAGGTGCCGGGGCTCGACGCCGTAGTCACCGAGCGCTCTGGCGCACTGGGCGATGACCACTGCGTGCTCGTCGAAGAACCCGCCCGGGCCGGTGGTGATCACCCCCGCCTTGCACAGCGCGGTCAGCAGCTCCCCCGCGACGCCGGAGCGATCCAGCACGTCCTCGCGGCTCAGCCGCACCTGCCCGCGGGCCACCGCCGGCGGTGTCGGCGTCGGCCAGCTCGGAGACCTGCACCAAACGCGGTACGCCATAAGACGTTCCGGCCTGCGGCAGCTCCCCGTCGGGTTGCGCGTCGAGCTGGGCCTTGATGACCTTCAGCGGCAGGTAGTGGTCGCGCTGTGCGGTCAGGACGAACCGCAACCTGCGCGCAGTCGTAGGCGGTGAACCGCCGATACCCCGATGCGCTGCGCTGTGGCGTGACGAGACCCTCGGCTTCCAAGAACCGGATCTTGGAGATCGTCACGTCCGGGAAGTCCGGTCGCAGCAGGTCCAGGACCGCTCCGATAGACATCCCGGCAAGCGCGGGAGTATCGGGGGCGGTCACTAGCTTCCGGGACCGCCTTCGTCGTCGGCGCCTCTGGGACCGGTGAGGAACACCAGGCGGAACTTGCCGATCTGGACCTCGTCGCCGTTGGCCAGCGTCGCGGAGTCGACCGGCTCGCGGTTGACGTAGGTGCCGTTGAGGCTGCCGACGTCGACCACCTGGAACTCGTTGCCGTCCAACCGGAACTCGGCGTGCCGGCGGCTGACGGTGACGTCGTCGAGGAAGATGTCGGAGTCGGGATGCCGGCCGGCCGAGGTGGTCGGCTGGTCGAGCAGGAACCGCGAGCCCGCATTGGGCCCGCGCTTGACGACCAGCAGTGCCGAGCCGACCGGGAGGCCTTCGACCCCCGATACCGCGGTCTCGCCACTGGGGCTCGCCGGGGCGTCCAGCTCGTTGAGGAAGTCGGCGCGGAAGACGGACGTCGTCTCCACGGTGACTTCGTCAGACGTCTGGTCTGCCCCGGAGTTGTGGTCCTTGTCCGTCACCCGCTGCTCCTCACTGGCTGCCGTGGCGATACCTGGCGGGGTGTCCGCACAGGGCGCCCGTCCGCCTCACCATCACTTCCGTCGACCGTACCGCGCAGTGGTCGTCAGTGTGCCCACCACCGCCGGATCGGCGACTGGCACGAACCCTAACAACCGTCATCTAAGTCAATGTGCCCCGATAGCCATCTGCGTCGAGCAGTGCCGCCAACCCCTGCTCGAGGGTATCGCCGTCGGCCTGAAGCTCCAAGAGCCACCCCTGACCGTAGGGGTCGGAGTTGACCAGCTGCGGATTGGACTCCAGATCGCCGTTGACGGCAATTACTTTCGCGGTGACCGGGGCGTAGAGGTCCGACACCGACTTGGTGGACTCCACCTCGCCGAAGGACTCGCCGGCCGCGACCTCGCTGCCCACGTCGGGCAGCTGGACGTAGACCACGTCGCCGAGGGACGACTGGGCGAAGTCGGTGATCCCGACCCGCACGGTGCCGTCACCGGTGACGCGCACCCACTCGTGTTCGGGGGTGTAGCGCAGGTCGGCTGGGATTTCGCTCACAGTGCTCCTTTGACAGCGGCGCTCATTTGACCGGCTGAGCGTATTGGCGTGCTTTCGGTTGCCGCAAGGTGGTGATGTCCACACGGTCGGATTGCGCGACCGTCATCCGCCCCCCGACCCGCTCGACGCTGTCGACGGCGCCGCCCGGAATGTTCATCGCCGCCGCCAGGGTCGGCGGATCGCCAATGGCCAGAACGGAATACGGCGGGGCCAGGGTCAGGTTGTCGATCACCAGCGCGCCGGGGCTGCCGACCACCCAGGTGTCCACCCCGACCCGGACCGCCTGCTGGCCCGAGCGGATCTCCATCGCCTCGGCGCCGGCGGCGCGAAGTTCGTTGATGACGTCGAGCATCGTTTCCGGCGCCACCCCGGGGCCGGGATCGTCGATCGTGATGCTCACGCCCGGCCCGGTGGCCGCCACCGTGCCGATCAGGATCGACAGCGCGGCCAGCCTGGCCTGGGCGTTCTGGATGGCGGCCTGGTCGCTGGTGCCGGCGGCCTGCATGGCGGCCAGGTTGCGCTGCAGTTCGGCGACCTCGGTGTTGAGCGCGGCCTCCCGCTGCTGCAGCGAGTCCAGCAGGACCAGCAGGTCGGCCGGACGCGCGGTCTCCAGGGAGTCGCCGGACTCGGTCTGGCGGACCTGGGTGACGATCGCGATGCCCAGCACCAGGCACAGCACCACCCCCAGCGCCCCGAACACCACCTGCGAGCGGGTGCGGCGGCCGCCGCGGCGCGGGTGCGGGCTGGTCGGCGGGCAGTTCGTGTCGCCCGTGCTCGGCGTCGGTCGGCTGGTCCCCCTCGGTCATCTCAGGCCCCGAACAACCGTCGCCGCAGCGCGGCCGCATTGCCGAAGATGCGGATGCCGAGCACCACGATGATCGCCGTCGACAGCTGCGAACCCACGCCGAGCTGATCGCCGACGTAGACGATCAGCGCGGCCACCAGGACGTTGAACACGAACGAGATGACGAACACCTTGGCGTCGAAGATCTTCTCCAGGTAGGCGCGCAGGCCGCCGAACACCGCGTCGAGCGCCGCCACGACGGCGATCGGCAGGTAGGGCTGGACGAACTCGGGCACGCTGGGGTGGAACACCAGGCCCAGCACGATGCCGACCACGAGTGCGGCGATTCCGATCATGTGTGGCGGCTCATCTCCCTATCGGCTCACGGCCCGATCTGCTTGGCAAATTTAATCTCCCGGACCGCCCCTGCCGGCAGCGACAGGCCGTCACCGCTGCTCACACTCACCCCCACGCCGTAGGACGCCTCCAGCAGCCGCAGCCGCTGCAGCCCCGAGCTGCGTTCGAAGGTGTCGCGCATCGTGTTCGGCGGACCGACCGCCAGGATGGTGTAGGGACTGCTGATCGGATGATTGTCGACCAGGATCGCGCCGCCGGCCTGCCGGATCGTCACGTTCGGCCCGATCCGCACCCCGCCGACCGAGATCGCCTCGGCGCCGCTGGCCCACAGCGAGTTCACCACCAGTTGCAGGTCGCGGTCGAGGATGACCTGACGGCTGCCCGGCACCCGCTGCTTGGACGACGTCGGTCAGGTCGCGGCCGACGCCGGGGTCGGTCACCGTGACGTCAGGCCGGGCCCGATGACCGCGGTGGTGGCCGCGGCCAGGCTCAGCTGCGTCGAGCCGGCTCAGCAGCTGCTGACCGGTTCGGTCGTCGCGCAGTTCGCGGCGCTGGATGTCGTCGGCCTGGGTGGCCAGCGCGTCGCGGCGGGCGGTGAGCTCATCGGTGCTGCGCTCGGCCGATCGCACGCTGGCGGCCAGCACCTGCTGGGCGGCGCTGACACCGGGGGCCGTCGACCGGGCCTGGGCGACCGCGGCGGCGAACACGACCGCGATCAGCAGCGCGGCCAGCGCCTGCCACAGCCGGTCGGCGCCCCGGCGCGGCGCGGCGCCCGGTGCGGCGCTCGGCCGCGGCGGCGGCATACCCGGGGTCGAGGTGCTCGGACAGCAGCGAGCGCAGCAGCGACGGCAGCGGGATCAGCGTCGGCCTGTTCGCGCCGGCGCCCGGCAGGCCCGCCTGCGGGTCGTAGCCGCCCAGGGCGCGGTCAGACGGCGCCGGCATCGCTGCTGTCAGTGCGTCGGTCGGCGGCGGTGACCTTCGGCATGGTGCGCACCACCAGTCGCACCTGCAGCAGGTAGAGCACGGCCGACCACAGGTACATGCCCATGCCCCAGATGACGAAGCCCCAGCCGCAGGCGCCGATCGACCCGGCTCCACGTCGCGTCGCCACTGGCCCAGCAGGACCAGCGGGAAGCCGGACATCAGCGCGAAGGTGGCGGCCTTGCCGATGTAGGTGACCGGCAGGGCGGTCAGTCCGCGGCTGCGCACCACCGGCAGCGTGGCGGCCAGCACGGCGTCGCGCCCGATCAGCGTCGCCGACCACCCACCACGGCACGATGCCGGCGAAGCCCAGCCCGATCGGGACGGCCAGCATGTAGATCCGGTCGACCAGCGGGTCGAGCAGCTCGCCGAGCCGCGAGGACTGGTTGGCCACCAGCCGGGCGATCTTGCCGTCGGCCCAGTCGGAGAAGCCGCTGAACATCAGGATCGCCACCGCCCAGCCGTAGGCGTGGGTGCACAGCAGCAGGTACAGGAACACCGGCACCAGGACGAGCCGGATCACGCTGAGCACGTTCGGGATGGTCAGCACCCGATCGCGGCTCTCCATGCGGATGAACCTAGCGCTAGCGGAACACGCCGGGCAGGCTCAGCGCCGACAACGTGTCGTCGTTGAGCGGGTTGTCGTGCACCATGTACGTCCACGTCGAGGTCGGCCGGGCCAGCTTGGACAGGTCCAGGCCCTGCTCCTCCTCGAGCACGTTGGCCGTCTCGAAGGTCTGCTGGGCGGCCTCGATCGCGTCGGCGGCCAGGTGGGCGAACGCGTCGACGGCCATCCGGTGGAACTCGTCGAGCGGGTTCTGCCGGCCCAGGGCCCGCAGGTGGATGCTCTCCCGGATGTCGGACAGGTAGGCCAGGTGGTCGGCCCAGCCGCGGTCGAGGTGGAACAGCATGATCGTCGCGGCAGATCTTCTCCAGCTCGCTCCTCGCGACACCTTCTCCGACAGCTCCTCGTAGCGCTCCGGCGAGAGCTCCGCGAGCTCCTCGCGGGCCGCCGGCGTGCTCAGCAGCGTGTTGCGCCGCTCGACGATGATGGCGCGCTGCTGGGCGATCAGCTGGTTGTAGCGCCAGGTGTTGGCGTGCACGTCGAGCAGCCGGCCCTCGGCCACCCGCTGGGCGTGGTCGAGCAGCGTGGCCGCCTTGGGGCTGATGATCCGGCCGGTCGTCGTCGGCCTCCAGCGGCAGCTTGCCGCGCTCGAGGTGGGAGACGACGACGTCGTCCTCCCAGCTGGCGAAGAACACCGACGAACCGGGGTCGCCCTGGCGGCCGGCGCGGCCGCGCAGCTGGTTGTCCAGCCGCTCGGTGTTGTGCCGGCCGGTGCCGACGACGTGCAGGCCGCCGAGTTCGGCGACCTTTTCGTGATCGGCGGAGTGGTCGTCCACGTCGGAGCCGCCGAGCCGGATGTCGGTGCCGCGCCCGGCCATCTGGGTGGAGACGGTCACCGCGCCGAGCTTGCCCGCCTCGGCGATGACGGCGGCCTCCTCCTCGTCGTTCTTGGCGTTGAGCACCACCGCGGGCACGCCGCGGCTTGACCAGCCGCTCGTGCAGCTCCTCGGACTCGGCGACGTCGTGGGTGCCGACCAGGATGGGCTGACCGGTGGCGTGCACGTCGATGATGTGCTCGATGATCGCCTCGGTCTTGGCGGCCGCGGTGATGTAGACCCGGTCCGGCATCGTCCTCGCGGATGTTGGGCGTGTTCGACGGGATCGGCGAGACGCCCAGCTTGTAGAACTGGCGCAGCTGCTCGCCGGCGGCCAGCGCGGTGCCGGTCATGCCGCACACCGTCGGGTAGCGGTTGATCAGCGCCTGCACGGTGATGGTGTCGAGCACCTCGCCGGTCTCGGTGGTCTCGATGCCCTCCTTGGCCTCGACGGCCGCCTGCAGGCCGTCCGGCCAGCGCTGCAGCTGCGCGATCCGGCCGCGGGAGGCGTTGATCAGCTGCACCGCGCCGTCGCGGACGATGTAGTGCACGTCGCGCTGCAGCAGCACGTGGGCGTGCAGGGCGACGTTGACCTCGGTCAGCGTGGTGCCGACGTGCTCCTCGGAGTACAGGTCGATACCGCCGAGCGCCTTCTCGAGCTTCTGCGCACCGGTCTCGGTGAGGTGGACGTTGCGGCTGTCGGCGTCGGTGTCGTAGTCCTCACCGGCCTGCAGCTCGCCGACCAGCCGCACGATCTCCAGCTTCGGGGTCTCGCGGTGCGTCGTGCCGGCCAGCACCAGCGGCACCAGCGCCTCGTCGACGAGCACCGAGTCGGCCTCGTCGATCAGCGCCACGTCCGGGTTCGGCGACACCAGGTCGGCGACGTCGGTGACCAGCTGGTCGCGCAGCACGTCGAAGCCGATCTCGTTGACCGACGCGTAGGTGACGTCGCACTGGTAGGCGGCGCGGCGCTCCTCGGCGGTGGAGTCCGCGGTGATCCAGCCGACCGTCAGCCCCATCGCCTCGATCAGCGGTCCCATCCACTCGGCGTCGCGGCGGGCCAGGTAGTCGTTGATGGTGACCACGTGCACGTTGCGCCCGCCCAGCGCGTAGCCGGCGGCGGCGATGGCGCCGGACAGCGTCTTGCCCTCGCCGGTGGCCATCTCGATGACGTCGCCGGCCAGCATCCGCAGCGCGCCGAGCAGCTGGACGTCGAACGGACGCAACCCGGTCGCCCGCTCGGCGGCCTCCCGGGCGATGGCCAGGAACTGCGGGATGTCGGCCGAGTCGGCGAGCTCGTCGAGCTCCAGCAGTTGCGCGGCCTTGCGTGAGCTGTTCGTCGTCGAGGTCGGCGGCCTTCTCGTCGAACTCGGCCGCGGCTTCCACCTCGGCCATCGACTCGGCCCTGGTCTTGTCGGTGCTCGCGCCGAGCAGGCGCCAGAAGCCCCGGCTGACGCGGCCCGGTCCGGCCGCGGTTGTCTTGCGATTCTTCGCCACGGGTCAACGGTACCGGCGGGCGCGCAAAGACCTGTGACGGCCAGCCCGGATCACGCCAGATTCGAGCGCCGCGGGTAGGCCACCGTCGGGTCGGTCAGCGTGTTGACCACGGCGGGCAGTCCGGCCTCGAAGGCCCGGCGCAGCGCCGGCCGCAGTTCGGCCGGGCGTGGAGACCAGCTCGCCGTGCCCGCCGAGTGCGCGCACCACCTCGTCGTAGCGGGTGCCCGGTCGCAGCTCGGCGACCACCGAGTAGCCGTACAGCATCTCCATCGGATGCTTCTCCAGCGCCCAGATCCCGTTGTTGCCGATCACCGAAACCACGTGCACGCCGTGGCGAACCAGCGTGTCCCACTCCATGCCGGAGAAGCCGAACGCGCCGTCGCCCTGCAGCAGCACCACCTGCCGGTCGGGCCGGGCCAGCTTGGCGGCCAGCGCGTAGCCGGGCCCGGATCCCAGGCAGCCGAACGGTCCGCTGTCCAGCCAGGCGCCGGGCACGTAGCTGTCGATGACCCGGCCCGCGTAGGAGCCGAAGTCGCCGGCGTCGATCACGACGATCGCGTCGCGGTCCAGCAGCGGGATCAGCTCGGCGTAGACCCGCATCGGGTGCAGCGGGGTGCGGTCGTCGGCGAGTTCCGTCGGCCTCGGCGGCCCGCGCCCTGGCCTCGACGGTGCGCAGCGAGCCGATCCAGTCCTCGTGCTCCCCGGCCGACGCGGTGGCCAGCGCGGCCAGGGTGGTCGACAGGTCGCCGTAGAGGCCGGCGGCCACCGCACGGGGATGATCGCGGTCGGGGGCGACGCGGTCGGCGACGATCAGCCGGGTCTCGTTGCCGAACACGCGCGCCGAAGCCGAGCCGGAAATCCATCGGCACCCCGACCACCAGCGGCGACGTCGGCCTGCGAGAGCGCCTGCGAACGGGCCCGGGAGAACGCCAGGTCCCGGTCGGCGCCGACGATGCCGCGCGCCATTCCGTTGGCGAACACCGGGATTCGCAGTTTCTCGGCCAGTTCGAGCAGGGCGTCTTCGGCGTGGCCCCACCACACGTTGGTGCCGGCCATGATCACCGGGCGCTGCGCCGCGGAGAGCAGTTCGACGGCCCGCTGCAGTTCGAGCGCCGTCGGCGGCCGGCAGGGCGGGCAGTTCGCGCAGCGCCCCGGGCTCGTCGCGGTCGTGCGCCTCGCCGAACAGGTGGTCCATCGGGAAGTCGACGAACGCCACCCCGGACGGCGCGCCGACCGCCGCCCGCAGCGCGTCGTCCACCCGGTCGCCGACCGCGGCGGCCGACTCGGCGGTGACGGCGTAGCGGGCCAGCGGCGCCACGAACGGGACGTGGTCGATCTCCTGCAGGGAGCCCATGCCCCAGCGCAGCGCCGGGGCGCGGCCGGCGAGCACCAGCATCGGCGACTGGTTCTGCTGGGCGGCGGCCATCGCGCTCATCCCGTTGGTCACGCCCGGTCCGGCGGTCAGCGCGACGACGCCGGGCACCCGGGTCACCTTCGACCAGCCTTCGGCGGCGAAGGCCGCGGTCTGCTCGTGGCGGGTGTCGATCAGCCGGATGCCCTCGCTGCGGCAGCCGTCGTAGATCGGGAAGATGTGTCCGCCGGACAGCGTGAACACGGTGTCGATCCCGCTGGCCCGCAACCGGCGCGCGACCAGCGTGCCGGCGTGAACGGTGTGCGGCGAATCAGCGTCGATGCCCATCGGGCGAGCCTAGCCACCCAGGTCGGACCGCGGCGTCATGATCGCGGTGCGCACTAGGGTGGGGCAAACAAGACTGACATTTAGCTGGCCATCTGGCATGGTCACGCGTCCCCGGCCAGGGATAGCGGGTAGGTTCGCCGGGAAGCCACCGGATCGGTCGTCGCTGCGACGCCGCCGCGGGAGGAGATCGCGTTGGAGATGTACACGCCGTCCATGGACTGGGGGCACGAACTCGTGCCCTCGCTGCTGTGGATTCTCAAGGCGTGGGCCATCGCCGCCGTCTTGAGCATGGTGGTCCTGGTGCTGCTGGCCCGCTTCACGGTGTGGGGCCGGCAGTACTGGCGGGTCAGCGGCGACTACTTCAAGGGCAAGCAGAGCATCGTGGTCTGGGTCTGGCTCGCGGGCCTGCTGTTCTCGGTGACCATGTCGGTGCGCCTGGACGTGCTGCTCAGCTACTACAGCAACGATCTGTTCACGTCACTGCAGATCGCCTTCCAGGGCGCCGGGGCGAACAACGAAGAGGTGCGGCAGTCCGGCATCCAGGGCTTCTGGACGGCGCTGATCATCTTCGCGATCCTGGCGACCATCTACATCAGCCGGGTGATGCTCGACATCTACCTGACCCAGCGCTTCATCATCCGCTGGCGGGTGTGGCTGACCGACCGGTTGACCTGCGACTGGCTCGACGACCACGCCTACTACCGCACCCGGTTCACCGACGCCGACATCGACAACCCCGACCAGCGCATCCAGCAGGACGTCGACATCTTCACCGCCGGGGTGGGCTCCTCGCCCAACACCCCGATGATCGGCTCGTCCAACATGCTGGTGTTCGGCGCCATCAGCTCGCTGATGACGGTGGTCTCGTTCACCGTGATTCTGTGGAACCTGTCCGGACCGCTGACGGTGGCCGGCATCACCCTCGGGCACGCGCTGTTCTGGGTGGTGCTGGTCTACGTGGTGTTCGCGACGGTGATCGCGTTCTGGATCGGCCATCCGCTGATCCGGCTGAGCTTCCGCAACGAGCTGACCAACGCCGTGTTCCGCTACGCCCTGGTGCGGCTGCGCGACGCCGCCGAGGCGGTCGGCTTCTACCGCGGCGAGGACGCCGAGCGCGGCCTGCTGCGCCGCAAGTTCGCCGAGATCATCGCCAACTACCGCCGCTACGTGAACCGCACCATCGCGCTGACCGGGTGGAACCTGACGATGAGCCAGATCATCAACCCGCTGCCGCTGGTCATCCAGGCGCCCCGGTTGTTCTCCGGGGCGATCGACCTCGGCGACGTCACCCAGTCGTCCAGCGCGTTCGGCTCGATCCACGACTCGCTGTCGTTCTTCCGCAACGCCTACGACTCCTTCGCCGCCTACCGCGCCGCCATCATCCGTCTGCACGGCCTGGTGGAGACCAACTCGGTGGCCCGCGAGCTGCCCAAGCTGACCACCGTCGCCAGCCACGACGGCTCGGTCGAGTTGCAGCGCGTCGAGGTCCGCACGCCCAGCGGCGCACAGCTGATCGATCCGATCGACCTGCGGCTGGAGCCCGGCGAGACCCTGGTGATCACCGGACCGTCCGGCACCGGCAAGACCACGCTGCTGCGCAGCCTGGCCCAGATGTGGCCCTACACCTCGGGCACGCTGCGCCGCCCGATCGACGACCACGACACGATGTTCCTGTCGCAGATGCCCTACGTGCCGCTGGGTGACCTGCGGACCGTGGTGTCCTACCCGGCCAACTCCGGGGTGATTCCCGACGACCAGCTGCAGCGGGCGCTGACCCAGGTGGCGCTGTCGCACCTGACGATCCGGCTCAACGAGGTCCAGGACTGGGCCAAGGTGCTCTCCCCGGGCGAGCAGCAGCGCATCGCCTTCGCCCGGGTGTTGCTGACCCGGCCCAAGGCGGCTTTCCTCGACGAGGCCACCTCGGCGCTGGACGAGGGTCTGGAGTTCGCGCTCTACGACCTGATCCGCACCGAGCTGCCGAACACGATCCTGGTCAGCGTCAGTCACCGCAGCACCGTCGAGCAGCATCACGCCCGCCATCTGGAACTGCTGGGCGAGGGCGCATGGCGACTGGGCCGGGTCGAGGGAAACGAGCCCGCGCCGGTCTGACCTGACGCAAGCTTGGGTGACTTGGGCGCGCTTGCCGTCGCTGACCGACGATAAGCGCGCCGAAATCGCTTGTCGCGGCTGAGGAGAACGCCCCGTGGAGATGTACAAGCCCTCGCTCGACTGGAGCAACGAGATCCCGCACTCACTGCTGTGGGCGTGCAAGGCGTGGGCCATCAGCGCGGTGGTGGCCGTCGTCGTCCTGGTCCTGCTCGCCCGCTACACCACCTGGGGCCGGCAGTTCTGGCGGATCACCGGCGGGTACTTCCGCGGGCGGGCGAGCCTGACGGTGTGGGCCTGGCTGGGCGTGCTGCTGTTCTCGACGATGATCGCCGTCCGCCTCGACGTCCTGCTCAGCTACTACAGCAACGACCTCTACTCCTCGCTGCAGGTGGCCTTCGAGGGCGCCGGAGCCGGCAACGAGGCGGTCCGCAACTCCGGCGTGCACGGATTCTGGTTCGCCATCCTGACTTTCGCGCTGATCGCCGCGGTCTACATCAGCAGGCAGATGATCGACATCTACCTGATGCAGCGCTTCATCATCCGCTGGCGCGTGTGGCTGACCGATCGGCTCACCGGCGACTGGCTGGGCCAGGAGGCCTACTACCGCGGCCGGTTCATCGACGACCCGATCGACAACCCCGACCAGCGCATCCAGATGGACATCGACATCTTCACCACATGCACTGGCGCCGAACCGAATTCACCCACCGTCGGTACGTCCGCCACGCTGCTGTTCGGCGCCATCAACTCGCTGGTGTCGGTGGTGTCGTTCACCCCGATCCTGTGGAACCTGTCCGGTCCGCTCAGCCTGTTCGGGTTCACTCTGAACCACGCCCTGTTCTGGCTGGTGCTGCTCTACGTCGCGATGGCCACCGTGATCGCGTTCTGGATCGGCAAACCGCTGATCCTGCTCAGCTTCCGCAACGAGCTCACCAACGCCGCGTTCCGCTACGCCCTGGTGCGGCTGCGCGACGCCGCGGAGGCGATCGGGTTCTACCGCGGCGAGAACGCCGAACGCACGATCCTGGGTTCGCGGTTCGCGGCGATCATCGCCAACTACCGGGCGTTCGTGGTGCGCAGCCTGTACCTGCTGGGCTGGAACCAGACGATGAGCCAGATCATCACGCCGCTGCCGCTGGTGGTCCAGGCGCCCCGGCTGTTCGCCGGGCAGATCTCCTTCGGCGACGTCACCCAGTCGTCGAGCGCGTTCCTCAACATCCACGATTCGCTGGCCTTCTTCCGCAGCGTCTACGACTCGTTCGCCGGCTACCGCGCCACGATCATCCGCCTGGAGGGCCTCGTGGACGCCAACGCCCAGGCGCGTGCACTGCCGCGGCTGGATGTCGAGGAAACCACCGACGGCACAGTGGAATTGCGTGACGTCGACGTGCGCAGGCCCAACGGTGACATGCTGATCGACGGCCTCGATCTGCGCCTGGCAGCGCGGTGAGGCTCTGGTGATCACCGGGCCGTCCGGATGTGGCCGCACCACCCTGCTGCGCAGCATCGCCCGGCTGTGGCCCTACGGCTCCGGCACGGTCCGGCAGCCGGGCGGCGACGACGGGCTGACGATGTTCCTGTCCCAGGTGCCCTATGTCCCCCTGGGTGATCTGCGCGCGGTGCTGACCTACCCGGCGACCGAAGCCGTCATCCCCGACGAGAAGCTCGTCGCCGCCCTCGACGACGTCGCACTGGGCCACCTCACCGGCCGGCTCGACGAGGTCCAGGACTGGGCCAACGTGCTCTCCCCGGGGGAGCAGCAGCGCATCGCCTTCGCGCGGGTGCTGCTGACCCGGCCCGCGGTGGTGTTCCTCGACGAGGCCACCGCGGCGGTCGACGAGGGTCAGGAGTACTCGTTGTACCGGCTGCTGCGTACCCGGCTACCGGACTGCATCGTCGTCTCGGTCACCCACCGCAGCACCGTCGAACAGCACCACGACCATCACCTGCGCCTCCTCGGCGGCGGCGAGTGGCAGCTGGACCGGCGAGCCGAGTCGGTGGGCGTGTAATGTCTCTGCACGGCAGGCTGATTCAGAGCGCGTCGACGACGGAGAACCCGTCGCCTCGAGTCTTCACCTTGAAGGCGTGCGGCGCCGAGAAGTGGGCAGGCATCAGTACCGCGTCACGCTCGACCGCGGCTTCCAGGATGGACCGGCGGCTGGCCGCCGAGGCCGCGGGGTCGAGGCAGAAGCCGCTGTTCCAGTCGGCCCGGTACACCTGCACCGCGGAGTGCATCGAGTCGCCGGAGAACAGCCCGGTCCCTGCCGATCCGGTGAGCCAGCCGACGCTGTGGCCGGGAGTGTGTCCGGGGTTCGGTTCGAGGCGCAGGTAGTCGTCGACGTCGCAGCCGTCGCCCTCCCACAACTCGGCCAGCCCGCGGTCGAACACCGGCTTGACCGAGTCGTCGAACACGAAGCCGTTGAACGGGTGGTCGGTCACCGACGGGTTCCAGAACTCGTATTCGGTTCTGTTGAAGTAGTAGCGGGCGTTCGGGAAGGTGGGCACCCACTGGCCGTCGACCAGGGTGGTGTTCCAGCCCACGTGGTCGGCGTGCAGGTGGGTACACACCACGGCGTCGACCTCGTCGGGTTTGATCCCGGCGGCGACCAGCTGATCGAGCCAGTCGGTGTCGAGCATGCCGACGTTGGGTGGGTTGCGCTGCTTGTGATTTCCGTTGCAGGTGTCCACCAGGATGGTCTTCTGCGGGGTGCGGATCACCCAGGTGTGCATGCTGAGCAGCAGGTAATCCGTCTCGGGCACCACGAACTGCGCGATGGTGTCGGGACCGAACTCCTCGCGCAGGCCCGGATCGAATGCCGGCACCAGCAGCGACGCCGGCGCGAACGGTCCGTAGCTTTCCTGCACGCGCGAGACGGTGACGTCACCCAGGTCAACCACGTTGCGGCTCATGATGATTCGGTTACGCCTTCGCGTGCGCGGCGGCGTGCTCGCCGGCCCGACGGCCGAAGAACGAGCCCTCCCCCAGCTGTGTGCCGCTGGAGTAGCCCTTGCCGTCCTGGGCGATGTTGGACGCGCAGGCGCCCGCCGCGTACAGGCCGGCGATCACGCTGCCGTCCTCGCGCAGCACCTCACCGTCGACGCTGGTGGCCAGTCCGCCCATGGTGAACCCGGAGTACATGGCCCGGCCCAGTGACAGGTCGAACACCGCGTACGGGCCGTGGTCCTGCGCGGCGCAGTACTCGGGTTGTTTGTGGAAGTCCGGATCTTCGCCCTTGGCGGCGAACTCGTTGTAGCGCTGCAGTGTTGCGGCCAGGTTGCCCGCCGGGATGCCCAGTCCGGTCTCGATCTCGGCGACCGTCTCGTAGCCGTCGAGGAACTTGATCAGCGGCATCGCCGGCATCTCGGTGTGCGCCTCGTCGACGATCAGGTACGCGGTCTGATCCGGCTGTTCCAAAACGAAAGCGGACGTGCGGGAGTGATAGGAGTCCTCGGCGACGAACCGCTTGCCGTCGGAGTTGACGATCACCCCGGTGAGCAGGATCTCGGGCGGGTAGGCGGCCGCGGTGATGAACTGCTCGTCCATGAACTTCGTTGCGCCACCGACGGATTCACCCATGCGGATGCCCAGGCCGTCGTCGTTGGGGTTGCCAAGGATGTAGGGCGCCACCAGGCCGTGGTGCTTGGTCTTGCGCGGCTGGCCGAGTGCGGGTGTGTGCTCGGCCACCATGTCGGGGTTCATCACGAAGCCGCCTGCGGCGATCACCACCGACTTGGCCTTGATCGCGCCGGTCTCGCTGAACCGCTTCCACCGCACGCCGACCACCGCGCCGTCGTCGACCACCAGGTTGGTGACGCCGGTCTCGTAGAGCACCTTGACGCCGAGCTCGTCGGCGCGCTTGACCAACAGGTCGATCACCATGGCGGCGCCGCCCAGCTCCCCCGGCACCGGAACCGAATGTCCGCGCGGCGCGGGCTTGGCCTGCTCGCAGAACGGCCAGACCTTCTCGTTGCCGGTGTAGGACAGCCCCTCGGTGCCGGGCGGGACGACGACCTTGCCCGGATAGAAGGTGCGCTCGAACTCGAAGCCCAGGTCTTCCAGCCAGTTGAAGTGCTCGACGCTGCCGTCGCAGTAGGCGCGGATCTTGTCCAGCTCGGGTTCGCGGGACACCGCCACGAGGTAGGCGTACATCTCGTCGGCGGTGTCCGGATGGCCGGTCGCGATCTGTACGGCGGTGCCGCCGCCGAGGTAGAAGTGCCCGCCGGCCATCGAGGTGGTGCCGCCGGCCGCGGCGGCCTTCTCCAGCACCAGCACCCGCGCCCCCGCGGCCGCGGCGCTCACCGCGGCGCAACCTCCGGCGATCCCGAATCCGAGGACGAGCACGTCGACGTCGTCGGACCACTCCGTCACCTCGGCCGCGTCGACGGTCGCGGGGATGTCCAAGCCGCTCATTGCTGCTCCTGTTTCTGGTCGGCAATCTGGACAGGTGTCTGGCCCGTCATCGCTACGAGAATATCCGTGCCCCGCCGCTGTGGCTAGAACGTGTTCTAGTTTGAGCTCACGGTTCGGGTGCCCGCGAGCACGTCGAGCAGGATCCGCACCTGCTCGTCGAACACCGCACCCGGGTCGGCGAAGGTGTCGGCGCCGTACTGGCCGAACACCTCGAGGCTGACGGCGCCCACGACGACTGTCCACGCCACCGTGCAGCGCAGCGTCAGCGCATCGTCGCCGGGGAACTCGAACTCGCTCCGCAGGCTCTGCAGGTCCGCCGAAAGCGATTGCGCGACAGGCGTATCGGTGAGCGTGATCGCACCGGCCGACACCCCGGTGCCGACCGCGTCGAACAGCGCGCGGACCACGCGGGTGCCGGGGCCGCCGGTGAGCTCGGCGGGTGCGTGATAGCCGGGTACCGGACTGCCGTAGAGCAGTGCCCAGCACGCCGGCTGGTCGAGTGCCCACCGCCGCATGGCTTGGGCGATCGCGGTGACGTCGCCGCGCCAGCCCGCCTCGGCGCCCCGGCGTGCCTGCTCGACGTGGTCGGCCAGCTCGGAGTAGGTGTCGACCAGCAGCAGGGTGAGCAGCTCGTCACGGCTGGCGACGTAGCGATACACCGCCGAGGAGACCATGCCCAGGTCGCGGGCGATGGCGCGCACCGACAACGCGGCCGCCCCCTCCGTGACCAGCTGTCGCCGGGCCAGGTCGAGGATCTGTGCCTCGATGCGCTGCCGGGACTCCTGCCGCTTGCCCATCGGACGAGTGTGCCACAAACGAGATCAGTGCTCTTGATTTCGCCGCCGACCCGCGGCATGCTGTAAACGAGAGCACCGCTCACAAACAATTCGACAGGAGCATCCCGTGACCGTCCACTACGACCGCCCGAACACCGTCGCACGCGGCTTCAACACCGCCATCCGTCACCTCGCCGAGCTGGGCATCAGCGTCGCGGGCACCCGCGCGCTGCGGGTGCGGGGCCGATCCAGCGGCGTGATGCGCAGCGTGGTGGTCAACGTGCTGCGCGTCGACGGCGTCGACTATCTGGTGTCACCGCGCGGGAACACCCAGTGGGCGCGCAACGCCCGGGCGGCCGGGGTGGTGGAAGTCGGGCCGCGCTGGCGGCGCCGGCCGGTCGCGGTCACCGAGGTCGGCGACGACGCCAAACCGGAAGTGCTGCGGCGCTACCTGCAGCGGTGGTACTGGGAGGTCAAAGGGCATGTCGCCGGCTGACGCCGCAGTCCACCCCGGCGGAGCTGCAGGCCGCGGCCCCGCTGATCCCGGTGTTCGCGCTGGCCGGCTAGTTGTGGGTGGCGGCGACGTTGACCACGCCGACGTCCTCGCGGACCTGCTGGCCGGTGGCCTGCCAGGACACCGCGGCGGGCAGCGCACCCCACGTGCTGTTGAACAGGCCGATGATGACGGCCTTGTTGTTGTCGGACAGCACATAGACGGGGCCGCCGGAGTCGCCCTTCTTGCTGATCACTCCGTTGTCCATGGTGAACCAGCCGTTGTTGACCCGCTCGATCGAACCGCAGCTCTCGCCGGTGATGACTCCGAAGTGGCACACCGGCGCACCGGCGGTCAGCGGCGGTGCGGGATCGGCGACCAGTTGGCGGCCACCCGGGAGGATGTTGTTGACGGTGACGTCGGCGCCGAGGCCGATGGTCTCGTAGTCGGAGATCACCTGATCGGTGCGCACGACCGTTCCGTCGGGGGTGTTGTCGCGCGACGTCGAGACCATGCCGATGAACCGGCCGTCCTTGTCGGTGACCGGACCGCTGCCCCGGCAGTGCCCGGCCGAGAACGCGATGCGAAGGACGGGGTCGACGTAGCCGAGGGTGCAGACGTTGCTGTCCTGGTGGATCTCCATGCCGGGCGAGACCACGACGCCCGGGTCGGCCTGGGCCGCGGGGGCGAAGGTCGTGCACGCGGCGGCGGCAGCGGCGGCTGCGACGAGATACCGAAGAGGTAAGCGAGTCACCGTACACCCCGATCCATCGGAGACCCGTCAACGACGCGGTCGCAATAGTGTGTCGACTGTGTATCGACTTCGACAGCCGATCGTTACCAACGCACTATTGCGTACCCGCGTCGTTACCGCAGGAATCCGTCAGGGAATGGTGACGACCTGCCCGACATTGATCAGATCCGGGTTGGCGATACCGCTTGCCGCGGCGATCTCCGGGTAACGGTTGCCGTCACCGTAGAAGCGCTCGGCGATGGCGAACAGCGTGTCACCGGACACGACGGTGTAGGTCCGCGGTGCCGGGGGCGGCGGCGGAGTCGGCTCCTCGACGGCGACCGGAGCCACCTCGATGACCTCTGCCTCGGCCTCGGGCGCCGGGGGCGGCGGGGCGTCGGTGTCGGTCCGCGACGTCCAGGCCGGGCCGTCGGCGGCGTAGAGCACCAGGTTGCGGTCGTCCTGCAGGACCAGCTTGACGTTCTTCTTGCCCTTGGTGTCGCTGTGCCAGACCGGCTTGTCGCCCGCGTACAGCACGAAGTTGCCGTCGGTCTGTACCTCGGCGCGCTGAACGTCCTGGCCGTTGGTGCCGGTCGCCCAGACCGATTCCCCGCGCGCAGCCAGGACCAGGTTGCCGTCCTCCTGCAGCGTCAGGGTGTAAGCCCCGTTGTTCGAGGTGAGCGAATCGCCCTTCCCCAGTTTCTGACCTTCGGTGAGTGTGTCTCCCACGACTTTTTTCCTCCTAGTTGACGCCCTCTTCTCGGGCGCGCGTCCGGAAGCCTACTGAGTAACCGGCGCGCCGTGGGGTGTTGTGCTCAATACGACGGAAACGCACAGGTGAACGAGAAGCGAACCCGTCAAAAGCCTGATCTACGAGTCGAAACCGAGCCCGAAGCGGTCGAGCGTCCGCAGGAAGAGGTTGCGTCGTCCGCCGTTGTGGTCGGCGCGGTCCAGCGACCAGCGGGTCGCCTGGATGCCGATGCTGGCGATCGGTTCGGGCGGGAACGGCAGCGGCTTGCGGTTCACCATCTCCAGCTCGGTGCGCTCGGTCGGATGGCCGCTGAGCAGGTCCAGGCAGACGTCGGCGGCGAACCGCGCGGCACCGACGCCCAGGCCGGTGAAGCCGTTGACGTAGGCGATGCGGCCCCCGCCGGCCAGCCCCCAGTGCGCACAGAATCTGGTGTTGGTGTCGATCGGCCCGGCCCACCGGTGGGTGAACCGGACGTCGTCGAGTTGCGGGAACGTGATGAAGAAGTGCGCGGCCAGCCTGCGGTAGGTCTCCGGACGGTCCTCGTACATCGCGTCGACGCGCCGGCCGTAGTGGTAGACCGCGTCGTATCCGCCCCACACGATCCGGTTGTCCGCGGACAGCCGGTAGTAGTGGAACTGGTTGGAGCTGTCGCCGATGCCCGGCCGGGAGCGCCAGCCGATGCGGTCCAGCTGGTCGTCGGTGAGCGGCTCGGTGGCCAGGACGTAGTCGTACACCGGGACGGTGTAGAGCCGGTTGCGCCGCAGCAGACTCGGAAAGACGTTGGTGGCCAACACAACTTGGTCGGCGTTGATCACGCCGCCGCGGGTGTTCACCCGCACCCCGCCGCGGTCGCGATCGACCGACAGCGCGGGGGTGTGCTCGAAGATCTGCACACCGGCTTCCGACGCCGCCCGGGCGAGCTCGAACACCAGCCGCGCCGGGTGCACGATGGCGCACGTCTCGGCGGCGAACAGCCCGGCCCGGTAGGTCGGCGAGGCGACCTCCGCGCGCACCGCCGCCTCGTCGAGGAATCGGCCGTGCCCCTCGTCGGCCGCCTCGCGCAGCCATTCGACCTGATGGGCTTCGGTGGCCACACTCAGCATTCCGGTGCGTTCCCAGTCCACCTTCATGCCGTGGGACTCGATGTCGGCCTGCATGCCGTCGAGGTTGGCCAGGCCGAGCTCCTCGAGACGGTCGAACTCGGCCGGCCAGCGCGACTTTCCGTTCTCCGCCCCGTGGGTGATGCTGGCCTCGACGAACCCGCCGTTGCGCCCGGAGGCCGCCCAGCCGATCCGTTCGGCCTCGACGAGCACCACCCGCGCGCCGGGGTTGCGTTCGATGGCGTGCAGTGCCGTCCACAGTCCGGCGTAGCCGCCGCCGACCACCAACAGGTCGCAGCTCAGCGTGCCGGGCAGGGTCGGGTACTCGGGCCTGGGGATGTCCAGCCACATCGAACCGAAGGAGGCGGATCCCAGCGCACGCGCGATCAGTTCGGGATCGACGTGGCGGTCAAAAACGGTTTGCACCCCAGAATGGTGCCATGCCGGGGGCGCGCTACTTGGCGAACCGCGTGAGCAGGGGCCCGACGGTGGCCAACACGAACACGTACGGCGTGGCCACCGGAGCGATGGCGGCGACGGTCGAGCCGGCCAGTCCGATGATCACCAGGGAGAACTCGCCGCGGGCGATGAGCGCGGTTCCGGCGCGGATCTGTCCGGGCCGGGCGACGCCGTCGCGGCGCGCGGCGTAGGCGCCGGTGAGCACTTTCGTCACCGCGGTGACGGCGGCCAGCGCCAGCGCCACGGGCAGCATCGGCACCAGGTCGGCGGGGTCGACCGAGAAGCCGATCGCCAGGAAGAAGACGGCCGCGAACAGGTCGCGCAGCGGGCCGAGAACGCTGCGGGCGCGGTCGGCGGTCTGGCCGGTCAGCGTCAGGCCGACCAGGAATGCGCCCACCGCCGCCGAGGCGTGCAGGTGCTCGGCCAGCGCGGCCACGATCAGCGTCAGCCCCAGGATCCGCAGCAGCAGCTGCTCGTCGTCGGGGTGTGCGATCAGCCGTCCGACGTGGTGGCCCCAGCGGTAGGACGCGACGAACGCGCCGCCGAGAGCGGCCAGCGCCACCGTCATCCACAGCAGCGCCTCCCACCAGCCGCCGCCGGCGGCGAGCACCGCCAGCAGCGGCAGGTAGGCCGCCATCGCGAAGTCTTCGAGCACCAGGACCGACAGCACCGCCGGGGTCTCCCGGTTGCCCAGCCGGCGCAGGTCGTTGAGCAGCCGGGCGATCACCCCGGACGACGAGATGAACGTGATGCCCGCCATGGCGAGGATGCCCACCGCGTCCAGCCCGAGCAGCCAGCCCGGCGACGGCACCCGGGGTGGCGTTGAGCACCAGGTCGACCCCGGCGGACGGAAGATGCCGGCGCATGGAGGAGGAGAACTCGGCGATGGAGAATTCCAGGCCCAGGGTGAGCAGCAGCAGCACGACGCCGATCGACGCGCCGGTGGAGACGAACTCGCCGGCGGCGGGCACCGGGGCGATGCCGCCGTTGCCCAGGGCCAGCCCGGCCAGCAGGTACAGCGGGATCGGTGAGAGGCCGAAGCGGCGGGCCGCCGAGCCGAGGATCGTCAGACGCGGTGAAGATGACGCCGAGCTCGAGCAGCAGCGCCACCGACACTTCCACGGGCTCAGCCCTGGTCGACGATCTGCCGCACCCCTGCGATGCCGTCGTCGGTGCCGATCACGACCAGGACGTCGTGAGCGTGCAGCACCTCCTCGGGTCCCGGCGAGGCCAGCACCTCCTCGTCGCGCACGATGGCGACGATCGACGCGCCGGTGCGGGTGCGGGCCCGGGTCTCACCCAGCGGGCGGTCGACGAACGGCGAGCCGGGCCGCGACCTCGACCTGCCCGGCGTCCAGGCCGGGCACCTCCTTGGTCAGGTCGGCGAAACGTTCCACCATGCGCGGCGCGCCGAGGATCTGGGCCAGCGCTTCGGCCTCCTCGTCGGTCAGGCGGAACACCGGACGGGCCTGGTCCGGGTCGGCGGCGGCGTAGACGACGACCTCGAAATTACCTGTGCGCCTTGCGATCACACCAATTCGATCGCCGTCGTGGTTGTCGAACTCGTAGCGCAGGCCGACTCCGGGCAGCAGGACTTCCTTGACCTCCATGGTCTCCATCCTCCTGGCTAGCCCGCCGCGGCGGTCGTCTGCGGGTCTGACGGCCGCGGGTTCCCAGCCCGGCGGGCCGAAGATGTACCCGAGGCGATCGCGCCAGCGGGTGGCCGAGCGCACGTCGCGGGCGATCGCGACGTACTCGCGGGTTTCCAGCTTCCAGATGTTGAAGGTGTTCACCGGCTTGGTCAGCCCGTAGTGCGGCCGGAACGGTCTCCGGCTGGAAGCTGCCGAACAGCCGGTCCCAGATGATGAGGATGCCGCCGTAGTTCTTGTCGAGGTATTCGGGGTCCATGCCGTGGTGTACCCGGTGGTGCGACGGCGTGTTGAAGACGAACTCGAACGGCCGGGGCAGCCTGTCGATGCGCTCGGTGTGGATCCAGAACTGGTAGATCAGGCTGATCGAGAAGCTGGTGAACACCATCCACGGCGGAACACCCAGCAGCGGCAACGGGATCCACATGATGATCTCGCCGCTGTTGTTCCACTTCTGCCGCACGGCGGTCGCGAAGTTGAAGTAGCGGCTGGAGTGGTGGGCCTGGTGGGTGGCCCAGATCAGCCGCACCCGGTGCGCGATGCGGTGGTAGGCGTAGAACAGCACGTCCACCCCGACCAGTGCGATCACCCAGGTGTACCACTGCCGCGGCGACAGGTGCCACGGCGCGACGTAGGCGTACAGGGCGGCGTAGCCGAGCAGGGCCAGGAACTTCCAGGCCCCCATCGTCGCCACCGACACCAGCCCCATCGAGATCGACGCCCGGGCATCGCGGGCCAGATAGGAACCGGGGGCCGGGTGGTCGGGGTCGGTGTCCTCGAGGCGCTGCGCCCGCCGCGCCGCCGTCCACTCGATGGTGAGCAGCAGCACGAAGAACGGCACGGCGAACAGCACCGGATCCCGCATCGCCGGCGGGAGAACGGACAACAGCTCCGTTATCTGGTCCACCCTGACACCTCCCGGCGTGATTTTAGCGGCCCGTCCTCGGCGGCATGGTTTACGGCGGCGTCAGGCGGGCCATCCTCAGCCGTGATCACCGCCGCCGACCGAACCACGACGCGACCGCCGGCGCCGAACAGTTGATCCGCCGGGCTGGTGTGGGCAGGCGGCTGTTCCCGGTCGAGAAGCTCGAGTACTGGGCGGCCAACCCTCGGCTGCCCTATACCGGCGAACCCCCGCGGCGGGTCCGGAGCCGGATCGAGGTTCGCCGCGACGATGTCGACGGCCGCCCGGTCTACGAGGTGACCCCGCTGCGGTGCGGGCCGACCAGGGGCCATCTGGTGTATCTGCACGGCGGCGCCTACGTGCTGGAGTTCATCCCGAGCCTGCACTGGCCGGCGATCGCGCGGCTGGCCAACCTGCTGGGCCGGACCGTGACGGTGCCGATCTACCCGCTGGCCCCGGAGCACTCCTACCGCGAGGTGTTCGGGTTCCTGCTCGGCCTCTATCGGCGGGTGCTGACCCGCCATGAGCCGGAAACCGTTGCCGTCATGGGTGATTCAGCCGGCGGCGGAATGGCGCTGGCGCTGTGCCACGCGGTGCGCGACGCCGGTCTGCCGCCGCCGACCGATGCGGTGCTGCTGTGCCCCTGGCTGCACGTCGCCCTGCCGCACCCCGACGTGGCGGGGCTGGCGCGCAGCGATGTCACGTTCAACGTCGACGACCTGAGGGCGGCGGGTCTGCGCTACGCCGGCGGTGATCCGGTGGACACCCCGCTGGTCAGCCCGGCGACCGGACCGCTGGACGGCCTGCCGCGGCTGACGATCTTCAGCGGTACCGCACGACGTGCTGCACCCCGACACCCGGGAGTTCTGGGACCGTGCGGTGGCCGCCGGGCTCGACGTCGACGGCTATCGAGCAGTACGCGGGCCGGCACATGTGGATGTTCCTGCCGGGGCAGGAGGGTGCGCGCCCGGTGTTCGACAAGATCCGGGACCGGTTGGTCAGCGCAGGCTGAGCACCTGATCGCCCCAGGTGAGCCGAATCCGGTGGTCCGGGTCGTCGACCACCCGGTCGTGGTGGTCGATCAGCAGAGTGGTGCGGTCGTCGCTTCGGTACGGTGCCCAGTGCGGTTCGCCCGCAGGCCCGGTCGGCGTCCCGGTCGCCGCGAAGTTGGTCCACCGGGTGCGCATGCGCTGCGACAGCGCCTCCCCCGTCTTCAGCCCGCCGAGCTTGAAGGTGAAGTCGCGCGAGCCGGACACGAGGTTGCCCCACACGTAGATCAGCTCGGTGGCATGGGCGGCGCCCAGCCGGATCAACTTGAAAAGTGGTGTCGCCCAGTCGAATCGGTAGAGATAGACCGGGGCGACGCGCTGTGTCCCTCGGCGAACCAGACCGTGGGCATGCGGAAGCCGACGTCGCTGGCCACCCCGAGGCTGCGGGCGCGGGCCCGCCGGGCCGAGTAGGCCGAGCCGATCTGCTCCTCGGTGGGCAGCTGCAGCCCGGGCTGGTCGTCGGCGATCTCCTCGAACATGGTCCGGATCGCCTTGGGGGCGATCGGCATCAGCGGCGAGCGCATGAACCGGAACAGGGCGGCCTCGTCCTTGTTGGTGCCGATCAGCAGCGGCACCGGGTGGGTCTTGCCGGCTCTGGCCAGCGTCACCGGGTAGTCCGGCACCAGGTCGCCGTCGACGGTCGGCGCGTACGCCAGCCGGCCCGGTGTGGTCGCCGGCACGTGGTCGAAGACGTGCGCCGAAGCGTCGACCAGCGCCTCGACGGGAGCCCGGTGAGCCTCCCGGGCGGTCATGCCCAGCCGGTCGAGCACCAGCTGGGCCACCGTGTGCGCGCGGCTGCTGTCGTACACCGCGGTGGCCGGCGAACTCTGGGCGATCGCGCGGGAGAACAGGCCGGCGGCGGCGGGCACGGCCAGCAGTGTGGTCACGATGCCGGCGCCGGCGGACTCGCCGAACAGGGTCACCCGGTCGGGGTCGCCGCCGAAGCCGGCGATGTTGTCGCGAACCCACCGCAGTGCCGCGAGCACGTCGCGCAGGGCGACGTTGCTGTCGAACCCTTCCCCGAACGAGGAGAAGTCGACGAAGCCGAGCGCGCCGAGGCGGTAGTTGATGGTCACGACGATGACGTCGGAGGAGGCGGCCAGGACGGATCCGTCGTAGAGCGGCTGGCTGCCCGAGCCGAACATGTAGGCCCCGCCGTGCAGCCACACCATCACCGGTCTGGAGTCGGCCGCCGAGGACCCCGACGGCGCCCAGATGTTGAGGAACAGGCAGTCCTCGTCGGGCGCGGCTGCCCAGACCCATCGGGATCGGGCTGCGCGGCTGCGGGCTGACCGGCCCGAAGCTGGTGGCGTCGAGGACCTCGGTCCACGGCTGCGGCGGTTGCGGGGCGCGCCAGCGCAGGTCACCGATCGGGGCGGCGGCGTAGCGGAGGCCCTTCCAGGTCGTGACGCGACCGTCGTCGGCTCCGCGGACCGGGCCGTGGCCGGTCACCACGACAGGCCGGTCCACGACCGGGCGAATGTTCGCATCAGCAGTCATCGCATCCACGTTACCGACGGGTAAGGGCCACCGCCGGAGCTATCCTGGCCGGGCTGATCAACACGAGGAGGGCGGCAGGCGTGCACAAGTGGGCGCTGCTGCTGGGGGCGATCGGCACCGAGGTCACCGGCACCCTGTCGCTGCGCGCCGCCCAGGACCATTCGGCCTGGCTGCTGGTCGTGGTCGTCGGATACGTGACTTCGTTCTACTTCCTGACGATGGTGCTGCGCGCCGGCATGCCGGTGGGTGTCGCCTACGGCATCTGGGGCGCGCTCGGGACGGCGGCGACCGCGGCGATCGCGGCGGTCATCTTCGGCGACCCGTTCACCACGCCGATCATCGCCGGTATCGCGCTGATCATCGCCGGCGTGCTGATGGTCGAACTGGGATCGCGGCACCGGCCGGCGAAGGACGCCGCACCGTGATGTGGCTGACGCTGGCGGGAGCCATCCTGGTCGAGGTCTTCGCGACGATGTCGTTGCGCGCCTCCGACGGCTTTCGCAACAAGAAGTGGATCGTGCCGATCGTCGTCGGCTACATGACGGCGTTCGCGCTGTTGTACGTCACTCTGTCGCTGGGCATGCCGGTCGGCGTCGCCTACGGCGTGTGGTCGGCCGCCGGGGTCGCACTGGTGGCGGTCATCGCCCGCCTGCTGTTCGCCGAGCCGCTGACCCCGGTGATGCTGGGCGGCATCGGCTTGATCATCGCCGGCGTGCTCACGATCGAGCTGACCGGATCCGTGGGCTGAGAACGCGCGCAAGGAGAACGACCGCGATCCCGGCCACCGGCACGGTCAACAGCCCGGCACGCAGGCTGACCGCGTCGGCGACGGTGCCCACCACGATCGGCGATCCCAGGAAGCCGACCCGCATCAGCCAGGTCAGCACCGTCAGCCCGGTGCCGGGCCGCAGTCCGGGCAGTTCGTCGGCGGCGTGCATGGCGGCCGGGACCAGGGTGGCCGAGCCGAACCCGGCGGCGGCGAACCCGGCGATGGTTCCCGGCACGCTCGGAAACGCCAGCGCGGCGCCCATCCCGAGCGCGGCGATCACACCACCGGCGCGCACCACCGCGCGCTGCCCGAAGCGGTCCACCATCCGGTCGCCCAGTACGCGGCCGACGAACTGGAAGCCGACCACCGCGACATACCCGAGCGCGGCGACGGCAGCAGGTGCGGCCAAGGAGTCGCGCAGGTACAGGGTGGCCCAGGAGCTGCCGGCGTCTTCGACCACCGCGCCGGCGATGGCGATGCCGACCAGTGCCGCCAGCGCCAGGTACACGGTGCGCCCCGGCCGCGCCGCGGCGCGCTGTTCCTCCGGCGGGCGGGCCTCGTGGTCGGCGCCGGGCAGCAGGTAGCGGTAGGCCACCAGGCAGACGGCGCTGAACAGCAGCCCCGTGACCGACAGCTGTACGGCGCGCGGGATGTCGAGATAGATCGCGCCGGCGCCCATCAGGCCGCCGAGCACCGCGCCCACCGACCAGACCGCGTGCAGCGAGTTGATGATGAACCGCCCGTAGTGCCGCTGCACCCGCAGTCCGTGCACGTTCTGCGCGACGTCGGTGACCGAGTCGGCGGCGCCCGCGCAGAACAGCGCCAGCGCCACGGTGACGCCGGTGGTCGCGAGCCCGGCGCCCAGGGTGAAGACGGCGATCAGGACGCTGCCCGCGACCGCGACCACCGACGAGCGGAACCGCCGGATCAGCGCCGCCGCGGCCGGACCGGTCAGCAGGGCTCCGGCGGAGAACGCGGCCACCGCAAGGCCGAACACCGTGTTCGTCAGGCCGAGGTCGGACTTGATCTCCGGGTAGCGCGGCAGCAGGTTGGCGAACAGCGCCCCGTTGGACAGGAACAGCCCCGCCGTTGCGACCCGGGCCCTGCGGTCACGTGCGTCGAGCGCTGGGCTGCCCACAGTCGGCGACGTTACGCGCCGTACCGCACGCGGACGCGGTCGAGGAAGCAAGATGGCTCCCATGACACAGCTCGACCCCTCGCTGGCCGACCTCGCCCACCGGTTCGGGGTGGCCACCGACTACCACGACTGGAGCGGTCGTCATGTGGTCGTCGAGGAGACGACGCTGGTGGCGGTGCTGGCGGCGCTGGGAGTCGACGCGGACACCGAAGCAGTCTCGTGCCGAAGCCCTTTCCGACAGCGACCGCCGCTACTGGTCGCGCGCCCTGCCGCCGACGGTCGTCGGCCGCGCCGACACCGAGACGACGTTCTGGGCCCACGTCCGCCACGGCGACCCGGCGCACGTGTGGGTCCGGCTCGAGGACGGCACGGTCCGCACCGGGCTGCGTCAGGCCGACAACTTCACTCCCCCGTTCGACCTCGACGGCAGGCTGGTCGGCGAGGCCACCTTCGTGCTGCCCGCCGACCTGCCGCTGGGCTACCACCGGGTGCACCTGAGTTCCGGTGGACAGGAGACCAGCACGCCGCTGATCATCACCCCGGCCTGGTTGGGCCTGCCCGCGCGGCTGGGCGCGCGCCGCGCCTGGGGCCTGGCCACCCAGCTCTACAGCGTCCGCTCCGAGAACTCCTGGGGCATCGGCGATCTCGCCGACCTCACCGATCTGGCGGTGTGGGCCGGCGCGTGCCACGGCGCGGGCTACGTGCTGGTCAATCCGCTGCACGCGGCCGCGCCGACCAAGCCGATGGAACCCTCCCCCTACCTGCCGACCTCGCGGCGCTACACCAATCCGCTCTACCTGCGGGTCGAGGCCATCGACGAGTTCGCCTACCTGCCCAAGCGCAGCCGGGTGTGGAAGTTGCGCGCCGACATCCAGGGCCGGGCCCGCAAGCTCGACGGCATCGACCGCGACGCCGCGTGGGCGGCCAAGCGCGCCGCGCTGAAGATGGTCTACCGGGTACCGCGCTCGGCGGGCCGGCAGCTGGCCTTCGACGCCTACAAGGCGCGCGAAGGCACAGGCGCTGAACAACTTCGCCGCCTGGTGCGCGCTGGCCGAGAAGTACGGCGGCAACTGGCGCGAGTGGCCGGCCGGTCTGCAGCACCCGGCCAACCCCGAGGTGGCCGACTTCGTCGAACGGCACTCCAGCGCAGTCGATTTCCACCGGTGGCTGCAGTGGCAGCTCGACGACCAGCTCGCCGCGGCGCAGTCCCGGGCGCTGCGCACCGGCATGCCGCTGGGCATCATGCACGACCTCGCCGTCGGCGTGCACCCCGACGGCGCCGACGCCTGGGCACTGCAGGACGTGCTGGCGCTCGGGGTCACCGCGGGCGCACCGCCGGACGAGTTCAACCAGCTGGGCCAGAACTGGTCGCAGCCGCCGTGGCGGCCCGACCAACTGGAAGAGCTTGGCTACCAACCGTTTCGGGCGCTCATCGAGGCGATCCTGCGCCACGCCGGCGGGGTGCGCATCGACCACATCATCGGGTTGTTCCGGTTGTGGTGGATTCCCCAGGGTGCACTGCCGACCGCAGGGCACCTACGTCCGCTACAACCACGACGCGATGATCGGGATCGTCGCGCTGGAGGCGCACCGGGCCGGGGCCGTCGTCGTCGGCGAGGATCTGGGCACCGTCGAACCCTGGGTGCGCGCACTATCTGCGCGAGCGCGGCCTGCTGGGCACCTCGATCCTGTGGTTCGAACTCGACCGCGACGGTCACGGCGGACCGTTGGAGGCCGAGCGGTGGCGGGAGTTCTGCCTGTCCTCGGTGACCACCCACGACCTGCCGCCCACGCCGGGCTATCTGGCCGGCGAGCATGTCCGGCTGCGCCATGCGCTGGGCCTGCTCACCCGCCCGGCCGAGCACGAACTGGCGGACGACCGCGCCGAGCAGGCGGCCTGGATGGCCGAACTGCGCCGGGTCGGCCTGCTCGGCGCCGGACGCCGACGAGGAGAAGGTGATCCTGGGCCTCTACCGGTACCTGGGCCGGACCCCGTCGCGGCTGCTCGCCCTGGCGCTGACCGACGCGGTCGGCGACAAGCGCACCCAGAACCAGCCGGGCACCACCGACGAGTACCCGAACTGGCGGGTGCCGCTGACCGGACCGGACGGCACCCCGCTGCTGCTGGAGGACGTGCTGGCCGACCCGCGGGCGGCCGAACTGGCCGAGGCGCTGCGCCGCGCCGTCGACCCGGGCCCGCAGTGAGACCGCGATGCCGAAGCTGAGCGCCGGCGTGCTGCTGCACCGGGTGCGCGGCGATGTCGTCGAGGTCCTCATCGGTCATCCCGGCGGACCGTTCTGGGCCCGCAAGGACGACGGCGCGTGGTCGATTCCCAAGGGCGAGTACGAGCCCGGCGACGACCCGTGGGAGGCGGCCCGACGCGAGTTCGCCGAGGAACTCGGCGCCCCGCTGCCGCCTGGCGAACCGATCGCCTTCGAACCGGTCAAGCAGCCCAGCGGCAAGGTGCTCACGGTGTTCGCCGTGGCCGCCGACCTCGACATCAGCGCGGCCCGCAGCAACACCTTCACCCTGGAGTGGCCGAAGGGCTCGGGGCGGATGCAGGAGTTCCCCGAGCTGGACCGGGTGGCCTGGCTGCCGGTGGCCCAGGCGCGCCGCAAACTGCTCAAGGGCCACGTGGTCTTCCTGGACCGGTTGATGGCCCAGCCTCATCTGGCGGGACATTCGGAGGGCGATCCCGAGCCGGCGGGCTAGCCTCGTGACCGTGAAGGTCGCCGTCGTCGCTCCGATCGGGGCCGGGGTCACCGCGGACCCGGTGTGGATGGTGGCGTTCGCCCGCCACCTCGAGGACTGCGGGTTCGAGTCGATCGTGGTCGCCGAGCACACCGTGCTGATGACCCGCTACGACAGCGTCTATCCCTACGACGCGTCCGGCCGGGTCGAGGTGGCGGCGGACTGCCCGGTGCCCGATCCGCTGGACCTGCTGGCCTTCCTCGCCGGGCAGACCACCACTCTGGGTCTGGCCACCGGCGTGCTGGTGCTGCCCAACCATCACCCCGTCGTGCTGGCCAAGCGGGCCGCCACCGTCGACGTGCTCTCCGGTGGGCGGCTGCGACTCTGCGTCGGGGTGGGTTGGCTGCGCGAGGAGGTGCAGGCCTGCGGCGCGGACTTCGACAGCCGCGGCCGGCGGGCCGACGAGCAGATCGCCGTGCTGCGGGCGTTGTGGGCCGATGGCACCGACGGGGTCAGTCACCACGGCGAGTTCTTCGATTTCGACGACGCCATGAGTTACCCGAAACCCGTTGGCGGCGTTCCGATTCACATCGGCGGGCACAGCCGGGCGGCGGCGCGGCGTGCCGGGCGGCTCGGCGACGGTTTTCAGCCGCTGGGCGTGGCCGGTGCCGAACTGGCCGAACTGGTGTCGGTGATGCGGACGGCGGCCGAGGAGGCCGGCCGCGATCCCGCTGCGCTGGAGCTGTCGCTGGGCCATCTGGTCACCAAGGTCGACGCCGAGCGGGCCGGCCGGCTGGCCGACGGCGGGCGCCGACCGGCTGGTGCTGGGCATGCCGTCGGTCACCGACATCGACGAGGCCAAGGACCTGCTGTCGGCGTGCGCGCAACGACTCGGGCTGCGGCTCGTGAACGTCGGCCGACCGCCTGGAGCTGTCGGCTCTGGTGCACCGCTATGCGGCCGCGGTCGACGATCGCGACATCGACGCGGTCGTCGAATTGTTCACTGCCGAAGCGGAACTGGTGCTGCCGAACCCGCCGGATGTCCTGACCCCGGTGCGGTCCCACCGTGGCGCCGACGCGATCCGGGCCGCACTGGCCGCGGTCACCTCCGTCGGGCGCACCCATCACGGCATCGACTCCGAGGTATACCGCAGCGGCCCGAAAGACGATGTGGCGCATGGCCGTATCGGCGGTACGGCGCATCACTGGAGCCGGCAGCACGATGCGGTCACCGACCTGGTGTGGTACCTGCGCTACGACGACGAGTATCGCCGCACCGAGTCCGGGTGGCTGATTGCCCGCCGTGCCTTGACGATCGACGCGATCGAGACGCGCCCGGCGCGCCGACTGCGTTAGCGGGGTTTATCCGTTCAGTCGTGCTTTGCCTCATAGCGCAGGAGGACCGTGCCGCCCGGGAAGGTGCGATTCTCCAACAGCCGCAGCGAGATCCATGACGGCAGGGTGGGGAAGAACGGGGTGCCGCCGCCCACGGCGGTGGGCGCGAGCACGATCCGGTATTCGTCCACCAGTCCGGCCTGCACGATCGGTGCGGCCAGCGTCGCGCCGGCCACCTCCAGTGTGCCGTCGGTTTCGGCCTTCAGCTTCGTGACCACCTCGACGGGGTCGCCGCGTTCCAGTCGGGAGTTCCAGTCGACGGACTCCAGGGTGCGCGAGAACACCACCTTGGGCATGTCACGCCAGACGCGGGCGAAGTCGACGATCAACGGGCCGGCGTCCGGGGCCTGGTCGGCGGTCGGCCAGTACGCGGACATCAGTTCGTAGAGCCGCCGGCCGTAGAACGACAGCGCGGTCTGACGCTCGAAGTCGTTCCAGTACTGATGCAGTTCTTCACTCGGCTCGGACCAGTCGATGTTGCCCTGTGCGTCGGCGATGTACCCGTCCACCGACACGTTGAAGCCATAGATGAGTTTGCCCATGCCTATCAGACTGCACCGGAGAGCAGAACTCATCGCGACGCCGCACGTGAGTGCAGCTAGCGGACACCACAGGGCACCGTAGGATCGGCCCATGCCGTTGGCCGAGGGCGCGACGTTCGCGGGCTACACCATCGTGCGTCTGATCGGCGCGGGGGGAATGGGTGAGGTCTACCTCGCCCGGCATCCGCGGCTGCCCCGCAACGACGCCCTGAAGGTTCTGCCCGCCTCGGTGAGCAACGACGGCGAATACCGGGCCCGCTTCGAACGCGAGGCCGACATCGCCGCCACGCTGTGGCATCCCAACATCGTCGGCGTGCACGACCGCGGTGAGGTCGACGGCCAGCTGTGGATCGCCATGGACTACGTCGACGGCACCGACGCCGCCGAACTGCTGCGCAGCTACCCCAACGGCCTGCCGCAGCGCGAGGTCCTCAACATCGTCACCGCCGTCGCCGACGCGCTGGACTACGCCCACCAGCGCCATCTGCTGCACCGCGACGTCAAGCCCGCCAACATCCTGATCGCCCGCCTGGAGAACGGCGAGCAGCGAATCATGTTGGCCGACTTCGGAATTGCCCGCTGGGCAAACGAGTCGAGCGGGCTGACGCAGACCAACATGACGGTGGGCACCGTCTCCTACGCCGCCCCCGAGCAGTTGATGGGCCGCGACCTCGACGGCCGCGCCGACCAGTACGCGCTGGCCGCGACCGCCTACCACCTGCTGACCGGGCTCACCGCCGTTCCAGCACTCCAACCCCGCGGTGGTCATCAGCCAGCACCTCACGGCCGCCCCGCCCAGCCTTGGCGACCGCCGCCCGGAGCTGGCGAACCTCGACCCGGCGCTGCGCAAGGCGATGTCCAAGGACCCCGCCGACCGCTACGAACGGTGTGCGGACCTCGCCCGGGCCATGGGCCAGCACATCACCACACCGCTGTCCGGTGACGTCGGCACCGACCCCGACTCCACCCGCCTGACCCCCATCACCGACGCCGCCCCCCTCGGTGGTGAGCCGCCGCCACCGCCGTCGCCCACGTCGTGGCTGCGCCCCAAGGTCGTGCTCCCGGTGCTGGCGCTGCTGCTGCTGGTGGTCGCGGTGGCCTTCGTGGTGGGCCGGTTCCGCGGCGAGGACGTGATGAGCGCCGAGATGAAGGACTCGACCACCACCAGCGCCTCGACCAGTGTCGCGCCACCCCCACCGCCGCCCCCCGTGACCACCACGACGACAACCACGACCACGACGACCCGACCCCGACGACGACCGACACCGACACCGTCACCGTCGCCCAGACCCCGACCGCGGTGGTCGGCTCCCGGTGCGGCGAGCCCGGTGCCACCGGCACCACCGCCGACGGAGCCACCGTGTACTGCACGCAGCTGCAATACACCAACCGCTACCTGTGGTCGGCGCACCAGGACCAGATCCCCAACCCGGTCCTGACCACATCGCCAGCCGCCCCGCCGCCGTCCGAGGACGAGTCGCCGGTCCGGATCTGCATGGCCGAGACCGGCCACGGCCGGTTGCGGTGCGCGGAGGAGATCCTTCGCGGCAACGGGGGCTAGGCGGACCGCACCGTGACAACCCGGCCCAGCGACGACACCCCCCTGTGGCTGTTCGCCGACCAGCTCGGTCCGCGGGTCCACGGCGGCGAGCACGCGCACCGGCCGGTGCTGCTGGTGGAGGCCGAGTCCGCGCTGCGCCGCCGCCGCTACCACCGCCAGAAGCTGCACCTGGTGCTCTCGGGGCTGCGCCACGCGGCAGCCGACCTCGGTGAGCGGGCCACCCTGATCCGGGCCGGCACCTACACCGAGGCGCTGCGCCGCTACGGCCGGCCCGTGCTGGTCCACGAGCCGACGTCGTTCGCCGCGGCCGCCTTCGTCGAGCGGCTCCGCGACCTGGGACTGGTCGTCGAGATCTTGCCCACCCCGAGCATTCGCGTTGCCGCGCAACGACTTTCGGCAATGGGCGGGTAACCGGACCCGCTTCCGCATGGAGGACTTCTACCGCGAGCAACGCCGGCGGTTCGGTGTGTTGATGGACGGCGCCGAACCGGTGGGCGGCCGGTGGAACTACGACACCGAGAATCGGGAGTCACCGCCCAAGGGCGACACGGCGCTCGACGTCGCGGCGCCCTACCGGCCGCGCGAGGACGACATCGACGACGAAGTCCGCCGGGACCTCGACCGGATGGGCCTGGACACCGTCGGCGTCGACGGACCACGCCTGTTCGCGGTCACCCCGGCCGAGGCCCGCCGCGCGCTCACCCGGTTCATCGCCGATCGGCTGCCGCTGTTCGGCCGCTACGAGGACGCCATGATGGGCGGCGACTGGGCGATGGCGCACTCGCTGCTGTCGGTGCCGCTGAACCTGGGTGTACTGCATCCGCTGGACGCCGTGCACGCCGCCGAGCGGGCCTACCGTGACGGCGCGGCGCCGCTGGCGGCGGTCGAGGGCTTCATCCGGCAGATCCTCGGGTGGCGGGAGTACATGTGGCATCTGTACTGGCACTTCGGCCCGGACTATCTGACCAACAACGCACTCGGGGCGCACACCCCGCTGCCGCGGTGGTGGGCCGACCTCGACGCGGACGCGGTGAGCGCGGAATGCCTGCGGCAGGCGCTGGCCGGCGTCCGCGACCGGGGCTGGGTGCACCACATCCAGCGGCTGATGGTGCTGGGCAACCACGCCCTGGAGCGCGGCTACCGGCCGCGTGAGCTCAGCGACTGGTTCGCCACCGCGTTCGTGGACGGGTTCGCCTGGGTGATGCCCACCAATGTGATCGGAATGAGCCAGCACGCCGACGGCGGGCTGCTGGCCACCAAGCCGTACGCCTCCGGCGGGGCCTACCTCAACCGGATGAGCGACCACTGCGGTGACTGCCGGTTCGACCCCAAGAAGCGCCTTGGCGAGGATGCCTGCCCGTTCACGGCCGGGTACTGGGGTTTCGTGCATCGCCACCAGGACCTGCTGGCCGCCAACAACCGGACCGCCCGGGCGGTCTCCTCGATGCGGCGGCTGTCCGACCTCGAGGCGGTCGTCGAGCAGGAATCGCACCGCGAGCAGTTCTGAGGCCTCCACTGCCATTAGCCAATGGCGGAACCGACGGCCGAGTTTCTCCCTGGGTGAAACGCCGGGACGGGTTTCCGACGATACAAGTCCCAGGAAGCAGGTCAGACCGCGTCACATGTCGTTGTGAGGCCTCTTCCAGGTTTTTCACAGCTGTCACAACTGCGCTATGTTCGACCGGAAACGGGAGACGGAGGATCCGTGAAGAAGCTCATCCTGGTGGCCGCGGGCGCACTTGTGACCGGCTCGGCCGTTGCCGCCCTCGGCATGGGGGCCAGCAACGCCGACCCCAGCAGTGGCGGCGGCACCATGAACGTGCTGGGTGAGCCGTACTACAAGGCGGTTGCCATCCTCCACGCCCAGGGCGTCCAGACCGTTTTCGGCGGCTCCGTCGGCAGCGACGTGCCGCAGGCCAAGTGCGTCGTGTCGACCCAGAAGTACCTGAACAGCGGCAAGATGCAGCTGATGCTCAACTGCACCAAGGCGGCCCAGCCCGAGGAGCCGACGGCGACCTCGGTGGCCACCGCGCCCACGGAGGGCACCTCCGACGGCGGCGGCGCCCGCCCGACTCCCGGCGCGCCCGGCGTCGTCACGGTGACCCCGACTCAGGTCGGCTGACACCTCCTCTCGCTAAACTTTCCGGCAGTCGGGGTGGCGACGACCGGGAGGTGTCCAGTGCTGCGGCCACGCCGTTTCGAGCAGGAGATCGACCCGGGCCCGGTCCAGATCCACGCCCGCAAGGTGGCCTTCGACGTCTCGGACGCACCGCTGCACTGGATTCCCGGCCATCCCGTCGCCTCGAACATGGTCGGCCTGCTCAACGTCGTACTCCCGGCCGCCGAGCGCTGGTTCGTTGCCACCTACAACGAGGCGCTGCCGCTGGTGAAAGACCCACGGCTGGCCGAGGACATGCGCGGGTTCATCGGCCAGGAGGCCACCCACGCCGACACTCACGAGGCAGATCCTCAACGACTTCATGATCGCCAGGGGCGCTCGATCCCGGGCCGATCCTGCGCCAGGTCGACCACGTCTTCTCCCACGTGCTGGCGCCCAGCTCATCGACCGATCCGCGGCGGCGGCTTCAACCAACTCTGCGACCGGCTGTGGCTGATCGCGGCGATCGAGCACTACACCGCGGTGCTCGGCGACTTCGCGCTCAACTGCGCCTGGGACGACCACGGCGCCGACCCGACGCTGGTCGATCTGTTCCGCTGGCACGGCAGCGAGGAGGTCGAGCACCGCACCGTCGCGCACGAGGTGGCGGTTCACTTCCACGACAGCTACCTGGCCCGGATCCGCGCGATGGGCATGGCGGTCACGCATGATCGCCGGGTTCTTCCAGCGCGGCCTGTCGTACCTGTGCCGCACCGACCCCGAACTCGGACATCGGCTGGTGGCGGGTCCAGGTGCTGCGGGCCCGGGACTCCAAGCTGGGTCTGCTGCCCAAGTACCACCGGTTCTTCGGCGCCACGACGCTGACCTACTTCCGGCCGAACTACTCACCCGAGGAGGTCGGTTCGACCGCCCAGGCCGTCGCCTACCTGGCCAGCTCCCCCGCCGCCCGGGCCGCCCAACTCTGATGGGCCCTCGCCGGCTGCTGCCCACCCCGCCCGACCCGTCGGGCTGGAACCGCCACGACCTGCTGGTCGGCGTGGCCGACGTCGCCATCACCAGCATGTGGGCGGTCACCGGTTCGCTGCGCCGGCCGCGCACCCCACGGCCCCGGGACCGCACGATCACGCTGCGCGTTGTCGGGCGGCAGGTGGTCGCCCACGACCAGAACGTCGTCGCGCTGACCCTGGCCGACCCCGATCACCGGCCGCTGCCGCCCTGGCACCCGGGCGCGCACCTCGACGTCCACCTGCCCAGCGGCCGGGTGCGGCAGTACTCACTGTGCGGCGACCCGGCGGCGCGGGACACCTACCGGATCGCGGTGCGCCGCATCCCCGACGGCGGCGGCGGCTCCATCGAAGTCCACGACCACCTCGGCGTGGGTGCCACGCGTCACCAGCAACGGCCCGCGCAACGCCTTCCCGCTCACGGTGCCCGGCTACGGATCACCGGCGCGGCGGTTCCGCTTCATCGCCGGCGGCATCGGCATCACCCCGATCCTGCCGATGCTGGGCCTGGCGCAGCACCTCGGCGTGGACTGGTCGATGGTCTACGTCGGGCGCAGCCGCGAGTCGATCCCCTTCCTCGACGAGGTCGGCCGGTTCGGTGAGCGGATCACCATCCGCACCGACGACGTCGCGGGCCTGCCCACCGCCGACGATCTTCTGGGCGAATGTCGTGGCGGCACAACCGTGTACGCCTGCGGTCCGGCCCCGATGCTGACCGGGATCCGGCAGCGGCTGGCCGGACGCGACGACGTCGAACTCCACTTCGAACGGTTCGCAGCGCCGCCGGTCATCGACGGCACCGCGTTCACCGCGACCGCGGCCTCCACCGGCGCCACGTTCACCGTGCCGCCCGAGGAGACCCTGCTGTCGGCGCTGCAGCGCAGCGGTGTGCCCGCACCGTACTCGTGCCAGCAGGGCTTCTGCGGCACCTGTCGCACCCGCGTGCTCGACGGTGCTGTGCAGCATCGGGATTCGCTTCTCACCGACCCTGAGCGTGACGCCGGGATGATGCTGACGTGCGTGTCGCGCGCGCCCGAGGGCGGGCACCTGCTGCTGGACCTGTAGTCAGTCGGCTCTGGGCATCGGGATGCCCTCGCTGGCCGAGAACTGGGCGTCCTCCTGCGAAGACAGCCCCATCGACACCACGGTGCGCGCGAACAGCACATCGGTCAGATAGGCCAGCGCCACCGCCCACCGGTTCACGAATCGCGGCATGGCATAGAGGTGGTAGGCGCGGGTGACGAACTTCGCCGGGTAGCCCGACAACTGGACGTTGAGCGGGTTGGCCACCGCATAGTGCGGGCCAAGGTCCACGACGAGCCCCATGTTGCGGTGCTGGTAGGCCTTGACCGACCCGTAGCCCAGGCTCGCGGCGACGTTGCGCGCCAACGCCTTTCCCTGACGGATGGCGTGCTGCGCGGTGGGCGGGGTGATCTTGCCCGGCTGGGTCAGGTCGGGCACCGCGGCGGCGTCCCCCGCGGCGAACACGTCGGGGTGGCCAGGCACCTGCAGGTTGGCGTCGACCTTCAGCCGGCCCTTCTCGGTGGGCAGCCCGAGCGTCTCGATCAGCGGCGCGGCCGTCACGCCGGTCACCCAGGCGACCGTGCGGGTGTCGACGCGCGAATCATCGCTGAGCACAACGTGATCGGCGTGCACTTCCTTCAGAGTGGTGCCTAGCCGTACGTCGATGCCACGTGACCGCAGCACGTCCATCGCGGCCCTGCCCAGCTTCTCGCCGACTTCGGGCATCACCTGTTCGGCGAGGTCCAGCAGCAGGAAGCGCACCGATGCCGGGTCGAACCCGGACTGCTGCGCGGCGGCGTCGGCCAGCGCGCGCAGCTGGGCGATCAGCTCGGTCCCGGAGTAGGAGGCGCCGACGACGACGACGGTGCGCCGGCCGGCCGCCACCGCGGGATCGGTGTCGATGGAGGCCAGCTCGAGCTGCTCGAGCACATGGTCACGCAGATAGAGCGCCTCCGCGGTGGACTTCAGGCCGCGGGCATGGGTGGCCAGCCCGGGGATGTCGAACAACCGGGTCACCGAGCCCGGCGTGAGCACCAGCCGGTCCCAGGACAGTTCGTGACTGCGGTCCTCCGGGTCGGTGTAGATCAGGGTGCGGCCGGACAGGTCGGCCTTCTCCACCCGGCCCCGGATGGCGCGCACCCCCTGCGAGGGTGCCCGCCAGCGGGATGGTCACGAAGCGCGCGTCGAGCAGTCCGCCGGCCACGTCGGGCAGCAGCGGGGTGTAGAGCATGTAGTCGATGGGCGAGACGATCGTGATGTCCACGTCCGCCTCGCTGCGCCGGAGCCGGCGGGCCAGCCCGCGGGCGCACTCGAAGCCGGTGAAGCCACTTCCCACGATCACTACCGAAGTCATCGCAGAGGCGGATACCCGGCACCCCGCACGACAAACCCGCACCGGTTGCGCGCTGCCGTCCCCGCCGAGCAGGATGGGACACCTTATGGCGCGTTCGCTGGGCATCGGGGGCTGGGATCTGCTGCGGCCGCTCGACGTGCTGTCCTCGATGTGGTCGGCGGCGGCTGCGTTGCCGCCGGTGAGTTCCGGTGCCGCGGTCGCCTACCGGACGCTGTTCATGACCGTCAAGCAATTGGTGGTCGGCCGCACGCTGAACGTCCGGCTGGACAGCGGCGAGATGACGCTGACGGTGACCGAGTTCGACTCGCGCCTCGACGTCCGCCGGCTCGCTGTCGGCCAGCTCAACGACGTACGACTGACTGCGGCCGACATCCGTTGGGAGCGAAAGGTCTTTCAGCCGGGCCACGCTGGTGCTGCACAACGTGCACCTGCGGCCGGGGGTGCCGCCGGTGTTGGTCGCCGCGCCCATCGAGGTGACGCTCGAGATGTCCTCGGGTGCCCTCGACGATGTCTTCCGGTCGGCCTTTCCGCGGTTGACCGGCCACGTCGACGACGACGGGGTGGCCCGGCTGCGCCTGAGCCGCCGGCCCGAGCTGGGTGCGCTGGAGGTCGACGTCGAGGTGGACGGCTCGATGCTGTGGCTGCATCCCGCGGGTGATCCAGCTGCGCGGGCGGCGGTGGCGGGTGCCGCGGCGGGTTCCGTCGTATCCGGTGCAGCTACCGGAGTTGGCCAGCGGCCTGACGCTGACCGAGCTGAGCTTCGGTCCGCAGAGCGTGCGCCTTGCCGGCAGCCTGCCCGAGTGGCGCGCCGAGGTGCCCAGGGCGCGGGTCGAAGACGTCCTGACCCAGCTCAGCGCCGTCGGCAGGCCACTCAACCTCACCCGGCGCCGTCGCGGCTAGCCGACCTCGCTCGAACCGGCGGATCGCCAGCCACCACCACCACGGCCAGCGCCCAGCCCAGCAGGATGTCGACGACGTAGTGCTCGGCCGAGTACACCAGGGTGAAGGCCATGATCAGCACGTAGCCGGCCAGCAGCGGGCGCCACCAGCGGGGCATCCGGCTCCACAGGAACGCCGCGATCATCACCGACAGGCCGGCATGCAGCGACGGGATGGCGGCGACCAGGTTGACGCTGGCCTGGCCTTCGTCGAGCAGCGCGCGGGCGACGTCGAGGTGCAGGGTGTTGAACCCGCGGGTGGAGATCCGCTCGACGAAGTCGCGGGCACCGTCGTGCATCGTCGCGACGGGCCCCAGCAGCCCGCCGTCGGCGGCCGGGCCGGGCCGGAACATGCACGGCGGGTCGGCCGGGCCACCGCTGACGTCGCCGGGCTGACAGCGGGCCGCCGCCCACGGCGGTGCGGCAGGCAGTACCGCGTAGATCGCCAGCGCGGCGAACGACAGGCCGACGAATCGGCGCACGAACGCCTTCCAGATCTCCCGGTCGCGCAGCCACAGGGCGCCGGCCACCACGTAGGGCAGGATGAAGAACGACATGTAGACGGTGCTGACGACCACCTCCCACCAGGGTGGGGCCGGCATCTTCAGGCGCTCCTGCAGCCACACGGTGGGCACGGCGCCGAAGAACATCCACCGGTCGACCGCCGGCTGCCAGGCCCACTGGGTCGGCGTGCCGATCAGGTCGGCCGCTCCCCTGCTGAGGTCGTAGACCAGCAGGACCACGGCGAACGGCAGCCAGTCCCGGACGATGAGGATCACCCGTCGTCGGCCGATGCTGGCGGCCAGCAGCCCGGTGCACACATAGAGCAGGATCAGCTCGCGGTTGAACGCCAAACCCGTTGTGGCCGTGCGTACTACGATCGCAGCGACCCAGACTGGTGACGGCGGCGCGGCGCAGCAGCGTCAGCCGGCGGTCGCGGCCGTCGGCGCGCGGTTCCCCCGGCGCGTCGAGGTCGGTGTCGATCGCCGTCATCGCAGTCCACTTAAGCCGGTCATCGCCGACGATTACCCAGATTTGGGAAATATCCTGCGCAAACGGGCCCGCAACTTACCGTCGCTCGCATGCCCCTCGTTACCGCGAGGCCGTCGGCTAGTCAGGTTGCAGCGGGCCGACGGGTGTCGTCGTGGTGGCGTGCACCAGCAGCTCGGCCAGTTCCGCGGGCCGGCTCAGGAACGGCGAGTGCGACGCGTCGATGGTCAGCTGCTCGACGCCGAGCCGCTCGGTCACGGTGTCGGCCAGCCAGCGCGGCATCGCGCGGTCGTCGGTGCACCGGATGAAGCTGCGCGGCAGGTCGGCGGCCCAGAACCGCGGCACCGACACCGGGGTGTCGTTCACCGCACCGAACTTCTCCGGTCCCAGCCGGTCGAATGCCCAGCGGGCGGTGCGTTCGTCGCAGTCGTGGTAGAAGTAGCGCCACGCACCGTCGAAATCGGCGAACGTCATCGACCCGTCCTCGGCGAAGTTCAGGTAACCGAGCATCTCCCCGACGTCGCCGTCGAACTGCCCGTCCTCGTTGTTGCGCATCGCCATCGCCTCGGGATAGGTGCGGCCTTCCCGCGGCAGCGCCGCGGCGAGGTAGACGATGTGGCTGACCTTGTCGACTGCGGCGTCGGCGGCCACGGTGGCGTCGAATCCGCCGCCGGAGTGCCCGACCAGAACGTCACCGGGCCGCAGCACCTCGACGATGGCGTCGCGGCGGTTGGGAATGGTCCAGGCGTCCAGGGCATCGTCGACGCGGGTGCCGTGCCCGGGCAGATCGACCGCGACGGCCTCGTGGCCGCGACGCTCGAGTTCGGCGATGGTGTGATCCCAGCACCAGGCGGCGTGAAAGCCGCCGTGGACGAAGACGAATCGCACGATGCGCCTTCTCAGACGTCCCAGGCCGACGCCGACCGCGTCGGCGACGTCGATGACCTTGGCCTGCTGGGAAGCGGGGCTGTCGACCTCGTCGGCGACGTAGGCCGCGATGAACCGGCGGATCTCGGTGTCGACGCCACCGATGATGCGCACGATCTCCCCGCGCAATCCCGACTTCGAGGTGACGTGCACGGCGATGTCGGACGGCCGGGGTTTGGCGACGTCGATCACCAGCAGCAGCGGCTCGGCGGCGCGCGCGGTGGCACGCAGCGCGATGTCACCGTCGACCTTGAACTTCTGCTTGTCCACCCGAAGGTCGATCAGCAGTTCGATGATCAGCGGAATGCGGATGCTGAATGTCAGCGTCTCACCGGTGTTGCGCCGGACGATGGGCTGCTGGATCTGCACCTTCGCGGTGACTTTCGCCAGCCCGCCCGGCCCCTGGGCCATCGGGCCCATCTCGAACTCGCCGCCGGCGATCTCGGCCAGGGCCGCGGCCACACGGTCCTCGGTCACCGCGACGTCGAAGAACCGGCGGCCGAATTCCTCGTAGGTGACGAAGTTGTGCGTGTGCATAAGTTTCTACAGTCTCATGTCCGACGTCGATGCCCGGGAGCGGAGCGGTAACAAATCGGGGTGTGTCACGCAGGTGGCCACATGGCATCGAGTGCCGCGGCGTCGGCCGGTTCGCCGGCCGCGGCGGCAAACGTGTCCAGAGCGGCCACCACCGCGGCCCGCTCGTCGCCGCTCAGGACGCGCAGGGCTCGGTTGATCGCATGGCGCCGATGCCGGTTCATGGTGCGCACCAGTCGCTTGCCCTCGGCGGTCAGAGTCAGCGAGATGTGCCGCCGATCCGCCGAGGAATCCCGCCGGTCGAGCAACCCGGCCCGGATCAGCCGGTCGCAGATTCGGCTGGCGTTGGACGCGCTGACGCCAAGGCCGTCCGCGACACCGGTCAGGTTGAGCGGTCCGCGGGTGTCGACCATCACCAGCACGCGCAGCTGCGGCACGGTGACGATGTCGGAGACCTCGGCCATGGAGCCGGCGGCGATGCCGACCAGTGCCCGGGAAGCCCGCAGGACGGCGTCGACGTCCGCGCTCGACGGTCCCGCGGCCGTCTGTGTCATACCGGTGCGCGTACCCGGGGGCGCCCGCCACAAACCGGACGACGGCGGGTGTAACGCTTCCCGACGTGCCCGACACCCACTTCACATGAAACGACACATCAGTAACCTCGCGATCGGCGCCGCGTTCGCGGTGGCCGGCTTCGTCGGACTCCCGGCGCCGATGGCCGGCGCCGTCACGATGCCGGCCGATGCCACCTACATCGCCGACATGGCAGCAGGTCAGGCCCAGCCCATGACGCTGGCCGTGACCGTCGACAACGACAAGGTTGTCGCCTACGCCACCAACGGAAGCAACGAGGAGGCGTGGTTCTTCGGCAGCCAGAGCGCCGGCAAGGTCGACATGAGTTCGATGTATGCCGATCGCATCCAGGCCACCTACGACGGTAGGACGCTGCACGGCACGTTGACGATGAACGGCGACACCGCCCCGCACGAGTTCAGCGCGGCCGCGGCAGCCGCCCCGGCCGGTATCTACACCGCGGTCATGGACGGCGCGCGTGCGTCGTGGGTGGTTCGGCCGGATCGCACGATCACCGGCGTGATGGACAACAGCGCGCCCGGGGACCACAAGGTCACCGATGCGCTCGGCGCCCAGCAACAGCAATACCGGGATCAGGTCCGCCAGATGCGCCTCGACCAGCAGATGCAGCAGGCGCCGCCGATGCAGTACGGCACCTGGACCGCCATGATTCACGACGTTCCGGTCACCGCCACCCCGGTCAACGGCGCCATGCGCTTCTAAGCGGAGCGATTAACGACACCCGCCTTCGAGGTCGGCGAGCGACCGTTATGGTTCGCATGACTTCGACTGCGGGAGAGACATATTGCCGACCGATCACGAACACCACGAGTCGCCGCTGCGCAAGGTAATCGCGGGCGCCTCGATCGGCAACGCCGTGGAGTGGTACGACTTCGCGATCTACGGGTTCCTGGCCACCATCATCTCGGTGAAGTTCTTCCCGCCGGGCAACGAGACCGCCGCGCTGCTGAGCACCTTCGCGATCTTCGCGGCGGCCTTCTTCTTCCGGCCGCTGGGCGGGTTCTTCTTCGGCCCGCTCGGCGACCGGCTCGGGCGGCAGCGGGTGCTGGCCATCGTGATCCTGCTGATGTCGGCCTCGACGCTGGGCATCGGCCTGCTGCCCACCTATGCCGCCGTCGGGGTGTTCGCCCCGCTGGGCCTGTTGGTGCTGCGTTGCCTGCAGGGGTTCTCGGCCGGCGGTGAATACGGCGGCGGGGCGTGCTACCTGGCCGAGTTCGCCACCGACCGCAGGCGCGGACTCGTGGTCGCCTTCCTGGTGTGGTCGGCGGTGCTGGGCTTCCTGCTCGGCTCGGTGACCGTGACGCTGCTGCAGGCTCTGCTGCCGCATGGCGCCATGGAGAGCTACGGCTGGCGCATCCCGTTCCTGATCGCCGCTCCGCTCGGCCTGGTCGGCCTCTACATCCGGATGCGGCTCGAAGACACCCCGGCGTTCGAGGCGCTGTCCGACTCCGACGAGGTTGCCGACTCTCCGCTCAAGGAAGCCGTCACCACCGCTTGGGTCCCGATTCTTCAGGTGATCGGCTTGATGATCATCCACAACGTCGGCTTCTACGTCGTGTTCACCTATCTGCCAACGTATTTCATCAAGACGCTGCACTTCTCCAAGATGGACTCGTTCATCTCGATCACCCTGGCGAGCCTGGTCGCGCTCGCCCTGATCCTGCCGCTGGGCGCGCTGTCGGACCGAATCGGGCGCCGCCCCTTGCTGATCGCCGGCGCGGCGGGTTTCGCGGTGCTGGCGTACCCGGCGTTCATGCTGCTGAACTCCGGCTCGCTGACCAACGCCATCCTGGCGCACTGCCTGCTGGGCGCCATCGAGGCGGTGTTCGTCTCGGCGTCGCTGGTGGCCGCCACGGAGCTGTTCGCCACCCGGGTCCGCTACAGCGGGCTGTCCGTCGGCTACAACGTCTCGGTGGCGGTGTTCGGCGGCACCACCCCGTACGTCGTCACCCTGCTGGCCGCCCGCACCGGCAACGACTACGCCGCCGGCATCTACGTCGTGATCGCCGCGGTGGTGTCCCTGCTGACCGTGCTGACGATGCGGGAGACCGCCGCCAAACCACTGGTGGCACTGGGTCTCACAGCTCCAGCAGCACCGTCACCGGGCCGTCGTTGACCAGCTCGACAGCCATGTCGGCACCGAACACACCGGTGGCCACCTCGGCGCCCAGTTCGCGCAGCGCATCGGTGAACACCGTCACCAGCGGTTCGGCCACCGCGCCGGGCGCCGCGGCGTTCCAGGTCGGCCGCCGCCCCTTGACCGTGTTGGCGTACAGGGTGAACTGACTGACCACCAGAATCGGTGCGCCGACGTCGGAGGCCGAGCGCTCGTCGTCGAGAATCCGTAACTGCCAGAGCTTTTCAGCCATCCGCCGCGCGATCGCCGTCGGTGTCGGTGTGGGTGACACCGACCAGCGCCACCAAGCCCTGCCCGTGCGGGCCGGATCTCACCGACCACCTCGCCACCCACCGACACCGACGCCGACGTGACCCGCTGAACCAGCACCCGCATGGGCGCCGGCTACTCCCCCGAACCGGCCGGTGCGTACCCGAGGATGGCCTTGGTCTCCAGGAAGTCGGCGAAGCCTTCTTCGCCCCACTCCCGGCCGTTGCCACTGGTCTTGTAACCACCGAACGGCGCCTTGATGTCGAAGGCGTGGTTGATGGTGACCGCACCGGCGCGGATCCGCTTGGCCAGCGCCCGCGCCTGATCCAGGTCGGCCCCGGACACGTAGCCGTACAGGCCGTAGTCGGTGTCGTTGCCGATCTCGACGGCCTGGTCGAGGTCGTCGTAGCCCAGGATGCACAGCACCGGCCCGAAGATCTCTTCGCGGGCGATGGTCATCTCGTTGTGCACGTCGGCGAACACCGTCGGGCGCACGTAGTAACCGGTGTCCAGACCGTCGGGGCGGCCCGGGCCGCCGGCGACCACCGTCGCCCCCTCCTCGATGCCCTTGTTGATCAGGCCCTGCACCTTGTCGAACTGCACTTTGGAGGCCACCGGTCCGATCGCCGAGCTGTCGGACAGGTCGCCGACCTTGACGCCCTCGGCGGTGGCCTTCGCCACGGCGACGGCCTCGTCCATCCGCGTCTTGGGCACCAGCATGCGCGACGGCGCGTTACAGCTCTGCCCGGAGTTCATCATCATCACCGCGACACCGGCCGCCACGCTCTGCGCCAATGCCTCGTCGTCGAGCACGATGTTCGGGCTCTTGCCGCCGAGTTCCTGGCTGACCCGCTTGACCGTCGGCGCGGCGTTGCGGGCCACCTCGATGCCGGCCCGGGTCGAGCCGGTGAACGACACCATGTCGATGCCGGGATGGCTCGACAGCGCGACACCCACACCCGGCCCGTCGCCGAAGACCATGTTGTACACCCCGGCGGGCAATCCGGCGGCGTCCATGATCTCGGTGAAGATCTGCCCGGAGTACGGCGCCACCTCAGACGGCTTGAGCACCATCGTGCAGCCGGCGGCCAGCGCCGGGAACACCTTGCAGGCGATCTGGTTGATCGGCCAGTTCCACGGCGTGATCAGCCCGCACACCCCGACCGGCTCCTTGACCACCATGGTCTCGCCGCGCTGCTCTTCGAAGTTGTAGTTCTTCAGCACGTCGATGGCGCCCGACGAGATGACCGAGGCCCATCATCACCTGCGGGCCGGCAGCCAGCGACGGCGGCGCGCCCATCTCCTCGTGCACGGCGTCGGCCAGATCCTTGACCCGCTTCTGGTACTGGTCGAGGATCGCCTGCAGCACGTCGAGGCGGTCTTCCTTCGACGTCACCGACCAGCCGCCGAATGCCTTGCGGGCGGCCTTGACCGCCTTGTCCACGTCCGCGCTCGAGCCCAGGGCGATCTTGCCGCCGACCTGCTCGGTGGTCGGATTGTCGACGTCGAGTGTCCGCAACTCGACCGGGTCGACCCACTGTCCGTCGATGTAGAACTTCAGATAATCGCGCATGGGTTCATCCTTCCCTATTGGGTGCCTTCGGCATACCAGGTTCGGAAACGGTCGTACTTGGGCATCTCCTCGGAGTTGGCCTTCGGGTCGATGCACACGTGCACTACGCCGACCTTTCCACTGGCATACGCGCGGGCGATCGCCGGGCCGATGTCCTCGGCCTTCTCGACGTACTCGCCGTGGCAGCCGAAGCCCTCGGCGATCTTGTCCATCCGGACGTCCTTGCTCCAATGCACGCCGGGTTGCGGCGACGGCTGTTCGAACGTCCGCTTGTACACGCCCACCTCGAGCCCCCACTGGTGGTCGACGCCGACAACGCACACCAGCGGCAGGTTCAGCCGCGCTGCAGTCTCCAACTCCGCGATGTGGAACAGGAACGCCGAGTCACTGGTCAGCAACATGACCGGACGCTTGCCGCCCTCGGCGACCGAGGCGCCGACGGCGTAGGGCAGCCCGGTGCCGAGGTGGCCGAAGTTCTGGTTCCAGATGACGTCGCGCGGTTTGGTCTGCGAGTAGGTCCAACCGAAGATCACGGTCGCGCCGCCGTCGCGCACCATGATGCCGTCGTCGAGTTGGTCGAACGCCTTCGTCGCCTCGACCACGTAGCGCGCCGGGTGCACCGGGGTGCGTCCGCTCGGGGCCTCCTCGGCGACCCGCACCAACTCGGCGGCGTCGGCCTTGATCAACGCCTCGAGGTTGGCCGACGGGGTGCGCGGGGTGTCGCGCAGCGCGTCGACCAGTTGCGGCACCACGCCGCGCAGGTCGCCGACCAGCGCGACGTCGACCGGGCGGTTGACGCCGATGGCGGTCGGATCCTGTTCGACGTACACCCATTTGCGGTTCGCGTTGTTCGCGGCCCAGTGCTGGGTTCGGCCGTAGTGCATGGGCTCACCGAGTTCGGTCCCCAGCGCGACGCACAGGTCGGACTCCTCGACGGCCTCGTTGGCGGCCGGTGAGAACAGGTAGGGAAATGTCCGGTCCTGCAGTCCCGGGATGAACGACGTGCCGCCGGAGGTCTGGATCACCGGGCACGCCATCAGCTCGGCCAGCTCTTTCACCTGCTGCTGGGTGCGGGAGGTGTGCACCCCGTGGCCGACCAGCAGCACCGGGTGATTGGCCGCGCGGATCAGGGCCGCGGCCTCGGCCACCTCGCGTGCGCCGGCACCCTGGTCGACCAGCCGATAGCGGTTGGGCGGCAACGCATCTGCAACGTCGAGCTCTTCGAGGATGACGTGGGACGGAAACTCGACGTAGCACGGCCCCGGGGTGCCGGACATCGCCTGGCGGATTGCCTCGTGGATGATCTCGTCGGTCTGGTCGGCGTACTCGATGGAGCTGTGGAACTTCACCGACGCCGCGAAAAGGGGCTCCTGCTGGACGAATTGGATGCGGCCGCGGCGTACCCGGCGCTCGGTGATGCGGGCCCGCTGCCCACCCAGGAAGATCACCGGCGAGTTCTCGACGAGTGCACACTGGATCGCTCCGGCCATGTTGGCCATGCCGGGTCCGAGCGTGCCGATACACAGGCCCGGTTTGCCGGTCATCCGGGATGCCGCCTCGGCCATGAAGCCGGCGCTCAGTTCGTGGTGCGGCGCCACCACCGACCAGCCGCGCGCGTCGGCTTCGGTGAACATGTGCACGAAGTTGGGGTCCGGAATTCCGAAGAGGGTGTTGATTCCCTCGGCCTCGAACAGGTCCAGGATCCGCTTGTAGACCGGCACAGCCATCGTCATTGTCTCCAGTTCTCGTAACGCTCTGCGAGTTGTTTGCGGTGTGCTGCCGGGGAACCGAACAGCGAACGATTGAGTGCGGCCCGTTTGAGATAGACGTGGATGCCGCTCTCCCACGTGTATCCGATGCCGCCGTGCAGTTGCATCGCCTTGCCGGCCACGTCCACGGCGCTGCCGCAGGCGTGCGCCTTGGCCATCAGCACCGCGGTACCGGCGCCGGGGGCGCCCGCGGCGAGCGCCTCGACGGCGTCGGCAACCAGGCGCCGGCCCACCGTCACCGCCACCAGCATGTCGGCGCAGGCGTGTTTGACGGCCTGGAAGGACCCGATGGGGCGGCCGAACTGCTCGCGCACCCGCGCATAGGAGACGGTCGCCTCCAGCATCGCCTCGGCCAGGCCCAGGCTGTCGCACGCCACCGCGAGCCGGGCCCGGTCGAGCAGTGCGGCCGCGGCCTCGGCGCCCAGGGTCCACACCGCCGAGCTGCTCTACCGCCACGGCATCCGCGGACACGCGTTGCCAGACGACGTGTTTCGTCCAGTACCGGTTGCGGGTTCACGTCGAGCGCGCCGGCAGGTACACCGACGATCAGCGGCTCGCCATCCGGGCCGGCGGCCACCAGCAGGAGTTCGTCGGCCGCTGTTGCGTCGGGGACGAACCCGGCCCGGCCGCTCACCGTCGTCCCGTCGAAGCGGAACGGGGGTGCCGTGCTCCCGTCGGTCGGCAGCGCAACCGCCGTGCGGACCGTGCCTGCCGCCACCCGCGTCAGGAGATCGTCGCGAGAGTCACTGGGCTGCAGGGAATTCAGTGCGCCCACACTCAGCACCGCACCGCCGAGGTAGGCCGTCGACGCCGCCGCCCGGCCCATCTGGTCGAGCACGACGGCCACTTCGGCGAAGCTCGCGCCCGCTCCCGCCGCAACCCTCGGGCGCCTCCAGGCCGACCCAACCCGCCTGGACCAGCAGTGGCCAGTCGACGTTGTCCTTGGCCAGCAGATCGCCTGCCACCGAACGCAGTTCGTCGTGCAGGTCGCCGTAGTCGGTCATCAGAGCACGCTCGGTTCCCGCGGCAGCCCAAGGCCCCGCTCGGCGATGATGGTGCGCTGGATCTCGCTGGTGCCGCCCGGAATGGTCCATTCCCAGGACCCGATGAAGTCCAGCATCCACGACCCGGACTCCCAGCCGCTGGAGGCCGGCTTGGTCAGTTGGGTCTGCGCGGCCAGCCCGCCGATCTCGGCGCCGAAGTCGGTCATCCGTTGCAGCAGTTCGCTGTAGTACAGCTTGACCACCGACGGGTCCGCCGCACCGACGGTGCCTGCCTCGCTGCCCACCACGACGTCGCGGCACAGCCCGCGCAGGCCTGTCACCTCGATCTCGAACTGCGCCAGCCGATCTCGCACCACGGCATCGTCGAGCGGACGGTGCCCGTCGGGTCCGGTGCGGGCACACGCCTGCACCAGCCAGCCGAAGCCGGCATTGCCCAGCCGCTCGGCCAACTCCAGCATCGTCATCCCGCGCTCGGCGCCGAGGGTGGCCTGGGCGACCTGCCAGCCGCGGTTCTCCTCGCCGACCAGGTTGGCGGCGGGGATCTGCACGTCGTTGAGGAAGATCTCGCAGAAGTGCGAGTCGCCGACCGCGTTGCGGATCGGCCGCACGTCGATGCCGGGTGTCGTCATGTCGAGCAGGAAGTAGGAGATGCCGTGCCGCTTGGGCGCGTCCGGATCGGTGCGGGCCAGCAGCAGACACCAGTCGGCGTGCGCACCGCCGCTGGCCCAGAGCTTCTGCCCGTTGACCACGAAGTGGTCGCCGCTGCGGCGGGCTGTGGTGCGCAGGCTGGCCAGATCCGAGCCGGCCTCGGGTTCGGAGAACCCCTGGACCCAGATCTCGCCGTCGAGGATCGCCGGGAGGTGGCGGCGGCGCTGCTCGTCGGTGCCGGCGACCAGCAGGGTCGAGGCGGCGTGATGGATCCCGACGAACGCCAGCACCAGGCGCGGGGCGTCGTGGGCAGCCAGTTCGGAGTAGAGCACGATCTGCCGGTCGACCGGCATCCCGCCGCCCCACTCGCGCCGGCCAGTGCGGGACGGCGTACCCGGCCCGGTGCAGTTCGGCGAACCATGCCTTCTGGAAGGCGACGAACTCCGCGTCGCTCGCCCCGGTCTGGGCGGCGCGCCAGTCGGCGGGCACATGGGTGCGACACCACTGCCGCACGGTGGCCCGGAAGTCGTCGAGGTCGGCCGTCACGAGAACAGTCCGGTCAGGCCACCCCGGCCCACCCGCTGGGTCAGCTGCTGACGGGTGGCCGACAGGCCGAAGGGCAGCCGCCGCAGGGGCTGGCTGTAGCGCGACAGCCACGACAGCGTGGTCTCGTCGCAGAAGCCGACCGCGCCGTGCAGTTGATGGCAGACCCGGAAGACCACTTCGGCGGCCTCGATCGCGGCCAGTCGCAGCGCGAGGGCGTCGTCGACATCGAGGCTCCACAGCGCGTGCTTGGCGAGCACCTCGAGGCCGCTGCGCTCCACTTCGGCGTCGGTGAGCTGGAACTGCACACCCTGGAACGACGACAGCGGCTGCCCGAACTGCTTGCGCAGCGTGACGTGCGCGATCGTCAGTTCGACGGCGCGGTCCAGCATTCCGAGCAGTGTCCAGCACGGCAGCACCAGCCCGAGGGCCACGTCGCCGGTGCCTGCGGCGTCGATCTCGGTCAGCCGCAACGCCACCGTGAACGCGGGGCCGGTCGCCTCGGTGGCCACTGCTGCGCTGCGCGCGCCGTCGAGTGTGACTGCGGCCCATCGGTTCTGTAAGCCGGCGACGGCGCCCTCCGGCGCGGCCGCGGAGACGACGATCAGACCGTCGACGTCGAGGTCGGCCGGGCGGGCCAGCCGTTCGGCGAGCGGGTACGGCAGCGCCCAGTAGCCGGCGCTGCGGCACAGGGCGGCGGCGGCCTCCAGCGAGTCGGGGTCGGTGCGCGGGTCGAGGTCCCAGGCGCCGAGTTCGGCGAGCACCGGTGCGACCAGCGCTTCCCGATCGGCGGGCTTGGCCTCGGCCTGCTGCACCAACAGGTCGCCGCCGGCGGATTCGAAGGCGCGGCGCGCCTGGTGGCCGTATTCGGTTGCGTCGTCGGAGAGTTCGAGGTTCATCGCCTGGTCCCTCCCAGCAGCGCCCGGGACATCAGGATGCGTTGCATCTCGATGCTGCCCGAGGCGACCGTCGCCGACTGCGAGTACCGCCAGTGGTCCTCGACCTCGGCGCGGTAGTAGGCCGTCGCGTCGTCGTCGCGCGGCCGTCACTCGCGTCGATTCGCGGTAGAACCGCGATGATCTCCATCAGCACCTCGGCGCTGTCCTGGTCGAGTTTGGTCACCGCGATGCGGTATCCGGCGGCGTCGGCCGGCTGGATCCGGCCGGCGCTCTGCAGCGACACCACCCGGTAGGCCAGCAGCCGGGCCCGCCGGCAGTGCATCAGCATGCGGGTCCAGCGGCCGCGCAGTTCCTCCGGAACCTGCTCCCACCGCTCGCCAAGCGCCTCGGGCGCCAGCATCAGGAGTCGTTCGCAGCGGGCGTATCTGGCGATGCCCACCCGCTCGAAGGACAGCACGTCCTGCACGATCGACCAGCCGCCGTCGATCGGGCCGAGCACATCGGCTTCGGTGACCCGCAGGTCGTCGAAGAACACCTCGTTGAGGTGATGCGGGCCCATCATCGACCGGATCGGGCGGACCTGGATCGCCGGATCGCTCATCGGCACCAGGAAGATCGTCAAGCCCTGCTGCTTCTTCTCGCCCTTGGTGGTTCGGGCCAGCAGGAAGCACCACTGCGCCATGGTGGCGTAGGAGGTCCAGATCTTCTGCCCGCTGATCAGCCAGCCATCGCCGTCTCTGCGGGCCGTGGTGCGCAGCGACGCCAGATCCGAGCCGGCCTCCGGTTCGGAGAAGCCCTGACACCAGATCACCTCGCCGGCGGCGATCGGCGGCAGGTGCTTGCGCTGCTGTTCCTCGGTGCCGTAGCGCATCAGCGTTGGTCCGACCCAGTTGACGCCCATGTACTGGGCGCCGCGCGGCTCGTGGTGAGCCCACATCTCCTCGCGCACCACCGTCTGCTCCCACACCGAGGCGCCACGCCCGCCGTACTCTTGCGGCCACGCCAGACAGAGCATTCCCTCACTCGCCAGGGTTCGGCAGAACCGTTGGGCCGCTTCGAGATCGGCGGGGTCGTCGGTGAACGCACCCATGAACCCGTCGGGCACATGCTCGTTCACCAGCGACCGCAGCTGGGCGCGCAGGGCGGCCGCCGCCGGGCCCATGTCGAAGTCGAGGCTCATCGGCTCTCCGCCTCGGCGAGGTTGAGCTCGGCCAGTACCGCGGCGGTGTCGGCGCCGAGCGTCGGGGCCGGCCCGGAGATTCTTCCGGGTGTGCGGGAGAACCAGGTCGGCACACCGGGCATCCGGACTACCCCGTGCGGTGTCTGCACGGTCTCGAAAAAGCCGACGGCGTTGAGGTGTTCGTTGTCGAAGAGGTCTTCGGGGGTGTTCAGCGGCGCAGCCGGGATCTCGAGGTCGACGAACAGCTTCAGCCATTCGTCGGTGGTGCGCTCGGTCATGGTCCGCGCCACCAGGGAGTAGATGGTGTCGATCTCGGCGGCGCGGGCCTCCAGCGTCGCGAACCGTTCGTCGTTCCACTCCGGCTGCACCGCGTTGATGAAACCCGCCCAGTGCTTGTCGTTGTAGATCAGCGCCGAGATGTAGCCGTCCTTGGTGCGATACGGCTTGCGGTTGGGTGCGATGGTGCGGTGATACATCGCCGGGCCCAGCGGCGGATCGAACATCGCCCCGTTGGCGTGTTCGACGAGCATGAACGACGCCATGGTCTCGAACATCGCCACCTCCACTTCCTGGCCCTCACCGGTGCGCTCGCGGTGGAACAGCGCCATGGTGGTGGCGTACACCGCGGTCAGGCCTGCGACCTTGTCGGCGACGATCGACGCGACGTAGTTGGCCTCACCGGTCAATTCCTTCTGGACGGCGGGCAGACCGCACTCGGCCTGGATGGTGTCGTCGTAGGCCGGGCGGTCACGCTCGGGGCCGCGACGGCCGTAGCCGTAGCAGTTGGTGTAGACGATCTCCGGATTGATGGCGGCGACCTCGTCGTAGCCGAAGCCCAGCTTCGTGATCGCCTTGGCCCGCATCGAGTGGATGAAGACGTCGGCGTCAGCGATCAGCGCACGCAGTGCGGCCTTGCCCTCGTCGGTGCGCAGGTTGAGCACGACGCTGCGCTTGCCGCGGTTGACGTTGACGAAGACCCCGCTCATGCCGGGTGCCGGGCCGACGGAGACGTAGCGGGTGTCGTCGCCGCCCGGCGGTTCGATCTTGATGACGTCGGCGCCCATGTCGGCCAGGATCTGCGTGCAGTACGGTCCCATCACCATCGCGGTCAGGTCCACCACCCGCACCCCGGCCAGCGGTCCGCTCCGTGTTGCAGTCACGTTGTGCCCCTTGCCATCGCGAAGCTGTAGCCGATGTGGTCGGCATGTCCGCCGGGAACCACCGGGAAGACCAGCGGCGCCGAAACGTCGCGGATCTCGTCGATGCGCTCGCCGACCGCCTCGATCGACCAGGCCGGCTGATACACCCCGGGCGCTTCGGCGACCACCACCCTGGCCACCCGTCCGGCGATCGCGGCCAGCGATTCGCCTGTGATGGAACAGTTCTCGTGCGCCAGCCAGCCGACGACCGGCGCCACCAGCTCCGGCCCCATCGGCGGGTAGGCGGAGGTGTCGAGGCCCTCGGCCATCCTGGTCACCGCGCCGGGGACGATCACGTTGCACCGCACACCGTGCTCGGCGCCTTCCAGCGCGACGACGTTGGACAAGCCGATGATCCCCGCCTTGGCCGCCGCGTAGCTGCCACGTCGTGGTTTCCGTACAGCCCGCCGATCGAGGAGGTGAGCACCACCCGGCCGTACCCGGCCGCACACATCACCGGGAACGCCGGGCGCACCACGTGGAACGCTCCGCGCAGGTGGACGTCGAGGACGGCGTCGAAGTCGTCGTAGCTCATCTCCGACAACGGCGCACGAAGCACGTTGCCGGCATTGTGAATCAAGACATCCAGTCGGCCATAGTGTTCCAGCGCGGCGGCGATGACGGCCTGCCCGCCCTCGGCCGTCGCGACGGACTCGGTAGCAGGCGGTCGCCTCGCCGCCGGCCGCACGGATCTCGGCCACCACCTGCTCGGCGGGTTCTGCGTCGACGTCGTTGACGACGACCTTGGCGCCCTTGGCGGCCAGCAGCAGGGCGTACTCGCGGCCCAGTCCGCGGCCGGCGCCGGTGACGACCGCAACCCGGTCGTCGAATCTCAGCTCAGCCATCAAGTTCCAGGCCGGCGAGATCCCCGTTGTCACGCCATTCGCTGAGCAACTCGTCGAATGCGTAGAACCCGGGCGAGTAGAAGTCGCCGAGGAACGAGCCGTTGGCTTCCCCGGCGCCACGACCCTCGTTGTTGTAATAGCCCGGGGTGCAGGTGAGTTCGAACGCAGAGTTGTCGATCGCCAGCTCCCTGACGGTGCGCACCCAGGCGTCCTGGCCCTCTTGAGCCGGCTCGACCGTGGTCGCGCCGCGCTTCTGCGCCTCGCCGAGGATGTAGGCGATGTGCTTGGCCTGCTGCTCGAACATCGCGGTGGTGTTGGCCGAGACGCCGCCCTGGATGAAGCCGGTGAAGAACATGTTGGGGAAGCCCCGGCTGGTGATTCCGTGCAGCGTCTTGTAGCTGTCGTGCCAGTAGTCGAACAGTGACAGCCCGTCGCGGCCCTCGATGGTGTCGACCGCGTACCGCCGGTTGATCTCGGTCGAGATCTCGAAGCCGCTCGCGAAGATGACGCAGTCGACCTCGTATTCGACGCCGCCCGCGACGATCCCGTTCGCCGTCAACCGTTCCACACCCTTGGTTTCGGAGACGTCGACGAGCGTGACATTGGGGAGGTTGAAGGCGGCCAGATAGGTCTCGCTCGAACACGGCCGCTTACACATGAAGCGGTAGTAGGGCTTGAGGGCCTCCGCCGTCGCGGGATCGGAGACGATGGCCGCGATCCGGCGACGCAGCCGCTCCATGATCTTGAAGTCTTCCTCTTCGCGGATCGCCATGATCTGCTCGATGCTCAGCGCGGCGGGATCCTCGCTGGCCAGGATTCGCGCGGTCATGTTGCGGCCCAGTTCGGTCCAGAAGTCGCACACCAGGTCCGGCTCGCCGAACACCACGCCGACGAACGGTGACCAGTTGTGGAAGTTGCGCTTGCGCTCCTCCTGCCAGCCCGGCTCCAGGGCGGCCGCCCACTGCGGATCGGTCGGGGTGTTCGCGCGGTCGTCCACCGAGGACGGGGTCCGCTGGAACACGAACAGCTGCTTGGCATCCCGTCCGAGATGGGGAACCAGCTGCACACCGGTCGCACCGGTGCCCACCAGTGCCACCCGCTTGTCGGCCAGCTTGTCCAGGCCGCCGGTCGCATCGCCGCCGGTGTAGTCGTAATCCCAGCGCGCGGAGTGGAAGACGTGACCCGCGAAGTCCTTGATGCCCGGGATGTCGGGCAGCTTCGGGCGGTTGTAGGAACCCTGCGCCATGACCACGAACCGGGCCCGGATCTCGTCACCGCGGTCGGTGCCGATCCGCCACCGATTCAGTGCGTCGTCCCAGTGCATTTCGCGCACCTGGGTGGAGAACAACGCGCCGTCGTAGAGGCCGAAGTGCTTGCCGATGTTGCGGCAGTGCTGGAAGATCTCGGCGCCGTCGGCGAACTTCTTCGACGGCATGAAACCCAGCTCTTCGAGCAGCGGGATGTAGCAGTAGGCGTCGTTGTCGCACTGGATTCCGGGAAATCTGTTCCAGTACCACACGCCGCCGAAGTCGCCGGCCATCTCGATGACCCGCACACCCTCGATGCCGGCCTTCTTCAGGTAGGCCCCGGCCAACAGCCCGGCGAACCCACCGCCGAGGATGACGACCTCGGCGTCCTCGACGATCGGGTCGCGCTCCGGCGCCGGCGAGTACGGATCGACCTCGTAGAAATCCGCGAAGTCGCCCTTGAGTTCCAGATACTGGCGAGCGCCCTCCGGCCGCAGGCGCTTCGCCCGCTCGGCCGCGTACTTCTCCCGCAGTGCCTCGATGTCGATGTCGTCGGGTGTGTTGGTGGGCCCGCACTCGACGGTCATTGATCGCTCTCCTTGTCGAGCGCGCGGGGCTCACCGGCGCTCATGTACTTCGACAACTGGTAGTGCAGATTGACGGTGCTGCGCTCGCGGTAGGGGTTGGGCATGCGTGCCCGGGAAGCCCAGCGACTTCATGCCCTGCTGCACCGCGGCCATGTTCGAGAAGTCCTGCGGCAGCACACTGCGCCAGCGCGGGTCCCCGGGCGGGGTGTGCTCCCATTCGGTCTGCGGCTCTTCACCTTTGGGATACAGCTCGTAGACTGCGGCCTCGAAGATGCACTTGTCCGGGTTGTAGCTCGGGTCGGGGCGGGCGCTGTAGCACAGCGCGCTGGTCAGACCCTGACCGATCTGGAAGTTCGGGAAGATCTGCCAGGCGGTGCCGCTCTGGCCCAGCACGTCGGCCGGGATCTCCGGCCAGATCACCCCGCGGGCCGCGTCGTCGCGGCGGGCCGAGGCCAGCCAGTGCTCGAGGACCTTGTCGGCCGGGGTGCCCTCGGGCAGTTCGTCGACCAGCCGCAGTGCGGCGTTGACCAGCGTCTGCGTGGTGGTCGCGTTGGTCTCCTCCATGGTGTACACCTGCATCTCCGCGGTGGAGATGCGCGGATCGCCGGTGCCGAGGCGGATCTTCGACTGGGTCTCGGCCATGTCCTTCGGCGCGTCGTAGCCGATGTTGCTGTGCTTGCCCTGCGCCCTGGCCCAGCCCTTGAACTCGCCGAACCGGTTGAACTCCGGATGGGTGGTGTAGACGTGGTAGGTCTCGTTGAAGGCCTCCAGCGCCACCTTCCAGTTGCAGTCGAAGTGCAGCCACTTGCGCCACTTGCACCGCATGTTCTCCAGACCGAACGGGTCGAGGATCTTCGCGGCCGGGTGCAGGTAGTCCTGCAGCGGTTCGCAGTCGGGGTCCATGTTGATGAACAGCCAGCCGCCCCAGGTGTCGACCTGTACCGGCCGCAGGTGGGTGTTGGCCGGTGTCAGCGCACCCTTCCAGTCCGCCTGCTCGCGGATGTGGGTGCAGGTGCCGTCCAAACCGTATGTCCAGCCGTGGAATCCGCAGACGAAGGACTTGCGGGCCCGGCCCAGAGCGTTGCGGGCGCCGACCGGGGTGTCGACCAGCTTGCGGCCGCGGTGCATGCACACGTTGTGGTGTGCCGCGAACTCATTTGGTCCCGTGCGCACGACGATGATCGAGTCGTCGAGGATGTCGTAGGTCAGGTAGCTGCCGACCTCGGGCAGCTCCTCGACCCGGCCGACCTGCTGCCAGACCTTGCGCCACAACCGATCTCGTTCGGCGCGGGCGTACTCCGGCGAGATGTAGGCCTCGACGGGCACCGTCATCGGCTGCGACAGTTCTTCGATGTTGTCCATCAGATCCTCCGGATGGCTTCTCGGAAGGACTCGTCCTTCAGAAAAAGGGATGTGTTGTCGGCGCCGAGATGGCTCCACTTGAGGTCCAGACCGCCGTCGACGAGCAGCGTCTGGCCGGTGATGTAGCTCGACAGGTCGGACAGCAGGAACAGGATGGCGCCGGCCTGCTCCTCGGGACGTCCGCGGCGTCCCATCGCGATGGCGGCGCGGTCCCGTTCGGGATCGTCGCCGGTGTAGGTGCGCGACGCCGCGGTCTCGGTCACGCCGGGCGCGACGGCGTTGACCCGGATGTTGTCCAGCGCCAGTTCGAGCGCCATGGTGCGGGTGGCCGCCACGATCGCGGCCTTGGCGGTGCCGTAGGCCACGTGGAACGGGGCGGTGTTCATCCCGCTGATCGACGAGATCGACACGATGGAGCCGGGACCACCGGTGGATCTGATCTCGGCGGCCACCGCCTGGCTCATGAAGAACATCGTCTCGAGGTTGGCCGCGAACAACTCCCGCCAGTCAGCCCGGCTGACCCGGGTCGCGGGCATCCACGTCGAGGGCGCCGCACCGCCGGCCACGTTGACCAAACCGTATGCCCGGCCATCGGCACGCCGCACCGCGTCGAGGGCGGTCGCGATGCCCTCGTCGGTCGACACGTCGGCCGCCACGGGAACGATCGGCAGACCTTCGGCCACCAGGGGCCCGATGTGTTCGTCGAGATTGTCGGCCGACCGGCTGACCGCGACGACGGTGGCCCCGGCACGGGCCACCAGTGCGGTGACGGTGGTGCCGATTCCGCCGCCGCCGGCCCCCGACACCACCACGATGCGGCCGTCGAGGCTCAGAAGATCCGCCATAACTCGCTTTCGCTCACTATTGGTCCGGACAATTACTGACGCTCTGCCGGACGGAGAACATGATTCCGCAGCGGTTATATCACCGTCAAGGGCTAGTTTTGATTAGGTCAGCACTATTGTCTGGACTAAATCTGATTGATACCGTCGCTCCGTGACGACGTCGCTGCAGCGACAGCCGGTTGGCCGCAGCCGATCCCCCGACGGTCGACGCGAGGGTGGACGGTCCAGCGGATCACCCCGCCGAGCCGCTTGTTCGGCGCCAACGGGCTGCGGACGGGCCCGGACGGCCGCATCTACATCGCCCAGGTCAGCGGCAGCCAGATCAGCGCTCTGGACCTCACGTCCGGACGCATCGAGGCGATCAGCCCCAAAGGCAGCGACATCGTCGCTCCCGACGACCTCGTCTTCGACGACGCGGGCAACATCTACGCCACCGAGGTGCTCAACGGCCGGGTCGCCGTCCTCGACACCAAGGGACACAGCCGGGTTCTGCGCGGCGACATGCCGGTCGCCAACGGCATCACCATGTACCGCGGACGGTTGTTCATCGGCGAGTGCCGGCCCGGCGGGCGCATCCTCGAACTGGATCTGGCAGGCGGGGAACCGCGCGTACTGCTCGAGGACGTTCCGATGGCCAACGCCATGGAGGTCGGCCCCGACGGCCTGCTCTACTTCCCGGTGATGGGCGCCAACGAGATCTGGCGCATCGATCCCGACGCCGGCGCGGGCGTGACCCCGGAGGTCGTCGCCACCGAACTCGGTGTGCCCGATTCGGTGAAGTTCGACTCCGACGGATACCTCGTGTCCACCCAGGCGCACTCCGGACAGGTGCTGCGCATCGATCCGCGCACCGGTGCGAAGACCGTGCTGGCCGACCTCTATCCCGGCCTGGACAACCTGACCTTCGCCGACGGTCGGCTGTTCGTCTCGAACTTCTCCGGAGAGATCACCGAGATCCTCGCGCCCGGCAAGACGCGCTCAGTGCTGCCGGGCGGATTCAACTGGCCGCTCGACCTCACCGTCGGCAGCGACGGCAGGGTCTACATCGCCGACGGGCCCTACCTGCACGTCGCGGCCGGCGACGGCACGGTGCACCCGGTCGGCATGCTGTTCACGCCGGGATTCCCCGGTTACACGCGCGGCCTGACAGCCTCGGGCGACGGCGAGTTCACCGTGACGACGTCCAGTGGTCAGATCGCCCGGTTCTGGCCCGACCGCGGCGAAAGCGACGTCATCGCAGAAGGTTTCGACCAGCTCTACGGTGTGGCAATCGCCGCCGGTGGCGACGTGGTGTTCGTCGAGCAAGGCACCGGCCGGGTGCTGGCGGCCCGCTCCGGCCAGGTCGAGGTACTGGCGACCGGTCTGGACACCCCGGTCGGCGTTGCCGTCGCCCCCGACGGCGCCGTCCTGGTCTCCGAGGCGGGCGCCGGTCGCGTCGTCACACTCAGCAGGTCGACACCGCAGCCGGTGGTCGACGGACTGGGTTGCCCGCACGGCATTCTCGTCCTCGACGGAGCGCTCTACGTGGTCGACGTCGACGCCAAGTCGCTCATCGAGGTCGACCTGGCGACCGGCCACCGGCACACCATCGCCGCCGGCCTGCCGGTCGGTGCGCCGCCCGGAGTCACGCCCAAGCCGCTGCTGGGCATGCCCCCGTTCTCCGGACCCCAAGGCCCCTTCACCGGTATCGCGGCCGGCCCGGACGGCACGATCTTCGTCTCGGCCGACGCCGAGGGCAGCGTGCTGGCGATTCGCCGGCGGAGCTGACGTGTCCGAACCGGCGGGTGATCACCGCTACATCCAGGTCGCTCGCGCGCTGCGCAAGGAGATCGTCGACGGCGTGTATCCCGTCGGTTCGCAGCTGCCCACCGAACATGAACTGTGTCAACGGTTCTCGGTCAGCCGGTACACGGTGCGCGAGGCACTGCGCCGGCTGCGGGAGGACAACCTCGTCTCCTCGCGCCCACGGGCAGGCACCATGGTCGTTCCGCGGCCGTCCTCGCACGCCTATGTGCAGGACGTCGTGTCGATCAACGACCTGCTCGCCTTCGCCACGGGCGCCCAGTTCGCGATCGAGTCGATCTCGATGGTCACCATCGACGCAGAGCTGGCCGCTCGAACCGGCCTGCCCCTCGGCGAGGAATGGCTTGCGGTGGTGGGCTTTCGGCAGGCCCAGGACTCCGAGGCCCCGATCTGCCGCACCGAGTACTACATCAACCGGTCCTTCGCGGCCGTGGGCCGGATGCTGCAGAACCACACCGGCCCGATCTTCCCGCTGCTCGAGGATCTCTTCGGCATCAGCATCGTCGAGGTGCGCCAGGAGATCGCCGCGGTGCAGATATCACCCGAACTCGCCGCCTCGCTCAAGGTCGCGCCCGGCACCCCCGCGTTGCAGATGCAGCGGACGTACACCACGTCGGACTCGGAGATCGCCCAGGTCACCGTGAACACCCATCCCTCTTCCCGGTTCCGTCATTCGATGACGATGCGACGGGTGAAGGGCTGAACGTTGCGCACGGTGCCAACGGATTCCCGCCGAGCCGCCGAGGCGTACGCCAGCGGACTCTGGGTCGCCGACACGCTCGCGGACTCGCTGCGCCGGGCCGCCGCGGTCACACCCGCACGGGAGGTCCTCGTCGACGGGCCGACCCGGCTGGACTGCCGCACCCTGCACGAGCGCGCGGCCGCACTGGCCGCCGCGATGCTGGCGCGCATCCCGGTCGGCAGCGTGGTGTCCTTCATGCTGCCCAACTGGCACGAGGCCGCCGTCGTCTACCACGCGGCGACGCTGGCCGGCATGGTGGTCAACCCCATCCTGCCGTCGCTGCGCGACCACGAACTGAGCTTCATCCTGGCCGACGCCGACGTGCGAATGATCTTCGTCCCGGCCGAGTTCGGCGGCCACGACTACCCCGCGATGCTGGCCCGGGTGACCGCGGAGATGGCCGCGCCGCCGGAGGTCGTGGTGGTGCGCGGTGCGGCGCCGGCCGGGCAGATCGGCTTCGACGCGCTGTCCGGCCCCGCGCCCGTCGACTGGCCGGAGCTGGACGCCGACGCGGTGCGGATGATCCTCTACACCTCGGGCACCACCGGACGGCCCAAAGGCGTTCTGCACAGCCACAACTCGATCCACGCCCTGATCCGCCAGATCGGCGGGCACTGGCTCGTCGAACCCGGCGACCGGTTCCTGGTGCCCTCCCCCATCGCCCACATCGGCGGCTCGATCTACGCCTTCGAATGCCCGATCCTGCTCGGCACCACCGCCGTGCTGATGGACCGCTGGAATGCCGAGCGGGCCGTCGACCTGCTGACCGCCGAGCGGTGCACCCACATGGCAGGCGCCACCCCGTTCCTCGAGCAGATCCTGGCCGCCGCCCGGCACGCGGGCACCCGGCTGCCGGACCTGAAGGTGTTCATCTGCGGCGGAGCATCGGTGTCGCCGTCGTTGATCCGCAGCGCCACAGACTATTTCGAGCGGGCCATCGTCACCCGGGTGTACGGCTCGACCGAGGTTCCGGTCACCACCGTCGGCTCGCCGGACGATCCCGACCGGGCCGCCGACACCGACGGCCGTGCCGGCATCGCGACCATCCGCCTGGCTCCGCATCCCGCAGCGCCCGACGGCGCCGGCGAGATCTGCGCCCGCGGGCCGCAGATGCTTCTCGGCTACCTGCATCCCGAGGACGACGCCGACGCCTTCGATGCCGACGGCTACTTCCACACCGGCGATCTGGGCCGACTGGAGGACGGCTACCTCGTCGTCACCGGGCGGGCCAAGGACATCATCATCCGCAACGGCGAGAACATCGCACCCAAGGAGGTCGAGGACGTGCTGATCGGCCATCCCGACATCACCGAGGTCGCCATCGTCGGCCTTCCCGATCCGCGCACCGGCGAACGGGCCTGCGCGGTGATCGTCAGCGCCGCAGCGCCCGGCCCGACGTGGCCGACCTGCGCGGGTTCCTGGCGGCCAAGGGTGTGGCCACGTTCAAGAGTCCCGAACAGGTGGTCGTCTGGGACGCCCTGCCCAAGAACGACGCGGGCAAGATTCTCAAACATCGGATCCGAGCAAGGTTGGTTGACTCCCATGAGTGACATGCACGTAGCGATCGTGACCGGCGCCAGCAGCGGAATCGGGTTCGGCTGCGCGACAAAGCTGGCCGAGGCCGGGATGGCCGTCGTCGGCACCGGGCGCGACCCGGACCGTCTCGCAGGCCTTGGCCGAGGCGATCGGCGATCCCGACCGGGTCGCCACCCTGGCCGGTCGATCTGACCGACGACGACGCACCGCAGCGCATCGTCGAGCTGGCGCTGTCGCGGTGGGGCCGGATCGACTTCCTGGTCAACAACGCCGGCGTCGGCAGCCCCAAGCCGCTGCACGAAACCGACGACGAGACACTGGACTACTTCCTGGGTGTGATGTTGCGGGCCCCGTTCCGGCTGGCCCGCGACGTGATCCCGCACATGCGGTCCGGCTCGGCCATCATCAACATCACCTCGACGTTCGCCGTCGTCGGCGGCCTGCGCGGCGGCGCGTACTCCGCGGCCAAGGGCGGCCTGACGGCGCTGACCCTGCACATCGCCTGTCAGTACGGGGCGCAGGGGATCCGGTGCAACGCCGTGGCCCCGGGGGTGACGGTCACCCCGATGGTCGAACACCGGCTCGACGACGAGCGGTTCCGCAAGATCAACACCGAGATGACGCCCGTATCCCCGGCTGGGCCGCATCGACGACATCGCCTCGACCGTGGCCTTCCTGTGCTCACCGGGCGGCAGCTTCATCAACGGCCAGACCATCGTGGTCGACGGCGGCTGGAGTTCGACGAAGTTCCTCTCGGAGTTCGCGCTGTCCTCGGAATGGGTCGCGCGTTGAACCTGTTCGCCACGCTGGACCAGGCCGCCGCCCGCTTCGGCGACAGCGGCGCGGTGTATCTGGGCGAGCGCTGCCTGATGACGTGGAACCAGTTGCGGGACAGGTCGTTGCGGCTGGCCGCCTCGCTGCGGTGCTCGCACGAGCCGGGCACCCGCATCGCACTCGCCAGCGAGAACCGGCCGGAGATCGTCGAGTTGTTCTACGCGGTCTGGGCCGCCGAGTGCGTCGTCGTGCCGGTCAACTTCAAACTTCATCCGCGCGAGATGGCACAGATCCTCGAGGACTCGGGTGCGGCGGCGGTGTTCGCCTCACCCAAGATCGGGCCGAACCTGGCCGCCGTCGCATCGACCCCGGTGGAGATCATCGGCAGCGCCGAGTACGAATCCCGTTTCAGCACAGCGCCTTGCGACCGTCCCGTCCACCGACCCGTCGAGCGCTGGCGTGGCTGTTCTACACCAGCGGCACCACCGGCCGCTCCAAGGGCGCGATGCTCTCGCACCGCAACCTGACCGCCATGACGGTGGCGCACCTGGCCGACATCGACTCCCCCGACGAGAACTGCAGCCTGGTGCACGCGGCCCCGATGTCGCACGGCTCGGGTCTCTACATCGCGCCGTACGTGTTGCGCGGCGCCCGCCAGGTCCTGCCTGCCTCCGGGGCGTTCGATCCCGAGGAGTTCCTCGATCTGTGCGCGCACCATCCCGGATCGAGTGCGTTCCTGGCGCCGACGATGATCCAGCGCCTCGTCGACACCGGCCGGGACCGGCCGCCGAACCTGCGCACCATCGTCTACGGCGGGGGCCCGATGTACGTCGAGAGCCTCAAGAAGGCGATGGCGGCGTTCGGGAACATCTTCGCCCAGATCTACGGCCAGGGTGAGTCGCCGATGACCATCACCGGCCTGCGCCGCGCCGACCACGACTCGCACCGACGACGCGGTGCTCGGCTCGGTCGGCTACGCCCGCTCCGGCGTCGAGGTCCGGGTGCTCGGCCCCGACGGTGCGCCGGCGCGCACCGGCGACATCGGTGAAATCGTCTGCCGCGGAGACGTTGTCATGTCGGGCTACTGGAACAACCCGCACGCCACCGAGGACACGCTGCGCGACGGCTGGCTCTACACCGGTGACATGGGCTCGTTCGACGACCGGGGCTACCTGACCTTGCGCGACCGTTCCAAGGACGTCGTGATCAGCGGCGGGAGCAACGTCTATCCGCGCGAGGTGGAAGAGGCGCTGCTCGAACACCCGGGCGTGACCGAGGCCTGCGTGGTGGGCGCGCCCGATGCCGAGTGGGGCGAGGTCGTCGTCGCCTTCATCGTCGGATCCGCCGGCGAGCAGGCCCTCGACGCGCACCTGCTCGACCGCATCGCCCGGTTCAAGCGTCCCAAGCGATACGTCTACGTCGAGGAACTGCCGAAGAACAGCTACGGCAAGGTCCTCAAGCGCGAGCTGCGGGGACGGCTCGACCACACCGCTGGATGAGAACACGATGCTCCGCTCGGGAGTCCCGGATTCTCCTAACTTAGGATGCCGATATGTCACAGGATTACCGCTTCGTCACCTATGAAGAGCTCGATGACGGCCGCATCGCGCGCATCATGCTCAACCGGCCCGACGCGCGCAACGCGCAGAACCGCGGCCTGCTCGTCGAGCTGAACGAGGCGTTCCTGCGCGCCGAGGCCGACGACCAGGTTCGGGTGGTCATCCTCGGCGGCCTCGGGCCGATGTTCTCCTCCGGCCACGACCTGGGTTCGGCGGTGTCGCGGGCGGAGTACACCCCGGGTCCCGATCAGCACCCCAGCTATCAGGTCAACGGCGGCACCCGCGAGGGCGCGGAGAGCCTGATGCTGCAGGAGTGGCATCACTTCTTCGCCAACACCCGCCGCTGGCGCGACCTGCGCAAGATCACCGTCGCGCAGGTGCACGGCGACGTCTACGCGGCGGCGCTGATGCTGATGTGGGCGTGCGACCTGATCGTGGCCGCCGAGGACACCCGCTTCGCCGACGTCGTCGGCACCCGGCTGGGCATGTGCGGTGTGGAGTACTTCGCCCATCCCGTGGGAGTTCGGGCCGCGCAAGACCAAGGAGCTGATGCTCACCGGTGACGCGCTGACCGTCGACGAGGCCTACCAGCTCGGCATGGTGTCGAAGGTGTTCCCCGCCGACGAGCTCACCGAGAAGACCCTCGAGTTCGCCCGCCGGATCGCCGAGGTGCCGACCATGGCCGCGCTGCTGGCCAAGGAGGCGGTGAACCAGACCATGGACAACATGGGCTTCTACAACGCGCTCAACGCCTGCTTCACGCTGCACCAGCTCAACCACTCGCACTGGGCGCAGGTCCACGAGAACGGCTGGCCGGTCGGCCTGGAGGAAGACGGCCTGCCGAACTGGCGGACCGCACCGCCGATCGTGCCTGCGGTCAAGGACCAGGTTCGGGCCGACGGCTGAGCCGGGCAGGCGTTGCTTCACCTCGGATAACGGGGAAGCCACGCTTCACCTCGTCTGAATCGATCAAGAGGTATCAAGCTCATCACGCGTGCAGCGAAATCGCGTGCCTGTCGTTCGCGGAATTGACATCACCAAAAATGGCCTCCACTGAATGCATTACCGTTCGCTGCTTCGCGCCGTGTCGTGAAAGTAGTTGATTTACAACATAATTCGCGTCACGCGCGATAGGCGAAATTCGTATTCCCTTCGTATTTCTCACCGTTTTTGTTGTGTGGGCCATACGAATTCGCGTAACGTGATGGAAAACACAGGTTTTGGCGAACACCAAATTCCGTTGTTACTTTCGATCACATGTTTGCAATCGCGACGTTGATGACGCTGATCAGTCAGGTGTCAGGCACGCCGTACATCCCCGGTGGGGATAGCCCGGCTGGCACCGACTGCTCAGGCCTGGCTTCCTGGGTGTCCAATGTGGCCACCGGCCGGCCGGCTTTCGGCAGCAGGTTCCACACCGCCAACGAAGAGGCCGCTCTGCTGGCCCGTGGCTTCCACTACGGCACCGCGCCCAACTCGCTGGTGATCGGGTGGAACGGCGGCCACACGGCTGTCACGCTGCCCGACGGCACTCCGGTGTCCAGCGGTGAGGGCGGCGGCGTGCGGATCGGTGGCGGTGGCGCCTATCAGAAGCAGTTCAACCACCACATGTATCTGCCCATGCAGGCCCAGGAGATGCAGATCGATCCCGCGGCGCCGCAGGACGACGCCCGGTGCTGGTCGACATCGCCAATCCGGAGCCGCCCGCACCGGCACCCGAGTTGCCGCCGCCACCGGCGGAGAACCCGGCGCCCGCAGGTGACATCGTCCCGGTCGGCGACGTCGTCCCCGCGCCGGACGCTCCGGTCGACCATGCCCGCCTAGTCGCTCGATCGAGGGCCGCACTGCCTGCCCAGGCAGCAGTGCGGCCTTCGTCGTTATCAGAAGCCTTGTTGCCGAAGCAGTTTCGCACCGGCTTCGCGCGCGGCCGACGGCCGGGCGAGCACCACCACGCACGACGACGGCCAGCACGGCGATCGCCAGTCCCGGTCCCCACAGCGCGCTGCCGCTCGGCCACGGAATGACGTTGCGGTACAGGGTGTATCCCAGCAGCGCCAGGCCCAGCACCGGTATCACCACCTCCCACTTGCTCACGGCGACGTCGCCGGAGAGGAACAGCAGCTTCACCGCACCCAGGGTGGCCAGCACGTAGGCCACCAGCAGGATCAGCGTGCCCGCGGTGGCCGAGATCGTGAACACGTCGAACGGCGCGGCATGCAGCACAGCCCATCCCAGACCCTGGATCGCCGCCACCAGGACCACGCATGCGGTCGCGGCCACGATGCGGAACGCTTCGCGACGGGTGAACCGCGGCCAGTGCCGCCGGGCCCATTCCGTCGCGGCTGAGCGCGAAGACCAGCCGGCTGGCACCCACGACGCTGGCCAGACAGCATGCCGCCGCGCTGAACGTCGCACCGACGACGATGACCCACGACAGCCAGGGAGTGACGTACTGCGCCGACAGGTCACCCATCAGGGCTTCGGATTTGGTGAACTCCTCCACCCCGTGGGCATCGGTGCCGAACGCCATCATCTCGATGGCGGTGACGACGACGAAGAACACCCCGCCGAAGACCGCCGTGCCGAGGATGGCCCGGGGAATGTTGCGGCGCGGTTCCTGGGTCTCCTCACCGAGTGTCGCCGCGGCCTCGAATCCGGCGAAGGACAGGAAGCCGAAGACGATTCCGAGGAAGACCGTCGACAGCGACGTCCCCGGGGCAACGCTGAAGACTGACAGATCGAACCGCTGACCGCCCGGCGCGTGGCCGGTGACCAGCTTGCCGAGGGTGACTGCCGCGACCACCAGGATCAGCGTGATCGTGAGGCCCTCGACGAGCAGCAGAAGGGTTGTCCCGCCTTTGATCTCGCGGACGGCCAGCAGCCACACGGCGGCGAGCACCAGCCAGGCGAAGACGAACGCCGTCCAGTCCGGTAAGGCGTTGGGCGCGGCGACCTTTCGGGCGAGGTCGGTCAGGAAGATGCCCGCCGCGGTCGAGGTGACCGCTCCGTAGAAGATGTAGGTGCCGGCGTTGAGCCAGCCCGCCACGCTGCCGGTGCGCGGCCCCAATGTCACTCCGACGAAGGCGTATACGCTGCCGGCGTGGCTGAACCGCTGGGACAGCCGAACGAAGGTGTGCGCGATCAGCAGCACCCCGACAGTGGCCAACAGAAACGCCAGCGGCACGGCGCGCCCGACGGCCGTCGCCGTGCCCTGCGGATTGATGTTGATGGCCATCGAGGGAGCCATCAGGGCCACCGAGACTCCCACCGCCGACCACACGTTGAGGGTGCGCCGCAGAGTCGGGGCGGGCTGGGCGCCGTCGCCGTCGGATGCGACCATCGGTGGTCTCAGCCGTCTTCCAGGATCAGTGCCGCCTCCGGGCACGCCGCCACACCGTCGCGGGTGCGCTGTTCGTCGCCCGCGGCCACCTGATGTTCCTCGAGGACCGAGTAGCCCTGGTCGTCGATCGGAAACAGTTCTGGGTCAACGGCATAGCACTGGGCGTGGCCCACGCAGAGATCTCGTTCCAGACGAACACGCATCGACAACACCCTTCCGAACGGACCCTCGCTCCTGGTGGACAGGCTAGGCCACCCGAGCGACGGGTTGACCGTGTTCTCGCCGGCCTGGCGTCCTTGGGCGTGGACAACGCCACGTACTTGTTGCCGAACACCGTGCTGGCCTTGATGTCGGCACGCACATTGGCCGGGATCGCGGGGACACAGTGCGAGTCGACCAGCAGCGTCACCCGGGTGAGGTCCTTGAAAACAATTTGCTGTACGAACCAATCGGTGGTGATTCCGGGCGGGGTCGCAACGACCGCCCGCCGGCAATGTGTCAGTCGTTCCTCGGGAGTGCGGCCAAAGCTACTCCAGTTGGCGGTGGAGTCGGGATAATCAGACGTGTCGCCCGGGCGCGATGCCTGCGCGGGAACCGGCTCAACGAGGAGCGTAAAGACTCATGTCCATCATCGAAGCGGACGCGGAGACCCAGTCGGCATTCGACCACGAGGTCGCCGACACCCAGCGGTACTTCGACAGTCCGCGGTTCGAGGGGATCACCCGCCTCTACAGCGCGCGGCAGGTCGTCGAGCAACGCGGCACCATTCCGGTCGACTACACCGTCGCGCGCGAGGCCTCCAAGGCCTTCTACCAGCGACTGCGCGAACTGTTCGCCGAGAAGAAGAGCATCACCACCTTCGGGCCGTACTCCCCCGGCCAGGCCGTGACCATGAAGCGGATGGGCATCGAGGGCATCTACCTCGGCGGCTGGGCGACGTCGGCGAAGGGCTCGGTCACCGAGGACCCCGGCCCCGACCTCGCCAGCTATCCGCTGAGCCAGGTGCCCGACGAGGCCGCCGGCCTGGTGCGGGCGCTGCTCACCGCCGACCGCAACCAGCACTTCCTGCGGCTGCAGATGACCGAAGAACAGCGGGCCGCCACACCCGGCGGTCGACTACCGGCCGTTCATCATCGCCGACGCCGACACCGGACACGGTGGAGATCCCCACGTCCGCAACCTGATCCGTCGTTTCGTCGAGGCCGGTGTCTCCGGCTACCACATCGAGGACCAGCGGCCGGGCACCAAGAAGTGCGGCCATCAGGGCGGCAAGGTGCTGGTTCCGTCCGACGAGCAGATCAAGCGGCTCAACACCGCGCGCTTCCAGCTCGACATCATGCGGGTGCCGGGCATCATCGTGGCCCGCACCGACGCCGAGGCGGCCAACCTCGTCGAGAGCCGCTCCGACGAGCGCGACCAGCCGTTCCTGCTCGGCGCCACCAACCTCAAGATCCCGCCCTACAAGGCGTGCTTCCTGGCCATGGTGCGCCGCTTCTACGAGTCCGGCGTCACCGAGCTCAACGGCCACCTGCTCTACGCCCTGCCCGACGGCGAGTACGCCGTCGCCGATGCCTGGCTCGAGCGGCACGGCATCACCGCCGCGGTCACCGAGGCGGCCGCCGCCTGGCAGGACGGCCGCGAGCGCTCGCTGGACGCGCTCTTCGACAAGGTCGAGTCGCAGTTCGTCGAGGCCTGGCAGGACGACGCCGGGCTGGAGACCTACGGCGACGCCGTCGCCGAGCTGCTCAAGTTCCGCGAGGGCGAGGGCGAGTCGCTGGACATGAGCGTCGCGGACTGGAACGCCTTCGCCAAGACCGCGTCGCTGTACGCCGCGCGGGAGAAGGCCCGCCAACTCGGCGTCGACGCCGCCTGGGACTGCGAGCGGGCGAAGACCCCCGAGGGCTACTACCAGGTCCGCGGCGGCATCCCGTACGCGATCGCGAAATCCCTTGCCGCAGCGCCGTTCGCGGATCTGCTGTGGATGGAGACCAAGACCGCCGACCTGGCCGACGCCCGCGAGTTCGCCGAAGCCGTCCACGCCGTCTACCCGAACAAGATGCTGGCCTACAACCTCTCCCCCTCGTTCAACTGGGACACCACCGGAATGAGCGACGAGGAGATGCGCGCCTTCCCCGAGGAGCTCGGGAAGATGGGCTTCGTCTTCAACTTCATGACCTACGGCGGCCACCAGATCGACGGCGTCGCCGCCGAGGAGTTCGCCACCGCGCTACGCCAGGACGGCATGCTGGCCCTGGCCCGGCTGCAGCGCAAGATGCGGCTGGTCGAATCCCCTTACCGCACACCGCAGACGCTGGTGGGCGGCCCCCGCAGCGATGCCGCGCTGGCGGCGTCGTCCGGTCGCACCGCGACCACCAAGTCGATGGGCAAGGGCTCCACGCAGCATCAGCATCTGGTGCAGACCGAGGTGCCCAAGAAGCTCCTCGAGGACTGGCTGGCGCTGTGGAGCGAGCACTACGAGCTCGGCGAGAAGCTGCGGGTGACGCTGCGGCCGCGCCGCGCCGGCTCCGACGTCCTCGAGCTGGGCATCTACGGCGCCGACGACGGCGAGAAGCTGGCCGACGTGGTGTTCGACCCGATCAAGGACCGGCACGGCCGCAGCATCCTGCAGGTGCGCGACCAGAACACCTACGCCGAGAAGCTGCGCCAGAAGCGCCTGATGACGGTGATCCACCTGTGGATGGTGCACCGGTTCAAGGCCGACGCCGTGTACTACGTGACGCCGACCGAGGACAACGTCTACCAGGCCGACAAGATGAAGGCCCACGGCATCTTCACCGACGTGCACAAGGACGTCGGCGAGATCCTCGTCGCCGATGTGAACCAGGCCCGCATCGCCGAACTGCTCGAGCCCGACCGGGCGGCCCTCAAGCGGTTGATCGCCAAGGAGGACTGAGCTGTCCTGGGGCGCCGTCGGCGTCAACCTGCTGCTGTGTGCCCTGGCCGTCGCGGTGTACTTCGCCGCGATCATGGCCGCCTCGATCCGGGTGCGCAACCAGTCGATCGTCGACATCTTCTGGGGCCCGGGGTTCGTGTTGGTCGCGGTGGTCAGCTTCCTGGCCTCGCGCCACTCCGGCGGTGACGAGGTCCGTCGCCTCGTCGTGCTTGTCCTGACGGCGATTTGGGGACTTCGCCTCGGGTTGCACATCGGGGTCCGCAATGTCGGGCACGGCGAGGATCCGCGCTACGTCGCGATCATGAGCCACCGCTCCGGCTCGCTCGTCGGGTTCGTGGCGCGCAAGATCTACCTCCCGCAGGCGGTGATCCTGTTCGTGGTGTCGCTGCCCGTGCAGCTGGCGATGTATCAGCGGGCGAGTCTGGGAGTCGTTGGCGCACTGGGCATCGCGGTGTGGGCGCTCGGCTTCTGTTTCGAGGCCGTCGGCGACTACCAGCTGACCCGGTTCAAGAAGGACCCGGCCAACGCCGGGCAGATCATGGACCGCGGGTTGTGGGCATGGACGCGGCACCCGAACTACTTCGGCGACGTCTGTGTGTGGGTCGGGCTGTGGCTGCTGGCACTCGGCCATCCGGCCGGTCTGCTCACGGTGGTCTCGCCGCTGCTGATGGGGTTCTTCCTGGTGCGGGTCAGCGGTAAGGCGCTGCTGGAGAAGAACATGCGCCGGACCCGCGGGCCGGCGTACGACGCGTATGTGGCGCGAACCAGCGGTTTCCTCCCGCGCCCGCCGCGGCGGAACTGATCGGGTTCAGCGCAGGGCGACGCCGGCGAAGTAGCTGCCGAGCAGGCTGACCGCCATGATCGCGATCCAGGCGTCGGTGAGCCGGCACAGCAGCACCGGCGCGTGCCGGACCTCCATGAACTCGCGAAAGATGATGCGCACCTTGACCAGAGCGATGACGATCGCGGCGGTGGTCACCACGGCGCTCGCCCGCAGTCCCCCGCGGCCGTCGGCCGAATGGTCCAGCCACAGATAGCCGAGGGTCAACGCGCACAGCACGGCCCAGACGATGAGCAGTCGGCGTCTGATCTCGATCACCTCACCACGTAGAGCATCGCGAAGATGAGCACCCACAGGAAGTCGACGGTGTGCCAGTAGGTGGCGCAGGTCTCGACCAGGTTCTGGGAACGGCGGGCCGGGCCGCGAAGCTGGTAGACGATCACGCCGAGTACCACGAACCCGATCAGCAGGTGCAGAAGGTGCAGGCCGGTCAGGAAGAAGTAGTGCATGAAGAAGTCGTTGGTGGTCAGGGTGTTTCCGATCCGGAACTGCCGGACCCATTCGACGACCTTGCACACCAGGAACACCACGCCGAAGCCCGCGGTCAGCAAGGCGTTGGTCAGTGCGGCCCGATAGTTGCCCGCCCGGGCCGCTTGCACACACCGCGCGATCGACCACGAACTTGTCAGCAGCACGATCGTGTTGAACACCCCGACCCACAGCTCCAGATGCGACTGGGACTGCAGGTACAGGTCCTCGTTGCGGGCCCGGTTGAACAGGTACACCGCGAAATAGCTTGTGAAAAGCAAGGTCTCGAACAGCACGAAGGCCCACATGTCCGGCTGTCCCGGGACGAACCGGCGGCGCTGCGCGGGCGACGTTTCGGTGCTGGTCATGCGGCGGCACCCACCATCGGCCCGGTCCCGAAGTCCTCGCGCTGGATCATCTTGCGCAGCTGGACGATGAACACCGCGGTGTAGGTGACGAACACGACCATGTCGATCCACCAGGCGATCAGGCCGTTCCAGGCGAACACGCCGCGGTGGAACAGCCAGGCCGGCGACACCACGACCTCGGTGAGCGCGTTGCACAGGTTGAGGTAGCCGAACCACTTCGGGAAGACGCGGTTCTTGTCGAGCAGGATGGCCGCCATCCACACCAGCGAGCCGAGCAGGAACACGCCCATGGTCCCGATGTAGGTCAGGAACGCGAAGTCGTAGATCCAGGCGATCAACTCGGGGTCACGGTCGGGCCGCATCGCCCCGACGGACAGCGCGATGCACAGCAGCAGCATGTCCGGGCACCGCGCTGAGCGCGTACATCACCAGGTAGGCGTAGCCGAACGCGGGGCTGACCGACATGCGCCGCATCGAGTAGGCGATGAGCGCGTTCGCCGGTGCCACCATCCCGCGTGATGAGGAACATCACGGCGAAGCCGACCAGTAGTCCGGTGTGGTTGTCGTTGAACCACTGCACGATTCGCGGGGCATCCCAGTCCGGGGACGGCGGCGGTTGGGTTCGGGTGATGACGAAGAACACCAGCCCGAAGATCTGATAGAAGACGACGGTGGTCCACCAGGCGAACCACAGCTCACGCTTGGGGTTGTCGCGCCACCGTGCGCTCACGCCGCTACCCGCTCCTGGGTGCGCCGGCGCTGGATCTGGCCGGCCCAGAACGACTCCCATGACCACGATCCAGCCCACGATCGCGATGTTCTTGACCCAGAACGAGAGCAGGCCGTTCCAGGCAAGCGGTCCGTCGTGGGCCAGCGCGGCGAACGACGCCGGCGTCAGTGCCGCGGCGACGGCGAGGTTGACGTAGGCCACCCAGCGTCCGAACACCGGCTGTGGCTGGTCGTCGAGGAAGATCGCCAGCGCGAGGAACACGCTTTGCGCGATGAGAAACGGAACCCCGGCGGTGAAGGCGATCCAGGCGAGGTCGTTGAGCAGCAGGGTGAGTTCGGGGGCACGCTGCGGCCGGAACGCGGCGATGAGCCAGAACAGATTGCCGACCAGGAACAGCGTGGGACCGCCTGCGGCACAGCTGATCACGCAGTACCGCAGGATCGGCGTCGAGTGGTTCATCCGGCGGATCTGCATGGCGATCAACATCAGGACCGGTATCAGCCCGGCGCCGAACCAGTTGAACAGGATCATGCTGTACTGCACGCGGGCGGTGTTGTCCCGGTAGAAGGCGGCGACGTCGTCGGCCGGCATCGTCGGCGCCATCGGGGGACGGAAGCCGGGGAACATCAGGAACGCGGCGAGCCAGATGACCAGCAACACCGGCAGCGTCCACCACAGGATCAGCTCACCGTCGGTTCGTCTCATGGTCGAGTCCTCAAGGCAGGTTGCGGGTTGCCGATCGGCTACCGGCGAAAGTAGCCGATCGGCAACTTGGGGTCAAGCACCGTCGGCTATCCTCTGATCTCGTGAGCGCCAGTGCCCCCACCGGACCGGGATTCTCGCGCGTGCCCCGTACGGCCGCGCAGACCCGCGTGCTGGACGCCGCCCTGGAACTGTTCGCCCAGCACGGTGTGGGCGGCACCTCACTGCAGATGATCGCCGACTCGATCGGGGTGACCAAGGCGGCGGTGTACCGGCAGTTCAAGGCCAAGGACGACATCGTCATCGCCGCGACCGAGCGCGGACTGGCCAGACTCGAGGAGGCGCTGGAGGCCGCCGAGGCGCAGCCCAACGCCAAACGGGCGCGAGACCGGTTGTTGCGCGCCGTCGTCGACGTCGCGGTCGAGGACCGTCGGCTGGCCAGCACCTTGCAGTTCGATCCCGTCGTGGTGCGGCTGCTCGCCTCGCAGCCGCCGTTCCAGCAGTTCATCGCGCGGCTCTACGGCGTGCTGATCGGTGAGGCCGGCGACGAGGCCAAGCTGGGTGCGGCGATGCTGGCCGGCGCCATCGGCGTCGCGGTGATGCATCCGCTCACCGCGGACATCGACGACGACGCGCTGCGCGCCTACCTGCTCAAGCACGCGCGGCGGTTGATCACCTGATGGTTCAGCAGCGGGCGAGCACGTCGGCCATCGCCTGCTCCTCCTTGGCCGACAGCCACAGCCCGTAGGCGCTTTTCACGTCGATCTGGCGGGCCACGAAGTCACAGCGGAACGCGGCATTGGGCGGCAGCCACGAGGCGGCATCCCGAAAGGCCTTGTCGAAGTTGGCTTTCGGGCTCACGGCCAGCAGGTTGCGCGGATCGTTGGCGAAGTCGAGTCGGCGCTGCGGATCCCAGGACCGCGCGCCCTTGTACCAGGCGTCGGCCAGCGAGACCACGTGGTCGATCTCGATGCCGTTGGAGGTCTCGGGTCCGCGGACGAAGTCGATGGTGGCACCGGTGTAGGGGTCGTGCAGGGTTCCGGTCTGCGCGTAGCAGGTGCCGGGGCGCACGACGAGGTTGGCCAGGTCGCGGCGCAGGATGTCGTCGCGGGTGTTGCAGCCGTTGTGCCCGAACTCGACGTTGACGTCGTCGCTCCAGGCTTTCCCGAACCGCCAGCGCTGGAAGTCCTGGGCGCGGTCCCAGCCCTTGACCGGCAGCGCCGACAGCTGGGCTCGGGCGCGGTCGAATCTGCGTGCGTCGAGGCCGCCGCCGTCCGAGGTCGGGGTCGGCGTCCAGGTCGGCGACGGGCCCGACTGGCGGTTGTCGGCCTGGTGCCGGTCCCACACCACCAGCGCGGCGACCACGGCGACCACCACCACCGCGAGCACGGCGAAGCGACGGCGGCGCAGCCACCTAGCCGCGCCCGTCGTCGAGGTAGGCGACGATCGCGTTGGTCAGAGCGCGGCGGGCCTCGTCGAGATCGGCATACGTGCCGAGCTGCTTCTCCGAGGCGATGCCGCGCATCGCGCCGGGGATCAACGTCGCCACCTCGCGAACCCGCTGCGGGTCGACGTGCAGGTCCGCGAACGCCTTCTGGCAGGTCTCCAGCCAGCTCTGGCGCCACGAGATCAGCTCGGCCGCGGTCTGCGGATACAGCCGCTCGAGTTCGGCGTTCTCGCTTGGCAATACGGCGCGCAGGTTCTCGATGGCCCGCGAATCCCGGTTCGTCAGACCGGCATACAGCGTGTCGATGATCCGCGACACCCGCTCGCGCAGACTGGCCGCCGTGTCCGGCGGGGTGAAGGTGTTGGCCCGCCGTTCGGCGGTGTAGCGCAGCACCGCCGCCCAGAAACCGTCGGTGTCGCCGAACTGGTACTGCACGCTGCCCCAGGTGGCGCCGGCCTCCTTGGCGATGCGGTTGGCCGACACCGCACCCGGATCGCCCGAGGCCAACGCCGTCAGCGCGGCCTCGAGCAGGTTCTCCCGGCTTGCCGAACCCCGTCGGTTCGGCCGTCGCCGCGCGCTGTCCGCCTCCGCCATCTCCGGATCGTAACCGAAACCCCCTCGGTTTCATTGACACCTCTATGAAGAATTTCTAGACTCGGCGCGTGCCCAAGCCACCCCTGTCGATGAAGCCCACCGGGTGGTTCCAGGTCGCCTGGTCCGACGAGATCGCCGTGGGTGACGTCCACCGGATGAAGTACTTCGACCGCGACATGGTCGCGTGGCGCGCCCAGTCCGGGTGCGCTGACGGTGATGGACGCCTACTGCGAACACCTCGGCGCGCACCTCGGTTACGGCGGCCACGTCGTCGGCGAGGTCATCCAGTGCCCGTTCCACGGCTGGCAGTGGAACCACGAGGGCCGCAACGTGTGCATCCCCTACGAGGACCGGCCCAACCGCGGCAGGCGGATCCCCACTTATCCCGTGGTGGAACGCAATTCGTCGGTGTACATCTGGCATGACGTGCAAGGCCGCGACCCGTACTTCGACGCACCCGACATCTTCGCCGACTTCAAGGACGGCAGCAGCGCCGCCGGCTACTACCCGCAGCAGCGGCTGTTCCGCCCCGCGCTGGAGCTGCATCCGCAGTACGTGCTCGAAAACGGCGTCGACTTCGCCCATTTCAAGTACGTGCACCAGACGCCGATCGTGCCGCTGTTCACCCGCCACGACTTCGACGAGCCGGTGTCCTATGTGGACTTCACCATCACCTTCGAGGGCGACGAGGGCCAGATCATCGACGACGTCAACAGCGGCGTCGAAGCGATCAACGGCGGACTCGGCATCGCGGTGACCAAGAGCTGGGGCATGGTCGACAACCGCACCATCTCGGCGATCACCCCGGTCGACGAGCACACCTCCGACGTCCGGTTCATGGTCTACATCGGGCGGGTGCCCGGCGACGACAGCCCGAAAGCCGAAACCAAAGCCCGGGACTTCGGCCAGATGGTGATCGACCAGTTCGCCGCCGACATCGAGATCTGGCGCCACCAGCGCTACACCCTGCGACCGGCACTGTCGACCTCCGAGTACGACGGGTTCACCGCCTTTCGCGGGTGGGCGGCCCAGTTCTACCCCGATGCCCCAGCAGCGCTGCAAACCACTGCAGCCGAACACCTTTGAGGAGAACCACAGTGCCCGCGAAGATACCCATTCGGGTGTTCCAGGTCGCCACCGGCAACGTCGGCTCCGAGATGATCAAGCGGATCGCCAACCACCCCGACCTCGAACTGGTCGGCCTGCACTGCTACACCCCCGAGAAGATCGGGCGCGACGCCGGCGAGATCGTCGGCCTGGCGCCGATCGGCGTCACGGCAACGGGTTCGGTCGAGGAGATCATCGCCGCCAAGCCGGACGTGCTGACCTTCCACGGGGTGTTCCCCGACGAGGATCTCTACGTCGCGGTCCTCGAGGCCGGAATCAACGTCGTCACCACCGCGGACTGGATCACCGGTTGGCACCGCGACCGCAACCACCCGCATCACTCCGGCAAGGCGGTGACCCGACTCCTCCAAGAGGCTTGCGAGAAGGGCGGTTCCACGTTCTACGGCACCGGCATGAACCCGGGCGTGAACCAGATCCTCGGCGTGGTGTGCTCCGCCGACGTCGCCGAGATCGAGAACATCACCACCATCGAGTCCGTCGACGTCTCCTGCCATCACTCCAAGGACACCTGGATCGAGGTGGGATACGGCCTGCCGGTGGACGATCCGAGCATCCCGACCAGACTGGAGAAGTACACCCGCGTCTTCGCCGACAGTGTGCTGATGATGGCCGACTGTTTCGACATCGAGCTCGACGAGGTGACGTTCAGCTACGACCTGGGCGCCTGCACCAAGGACGTCGACCTGGGTTGGTACGTGCTGCCGAAGGGCTCACTGGGCGGCAACTACATCAAGTACCAGGGCATGGTCGACGGGGTGCCGCGCGTCGAAACGCACCTGGAGTGGCAGATGACGCCGCACACCGATCCCAGCTGGGACATCAAAGGCTGCTACATCACCCAGATCAAGGGCGACCCGTACATCTACAACAAGCACATGATCTTCCCGAAGCCCGGCGTCGATCTGTCCAATCCGGAGTCGTTCGCCTCCATCGGGATGACCGTCACGGGTATGCCGGCGCTCAACGCGATCACCTCGGTGGTGGCCGCCCCGCCGGGTCTGCTCACGAGCTCCGACCTGCCGCTGCGCGGGTTCGCGGGTCGATTCAAGAAATAAATTTCGGCGGCTCAGACCGCCGCGGGCAGGCGTCGAGAGCGAACTGAAACCCCAACAGTCTCGCTCCGGATTCGGTTTGGTGAACAGCAGATGAACACCCTGTTCAGGGCGGTGTTCTGACCGGATCCGGGGAAACCCCACGCCGTTGGCCGTGCCCGCACTCAGCAACACTCTGCGCCCCGCTGTCGGCTCTTATTCGCTGCCGGGAGGCCGGACAGAAGATAGCGAACGATGCCGTCACTGCAGAACAGGCCAGGTAAAGTGCCGTGCGTGGGGAGACACCGGTTAGCCAAGCCGCGGCGTCGCTGGTCGGTTGCCGGCGTCGCCCTGGTCGCTCTTCCCGTCGCTGCCGTCCTGACCGCCAGCACGGGCGCGGTCCCGTCGGCGAGCACTCCGGCTGCCTCTGGCGCCGAACTGGTGGCGGCGACCTCCTTGGACTTCCACGCCACCCCGGTGGCCGCCCACTACGTCGTCATGTCGGCCGCCGACGTAGCGGCCAGTCGCAGCGCGGTGAACCGCCGGGTGCTGCCGGCCGGCCTCTGCAACGAGAAGGGCTTGCAGGTCAAAACGATCCTGGCCGAGCGTCTGGTGAGCGCCTACTTCCCCGAGATCAAGAACATCGGCGGGGTGCGGGCGGACTATCTGAAGTGGCATCCCTCGGGTATGGCGATCGACGTGATGATCCCGAACTACCAGAGCCCAGAGGGCAAGGCACTCGGTGACCGCATCGCGGCCTTCGCAATGGCCAACGCCGATCGGTTGTCGCTGAATCACGTGATCTGGCGCCGAGTCATGTACTCGCGCACCGGAAAGCCGTATCTGATGTCCAATCAGGGCGGCGACGACGCCAACCATTACACGCATGTCCACATCGCCACCGACGGCGGCGGCTATCCGAACGGCACCGAGCTCTACGTCGGCTGACCGTCCCGCGCGTAACATCTGTCCATGCATTACCGCCTGACGACGGCTGTGGCCGCGCTAGCCCTGATCGCCTCGCCGGCCGCACACGCCGAAGGGACACCGTTCTGGGGCGGCTGGTACAAGATCACCTTCCACACCGACCAGAAGTCGGGCACCAGCATCGCCTCGACGCAGCAGGAAACGCCCTACACCGCCTGGTACAAGATCACCACCACCTGCTCGGGCAGCAAGTGCGTCGCCTCGGTGATCGACGGACCGACACCCAAGGACAACGTCGTGCAGTCGGTGACGTTCGACTGGACCGGTTCGAAGTGGTCGCGGTCCAACAGCTGGAGTTGGGACTGCCTGCATCCGGACGGCACGACCACGCTGGACCCGGCGAACTCGGTGACCACCTACGCCCCGCAGTCCGACGGCTCGCTGGCCGGGACCTTCACGACCACCATCGAGGGCGGCGCCTGCCAGGGCACCGTCACGATTCCCGTGACCGCGGTTGCCGGCCAGCCCAGTTAGCGTTGAGTGAGGAACCTCGCAGAGGTTTACTCGCACTTCGTCTGCGTAGCTCCTGACTCAACGCGGTGCGGATCGGCGCGCAGCGCCCTAGGGTGCGAGACGTGAATCGACTCGACCGGTTTTTCGAGGTGACGGCCCGCGGGTCGACGGTTGGCGCCGAGATCCGCGGCGGCGTGGTCACGTTCATCGCGATGGCCTACATCATCGTGCTGAACCCGATCATCCTGTCGGGATCGGCCGACGTGGCCGGCAACAAGCTGCAGTTCGCCCAGGTGTCGGCGACCACCGCGCTCGCCGCCGGTGTCATGACGATCCTGTTCGGCCTGTTCGCCCGGCTGCCGTTCGCGTTCGCCGCCGGACTGGGCATCAACTCGTTCCTGGCGACCACCGTCGTCGGCACGCTCACCTGGCCCGAGGCGATGGGCCTGGTGGTCATCAACGGCCTCATCATCGTCGTGCTGGCGGTGACCGGACTGCGCCGGCTGGTCTTCGACGCCGTTCCGATGCAACTCAAGCTGGCGATCACCGCCGGCATCGGCTTGTTCATTCTGTTCATCGGGCTGGTCGACTCGGGTTTCATCCAGTCCACCGGGCTGCCGTCGCCCCCGGTCGGTCTCGGCGGCGGCGGCCACGGGTCGATCAACACCGTCCCGACGCTGGTCTTCATCTTCACCCTGTTGATCACCGGCATCCTGGTGGTCCGCAAGGTCCGCGGCGGGATCCTCATCGGGCTGGTGATCGGCACGCTCGTCGCGGTGGCCATCGAAGCGATCTGGCATCTCGGCTCCGCGGTGAAGAACCCTGGCGGCTGGTCACTGTCGGTGCCGACGCTCTCGGGCGCGCCGTTCGCGCTTCCCGACCTGTCACTGGTCGGGGCGTTCAGCTTCGAAAGCTTCGGCCGCATCGGCATTCTCGCGGCGACGATGCTGGTGTTCACCCTGGTGTTCGCCAACTTCTTCGACGCGATGGGCACCTTCACCGGGCTGTCCCGCGAAGCCGGAGTCGCCGACGATCGAGGGTACTTCCCGCGACTGCGCTCAGCGTTGATCGTCGAGGGCGCCGGTGCGGTCGTCGGCGGTGCCACCTCGGCGTCGTCGAACACGGTGTTCATCGAGTCCGGCGCCGGCATCGAGGAGGGTGCCCGCACCGGTCTGGCCAACATGGTGACCGGCGCGCTGTTCTTGATCGCGATGTTCGTCTCGCCGCTGGCCTCGATCGTGCCCAGCGAGGTCGCCGCCGCCGCGCTGGTCATCGTGGGCACGATGATGTTCTCCCAGCTGCGCCACATCGACCTCTCCGAGTTCTCGGTGGCACTGCCGGTCGTGTTGACCGTCGCGGTGATGCCGTTCAGCTATTCGATCGCCAACGGCATCGGCGTCGGCTTCGTCACCTGGGTGGTGGTGCGTTCGGCGGCCGGCAAGGCGCGGGAGATCAGCCCGCTGCTGTGGATCGTGGCGGCCGGCTTCGTCGTGTACTTCGCGCGCGACTGGATCGAGTCGGTGATCGGGACCTGACTCAGTGCGGTTTGACGTCGTGGATGTCGACGGCCACCAGCAGCGGCAGCGGCAGCGGGCGGTTGACCGGTCCACGCGGATAGACCCGCCGCGTCGTCGGCACCCACAGCCCGCCGAACTGGCGGTAGTCGCGGCACAGATGCGCCGCCTTGGCCCACGAGCCGACGACTTCGGCGGTGTAGTCGTGGCGCACCAGGCGTCCGGACGGGTCGAAGTACAGCTCCTGGGTGGCCGAATGGGTGGGAATGGTGTCGGGATAGCTCACCTGCAGACGGGTACCGGTCGCCTGTCGATCCGACTCGGTCACCGTGACGCCCGGATGTGCCAGCAGGAACGGCAGGTTCATGTAGTTCCACATGGCGTAGCCGCAGAAGTACGCGAAATCGATTGCATCCCAACGTAACAACCGCCCGCTGCGGAAGGCCTGCGCGCGGGTTGTCCCGGGCCTCGACCACTGAGCCGTCGGCGTTCGTGGATCTCGACGCGCTCGCCGCCGAGCACAACCGCGCTCTGGCCGTCGGCGGGATAGTCGTGCAGGACGACGTGCGGTTCCCGCGTGCTGATGGTCAACCGGGCATGTCGCTGCGGGGTGATGCGCTTGACCGTGAACAGGAAGCCCCACGCCGATATCTCCACGTCCATCGACGACAGCGAACGCCAGTACTCCAGGCCGCCATGCGCATCGAAGATCCTGCTCAATGCCTCGGTCATGGGGTGACCCTACTCAGCCGGCCTGCGGCTTTTCGGACAATGTCCCCCCGTCGGCGGACAGCGCCCTCCCCCATGAAGTTCCGTCAGCCGGCGGATACCCCGGCGGTGTGAGCCGGCTCACGATTGCGCAATGCAAACACTGCACGTGCGCCCAAGGCGAATTGTCCTCGAGTCCGGCGGCGATCGAAGCATGCGACGGGCCGCCCTGGCCAGCTACCTCGGCTCGGCGATCGAGTTCTACGACTTCTTCATCTACGGCACCGCTGCCGCGCTGGTGTTCCCCACCGTCTTCTTCCCACACCTCGGCACGACGATGGCGACGGTGGCTTCGCTCGGCAGTTTCGCCAGCGCCTTCCTGTCTCGGCCCGTCGGCGCCGTGTTCTTCGGTCACCTGGGTGACCGGGTCGGCCGCAAGCGCACCTTGATCATCACCCTGCTCATCATGGGAGCCTCGACATTCGCCGTCGGCCTGATCCCCAGCACGGCCGCAATCGGCATCGCAGCCCCGTTGCTGCTGATCACCATGCGGCTGCTGCAGGGCTTCGCGGTCGGCGGGGAGTGGGCCGGCGCGGCGCTGCTCTGCGCTGAAAGCGCTCCACGCGAAAAGCGTTCCTACGCATGCATGTTCACCCAGTTGGGGCTGGGCACAGCACTGGTGTTGACCAACCTGGTCTTCCTGCTGTCCCACACCCTGTTGGGAACCAGCAGTGCGGCCTTCATGCAATGGGGTTGGCGTCTGCCGTTTCTGCTCAGCGCCGTGCTGGTGGCCGTCGCGTTCTACATCCGTATGCACGTGGAGGAAACACCGACGTTCACCCACGCCGATCCCACCGCCCGCACCGGGGTACCGATCGCCGCACTGTTCCGCCGCCAACCCCGCGAGCTGGCACTGGCTGCCGGCGCGGTGAGCGGGATGTTCGTGCTGTCGTACCAGGCGGCAACGTATTTCACCACGCTGGCCGAGACCAGGTCCGGCATCGCGAAGACGGTGATCTTCGTCGTCGGCATCCTGGGCGGGCTGACCACCGTCGCCTGCGTCGTCCTGTCCGCGCGGCTCAGCGACACCTACGGGGCGCGGCGGGTGATGGCGGCGGGTTTCGTCGCGGCGGTGCCGTGGTCGTTCGCGGTGCTCCCCCTGATCGAAAGCGGCAAGCCGGTGCTGTTCGGGGTGGCCATCGTGGTCACCTACGCCATCATCGGCGTCGTGTCGGGACCGTTGGCCGCATTCGTGCCCGGGATCTTCGCGTTCAAGTACCGCTACACCGGTGCGGCGCTGACCAACAACTTCGCCGGAATCATCGGCGGCGCAATCCCGCCCGTCCTGTCCCCGGCGTTGATGGCGGCATACGGCGCTTCGGCGATCGAACTGATGATGGCCGGCTTCTCGGTCATGAGCCTGACCTGCGTGCTGCTCCTGCGCCGGCACCGCTGATCGGAGCGCCGCCGATGTTCTACTCTGATGTCGGCAGCGAGATCTCAGGGGAGGAACTGCGGACATGCGGATAGTCAAGGCGGCCGTACTGGCCACCACCATCGTCGTCTCGGCCAGTCCCGCCATCGCGGTGGCGGCCCCGAAGAACTACTGCGCCGACCTCAAAGGCGTCAACACCGGTCAGGCCTGCCAGATCAAGCTGTCCGACCCGGCCTACAACGTCAGCATCAGCTTCCCGAGCAACTATCCCGACACCAAGTCGATCGCCGAGTACATCAGCCAGACCCGCGACGGGTTCCTCAATGTGGCCAAGTCGTCGACGCCGCGCGACGTGCCCTACGAGCTGGACATCACCTCGAGCAGCTACGAGTCGGCGATACCGCCGCGCGGTTCGCAAGCCGTGGTGCTGCAGACCTACGAGAACGTCGGCGGCGCGCACCCGGAAACCCTGTACAAGTCGTTCAACTGGGATCAGGCCTACCGCAAGGCGATCACCTTCGACACGCTGTGGCAGGCCGACGCCAATCCGCTGCCGATCGTCTACCCGATCGTGCAGGCCGAGTTGCAGAAGCAGACCGGACAGCAGGTCGTCATCCCGCCGAGCGCGGGCCTGGATCCGGCCAACTACCAGAACTTCGCGATCACCAACGACGGGGTGATCTTCTTCTTCAGCCAGGGCACGCTGCTGCCCGAGGCGGCCGGCGCCACCCAGGTGCTGGTGCCGCGCGCGGCGATCGACCCGATGCTGGCCTGATCGGCCATGCTCACCCGTCGCGGGTTCACCGTCGGGGCCGGTGCACTGGCGGCGACGCTGGCCGTCGCCGGCTGCGGCCGCCCGCAAGGCCGCGTCCTCGCGTGGGCAGGTCGTGGTGATCGGTGCCGGGATGGCGGGGCTGGCCGCCGCCCGGCAACTCGCCGACGCCGGTGTGGACGTGACGGTGCTGGAGGCGCGCGAGCGCATCGGCGGCCGGATGTGGACCGATACGTCCCTCGGCATGCCCATCGACCTGGGCGCGGCGTGGATCCACGGCACCAAGGGCAATCCGCTTGTTGGACTTGCCAATCAGGCCGGTGCCGCCACCGTCGAGACGGACTGGGACGACGTCGTGGTGTTCGACGCGCGCGGCGAGGTCGACGACGCCGCTGTAGACGATGCCGCGCAGGCGTGGGAGCGGGCTCAGCACGACGTGGACGAGCTCACCGGTGACGCGGCCCCCGGCGCGTCGGTGCAGGGCGCCCTTGCGCAGGTGACCGATCTGAGCGATCCGCTGATCGCCTGGAACGTCGCGACCGACATCAGCGCCGAGTACGCGGCCGACCCCGACGAACTCTCGCTCAAGTGGTTCGGCACCGAGGGCCAGTTCGACGGGCCGGATCTGATCCTTCCCCAGGGATATGACCAGTTGGCGCGCCATCTTGCCGACGGCCTCACCATCCGGCGCGGCACCACGGTCACCCACATCGCCGACGACGGCAGCGGCGTGCGCATCGACACCTCGCGCGGCGTCGTCACCGCCGACCGGGTGATCGTCACCGTCCCACTCGGCGTGCTCAAGGCGGGCACCATCACGTTCGACCCGCCGCTGCCTGCGGCCAAGCGGGCGGCCATCGAACGATTGGGGTTCGGGGTCCTCGACAAAGTGGTCCTCGCGTTCGACGAGCCGTTCTGGCCGCGGTCGGCCGACGTGCTCGGCCTCGTCGGTTCGCAACAGCCGGTGCCCGTCCTGGTCAACGGTCTGTCGTTCGATGCCGGAGCGGTGCTCGTCGGCCTGCGCGGCGGGTCGGCCGCGCGTCGCGGGGAGACACTGTCCGACCAGCAGAGCGCCGACGAACTGCGCGCGGCGCTGCGTGCGCCCGCACCGAAAGGCCGGCTCGTCACCCGGTGGGCGGCGGACCCGTATGCGCGCGGCTCGTACAGCTTCCTGGCCGTGGGGTCGAGTCCGGATGACCAGGAGGCGCTGGCCGAGCCCGCCAGTGACAGGGTGCTGTTCGCCGGTGAGGCGACCCAGCCGGAGCACTTCGCCACCGTGCACGGGGCGTACCTGAGCGGGGTGCGCGAGGCGCAGCGGATTCTGGGTTGACCCCGATTGCCCGACGCGCACGGGCCGGGGTCGGCATGCTGAACACCATGGCTCGCCTCCCCCGCCGTCTCGCCTCGGAGCTCAACGCGAAACTGCGCAGCCCGGAAGTCGCAGGCGTCGTCGCCGGCATCGAGGGCAAGCTCACCCAGCGTCGCCGCGACCAGAAGATGCAATCGGGCGCGTTTCGGGGAGTCCACGTCATCGTCTACCGCGGTTTCGTGGCCGACGACGTGGCCCGGGTGCGCGTGCGGGTGATCGAGACCCCGGAACTGCCCGGCGACAGCCGCATCCCGTACTGGGAGGTCGCCCAGGCCAACGTCCGCAGGCACGCCGCCCTGCACATCGTCGGCGCCGAGGTCGAATTGCGGATCGGCAACCACGCCGCCACCGGGGTCACCGACGACCACGGCTTCGCCAACTTCACGCTGGCGGTCCCCGGCCTGCGCGTCGGATGGCATGAGGCGGTGGCGGTGACCCGGCCGATCGAGGACGCCGAACCCGCCTCCGGCACCGGCAGCGTCGTCAAACCCTCGCTGCGGGCGCCCTTCCTGGTGATCTCCGACATCGACGACACGATCCTGCTCACCGGGCTGACCGAGGGCGTCGCGATGGTGACCCGCACGCTGCTGCGCGATGCCGAGGAACGCCGGGCCATCCCCGGTATGGCGGCGCTGTACCGCGGTCTGGCCCGGGGGCTTCCCAACCGCGCAGGCAACCGCAGGCCGGAGCCGACCTTCTTCTACGTCTCGACTGGAAGTTGGTCGTTCTATTCGATGCTCGAGCAGTTCGTCGAGTTGCGCGGCTTCCCGCGCGGGCCGATGTTCCTGACCGACTGGGGGCCGACCGAGCGGTATCTGCGGCGCAGCGGCGCCGAGCACAAGCGCACCGCCATCCGGCGGCTGTTCGAGGCTTATCCGGGCATGCAGTTCGTGCTCGTCGGTGACAGCGGCCAGCGCGACCCGTTGACCTACGAGGAGATGGCGCGCGCCTTCGCCGGGCACGTGAAGCTGATCGTGATCAGGCAGGTCGGCTCCGACGACGACGAACGCAACAGCGAACTGCGCGAGAAGGCCGCAGCGCTGCGCGACGAGGGCATCCCGATGTATCTGGTGGCCGACGCAGCCGAGGCGGCCGAGCTCGCGCATGGCCTGGAGTTGTGTGACGAGCAGACTCTGCGGGAGGTTTCCGCCGAGGACGGGCAGTGAGGTGTTTGCTGGCTGCTAGTGTCTGCAGGCGAGCAGCAAAGGTCTGATTGCCAGAGGAGGAATCATGGGCGCGGCACGCCACGTCGGACGAGTCGGCGGCTTGGCCGTCGCGCTCGGCATCGGCGCGGCCGTCCTGTCCGGAGCCGCGACGGCCTGGGCATCCCCGGATTCTGAGTCCGTCCGGGCCGGCTCCCTCGCACAAGGCTTCGGCCCAGTCGGCGCGACACAGCGCAAAACCCCAGCGGGCGACCGCGCCCACGGCTCGGGCCGCGCGCAGTCAATCCCGCACTGCTGCAACATCTTCCACGTCGAGATTGACGGCGTCGAGCAGCGTCAGCGTGAAGCTGCCGGACATGCCGGTGACCAAGGGCGCGTCGTTCACCGTCTCCCCCGACTTCATGACGGGTTTCGCCGGCCGCTACGTCGATGGCGGCGGAGATCCCACCGACAGCGCGCACTTCTTCTTCGGTGACCTCGCGGTTGCCAGCCTCGACGCCCTGGCAGACCCGACCGTGACGCCCGATCAGACCCGGCTGCTGCTGGGCAACCTGGCGACATCGGGGTACTTCGGCGGAATCTGGTTGCGCGACAACCTGCGCGACACCTCGACCAGCGCCGCTTCGCCTGAAGCCCGTGCCGCCGTGCCCGGCGCCCTGTCGCCGTCGGCGATCGGGCTCCATCTCTTCGATGCGCTGGCCGCCGGACTGGTCGGGGCGTCGCAGAGCTCGAGCGGATGGGTGGTGCGTGCTGCCGCGCACGTCTCGGTCCCGGTGCTGCTGGCGCTCTACGGGTACAACAAGGGCTACCTCGACGTCGTGCTGGAGAACCCACCCGCAGGGGTGCCCTCGATGCAGGACACGTTGAGCTGCAACGGATTTCTGGCCTGCAACTCGAATGCGTTCCCGCTGGAGTTGGCCACCCGATACGACGGCGCGCTGGCCAGCCTCGACAGCCCGAGCAGTCCACGTTGGCTGGAAATGGCGGCGTGGACCACGGTCCTCCAGACCGCCACCGGCGCGGGACGGTTCGTGTGGGAAGCCATCGCCGCGGGCGGCGGATTCTCCCCGGCGTCTTACACGGCCCTGGTGGACCTGAGTTCGGCGTACCTCATGGTGAGCAAGGCCGCCGTGCTGTCGGCCATGACCGCCTACGCCGACGGCGACACCGCCGTGGGTCGCGGCTCGCTTCGGCTGCAGGCGGGGTTGTGGATATGGTCGGGCGCCTATTTCGCCGGCCTGGCATCGGGCGCGCCTGCCGGGACGCTCCCGAAGATCGTGGTGTCGTGAAGCGATGAACCGTCATCCTTGCGTCGCGGTGGCGCTCGTGGCAGTCGCCGCCGCCCTGGGCGCGTGTTCGGCCAACAGCAGCACGCCGTCGGCGCCCAGCAGTGGCGCCGCGGCAACGGCAAGTTCGCCGGCTCCTTCGGAGACGGCCGACAACTGCACCAAAGCGCAGCTGGCCGACGCTGCTGCCGGGGCGGCGCGGGCGCTGGGCAACGACAACATCTACACCATCGACAACCTGCAGTGCGCCGACGGCTGGGCGGTCACCAGCGGAGTGCTCGCCTCGACGCAGAACCCGAACATGGGTGCGCCGACATCCTTCGTGTTCCGGCGCGAAGGCGAGGTCTGGGTAGGCCAGGACAAGACCAAGGTGTGCGGGACGAACCCGACCACCACCACCGCTCCGGCCGATGCGGCGATCCCGGCGTCGTTGTTCGTGTCGGGATGCGCCGCGGGCTGACAGGTCCCCGGGTGACGGGTAGGTGGACTCTTTCTCGCCGTTACGTTGACGGGACCTTAACGGGAGTGTCAATCTGACGAGGTGGGCATATCGATCCATGAGCAGAGGCAACTCGATGAAGTCATCGAGCGCCTGACGGCGAGGTTTCCCGCCGTGTCGCGTGCGATTGTTTCCGAGGTGGTTCACGACCTGCATACAAGGTTCGCCGGAGCACCTCTGCGTGAGTACGTGGCGCTGTTTGTCGAGCGCCGGGCTTGTACCGCGCTGGAAGAACTGTCCGTCTCATACGACAGCCTGCCGCCGGTTCCATCCGCTCGGCATGCTGCCGCGGCGACCGTTTGAGACAGGGGCTTACGGCCGGTATAGCCTGATGTGCGCCTGAATCCGCTCGGACAGCCCGTCGGGAAGCGTGATCGCCAAATTCACGTCGTCGAGCAGGACGGTGTCGTCGGCATAGGGCACGATCTCCTGGCCCTCGGCGAACCGGCTGCACATCGTTTGGATGAACTGCTCGTAGCCGGCCAACGGGCACATCGTGAAGGCCGCCATGTCTTGGACGAATACGATCACATCGGTCTCGACGGGCGTTTGAAGGCAGCGCTCGGCCTCGGTCAGGAAGCTTTGGTGGTAGTCCATCAGTCGATTGGTGATGTGCAGGATTGCATCGGGCTCGGCGCCGTCGGCCTCGCTGAAACTCTTCAGTGCTCCGGTGAAGCCGGGGCTGAGCATGAACTGTTCGAGCTGCGTGACCAGGTCGGCGACGCTCTGCATCGCATGCGACGGCGATCGCCGAATACTGCCGACCCGCAATCGGCGTTCCGGCCGCGGGCTGATAACCCAGGGCGCAGGAACGAAGACGCGGTTGAACGTTGTTGCGGCGTTGCACCACAACGGATGTGAACGCCGCCCATCGCCACAGCGGGGGCCTGTCGACGAAGAGTCGGTCGAGCGCCGCCTTGGTCGGCGCGATCTTGGCGACCGTCGCGGCCTTCTCGTCGGGCGGAAGTAGGCGCTTCGGTTCGGGGTCGATGGGGCGGGCCATTCCCTCGGCCGCGGCGCGAAGGTCGCTCGGCCATGGAAACGGTTCGCGCTCATCGGGTTTCCCGAGCGCCGAGCGTACGAACCACCCGAATGTCCCCAGTGCGGCAAGGCCGGCAAGGGCCGGGAACCACAGGCCGCCGCCCAGGCCCACGACGAGGAACAGCGAGGCCGCCGATCAGCGTCCACCAGGCATATCGAGGGAGCTGCCCAAGAAGGTCGGCTCCGGTTGTACTCATGGCGTGATGCTAAGCGGCTGCGCCGACAAACCTTGTCGGTCAATGCATTCGTCCGCCAAACGAGACTGGTTCACTTCACGATTGCGAGGACCACGCGAATATCGGTGTGGGTGAAGTCGTCTCCTTTGAACAGCAGAGGCTGGCCACTGACCTTGGCGAGGGCGTACGAGAAGCAGTCACCGTACGTTCAGGCCGGCGCGGTGCCGTCCTTTGCCGTACATGCGGTAGGCGACTCGCGCGGCGTCCGCTTGGTCGGAATCGACTCCGACGAGGTCGACTCGCGGCGCGGTGCAGCCACAGATCCAACTCGCGTCCGCCCGGTTCACCGAAACGCGCTTCGATAGCGATGGCGGTCTCCACGTACGACGCCGTCGACATCAGCCGAACACGATCTTCCTCCACAGCGGCCTCGAACCGTTCGGCTTCGGGTTCACCGTTGAGCATCGCCACCAGTGCGGACGTGTCGATCACCATCAAGCAGGCAACCCGCGCTCGTCGTAGCCGAGGATCTCTTCTGCGGTCCTGGCGTCGAGTACGGGCAAGGCCGCGCAGCGGCGGCGGATCCCGGCAAGCTCCTCAGCCAGTGGAATGGACCTGGTGCGCCCAGTCTCGCGAGCGAGTCGCTCCCGCAGCGCCACTACAACTGCTTGCGTCAAACTCTCGCCGGTCCGGGCTGCGAGTTCCCTGGCGAGTCGGTCGGCCTCGGGGTCTTTGATACTCAACGCCATCTTCTTGATTCTAGAAAGCCCGCGAACTGGAACTACTCCGCGCCGCGGACGGCCTCGAGGCGCTCGTTCACCCGGGCCAGCGCCTCGTCGATGACCTCCACCTTGTCGCCGCGTCGTTCGTTGGCCGGCTGGGCGGCACCGCGGGACCCTTCGGCCTCCACCCTTGCTGCGCCCTGGCGCCGCAACAGACTGAAGTTCTTGTCGCGCGCTTGGCCGCAGGCGGCTCTGCAACTCCTTGAGCGCCTTCTCGTCCATCCCCTCCAAGGCGCGAGGCTGAGCCTCGTCGATCAACGAGTTTTCTTGCGGAGTCATGTTCACGTGGTGGTTGCTCACGTTGATAATAGACGCGCTGCGCAGGCGGCTCTGCAACTCCTTGAGCGCCTTCTCGTCCAACCCCTCCAAGGCGTGAGGCTGAGCCTCGTCGATCAACGAGTTTTCTTGCGGAGTCATGTTCACGTGGTGGTTGCTCACCGTTGATTAATAGCCCCCGCCAGCCATACCGGTGTGGCGAATCGCCCGGGACGGCACGTCGAACCGTCGGTGTTTCTCGCGCCGACAGCCGGCGTTCACCGTGCGTTCTTGCTATGTTCACCAGCAATCAACCGCACGTTAACGCTGGTCGACGCCGAAAGATCCAAGGGGGGGCGATGGAAGTCGGGCTTTTCATCGCCATCGGCTTCGGCCTGGCATTCGCCCTCACCAACGGCTTCCATGACGCGTCCAACGCGATTGCGACCCTGGTGGCGACGCGAGGGGCCACCCCTGGTCAGGCGGTCGCTCTGTCGGCGGTGTTCAACATGGCCGGCGCCGTTTATCTCGGCACCGCCGTCGCCGACACCATCGGCGGGATCGTCACCGTCCCGCAGAGCCAGATGGTGTCGGTCGTCGGAGCCGGACTCGCGGGCGCGACGGTGTGGAACCTCGCCACCTGGTGGCTGGGCCTGCCGTCGTCGTCGGGGCACGCGCTGGTCGGCGGGCTGGCCGGTGCGGCCATCGCCGACGGGCTGCTCTCCGGGTACGGCGGCCTGAAATCGGTGAACTGGGGTGGTTTCGACGGCTGGCACCCGACCGGAGTCATCGGCGTCCTGGTCGCCCTGCTGATCTCGCCGGTCCTCGGACTGGCCATCGCGTTTCTGTTGCTGAGACTGCTGCACCTGGTCGCGCGGCGGTGGACGACCCGGTGGAATCTGCCGGTTCGCGGCGGCGGCTGGGTTGCGGCCGCAGGCCTGTCGTTCAGCCACGGCGGCAACGACGCGCAGAAGGCGATGGGCGTCATCGCCGTCCTGCTTCTGGCCTCCGGCCACACCACCACGCTCAGCGTCCCACTGTGGGTGAAGGTCCTCACCGGCGTCGCACTCACGATGGGCACTGCGTTGGGCGGCTGGCGCATCGTCAAGACCATCGGCCAGCGCATCTTCAGCCTCACCCCGCTCGATTCCTTCACCAGTCAGGCCACCTCGACGGCGGTCATCCTGGGCGCCTCGCTCATCGGCGCACCGGTGAGCACCACCCAGGTGGTGGCCTCGTCGGTGGTCGGTGTGGGCGGGGGTCGACGGCGGTGGAAGCACGTGCGCTGGGAGATCGTGCGCGAGATGAGCGTGGCGTGGTTGACCACCATTCCGGCAGCCGCCCTACTGGCGGTCGTCTTCCTTCTCGGATGGAGAGCATTATGAGCACCACGGTTGGCAAGAAGCGTCGCTGGTTCCTCCCCGACTCCCCCGACGTCCTCGGGATGCTGCAGAAGCAGGCCGAGATCACCGCACAGGGCATGGGCGCCTTCGCCGATTGGGCGGCCGGGGACAAGGCGCGTGCCGAGGACGTGCGGGATGCCGAGCACGACTGCGACGAAGTTCGACGGGAACTGGTCAACACCGTCAGGGAGGCGTTCACCACGCCGATGCCGCCCGAGGACCTGTTCCAGCTGTCCTGCGACCTCGACAGGACGATCAACGGCGCCAAGAACACCGTGCGGGAAGCCGAGGCCATGGCCTTCCCGCCGGACCGTGCCACAGCCGAGATGGCCGTCCTGCTCGCCGAGGGTGTCGGTCACCTCGTGGAGGCCATCAAAGCCCTGGCCGCGGGGCGCGGCAATCACCACCTGTCCGCGACCAAGGCGGCCGACGCCGCGGTGAAATCGCAACGCAACCTGGAGCGGATCTATCGCCAGGCCGCCGGAGACCTCTTGGAGATCACCGACATCCGCGACGTCGTCGCGCGGCGCGAGTTCTACCGCCGCACCTCGGCGATCTCCGACGACATCGTCTCGGTCGCCGACCGGATCTGGTACTCGCGGGTCAAGGAGTCCTGAGTCGGTCGCCGGCACCACAATCATCGCCGCCGGCCAACGGCGTAATCGATCATGGGTGCTTTCCGCCCACAGCGGTGTTGGCCTAAGATTTCGTCTCGTCTGAGCGCCTGTTGCCAAGGCGCCCAGACGCGGGTCGATGCGCAGAATGAGTGACGGAGCCGAATCCTTTGGCAGAGCTTTTGATCGCGGCCAACCCGGACGAGAATTCACGGTTGCCGCTCCTCCTGAGAGTCCCACTCGCCGGCGGCGATCTGGTGTTCCGAACGTCGGGAACCTGGCCGCGCGTCAAGGCCCTGTTCTGCCACCCAGTAGCACTCGACGAGTGGCCGGCCGATGCGGTGATCGTCGAGCGGGTGTCTTTGCGTTCGTGCCAACGCCGCGGCGGAGCGATCGACGTGATCGCTGACCGGGCCCGGGAGAACCGATCCCAACTGGTGTTCACCAAGGCGCGCGGACGCGACGTCGTGTTCTGGCAATCCGCGCGTACCCGCAAGCAGTCGCGGCCGAACGTCCGCACTCCGACGGCCTCTGCTCACGGCATCACGGATCTGCAGATCATCGTCGACGCCCATGAGCGATACCCCTACCGGTTCGCCACCCAGCACGTCAGCCCGGTCACCCGAGCATTGCCCTGTGGTGACTACGGAATCCTCGTCGACGGCAAGCTGGCAGCCGCGGTGGAGCGCAAATCGTTGGCCGATCTGGTCACCAGTCTCACCAGCGGCAAGCTGCGATATCAGGTCGGCGATCTGGCCAGCCTCCCCCGGGCGGCGCTGGTCGTCGAAGATCGTTATTCACAGCTGTTCAAGCTGGACCGCGTTAGGCCGGCCGTCGTAGCCGACGGGCTGGCCGAACTGCAGATCCGCTGGCCCAACGTTCCTATCGTGTTCTGCGAGAACCGCCAACTCGCCGAGGAATGGACCTACCGGTTCCTCGCCGCCGCGCATTCCTGGGCTGACTCTGAACATAATGCAGTGCAACGTATTTCACCCACCTTGGGCAACGGTGGCACCGAGCTGGACCATGCCCTCGCCGCGCCGGCACCCTCGACCGGTGAGGTCCGTACGTGGGCCCGGAACGTCGGACTCGAAGTACCCGACCGAGGGCGTCTTCGGCCTGACATTTGGCAGGCCTGGCGCGATTCAAACGCGTCCAATCAAGCCTGACTCCGCCAATGCAATCGTCCGAAAAGCGAGTAACCTCTTGACAAGCCCATGCCCCGCCCGCCCGACCTCGTCGTGATCTCGCCCGTCAAAGACTGGACGTGCGGCTCTTGCGGGAACACCGGCGGCCTGCTGAAAATGGAGGACGGCGGCCCGCTGTGCATGGACTGCGCGGACCTCGGTCACCTTGTTCATCTACCCTCGGGTGATGCGGCGCTGACCAGGCGGGCAAGAAGAATCAGTGGACTCTCAGCGGTCGTGGTGCGGTGGAGTCGTAGCCGCAAACGTTATGAGCGCCAAGGGATTCTGGTCGAGGCGGAGGCAATCGAGCGTGCCGAGCAGGAGTGCCTGTCAGATGCCGATCTCCGCGCCCGCCGCCAAGAGCGGGACAGAGCCCGGCGCGCATCAGACGACGTACGGTTCCAGAACGACTTCGCTGGCGCGATTCGCACCCTGTTCCCCGGCTGTCCCGCCGGCAGGGCGGAGGCGATAGCCCGCCACGCGGCTGCGCGCGGCTCGGGTCGGGTCGGACGAAGCGCGGCCGCGCGGGTACTGCATCCTGACGCCGTTCGGCTCGCCGTTGCGGCATCGATCCGCCACGTCGACACCGGGTACGACGAGCTACTGATGTCGGGCCTCGATCGGACAACCGCCCGGAGTCGAGTGCACCAGCGTGTCGAAGAGTTGTTGGACGCTTGGCGCAGCGCTGTCACCAGCGATCATCGCGCGGAGGCTGGCGGCGACAGCGCCGAATTGGGCAACTGAAATGCGTGCCTAGATCTTCACGGCGGTGCGCGGAACTCGTGCGGCGGCCAGGCAGGCAACGGCGGTCAGCGCCAAGAGCAGGCCTAGCGGCCAGACGTCGGGGCCGTATTCGGCCGCCACGCTCAACGCGAAACCGGCGAAGATGAGCCCGACACTGACGACGATCCTGGTGTAACTGATCACCACCACCGCTTCCTCGGCGCTGGCCTGACCGAAGATCCAGTCATAAGCGGCCGGCCACACGGCTTGATTCGCAAGCGCGGACAGCAGAATGACCGGGCCCAGGGCCCACAGGCCCGGCAACAGATGCCAGCGTTGCGACACGATGCAGAAGACCACCGCAGCCAGGCTGATCCCGGCGCTGCACGCGTACATCCCGCGCACACCCAGCCGCGTCCGCACCAGCCTCCACAGCGGGATACCGGCCAGCAGACCGATACCGAAGAACACCAGGAAGTCGTCCATGTCGCCAATGCCCGTGCCCAACGATTCGGCCGCGTAGATGACGTAGAACATGGGTGACAGCGTCACAGCCAGGAAGACCAGCTGAGTGGCCAGGAAGGGCTTCATCCACCGATTCGAGCGCAGGTAGGAATGCCCGTCGCGCAATGAGTCGAGCATGCGCCCCGGCCCGCTCGCCAACTCGACACCGCCGGCCCGCAACGCGAAAGAGCATGTGGCACAGAGCAGCATCGCCGCAACGCCGATCCACAACAGGTCGACGTCGTGCCAGGGCAATGCCTCGCGGGCGAAGTGAGTCGCGAAGAACGCCGTGATCACCACCACGAGTGCCGCACCGAATCCCGCTTGCATCAGCAGGACATCGCTGCGTCGCCGTGCCGAGAGCATGGCCGACAACGCCATCGGCGAAACCACCTCCGAGCTGCCGGCCAGGATCCCGATCAGGAAGCACAACAACAGCAGTGGATAGCCGACGAACCGGGACGGCATCAGTGAAATGTCAACCGCCATAAGCGCAGTCAATCCGGCATCCACCAGAGCGATGCCGCCCAACAGCCCACCGACGGAGACCGCGATGCCCAGCACCGTGGGTCCCAGAGCCGTTCCCAGCAGGGTTCCCGCGGTGAAGAGGGGCACGATCAGCGCCACCACCAGGCCAGGACTGCCGACCTGATCGGCGATGTAGGGAATGACGATCACGACACTGCTCACCTGAGCGCCGAACCTGAAGAGGGTGCCCTGGGTGAGCAGCACTCGAAAGTTCCGTCCCGGCTGCACCAGACGGAGCCTATGCCGGAGGTGCTCGATGCGGTGGTCGACTCGCACCCGGAATCTCCAATCGCACCTTCGGGATCGAGTCGGCACCTAGGGTTGAAAGGTCCGGCCCGGCATGTTCCCAAGCAGGTGATCCCCGTGAGTCGATGGCTCGTGACCGCCGTTCCGTCGTGGGTACTGCTGATCGGCCTGATCGTGGTCATCGCGGGCGGAGCGGTCCTGATCCAGCGCTACGTCCGGCGTCGCTACCCTGCCCTGACCGGGGACGAACACAACGACGTCACCAAATTCACTTACGGTTTCATCGGTTTCGTTTACGCCTTCTTCATCGGCTTCGTCGTCTCCTCGATGTGGGGGCAGATCAACACCGCAGACGCCAACGCGCACGCCGAGGGCGCGGCCGCGGTGCAGATGGCAAGAGACTCAGTCGTGTTCGACGCGGCGGACTCCGACCGCGTCAGGCAGGCCTTGTTGACCTACGCGCAGGCCGCCGTCGCCGAGTGGTCCCAGACCGGAGACACCCATTCGCCGGAGGCCGACACCGCGCTCGCGAAGGTGTACACCGCTTACCAGCAGGTGCAGGCGAAGACCGACGTCCAGAAGACGTTCCTGGCGACGTCGTTGTCCAACCTCGACAAGGTGAGTCAGGCCCGCACGGTGCGGCTCATCACGGCCGCCGACGACACCGGACCGCCGTGGCCACTGTGGGCGGTCATCTTGCTCAACAGTGGGCTGGTCCTCGCGACCGTCATCATCTACGGCGTCGAAAAGCCCGTCCTGCACTCCACGATGGTGGCCGTCGTCGGTGTCATCGTCGCCACCAACCTCTTCCTCGTCCTCGAACTCGCGCACCCCTACGTCGGCGTGATCTCGACGTCGTCGACATCAATGCAAGAAGTGGTCTCGGTGCTGTCGCGCCCTGTTGGGCACTGAGGGAACACGTCAGCTGTCTTCGAGAACTCGCTTGGGGTGCATGCCGTCGACTTGACCGATGAACGGTGGGTGGATGCTGTAGCCGAGCATGCGGCGGATGTCCTCGGACACCGCGCGCACGGTGTCGCGGCTGATCGAGAGGGTGAAAGCTTCCTGCGGGCGCAGCCAGGGTTCGCAGTACTGGGCGGTCACGGCCAGCCGCGGACGTGCGGAGCGGTTGGCCCCACCGCCGTGCCACAGGGTGGACAGAAAGAACACACATGACCCGGCTGACATGACCACCGGCTCACGCGTGGCCGGTTCGGGCTTTTCGTCGCCCCACAGGTGGCTGCCCGGAATGATGTCGGTGGCGCCGTTGTCTGCCGTGAAGTCATCGATCGCCCAGATAGTGGCCGACCCCAACGCTTTTCGTGGGCGTGGCAGTGGGTAGAAGGCGTCGTCGGTGTGCAACATCTGCGCCTGTTCGCCGGGCAGGATGTTGATCACCTGCAGCATCGACAGCAGGTAGTTCGGCAGCAGTAATCGATCCAGCAGGGCCAGCACCCGCGGATGATCAGCGATGCGGTCACAGGCCCTGGTTTTGTTGAGCACGCTGTACACCCGCTGGGTGCGATGGCCCTCGAAAGGGTTGCGGCCGCTGCGATCGAGCAACGGGGCGACCGCTTGTTTGATCTCGGCGAGTTCGTCGGCGCTGAGCAGGTCCGGCAAGATGACGTACCCGTCGCGCTGTACACACGCCAAGTCCGCGTCGGCCAGGGCGGGGTCGACGCCCGCCCCCGCGCTGACGGTCCGCGGGTAGGTGCCCGCCAGATCCGCGCCCAGCAGATCCTGGAACGAGGCATGGTCAGAGCTCATCGGATCTCCCTTGCCGGCATCAGCCTCGAGCGCGGACTCAGTCGCGCGGCAACACGATCATGGGCACCGGCAACGCGCGCGCGATCTTGCTCGCCGAATGGCCGAGGAAAAGCCGCTTCGGCTGGGCCAGCCGGCTCGAGCCGATGAGGACGACCTCGCTCTCGGAGAAGTCCAGGCCCTGCACGGCCTCCTCCAGCGACGCGCCATGGCCGACAACGCTGGTCACCGGGCAGTCGGCCGGAAGTGCCGCGGTCGCCCGGTCCACCAGGGTCGCCGCGTGCTGCTCGGCCAGTTGGGTCCACTCGCGGCGCCGGTCCTCGTTACCTTCTTCGCCGACAGCCACGAGCGACATCAGCCGAAGCGGGACCTTCCAGTCGGTCGCCCAGCGGATCGCCGTGTTGAGCAGGTGCTCGGTCCCCGGTTGCGTTCCGACCGCGCAGGTGATGCGGGTGACGCCGGGATGACCCTCGTAGCCGGCCGGGGCGAGAGCGACCGGCACGTCCGAGGCGTGCAGCAGGGCATCGGCCAGACTTCCCAATCCGAACCGCCCGCTGCGAACGCGATGGTAGGTGCCGACGACGATCAGCCCCGCCTCGCCGCGGTCGGCATCGGTCGCCGCGTCGAGCAGGCCCTGGGTGATCGAGTCGGCCCTGCGCAGGTGCCCTTCGGCATGCACTTCGTCGGGCACATGAGCCAGCCCGTCCTCGAGCCATTCGCGGCCCTGCTCTTCGACTTCGGCGTTGAACGCGTCGTCGGGTGAGTACCTGTGAAAGGTCGGGGCGTCGCTCGGCAGCACTGAAACCAGATCGAGCGTCGCACCTGACGACCGGGCCAGGGTTGCAGCGAGATTGACGCCGTCAACACCGCGCTGACGGGGTCCGTAACCGACGACGTACCGCATGGTCCGTCACGCTACACGGATGATCGGCTCCAAAACTGCGACTACAGCAACGTTCTCGGTTTTGCGACAGGGCTGCCAAACAGCGCCGAGGCCAGCGTCCCGTTGTGGTAAGCCACTGGGTACGGATTGGGACGATTCGATGATGACGGGACCAAGATGACGCAGGTCGACCCCGGGTCGAAGGGAACTACTCAGCTGGCCCGGACGCTCGGGCTGTGGGCGATCGTGGGACTCGGCCTGGGCTACATGACGCCGACCGTCGTCTTCGACACCTTCGGCATCGTCTCGACGCGAGACCGGCAACGTCGTGCCCAGCGCCTACGTCTTGGCGTTGGTGGTCATGATGTTCACCGCGATCAGCTACGGCCGGATGACGCGGATCTTTCCGTCCGCCGGCTCGTCGTACACCTACGCCTCGGCGACCATCAGCCCCAACGTCGGATTTCTGATCGGCTGGGCGGCACTGCTCGACTATCTGCTGCTGCCCCTGGTGAACGCACTCATCATCCGCAGCTACATGTACGCGTTCTTCCCAGAGGTGCCGTCCTGGATCTGGGTGGTCGTCTACGTCGCGGCGATCACGGCGATGTGCTTGTTCAGCATGACCAACACCTCGCGGGTGAACATGCTGCTGGTGGTGTTCGAGGTGGTCCTGATCGCGGTGTTCCTGATCCTGGCGGCCAAGTCGCTGATGGACGGGATGGGCAACGGGACAATCTTCTCGACGACGCCGATGTGGCACGAGGGCGTCCATCTCAATCTGGTCATCACCGGTGCCACGATCGTGGCCTTCTCCTTCATCGGCTTCGATGCGATCACCATGTACACCGAGGAAGCCAAGGACGCCTCAACCGTGCCGAAGGCGATCGTGCTGGCGCTGATGATCGGTGGCGCGATCTTCTTCGTCGCCGCCTGGTTCACCCAGTCTCTGTTCCCGGACGTGTCCGGCTTCAGCGAGGAGTCACTGGAGAACAGCGCGTTGCCCGAGATTGCCTTTAATGTCGGCGGGCACATCTTCAAGATCCTGCTCACCTCGGCCGCGTTCGCGGCCACGGTGGCCTCCAGCCTGGCTTCGCACGCATCGGTGTCGCGGCTGCTCTACGTGATGGGGCGCAACGGTCGAGGCGCGGTCGGCCGGTTCTTCGGGTACCTGCATCCCAGCTTCCAGACCCCGGCGTACGCGATCGTCTTCGTGGGTGTGGTGTCGCTGCTCGCGATCGCGTTCAACCTGGACTTCGTGGCCTCGCTGATCAACTTCGGGGCTCTGATCGCCTTCACCTTCGTCAACCTCACGGTGATCGTCTACTTTGCCTACCGACGCAAAGAGGTCAACGGGGCCAAGCAGATCTTCAGAAACATCGTGCTGCCCGGGATCGGGATGGCGTTCACCATCCTGCTGTGGGTGTACCTTTCGGCCGAGTCGACCCGGTACGGCATCATCTGGTTCGCCATCGGAATCGCCGTGCTCGTGTGGATCACGCGGTTCTTCAAGCGTCCGCTGACGATCAACATGGGCGAGGCGCACGGCTGACGGTGGCGTGGTCTACGGGCGCCGGAGCAGGCGTTCGAGGCGGGGTTGAGTCGACAGGCTGACCACTGCGCCGGTGAAAGCCCCGAGCAGATCCGCAGTCCAGTCGAAGATGTCGCCGCCACTGCGACCCGGGGTGAACGTCTGCAGCAGTTCGTCCAGGGCGCCGAAGACAGCGACGACGATGACAGCCAGGATGACTCCGGTTGCGATGCGGATCCCGGGACGCGACACGCGAAGCGCGCTGGCCGCGACCCACCCACCGAGGACGTAGGCAAGGAAATGGTTGGCTTTGTCCCAGAAGACGAACGCCACCTCCGGCAGCTCCTGCGGCGTGAGCGACGACAGCACCAGGATGCCGCAGGCCCAGCACACCAGGGCGAACCACAGCAGGCCGGCCAGGGTCCGTCGTTGCATGTGAAGCGAATCCCCCCGATTCGGTCTTGTTGAACCATCCTGGCAGATCGCCGTGGGCGACGCTGCTTTTCACCGCTGTTACGGCGAGTTTCCGGCAGGTATCGTCAGGAGCTAGAGGTTGCGTCGCTGACGCCGAAACACGTTATACCAGAACATCTTTGGCGTTGCCTGGTCCTCGTGGCCGGCATGGACGGCGCGGGGACCATGGTCCCCGGAATTGGGGGCCGATGACGCGCGCATCGGGTGCGGACCGTGACTACGGTTTGATCATGAAGCCGGAATGGAAAGCATCCGAGTACAGCTACCGCATCAGGTGGTCGGCCGCGGAGTGCGGCTATTTGGCGTCCGTCGCCGAATTTCCACATATGAAGTCGGGCCCCGCAGCGACTCCCCACGCCGCATTCGACGGTTTGACGGCCATCGTGGTCGCCAGGCTTCGCGAACTCGACGACGACGGTCAGCCCTGGCCGGCCGCGCTCGCCGAGGCAGGTTAGGCAGCGACCCCCGGACCTGTAACGCAGCGGACTAGGAGCTGCTCGTCCGCGCGATGCGCACGACCGTGCCCGGTTGATAGGTCAGCTGATAGAGGCGGCCGTCGGTTCCAAGCCCTCGGGCCAGCGCGACGGTCGTGCCGGCTTTCAGGTCGAAGTCCCGCGGGTCCCCACACGACGTGAACGTGGAGTTGCACGTCAACACCTTGATCCATCCCTGAACCTCGTCGGCGATGAACACCTTCGCACTGTCGTATACGAGCACCGACGTGAAAGCCGCGCCGCTGCCATGGGGATATGTGTAGATGGGGTCGATCAGCCCCGCGCAATTACTCGTGCAGATACCTTCGACCCCCGGCCAGCCGTAGTTGCCGCCAGCGGTTACGCGGTTGAGTTCCTCGAAGGCCGCACTGCCCACGTCAGCGACCAGTAGCTGGCCGGTCGGGGTGAACGTCAACCGGAACGGATTGCGCAGCCCGTAGGCGTAGATCTGTGGCAGCGCGCCCGCCGGCAGCACCGGATTGTCCAACGGCGTGCTGCCGTCGGGATTGATCCGCAGGATCTTGCCGTAGATATTGGTCAGGTTCTGCGCGTTCGCCCCAGTGCTGTTGTCGCCCTTTCCCCAGTAGAGCTTGCCGTCGGGGCCGAAGGCCAAGGCGCCGCCGTGGTGATTGGTCCCAACCGTGTCGGTCGTTTCCAGGAGTACCTTCTCCGAGCCGGGGGCGGCCGTATTGCCGGTCACCGTGAACCGCGACAACCGGTCCTTGATCTCCGAAGTGGTGTAGGCCACGTAGATTTGACCGTTGGTGGCGAACTGCGGATCGACAGCCAGCCCGCTTATTCCCCGCTCACCAAGTGTGTTGACCGACAGTGTGATCAGTGGCTGCGCGAGGACGGTGCCGTCCGTCCCGATGACCTTGATCGCGCCGCCCTTCTCGGCAACGACGATCCGTCCGTCGGGCAGAAAGCGGAAGTCCACGGGCGAGTTCAGGCCCGACGCGACGACGGTGCGCTGGTCCCCGATGAAGACGGTCTCGGTCTTCTTGTGTCCGCTGGTGCCGAGCAGCCCGAAGGACAACAAGTTGAGCAAGCCGGCGAAGCCGTGGATGTGGAATCCGCTGCCGGCGTCGCTGACGGTGACGTCGAACATGTCCTGTCCGGTGTAGTTCAGGCCCGGGGTGTAGTCGAACGTGCCGCTGGGAGTGATCACGACAGTCCCGAGGGCGGGTTTGGTCGCGGTGTACGTCAGCTTCGTCGAGTCGGGGTCGACGGGGTGCAGGTTGCCCTCGATGTGACCGTCCACGACTTTGTTCTCAGCAGGGTCGTAGGCCAGGGTCGGCGTCTGATTGTTGAAGAACGGGTTCGGTGCGGCCGCCGCCGCAACCGCGCTGGCGACTTGGGTCGACGCGGCAACGCTGGCCGCCCGCAAGGCTGGGTGCCCGTTCATCGGTACAACGACATCCTCGTCCGCCGCAGGCGGAATCGGAAGCTGAGCCGGTGGCAGAAGCGGGCGGCGATGAGGCCGACTTGGCTCCATTTCGGCCTCTGATCCAACCTCAGCCTTAGCCTCGGACTCGGACTTCGCCTTCAACTTCGCCCTCGAATCTGACTTCGCCGGCCCCGGGCCGGTGTCAGCGTGTTGCGATGACGAGGAGGACGAACTCGCCGAAGTCGCCTCCGAGTTCCTTGTCCCCGAACCGGTCGTGTCCGCCCGCGCCACACCGGTGCCGGCGAGCACGGCGGCACCGACTCCCAAAGCAAATGCCAAACCGCCGACCCGCCCGACATAGCGGGCGTAACCGCTCATCGACCGGTCTGTCCCTGCAATGGCCGCTAAATCGCCCACATCGCTCCTCGCGAACTCGACACCGTAGCAACCGCCTAAAGCTGTGTCATCGATTGTCCACAGCTAACGGTGGTGCAAATTGTCCATAGCGAACGGTAGTGCAAAAACTGCCGAGCGCAGTGTTTTTCGTGCCCGAACGTCGCCAGGGTCGAGCGCGCCGTGACCGGCTTGATGCCGCGCGTCGCCCTGTCAACCTCTGGATGAGCCTCGGCGAGCGCGGGTTCGAGGGTTAGACGGTATGGGCTACAACACGATTCATCAGATCTGCCGAGTGACGCCCGTTCTTAGAGAGTCGGGATGAGCTGAGCTCCGGTCTTGGCGTCTGGGCGGTGACACCTCCGCTGGGCTTTCACTCCGCCGCTTCCGCCGGGCCGGTGCTGGCCTAGCCTCTCCATCCCAGCACCGAATTGCCCAATGCAACACCTACGTCACCTGCGACGAAATACCGTGCGAGACGTCGGCCCATGCGCAAAGGAACAGCACCATGAACATCAATCACAACCGCAAGCGGATCGCCGCGGGGGCAATCCTGTCGGTGAGCGTTTTCCTTGCCGGATTGGGCCTGGCGGAGGGGACCGCCCAGGCCGTACCGGGGAACAGTTGGCCCGGGTGCCCGCCTGACAGCCCCGAAGGCCCATGTCGTTGGTGTCCCGGGGACCCGCCGGTACAGACTGGGAATCTCCAGGTCAACCCGGTGGTCTGGGACAACAACGTCTGCCACACCTACTGGTACGTGTACCACGGGCAGGGCAACGTGGCAGCGAACATTTTCGAGGGCGAAGCGCCGCCTCCGCCGCCTCCGCCGCCACCAAACCTGACTCCACCGCTTCCGCCGGGGTGGTGCTGGTCGCTGTTCCTCCCGACGACAAGTTGCCCGAACGGCTGACCCGGAGCGGCGTCAGGCCCTGGGCGGCCGGTCCAAGAAGAAGAACATGAGGAAGTAGGCGCCGCACGCTCGAACCCCGGTCCCCTGGCTCCTCCCCGGGTCCAGAACCGGGGTTCGACTCTGTTGGCGGCACCCCTCGGTCTGGTGGTGACCTGCTGGGGCTACGCCGAGCTATAGGGGCTGCGAACGGGTCGAGCGCTCGCGGGCGGTCTGAGTGCGTGACGGCGCGGCCCCAGGGGTCGCTGTGTAGATTCGCCGGTGCGGTGGTCCGCCCTGTCGGTCAGCTTTGGCACCCGGCCGGTGACTTTCGGCAAGCTCCCCGGGTCCCGCAATCAGCGCGTCAAGCATGCGGCAGCCCGCCCAGTGCGAGTACCGCAGTTGCCAGCCGTCGCCATCCACCAGCACAAGGTTGGCCGTGTTGCCCATGATCTTCCCTCCTGAAAGGCGCCGCCCGGCCGACGGCACTCGGTTGCCGGGAGTATCTGTCCGGCCGCCGACACGTTCGCTGTCCGCAACCAGGAGTTGCTGTCCGCAACCAGTCCAATTTCGAACTTCCCCGTGGCATGTGAACAAATCGGCTGCCACGCTGCCGGCCTAGCGAATGCCCCTGGCGCAGTTGACCAGCCTTGACCGCTGGTCAAGGTGCGTAGGATTTCGCGGATTCGAAGTGCGTGCACAGGCACACCTAACGCGCACCGGCGTACATATCGTGCGGGGCGGAGTCGCGCGCGACCACGACTAAAGCTCGACTAAAGCGCCGTCCGCTGGGCCTTGGTCCCAAATTGGTCCCAAGAAAAAATTGCAACTTCAAGATTAATCTCTCAGGGATTTGAGCGGAAAACTGCAACTCAGAGCCCATTTCACTAAGTCGGGCTGACAGGATTTGAACCTGCGACCACTTGACCCCCAGTCAAGTGCGCTACCAAGCTGCGCCACAGCCCGCGGCGCTGCCGGGATCGCCGGCAGCAGATCGAAAGCCTACCGCAGGCCCCGTCGCCGTCCCCGAATCCGGGGATCGCCGCGCCGTCATCGAGGTGGACACTCGCAGTCGCTGAGGATGAGCGTCTTGCCCTCCGGGCACGGCGGTGAGTTTTGGCAGATCGAAGTCGGCGAGTCCGGGTCGACCGCATCGCCGCCCGAGGCCTGTACCCACTCCGGCGGGACGTGCAGACTTTCCTCGATCGTTGCCGGGACGCAGACTCCAGACTGATCCATGGCCATACCGGGTCCGCACTCGTCGGCCGCAGCCGTGCCCGGCGGCAATGCAGATCGCGAAACCCGTTGCCAGGCTTGCGGCTACCGGACCCAGTCCCAAGCGGGCACACCGCACGAGGTCGACATCAGCCGCCGCCAACGTGGGAGGACAGACCGCGGGTATCAACCCGATAGACGGTCGACATGGCCGCCTGATTCTGGCAAGCATTGACCCCCGAGTCGGGCACCGCGGATTCGCTTGCCGGCTGGCTGTGTCGCATTCTGCCCACCGGCCGAGCACGGCGGAGGCTGATAACCGCGTTGAAAGCATTCAGCCACTGCGGTGTCAGCCGGTACGGTCGCCCAGTGCGCTGACCGCGATCGCAAACGGGGCTGCTGCGAGACCCACCAACTACCACCGTCTGCTGACCCACTTTCGCGTCGATGACCTTGTCATCTGCGGCCCTCAGAAGCGGAGAACCGGGTGCGCAATCGATCGAGATTCTCGGACAGCTTGATCTCGGGCGTCATTTCGCCGTCCCCTTCGAACTCCAGGTAAGGCCGGCGCACGGATCTTCGCTGATCGGCGATACCGGCGTCCCGGTTTCCGGCCAGCTGCGGGAGGTTTCTCAGAGAACTGCGGGCCGCCGGCGCCGCGAACACCGCAAGGGTCTACACCGTCAGCAGCCGGTACAGCCCGATCAGCCCGACCACCACGATCACCGCCCGCAACGCGTTCGGCGACAGCCGTCGCCCGTAGTGCGCGCCCAGCCACCCACCGACCAGTGACCCGGCCGCGATCAGTCCCGCTGCGGTCCAGCTGACCCGGTCGAACGCCACCACCGTGTAGGCCACCGCCGCGACGATGTTGACCAACAGCGACAGCAGGTTCTTCGCGGCGTTCATCCGCTGCACGTCCTCGGGCAGCAGCGCCCCCATCACGCCGATCAGCAGGATGCCCTGCGCCGCGGTGAAGTACCCGCCGTACACCCCGACGGCGAACGTCCCGGCCACCAGCGCCGCCATCCGCCTCGGCGACACGTGCTCGGCCGACCGGCCCGCCAGCTCCGCACGCTGACGCGCATACGCCTGAATCCGCGGGCCGATGACCACCAGGACCAGCGCCGCCACCAGCAGCACCGGCACGATCTGGATGAACACCTTCTCCGGCAGGTGCAGCAGCAGGAACGCCCCGATGCGCCGCACCGGTCAGCGACGCCGGAATCTGCCAGCGCAGCCGACTCCACTGACCCTTGAGTTCGGCCCGGTACCCCCACGTCCCCGACACCCCGCCGGCCACCAGACCGATCGCATTCGACATCGTCGCCGTCACCGGCGGATAGCCCAGCGCCACCAGCGTCGGGAACGTGATCAGCGTGCCCGACCCCACCAGAGAGTTGATCGCACCGGCCCCCATACCGGCCAGCGCGATCAAGATCATGTGGGCGACGGACACTCCGACAACACTAATGGGGTCGACCACTCAGCCAGCGTCACCCCGGCAGGCCACAGTGACCTCACGCGAAAGCTGTTTGCGCGCAACCGGTTCCCGTAGTGTCGACACATGAGCGACATTCCGACCACCGACGAGGCCCTCGCCAACCTCACCATGCCCCTGCTCGACGCGATGATGACCCAGCGGGCCATCCGCCGCGTCAAGCCCGATCCCGTCGATGACGCCATCGTGCTCAAGTGCATCGAACTGGCCCTGCGAGCCCCCACCGGATCCAACGGCCAGAACTGGGAGTTCATCGTCGTCAAGGACCAGCACACCAAAGACCAATTCGCCAAGCGGTACCGCCAGGCGTGGTCCCTCTACGGCGCCATCGCCAAGCGGGTGGCCGCCGGCGACGAGGCCTCGGAGAAGATGCTGCGCGCCGGGCAATGGCAGATCGACCACTTCGAAGAGATACCGGTGCTGGTCGTGCCGTGCCTGCGCGGCGGGGCGCGGCTGCCCTACATGCCCTCGCCGTTCGTGGCCGAGTCGTCGTTCTTCGGGTCGATCTACCCCAGCGTGCAGAACCTGTTGCTCGCCGCACGGGCGATGGGCCTCGGCGCCTCGCTGATCACCCTGCCGCTGTGGAGCGTGACCTCGGCGCGCAAGATCCTGCACCTACCGCTGACGGTCACGCCGGTCTGCATCGTCCCGCTCGGCTGGCCGAAGGGACGCTACGGACCGACCACCCGCAAGCCGGTCGAGGACGTCGTCCACCTCGACGAGTACGGAAATCGGGCCTGGCTCAATCCCTGAGCACAAGCTCAGCGACCGCCGTGGCCCCCGCCACCGCCGCCGCCACCACCCTCGCCGCCTCTGCCGCCGGGGACGGCGTTGAAGCCGGGCTCGGCCACCTCGGCCTCGGTCAGCTGGTCGCTGACGTCGGGAATGACCGCCGGCGCGCAGTTCATCGAGAAGCTGTCCTCGGTATCGGTCTCCGTGCAGGCCAGCACCCGCGGCCCGGGAGCCGACGAGGTGGCCGCGAACACCGCAACGGCGGGCCCCAGCGGCAATTACCGCACCGGCCACCACATACGCCAGTCGCCTGGCACCGATAGATACCGTCGTCATGACAGCCCCCTTCGAATCGTCACTGGCAACTTACCGAACTAGCGCGGCTTGAGTTTGCGCTTCTCGCGCACCCGCACGTTGATCCGGATGGGAGTGCCCTCGAAACCGAACGTCTCCCGCAGCCGGCGCTCCAGGAACCGTCGGTAGCCTGCCTCCAGAAAACCGCTGGTGAACAGCACGAACGTCGGCGGTCGCGCGGTGGCCTGGGTCGCGAACAGGATGCGGGGCTGCTTACCACCGCGCACCGGCGGCGGGGTGGCCGCCACCACTTCCTTGAGCCAGGAGTTCAGCTGCCCGGTGGAGATCCGCTTGTCCCACGACTCGAGCGCGGTCTCCATCGCCGGCACCAACTTCTGCACGGCGCGACCGGTCTTGGCCGAGATGTTCACCCGCGGCGCCCACGGCAGCTGGGCCAACTGCAGATCGATCTCGCGGTCCAGCAGAAAGCGCCGATCCTCGTCGACCAGATCCCACTTGTTGAACGCCAGCACCAGCGCCCGGCCCGCCTCGATCACCATCGTCAGCACCCGCTGGTCCTGCTCGGTCAGCGGCTGGGAGGCGTCGATCAACACCACCACCACCTCGGCGGAGTCGATCGCGCTGTGCGTGCGCACCGAGGCGTAGAACTCATGCCCGCTGGCCTGGCCGACCTTGCGGCGCAACCCGGCGGTGTCGACGAAACGCCAAGTCCTGCCGCCCAATTCGATCAGCGAGTCCACCGGGTCGACGGTCGTGCCTGCAACGTCGTGCACCACCGAACGCTCGGCACCGGCCAGCCGGTTGAGCAGTGAGCTCTTGCCCACGTTGGGTTTGCCCACCAGGGCCACCCGTCGCGGTCCCCCGGTACCGGTGGCGACCTCCGAGGCCGTGGGCAGCGCGGCGACCACCTCGTCGAGCAGGTCGGCCACCCCGCGACCGTGCATCGCGCTGATCGGGTGCGGCTCACCGAGACCCAGCGACCACAGCGACGCCGCGTCGGACTCGCCCTTCTCGTTGTCGACCTTGTTGGCCGCCACGAACACCGGCTTGCCGGAGCGCCGCAGAATCCGCGCGGCCGCCTCGTCGCCCGAGGTGGCACCCACCTGGGAATCGACGACGAAGATGACGGCGTCGGCGGTCTGCATCGCCACCGACGCCTGTTCGGCGACCAGCTGCTGCAGGCCCTTGGCGTCGGGTTCCCACCCGCCGGTGTCCTGCACGACGAACCGGCGCCCCGTCCAGGACGCGTCGTAGGACACCCGGTCCCGGGTCACCCCGGGCAGGTCCTGCACCACCGCTTCGCGCCGGCCCAGAATCCGGTTCACCAGAGTCGATTTGCCGACGTTGGGCCTGCCGATGATCGCCACGACCGGCGGCGGCGCATAGGCCTCACCGCCCTCGTCGTCGCCGCCGTCCTCGCCGAACTCCCACTCGCTTTCGTCCGACCACGTGCCGTCCTGGGTCATCGCACCGCCCCGCTTCGCTGCTCGACCAGTTCGACCAGCCGCGTGACGACCTCGTCCTGGGTCATGTCACTGGTGTCGACGATCAACGCGTCGTCTGCCGGCCGAAGCGGCGACACCGGGCGCGTCGAGTCCAGGTGGTCGCGGCGGCGCACGTCGGCCAGGACGGTCTCGTAGTCGTCGGCCAGCCCGGCCGCCACGTTCTGGTCGTTGCGACGGCGTGCCCGCGTCTCGGCCGTCGCGGTGAGGAAGATCTTCACGTCGGCGTCGGGCAACACCACGGTGCCGATGTCACGGCCTTCGACCACGACACTGTCTGCACCCGAGGCCAATTCGCGCTGCAGCGCCACCAGCCGCTGGCGTACCGCAGGCACCGCCGACACCGCAGAGACCGCCCGGGTCACCGCGTCACCGCGGATCTCCACCGAAACATCCTCGCCGCCAAGGTAAGCGCGGTCCACATCGGGATCGTGACCCACCGACAGCGGCACGTCGCAGGCGTTGGCGATCGCCGCCGGATCGGCCAGATCCACGTTCGCCCGCAGCATGGCCAGCGTGACGATCCGGTACATCGCCCCGGTGTCGAGATAGCGGGCGCCCAGCGCACGCGCCAATCCCCTTGACACCGAGGACTTTCCCGTGCCGGCCGGTCCGTCGACCGCCACCACCACACCGCTCACAGCCCGACCGCCTTGTACAACTCGCCGACTTCCTTGCGGGTCAGCACCCGGATGCTGCCCGGCCGCTGGTCGCCCAGCGTCACCCCGCCGATGTCGGTGCGGACCAGCTCCTCGACCGGGAAACCCGACCTCGGCCAGCAGGCGGCGCACGATCCGCTTGCGTCCCTCGTGCAGCGTCACCCGCACCAGCGTCCTACCGGGGACCGCGTCGACCACCGCGAAGTCGTCGAGTTTGGCCGGACCGTCGTCGAGTTCGACACCGGCGCGCAGAGTCTTGCCCAAACCCCTTGGCACCGAACCGGTTACCGTCGCCAGATACGTCTTGGGCACCTCGAACGACGGGTGCATCAGCCGGTGGGCCAGGTCGCCGTCGTTGGTCAGCAGCAGCAGTCCCTCGGTGTCGGAGTCGAGCCGGCCGACGTGAAAGAGATTCTTGTTGCCGCGCACCCGGTGCTCGACCAGATCGCCGATGCAGGGCCGGCCCCGATCGTCGGACATCGTCGACTGCATGCCCTTGGGCTTGTTCACCGCCAGGTACACCATCGAGTCGTCGAGGATGATCCGGCTGCCGTCGACCCGGATGTCGGCGTTGTCGGGGTCGACCCTGGTGCCCATCTCGGTGACGACGTGCCCGTCGACCTCGACGCGGCCGTCGAGGATCATCCGCTCGGCCACCCGTCGCGAGGCAATTCCGGCCTGCGACAACACCTTCTGCAGCCGTACCCCTTCGGTGTCAGCCATCGGTGTCCACATCGAAGGCGATGTGCTGCCCGCCGGAGGGCCCGCTGCCGAGCTTGGCGAAACGCGGCTCGCTGTCCAGGGTTTCGGTCATGTCGTCGATCACGTCGACGTCGGGCAGCAGCGGGGCGATGTCGGGCAGGTCGGTCAGCGACGACAGCCCCAGGCGCTCGAGGAACAGCTCGGTGGTGGCGAACGTCGTCGCGCCGGAGTCCTCGTCGGTGCCGGCCTCGGTGATCAGCCCGCGGGCCACCAGCGTGCGGATCACCGCGTCGACGTTGACCCCGCGCACCGCACTGACCCGCGCGCGGGTCACCGGCTGCCGGTAGGCCACCACCGCCAGTGTCTCCAGCGCCGCGCGGGTCAGCTTGGAACGCGACCCGTCGAGCAGCAGCCGCTCGACGTAGGGGGCGTACTGGGCGCGGGTGTACATCCGCCAGCCGCCGCCGGCTTCCCGCAGGTCGATACCGCTGTCGCGGCCGCGCAACTGCTCGGCCATCTCCTCGAGCTTGGCGGTGATGCGATACACCGGTTGTTCGGTGACCGTCGCCAGCGTCTGGGCGGTCACCGGGGTGTCCACGACCAGCAGCAGCGCCTCGAGCACCCGGGTGAGATCGTCGTCGTCCAACTCGGCGTTGGCGACGTCGATACCGAGGTCGAGATCGGGTACTTCGTCGGTCATGGCTAGTTCTGCTCTTCTTCCCACTCGGATCTGACCAGCTCTTCGTTCACCAGCCGGTCCCCGGTCCACGAAATTTGGAGCACACCAAGCGGTTCTGACTGCTCGAATGCTACCGCCCTGGCCCGATACAGTTCGAGCAGCGCCAGGAAGCGCCCGACGATCTGGATCGGTTCGTGGCAGTCGGCGATCAGATCCCGGAACGAGGCCCACTGCCCCACGCCGCGGCGCTCGAGCATCTCCAGCATCAGCTCGGCCTGTTCGGGCACCGACACCTGCGGGGTGTGCAGGTGCTCGGTACCGACCACGGGCACCGGCCGCGGGGTGAACACCGAGGCCGCGATCTGGGCGAAGCTCTGGGCGTCCACACCCAGCATGACCTCGGGCAACAGGTCTTCGTACCGGTCTTCCAGCGCCACCGCCCGCGGGTAGCTGCGCAGCGCGGCGGCCTCCAGCTCGGCGAACATCACGGCGACGTGCTTGAACGCCCGGTACTGCAGCAGCCGCGCGAACAACAGGTCGCGCACCTCGAGCAGGGCCAGGTCCTCCTCGTCGTGGACCTCGCCCGCGGGCAGCAGCCGGGCCGCCTTGAGGTCCAGCAGTGTGGCGGCAATCACCAGGAAGGCGGTGGTCTCGTCGAGTTCGAGCTTCGGGCCGATCGCCTTGGTGTAGGCGATGAACTCGTCGGTCACCTGGTGCAGCGCGACCTCGGTGACGTCGAGGCGGTGCCCGAAGATCAGCTGCAGCAGCAGGTCGAACGGGCCCTCGAAGTTGGTCAGCCGGACGTGGAAGCCGCCCTTCTCGGGCGGCGCCTCGGCCGTCACTTGCCGAAGCGGTCGATGACCTCGCGGGCCAACGATCGATATGCCAGTGCGCCAAGCGATTTCGGCGCCCACGTGGTGATGGGCTCGCCTGCGACACTGGTCTCGGGGAAGCGGACGGTGCGGGTGATGACGGTGTCGAACACCAGGTCGCCGAACCGTTCGATCACGCGGGCCATCACCTCACGGGCGTTGACCGTGCGGGTGTCGAACCGGGTGATCAGGATGCCGCTGATCGACAGCCGCGGGTTGAGCCGGTCGCGGACCTTGTCGACGGTGTCGGTCAGCAGAGCCAGGCCGCGCAGCGAGAAGTACTCGCATTCGGTCGGGATGATCACCCCGTCCGAGCAGGCCAGCGCGTTGACGGTCAGCAGGCCCAGCGACGGCTGGCAGTCGATGAGGATGTAGTCGTAGCGGTCGATCACCGGGTACAGCGCCCGCGCCAGGGTCTGCTCGCGGCCCACCTCGTTGACCAGCTGGATCTCCGCGGCCGACAGGTCGATATTGCTGGGCACCAGGTCCAGGCCGGGCACCCGGGTGTGAATCAGCACATCGTCGATGCTGACCCGCGGCTCGATCATCAGGTTGTGCACGGTCGAGGCCAGCTCGTAGTGCGGCACGCCCAGGCCCGCCGACAGCGCGCCCTGCGGGTCGAGGTCGACCAGCAACACCCGGCGGCCGTACTCGGCCAGCGCGGCGCCCAGGTTGATCGTCGAGGTGGTCTTGCCGACGCCGCCCTTCTGGTTGCACATCGAGATGACCTTGGCGGGTCCGTGCGAGCTCAGCGGCTGCGGTTCGGGAATGGTGCGGGGCGGACGGCCGGTGAGACCGATCGGAGGCGTGGTCTGCCTCGTCGGTCACGCCCGGGCCCCCCGGATCAGGCGAATCGGCGGCGTCAACATCCGCGCAAGTGTATCCATGTGTCTCGGCCGCGAGAGCCATACCGGTGACATCATGCCCTGCGGGTGGGCTCCCGCCCACACTTCGCGCAGCGCGTGCACGGTGACCAGGGTGTAGATCTGCGTGGTGGTGACCGAGGCGTGCCCCAGCAGCTCCTGAACCACCCGGACGTCGGCGCCGCCGTCGAGCAGGTGGGTGGCGAACGAGTGGCGCAGCGTGTGCGGTGAGACCCCCGAGGTGATGCCGGCCCGCTCGGCCGCGTCCTGCAGCACCTGCCAGGCGCTCTGCCGCGACAGCCGGCCGCCGCGGGCGTTGAGGAAGATCGCCGGCGCGCGACCCGTCGACCCCGTCCGCGGCGAGCCAGGTCGGGACGACCGCGCACCAGGTAGGCGTCCAGCGCCGCGATGGCCGGGCGCCCGACCGGGCACCAGGCGCTGCTTGCCGCCCTTGCCGCGCAGCAGCACCGAGCGGGCGTGGGTGTCGATGTCGTCGACGTCGAGGCCGACGGCCTCGGAGATCCGCGCGCCGGTGGAGTACAGCAGTTCGAGCAGTGCCCGGTTGCGCAGCGTCAGGGGCCCGTCGGACGGGGCGTCGCCGCCGGCGCCGTCGAGCAGCGCGAGGACCTCGTCGAGGGTCAGGCTCTTGGGCAGCCGCCGGCTCGGCGTCGGCGGCTTGACCGCGCGCGCCACGTCGACGTCGATCACGCCTTCGGCGGCGGCGAACCGGTGCAGCCCGCGCACCGCGATCAGCGCCCGTGCCGCCGACACCGCCGACAGCGGCACGACACCGTTCTCGGGATCGCCGCTGCGCAGCGCGACCAGGAAGTCGCTGACGTCGGTCTCGGTGACGTTGCGCAGATCGTCGATGCCCCGCGAGTTCAGGTGCTCGGCGTAGCGCCGCAGATCCCGCCGATACGAGCTGATGGTGTTGGCGGCCACGCCCCGCTCGATGGTGAGGTGGTCGAGGTAGCCCTGCAGCTGGTCGTCGAGCGCGGGCCGGAACGTGGTCATGACCGGTCTCGCTTGGCGAACGGCGCTGGGCCGGTCGCGCCACGGCGCATCCACCGACCGCGTCGGAATTCGCTCCACGACCGCAGCATGCGCGGCCAGAACACCAAGGGCGGCAACGGCATTGACGATCTCACCGGCCATCACCTGCTCGGCGGCCTGCTCGAGGTCGACCCAGTGCACCGTCAGGTCGGCCTCTTCGTGTTCGGCCTCCGGGCGCTCCACGTGGCTCAGCCCGCTGGCCAGATAGACCCGCACCGCCTCGTCGGTGAAGCCCGGCGAGGACGCGACGTCGACCAGCACGCTCCAGTGCTCGGCGACCACCCCGGTCTCCTCGCGCAGCTCCCGCGCCGCCGCGATCGCCGGGTCCTCCCCCGGTTCGTCGAGCAGGCCGGCAGGCAGCTCCCAGAGCCGACGCCCCAGCGGATGGCGGTACTGGTAGACCATCGCCACCCGGCGGCTCTCGTCGACCGCGGCGACGGCGACCGCACCGAAGTGCTCGACGACCTCACGGGTGGCGGTGCTGCCGCCGGGCATCCGCACCTGGTCGGCGCGCAACGCGAGAATGCTTCCGCGATAGACGGTTTCAGAGGAGACGGTGTCGAAGTCGTGGTCAGCCACGAGCCACCTGTTGCGGGACGTGTCCCGGCAGCGGCTGTGCGGCGTCGTCCTCCGGATGTTCCCTGCCGTTGGGGTGCTGCTCGGGGATCTCCACCGGCAGTCGCTCGGCCGGCCTTGAACTCGATCGCCGCGCCGATGAACGCGTCGAACAGCGGATGCGGGCGGGTCGGCCTGCTCTTGAGCTCCGGATGAGCCTGGGTGCCCACCACGAACGGGTGGACCTCGCCGCGGGTACTCGACGAACTCCACGAGATGACCGTCCGGCGAGGTGCCGGAGAACCGCAGACCGCTTTCGGCGATCCGGTCGCGGTACTCGTTGTTCACCTCGTAGCGGTGGCGGTGCCGCTCGGAGATGTTGGTCGACTGATACGCCTCGGCCACGATGGACCCCGGCTCCAGCGTCGCCGGATACGCACCCAGCCGCATGGTGCCGCCCAGGTCGGCCTCACCGGCCACCGCGTCGCGCTGGTCGGCCATCGTCGAGATCACCGGATCCGGTGTGTCGGGATCGAATTCGGCCGAGTTGGCCTCGGTCGAGCCCGACCGAGCGGGCCGCCTCGATGACGATGCACTGCAACCCGAGGCACAGTCCCAGCACCGGCAGGCCACGATGGCGCGCGTAGCGGATGGCGCCGATCTTGCCCTCGATGCCGCGGATGCCGAACCCGCCGGGAATCAGCACCCCGTGCACGTCGTCGAGCACCGCGGCCGCGCCGCTGTCGGTCTCGCAGTCGTCGGAGGCGACCCAGCGCATCTCCACCTTGGCGCGATGGGCGAAACCGCCGGCGCGCAAGCGCCTCGGCCACCGACAGGTAGGCATCGGAGAGGTCGACGTACTTGCCCACCAACGCGATTCGCACGGTTTCGGTGGGCTCGTGCACCCGGCGCAGCAGGTCGTTCCACTGCGTCCAGTCGACGTCGCGGAACGGCAGGTTCAGCCGGCGCACCACGTAGGCGTCGAGTTCCTCGCGGTGCAGCACCTTCGGGATGTCGTAGATCGACGGCGCATCCGGGGTGGAGATCACGCCGTCGATGTCGACGTCGCACATCAGCGCGATCTTGTTCTTCAGCGGTTCGGGCACGTCGCGGTCGCAGCGCAGGATCAGCGCGTCCGGGGAGATGCCGATGCTGCGCAGCGCGGCCACCGAGTGCTGGGTGGGCTTGGTCTTGAGCTCGCCCGACGGCGCCAGGAACGGCACCAGCGACACGTGCAGGAAGAAGCAGTTCTCCCGGCCCACCTCGTGGCGGACCTGGCGGGCGGCCTCCAGGAACGGCAGCGACTCGATGTCGCCGACCGTGCCGCCGATCTCGGTGATCACCACGTCCGGGCGGTTGCCGTCGGCGTCGGGTTCGGCCATGGCCATGATCCGGCGCTTGATCTCGTCGGTGATGTGCGGGATGACCTGAACGGTGTCGCCGAGGTACTCGCCGCGGCGCTCCTTGGCGATCACGGTCGAATACACCTGACCGGTGGTCACATTGGCCCACCCCGACAGGTTGCGGTCCAGGAAGCGCTCGTAGTGGCCGACGTCGAGATCGGTTTCGGCACCGTCCTCGGTGACGAAGACCTCCCCGTGCTGGAACGGGTTCATGGTGCCCGGGTCGACGTTGAGGTAGGGGTCGAGCTTCTGCATCGTCACCTGCAGGCCGCGTGCGGTGAGCAGTTGGCCGAGGCTGCTGGCAGTGAGGCCCTTGCCGAGTGAGGACACCACGCCACCGCGTGACGAAGAGGTGCTTGGTGGCGGTCTGTGGGTGCTTGCGCAATGGTGGCAAGAGCAACCTCCGTGACGACGGCGCAGGGCTTGGTTTTCCAGGCCGGAACCTAGTTGGGGCCTGCCGACCCACGGAAATTCACCCTAACACCGACGCCGACAAGCCGTCGCTAACACGCCCGTGCCGGTTACGCGTTACCCCTGGGTTACTGCGGAACGGTGATCGACGTCGCGCCGGGGCCGATGCCGAACTGCCCGGACCGGGCGCCGCCGATGAGGTTCTGCAGGGCCAGCACCGTGGTGATCCGGCCGGACTCGGCGCTGATGTCGTCGACGGTGGTCACCGCGGCCGCCATGCCGGCATCAGCGCGGGTCACCGCCACCGCGGAGGTTCCGGTGGCCGAGCCGTCGCGGCCGGCCAGCACGGTGCCCGAGCCGTGCGGAGCCAGGCCGGCGGCGAAGCGCGCCACCGTCGAGCCCTGGTTGCCCGCGGTGTCGCCCAGTGCCCCGCCGGTGACGACGACGGCGGTGTCGGCCGCCCCGATGTGGTCACCGTCATAGGTCAGGAAGCCGGTGTCGCGCAGCGCGGCCAGCACGGTGTCGCGCTGGGGGTCGTCGGCCGGCTTGATCTCGGGGTTGCGGTTGATCAGCAGAGCGATGCCCAGCAGGTCGCCGGCCTGCGAGCCCTGGTCGACCAGCGTGGTGCTCAACTGCGCCCCGGCAGGCAGGATCGGCGAGTTGACCACCGAGCGCAGCTTCTCCGCCGAGTTGGCGTCGACGAACTCCTGGGTCAGCGCCACGGTTCCGGACACGGTGCCGCCGGCCTGGCCGATGATCCGGCTCATCGCGTCGACGTCGTCGTTGTCGGCGTCGGGCGTGCGGAACAGCACCACCGACTTGCCGGCCAGCGCGTCGCGCACGATGCGGCCCGACATCTGGGTGTCGAACTGGTCTGCGGCACCGAGCTTTTCGTTCAGCGCATTGCGCTGGTCGGTCAGCGCGGTGATCTGCTTGTTCAGATCCTGCTTGTCACTGCGCAGCCCGGACAGCAAGGTGTCGGACAGCACGCCGGAACCCAGGACCACGCCGAGCGCCAGCGCGAGGAACACCGCGGCCAGCGAGATGGCATGGTGGCGCAGCGATATCACGCTATGTCACCCAGCCCTGAATCCACAGCGAGAAGCGGTTCCAGTAGGTCGTGATCCAGTCGATGACGACCGTGTCCCCTCGCGAGACCCACAGCGCGGCGATGATGGCGAACAGCACCGCGAGGATGAGCATCGCGATCGCCCCGCCGGAGATGTGGTTGCGGTACAGCGTGGCAACGGCTTTGGCGTCGACGAGCTTCTCGCCGACCTTGAGCCGGGTCAGGAACGTCGACGGGTTGCTCTGCTGACGCGAGCGGTCGAAGAACTCCTCGATGCTGGCCGGGTGCCCGACCGTCACGATCAGCGAGGCACCGTGGTGATCGACGAGCAGCAGCGCGAGATCGGCGGCCGAGCCGGCGGCCGGGAACGTCATCGCCCCGATGCCGAGATCCTGGATGCGCTCCAGGCCGCTGGCATGTCCGTCGGCGTCGGCGGGCAGCACCACCTGGGCGCCGCACTTGAGCACCTCGGCGCTCATCTGGTCGGGGTTGCCGACGATCAACTGCGGCTTGTAGCCGCACTTCTCCAAGGTGTCCGCACCGGCCCCGACACCGACGAGCACCGGCTGGTACTCCTTGATGAACGGCTTGAGCGCCTTGAGGTCGTCCTCGGCGCCGGGCCCGTCGGACACCACCACCACGTGGCGGCGGTAGACGTCGACGTCGATGTCGGGGATGCCGACCCCGTCGATCAGCAGCGGGCTCTCGCTGCGGATGAACTCGATCGTGTTGCCCGCGAACGCTTCCAGATGCGCGACCAGACCGGTCTTGGCATCGTGCATGAGGTCGGCGATCTCTTCGTCGCTGCGCTCGACACCGTGGACCAGTCGGCGGTCACCGGCGTACACGCCGCCGTTGTGCAGGCGGATCTTGGCGCCGTCCTTGATCTTCTTGAAGACCTCGGGCCCGGCGCTGTCGAGCAGGGCGATGTTGTTGGCCACCAGCACCTCGGGGCCGAGGTTGGGGTAGCGCCCGGAGATCGACGGCGAGGCGTTGACCACGCCGGCGATGCGGGCGTCGACCAGTGCGTCGGCGGTCAGCCGGTCCAGGTCGAGGATGTCGATGACGACGATGTCGCCCGGGCCGACACGGCGCAGCAGGCGATCGATGTCGCGGTCGACGCGGGCGGTACCCGTCACTCCCGGTCGTGCACTGGTGTTACGCGAGAGAAGTGCTGACATCTTCATGGGGCGATTCTGTCGGCGAGATCACGGATATCCGCGGAGGCGCGCCGTAACACCAGCCCCACAAGTCACATTCTGTCACAGGAGCAACACGATTAGGACGCGGCCAGGTCCTCCTGTGCGGCCGCCAGCAGTTCCCGGGCATGGGCGCGACCGGTGTCGGACTCCCCCAGCCCGGCCAGCATCCTGGCCAGCTCGGCCACCCGCTGCTCGGTGTCGAGCCGACGCACGTCGCTGGCACCGTCGCGGCCCGACTCGACGACCAGATGGATGTCGGCGTAGGCGGCCACCTGCGGCAGGTGAGTGACCACGATGACCTGATGCGTGCGGGCCAGCCGCGCCAGCCGCCGGCCGATCTGCACCGCCGCGCGCCCGCCCACGCCGGCGTCCACTTCGTCGAACACCATCGTGGTGCCCTCGACCGAGGCGGCCAGCACGACCTCCAGCGCCAGCATCACCCGCGACAGCTCGCCGCCGGATGCGCTCTTGTTCAGCGGCAGCACGTCGGTGCCGCGGTGCGCGGTGAAGCCGAACTCGACCAGGTCGATTCCCTCGCCGCCGGCGTGGACCGACTCGCCCGACGGCAGCCGCAGCGGTGCACTGTCGTCGTCGCGGGCCGGCATCAGCGACACCGCGACGGTGAAGTCGGCGTCGGCCATCGCCAGCCCGGCCAGCTCGGCGGTCACCGCCTTCGCCAGCCCCTTGGCGGCCTTGGTCCGCGCCTTGGACAGCTCCAGGCCGACCGTCGCGACCTGCTGACCCAGCTCGTCGACGCGGCGGGCCAGCCCGGTCAGCGCCTCCTCGGAGACGTCGAGTTGAGCCAGCCGCTGCCGCGACTCGGCCGCCCACCTCAGCACACCGTCGACGTCGGCGGCGTACTTGCGGGTGAGGCTGCGCAGCTCGGCCTGACGGGACAGCTTGGTCTCCAGCGCGCTGGCGTCGGTGGGCAGCTCGCCCAGGTAGTTGCCGAGTTCGCGGGCGGCGTCGCCGACGACGGTCAGGACATCGGTCAGCTGGCGGGCCAGCGCGCTCAGCACCGCGTCGTCGGTGGACTGCAGCAGTGCGATGGCCCGGCCGATGGTGTCGATGGCCGACTGCGGCCGGCCGTCGGAGACCTCGTCGACCGCCGCCGACAGCGCCGTGCGGGCACCGGCGGCGGCCTCCCGCAGCGCGTCGAGTTCGGAGAGCCGGCGGATGTCGGCCACCAACGCCTCGTCCTCGCCCGGCGAGGGGTCGACACCGTCGATCTCGGTCAGCGCGAACTTCAGCCGGTCGGCCTCCTGCGCCAGCTCGCGGGCGCGGTTGGTGCGGTCGACCAGATCGCGCCGGGCCACCTGCCACTCGTCGCGCACCTTCTTGTAGCGCTCGAGTTTGGCCTCCACCGCGGCGAAGCGGTCGAGCGCGGCGCGCTGCTCGTCGGGCCGCATCAGCCGCAGCTGGTCGTTCTGGCCGTGCAGGGTCAGCAGCCCGGTGGTGAACGTGGTCAGCGACCGGGCCGGCACGCTGCGCCCACCGAGGTAGGCCCGCGACGGGCCGTCGCGGCTCACCGAGCGCAGCGCGATGATGGTGCCGTCGTCGTCGCGGTCGGCTCCCGAGGAGTCCAGGATCTCGTCGATCTGCGCGGCGGTGGCCGGGTCGAGTTCCTCGGTGGTGAACCGGCCTTCGACGACGGCGCGCCCCGAGCCCGAGCGGACCCGGGTGGCGTCGGCGCGCGCCCCGCCGAGCAGATGCAGCCCGGTGACCACCATGGTCTTGCCGGTGCCGGTCTCCCCGGTCAGCACGGTCAGTCCCTTGTCGAACTCCGCGGTCGCGGCGCTGATCGCACCCAGTGACTCGATTCGGATCTCGGCCAGCATCGCCGGCTCACCGACCTCGCCAGCCGGTGACCGGCAGGCGGAACTTGCGCACCAGCCGGTCGGTGAACGGCGCGCTGTCCAGCCGCACCCATTTCAGCGGGGTGCTGCACTTGGTGACCTCCAGGCGGCCACCGGCGGGCAGCCGCATCTCGCGGCGCCCGTCGCACAGGACCAGTGCGTCGTGGCTGTCGCCGTCGATCTCGATGGCGATCGTCGCGTGCGGGCTGGTGACCATCGGGCGCGCGAACAGCGCGTGAGCGTTGTTGGGCACCACGAGGATTGCCTCCAGGTCGGGCCAGACCACCGGTCCGCCCGCCGAGAACGCATAGGCGGTGGAGCCGGTCGGGCTCGACACCAGCACACCGTCGCAGCCGAACGCCGAGACCGGCCTGCCGTCGATCTCGAGGACGACCTCGATGACGCCGAGCCGCGATCCCTTCTCCAGGCTGGCCTCGTTGAGCGCCCACCCGCGCGACACCACCTGCCCGTCCACCCGGACGGCGATGTCCAGCGTCATGCGCTCCTCGACCCGGTAGGTGCGGGAGATGACGTGGTCGAGGACGGCGTCGATGGCTTCGGCCTCGGCTTCGGCCAGGAAGCCGATGCGCCCCAGGTTGACGCCGAGCACCGGGATCTCGGCGTTGCGCGCCAGTTCGGCTGCCCGCAGGAAGGTTCCGTCGCCGCCGAGCACCAGCACCAGTTCGCAGCCCTCGGCGGCGCGTTCGTCGGCGTCGACGACCTCGATGTCGACACCCAGGGTCTTGCAGGTCCCGGGGGTCGAGGTGCACAGAACCGCGGTCGACGGCCTCGGCCGAGAGTAACCGCAGCCCGATGCCGTTGTCGCTCAACACTTTCTCGACCCGGCGCGCGGTATCGGTGGCCTCGTCGCGGCCGGTGTGGACGACGAGCAGGATCACCCGCTCAGAGCTCATTGCGGTCCTTCCGCGACGGCGCGGCGCACCGCGGCGTCAAGTTCGTCACCGTGTAGCGCACGCTCGGTGGTGGCGCGCAGCCAGAGAAAGTATTCGACGTTGCCCGACGGCCCGGGCAGTGGGCTGGCCGTGACATCGACAGTCTGCCAGCCCAGCGCTTCGGCGCGACCGGCGACCGCCAGAACCGCGGTGGCGCGCAACTGCGGATCGGACACCACACCCCCGGAACCGACCTGGTTCCGGCCGACCTCGAATTGCGGCTTCACCATGGGAACGATATCGGCGCCGGAATTCGCGCACGCAGTCAGCGCGGGCAGCACGGTGGCCAGCGAGATGAACGACAGGTCGGCGACCACCACGTCGACCTGCCCGCCGATGGCCTCGGGCGTCAGGTCGCGCACGTTGGTCCGTTCGATGACCCGCACCCGGTCATCGGAGCGCAGCGACCAGGCGAGCTGTCCGTAGCCGACGTCGACGGCGACCACCTCGGCGGCGCCGCGGTCCAGCAGCACCTCGGTGAAGCCTCCGGTGGAGGCGCCGGCGTCCAGGCAGCGCCGGCCGGCCACCTCGATACCGAACACCTCGAGCGCGCCGATGAGTTTGTGGGCTCCGCGGGACACCCAGGTCTTCTCGCCGGTGCCCTCGACGGTCAGGTTGGCGGTGACCGCCACCGCGGTGGCGGGCTTGACGGCCGGCATGCCGTCGATGCTGACCCGCCCGGCGCCGATCAGCTCCGCGGCCTGCTGGCGCGAGCGCGCCAGGCCGCGACGGACCAGCTCTGCGTCAACCCGGGCACGCCGCGTCACGCTGACCTCAGCCCTTCTCCACCGATTCCAGCGCGTTGACCAGGATCTGGTGCGCTTCCTCGAGCCGACGGCCCACGGCGTCGATATCGACACCGTCGACGTCGGGACTGTCCGGGTCGACGCTCGGCAGCTGGGCCAGCACAGCGTCGACGTCGGCGCGGATCTGTTCAGGGTCGGTGTTCATCTCACCGTTCACGCTAGCCGATCCGGGGGCGTCAGCACCGACCAGCGCTCCAGCGCGGCGCGGGCGGTCTCGTCACCGGCGAGGACCCTGATCGGCTGCCCGTCGGGCGCCGCGTCCCACACCGCGCGAGCGGTGGCACGGACCGCCGAGAGCCCGTCGTCACCGGGATCGGCGCCCGTCGCGGTGACGGTCACCGCACCGTCGGCGACCTCGACGCGCCAGGCCGGGTGCGCGGCGACGGCGAGGGTGTCGGCGTCGGTGTGCAGGTCGCGCAGGTCGGCTCCGATGAAGGTGGGCCGCTGCGCGGGGCACGCGTGGACGGTGTCGGCGGCGTTGTTGACCCCGGTCAGCACCATCAGGCTGGGCAGGTCCGCGGCGTTGGCGCCTTCGATGTCGGTGTCGAGCCGATCCCCGACCACCAGCGGGCTGTGGAATGTGCCTCGCGCCAACGCATCCCGCATCAGGGCCGGCGCCGGCTTGCCTGCGACCTGCGGCTCGGCGTCGGTGGCGGCCTTGAGTGCGGCCACCATGGCGCCGTTGCCGGGCAGCAGTCCGCGTTCGGTCGGCAGGGTGCGGTCGACGTTGGCGGCCACCCACAGTGCGCCGGCCCGGATGGCCAGTGCCGCCTCGGCGAGGATGGGCCAGTCGGTGGTGGTCGAATGTCCCTGCACCACCGCGACCGGCTCGTCGGCGAACAGCCGCACCGGCGTCAGTCCCGCGGTGGCCACCTCCGCGGCCAGTGCGTCGGTACCGACCACGAGCACCTTCGACCCGGCGGGCAGCTGCTGGGCGAGCAGCCCCGCGGCGCTCTGGGCGCTGGTCACCACGTCGTCGGCGGTGGCGGTGAAACCCAGCTCGCGAAGATGCTGCGCCACCTCCTCGGCGGCGCGGGAGGCATTGTTGGTGACGAACAGCTTGCGGGTGTCGGCGCGATCGAGCGCGTCGATGGCGCCCTCGGTCGGCTCGTGGCCGCGGAAAACGGTGCCGTCGAGGTCGAGCAGCAGGCAATCATGTTGCTGCGCAAGCGTTGTCACGTCAGGCAAGCTCGCCGACCCGATCTTCGGCGTCGGTGACACCGTCGATGTCGGCGGCAGCGGCATGGATGAACCACTGCAGCGCGTCGTCGTCGCGGCCCAGCGCCAACAACGTCTCGGCGTAGGCGTAGAACAACCGCGCCGCGGTCGCTCCGGTCCGCGACGGGTCGGGCTGGGGACTGGAGAGCAAGGCCAGCGACTGCTCGAGCTGGCCGAGGTCGGCCCGGGCCCCGGCAGCCACGATCCGCATCTCGTCGGCGTCGTCGCCGGTGAGTTCAGCGGCCTCGGGGCTGCGCGCCAGTTCGATGGCCCGCTCGGGTCGGCCGACGCCGCGTTCGCAGTCGGCGATCAACGGCAGAAGCTGCGACTTGCTGCCCATCCGGCGGGCGGCCCGGAACTCCGAGAGCGCCTGGGCCCAGTCCCCGCACTGGTATGCCGCGATGCCGACGGCCTCACGCACCGCGGCGATCCGGCCGGAGCGGGCCCGGGCGGCCTGCGCGTGGGCCAGGGCCGTCTCCGGATCGTCGTCGAGCAGCTCGCCGGCGGCGACCAGGTGACGGGCCACCGTGTCGGCGGTGGAACGGTCCAAAGTCGAGAGCTCCCCACGGATTTCGGGTGCGAGCTGCTTGGCCTCGATGTCCGCGCGGATCGGCGGCGCGCTGGGGCGGTCAGCAGCCTGGTCGGCGTCGGACTGGTGCTGCGGCTGGGCCTGACGGGCGCGTCCCGGACCCGACCGATGGGGCGCATTCGATCCTCGACGATCGCGGCCGGGGGCGCCGGCCCCAATCGGACGGCGCGACGGACGTCCGCCGGAATTACCTTGCCTGTCGTCGACCACCTGTAAAGGATACGGGCAGCGCAGAGAAAGCGATAATTCGGCCTAATCGCAATTGGCGGAATGCAATTGGACGCAGAAATGCCTGAGCCCCCCAAAGTTAATTGGGGGGCTCAGGTCTTAATTTGTGTTCGGCGGTGTCCTACTTTTCCACCCGGGTTGGGTAGTATCATCGGCGCTGGCAGGCTTAGCTTCCGGGTTCGGGATGGGTCCGGGCGTTTCCCTGCCGCTATGGCCGCCGTAACTCTTTGTCCACACGTGTGGTGTGGGGAGTGTGTTTGGTGGTGGGGTGCAGATGTCTGATCTGCGTGGAGTTGTGGTTGCGGGCAATGTTTCCTATTCACCATTTTGTGTGTTGGTGATTTTGGGTGTTGTTGTAAGTTTTCGGCCGGTTAGTGCCAGTTCCCTGCAACCATTGCTGGTCTTCCAGGTCTGGTCTATCGATCCCGTGTTCTGCGGGGGGCCTTATCCCACTTAATGGGTGAGAAGCCTGGTCTTGGAGAAGGTTTCCCGCTTAGATGCTTTCAGCGGTTATCCTGTCCGAACGTGGCTATCCAGCGGTGCCCCTGGTGGGACAACTGGTGGACCAGAGGTTCGTCCGTCCCGGTCCTCTCGTACTAGGGACAGGTTTCCTCAAGCTTCTGACGCGCGCGGCGGATAGAGACCGAACTGTCTCACGACGTTCTAAACCCAGCTCGCGTGCCGCTTTAATGGGCGAACAGCCCAACCCTTGGGACCTGCTCCAGCCCCAGGATGCGACGAGCCGACATCGAGGTGCCAAACCATCCCGTCGATATGGACTCTTGGGGAAGATCAGCCTGTTATCCCCGGGGTACCTTTTATCCGTTGAGCGACACCCCTTCCACTCGGGGGTGCCGGATCACTAGTCCCGACTTTCGTCCCTGCTTGACATGTACGTCTCGCAGTCAAGCTCCCTTGTGCACTTGCACTCAACACCTGATTGCCGTCCAGGTTGAGGGAACCTTTGGGCGCCTCCGTTACATTTTAGGAGGCAACCGCCCCAGTTAAACTACCCACCAGGCACTGTCCCTGAACCGGATATACGGTTCGAAGTTAGAAGTCCAATACGATCAGAGTGGTATTTCAACAATGACTCCACCCACACTGGCGTGTGAGTTTCACAGTCTCCCACCTATCCTACACAAACCGTATCGAACGCCAATACCAAGCTATAGTGAAGGTCCCGGGGTCTTTTCGTCCTGCCGCGCGTAACGAGCATCTTTACTCGTAGTGCAATTTCGCCGAGTCTATGGTTGAGACAGTTGAGAAGTCGTTACGCCATTCGTGCAGGTCGGAACTTACCCGACAAGGAATTTCGCTACCTTAGGATGGTTATAGTTACCACCGCCGTTTACTGGGGCTTAAATTCTCCGCTTCACCCCGAGGGGTTAACGGGTCCTCTTAACCTTCCAGCACCGGGCAGGCGTCAGTCCGTATACATCGTCTTGCGACTTCGCACGGACCTGTGTTTTTAGTAAACAGTCGCTTCTCACTGGTTTGTGCCACCCCCCACCGCTGCCGGCCGCGAGGGCCATGACAGTAAGGGGTCCCCCTTCTCCCGAAGTTACGGGGGTATTTTGCCGAGTTCCTTAACCATAGTTCACTCGTACGCCTTGGTATTCTCTACCTGACCACCTGTGTCGGTTTGGGGTACGGGCCGTGTGTGTGCTCGCTAGAGGCTTTTCTCGGCAGCTGAGGATCACCGAATTCGCCTCACTCGGCTATGCATCACCTCTCAGGAACATGACATCCGGATTTGCCTGGATGTCTCCCTACGGGCTTGCCCCAGTATTACCACTGACTGGTACGGCTACCTTCCTGCGTCACCCCATCGCTTGACTACTACCAAAGAAGGTCCCACGCAGCCGGTGCACGCCGCCCCCCGAAGGGATTGGTCTAGCACCTTTTGGGTGGTTAGTACCTCTGATTCATCAGGGGCGCCCACACACGGGTACGGGAATATCAACCCGTTGTCCATCGACTACGCCTGTCGGCCTCGCCTTAGGTCCCGACTCACCCTGGGCGGACTGGCCTGGCCCAGGAACCCTTGGTCTTTCGGCGGGCAAGGTTCTCACTTGCCTTATCGCTACTCATGCCTGCATTCTCACTCCCACACCCTCCACCACTGGATCACTCCGTGGCTTCACCGGATGCAGGACGCTCCCCTACCCAACGACACACGGTCGTTGCCGCGGCTTCGGCGGTGTGCTTGAGCCCCGCTACATTATCGGCGCACAATCACTTGACCAGTGAGCTATTACGCACTCTTTCAAGGGTGGCTGCTTCTAAGCCAACCTCCTGGTTGTCTTTGCGACTGCACATCCTTTTCCACTTAGCACACGCTTAGGGGCCTTAGCCGGCGATCTGGGCTGTTTCCCTCTCGACGTACGGAGCTTATCCCCCGCCGTCTCACTGCTGCGCTCTTAGACTTACCGGCATTCGGAGTTTGGCTGACGTCAGTAACCCTGTGGGGCCCATCGGCCATCCAGTAGCTCTACCTCCGGTAAGAAACACGCAACGCTGCACCTAAATGCATTTCGGGGAGAACCAGCTATCACGGAGTTTGATTGGCCTTTCACCCCTACCCACAACTCATCCCCTCAGTCTTCAACCTAAGTGGGTTCGGGCCTCCACGCGGTCTTACCCGCGCTTCACCCTGGCCATGGGTAGATCACTCCGCTTCGGGTCCAGAACACACCACTACACCACACACTGTTGTGTGGATACGCCCTATTCAGACTCGCTTTCGCTACGGCTACCCCACTCGGGTTAACCTCGCGACATGTCCCTGACTCGCAGGCTCATTCTTCAAAAGGCACGCCATCACCCCACGACAAAGTCGAAGGCTCTGACGGATTGTAGGCACACGGTTTCAGGTACTCTTTCACTCCCCTCCCGGGGTACTTTTCACCATTCCCTCACGGTACTAATCCGCTATCGGTCACTGGGAAGTATTCAGGCTTACCGGGTGGTCCCGGCAGATTCACAGCAGATTTCACGGGCCCGCTGCTACTCGGGAACCCTCCACAGCAGAGAACATGTTTTCACCTACGGGGCTCTCACCCACTACGGCAGACCATCCCAGGCCACTTCGATTAACACATTCTTTTCTCACTGCTGCTCAGACCGGCAGATCTGAGAAGAAAGGCCCCACAACACCGCACACACAACCCCTGCCGGGTATCACATGCACACGGTTTAGCCATCCTCCGCGTTCGCTCGCCACTACTAACGGAATCACTATTTGTTTTCTCTTCCTACGGGTACTGAGATGTTTCACTTCCCCGCGTTCCCCCCCGCCACCTATGTATTCAGTGACGGGTGACACGACATCACTCGTGCCGGGTTTCCCCATTCGGACATCCTCGGATCAACGCTCGGTTGACAGCTCCCCGAGGCTTATCGCAGCCTCCTACGTCCTTCATCGGCTCCCAGTGCCAAGGCATCCACCATGCGCCCTTAAACACTTACAACACAAAATACCAAAAATGAGATTAGGAAAAATTGCACATCAACAACACCAAAAAACCCACCCCCCTCAAAGGAGGCGTGCACCACTTTTGCTGCTAGATGCTCGCAACCACTATCCACAAATCAAACACCACACCCCACCACCAAAGCGGAGCGACAACACACCACCCCCCGAGGGACGCAGACACCACCCCCGGTTCCCCACAAACGGGACGAAGAGGTGACGGGCTTGTTGTCTCAAAGCCCAATAGTGTGTCTGGTGGATCTATCCCCCGAAAGGGACCACAAGTTTGTTGTTGCACCAGAACCGACACCCACTACAGGCCAGGCCCATCCAACGAATCGCCCAGGTCCGGCTGATCCCGCACGATGCGGGCCGGCCATAGGTCTCGTGGTGCTCCTTAGAAAGGAGGTGATCCAGCCGCACCTTCCGGTACGGCTACCTTGTTACGACTTCGTCCCAATCGCCGATCCCACCTTCGACCGCTCCCTCCCTTACGGGTTAGGCCACGGGCTTCGGGTGTTACCGACTTTCATGACGTGACGGGCGGTGTGTACAAGGCCCGGGAACGTATTCACCGCAGCGTTGCTGATCTGCGATTACTAGCGACTCCGACTTCACGGGGTCGAGTTGCAGACCCCGATCCGAACTGAGACCGGCTTTAAAAGGATTCGCTCCACCTCACGGCATCGCAGCCCTTTGTACCGGCCATTGTAGCATGTGTGAAGCCCTGGACATAAGGGGCATGATGACTTGACGTCATCCCCACCTTCCTCCGAGTTGACCCCGGCAGTCTCTCACGAGTCCCCACCATGACGTGCTGGCAACATGAGACAAGGGTTGCGCTCGTTGCGGGACTTAACCCAACATCTCACGACACGAGCTGACGACAGCCATGCACCACCTGCACACAGGCCACAAGGGAATACCGATATCTCTGGCACGTCCTGTGCATGTCAAACCCAGGTAAGGTTCTTCGCGTTGCATCGAATTAATCCACATGCTCCGCCGCTTGTGCGGGCCCCCGTCAATTTCTTTGAGTTTTAGCCTTGCGGCCGTACTCCCCAGGCGGGGTACTTAATGCGTTAGCTACGGCACGGATCCCAAGGAAGGAAACCCACACCTAGTACCCACCGTTTACGGCGTGGACTACCAGGGTATCTAATCCTGTTCGCTCCCCACGCTTTCGCTCCTCAGCGTCAGTTACTGCCCAGAGACCCGCCTTCGCCACCGGTGTTCCTCCTGATATCTGCGCATTCCACCGCTACACCAGGAATTCCAGTCTCCCCTGCAGTACTCCAGTCTGCCCGTATCGCCCGCACGCCCACAGTTGAGCTGTGAGTTTTCACGAACAACGCGACAAACCACCTACGAGCTCTTTACGCCCAGTAATTCCGGACAACGCTCGCACCCTACGTATTACCGCGGCTGCTGGCACGTAGTTGGCCGGTGCTTCTTCTATAGGTACCGTCACTTGCGCTTCGTCCCTATTGAAAGAGGTTTACAACCCGAAGGCCGTCATCCCTCACGCGGCGTCGCTGCATCAGGCTTGCGCCCATTGTGCAATATTCCCCACTGCTGCCTCCCGTAGGAGTCTGGGCCGTATCTCAGTCCCAGTGTGGCCGGACACCCTCTCAGGCCGGCTACCCGTCGTCGCCTTGGTAGGCCATCACCCCACCAACAAGCTGATAGGCCGCGGGCCCATCCCACACCGCAAAAGCTTTCCCCCACCAGGCCATGCGACCAGCAGGGTGTATTCGGTATTAGACCCAGTTTCCCAGGCTTATCCCAAAGTGCAGGGCAGATCACCCACGTGTTACTCACCCGTTCGCCACTCGTGTACCCCGAAGGGCCTTACCGTTCGACTTGCATGTGTTAAGCACGCCGCCAGCGTTCGTCCTGAGCCAGAATCAAACTCTCCAAACAAAAACCACCCATCCCCAAAAGGGAGCCAAGGCGGAATTCGAATCAGAAAAATCTGACCAAGCACCAGAAAAAACTGGCAAAAGATAAAACAAACCACACCCCACAACAGGAAGACGGGGAGTCCCCCACGAGGCATGGCAAAAAACAACAAACAAAAACCACCAAACACACTATTGAGTTCTCAAACAACACACCCGACGTCCGTTGCCGGCCGCGCAACCAACCCCACGACTTTCGCCGCGTGCTAGTAGTGCGGACAGCTGGAACACCCCGGATTCCGGGGTTATTCCCTGAAGGACGTCGTCGCGCTCTGCGGGCTACCGCGTCGCAACGACTTGATCAAGTTACGTCAGTGGAAACTTGGAGTCAAATCGCCTGCTAGAAGCCGAGTTTGACCCCGTTCGACATCATCCAACACGCTGAACCCCCGCAATATTCCGCTTGCCGCGCCGCAGGACCAGCCAGCGTCCGTGCAGGAAGTGGGACGCACTCGCCACCCACTCCTCGCTGTCGACCTTGAGGTTGTTGACCGACACGCCGCCCTCGGCGATCGTGCGCTTGGCCTCTTTCTTGCTCGCGGACAACCCGGTCGCGACCAGCAGGTCGACGATTCCGTCCGGCCCACCCGGCTCGAGCCGGGCCACCGAGGTCTCCTGCAGCGCGGCGGCCAGGGTGGACTCGTCGAGCCGGGCGAGCTCACCGCGCCCGAACAGGGCCTGCGAGGCATGCTCCACCGCCTCGGTGGCGGACTCGCCGTGCACCAGCGTGGTGAGCTCGCGGGCCAGCCGGCGCTGGGCCGCCCGCTCGTGCGGGCGTTCGGCCGTGGCGACCTCCAGCTCGGCGAGTTCGTCGGCCGACAAGAAGGTGAACCAGCGCAGATACCGGATCACGTCGGCGTCGGCGGTGTTCACGAAGTACTGGTACCAGGCGTACGGACTGGTCATCTCCGGGTCCAGCCACAGGCTGCCGCCGCCGGTCGACTTGCCGAACTTCGTGCCGTCGGCAGATGTGACCAACGGCACGGTCAACGCGTGCACCGCAGCCCCGAGCTTCTGGCGGACCAGGCGCACGCCGGCGATGATGTTGCCCCACTGATCGGACCCGCCGATCTGCAGCGCGCAGCCGTACCGCTGATGCAGCTCCACATAGTCATTGGCCTGCAGCAGCATGTAGCTGAACTCGGTGTAGGAGATGCCCTCGCCGTCCAGCCGCCGGCGGATGGTGTCGCGGTCGAGCATGACGTTGACCGAGAAGTGCTTGCCCACATCGCGCAGGAAGTCGATGGCACCCAGCTGCAGAGGTCCAGCTCAGGTTGTTCTCGACGACCGCACCGGTCGGTGAGTCGCCGAAGTCGACGAAGCGCTCCAGCTGGCCGCGGATGCGTTCGGACCACTGGGCAACCGTGTCGGCGGTGTTCATCGTCCGCTCGCCGGTGTCTCGGGGATCGCCGATCAACCCGGTGGCTCCGCCGGCCAGCACGATGGGCCGATGCCCGGCCCGCTGGAACCGCTGCAATGTGAGCAACGGCACCAGATTTCCGGCATGCAGGCTCGGCGCCGTGGGGTCGAATCCCGCGTAGACCGTCATCGGGGGCTGCGCCGCCGCGGCGGCGAGCGCGTCGATGTCGGTGGACTGCGCGATCAGTCCGCGCCAGCCCAGCTCGTCGAGGATCGTCGTGCTCATGGGTTGATCTTCCCGTATGGGGTCGGCTCAGTCGCTCGCGCCCGGAGTTGGCGCCCGCGGACTGCGCCGGTAGGCCGAGACCTCGGGGCGCCCGGTGAGCCAGAACCGCCAGGGGCGGTCGGCGGCCTGGCTGACGCCGACCCGCGGTCCGCGGCTGTCCGGGCCGCCCCCGCCGAGTTGGACGGTGACCGGCGAGGCGGTGTCGAAGACGTCCACCCCGTTGTCGCCCATCTCGATGGCCAGCGCCGAGCACAGGTTGCCCGGCCCGCGGGCCAGCGCCACCGGCCGCACGGCCGGACCGCGTCGCACCTGGGCCGCGTCGAGACCGGACTCGATGGCCGCCGCCCGCAGTAGTACCGCCGCGGCCGTGCCGTCCGGCCCGCACGAGACGTTGGCGCAGACGTGGATCCCGTGACTGCGATAGGTATAGAGGCGCCCGGGCGGACCGAACATCACCGCGTTGCGTGCGCTGCGGCCCCGGTAGGAATGTGCGGCGGCATCCGGCCACGGCCCGTCCGGCGGCCCGCCGTAGGCCTCGACCTCGACGATCAGCGCGCTGACGCCCCGACAGCTGAGCACGCCGCCGAGCAGGAGACGCGCGGCCGAGACCGGGTCGGTGTCGAGCAGCGCGGCGGTCACGTGAGGCGATTCTGCCCGCAGTCGTTGACATAGCCCGCAGCCGGGCGCGCAGTATTCATCCAATGATGAGTTCATCGGGCGATGAATTATTGGCGGCCGGTGCCGACGGCGCTGTTCACGCCCGCCATCTGCGGGTGATCCGAGGCAAGCAGGTCGCGCTGCACGACTTCTCGGTCGACATCGCCCGGGGCACGATCACCGGGCTGCTCGGGCCGTCGGGCTGCGGCAAGACGACGCTGATGCGCTCCATCGTGGGCACCCAGATCGTGGCCTCCGGGACGGTGACCGTCCTGGGCCATCCGGCCGGCTCCCCCGCGCTGCGCCGCCGGGTCGGCTACGTCACCCAGGACCCGACCATCTACAACGACCTGCGCGTCATCGACAACGTCCGGTACTTCGCCGCCCTGTACGGGGTGAGTGCCGGCGCAGCCGACGAGGCCGTCGACGGGGTCGGGTTGCGCGACCATGCCGGCGCCTACTGCGGCAACCTGTCCGGCGGCCAGCGCGCCCGGGTGTCGCTGGCCTGCGCGCTGGTCTGCCAGCCCGACCTGCTGGTGCTCGACGAGCCGACCGTCGGACTCGACCCGGTGCTGCGCGCCGACCTGTGGGCACAGTTCGACGCCCTGGCCCGCCGGGGCACGACGCTGCTGGTGTCCAGCCACGTCATGGACGAAGCCGACCACTGCGCCGACCTGTTGCTCATGCGCGAGGGCCGGCTGCTGGCCCACACCACACCCGACCGTCTACGAGAGGACACCGGATGCACGTCACTGGAGGAAGCGTTCCTGTCCATCATCCGGCGCACCACCGCAGCGTCAGCAGGCTGAGCCCGCGCGCCTACCTGGCGACGACCACACGCATCCTGCGCCAGCTGCGCGCCGATCACCGCAGTGTCGCAATGATTCTCGTGGTTCCCAGCGCGGTGATCACGCTGATGTACTTCATGTTCTCCGACATCCCCAGCCGTCCGGGCATGGTCGTCGCCGTTCCACACCGCGTGCCTGATCCTGCTCGGGCTGTTCCCGCTGTTCGTGATGTTCCTCATCACCTCGATCACCATGCAGCGCGAACGGGCCTCCGGAACCCTGGAGCGCATCCTGACCACCCCGCTGCGCCGGCTGGACCTGCTGGCCGCCTACGGCACCGCGTTCTCCATTGCCGCTGCAGCCCAAGCGATCCTGGCCTGCGTCGTGTCGTTCTGGCTGCTCGGCTTCGACACCAAGGGCAGCCCGCTCTGGGTGTTCGTGATCGCGGTGATCAACGCCGTCCTGGGCGTCGGCCTGGGCCTGCTGGCAAGCGCGTTCGCGCGCACCGAGTTCCAGGCCGTTCAGTTCATGCCGGTCGTCATCGTCCCGCAACTCCTGCTGGCGGGCATCATCGTCCCGCGGGCTCAGCTGCCGACCTGGCTGGAGTGGATCAGCAACGCCATGCCGGCCAGCTACGCGCTCGAGGCGCTGCAGCAGGTCAGCGCCCACGCCGAGCTGACCGCCGTCGCCGTCCGCGACATGGTCGTGGTCCTCGCCTTCGCGGTCGTCGCCCTGGCGCTGGCGGCGGCCACCCTGCGGCGGCGCACTCCGTGAGACGGCCCGGCCGCCCGCCCGGCGTATCGGACACCAGGGACAGGATCCTGGCCAGTGCGCGAGAACTGTTTGCCCACAATGGAATTGATCGGACATCGATTCGCGCCGATTGCGGCCGCGGCCGGCGTGGACTCGGCGTTGGTGCACCACTACTTCGGGACCAAGCAGCAGTTGTTCGCCGCGGCCATCAACCTGCCCATCGACCCCATGACCGTGCTCGGCCCGCTCCGCGAGGTGCCCGTTGACGAACTCGGCCTGGCGCTGCCCTCGCTGCTGCTGCCGCTGTGGGATTCGGAGATGGGCGCCGGACTGGTCGCCACGCTGCGCTCGCTGCTGGCCGGGTCCGACGTCAGCCTGGCCCGGACGTTCCTGCAGGACATCATCACCGCCGAGGTCGCCCCGCGCGTCGACAACCCGCCGGGACTGGGCGCATCCGCGTGCAGTTCGTCGCGTCCCAACTCGTCGGTGTGGTGATGGCCCGCTACATCATCAAGCTGGAGCCGTTCGCATCGTTGCCGCCCGAGCAGATCGCCCAGACCATCGCGCCCAACCTGCAGCGCTACCTGACCGGTGCCCTGCCCTGACCGTCAGCCCAGGATCGGGAAGCGTCGTTGCCGGGCCAGGCGGTTCAGCGCCCGCTGCATGACCCGGCGGACGTGATCGTCGACCTCGTCGACATCGGGATCCTTGCCGAACGACGCGGGGTCGACCGGCTCGAGCACCTCCATCACGATCTTCGACGGCAGCGGGAAGTTCGGCGGGAAGGTGACGGTCAAACCGAACGGCACACCGATGCTGAGCGGCGCGATCTCGGCCCGGAACCGGGGCAGCCCCAGCCGGTTGGCCAGTGCCGTGCCCCGGGCGAGGAAGAACTGGGTCTCCTGCGCGCCGATCGAGACCATCGGCACGATCGGCACCCCGGCTTCGATGGCTGTCCTGGCATAGCCGGTCCGGCCGTCGAAGTCGATCACGTTCTGCTCGGCGGTCGGGCGGTAGGCGTCGTAGTCACCGCCCGGGAAGACCAGCACCACCGCACCGCGAGCGCAGCGCGTGGATGGCGTTGTCCGGGCTGGCGTGGATCACGCCGAGGCGCGGGAGCATCGGGCCCCACGGCACCAGGAAGATCGCGTAGTGCGCCAGGGTGAACAACGGCCGGGTGTAGCCGAACTTCTCGTAGAAGGCCGGCCGAAGACCGGGACGTCGCGGGGTGAGCATGCCGCCGGAATGGTTGGACACCAGCAGCGCGCCGCCGGTCGGCGGCATGTTGTCCAGACCCCGCACCTCGGCGCGAAAGTACGCCCGCACCAACGGCGACAGTCGCGGTGATGAAGGCGCGGGTGAACGACGGATCCCACTTGGCGAGTTCACCGGAGCGAACGACCTCGACCGGCTTGCCGCCCATGGCTCGACGGTACGCTAGCTGCCGGCCTGGCCATGAGGCGCTCGTGTTCATCGGCTCCCACGTCGACGGCCTCGTCGACCAGCAGCACCGGGATGCCGTCCTCGATGCGGTAGGCCTTGTGCAGGCGCGGGTTGTAGAGCACACCGTCGACGAGCAGCAGCGGACCACGGTCAGCCGGGCACACCAGGATGCTCAGAAGCTTGTCGTCGAGCACGGCGCCCCTACGGCGTGATGACCGTCGCGGGCGGGGCGGCCGGCACCGGCGCACCACCAATGACGGGATTGCCGTCGCTGGGCATCTGGCCGGCGCCCATGACCGCGTTGTTGGGATTCTGGGCCGCCTGAGCCTGCTGCAGCAGCTCGGACTGTGCCTTGATCTTCGACTGGTAGGCCAGGGTGTCGTTCAACGCCTCGATCAACGGCTTCTGGTTGGGCCGGGAGTCCAGCGCATCGATGATCTCGGCGACGTTGGCCTTCGACGGCTTGTATCCCGCGGCGCGGTACTTCATCACCTGCTTGATCAGGTTCGACAGCTGGCCGCCGCCTGCGCCCATGTCGTACTCGTTGTCGATGAACAGCAACAGTTCGTCGGCGCTCTTGAACTGCGGCACGCCCGAATCAGAGGCGGCCGCGGTGGTCGGGGTGGCCGGCGAGGTGGTTTCCGGTTCGGCCAGCGCAACAGACGAGCCGAACCCGGCCAGCAGACCAGCCGTCACGGCACCGACCACCGCGATTTTGACGCTGCGATGGCGGCGATTCCGTGTCTGCGATGTCATGCATTTCCTCCGACAGGTGGGCACTCCGAACTACCGGCGAGCCTAACAGTGCGGCCCGACCTGGGCAGAAGCTCAGCTCTGGGCACCCGCCAGCTCAGCTCTGACCGCAGCCGTCAACCGCTTGTACTTTCCCGTATCGGCGTCCAGGTACCAGCTGTTACGCGACGGCTTGGGCACCCCGGCGGCCCGCAGCGCCGACACCGTCGGCCGGTAGGTGGCGCTCAACGGCAGGCTCGGCACCACGTGGATGACGTCGGGTGCGCTGCCGAACGGCATCGCGGCCACCGCCTCACTGAGATCGGCGACGGTGACAGTCAGGCCCGGACGCAACGTGATCGCGGTGACGGCCAGCGTTCCCTGCGGGCCCTTCACGCCGTACGTCGCGGCCAGGTCCACCCCCGGGATACGGCTGATCGCCTCGGTGATGGGCTCGGGGAACACCACGCCGCGCGGGGTGCGGATCAGCATGTTGCGGGTGCCGAGCAGCCAGAAGTCGCCGTCGGGGTCACGCCGGAAGATGTATTCGGTCGAGATCCAGGTGTCGCCGGGGGCGAACACCCCGCGCTTGACCGACGCGGTCGGGTCGATCGGTCCCCACGGGCGGGCGAGCAGCAGCCCGGCCTGGTTGGGCTCGGCGACCTGGACGAAGCCGCGGTCGTCCTCCAGGATCAGGTCCTCGTCGGGGTCGTAGGCGGCCAGTTCCACCTCGCCGCCGCCGGGCAGCGGCCGGCCCTTGCTGCCCACCTTGGCGCCGGCCACGTTCGCCAGCACCGCCTGACCATCGGTGGTGGCGAAGAACTCCACGATGTTGGCCGGTGTGAAGGTGTCGACGACGCGCTGCCACAGACCGGTCGGCATACCCGAGCCGATGAACAGCCGGACCGCGTGGTTGCGGTGCAGTGCGAAGGCGGGATCGTCGATGACCTCGCGCAGCATCGCCCAGGTGTAGGACACGACGGTCACGCCGTACTGGCGAAGCTCGGCGACGAACCGCTCGGGCTGCAGTCCGCGGGACAGCGCGATCCGGGCGCCGCCGACGACGGCCCCGCCCAGGCTGACCAGCAGCCCGGACTGGTGGTGCAGCGGAGTCAGGCAGTAGACGGTGTCGCTGCGGTCGAGGGCGGCGGCCGACGCCGTTCCGAACGCCGACAGCGCCCAGCGGTAGTTGGTGATCTGCTTGGGTACCAACTCCCCGCCGATCGTGCTGAAGGCGACGAACGCGAGGTCACGCGCGAAGCCGGGGTTCGGCCGGTACCACCCCGGCAACGACACGGCGTCGGGGTCGATCTTCTCCATGTCGATGACGCCGCTGTCGGCGGGCACGTTGAGGTCGCGGGTCTCGCCGCCGCCGAGAACGAGGATCTGCACCGGCAGCTTGCGGGCGGCCTCCAGGTTGCCCGGATCGGTGATCACCTCGGTGACACCGCCGAGCCGGACGGCCTCGTCGAGATCGGCGTCCGGGGGCATCAGCACCGCGACGGCGCCGAGTCGCGACAGCGCGGCGATGGCCACCAGCGCCGAGGGCCGGGTGTCCATCAGTACGCCGACCCGCACGCCCTGGCGCACCCCCACCCGGATCAGGCCGCGCACCACGTTGTTGATGCGGCGGTTGACCCCTTCGTAGGTGTGCACCCGACCGTCGAAGAGCAGGAACTCGCCCTGCGGCGCGCGCTCGGCCTGCTCGTCGATGATGCGCGCCAACGAGATTCGGGTGTGGTCGTTGATCTGGCCGAGGCGGACCAGACGCGGCAGGGTGCGGGCCGTCTCGACGGCCAGTGTCCGCATCGACTTGTTGGCCGTGACCACCGCGTCGGCCGCCCCGCGCACCAGCGACGCCGCCAGACCCGACGCCTCGGCGACGCCGTGCATGATGCGCGAGCTGAGCGCGACCCCGGAGCTCCTCCGGCTCGGCAGCACTGTCCTGCATCGGCACGATGCTGGCCGGGCGCGGGTCCTCGCCCGAAAGCCACAGCACCCAGTCGGCCACCGTCGGCCAGGTGGTCGTGGCGGCCTTGGAACCGACGACCAGGCCGAAGTGCCCGGCCCGGATCATCACCTCGTACACGTCGGCAGCTCGGCGCGGCCCGCTTGATGCCGCGCACCGACGCCGGCTGGCCGATGTCGTCGACCTCGCCGACGAAAGCCAGCACCGGGCAGGTGATGTCGGACAGCGTCACCAGCTGGCCGTTGATCGCGAAGCCGCCCGTCATCATCCGGTTGTGCGCGATGAACTGCTTGAGCAGTTCGGCGACGGCCGGACCCGACCAGGCGATCCAGCCCTCGCTGTCCAGGAAGCGGCGCTGCTGCTCGCGCGGCAGCAGGGCTTCGCGGTCGTGGAGCTGGCGCACGAAGTCGATCCGGGCCTTGGCGGTCTTGAGCGGGTCGAGCATCTGGAAGCCGGTGCGGGCCATCCAGCCGGTGATGTCCACCCGGTTGAACACGTGGTCGGCCACGAAGTCGGCCGCGGCCGCGCCGAAGTTGGCGGGGATGCCCATCGGCAGCGCGGCCAGGGTGTCCACCGGTGAGCCGAACGCGATGATGCTGGCGATGTCCTTGCTGCGCCGGTAGGCGGCGGTCTGGTAGGCGAACATGCCGCCCTGGGAGTAGCCGGCGAGGTGGACGTCCTGGCCCGTGGTCTCCTTGACGGCGTCGATGGCCTCGTCGAGCGCGACGATGTGGTCGGTGAGGGTGCGTTCCATGCCGCCCTCGACCTCGTCGGGCGAGCCGAAGTCGATCACCCACGGGTCGACCCCGGCGGCGTGCAGGATGCCGACCGCACCGTCCTCCTGGGTGACGTCCCACATGTTCGCCGACATCATCATCGGATGGACCATCAACACCGGCGGTCCGGCCGGCGGCTGGCCGGGCCGGGTGTCCGGCGGGAAGTAGCGCCGGAGCTTGTACATCGGCTTGCTCTCGACGATCTGGAACGGTGACGGCACCACACCGGTCTCGAGGCCGCCCCAGCGCAGCACCTCGAAGCCGTTCTGGGCTGTCGCCATCAGGCGCTCGACCGGCCTGGTGAGCGCCGACAAGTTCAAGTCCACGACCGCTCCCCTGTCCGCCATCAGCTGCTGCATACGGCCCCTCGACAGCCTGCACATCATGGCACAGAGGGCACGCCCCGCCCGGCCGTATTGCACCGCTCTGCGCCCGGGCGGTCCGGCCCGGCGTCGTCGCGACACTAGTGTCGTTCCAGTGGCACACCTGCTGGGGGCCGAAGCCCTTCACCTCGAGTATCCGACTCAGGTGGTCTTCGACTCGGTGACCGTGGGCGTCAACGACGGTGCCCGCATCGGAATCGTCGGGCGAAACGGCGACGGCAAGTCCAGTCTGCTGAGCATGCTCACCGGACTGATCACCCCCGACTCGGGGCGGGTGACCCGCCGCGGTGGCCTTCGGGTCGCGGCGATGGACCAGTCCGACACCCTGGACCCGGCCGCCACCGTCGGAGCCGCCATCGTCGGGGACATGGCCGACCACGAGTGGGCCGGCGACCCCCGGGCCCGCGACGTCGTCGCCGGCCTGGTGGCCGACCTGCCGTGGCGCGCCGAGATCGGCACCCTGTCCGGCGGGCAGCGCCGTCGCGTTCAGTTGGCCGCCCTGCTGGTCGGCGACTGGGACGTCATCGGTCTCGACGAGCCCACCAACCACCTCGACGTCGAGGGCATCACCTGGCTGGCCGGACACCTGAAACAGCGGTGGGCGCGCAACACCGGCGGCCTGCTGGTGGTCACCCACGACCGGTGGTTTCTCGATGAGGTGGTGACGACGACGTGGGAAGTGCACGACCGAATCGTCGAGCCCTTCGACGGCGGGTACGCGGCCTACGTCCTGCAGCGCGTCGAACGTGACCGGCAGGCCGCCGCGGCCGAGGCCAAGCGGCAGAACCTGATGCGCAAGGAACTGGCCTGGCTGCGCCGCGGCGCCCCGGCCCGCACCTCGAAACCCAAGTTCCGCATCGACGCCGCCAACCAGCTCATCGAGGACGTCCCGCCGCTGCGCAACCCCGTCGAACTCGCCAAGCTGGCCACCGCGCGGCTGGGCAAGGACGTCATCGACCTGCTGGACGTGTCGGTGTCCTACGACGGGCGACCGATTCTGCGCGACGTCGAGTGGCTGATCGCGCCCGGCGAGCGCACCGGAATCGTCGGCGCCAACGGTGCGGGGAAATCCACTCTGCTCGGTTTGATCGCCGGCACCGTGACACCGGACTCCGGAAGGGTCAAGCGCGGCAAGACAGTTCGGCTGGCGACGCTGGATCAGCAGTCGGAGGAGCTCGACGAGATCGCCGACGAACGGGTGCGCGAGGTGATCGGCCGGCTGCAGACCACCTACCAGGTCGACGGCCGCGACCTGACGCCCGCGCAGCTGCTCGAGCGGCTGGGCTTTGGCACCGAACACCTTTCCGCCCGGGTCGGCGAGCTCTCCGGCGGCCAGCGCCGCCGGCTGCAGCTGATGCTGACGCTGCTCGCCGAGCCCAACGTGCTGGTGCTCGACGAGCCGACCAACGACGTCGACATCGACATGCTTTCGGCCACCGAGGATCTGCTCGACTCGTGGCCGGGCACTCTGATCGTCGTCTCACACGACCGGTATCTGCTCGAGCGGGTCACCGACCAGCAGTACGCGATCCTCGATGGCCATCTTCGCCATCTGCCCGGCGGCATCGACGAGTACCTGCGGATCGTCGCGCGCCGGCAGGCCTCGGAGCCCGACCGGCCGGCTGATCAACCGGCCGTGCGAGAAGCGTTGTCGGGCGCGGAGTTACGCAATGTCGAGAAGGAAATCGCCGCACTGGATCGGGCGTTGGTGAAGCTCACCGAAAAGGTCAACGGCAAGCACGTCGAGCTGGCCGAGCACGACCAGGCCGACCACGTCGGGATCGCCCGGCTCACTCAGGAGTTGCGCGGGCTCGAAGGCGAGGTGGCCGACAAGGAGACCCGCTGGCTCGAGCTGTCCGAGCTCATCGAGTAGCTCAGCGGCGCAGGCGAAGCCGCAACCCGTCGGCGGTCTCGCGCACGACAGCGAGCTGTTTGGCGACCTGAATCGGCGCGGTGCCGCCGCGGGCGTCGCGGGACGACACCGATCCGTCCACCGTCAGCACGTCGCGAACATCGGGGGTCAGCGCGTCGCTGATCTCGGCCAGTTCCTCGTCGGTCAGCTCGTCGAGGCCGACTCCGCGGGCTTCGGCCGCGCGGACCGCCGCCCCCGCCGCCTCGTGGGCGATGCGGAATGCCACCCCGCGGCGCACCAGCCACTCGGCGACGTCGGTGGCCAGCGTGTAGCCCGCCGGCGCGAGCGCGGCCATCCGCTCGGTGTCGAAGGTCAACGTGGCGACCAGGCCGGCCATCGCGGGCAGCACCAGCTCCAGCTGTGCCACCGAGTCGAACACCGGCTCCTTGTCCTCCTGCAGATCCCGGTTGTAGGCCAGCGGCTGGGCTTTGAGCGTGGCCAGCAGACCGGTCAGGTTGCCGATCAGCCTGCCCGACTTGCCGCGGGCCAGTTCGGCGATGTCCGGGTTCTTCTTCTGCGGCATGATCGAGCTGCCGGTCGACCACGAGTCGTGCAGGGTGACGTAGCCGAATTCGGTTGTGCTCCAGATGATGACGTCTTCGGCGAGCCGGGACAGGTCGACGGCGATCATGGCGAGCACGAACGCCGCCTCGGCGGCGAAGTCGCGCGAGGCTGTCGCGTCGATCGAATTGTCCGCTGCCGCAGCGAATCCCAGCTCTTCGGCGATCGCGTCCGGATCCAGGCCCAGCGACGAGCCGGCCAGCGCCCCCGAGCCGTACGGCGAGATCGCGGTGCGGCCGGTCGAAGTCGACGATGCGGTCCACGTCGCGCAGCAGCGGGTGCGCGTGGGCCAGCAGGTGATGAGCCAGCAGCACCGGCTGAGCGGCCTGCAGATGGGTCTTGCCCGGCATGATCGCGGTCGGATGGGCAGCCGCCTGGGTGGCCAGGGCCGAGACGACCTCCAGCGCGCCGACGGCGACGCGGCCCATCGCGTCGCGCAGCCACATCCGGAACAGCGTGGCCACCTGGTCGTTGCGGGACCGCCCGGCCCGCAGCCGACCGCCGAGGTCGGCGCCCACCCGGTCGATCAGCCCGCGCTCGAGGGCGCCGTGCACGTCCTCGTCGGTGACCAGCGGGGTGAAGCTGCCGTCGGCGACGTCGTTACCCAGACTGTCCAGCCCGGCGAGCAGACCGTCGCGCTGGTCGTCGGTCAGCAGCCCGGCGCGCGTGCAGCACCTTGGCGTGCGCCTTGGACGCGGCGACGTCATAGGGCGCCAGCACCCAGTCGAAGTGGGTGGACTTGCTCAGCGCCGCCAGCGCGGGCGCCGGCCCGTCGGCGAAGCGCCCACCCCACAACGAGCCCTCGTTCGTGCTCACTTGCCTGCCAGGTCCCGCCGGGCGGCGATCTTCGACGACAGGCCGTGCACGTGCACGAAGCCCTTGGCCGCCGACTGGTCGAAGGTGTCGCCCTCGTCGTAGGTGGCCAGGTTGAAGTCGTACAGCGACTCGGGGCTGCGCCGGCCGTTGACGGCGATGTGCCCGCCGTGCAACACCAGTCGGATCTCGCCGGTGACCTTCTCCTGGGTCTTGGCGACGAACGTCTCCAGCGCGGTCTTCAGCGGCGAGAACCACAGCCCGTCGTAGACCAGCTCGCCCCAGCGCTGGTCGGTCAGGCGCTTGAACCGGCCGAGATCGCGCTCCAGAGTGACGTGTTCGAGCTCGGTGTGCGCGGTGATCAGCACCATCGCGCCCGGTGCCTCGTAGATCTCCCGGCTCTTGATGCCGACCAGCCGGTCCTCGACCACGTCGAGACGGCCCACGCCCTGCGCGCCGGCCCGCCGGTTGAGCTCGACGATCGCCTCCAGGACCGTGACCGGGCTGCCGTCGATCGAGACCGGCACACCCTTCTCGAACCCGACGATCACCTCGTCGGGGGTGTTCCAGTTGATCGTCGGGTCTTCGGTGTAGTCGTAGACGTCCTTGGTGGGGGCGTTCCAAAGGTGTTCCAGGAAGCCGGTTTCCACCGCGCGGCCCCACACGTTCTGGTCGATGGAGAACGGTGAGCGCTTGCTGACGTTGATCGGGATCGCGTTCTCCTCGGCGAATGCGATGGCCTTCTCCCGGGTCCACGCGTAGTCGCGGACCGGGGCCAGCACCTCCAGATCCGGTGCCAGCGAGGCGAATCCGACCTCGAAGCGAACCTGGTCGTTACCCTTGCCGGTGCAGCCGTGGGCGACGATGCCGCCACCGAACTCGCGGGCGGCCTCGACCAGGTGCTTGACGATCAGCGGGCGGCTCAGCGCCGACACCAGCGGATAGCGGTCCATGTAGAGGGCGTTGGACTGGATGGCCGGAAGGCAGTACTCGTCGGCGAACTCGTCGCGGGCATCGACGACGACCGCCTCGACCGCACCGCACTCCAGGGCACGCTGACGGACGACCTCCATGTCCTCCCCGCCCTGACCGAGGTCGATGGCCACGGCCACGACCTCACGGCCGGTCTCCTTGCCGATCCAGCTGATGGCCACCGAGGTGTCCAGACCGCCGGAATACGCCAAGATGACGCGCTCGGACATGAAGTGTCTCCTTTGTTGTGGGGCTCTATCGGATGGTTTCGAACATGGTGGCCAGTTCCGCGCCGGTCATCGGCTCGCGGGCCACCACCAGGATGGTGTCGTCGCCGGCAATGGTGCCCACGACGTCGGGCAGTGCGGCGCGGTCGATCGCGGCGGCCAGGTAGTGCGCCGCGCCGGGCGGGGTGCGCAGCACCGCGAGGTTGCCGCTGGCGTCGGTGGACACCAGCAGCTCACCGAGCAGCCGCGAGACGCGCTCGGTGCCGCCGGATACCCCGCGCACCGGGCTGCCGTCCTCGGGGACGACGTAGACGCCGACACCGCCGTCGGCGCCGCGCAGCTTCACCGCGCCGAGTTCCTCGAGGTCGCGCGACAGGGTCGCCTGGGTGACGTCGATGCCCTCGTCGGCCAGCAGCGCGACCAGCTCGCTTTGGCTGTGCACCGACCGCGACGACAGGATCGCCACGATCCGGGCCTGCCGGCCCGCCCGGTTGGTGCTGACTTCGGTGGTCATCGCTTCTTCTGCTCCAGCAGCCACACCAGCAGCGCCTTCTGGGCGTGCAGCCGGTTCTCCGCCTCGTCCCACACCGCGCTGTGCGGACCGTCGATCACCTCGTCGGTGATCTCGAAGCCACGGTGCGCCGGAAGGCAATGCAGCACAACAGCTTCGGAGTCGGCTCTGTCCAGCAGCCCGGCGTTGACCTGGAACGGCCTGAACGGGCCGACCCGGTCCAGACCGTCGTTCTCCTGGCCCATCGACGTCCAGGTGTCGGTGACCAGGACGTCGGCACCGGTGGCCGCGGCAACCGGATCGGAGGTCAGGGTCACCCCGGCCCCGGTCTGCGCGGCGCGCTTCTCGGCGGCGGCCACGAACTGCGGGTCGGGCTCGAAACCTGCGGGGGCGGCGATGGTCACGTGCACACCGGCGGTGACCCCGCCCAGCATCAGCGAGTGGGCCATGTTGTTGGCACCGTCGCCGAAGTAGGCCATCCGCAGTCCGCTCAGCGACCCCTTGCGTTCGGCGAGGGTCTGCAGGTCGGCGAGGACCTGGCACGGGTGGAAGTCGTCGGACAGCGCGTTGACGACCGGTGCCGTGGACGCGGATGCCATGGCGGTCAACCGGTTCTGGGCGAACGTGCGCCACACGATGGCGTCGACGTAGCGCGAGAGCACCCGGCCGGTGTCCTCCAGCGTCTCCTCCCGGCCCAACTGGGTGGCCCGGCCGTCGACCACGACGGCGTGCCCACCGAGCTGCGCGATGCCGATCTCGAAGGAGAACCGGGTGCGGGTGGAGTTCTTGTCGAAGATCACCGCAACCCCGCGCGGCCCCTCCAGCGGGCGCCGGCTCATCGGCTCCTTCTTGAGCGTGGCAGCGAGCGCGAGGACTTCGGCCTGCTCGGCCGGAGTCAGGTCGTCGTCACGCAGGAAGTGCCGAACGGTGCTCATACTGCCGCCTTTTCGAGGATGTCGGGCAGGGCAGCCAGGAAGCTGTCGATCTGCGCCTCGGTGATCACCAGCGGTGGCGCCAGCCGGATCACGTCGGGCGCGGCGGCGTTGACCAGGAATCCGGCTTCGCGAGCGGCGGTCTCGACGACCTTGCCCTGCGGCGCGGTCAGCACCACACCGCGCAGCAGGCCGCGTCCGCGGACGTGGTCGACCAGCGGGTGGCCGAGCGACTCGATGCCGTGGCTGAGGGTCTTACCCAGCACGTCGGCACGTTTCACCAGATCGTCGTTCGCCAGCACCCGCAGCACCGCCAGCGCCGCGGCGGTGCACACCGGGTTGCCGCCGAAGGTGCTGCCGTGCAGTCCGGGCGTCATCAGGTCGGCGGCCGGGCCGATCGCCAGGCAGGCGCCGATCGGCAGCCCGCCGCCGAGACCCTTGGCCAGCGTGACCACGTCGGGCGTGATGCCGTCGTGCTGGTGGGCGAAAAACGCTCCGGTGCGGCCGATCCCGGTCTGCACCTCGTCGAGCACCAGCAGTGCCCCGTGGCGGCTGGTGATCTCGCGGGCGGCGACCAGATAGCCGGCAGGCGGGACGACGACGCCGCCCTCCCCCATGATCGGCTCGAGGAACACCGCGGCCGTGTCATCGCCGACTGCGGCGGCCAAGCGCCTCGACGTCGCCGTAGGGAACGTGGGTGACGTATCCCGGAAGCGGTTCGAACGGCGCCTGTTTGGCGGGCTGGCCGGTGAGCGCCAGCGCGCCCATGGTGCGGCCGTGGAAGGCGTTCTCGGCGGCGACGATCTTGGTGCGGCCGGTCAGCCGGGTCAGTTTGAAGGCGACCTCGTTGGCCTCGGCCCCGGAGTTGCAGAAGAACACTCGGGCGGGCACATCGGCGCCGAGGTGGTCGACCAGGGCTTCGGCCAGTGCGATACCCGGTTCGGTGGCGTACAGGTTCGAGGTGTGGCCCAGTGTGTTCAGCTGGGTGGTGACGGCCTCGATGACCGCCGGATGTCGGTGTCCCAGAACGTTGACCGCGATGCCGGCGAGCAGATCGAGGTAGGTCTTGCCGTCGACGTCGGTGACGACGGCTCCGTCGCCACTGGCCAGCGCGAGCGGCGGAGTGCCGTAGTTGTTCATCATGACCGATTGCCATCTGTCCAGCAGGCTGTGTTGCCTCCCCGAGTCGCTGCGCTCCTGCCCGCCGCTCACGAAATCACCTTCGTCCCGGTCCCCTCGTCGGTGAACAGTTCGACCAGCACGCAGTGCTCGACGCGGCCGTCGACCACGTGGGCGCTGCGCACGCCGCCCTCGACGGCCCGCAGACAGGCCTCGATCTTGGGCACCATGCCCGCCTCCAGGACCGGCAGCAGCTGCGTCAAGGTGGCGGCGTCGATCTCGCTGACCAGCGAGTCGCGGTCGGGCCAGCGCGTGTAGAGGCCCTCGACGTCGGTGAGCATCAGCAGCTTCTCCGCGCCGAGCGCGGTGGCCAGGGCCGCGGCGGCGGTGTCGGCGTTGATGTTGTGCACCACTCCGTCGACGTCGGGAGCGATGGTCGAGACCACCGGAATACGCCCTGCGGCAATGAGATCCAGCACGGCGGCGGTGTTGACCCGATCGACGTCGCCGACCAGGCCGATGTCGGTGGCCACCCCGTCGACGAGGACATCGCGCCGCACCGCGGTGAACAACTGGGCGTCCTCCCCGGTGAGGCCGACCGCGTACGGGCCGTGGGTGTTGATCAGGTTCACCAGCTCGCGGCCGACCTGCCCGAACAGCACCATCCGCGCGACGTCGAGCACCTCCGGTGTGGTGACCCGGAAGCCACCCTTGAAATCACCTTCGATGCCGAGCTTTTTGAGCATGGCGCTGATCTGCGGGCCGCCGCCGTGGACCACGACGGGATGGATGCCGACGTTGCGCAGGAACACCATGTCGGCGGCGAACGCGGCCTTGAGCGCGTCGTCGGTCATCGCGTTGCCGCCGTACTTGACCACGACGATCTTGCCGTGCAAGCGCCTTGAGCCACGGCAGGGCCTCGGCCAGGACGGTCGCCTTGGTGTTGGTGACGGCGGTCATGAGCTGTAGGCCGAGTTCTCTTCGACGTAGGCGTGCGACAGGTCGGTGGTACGGATGGTGGCCTGCGCGTCACCGAGGTTGAGGTCGACGGTGACCTCGACGTCTAGCCCGGACAGGTCGACGTCGCGGGCGCCGGGTGCGCCGGCCCCGTCGACACAGACCGGGAAGCCGTTGAACGACACGGTGATCCGCTCGTGCTCGATGGTGAACGGCACCATTCCGACGGCGGCCAGCACCCGCCCCCAGTTCGGGTCGGAGCCGAACAGCGCGGTCTTGACCAGGCTGTCGCGGGCGATCACGCGGGCCGCGACTACGGCGTCGTCCTCGCTCGGCGCGCCGGTGACGGTGATCGCGATGCGCTTGGTGACGCCCTCGGCGTCGGCCTGAAGCTGTGCGCAGAGGTCGTCGCAGACCCGCAGCACCGCGTCGTCGAGATCGGCCTGACTGGGCCGGATTTCGCTGGCGCCGGAGGCCAGCAGCAGCACGGTGTCGTTGGTCGAGCAGCTGCCGTCGACGTCGAGGCGGTCGAATGTCGCTGCGGTGGCGCGGCGCAGCGCGGTGTCGAGGGCGTCGGCGTCGGCGACCGCGTCGGTGGTCAGCACGACCAGCATCGTGGCCAGCGAGGGCGCCAGCATGCCCGCGCCCTTGGCCATGCCGCCGACGGTCCAGTTCTCCCCCGAGCTCGGCGTGTGATGCAGCGCAACCTGTTTGGGCACGGTGTCGGTGGTCATGATGGCTCGCGCGGCCTCTTCGCCGCCGGTGAGCCCGCCGCCGAGTTCGTGCACGATCTCGGTGACACCGGCCAGCACCTTGTCCATCGGCAACCGATCACCGATCAGGCCGGTCGAGCAGACCGCGACCTCGATGGGTCCGGTCTCGGTGCCCCAGTCCGACAGGGCGGCGGCGACGGCTTCGGCGGTGGCGTGGGTGTCCTGGAAGCCTTGCGATCCGGTGCAGGCGTTGGCGCCACCGGAGTTCAGCAGCACCGCGCGCAGCCGGCCGGTGGTCAGCACCTGCTGGCTCCACAGCACGGGCGCGGCCTTGACCTGGTTGCGGGTGAACACCCCGGCGGCCCCGTAGTCGGGCCCTTCGTTGAACACCAGCGCAAGATCCAGCGCGCCGGACTTCTTGATGCCGGCGGCGATTCCGGTCGCGCGGAACCCGGCCGGAGCGGTGACGCCCTGGGTGCGAAGAAGTTTGGTCTGGGCCGTCATGGCGCCACTCCCACAGTCGTGAGCCCTTCGGTCTCCGGCCAGCCCAGCGCGAGGTTCATCGACTGCACCGCCGCGCCGGCCGTTCCCTTCACCAGGTTGTCGATGGCACATACGGCGACGAGCACCCCGGCGTCGGCGTCCACCGCGACGGCCAGTTGCGCGGCGTTGCTGCCGATGACCGAGCCGGTGCGGGGCAGCTGGCCTTCCGGCAGCAGATGAATGAAAGGTTCTGCATCGTAGGCCTTTTCGTAGGCCGCACGGATCTCCGACTGCGACGCGGTGGTTCGCGCGGTGCAGGTGGCCAGGATTCCGCGGGATGTCGGGATCAGCACCGGGGTGAACGACACCGTCACGGGCCGGTCGGTGACCGCACGCAGGCCCTGCGCGATCTCCGGGGTGTGCCGGTGCGCGCCGGCGATGTTGTACGCCCGTGCCGATCCGATGACCTCCGAGCCCAGCAGGTCCACCTTCGCGGCCCGGCCCGCACCCGAGGTGCCGCTGACAGCGACCACGGTGACGGCAGGCTCGACGAGGTCCTCGGCGACCGCGGGCAGCAGCGCAAGCAGCGCCGCCGTCGGATAGCAGCCGGGCACCGCCACCCGGTTGGCGCCGCGCAGCCGGTCCCGGCCGCCGGGCAGTTCGGGCAGACCGTAGGGCCAGCTGCCGGCATGCGGCGAGCCGTAGAACCGCTCCCAGTCGTCGGCATCGGTGAGCCGGAAGTCGGCACCGCAGTCGACGATCAGTGTGTCCTCACCGAGCTGTTCGGCCAGCGCGGCCGAGTGGCCGTGAGGCAGGCCGAGGAAGACGACGTCGTGGCCGGCAAGCAATGTCGGGATCGGTGGGTTCGAGTACCCGCTGCGCCAGCGGCAACAGATGCGGGTGGTGTTCGACGAGCTGGGTGCCCGCGCTGGCCGCCGCGGTCAGCGCTCCGATGGTCAGCCGGCCGTCGGCGTACGCGGGATGGCCGAGCAGCAGCCGCAGGATCTCGCCGCCGGCATACCCGCTGGCACCGGCTACGGCGACGGATGTCATGCGGTGATTCTGCATGTTTATGCACTCTGTTGCAAATTCATTCCGACCGCCGGCGCCGAGATCGACGAAATGTCGTGATCTACTCGCAAAAGCGCAGCCAAACGTCGGTTTCGGCGCAAGGAGGAGGGGTCAGGCCCGCTGCACGGCTCCGACGCGCTCGGCGGCGACTGCCACCGCGGCGTCGCGGGCGGCGCTGGCCTCGTCCTCGGTCAGCGTGCGGTCGGCGGCGCGGAAGCGCAGCGCCAGCGTCAGCGACTTGCGGCCCTCGCCGATCTGCGGGCCGGTGTACACGTCGAACAACGCGACGTCCTCGAGCAGCTCGCCCGCGCCGTCGCGCACGGCGTCGACCACGGACTGAGCCGCCACATCGGCCGCAACCACCAGGCTGACGTCCTGGAACACCGCCGGGAACGGCGAGACCCGCGGCGCGGGCAAGCTGTCGGCGAGAGGCACCGCGTCGAGGTCGAGTTCCACCGCGCAGGTGCCCTTCGGCAGCCCGGATCGTTCGACCACCGCAGGATGCAGCTGGCCGGCGTGTCCGACGACGCGCCCGTCGACAATGACCTCGGCGCACCGGCCCGGATGCCACGGCAGGTGCTGGGCGGCCCGCAACGTCACGTCCACGCCGCTCGCGCGGGCGATGGTCCGCACCGCCTCGAACGCGTCGGCGGCCTCGACCGGCCGGCCGGGTCCCCACGGACCGCGCGGCTCCCGCAGCCCGGTCAGCACCGCACCGACATGCACCGGCTGATGCGGCAGGGAGGCGTTCAGCGCGGCGATCTCGTCGTCGGTCGGCCGGCGATGGGTCGGGATCAGCTCGACCGCCCGCGTCTCCCCGCTCGGCTGCACCACCTGGGCGATCGAGAACAGCGCGACGTCGACGAAACCGCGGGAAACGTTGCGGGACAACGCTTCCAGCAGAGCCGGGCAGCAGCGTGGTGGCCAGGTGGGGCCGCTCGGCCTCCAGCGGATTGAGCACCGCGGTGGTGGCGCGGCGCGGATCGTCGGCGGGCAGGCCCCACTGGTCGAAGATTCCGGCGGGCAGGAACGGTGTCGGCAGCACCTCGACGTAGCCGGACAGCGCCAGCGACTTGCCGATGGCGCGGCGCCGCTGCTGCCCGGGCGTCAGGCCGCGGCCGGCGGGTGCGGTGGGCAGCACGGACGGGATCTTGTCGAGTCCCTCCAGCCGCAGCACCTCCTCGACCAGGTCGGCGGGCTGCACCAGGTCGGGACGCCAACTCGGCGGGGTGACGACGAGGATCGCCGGATCGGCGTCGTCCTCGTCGACCCGCGCGCCGATCTGGGTCAGCCGGTTCACGGCGGCGCCGGGCTCGTACTCCACCCCGGCCATCCGGTCGGGCAGGTCGAATCGCATCCGCACCGGGGCGGGCGACCAGTCCTCGCGCGGCGGGTCACCACGCCAGTCGGTCAGGCGCGGCTCGACGGTTCCGCCGGCGATCTCGGCTAGCAGCGCCGCGCAGCGGTCGAGTGCGGCCACCGAGACGGCGGGGTCCACCGAACGCTCGTAGCGCCGGCCGGCCTCGCTGACCAGATGCAGCCGCCGCAGCGTGCGGGACACCGCGGCCGGATCCCAGACCGCGGCCTCCAGCAGGATGTCGGTGGAGTCGTCGTCGATCTCGGTGGTGCCCGCGCCCATCACGCCGCCGATGGCCGCGGTCGCGACGTCGTCGACGATGAGCACGTCACCCGGATCGAGCTTGCGCTCGATGTCGTCGAGGGTGACCACCGTCTCCCCCGGGCTCGGCGAACCGCACCGCGAAGTCACCGTGGATGCGGCTGCTGTCGTGGGCGTGCATCGGGTGGCCGAGTTCGAGCATCACGTAGTTGGTGACGTCGACCGCCGGCGAGATCGGCCGGATGCCGCGACAGCATCAGCCGGCGGCGCAACCACCACGGCGACTGCGCGTTCGGGTCGATACCGGTGACCGGGCGCAGCGCGAACCGGCTGACACCGGTTCCCGGCTCGATGGTCACCCCGAGTGCCGGGCCCTCGCACGGGCAGCGGCGCAACGTCGGCCGGGTCGACGTAGTCCAGGTCGTAGGCGCACGCGATCTCACGGGCGATGCCGCGCACCGACATGCAGTAGCCGCGGTCCGGGGTGATCGCCAGGTCGAACACCACGTCGTCGAGTCCGAGCACGGCGGCGCCGTCCGCACCCGGTTCGGCGGTGCCCGCAGGCAGCACCAGGATCCCGGAATGGTCGGCACCCAAACCCAGTTCGGCCGCCGAGCAGATCATGCCGTCCGACAGCCGGCCGTAGGTCTTGCGGCTGGCGATGTGGAAGCCACCCGGCAGCGTGGTTCCCGGCAGTGCGACCACCACCAGATCGCCGACCGCGAAATTGGTTGCACCGCAGACGATATCGCGATCCTCAGCCTCGCCGACATCGACTTTGCAGGCCCGGATGGGTTTCTTGAACTCGGTGAGCTCCTCGATGGCGGTGACGCGCCCGACGGTCAGCGGGCCGTCCACCGGCCCCAGGGTGATGATGTCCTCGACTTCGTGGCCGACCCGGATCAGGGCCTGCTCCAAGTCGTGCGGCTCGACGTCCCAGCCCGGGGCGCCGCGCTGGACGACCTCGCGCAGCCAGCTGTAGGGAAGGCGCATCAGACCCCGACCCCGAACGGCAACGAGAACCGGACGTCGCCCTCGACCATGTCGCGCATGTCGGGAATCCCGTTGCGGAACTGCAGGGTGCGTTCCAGGCCCATCCCGAACGCGAAGCCCGAGTAGACCTCAGGGTCGATTCCGGCGGCGCGCAACACATTCGGGTTGACCATTCCGCAGCCACCCCACTCGACCCAGCCGGCGCCGCCCTTCTTGTTCGGGAACCAGATGTCGACCTCGGCCGACGGCTCGGTGAACGGAAAGAAGTGCGGGCGCATGCGGGTTCGCGCGGTCGGTCCGAACTCCGAACGCGCGAAGGCGTCCAGGGTGCCGCGCAGATGCGCCATCGTCAGGCCCCGGTCGACCGCGAGGCCCTCCACCTGATGGAACACCGGGGTGTGGGTGGAGTCGAGTTCGTCGGTGCGGAACGTGCGCCCGATCGAGACGATGTACACCGGCAGCTCACGGTCGAGCAGCGTGCGCACCTGCACCGGTGAGGTGTGCGTGCGCAGCAGTTGTCGCGAGCCTTCCGGTGCGATGTGGAAGGTGTCGGACTCGCTGCGGGCCGGGTGGTCCGGCGGGAAGTTCAGCGCGTCGAAGTTGAACTGTTCGGTCTCGACCTCGGGGCCCTCGGCCAGCTCCCAGCCCATCGCGACGAAGGTGTCGGCGATGTGCTCGGCCAGGATCGTGATCGGGTGACGCGCACCGACGGGCTGACGTGTCGAGGGCAGCGTGACGTCGACCGCTTCGGCCACCAGAACGGCCGCGTCGCGCTCGGCGCGCAGCGCCGCCAGTCGCTCGTCGTAGCTCTGCTGCGCCTCGCCGCGGGCCTCGTTGACGCGCTTGCCGGCGTCGGCCCGGTCGGCCTTGGGCAGCGTGGCCAGGGCCTGGCGGGCCAGCGCCAGTGGCGCGCGGTCGCCGAGGTGCTCGGTCTTGGCGCGGGCCAGCGCGTCGAGGTCGGCGGCCGCCGCGAACGCATGCCGGGCCGCGCCGACTGCCGTGGTCAGCGACTCCTGCGAGAGCAGATCTTCGGGGTGCTCGGCCACGCGGCGAGAGTCTCCTTAGCTGGCCTGGCGGGTTGCGGCACGGGCGTGACGCAAGTGCCGATCATAGGTGATGCCAGAATGACGCCTCGCGGGCATTTCGCCGCGCCGGACGCTGATCGGGGATAGCAGATGACGAGAATTCTCATCATTGCGTTGGTGTGGCTGGTGGCCGTCGGGCTCGGGTTGCTCGCCATCGCGACAAGCGCGGCGTGGTGGGTGCCTGCCGTGATCGTCGCCGCCCTGGCCGCGCTGGGTACCTGGGACGTGCTGCAGACCAAGCACACGATCCTGCGGGCCTTCCCGATCCTCGGGCCACGCCCGCTTCCTGGCCGAGCTGGTGCGCCCGGAGATCCGGCAGTACTTCGTCGAGTCGAACACCGAGGCCGCCCCGTTCGACCGGGAGACCCGCGACATGGTCTACGAGCGGGCCAAGGGCATCAAGGGCGACGAGCCGTTCGGCACCGAACGCAACGTCTACGCGCTGGGCTACGAGTTCCTGCGACATTCGCTGCGCGCCCGGGTCGGCCACCGAGGTGAGCCCCAGGGTGCGACTGGGCGGACCGGACTGCGCGCAGCCCTACGACATCGCACTGCTCAACGTCTCGGCGATGAGCTTCGGTGCGCTGTCGGCCAATGCGATCGAGGCCCTCAACGGCGGCGCGGCCATCGGCGGCTTCGCCCATGACACCGGCGAGGGCGCGATCAGCCCGTACCACCTCAAGCACGGTGGCGACCTGATCTGGGAGATCGGATCGGGATACTTCGGCTGCCGCGACGCCGACGGCCACTTCGACGCGGCCAAGTTCGAGGAGAAGGCCGCGCTGCCGTCGGTGAAGGCGATCTCGATCAAGCTGTCGCAGGGCGCCAAGCCCGGACTGGGCGGCGTGCTGCCCGGCGCGAAGGTGACCGCCGAGATCGCCGCCACCCGCGGCGTGCCGCAGGGCCAGACCGTGGTGTCTCCGCCCGCGCACACCGCGTTTCACACCCCGCTGGAGTTCATGCATTTCATCGCGACGCTGCGCAGCCTGTCCGGCGGCAAGCCGGTCGGGTTCAAGCTGTGCGTCGGGAGCCCGCACCGAGTTCCTGTCGATCTGCAAGGCGATGCTGGCGACCGGCATCACCCCGGACTTCGTCATCGTCGACGGCTGCCGAAGGCGGTACCGGGGCCGCGCCGCAGGAGTTCGAGGACCACGTCGGCATGCCGCTCACCGAGGGCCTGATGATGGTGCACAACTGCCTGGTCGGCACCGGGCTGCGCGGCCAGCATCAAGATCGGCGCATCGGGCAAGGTGGCCAGCGGCGTCGACATCGTCAGCCGCATCTGTCAGGGCGCGGACTTCACGCTGGCGGCGCGGGCGATGATGTTCGCCGTCGGCTGCATCCAGGCGATGAAGTGCCACACCAACAGGTGCCCGACCGGCGTGGCCACCCAGGACCCGGGACTGGCGCGCGCCCTCTACGTGCCGGACAAGATCGAGCGGGTCGCCAACTTCCAGCGTGCGACGGTGGCCAGCGCCGCGCAGATCGTCGCCTCGATGGGACTCGACGGATTCCACCAGCTGGAGCCGTCGATGCTCAACCGCCGCATCGAGGGTCAGCGCACCCGCACCTACGCCGAGATCTACGACTGGCTGATGCCCTGTGAGCTGCTGGAGGACCCGCCCGACTCGTGGCGCTCCGACTGGATCGAGGCGTGCGCCGAAGAGTTCCGCTAAACCGCCGGCTCGAGTACCGGCACGGCCGTCGCCTCCAGGTTGCGCCGCGCTGTCCGCCAGCGGGCCACACCGTGCGCCACCAGAGCGCCGGTGATGCCGAGGGTCGAGGTGACCACCAGCGACAGCGGGGTGTAGGCCATGATCATGTAGCCGAACGACACGGCCACCGCCAGAAGCGCGTAGCGCGCCTGTGTCCAGTGCGCGGGGCGCCCGAACCGGGTGCCGGCCACCATCCCGATCACCAGCGCGATCGCGTGCCCGACGTTGGTGAAGTCGCCTTGGGAGGTCGCGGCCGAACCGATCGCCACGGCCAACCACCAGCCGGTCCACGCCGCCCGCCAGGGCCGCGGGATCGCCGCGGTCAGGGTGCCCAGCACGGCCACCGCGCCGTAGCTCATGCCGACGTCGGTGACGTTGACGATCGACATCGACAGCAGGCCCACGCCCACCGCGGCGGCCAGTCCGGCGGCGACCAGCAGGGTGGCGCCGATGTGCCCGACGACGAACGCCACGACCAGGCGGTGGCTGCGCCACAGCAGTTCGGCCAGCGCCAGCAGAGCCACGAGCCCGGGCAGCCACACGTAGATCGGGCCGGCTTCGTTGACGAAGGCGCTGCCGACCAGCGTGCCGATCCGCCCGTCGCCGAGGTTGTGCAGATTGGTACTCGCGTGCCGGATGACCTGGTCGCGGACGTGCGGGCCGAGCAGCACAAGCGCCGTCGCCACCGCGACCAGTGCCGCGGTGTAGCCCAGAGTGACCCGAACGCGGGCCAGCCGTGTCAACGCCGTGAGAAACATCGCCCTCTACTATGCCTGCGCGTCGAGGTCGTCCGGCTCGTCCTCGGCTGGGAGGTCCCTGCGGGTCTTGAGCCGGTACATCGCCAGGTCGGTCGGCACCCCGTTGGCGCGGTGACCGAAAACCTGGCGTCTGACCCGCTTGACGGTCACGCCCAGCGACGCCAGTTCCTCCTCGGGAATCCCCTCGAGGGTCGTCTCCGAGACGATCAGCCCACCCCGGGTGGCGCGTTCCATGACCCGGGCGGCGATGTTGACGTCGACCCCGAGCCAGTCCGACCCGATGCGCTGGGGCCTGCCGGTGTGAATCCCCGCCCGCATCCGCGGGGTGTACCCGTCGACCTCGACGTTTCGGACCGCCTCGCGGGCGGCCATGGTGGCGCGGACGGCGGTGGCCGGGTCCCGGAAGACCGCCATCATCCCGTCGCCCATGCGCTTGACGATGTGACCGCCGGCCTCCAGCAGCGGCGGCTCGGCCGCCTGCGCGACCCGGCGCAGCAGCCGCAGCGTGGCGTCGTCGCCGGCCTGCAGCGCCCAACTGGAGAAGCCGACGAGGTCGGTGAAGACCAGGGTCACCTCGGGGTTGGCGGGACGCCCGGACACCCGTTCGGTGAGCGCCTGCCAGACCTGAAGTGTGGCCAAACTCACCTCCCGGGTGGCGACATCGCGCTCGGGCAGCAGCCGGTCGGCGGCGCGGGCAACCGCTCGCGGTCCGCCCTCGCCGGCAGCCGACAGCGGGTCGCCGAAATCGGGGTCGCCGGGCAGCACCCGGCGGGCGCGCCGGATCAACGCGACGATGCCCGGGTTGTGGTTGGTGTTGTGCAGCCAGGCCGCCGGACCGCGCCCGGTTTGGTCCTCCACCGGCTCGACGTCCACAAGATCAGCCTAGGGAACGCCTTTCGGCGCGGCCAACCACTGTGACCCGGCCAACGTCTCGCTTCGCCAAACGTGAGGTCACAGCTTCGTCGCCGTCATAGACAACGCATGTTGTCAGCCCTATCGTCAGACGATGAGGTCGAAGACGACCACGCAACCCGCCGAGCCGACCCCGCTCGGCCCCGAGTCGCTGACCTGGAAGTACTTCGGGGACCTGCGCACCGGGATGCTCGGAGTGTGGATCGGGTCGCTGCAGAACATGTACCCGCAGCTCGGCGCGGGGGTCGAAGACCACTCGATCCTGCTGCGCGAGCCGCTGCAGCGGGTCGCCCGCTCGGTCTACCCGATCATGGGCGTCGTCTACGACGGGGAACGCGCCCGCCGGACCGGCGAACAGATCAAGAGCTTCCACGCCACGATCAAGGGCGTGGATTCGGCCGGGCCGGCGCTACCACGCACTGGATCCCGAGACGTTCTACTGGGCGCACGCCACGTTCTTCATGCTCGTCCTGAAAGTCGCCGAGTACTTCTGCGGCGGGCTGACCGAGGCCGAGAAACGCCAGCTGTTCGACGAACACGTGCAGTGGTACCGGATGTACGGCATGAGCATGCGGCCGGTCCCGGCGGGCCAACGGCCGGATCCCCGCCGACGCGCCGCTGGTCGAGGCGCCGGGCTTCACGGCACCTCCCCGAGATCGCCGCGGACTGCCGATGCACTATGTCCCCAGACACAAGAGCCTCGTCGCGCGCGCCGGGTCTCTGGTGCACACGACGTTCTCACTCGCCGGACGGCGGCCCGCCCGAGGACGTTCCACCGCCGCCTGAACCGGAGATTCCATGATCGAATGGTCCGACGTCGACCTTGCCGTGCGTGACGCCGTCCGCGAGTTCGTCGACAAGGAGGTGCGGCCCCACGTCGACGCGCTCGAGAGCGGCGACATGGAGCCGTACCCGATCGTCCGAAAGTTGTTCGCCACCTTCGGGATTGCCGAGATGGCCCGCGAGTCGCTGACCAAGCGGCTGGCGCGGATGCGGGAACGCGAGGGCGGCGGCGCACCCGACTCGGCGTCGAAGTCGTTCGGCATGTTCGGCGAGGGCGGCTCGGGCGGAATGGGCTTCGCGCTCATCAGCGAACTGTGCCGGGTCAGCATGGGACTGGTGACCGGCATGGGTGTCAGCCTCGGCCTGACCGTGCCGACGATCGCGTCGCGCGGGACCCTGGCCCAGCAGGAGCGATGGCTGCCGGACCTGGTGACCTACGACAAGGTCGGGGCGTGGGCCATCACCGAACCCGACTCCGGCTCGGATGCGTTCGGCGGCATGAAGTCCTACGTCGTGCGCGACGGTGACGACTACATCCTCAACGGGCAGAAGACCTTCATCACCAACGGACCCGACGCCGACGTCGTGGTGGTGTACGCCAAACTCGACGAGGGCGACCCGGCGATCAGCAAGCGCGACCGCAAGGTCCTCACCTTCGTGCTCGACCGCGGAATGGAAGGCTTCGTGCAGGCAAAGCCGTTCCGCAAGATGGGCATTCACAGTTCCCGAACCGGTGAGTTGTTCTTCAGCAACGTGCGGCTGGGCCGCGACCGGCTGTTGGGCGAGACCGAGGACAACGCCTCGGGCGACGGCCGCGCCAGCGCCCGGTCGAACTTCGCCGCCGAACGGATCGGGGTGGTCGCGATGGCGCTCGGGGTGATCGAGGAATGCCTGCGGTTGTGTGTCGACTACGCCAGGACGCGCACGCTGTGGGGCAAGGAGATCGGCCAGTTCCAGCTGATCCAGCTCAAGCTGGCCGACATGGAGGTCGCCCGGATGAACGTGCGCAACATGCTGTTCCGGGTCATCGAGTCCGGGCAGACCGGCACCCCGATCTCGCTGGCCGAGGCCTCGGCGATGAAGTACTACTGCTCGCAGGCCGCCACCGACGTGGCGATGGAAGCCATCCAGTTGTTCGGCGGCAACGGGTACATGACCGAGTACCGCGTGGAACAGCTTGCCCGCGACGCCAAGTCGCTGATGATCTACGCGGGAAGCAACGAGGTCCAGATCACCCACGTGGCCAAGGGACTGCTCAGCGGCGGCTAGCCCGGTGTGGCGGCCGACACGCCGGTCCCCTCGATCACCCGGTGCCGTTGACGCGGGGGCCATCGGCGACAATTGACGCCAATGTCACGTGAGGCGCACCGCTACAATTACGACCTGGCCGTACTATTACGACCTGGCCGCTTGGATCGGCGTGTCCGATCAGGTCCCGACCCGGCACTGGGCCGCCGGTTCCGGTTCAGTGCAATCCGACTCGCTACAGGACTGGGACACCTACTCCGAGGACCACACCAAGACGGCCACGCAACTCTGCGAACTGCTCAGCGCGCACGGCGCCGAATGCTAGTGGTGGGATACCGCGGTGGGCACGACTTCCCCTCGGCAGCAACCGGTTTCAGGGATGCACTGCCCTGGCTCGCCGGCCGGATCGGCACCCCCGGCGTTCCCCAGATACCCCTTCCGGGGGCCTAGCCCGTCAGAACGGTGGTGGCCGGTTTCGTTCGGCGACGTAGGCGTCGTTGAGTGCGCGTGCACGTTTGATGCGGTAGGCGCGGTCGTCGGCTCGTGTTCGTCGTCGGGTTGGCATCATCAGTGTGCGGGCGTGCGACGGATCTGGTGTCGTCGAGGGTGGCGGCGGCAGTGTGGCCGTCGTGATGTTCCAGTGCGGGAACAGGATTCGGCTGCCGGGATGGGTGAGGTAGGTCTTGCCGGTCGGTGAGGTCCATTCGACGGTGCCGTCGGGGAACTGCCGGTCCGACCAGCCGTCCCAGAATGTCTTGAGCAAGTGGTCTTTGCGGCACGCGCACTTCAGATTCGACGGGTGCGTCGGGCCTAGCGGCCAGGGGATGGTGTGGTCGACGTCGCAGAACTCGGCGGGCACGTCGCAGTTCGGGAACCGACAGGTGAGATCCCGGAATCGGACGAACTCCTCCAGCGCTGCCGAGGGCCGGTAGCCCGGCTCGGGTTCGTCGGCCGGGCGGCGCACGTGCCGCACTGTGGCGCCGGCGGAGATCAGCTCGGCCAGCAATGGCGTGGGCACGATGCCGCCGCGACCGGTCAGCGTCGCTGTCGCCTTCGTCGCCGGCGACGCTGCGCCTGAGTTACTGTCCGGCGCGACGGTCGCCGCGTCGGCGTCGGTCACCACGTGCACGACCACGCCGGCGGCGCGCCCGTCGTCGCCGGATGCCGGGCACTCGGGTGAACCGCACTGGCAGGCGAGCCGATCCGAGCCGGCGGCCAACGCACCGAGGGCGTCAGCGCGCCGCTGGGCGATGGTGCGCGGGTCGTCATCGCAGACCCCATGGGCCATCTGCATCAAGCGGCGATCGAGGACGGCGGCGTCGGTGGCATAGAGCCGACCCGAGATCCCGGTGATGCCCGACCCGTCGTACGCGGGAGCCCACGTGAACAGCACGGTCTTGGGCGCGCGAACGGGTCTGGTGCAATGCGCCGGGGTCGAATTGGTCGACCCAGGCGTCGATGGCCTTGTCGAGTTTGTAGGCCGAGAGCACGCCCCACGACCGGGCATGCTCGGCGATCGCGGAATCGATCAGCTCGAGAGCGGCCCGGTCTTGGATCAAGTCGGTGCGGTCGGCGATCGCGGCGCACACCCGATAGCTGAGCAGGCCCGTCCATGAACAGCTCCGCGACCCGCGGCAGCCGGTAGCGCAGCGGACAGGCCCAGATGCATCTCCCCGGAGGCGCGGCCGCGGCTGATTCCCAGGGCCGCGCCGATCTCAGCGGCAGTGGCATCCCAGGGATCACACGCCCAGTACGCCCGCTCGTCGTCTCCGCAGCGGCGGCGCACCAACTCCGCGATCGACGCGATGCGCTGGGCCGCGGCCCGGCCTCCGCGCGGGCCAGGTCCTCGATCGCGCCCACGACGGCGGCGTCGCTCGCCGACCGAAGCCCACCATCGAACATGTGTTCGAGTATAGCCAGCCCGGTCCGACCGCGTTGACTCGCCTGAAATGCGCGCGAATGGGTGGTTCGTTGCCTCACTAAAAATGCGCGCGTAGACGGCGCGCCTGCCTGATCGGTCAGCAATGATTTCGGTAGGCCCAGGTGATGGGGTTGACATTGGGTGAGCGCAGAGCAGTGACGCAGGCAGCGGCGATCCGCTACCAGCAGGCCAGTAAGCGCGGGAAGAGTCGGATTCTCGACGAGTTGTGCGCCAACACCGGCTGGCATCGCAGCCATGCCCGTAAGGCGCTCAAAGCGGCGCTGGTGCCCACGATCGTCACCGTGCGCGGTCCCCGGCCGGTGACGTACGGGCCCGAGGTGATCGCGGCATTGACAGTCTGCTGGACGGTGCTCGGAATGCCCGCCGGCAAACGGCTCGCCCCCATGCTCACAGAGCTGGTGGCAGTACTGCGTCACTTCCGGGAGCTGGTCATCAGTGATGAGACCGCGGCGTTGCTGGTCTCGATGTCGGCGGCCACCATCGATCGCCGCCTGGCCGATGAGCGAGCCAAATACACGATCAGAGGACGTGTGGGCACCAAGCCGGGATCGCTGCTCAAAAGCCAGATCCCGATACGCACCTGGGCCGAATGGGACGACGCTGTGCCCGGCTTCGTCGAGATCGACACGGTCTTCCACGACGGCGGCAACCGCGGTGGAGGCCATGCCTTCACGTTGACGGTCACCGACATCGCCACCGGCTGGACCGAGAGCCGCTCACTGCCCGACAGGACGGCCAAACACGTACTGGCCGCCCTCAATCACATCGCCGCCGCGATGCCGTTCCCGATCGTCGGCGTGGACTGCGACAACGGCTCGGAATTCATCAACGACGACCTGCTGGCATGGTGTCAAGACCGCCGCATCACTTTCACCCGGTCACGGCCAGGCAACAAGAACGACGGCTGCCACGTCGAGCAGAAGAACTGGGCAGTGGTACGCACAGTGGTCGGCTACTACCGCTACGACACAGCATCAGAACTATTGCTACTCAACGAAATCTGGCACCTGCAGTCGATGCTGACCAACTACTTCCACCCCCAGCAGAAACTGATATCCAAAGTCCGCACAGGAGCCAAGGTGTCCAGGAAACACGACACCGCCACTACCCCGTTTCACCGCGCGATCGATCACCCGAGCATGACTGTGGAACGCATCGTCGCGCTCAAGCGGACCCACTCGCTGATCAATCCGGCCGCCACCCAACGCCAGATTCGGGCGTTGACCGCCCAGCTCTTCACCCTGGCCACCAGCAAAGCCCCAGCCGGCACCCCCGCTCCAGTCACCAAACGCGCACACTCACGTGAGGCAACGAACACCCCAATCCGCGCATCTTGACGTGAGGCAACCCGGTGACAGATTTCTTCGCACCGACTCAGGCGAAGGCGACGGCCACCGAGCCGATTCCGTCGATCGTCGTTTCGTACGTGCTGGCCGACCGCGCCGGCACCATCGGGCCGAGCGCCCCGGACAGCACGATGTGCCCGGCGCGCAGTGGCGAGCCGTTGTCGCGGGCGGTCCGCGCCAGCCACTGCAGCGCCAACAGCGGGCTGCCCAGGCAGTCCGCGCCGCGGCCCTGCGACACCGTGGCGCCGTCCTCGGTGAGCACCATGGTGCGGGAGACGAAGTCGATATCGGCGACCGGGATCCGGGGCTCGCCGAGCACGAACAGCGCCGAGGATCCGTTGTCGGCGACGGTGTCGACGATGCCGATCGACCAGTCCCGGATGCGGGAGTCGACGATTTCGATGGCGGGCAGCGCCACACCGGCGGCGGCGCGGATCGCCTCCTCGGAGAAGTCGTCGTCGAGGTCGGCGGACAGAATGAACGCGATCTCGGCCTCGACTTTGGGCTGCAGTAGCCGCCCGGCCGGGACAGTGGCGCCATTGACCACCTGCATGTCCGCGAACAGCACGCCGGAGTCGGGCTGGTCGACGCCGAGCTGTTTCTGCACGGCAGGGGAGGTCAAGCCGATCTTGTGGCCCACAATGACCCGGCCGCTGGCGATTGAGTCGGCGGTGAGCAGATTCTTGTACGGCGTAAGCGGCCGGAATGTCGTTGTCGCCCAGGATATCGCGAACTGGTTCGCACTGGTTGGGTGCAGCGGCTGCGGCGATGAGCCGATCGGCGGCATCTTGCAGGCGAGTCGGGGACGAAGTCATGAAGCAGGTCCTCAGGTGTGGGTAGTGGTTGACGGGCGTCAGCCCATGCTGGCGCCGCCGTTGACGTAGATGGTCTGCCCGGTGATGAATCTGCTGTCGTCGCCGGCCAGGAAGGCGACGGTGGCCGGCGACCTCCGGCAGGTGTACCCGGGCCGGCCCAGTGGCACGATTGCGGTGCCCTGGTCGACGACCTCCATGAGGCGCGGGGGTGCCTCGCCCGAGGCGAACAGCGCGGTCAGCTCCGGGGTGAGCACATAGCAGGGTGCGACGGTGTTGGCGGTGATTCCCGAAGCCGCGAACTCGCGGGCCAGACCCGTGACCATCGCATGCACCCCACCCTTGGCGGCGTTGTACATCGCGTGGTCCATCAACCCGGTGCGCACCGAATCGGCGCCGATGTTGATGATGCGGCCGTGTTGCCGAGACACCATGTGCGGCAACAGCGCCCGCACGGACCGGATCGTCGTCCACAGGTTGTTGTCGACGGTGGCCTGCAGCGACTCCTCGGTGTGCTCCAGGGTCGGCCGGATCACCCCACCGCCGGCGTTGTTGACCAGTACGTCGACATGGCCGAGCGCGTCGAGGGCAGCGCTGAGTAGATCGTCGGCTACCCCGGGTGCTTGGAGCTCACCGACGAATCCGCCTGTGATCGCGGTACGTTCGACCACTCGCTGCAGGTCTTCGCTGGAGCGGGCAGCCGCGAAGACCCGGGCGCCGTCGGCGATGAGGCGCTCGACTATGGCGAGCCCGATGCCGGACGCGGCCCCGGTGACGATCGCCGTGCGGCCTGCGAGTGCACCACTCACAAGATGATCGCCACGTCGCCGACGCCGCGCAGGTCGGTGAGGTCGAGTTCGACGCGCTTGTGGGCAATTCGGAATCCGTCGCCGGTCACCCGCAATCGGTAGTGGTACTTGCCGACGTAGTGGTGGGTCCGGCCGTCCCGGCACCGCCACACCGTGAACGATGCGCTCACCGGCAATTCCTCGGCCGGCTCCCCGAGTCGCACGTTGAACACCTGGTGGTTGGTGCGCGAGTGCGGGTACTCACGATGGGCGCGACGGTTGTTGAGCCGTTCCACCCTGGCTTGCATCCGCCGGTGATCATCGTCGATGAGCAGCAGATCGCGGTCCGGATCAGCGTCGAGTTTGTCGTTGCACGGCACCTCGTACCGGGCGTCGGGCTCATAGAGTTCGAGCCAGCCGTCGAGGTTCCACGCGTCCAGCAGTGCCGCCTCGTGGTAGAGGAAGTCCTCGACCTCGGTGCGGGTGACGACGCGAGTGGCGGCGGTCATCGTGCACCGCCCAGGTCCGCTGCGTCGCCCATCTGCTGCTGCCATCGTCGCCAGTATTCCCTCATCTGTTCCTCGTCGTTGGCCATCGGTCCACGGCCCATGCCGCGGGAGATGTCATTCCATTCGACGCCGCCGCTGGTGAATCCGGTCTGGCACGATTCGAGTGCTTCGACATCGTCGGGAGTGGCGAAACCGCCGGGGCCGAGGAAGGTCAGGAAGCTGTCGAGCCTGCGCTCGCGCAGGCTGGGCACCTCGTCGGTAGGAGCCAATTCCCAGGCCGTCACGTCCACCCGGTCGGGGGCCGGGGAGAACATCGTGCGAACCGTCACCGCCATGATGTCGTTGATGATCAGGTTCGGGTAGATGATCAGGTTGCGGTTCACCTCACACATTTTGTGCGCCCGTTCCTCGCCGTACTCGTCGGTGAGCTGGGCCCGGATACGGTCGATCTCGACCTTGGCGTCCTCGCCGAACAGCGGTTCCCACTTGGCCACCGGGCGGCCCCAGGGTGAGGAGTACTCGATCACCGCGTGCCCGTTGCCCAGTTTGAGGGCCTTGCCGATCACGCCGCCCTGCAGATCGGTGCCTATCGACACCAGGTACTTGAAGTAGGTGTCGTGGGTGGAGGCCGCGTGGTAGCCGTCGGCGCTGTTCTCGATCAGCAGCTTGTAGTTCGCGTCGAAGCTGTATTCGTTGGTGCCCTTGATGATCTCGACCGAACCGCCGCAGCCGTCGACCACCAGATCGATGTATTCCTTCGCGCCGGCCAGCCATGTCGGCAGGTCGACGACGGCGGAATCGAAACACGCGAACACAAAGCCCCGGTAGGAGTCCACCCGAGCCACCTTCGCCAGGGATAACCTGTCGAAGTCCAACCCGTTGGAGTAGGCCTCTTTGTCCGGGACTCCCTTGAGGTTGCCCTCGCTGTCGAAGGACCAGGCGTGATAGAAGCACTGGAAGACCTTCGAGTTGCCGGAGTCCTGTCGGCAGACCAGTGCGCCGCGATGGGTGCACGAGTTGTGGAACACGTTGACGTCGCCGCTTTTTGCGCCGCGGACCATGAAGATCGGCCGGCCTGCGAGATTCCTGCGAACGAAATCGCCGGGTTTGGGGATCTCGGACTCGTGTCCGACGTACAGCCAGGAGTGGCCGAAAACCCGTTCCATCTCGGCTCGGTGCACCTCCGTCGAGGTCATCGCCGAGCGATGCACCCGGAACGTCTGGTTGTCCTGGTCGTCGACCACCAGCGGTTCACGGGCGGGGGCGGCGGTGTCGTGCGTTGTCCAGTCCTCGACTGTGCTCATGAGCGCTCCAAATAGGTTGCGACCAAGGCGGAGAACTCGTCTGCGCGCTCGATCTGGGTCCAGTGTCCGCACCGGCTGAATACGTGAAGGTCTGCGTTGGGCAGCAGGTCGAGCATCGTCACCGAGACCGCAAGCGGCACGACCTTGTCCTCCCGGCCGTGGATCAGCAGGGTGGGCGTGGCGATGGCTCGCACCTCCTCGGCGGTGATTCCGAGTTCGGACCCTTTGTGCCGAGGGTCGGAAAACATTGCGCTGTAAGCCTCGAACGCGCCGTCGGCGATGCTGGCTTCATAGCGGATGGTCACCAGGTCCTCGGTGATCAGGTTCGGATCGACGGCGAAGAAATTCTTCAGCAGATGCCGCATCGCCTCGTGCGACGGCTCGTAGGCGCGCAGCGCAGCCAAGCCTTCGGTCGGGGTCATGCCGACACCGGGGGAGCCCATCAGGACCATACTGCTGATCCGTTCGGGATCATCGGTGGCCATTTGGAGGGCGATTCGGCCGCCGAGGGAGTTGCCGACGATCGCGGTGCGAGTGATGCCGTGGGCGTCGAGAAACGCCCACACGTGATCGGTCCAGGTGCGCAGCGAGTAGATCACGTCGTCCGGCCGTTCGGTGGCTCCGAATCCGACGATGTCGGGTGCCAGGACGTGGAAGCGCTGGGACAGTGGTCCGATGTTGAGCTGCCAGTTGGCTGTTCCCGAGACGCCGGGTCCGGAGCCGTGCAGCATCAGCACCGTTTCGCCGGAGCCGGCTTCCAGATAACTGGTCTTGATGCCGCCGGCATCGATTGTGCGTGGCTGCGCCACGGTCGCTGTCATCGTTACTGTCCTTCCTGGAACACCGCGAAGCATTTGTTGGAGTTGAAGACATCGGTGATGACGAGCTCAGACCAGTCGAGTTCGAGCCCGAGTTCGGCCGCGGCGCCGGTCATGCAGAACCAGTTGAGGAGTTCCTGCTGGCCCGATTCGAGGATGTCCCGGGTCGGGGTGGCCTGCCACTTCTCGTAGTCGCCGTTCGTCAGCAGGTCGTAGAGCCGCAGATCGGCGTCGGTGTCCGGGGTGATGTGCCAGTTCTTGTCGACGAGGAACGCGTGCGACCAACTCGACGAGGCGATCAGCGCGACCCGCAGGTCCGTGTCGGCGAATGACTGCGCGACCGCGCGACCGAGGGCGAAGCAGCGCGCTGGTGACGGGCCGACCGGATCCATCTGTTCGTTCTCGATCTCGGCGAAGCGCACCAGCCCGCCGCGCCGGGCGATCACGTGGGGGCCGTAGCAGTTCACCGTGATCGGGATCAGCGGGTAGTCGAACTTCGCGCCGGCATTGGGATAGTCGAGGAACAGTTGAGTGTTGGCGATCGCGTGTGGGAAGGCAGAATCCTTGCGCCTCTCATACGAGTAGGCCATATCGAAGCCGCGCTCGATCAGCGCGGTGGTCAGCAGGCGCGCGTTCGCCGGATCGCCGTGCAGGGTGATGGTGGTGTCATCTGGCAGGCCCCAGGCGTTGGGGCTGCCCCGCTCGGTCATGAGCTCGAACGGTTCGGCGTCGACGTCGCCGTAGGCGAGCACGCAGAACGGGGGGATGATCTCCTCGCGAAAGTTCTCGTACTGGTCGTCGCCCCAGACCACAACGACGTCCGGGTTGAACTCGTCGAGTGCTTGGCGGCAGCGGGCGAGGTTGTCCACCAACGCCTTCCGGTGCGCAGCCGCGGCGGTCACGCCTTGGTCGGTGCCCCACTCCTCGCGCATGGCCTTCGGCCAGTTCGCCGGGTCCTTCGCCGATTCGGGAATGTCGGGGTCGGCCAGGGTCCAGCGCAGCAGGCTGGCCATGTGTTCATCCGTGCCGGCCAGCAGCGGATAGTGCGTGAGGCCCAGCCCAAGGAAGTGCGCCATAGAGATCCTCCATATTTTTTCTGCTGATTCGGTCGCTGAGGTCGGGGGGAAGGTCGGCGACGACGTCGTCGAGTGGGGCGGGTGCCGGCGGGAAGGGGTAGTCGGATCCGAACACCACGCGCTCGGCGCCGACGACCTCGGCTGCGGCCAGCAGCCCGGGCCGGGTGTAGGTCAGCGAGTCGCACCACAGCGACGCGGCCAGCCGACTGGGCAACTCCGCCGAATCTGCTGCCATACCACCGATCTGGTACCTCGTCCAGCCGGCCGATGATCGCTGGCAGTGCGCCGGCGCCGTGCGCCAGGCACAGACGGACCTCGGGCCGGCGGACCAGGGCCCCGCTGGTGAGAGCGAGGCCGCCGCCGTCGCCGTCTCGATCGGCATGCCGGCGCCGAAACCCATTGCCAGTCCGGCCATTCGGGCGGGAAGGTCCTCGTCGCGGGGGTGGATGAGGACCAGCGCGCCGAGTTCGTGGGCGACGGCGAAGAACCGGTCGAAGCGCTCGTCGGCGAGTTCGTCGCCGCGAACCTGGGTCGCGATCTCGATTCCGAGGAAGCCGGGGCGGGCCATGCACCGGCGCAGCTCGGCGACGGCGAGGTCGGGGTCCTGCAGCGCCACCGCGCCCAGCGCGGCGAACCGGGTGGGGTGTTCGGTGACGATCCGGGCGAAGAAGTCATTCTGGGCTTCGGCCAGTTCCGCGGTGCCGGTGGGGTCGGCCTCGTAACAGAAGGTCACCGGGATCGGCGAGATCACCTGGAGCTCGACACCGTCGCGGTCCATATCGGCCAGCCGGGCGGCCGGTGACCAGCATCGGTGGTCGATCTTCCGGTATCTGCGGCCGCCGTAGTGCAGCCAAGCCTCTCGCTCGCCGGTGCGCTCCACACTCGGCCAACGGTCACCACCGTGGCGTCGGCTCAGGTCAGGCAGGTCCGGATCGACTGCATGGGTGTGCACGTCGATCAGGCCGCGGGACGAGCGAGAGGTGATGGCGTACCTCATCGGGGAGTGTGGTCGACACCAGCGTAGAAGAATGTGCATGCATAATTCAAGATGTTTATGCAGAATGTTGTGGGTCACAGTGAAATGGTGGTAGGAGTTACCGATATGTGCGGGTGTCCGGCTGCGCGGAGATCAGGGCGTTGCGGGGTGTGCGGCGTGCGATCCGGGTCGTCGGCCCTGATCAGATCACTGTCGTGGCGGTTGATCGCCTCGACGAAAGCAGCCTGATCGTGGACGGAGATCGCGGCCACGATGTCGTCGTGCACGACGAGGCTGCCGGCCACCAGTGGCTCATGGTCATCGACAAAGGTCACCCGGCTCAGCACCGCCTTGATGCTGGTGATGATCAGCTGGTGC
>CAWBAL010000051.1:0-228672 GCA_963786695.1 uncultured Actinomycetota bacterium
CGTCGTGGAACGAAGGCGCGACCTTCGCCGGCGACGGATCGAGCGGCCGCGGTGCACGAGGCCGACTCGGCGAGACCGCGAGCGTTACCTGTCGTCCGGGCTCGCCGAAGTCGACGGCCGGTTCCGCGACGTCTCGGTGAGAGTCAAGAAGCTCGGCGCCGTCACGGCGGCGCAGTGGAACACCGAGGCTCGGGACCGTTGCGCCTATTTCGCCGAGATCCGCGTCGCCGGGGCACTACCGCCAAGGGCCGTCGCTGTCCCGAAGCTGTCGGGGACAGCATCAAACATGCGGTGCCGAGGGCTGTTTGGAGGAGTACTCCTGCGCCCCGGCCCCCGGCGACGGCTGACCGCTCAGAGGCCCTTGAAGCGCTCCTTGACCTGCTCTCGGCCAGCCCGTAGTCGAGCCAGCGAGTAGGTGTGCTTCGGGGCCCGAGGGCCGCCGGCTGCCCTCCTCGTCGGTGCGCTGGATGGCGGCGCGCACGTCGGTAGTTCGAGGCCGAAGCGGTGTAGATGTCTTCGACGGTGCGGATCGGGTCGCGAATCAGCTTGAAGTAGTCGACGTCGTAGAATTGCGCGGGTTCGGGTCGCCCGTACGGGGTTGAACCGCTCCAGCCCGCGCGACCACGTCTCGGGAGTCCGCCGCGATCGTCTCTCCGACGAAGGTGTTCGACCAGCCCTCGGGGGTGGGCCGAGCCAGCGAGCACATCGACGCCATGATCGTCTCGCCGGCCGGTGACACTGGATTACCAGCGCGTCGGGGTAGGTGGCGAACAGCGCGTCGAGGGCGAACGGTGACCGGGGTTCTTCAGTACCGAGCGCTTCTCGGGATCGTTGAGACCGATCAGCTGAAGATTCTTGCGGTGCCGCTGGTTGCTTGGTTGAGTCTGCCGGCCAGCCACTGCGAGTAGGTGGGGACATGGGCCACGTTCCGAAGTCGTCGAGACCGACGGCCTTGGTCGCCGAGGCCTTCAGATCCTCGACGGTTCCGACATCAGTACGGGGCTCATGCTCCACTCCCTGCGACTTGTTCTCGGGTGGCATCACGCCTTGTACTCCCCGCAGTTGACGTCCAGGCGTCTGCCCGGTGATGCCGCTGGAGAGATCACTGGCCATGAACAGGATCGCCGAGGCCACCTCGTCCTCGGTGGGCAGCCGCTTGAGGTCGGAGTTCACGGCGGCCGCCTTGTGTATCTCGTCCACCGTCGTGCCGTACTTGCCGGCCTGATGTCGACGCGAAGTAGCTCTTCAGCGTGCCGCCCCAGATGTAGCCGGGCAGAACGGAATTCACCCGAATCCCCTGCGGACCGAGCTCGCTGGCCAGCGACTGTGACATGGCCAGCAGCGCCGCTTTCGCCATCTTGTAGGCGCCCTGCTTCGGGTCGGAATGCCGCAAGACCATCGAGTTCACGTTCACCACCGAACCGTTGGCCTCGACCAGCGCGGGGGTGAAGCCCTGAATCATCCGCAGCGCACCGAGCACCGTCAGTTCCAGGGTCTCCCGGATGTGCTCGAACGACGTGTTGGCGAACGGCTTCATCGACGGCACCTTGAAGGCGTTGTTGATCAGCACGTCGACTTTGCCGTAGGCGTCCAGCGTCTGCTTGACGAGGTTGTCCACCTGGGTTTCGTCGGTGATGTCGGTGCCGATCGCCACGGCGCGGCGGCCCAGGTCGGCCACCTGCTTGGCGACGTCTTCGAGCCGCTCGACGGTCCGCGCCGCCAGCACCAGGTCGGCTCCGGCCTCGGCACATCGGCGCGCCAGGGTGGTGCCCAACGCCGGGCCTACGCCGCTGATCACCACGACCTTGTTCTCGAGCAAGCCGCCCATGCGTTATCCCACCATCCTGTTGCCAATCAATTTCTGGCGCAGCGCAATCCGCTCCCGCCAGTCCTCTTCGGAGATCTTGTTGTGTTCGTAGTAGGGCAGCTTGTCCGCCACCGAGTCGAGGTCGACCAGTTCCAAGGTGGGCCCGTCGGCCTCTGTCAGTTCGCGGGATACCCGCTGCCACCGGAACTGCAGGTAACCCTTGCGGTGCCCGAGCGTCTCGACCCAGTTGGTGACGCCGGGGTTGCGGTCGGAGACGACGATGCGGATCTTGCCGTCCGGATCAGCTTGCGCCTGAGTGCCGTTCAGTGATGTCTGGTGGTTGATGTAGTCCAGCGAGATGTACCAGAGGCTACCCAGCTGGAAGCCCGAGATACGGCGCGTCGCTCACCGGCAGGGTGATGACCAGTGCCTGCTCGGGCGTGAGTGTCGTAGTGCCCGACCGACGAGTACTGGGTGGCCAGTCCACCGGGTGTCAGCCGCGGCGCGGTCAGGGTGTTGACCGGCAGGTTGTCATAGAACCATTTCGGGAACTGCAGCCAGGTCTTCACCCGCTGCACCAGCTGCTTGCCCGCGGTCGCGTAGCGCCGTTCGATCAGCTCCTTGGTCAGCGGCGGCGGCGCGGTGCCCGCGGTGTCGGTGCGGGCGATCGCAAACGTGCCGCGCTGCGCCGACCAGTCGTTGTAGACCTCGCGAATCACCAACTGCGCGTTGCTCTTCGGAGTGAACCGCCACTCGAAGCTGCCGTCGGCGGCGACGTCGAGCTCGCGGTCGTCGAACGCCGCTTCGCTGACCGGCACTCCTTCGTCGGTGTACTCGCCGCCGAGCAGCTGGAAGCTGACGTCGGTGGTGGTGCCGCGGGTGCCGGTGACGACGTACTCGTTGCCGGCCACCACCCGGGTGCCGAAGTACATGGTGTCCGGGTTGTCCAGGCCCATCTTGGTGAACGGGCCGGTGCCCGAGTGCAGGAACGGATGGTCCCGGTCGTAGTCGAAGGCGACGTGCGTGCAGGCCGCGATGCAGCCGGCCAGATACTGCAGGCCCTCGAGCAGGTCGGCATCGCTGGAGATGAAGGCGCTTCGGCGACCAGACGCTCGGCCTCGGGGATGGCGTCGGCCAGAGGTTGGGTGTACATCGACTCCCTCGCGTTTCAATATTGGACCGCATCGGTACGTCTGCTGAACCGACAGTAGAACGTGTTCTAGTGCCGAGTCAACCGGCTCATCGGTCCATATCTGGAACAACGAGGTACAGTTCTGCAATGCGCAGCGGTGAATCGTCGGGACGTTCCTCTCCCCCGACCCAGCGGGTGGTGGCGATCCTCGACTTCCTCGCCAAGCACCCGCACGACCGTTTCGGCCTGTCCGAGTTGGCCCGTCGCCTCGGTCTGTCCAAGCCGACCTGCCTGGGCATCGTCACCACACTGGCCGAGTCCGGGTACCTGGTACGTGACGCAGGAGACAAGACCTATCGGCTGGGGCCGAGCCTGATCACACTCGGCCACATCGCTCAGGAGTCGTTGCGGGTCAGCCCGGCGGCCCGGGCCGAATTGAGCCGGCTGTCAAGCGCTTTCAACACCACCGCGGCGCTGGCCGGTGTCGTCGACGACCGGATCACGCTGCTGGAGCTGGTGGGGCCGCCGGGGTCCGACGTCGGGGTGCGGGTCGGCCAGAGCTACCCGTTCGCGCCGCCGGTGGGCCTGATGTTCGTGTTGTGGGACGACGAGGCTCTGGGCGCCTGGCTGGGCAAGACGCCCACGATCCCGCTGCGCACCGACACCGACCGGCTCGACCGGGTGATCGCCGAGTGCCGGGCGTCGGGGTTTCTGGTCGAGCGACTCACCCCGGCCGGACGTCGGCTCTACGCCCTGATGGCCGGCATGTCGAGCACGCTGCCAGACGAGTTGCGGGCACTGCTGGCGAACTGATCTCCGACATCGGCGAGCGGGTGCACCTGCGCAGCGAGTTCGACGGCTCAACCGCGCGCCAACGTCACGACGTCAGCGTCATCTCCGCACCGGTCTACGACCACCACCACCGACAGGCGATGGTGGTGTCGCTGCAGATCGGCCGTGCGCTGACCGATTCGGAGATCGTCAAGCACGCGCGCGGTGTGGTGGCCACCGCCGACGCGCTCACCGCGCAACTCGGCGGAGCCAAGCCTCGCGGTGGTGATCTACAGCTCGCCGATGACGACCAGCGCCTGCGGCCGGCTCGACCTGCAGGCCGCACCGGTCCTGGAAGTCGACCAGCGGCTGCTTGATGGCCCGGACGTCGTTGGCCTCGTCCGGGTGCTCGTCGAAGTAGGTGTTGAACGCGCCGATCGCCGAGAAGGCCGACTGCCGGGTGGCGTCGATCAGCGCCTGGTTGGCGTCGGGGTGCGCGGCGAAGTAGCCGGACAGGTTCTGAGTGACCGAGCTGATGGTGGACGACAGCCCGGCGGCCGAGCAGTCCGCGGCCGGTGCGGGGTCGGCGCTGGCCGACGGAATCGATACGGCGCTGGCCGCGCCTGCGGCCAGCATTGTCAGGACGACACGACGGACGAGCACTGGGGTTCTCCTTTCGCAGGCGCGCAGCACGATTGCCGCGCAGCCACTGAAGGGGACTTCGCGCGCTTCCGAGCCGTTGTTACCCCGGCGTCAGCTGGTGGCCGCAAGCGCGAGGGGCAGCACGGCTGGCGCGCCGGCCTCCTTCACCACCCGGGCGGCCATCGTCAGCGTCCAGCCGGTGTCGGTCACATCATCGACGAGCAGCACCGGTCCGCCCGCCGCAGCGATCGCCGACGGATCCGGCGCCGACCACGAACCATCGAGGGCGGCGACACGATAGGCGGAGTTGGCCGCGCTGACCGGCCGTCGCCCGGCGGCGTAACGCAACACGCCGAGGTCGGTCAGTCTGCCGAGCCGGCCAATTCGCGGGCCAGGGAAGCGATGAGGACTGGATGCGTCTCCGAGTCCAGCGCCAGCACCGCAGCCGGTCGGGACGCCCAGTCCCAGGCGGCGAGCACCTTGACTGCCGCCTGCACCATATCCGGCGGCACCTCGCCGTCGGGGTCGTCGAGCAGGCGTCGCAGGCGCGGGCCCCAGCCCAGATCGGTGAGCCGCCCGATCGCCCTGCCCGGGTGCGGGTCCGTCATCGATGCGGCCAGAGAGAGTGACGGCCAAGCTTGTCCAGCCCCGACGGCCACTGCTTACGCGGGGTGATCTCCACGCCCGGACGCATCAGCCGCTCTTGGGTGAGCGCCGCGGCGCCTTCGTCCACCGCGGCATCGAAGTGGGCGCCAGCACAGTTGTCGCAGCGGCCGCAGCGCTCGCCGTCCTCGAGGTCAGGATCGTCGAGTTGCCTGCGCAGGAATGTCATTCGGCACTCGTCGGTGCTCTGGTAGTCGAGCATCGCCTGCTGCTCGCGGCGCCGCGCCTCGTCGAGCTTGCGGTAGCGGGCCTCGTCGTACTCCCACGGCTCACCGGTGCCTACCCAGCCGCCCTTGACCCGCCGCACCGCACCGTCGACGTCGAGCACCTTCAGCACCATCTCCAGCCGGGTGCGGCCCAGATCCACCAGCGGCTCCAAGGCGGGTGTCGACTGCGGACGGTCGGGCACCAGCGCACGAATCACGTTCCGCACCATGGATTCCGACGGAAACGCGACCGACGCGAAGTACCGCCAGACATCTTGATCCTCACGACCGGGCAACAACACCACCTCAGCGCTGTCCGTCGAGCGGCCCGCACGACCGACCTGCTGGTAGTACGCGATCGGTGACGAGGGTGCTCCGAGATGCACCACGAAGCCGAGATCCGGTTTGTCGAACCCCATACCCAGCGCCGAGGTGGCGATCAGCGCCTTCACGCGGTTGTTCAGCAGATCGGACTCGAGTTGTTCTCGCTCAGCGGTTTCCGTCGACCCGGTGTACGCGGCGACCTCATGCCCACGCTCGCGTAACAGCGCCGCCACATCGTGCGCCTGCGCGACGGTCAACGTATAGACGATTCCGGAACCCGGCAGCGAATCCAGGTGCTCGGCCAGCCAGGCCGTGCGTTGTGCACCACCGCCGGCCTGAACCACCGACAACCGCAACGACTTACGATCGAGCCCACCGCGCAGCACCAACGTGTCCCGCCCACCGACACCGAGCTGAGCCGCGACATCGTCGACGACACGATCGTTGGCAGTGGCGGTGGTCGCCAAAACCGGTACATCCGAACCGAGTTCGGCGATCAACGTCCGGATCCGCCGATAGTCGGGCCGAAAGTCGTGGCCCCAGTCCGAGACGCAGTGCGCCTCGTCGACCACCACCAGTCCGGCATCGGCGGCAAGCGCCGGCAACACGGTGTCGCGAAACTCCGGGTTGTTCAGTCGCTCCGGACTGACCAGCAGGACATCGAGGTCACCGCTGTTGACCCGCTGGTGGATCTCGTCCCACTCGGTCGACATTGCCGGAGTTGATGGTGGCCGCGCGAACGCCTGCGCGTTGCGCGGCGGCGACCTGGTTGCGCATCAACGCCAGCAAGGGCGACACGATGACCGTCGCACCGTGGCCCACGATCGCGCAGCAGCTTGGCGGCGATGAAGTACACCGCCGACTTGCCCCACCCGGTGCGCTGCACGACCAGAGCCTGGCGGCGCTGCACCACCAGCGCCTCGATGGCTGTCCACTGGTCGTCGCGCAGGACCGCGGCGGGCCCGGCCAACTGTTCGAGGATGGCCTGGGCGTGCTCGCGGGTCACCGCCGGCCGTGTCATGCGACCATCGTGCCCTGCGGCCCCGACAACGCACGGGGCCGGCTACGCTGGTCGGTCGTGCGCTTCCTGCTCGCGCTTGATCTCCAGCGCGATGTCGATCAGCTGGTCCTCCTGGCCGCCGATGAGCTTGCGCTGACCGGCCCGGTGCAGCAGCTGGTGGGCCGGCACGCCGTAGCGCTCGGACTGACGGATGGCGTGCTTGAGGAAGCTGGAGTACACCCCGGAGTAGCCCATGATCAGCGCGTTGCGGTCCAGCAGGCACTCGGCCGGCATCGCCGGGGCGACGACCTCTTCGGCGGCGTCGGCGATGTCGAAGAAGTCGATACCGGTCTTGACGCCGATCTTGTCGAACACCCCGATCAGCGCCTCCACGGGCGCGTTGCCCGCGCCCGCACCGAAGCGCCGGCAGCTGCCGTCGATCTGCTTGGCTCCGGCGCGCACGGCCTCGACCGAGTTGGCGACACCGAGGCCCAGGTTCTCGTGGCCATGAAAGCCGACCTGCGCGTCGTCACCGAGTTCGGCGACCAAGGCCGCCACCCGGTCGGCGACGCCCTCGAGCACCAGCGCACCGGCCGAGTCGACGACGTAGACGCACTGGCAGCCGGCGTCGGCCATGATGCGGGCCTGGGCGGCCAGCTTCTCCGGCGGCAGGGTGTGGCTCATCATCAGGAAGCCGACGGTCTCCAGACCGAGTTCGCGGGCCAGCCCGAAGTGCTGGATGGAGACGTCGGCCTCGGTGCAGTGCGTGGCGATCCGGCAGATCGTGCCGCCGTTGTTCTGGGCCTCCTTGATGTCTTCCTTGGTGCCCACGCCGGGCAGCATCAGGAAGGCGATCTTGGCTTCCTTCGCCGTCTCGGCGGCGATCTTGATGAGCTCCTGCTCGGGCGTCTTGGAGAAGCCGTAGTTGAAGCTGGAGCCACCGAGGCCGTCACCGTGGGTCACCTCGATCACCGGCACGCCGGCGGTGTCGAGGGCGGCGACGATGGCCTGCACCTCGTCCTTGGTGAACTGGTGGCGCTTGTGGTGCGAGCCGTCCCGCAACGACGTGTCGGTCATGCGGACGTCCCACATCGAGTTGAAGAAGATGCCGTCGGTAGTCATCGTGTTCCTCCAGAGACTGCTGCCGCCTCTTTGGCCATCTCCTCGCCGACCTTGGTGGCCGCGGCGGTCATGATGTCCAGGTTCCCCGCATACGGGGGCAGGTAGTCTCCGGCGCCTTCGACCTCCACGAAGGTGGTCACCAGGAAGTTGCCGCCGTTGACCACCGACGGCTCGTCGAACTGCGGTTCGTTGAGCAGTCGGTAGCCCGGCACGTAGGTCTGCACCTCGGCCACCACATCCTTGATCGACTGGGTGATGGCGTCGCGGTCGGCATCCTCGGGAATCGCGCAGAAGATGGTGTCGCGCATGATCATCGGCGGATCGGCGGGATTGAGGATGATGATCGCCTTGCCCCGCTTGGCACCGCCGATCACCTCCACACCCCGGCTGGTGGTCTTGGTGAACTCGTCGATGTTCGCGCGGGTACCCGGTCCGGCCGAGACGCTGGCGACGCTGGCGACGATCTCGGCGTAGGGCACGCCCCCCTGGTCCGCGACTGCGCGACTGACGGCGTACACGATCGGGATGGTGGCCTGGCCACCGCAGGTGATCATGTTGACGTTCGGCGCATCCAGGTGCTCGCGCAGGTTGGCCGGCGGGCACCACCGCGGGGCCCACGGCGGCCGGGGTCAGGTCGATGGCCTTGATGCCGGCCTCTTCGTAGCGCGGGGCGGCGGCCTTGTGGACGTAGGCCGAGGTCGCCTCGAACACGAAGTCCGGCGTCTCGGGCTGGGCCAGCAGCCAGTCGACACCTTCGTGGCTGGTCTCCAGGCCGAGCTTGCGCGCCCGGGCAAGACCCTCGCTGGCCGGGTCGATGCCGATCATCCAGCGCGGCTCGAGCCACTCGGACCGCAGCAGCTTGTACAGCAGGTCGGTGCTGATGTTGCCCGACCCGACGATGGCGACGGACTTCTTCTGGGCCATGGACGCTCCCCTTACTCGAATGACAACCGGACTGAACCCAGCCCGGTGAAGTCGGCGACGAACTGGTCGCCGGGACGGGCGTCGATGGCCCTGGTGCACGATCCCGGCAGCACGATGTCGCCGGCTTTGAGGCGTACGCCGAAACTGTCGACCTTGCGGGCCAGCCAGGCGACCGCGGTGACCGGGTTGCCCAGTACCGCGTCGCTGCGCCCCTCGGCGACCACCTCGCCGTTGCGGGTCAGGACGGCGTCGATGGCTTTGATATCGACGTCCTTGGGCGACACCCGCTCCTTGCCCAGCACGTAGCCGGCCGACGACGCGTTGTCGGCGATCGTGTCGCACAGCGCGATCTTCCAGTCCTTGATCCGGGTGTCGATCAGTTCGATCGACGGTGCGAACGCCGCGGTCGCGGCCAGCACGTCGTCCTCGGTGCAGCCCGCGCCGGGAAGGTCGTCGGCGAGGATGAACCCGACCTCGACCTCGACGCGCGGGTACAGGAAGCGCCCCGCCGGGACCGGCCTGTCCTCGAAGACCTCCATGTCCGCGAGCAGGTGACCGTAGTCGGGCTCGTCGACGCCCATCATCTTCTGCATGGCCTCCGACGACAGCCCGACCTTGTGGCCGACCACCCGCGCACCCTCGGCCACCCGCTGGCGGATGTTGATGAGCTGGATTTCGTAGGCGTCGACGACGTCGATGTCGGAATGAATGGATGTCAGCGGAGCCATCGGGACCCGGCTGCGTTCGGCGTCGGCCAACTCGGCGGCAAGTTCATCGCGCGTCGCAACGCTCAGCATCCCGGGTATCTCCTCTCTTGACCGGGGCGAACGGTGCCCCCGGTGCAGGCAATTCTAATGCGGTCCGGGTAAGCATGGGTTAAGCGTTCCGCTGACCGGAAAGGCGGGGTCAGTAGCGCCCGGACGGGGCAATTCTATAACGTGTTCTAGTATGACAGTTCAGGAGTTCGACGTCGTCGTCGTCGGAAGCGGCGCAGCCGGCATGGTCGCCGCCCTCACCGCAGCCCACCAGGGACTATCCGCGGTCGTCGTCGAGAAGGCACCGCACTTCGGTGGCTCGACGGCGCGGTCCGGCGGGGGCGTGTGGATCCCGAACAACGAGATCCTCAAGCGCGACGGTGTCACGGACACCAAAGAGGCCGCGCGCACCTATCTGCACACGATCATCGGCGACGCCGTGGAACCCGAACGCATCGACACCTATCTGGAGCGCGGCCCGGAGATGCTGTCGTTCGTCCTGAAGAACACGCCGCTGAAGATGTGCTGGGTGCCGGGCTACTCCGACTACTACCCGGAAACCGCGGGCGGGCGCCCGGGCGGGCGTTCCATCGAGCCCAAGCCGTTCGACGCCAAGAAGCTCGGCCCCGACGAGAAGTACCTCGAACCGGCGTACGGCAAGGTGCCGCTCAATGTCGTTGTGATGCAGCAGGATTACGTGCGGCTCAACCAGCTCAAGCGCCATCCGCGGGGTGTGCTGCGCAGCCTCAAGGTCGGGGCGCGCACCATGTGGGCCAGCGCGCGCGGCAAGAACCTGGTCGGAATGGGCCGTGCGCTGATCGCGCCGCTGCGCGTCGGACTGCGCAAGGCCGGGGTCCCGGTGTTGCTGAACACCGCGCTGACCGACCTCTACGTGGAGGACGGCGTGGTGCGCGGCGTCTATGTCCGCGACACGACCGGACCGGAAGCCGCTGACCCCCAACTGATCCGGGCCCGCCGCGGTGTGATCCTCGGTTCGGGGGGCTTCGAGCACAACGAGCAGATGCGCATCAAGTACCAGCGGGCGCCGATCACCACCGAGTGGACGGTCGGGGCGATCGCCAACACCGGTGACGGGATCGTGGCGGCCGAAAAGCTCGGCGCGGCCTTGGAATTGATGGAGGATGCCTGGTGGGGTCCGACTGTTCCACTGGTCGGCGCCCCGTGGTTCGCGCTGTCGGAGCGCAACTCCCCCGGGTCGATCATCGTCAACCTGGCCGGCAAGCGGTTCATGAACGAGTCCATGCCCTATGTCGAGGCCTGCCACCACATGTACGGCGGCGAGTACGGCCAGGGTCCCGGTCCGGGTGAGAACGTCCCGTCCTGGCTGGTGTTCGACCAGCAGTACCGGGACCGGTTCATCTTCGCCGGGTTGCAGCCGGGCCAGCGCATCCCGAAGAAGTGGCTGGAGTCCGGGGTCATCGTCAAGGCCGACACGTTGGCCGAGCTGGCCGAGAAGACCGGCCTGCCCGCCGAGGCGTTCCTGGCGACGGTCGAGCGGTTCAACGGCTTCGCCCGCTCCGGTGTCGACGAGGACTTCCACCGCGGCGAGAGCGCCTACGACCGCTATTACGGCGATCCGACCAACAAGCCCAACCCCAACCTGGGCGAGATCAAGAACGGCCCGTTCTACGCGGCCAAGATGGTGCCCGGCGATCTGGGCACCAAGGGCGGTATCCGCACCGACGTCAACGGCCGGGCGCTGCGCGACGACGGCTCGGTGATCGAGGGTCTGTACGCGGCCGGTAACGTCAGCTCGCCGGTGATGGGTCACACCTATCCCGGGCCGGGTGGAACCATTGGTCCCGCGATGGCATTCGGGTACTTGGCTGCACTTGACATTGCACGGAAGGGCTGACATGCCAATCGATCTCGAGGTCGCACTGGGTGCCGAGCTGGATCCGATCGAGTTCTCTTGGAGCAGCAGCGACGTTCAGCTCTACCACCTCGGACTGGGCGCGGGTGCCGACCCGATGGACCCGAAGGAGTTGCGCTACCTGACCGACAACACCCCGCAGGTGCTGCCGACCTTCAGCAGTGTGGCGGCCAGCTTCCACATGACCGAGCCGCCCGAGGTGAAGTTCCCCGGCATCGAGATCGAACTGAGCAAGGTCCTGCACGCCAGCGAGTCGGTGACGGTGCCGGCACCGCTGCCGCCGAGCGGGACAGCGCGGTCGGTCCAGAAGTTCACCGAGATCTGGGACAAGGGCAAGGCCGCCGTGATCGTCAGCGAGATGACGGTGACCGATCCCCGACGGCAAGCTGCTGTGGACCACCAAGCGGTCCATCTTCGCCCGCGGCGAGGGCGGTTTCGGCGGCGAGCGTGGCCCGTCGACCTCGGTGGCCGCTCCCGATCGCGCGCCGGACTACGAGATCTCGATTCCGGTGTCGCCTCAGCAGGCGCTGCTCTACCGGATGTGCGGTGATCGCAACCCGTTGCACTCCGACCCGGCATTCGCCGCCGCCGCCGGCTTTCCCCGGCCGATCCTGCACGGCCTGTGCAGCTACGGGATGACGTGCAAGGCGCTGGTCGACACGCTGCTCGACGCCGACGTGTCCCAGGTCGGCAGTTACGGCGCCCGGTTCGCCGGTGTGGTGTTCCCGGGCGAGACCGTCAAGGCCAGCGTGTGGAAGGACGACGGCCGCTACGTCGGCGTCGTCACCGCACCGTCGCGCGACAACGCCGTCGTGCTCTCCGACGTGGAGTTCGTCCCGGTCTAGTCCGCCCTTGTCGCCGAGCGTAACGCTACGGCGGCAAATCGGGGCTCTGGGCCTCCGTGAGGTGACTTTCGAGGATCGCTGACTGTCGCGTTCCGGGCAGCGGAACGATAGGCCGGCCGCGGGTCGCCGCCTTGCCACAGTTTTCCGAACGGCTCGGCGGAAGGGTGTGACGGCGGTGTTCGAGCGATGGACAACGGCCAAGGATCACGACGATCTGGACGTGGCCGGTGTCTTGGACCTGCTCCGGACGAACGCGACAACACCGCCGTCTTGATTCGGCCGACGACCCGCCCTGACGTGGGGAACACCGGTGACCCGGGTGAACGACGAGGCGAGCAGCTCAGCCTGCGAGCGAGGATGACCTAGGTTCGAGAATGCCGCACAGCCAATGCACTGTCCGCCCGATCCCCTCGGCAAGGTCGTACTTCGGGCGCCAGTTCAACTCGTCACTCGCTTTGGCCGAGTTCAGAGCCAGCGCTCCCGGCTCGCCGGAAGCGAATTCCGCCGGGTTCGGTGCAGACAGGCCGTCAAGCGCCGCAATGATGTGGGCGTAGACCTCGGATGCGGTGGCTGGCAGGCCCGATCCTATGTTGTACGTTCCGGTGGTCTCAATCGAAGCACAGCCGGCGCGCACGAACGCGTCGACCGCATCGTCGACATACACGTAGTCATGTGCGACAGCGGCGGCCCTCAACAGGGTGTAGGGGTTACCGGTGATCATCGCGCTTGCCAGCACCAGGATCTCGCCGGCGATACCCCGCGAGTCCTGACGCGGTCCATAGACATTGGCCAATGCCAAGGAAATCGGAGCAAGACCATACATCTGGGCGTAGGCACGAAGATAAAGTTCGCTCGCCACCTTCCCTGCGGCATTGGGCGACGGCGGATCGATCTCATCCTCTTCGTCGACGAGGCGAGTAGCGGACCCGTAGCGCGACACTCCCGATGCCGCGTACACGATCCGCTTCACACCCGCCTGCCGGCTCGCTTCACAAAGATTGATCGTTCCCAACACGTTGCTTCGCGCATCGAACTGGGGATCTGTAACAGCCGCAACGTTGTTCACCTGTGCTGCGAGATGAAAGATGACGTGCGGAGCGGCGCCCGCCACGATATCGACCAGTTCCGGCGCCCCGAGATCGGCCCGAACCAGAGTGAACAGCTGGCGGCTTTGACTGTTGCAACCAAGTGCCGGTCCAAGATTGGTCTCGTGGCCGGTCCTGAAGTTGTCCACGCCGATCACCTGGTGGCCGTCTGCCAGCAGTCGGTCGACGAGGTGGGACCCGATGAAGCCGGCAGCGCCGGTGACCAACGCACGCATACTTACTCGTCCCTGATCGGCAGGCTGACGGGGGCGGGCAATCTCCATCGCCCCCGCCAGCCATCCAACCGAGCATCGACACGGGGGGATGGGGTGTGCCGATGACCCGGGCGCATGATCCCTCCCTGGTGAACTCCCCATCCCTGGCGATTAGGGAAAATTACCGCAAATCTTCATACATTCGCTGGAACACACCAGGGCCGAGGCTTCAGTGCTAGACCTCAGACGGTATCACTGCTCAAACTACGCCACAAGACCTACCGGAGGCTAATGTGAGCGGCCTCCGACCCGCGCTCGAACGGTGAGTCGAGCCGTACGGTCGAGTGCCAGGATTGAGTCTGTGAACTGGTAATTAATTCACTCGCAACGTTTGGTAGTGCGCCCCTTCTCGTCAACCACATACAGACCGCCGAGTGACATGGCAACGACATCCGGTCACCGCTCGCAAGAGGAATCGGGAATGATCGCGATGATGCACCGAGGCCGTTGCGAACACGATCGCAGTCGCGACGACGAATCTGGCAAATATTGAATCGGCAACGGGTGCGCATGTGTGACAGAGCGACAGGCTTACTTCCGCATGGACGGTGCGACGACGGCCCATGCGGAACTGAGGCGCCCGACGTCAGCCCAGGACGAGGCCTGACGTCGGCACGCCGGTGCCGGCGGTGACGAGCACGTGCTCGACGTCGGGCACCGGGTTCACCGAGGTGCCCCGCAGCTGTCGCACGCCCTCGGCGATGCCGTTCATGCCGTGGATGTAGGCCTCGCCGAGCTGGCCGCCGTGGGTGTTGATCGGCAGCCGGCCGCCGATCTCGATCGCACCGTCGGCGATGAAGTCCTTGGCCTCGCCCCAGCCGCAGAACCCCAACTCCTCCAACTGAATCAGCGTGAACGGCGTGAAGTGGTCGTAGAGGATCGCGGTCTGGATGTCGGTCGGCTTCAGACCGGACTGCGCCCACAGCTGCTTGCCGACCAGACCCATCTCCGGCAGGCCGTCCAACTCCGGCCGGTAGTAGCTCACCATCGAGTACTGGTTCGGGCTCGAGCCCTGGGCCGCCGCCTCGATGACGGCGGGCCGGTGCTTGAGGTCCTTGGCCCGCTCGGCGGACACCACGACGATCGCCACGCCGCCGTCGGTCTCCTGGCAGCAGTCCAGCAGCCGCAGCGGCTCGGCGATCCACCGCGAATTCTGGTGTTCCTCAATGGTGATCGGCTTGCCGTAGAAGTAGGCCTTCGGGTTGTTGGCGGCATGCTTGCGGTCGGCCACCGAGATGGCACCGAAGTCGCGGCTGGTCGCACCCGACAGGTGCATGTAGCGCTTGGCGATCATCGCCACCTGCGCCGCCGGCGTCGAGAGCCCGTGCGGGTAGGAGAACGAGTTGTCCACACTCGTGGAATCCGCACCCTGGATCAGCCGCAGCTGCACCTGGCCGAACCGCATACCCGAGCGCTCGTTGAAAGCACGGTATGCGACAACGCAATCCGCGACACCGGTCGCGACCGCGATGGCGGCCTGCTGGACGGTCGCGCACGCCGCGCCGCCGCCGTGGTGGATCTTGGAGAAGAACTTCAGATCCCCGATGCCGGTCGCCCGCGCGACGGCGACCTCGGTGTTGGAGTCCATGGTGAACGTCACCATGCCGTCGACGTCGGCCGGAGTCAGCCCCGCGTCGTCGAGCGCGTCCAGCACCGCCTCGGCGGCCAGCCGGAGCTCACTGCGCCCCGAGTCCTTCGAGAAGTCCGTCGCACCGATCCCGGCGATCGCCGCCTTCCCCGACAGCTCTCCGGGCATCAGGCGTTCCCTCCGATGGTCGAGCGTGGACAGTCGCGATCACATGGTCGCCAAGGCTATTGCTACCAACGACTTTCACGGTGATCAGGCCGTCCTCGACCGCGGTCACCTCACCGGAGAAGGTCACGGTGTCGTAGGCGTACCACGGCACGCCGAGGCGCAGCCCGATCGACTTGATGACCGCGTTCGGTCCGGCCCAGTCGGTGACGTAGCGCTGCACCAGTCCGGTGTCGGTGAGGATGTTGACGAAGATGTCCTTGGAACCCTTGGCCTGCGCCTTGTCCCGGTCGTGGTGCACGTCCTGGTAGTCACGCGTGGCGATGGCAGTCGAGACGATGAACGTCGGATCGCCGTACAGGGCCAGTTCAGGCAGCTTGGTGCCCACCTCCACCGTCGGTGCACTCATGCGTCCGGCTCCCAGGCGTACAGCGTCCAGGCCGGCCCGTCCTCGCCGTCGGGAAAGTCGATATACGTTGCGTGAACCGGCATTCCGATCTCTACCTTCGCGTGGTCGACGTTGCGCAGCTCGCCCAGCATCCGGACGCCCTCCTCGAGTTCGACGAGCGCGATCACGAACGGCACGGTGCGGCCGGGCACCTTCGGTGCGTGGTGCACGACGAAGCTGAACACCGTGCCCTTGCCGCTGGCGACGACGTAGTCGGTCGGCAGTTCTTTGTCCTGCCACAGCGCGGGCACCGGCGGGTGTTGCAAACTCCCGTCCGGGCGCTTCTGCAGACGCAGCTCGTGGGCGTTGACGCCGTCCCAGAAGAACTGGGTGTCCTTCGACGGCGCGGGCCGCATCATGAACGCCGGGTCGAGGTCCTCGGGCACCGACGACGGCGCCGCTTCGGCCTGGTCGGCAGGCTTGAACTTCATGATGCGCCACATCATTTCGGCGACGTCCTCGTCACCGACCTGCCAGGTGATCTTCTGCGTGATGAAGAAGCCCTCGCCCAGCGCGGTCTTCTTGGGGCCGACGACGTCGGTCAGTTCCGCGGCGATGCTGACTTCTTCACCGGGACGCAGGTAGCGGTGATAGGTCTGCTCGCAGTTCGTTGCCACGACGCCGATGTAGCCGCCCTCGTCGAACAGGGCGAGGATCTTGCTCAGCGGATCGTCGTCGGATCGGGTACCACCGAGTCCGGCCATCGTCCACACCTGGATCATCGCCGGCGGTGCGACGATTCCGGGATGACCGGCGTCCTTGGCCGCGGCCTCGTCGACGTAGATCGGGTTCTTGTCACCGATCGCGTCGAGCCAGTGGTCGATCATCGGCTGGTTGACCGCATGACGGCCGGTGCGCGGCTTGCTCTTGCCCTCGGCCTTGACCTTCTCCGCGGCCGTGCGGATGTCGTCGACCGCACTCACCGCGGAACCCTCGGCACCTTCAGGCCCGACGCCGCGACCTGTTCTCGCATCACCTCGTTGACACCACCGCCGAAGGTGATGACGAGGTTGCGCTTGGTCTGCGAGTCCAGCCAGTCCAGCAGTTCGGCGGTCTGCGGCTCGCCCGGGTTGCCGTACTTGCCGACGATCTCCTCGGCCAGCCGGCCGATCCGCTGGATGCGCTCGGTCGAAAACACCTTGGTGGCAGCGGCATCCGCGATGTCGATGACCTCGCCGGACGCCGCGACCTGCCAGTTGAGCAGCTCGTTGATCCGCCAGATCGCCTTGATCTCGCCGAGCAGCCGACGGACGTCGTCGTGGTCGAGCGGGGTCACACCGTTGCCGCCCGGCTTCGACGCCCATTCGTGCACCCGGTCGTAGAGCCCGGCGATCTTGCCTGCCGGTCCGAGCATCACGCGCTCGTGGTTGAGCTGGGTGGTGATCAGCCGCCAGCCGGCGTTCTCCTCACCGACCAGCATGTCGGCGGGAACCCGAACGTCGTTGTAGTACGTCGCGTTCGTGTGATGCGCACCGTCGGACAGGATGATCGGCGTCCACGAGTACCCCGGGTCGGTGGTGTCGACGATGAGGATCGAAATCCCCTTGTGCTTCACCGCATCCGGATCGGTGCGGCAGGCCAGCCACACATAGTCGGCGTCGTGGCCGCCGGTGGTCCAGATCTTCTGACCGTTGATGATGTACTCGTCGCCGTGGCGCACCGCGGAGGTGCGCAGCGAGGCGAGGTCGGTGCCGGCCTCGGGCTCGGAATAGCCGATGGCGAAATGCACTTCGCCGGCCAGGATCGCCGGCAGGAACTTCTTCTTCTGCACTTCGGTGCCGTACACCTGCAGGGTCGGCCCGACGGTCTGCAACGTCACCGCGGGCAGCGGCACGTCGGCGCGCGCGGCCTCGTTGACGAAGATCGACTGCTCGATCGGTCCGAAGCCGTGGCCGCCGAACTCCTTGGGCCAGCCCACACCGAGCTTGCCGTCGGAGCCCATCCGCTTGATGATCGCGCGGTAGGCCTTGCCGTGCCGGTCGACCTCCATCTCGGCCCGCTCCTCGGGTGAGATGAGATTCGAGAAGTACTGCCGCATTTCGGCTTGCAGCTGCCGCTGCTCCGGGGTCAGTTCGATGAACATTGCGCTCCCACCAGGTCGAGGCGATACGACGGGCCACCCAGCAGACGGGTCAGGTCCTTGATCGTGGAGTAGTAGCGGTGCATCGGGTAGGTGATGTCCATCCCCATGCCGCCGTGCAGGTGATGGCAGGTCTGCATCGCCGGTGGCGCCTGCGACGTCAGCCAGTAGCCCAGCACGTCGAGGTCGTCGTCGGCGTCCCTGCCTTCGGACAGTCGCCAGATCACCGAATTGGACGCCAAAGCCAGTGTGCGCGAAGCGATGTACACCTCGGCCAGCTGTGCGGCCACCGTCTGGAAGGTGGACAGCGGCCTGCCGAACTGCTGGCGGTTGGCCACGTAGTTGGCCGTGAGCTTGAGCGCCCCGGCCACCAGCTCCGGCCGCGAACGCGCCGATGGCGGCCAGCGCCAGCTGGTTGACCCGATGGGCGGACGCGCCCTCGAGCACCGCGTCGGGTTCCACGGCCACGTCGGTGAACGTCACCGCGTATTCCTCACCGCCGGTGGACGCCGGTGTCTTGGTCAGCCGCACTCCGTCGGCCGTCGGCGAGACCACCACGACGCCGGTGTCGGCGGTGACGATCAGCCAGGCGGCCTGCTCGGCATACGGAACAACGACCTTGGTGCCGTTGAGTTTTCCGCCTGCCAGCGTGGTCGCCGGACGGTCCGGCAGCGACGCGCCCGGCTCGTTGAGCGCGGCCGACAGGATCGCGCCCTTGGCCACACCGCCGAGGAACCGGTCCTGCTGAGCCTCGGACGCCAGGTCGAGCAGCGGAATGAGCCCGAGCCCCAACGTCGCCAGCGCCGGTGAGATCGTGCCGTGCCTGCCGATCTCGCTGAGCGCCGTCGTGATCTCCGGCAGTCCGACGCCGTCTCCCCCCAGCCGCTCGGGCACCCCGAGCGCGGTCACACCCCCTGAAACCAGCGCGTCCCAGCTGTTGTCGCGATCCAGGACCGACGTCACCACATCGGCAACAGCCTGCTGCGCCGGGTCCGGAGTGAAGTCCACCCGAATCCTCCTTGTGTTGTTGTCTACGAGAGCGGCGGGAGACTTACCCGTGTAGTCGACCTGCCAGTGCTTGATGCCGTTGAGCCACCCCGAACGTAGCCGCTCGGGCGTGCCGACCGAGGTGAGATCGGGCATGTGGTCGGCGATCGCGTTGAACATCAGGTTGATGGTCATCTTGGCCAGGTTGGCGCCGACGCAGTAGTGCACCCCGGTGCCGCCGAAGCCGACGTGCGGGTTGGGGTTGCGCAGGATGTTGAAGCTGTGCGGGTCCTCGAACACCTCTTCGTCGAAGTTGGCCGACCGGTAGAACATCGTCACCCGCTGGCCCTTCTTGATCGGCACGCCGCTCAACTCCACGTCCTCGAGCGCGGTGCGCTGGAACGCCGTGACCGGGGTCGCCCAGCGGACGATCTCGTCGGCCGCGGTCTCCGGACGCTCGCGCTTGTACAGCTCCCACTGGTCGGGGTTGTTGGCGAACGCGATCATCCCGTGGGTGATCGAGTTGCGGGTGGTCTCGTTGCCGGCCACCGCCAGCATCATCACGAAGAACCCGAACTCGTCCTCGGAGAGCTTCTCGCCGTCGATGTCGGCGTTGACCAGTGCGGTGACGATGTCCTCGCCCGGGTTCTCCGCCTTGACCCCCGCCATGTGCATCGAGTAGGCCAGCACCTCCATCGACGACTGCTTGGGATCGACGTGGGCGAACTCCGGATCCTCGCCACCGGTCATCTCGTTGGACCAGCGGAACAGCTTCTCGCGATCCTCCTGCGGCACGCCCAGCAAACCGGCGATCGCCTGCAACGGGAGCTCGCACGACACCTGCTCGACGAAGTCGCCGGAACCCTCCGCTGCGGCGGCCTTCGCGATGGCCTGGGCGCGCTCGTTGAGCTCGTCCTGCAGCCTGCCCACCGCGCGCGGGGTGAAGCCCTTGGAGATGATGCGGCGAAGCCGGTCGTGGTGCTCGCCGTCCATGTTGAGCATGACGAAGCGCTGCAGGTCGATGTCGTCGCGCGACATGTCGTCGGGGAACTGCGGGATGGCGCCGTTCTGCCAGCTGGAGAAGATGTCGTTGCGGCGGGAGACCTCTTTGACGTCCTTGTGCTTGGTGACGACCCAGTAGCCGCCGTCGTTGAAACCGCCCTTTCCGATAGGCTGCTCGCACCACCAGATCGGCGCGAGCTTCCGCAGCTCAGCGAGTTCGTCAACCGGCAACTTCTTCACGTTGCGGTCCGGATCCAGGAAGTCGAATCCGTGCGGCAGGTTGGGGGATGGCATGTTCGTGCGCTCCTCAATATGACGTGTTCTAGTGCCAGTAAAACACGGCTCCACCGCAGACAAAAGGCACCGCGGCATCCTCGCTTGTCAGAGTAATGAAACGTGTTCTAGCCTGACCGCATGGGTAATCCTGTCATCGTCGAAGCCACCCGCAGCCCGATCGGCAAGCGAGGGGGCTGGCTGTCCGGTCTGCATGCCACCGAGTTGCTGGGTGCGGTTCAGAAGGCTGTGGTGGACCGGGCCGGTATCGACGCGAACGAGGTCGAGCAGGCCATCGGCGGATGCGTCACCCAGTACGGCGAGCAGTCCAACAACATCACCCGGGTGGCCTGGCTGACCGCGGGACTGCCCGAGCAGATCGGTGCGACCACGGTCGACTGCCAGTGCGGCAGCGCCCAGCAGGCCAATCACCTGATCGCCGGGCTGATCGCCGCCGGTGCCATCGACGTGGGCATCGCCTGCGGAATCGAGGCGATGAGCCGCGTCGGCCTGGGCGCCAACGCCGGGCCGGACCGCTCGGTCGATCCGCGCCGCATCGTGGGACATCGACATGCCCGACCAGTTCACCGCCGCCGAGCGCATCGCCCAGCGGCGCGGCATCACCCGCGCCGACGTCGACCACCTCGGGCTGCTGTCTCAGCAACGCGCCAAGCGGGCGTGGGACGAGCACCGCTTCGACCGGGAGATCTCGCCCGATCGAGGCGCCGGTGCTCGACGAGAACAAGCGGCCCACCGCCGAGCGCCACATGGTCAGCCGCGACCAGGGGCTGCGCGAGACCACGCTGGAGGGGCTGGCCGTCGCTCAAGCCGGTGATCGAGGGCGGAATCCACACCGCGGGCACCTCGTCGCAGATCTCCGACGGCGCGGCCGCGGTGCTGTGGATGGACGAAGACAAGGCCAAGGCGCTCGGTCTTGACGCCGCGGGCCCGCATCGTCAGCCAGGCCCTCGTCGGCGCCGAGACCTACTACCACCTCGACGGGCCGGTGCAGTCCACCGCCCGGGTGCTGGAGAAGGCCGGCATGAAGATGGGCGACATCGACCTGGTCGAGATCAACGAGGCGTTCGCCTCGGTCGTACTGTCCTGGGCTCAGGTCCACGAGGCCGACATGGACAAGGTCAACGTCAACGGCGGCGCCATCGCGCTGGGCCACCCGGTCGGCAGCACCGGCAGCCGGTTGATCACCACCGCGCTGCACGAACTCGAGCGCACCGACCAGAGCACCGCACTGATCACGATGTGCGCCGGCGGTGCGCTGTCGACCGGCACGATCATCGAGCGGATCTAGAGCCTCCGGGCTGTACTGGCCCGACCACCTGCCCGGCACCTCGTTCCGGGCAGTGAACCGATGTTCGCCGTTTCCTTTGGCGTAACGGAGCGGCAATTGACGCACTGGGATCCCGATACGTCCCCTGACCAATTCGCTGAGTCGCTGCCATTGCGAGTCGTCCAGCGCCCACAACAAATTTTGCCGTGTTAGGAGAAGCAACCAAAGGGTGCGACCGCAGTAACCACGTCGACATCAGGCGTCCCGCCTCTTGGAATGCAGCCAGCAGTCCGGTGCTCGTGTGCAATCCTTCCGCGTGATCGACGAGTGGCAACCCTCCCGGGCCTGATCTATTTCGCTCACCGGCTCATGAAATGTGTGCCGCAATTGCGACATAATTGTTAGCTGGTTACCGGCTAAACCGCGACGCCGACAACTTGTCGGCCATTGAACATGCGTCGGCGGAGAGATTCTGGCTGTTCGCTGGGTAAGACGTGGTATTACGCAAACGGGAAGGGCCGCAAACCGGGTGTTACCCTGCGTAGCTAACTTGCTTTGAGATCGTTCGTCCCCACACGCTGTCGCGGACATGTGGTACGTTGCCAGAAGGCTTCTACCCCGCACCTCCAACAGTTGCATGTCTGTCGCTGGCAGCGGTGGAAGTTGGAACGGTTTGGGGCTTGGGGGATTCAAAATGGAATCGATGGCTCGGCGTTCGCTCGTCATGTTCACCAGTGCGGTTCTAGTGCTGCTCTTGACGGTTTTTGGCCTTTTTGGCAAATACACGGTTAGTTTGCTGGCGAGCTTCGGTCCGCTAATCGCCAGCCTGACTGCCGCTGGAATTTGCTGGAGGACGGCGCACCAGACCATCGGTACTGAGCGGGCCTGGCGGCTGGGGATGGCGACCGGAATGGGAGGATGGTTCGCCGCCACATCGTTCTGGACGATCCACCAGCAGGTCTTCCAGACCCGGTTGAGCAGCCCGTCGCTGGCCGACATCGGATTCTTCAGCTTGCCGATCGCGGCGCTGTTCGCCTTGGCTCTGCATTGCGCGCGAGCCCCGAGGTGAGCGCCGGCACGGTCGCGTCGTATTGGTATTGGACTGCATAGCCGTCATCGGATCGTTGCTCGTCGTGATCTGGTTGACCGACGCGGGTGAAGTGTTCTCAGCCAATGCGGGACGGAACGTCGCTCATGGGTTGGCAATCGCGTACTTGGCGCTCAACTTTGTCGTCGTGGTATTCGTTCTCGTGCTCTGGCTGGCGCGACGGGTTTCCGAGTCCCTGAGACTTCAGCTGGCACTTCTTGGTCTCGGCCTGTTGATATTGGCGGTATCCAATTTCCTCTACATGTATCTGGGGGCGACAGGATCACATGAAACAGACTTCAGCAGATTCGGATACATCGTCGGTCCCGTCGTCATCATGATGGCGGCATCGACAACCGCCTCAAGCGCAATGGCTTCCGCGACGACGGCGGTGTTTCTTCGCCGCGCACTGATGTCACTGCCATATGTCGTGGTCGCTGTCGCTGTCGCAGCCGTCGCGTTCGGGTTCGTCATCAGGAAAGAACTCGATCCGATGGCTCTCACGTTGGGGTGGTCCATCTCCATCGTGGTCTTGGCTCGGCAAGTGTTCATCCTGCGGCAGGACAGGGCGAAATTGGACGAGTTGGCGTCAGCTCAATCCGGACTCGTCTATCTAGCGGAGCATGACCCGTTGACCGGCGTCGCGAACCGGAGCTATTTCGACCGTCACCTCGCGCAGGCACTACAGGCGAACAAACACCAGCCTGAGGCGCTCGCCATCTTCTTCATCGACGTCGACGACTTCAAGTCCATCAATGATCGCTACGGGCATGTCGCCGGGGACACAGTTCTCACCCTCCTCGCCAAGCGGCTCGAGCGCTGTGTCCGAAGCGATGACATCGTCGCCCGGGTCGGCGGCGATGAATTTGCACTCTTGCTTCGCGCCGGAGCGTGGCCTAAGTCGGTGTCCAGGCGGATCCTCGATGCGGTGCGGCAGCCGTACTCCCTGCACGGTGAGCGGGTCATTGCGACTGCCAGCATCGGCCTGGTCGAGTTGCGTGGCGACGAAGTCGATCTGTCGGCAGATGAATTGTTGGACTATGTGGACTCTGCGATGTATCGGGCCAAGAAGTCGCATGGTGCCGCGCTCGTCAGCTACGACATCAGCGGATTGACAATACACACCCGAAGCGGACAGGAATTGAATGTCGACTTGGCCGCCAAGTCGTCGAAACCAGCATGAGGACTACCTGTCGTCGTTCAGGCCTCTGGGGCGGATCAACGGTGCGCACACCACACGTGGGCTGCACATGCACTTCGAATCACCAACGATGGACAGTGGGACGGAGTCTCGCCCTGATGTGATGGATCCTGCCGTCTTCCGCAGGGATCAGGAACGTCTCGCTGACCCGAGCGGCCACCCGACGGCCGCTCATCCCCACCTTGGTGACGACAGTGAACGCAGCGTGCACTTCGTCGCCCACGACGGTATAGCTTCGGTCCGTTATCGCTGAGATGACGCGGTACTGCGGTCCCCGATTCAAGCTCCGCCGCAGATGATCTCCCGAAAAGCCAGTCTTCAGACCCTGTTCGACACGGACGCATCCAGGCGCGAAGGGAACGGAATCTCCTTCGTGGCTCACCAGAGCACTGACGTAGGCTTCAGCCGCGGCGATCCGAGCCTGGTCGGATACTGTGCCCATCCGCTGAGCATAGAATGACCGCCATGACCGCAAGCCCACCACGTGGCCTGGACTCGCCGCAGAGCAAGTTCATCATCAAGTGGATGTCGCGGGCCAGACCGTGGCTCTACAAGAAGACCAACGGCAAGGTCGGCGGCAAGTTCCTGAAGGGCGCATCGGTCGCGCTGGTGACGACGATCGGCCGCAAGAGCGGTGAGCCGCGGGTGAGTTCCGTTGCTCTACCTGCGCGAGGGCGACCGGGTAGTTCTGGTGGCATCCCAGGGCGGTAGCAGCCAAGCACCCGCTGTGGTATCTGAACCTCAAGGCCAACCCGAAGGTGACGGTCCAGATCAAGGACGAGGTGCTCAACCTCACGGCCCGCGACGCCACCGAGCAGGAGCGCGCCGAGTACTGGCCCAAACTGGTCGCGATGTACTCGGGCTTCGACGACTACCAGTCCTGGACCGACCGGGTCATCCCGGTCGTGATTTGCGACCCGTAATTCGGGGCACGCCAGCTCACGCCTATTGACCGCCCAGCAGACGCAGAGTCGCACGAACAGGCACGCGTCAGTGCGATTCTGCGTCCGCTCATCGGGATCTGGTCGCGAGAAGGGGTCAGGCGCCGAACACCGGCACCGGCGGGCGCGACTTGGCCAGCAGGTCGGCGACGACGGGGCCGAGCTCGGCGGGATCCCAGCGCGCACCCTTGTCGATCTCGGCACCGCGCGCCCATCCTTCGGCGACCCGGACGATGCCGCCCTCGACCTCGAAAACCCGGCCGGTGACGTCGCGCGATTCGGTGCTACCCAGCCAGACGACCAGCGGGGAGATGTTCTCCGGCGCCATCGCGTCGAAATCCTGTTCCCTGCGTTGACATCATGTCGGCGAAGACGGTCTCGGTCATCCGGGTGCGCGCCGACGGGGCGATGGCGTTGACCGTCACGCCGTAGCGACCCATCTCGGCCGCGGCCACCAGGGTCAGCGCGGCGATGCCGGCCTTGGCGGCGCTGTAGTTGCCCTGCCCGACGCTGCCCTGAAGGCCGGCGCCCGAACTGGTGTTGATGATGCGGGCGTCCACGCTCTTGCCCTCCTTGGACAACGCGCGCCAGTAGGCGCCGGCGTGCCGGGTGGTGGCGAAGTGGCCCTTGAGGTGCACGGCGATGACGGCGTCGAACTCCTCCTCGCTGGTGTTGGCGATCATCCGGTCGCGGACGATGCCGGCGTTGTTGACCAGCACGTCCAGGCCACCGAACGTCGTCGACGGCGGTCTGGATCAGTTCGGCCGCCTGGCCCCAGTCGGCGACGTTGGAGCCGTTTGCGACGGCTTCGCCTCCGGCAGAGGTGATTTCGTCGACCACGGACTGTGCGGCGCTGCCGCCGCCGGCGGGCGAGCCGTCCAGCCCGACGCCGATGTCGTTGACCACCACGCGCGCTCCCTCGGCGGCGAACGCCAGCGCATGTGCGCGCCCGATGCCGCCACCGGCACCCGTGACGATGACCACCCGGCCGTCGAGCAATCCCATTGCGATGTCTCCTTATTTGTTGGCACTCGAGGCGGACAGATACGCCGGCGGCTCGCCGCCACCGTGTACCGCGATCTTGGCGCCGCTGATGTACGCGGCCACGTCGGAGGCCAGAAACGCTGCCGCCCAACCGATGTCGGCGGGCTTGGCCAATCGTCCCAGCGGCACGGTGGCGGCGACGGCCGCCTGCGACTCGGCGTCTCCGTAGAACAGTTCGACTTGTTCGGTCTCGACCATTCCGACGACGAGGGCGTTGACGCGAACCTTCGGCGCCCACTCCACCGCCAGCGTGGTGGTCAGGCTCTCCACGCCCGCTTTGGCGGCGCTGTAGGCGGCGGTGCCGGGAGACGGCCGGCCGGCGCTGACGCTGGAGATCGACACGATCGATCCGCCCTGCGGCTGCTTCTGCATCACCGTGTTGGCGGCCTGCGAGACGTGCAGCATGCCAAGCAGATTCAACTCGACGATCTTCTGGTGGAACTTCGGCGAGGCCTCGGCGGCCAGCGCGTACGGCGAGCCGCCGGCGTTGTTGACCACGACGTCCAGCCGGCCGTGCTTGTCCACGATCGCCGTCGATCAGGCCGGCGACAGCATCGGCATCGCGGACGTCGCAGCTGTGGAACTCGTACGGCAGGCCCTCGACGGGCCGGCGTGCGCAGGTGACGACGGTGGCGCCCTGCTCGGCGAAGACCGCGCTGATCCCCGCTCCGACGCCGCGGACCCCGCCGGTCACCAGGACCACCCGCCCCTGCAGGCCCAGGTTTATGCCCCGGTCGCTTCGCTCCTGCCCGCCGGCGTCGATGTCAGCCGCGTCCGTCACTGTGCTAGCGTACCAAGCAAGTGCTTGCTTAGGTATTCGCCCCGCTCAGGAAGTGGCCCGAGGAACTCTGATGACCATCACGTCCAGCACCGTCGAACCCGGCATCGTCGCGGTGACGGTCGACTATCCCCCCGTCAACGCGATCCCCTCGCGCGGCTGGTTCGAACTCGCCGACGTCATCACCGCCGTCGGCCGCGACATGGCGACCCACGTGGTGATCCTGCGCGCCGAGGGCCGCGGCTTCAACGCCGGTGTGGACATCAAGGAGATGCAGAACACCGAGGGCTTCACCGCGCTGATCGACGCCAACCGCGGCTGCTTCGCGGCCTTCAGGGCCGTCTACGAGTGCGCGGTGCCGGTCGTCGCCGCGGTCAACGGGTTCTGCGTCGGCGGCGGCATCGGGCTGGTCGGCAACGCCGACGTGATCGTGGCCTCCGACGACGCCAAGTTCGGCCTGCCCGAGGTGGAGCGCGGCGCGCTCGGGGCGGCCACTCACCTGTCCCGGCTGGTGCCCCAGCACATGATGCGCCGGCTGTTCTTCACCGCCGCCACGGTCGACGCCGCCACACTGCACCACTTCGGCTCCGTGCACGAGGTCGTCCCCCGCGCCGAACTCGACGAGGCCGCGCTGCGGGTGGCCCGTGACATCGCCGTCAAGGACACCCGGGTGATCCGCGCGGCCAAGGAGGCGCTCAACCTCATCGACGTGCAGCGGGTCAACTCCAGCTACCGCATGGAGCAGGGCTTCACCTTCGAGCTGAACCTGGCCGGAGTCGCCGACGAGCACCGCGACGCCTTCGCGGGAACGTCCAAGGGCGACGAAATGACCGGCGGGCAGGAGCGAAGCGACGGGGATGAGAGACAAGCGAACGACGCTCGACGAAGCGGTCGCCGACATCGAAAGCGGCATGACGATCGGCATCGCCGGCTGGGGATCGCGGCGCAAGCCGATGGCCTTCGTCCGCGCGCTGCTGCGCACCGACGTCACCGACCTCACGGTGGTCACCTACGGCGGCCCGGATCTCGGCCTGCTGTGCTCGGCAGGCAAGGTCCGCAAGGTCTACTACGGCTTCGTCTCCCTGGACTCGCCGCCGTTCTACGACCCCTGGTTCTCCAAGGCCCGCACCACCGGTGCGATCGTCGCCCGCGAGATGGACGAGGGCATGCTGCGCTGTGGTCTGCAGGCCGCCGCACAACGGCTGCCGTTCCTGCCGATCCGGGCCGGGCTGGGCAGCGCGGTGCCCGACTTCTGGGACGGCGAACTGACGACGGTCCAGTCCCCTACACGACCGGCGACCGACTACGAGACCCTCATCGCCATGCCGGCGCTTCGGCTCGACGCGGCGTTCGCTCACCTGAATCTCGGTGACAAACACGGCAACGCCGCCTACACCGGCATCGACCCGTACTTCGACGACCTCTTCCTGATGGCCGCGGATCGCCGCTACCTGTCGGTGGAGCGGGTGGTGCCCACCGACGAGCTGGTGAAGGCGGTGCCGCCGCAGGCACTGCTGGTCAACCGCATGATGGTCGACAAGGTGGTCGAAGCGCCCAACGGGGCCCACTTCACCACCGCCGCACCCGATTACGGGCGCGACGAGAAGTTCCAGCGCCACTACGCGTCGGCCGCGGCCGAGGAGTCGACGTGGCAGGAGTTCGTCGACACCTACCTGTCCGGCAGCGAGGCCGACTACCAGGCCGCGGTGCGCCGATTCCACGAGCAGGAGGCGAAGTGATCCAGGTCAGCCGCGCCGAGGTGTGCGTCATCGCCTGCGCCGAACTGTTCCGCGACGCCGGCGAGATCATGGTCAGCCCGATGACCACCGTCGTGTCCATCGGTGCCCGACTGGCCCGCCTGACGTTCGCCCCGGACATCCTGCTCACCGACGGCGAGGCCCAATTGCTCGCCGACACACCGGCGATCGGCGCCCCGGGCGCGGTCGAGGGCTGGATGCCGTTCGGCCGCGTCTTCGAAACACTCGCATGGGGCCGGCGCCATGTCGTGATGGGCGCCAACCAGGTCGACCGCTACGGCAACCAGAACCTGTCGGCGTTCGGCCCGCTGCAGCACCCCACGCGGCAGATGTTCGGAGTTCGTGGCGCGCCGGGCAACACGATCAACCACGCCACCAGCTACTGGGTCGGCAACCACTCCACGCGGGTCTTCTGCGACAACGTCGACATCGTCTCCGGAATCGGTTGGGACAAGATCGATCCGGACAACCCGGCGTACCGGTTCGTCGACGTCCACCGGGTGATCACCAACCTGGGAGTGTTCGACTTCGGCGGCCCCGACCACACCATGCGGGCGCTGTCGCTGCACCCCGGCGTGGAGCCCGACGACGTCCGGGAGAACACCTCCTTCGAGGTCTACGGTCTCGACGACGCCGACCGGACCCGTCTGCCGAGCGGCGAGGAGCAGGCGTTGATCCGTGAGCGGATCGACCCGAAAGGACTGCGCGACAAGGAAGTAAAGGTATGAGGCTGCGTACCCCGCTGACCGAACTGATCGGCATCGAGCATCCGGTCGTCCAGACCGGGATGGGCTGGGTGGCCGGCGCCCGGTTGGTCTCGGCCACCTCCAACGCCGGAGGGCTGGGCATCCTGGCGTCGGCGACGATGACCATCGACGAACTCGCGACCGCTGTCGCCAAGGTCAAGTCCGCCACGGACAAACCGTTCGGGGTCAACATCCGCGCCGACGCGGCCGACGCCGGCGACCGGGTGGATCTGATGATCCGCGAAGGCGTCAAGGTCGCCTCCTTCGCTCTGGCGCCCAAGCAGGAGCTGATCGCCCGTCTCAAAGAGGCTGGGGCCGTGGTGGTTCCGTCGGTCGGTGCGGCGAAGCACGCCCGCAAGGTGGCGGGCTGGGGCGCCGACGCGGTGATCGTTCAGGGTGGTGAAGGCGGCGGGCACACCGGCCCGGTGGCCACCACGCTGCTGCTGCCCTCGGTGCTCGACGCGGTCGACATCCCGGTGATCGCCGCGGGCGGCTTCTTCGACGGACGTGGTCTCGCCGCGGCGCTGTCCTACGGCGCCGCCGGTGTGGCGATGGGGACCCGCTTCCTGCTGACCGCCGACTCCACCGTTCCCGATGCGATCAAGCAGCGCTACCTGCAGGCAGCCCTGGACGGCACCGTCGTCTCGACCCGGGTGGACGGCATGCCGCACCGCGTGCTGCGCACCGGACTGGTCGAGAAGCTCGAAAGTGGCTCGCGGGTAAGGGGTTTCACGGCCGCGGTCGCGCAACGCCGCGAAGTTCAAGAAGATGTCGCAGATGACGTGGGCCGTCGATGATCCGCGACGGCCTGGCGATGCGGCACGGCAAGGACCTCACCTGGTCGCAGGTCCTGATGGCGGCCAATACCCCGATGCTTCTCAAGGCCGGCCTGGTCGAGGGCAACACCGACGCCGGCGTGCTGGCCTCGGGCCAGGTGGCCGGGATCATCGACGATCTGCCGTCGTGCGCCGAGTTGATCCAGACGATCGTCGGCGACGCCGTCAAGCACCTTCAGGCGGCGGCCGCACTCGTCGAATGACGGGTAGCGTGGGCTGCAGAAACCTGCACGACGCTCGGGGGATGTCATGGCATTCGCACCGGACACCTGGCCACGCCAGTTCCGCGACCTGATTCGGCTGTCCAACAAGCACCTGCTCAACCCGGTCATGATGCGACTGGCGGGCACCAGATACTGGTATGCCTCGGTGGTGCGTCACACCGGGCGACGTGTCGGGCAAGCAGTACGCCACCCCCGTGGTGGTCGACCGCGTCGGTGACCGGTTCATCGTTCCGTTGCCCTACGGCACGCAGGTGGACTGGCTGCGCAACGTGCTGACTGCCGGACGGGCCCGCATCACCACGAAGGGGCAGACCTTCGAGGTCATCGCTCCGGAAATCATCGACGCCACCGAGGCGCTTCCGCTCCTGCCGCGCGATCGCCGGCGGACATTCGAGCGCACCGGCATCGAGCACTACCTGCGGGCCACGATCGACAACTCCGCGTGATGAAGCTAAAAGCTGAATTCTTGTGAAATGAAGCTATACATCTTCATATGGCGGCAATGAAGGTTTCAGCTTCACCCGCGGGCGACCCTGATCGGTGACGTCGTCGGCTCCCGCCAGACCGCCGACCGCGCCGCTCTGCACCGCCGTCTGGCCCAGGGCTTGCAGGAGGTGGCGTCGACCGCGACCGACCCGCCGGCATTCACCGTCGGCGACGAGTTCCAGGGCAGCTACCCCAGCGTCGGCGCCGCCATCGACGCCGCGCTGGAGATACGGCTCTGCGTCGCACCGGACATCGACGTTCGCTTCGGCATCGGCTGGGGCGAGGTGACGATCCTCGACCCGAGCACCGGCATCCAGGACGGCCCCGGCTGGTGGGCGGCGCGCGAGGCGATCGAGTGGACCGCCGCCGCACAACAACAGCCCGCGTTGGCCCACGTTCGCACCGCATACCGCAGCGCGGTTGACGACGGACCGGAGGCCAACGCCGTCAACGCCGCCCTGTTGTGTCGGGACCACCTGCTTGGATCGGTAGATGCACGATCCCTGCGACTGCTGCGGGGGCTGCTCGACCACAAGACGAAGAAGGAACTGGCGGAAATGGAAGGCATCAGCGCGTCGGCGGTGTCGCAGCGCACGGCGCGCGACGGGCTGGACCTCCTGGTGCTGGCCTCCGAGCAACTTCGGAGCGTCCGTGAGCGGCGAGTGAGCGTGAGCGGTCGCCGTGTTGCTTGATCGCCGTCGGGTGTGCCGACATCGTGCGGCGGCTGACGGCACGCACCTGGGCCGCCGCGCTGACCGGCGTGCTCGTCGCGCTCGGCACGGCCGCGCTGTGTGGGCTGTGGCATCTCGGTGATCTTCTTCTGGTGGGCATCGCGGCGGTCTCCGTGGTGGCCTGGGAGGTGGCCTGCGCGCACGCCGAGCGGGTCGGCGGCCGCCGTCAGGTGGCACCGCTGGTGTTGTTCGCCGCAGTGCTGGCAGTCCTGATGCTGCTGTCCGGGCTGGCCTCGCCGGTCGGTGGGGCGGTACGGGCCTGGTCGAAGTGGACGACGCTGCCCGGGCTCGACGCCGTCGACCCCGGCCGGCTCGTCATGGTCGTCGGAGTGGTGCTGCTGCAACTGGCGACCGGGAACCAGTTGGTGCGCCTGCTGCTGGGTTCGGTCGGCGCCGTCAAGCCCGCCGGACAGCCGCAGGCCTCCGACCGACTCAAGGGCGGCCGACTGCTCGGCCCGATGGAGCGGCTGCTCATCCTCGGTCTGAGCCTGGCCGGCCAGCTGACCGCCGCGACCGCTGTGGTGGCGGCCAAGAGCATCATCCGGTTCCCGGAGATCAACGCCCAGAAGGTCCGGGAGAACGGCGGAATCGGCATCGACGACGTCACCGAGTACTTCTTGGTGGGCAGTTTCGCAAGTTGGATCGTCGCGCTCGGCGGCCTCGCGCTGGCGCAATAGCGGCGTGGGCGCGCGACGGATCGTCCCTAGACTTCGGCGCATGAAGACCAATGCCGCGGTGCTGTGGGAAATCGACGGGGACTGGCAGATCGAGGAGGTCGATCTCGACGGTCCCAAAGAAGGCGAAGTCCTGATCAAGTTCGAGGCCACCGGCCTGTGCCACTCCGACCATCACGTGCGCACCGGTGATTTCATCGGGGTGCCGCTGCCGATCATCGGCGGGCACGAGGGTGCCGGGACCGTCGTGGAAGTCGGACCGGGCGTGCGCGATCTCAACGTCGGAGACCACGTGGTGACGTCGTTCCTGCCGGCCTGCGGCCGCTGCCGGTGGTGTGCCAGCGGCCACCAGAACCTGTGCGACCTCGGCGCGTTGATCCTGATCGGGGCGCAGGCCGACGGCACCTACCGTCGCCGGGTCAAGGGTCACGACGTCGGCGTGCTGTCCGGTGTCGGAAGTTTCTCGCAGTACGGCACGTTGTCGGACGCCTCCGTCGTCAAGATCGACGACGACCTGCCGCTGAATCGGGCCTGCCTGCTGGGCTGCGGGGTGATGACGGGTTGGGGTTCGGCAGTCAACACCGCCGACGTCAGGCCCGGCGACACCGTCGTCGTCATCGGGATGGGCGGAATCGGCAGCGGCGCCGTCCAGGGCGCCCGGCTCGCCGGCGCCGAGAAGATCATCGTGGTCGAACCCGTCGAGTCCAAGCGCGACAAGGCTTTCGAGTTCGGCGCCACCCATTTCGTGACGTCGATCGCCGAGGCCACCGCGCTGGCCGCCGACCTGACCCGCGGCGTGATGGCCGACTCGGCGCTGCTGACCGTCGGGGTGGTCGAGGGGCCGATGATCAACGACGCGCTCAACATCGTCCGCAAGGGCGGCGCGGTGGTGCTCACCGGCATCGCGCCGATGAGCGACGTCAACGCCGTGCTGCCGATGGCCTGTCTCACGCTGTTCCAGAAGCGGCTGCTCGGCAGCCTGTACGGCGAGGCCAACCCGCGCGCCGACATCCCGCGGTTGCTCAGCCTCTACCGGGAGGGCAAGTTGCTGCTCGACGAGACCGTCACCGCCGAGTACAAGCTCGCCGACATCAACGAGGGCTACGACGACATGCTCGCCGGCCGCAACATCCGCGGGGTCATCCTGCACGACCACTGACGAGCGTTGCCGACTGTGCGATCTGCATACGCCCGCAACGGCGTGTCGCGGATGGAACCGCGCAGTCGCTCGACGGGAGCGACTCAGAGGCGTTCGATGATGGTGACGTTGGCGGTGCCGCCGCCCTCGCACATCGTCTGCAGGCCGTAGCGGCCGCCGGTGCGCTCGAGCTCGTTGAGCATGGTGGTGAACAGCTTGGCGCCGGTGGCCCCGAGCGGGTGACCCAGGGCGATCGCGCCGCCGTTGGGGTTGACCTTCTCCGGGTCGGTCTTGGTCTCCTTGAGCCAGGCCATCACGACGGGCGCGAACGCCTCGTTGATCTCGACGACGTCGATGTCGTCGATCGTCAGGCCGGCCTTGTCCAGGGCGTAGCGGGTGGCCGGGATCGGGCCGGTCAGCATGAACACCGGATCGGCGCCGCGGGCGCTGATGTGGTGGATGCGGGCCCGCGGGGTCAGCTTGTGGTCCTTGACCGCCTGCTCGGAGGCGAGCAGCACCGCGCTTGCGCCGTCGGAGATCTGGCTGGCCATCGCCGCGGTCAGCCGGCCGCCTTCGCGTAACGGCTTGAGCCCGGCCATCTTCTCCAGGCTCGACTCGCGCGGACCCTCGTCGGTGCGGAAGTCGCCGACCGGGACGATCTCGTTCTCGAAGTGGCCGGCGCGGATCGCGGCGAACGCCTTCTCGTGGCTGCCCAGGGAGAACTCCTCCATCTCCTCGCGGGACAGGTTCCACTTCTCGGCGATCATCTCCGCGCCGCGGAACTGGGAGATCTCCTGGTCGCCGTAGCGGTGCAGCCAGTTCTCCGACTCGTTGGTCGGCGAGGTGAAGCCGAACTGCTCGGCGACGGTCATCGCCGACGAGATCGGGATCCGGCTCATGTTCTGCATGCCGCCGGCCAGGATCAGGTCGGCGGTGCCGGCCATGATGGCCTGTGCGCCAAAGGAAATCGCCTGCTGGCTCGAGCCGCACTGGCGGTCGACGGTCACACCGGGAACCTCTTCGGGGAACCCGGCGGCCAGCCAGGTGTTGCGACCGATGTTGCCGGCCTGCGGGCCGATGGCGTCCAGGCAGCCGACGATCGCGTCCTCGACGGCGCCGGGGTCGACGTCGACCCGGTCGAAGATGCCGCGGAACGCCACCACGCCGAGATCGATGGGATGGACGTGGGCCAGCGAGCCGTTGCGCTTGCCCACCGCGGTGCGCACCGCGTCGATGACGTATGCCTCAGGCCATGGCGATCTCCTTGTGAGTTGGTGGCGGAAATTCCGCCGAGGACGATGGAAAGGTATTGGCGGCCAACTTCTTCCGCGGTCAACGGCCCACCGGGCTGATACCAGCGCACGGACACCCAGGTGGTGTCCCGAATGAACCGGTACACCACGTCGACGTCGATGTCCGGGCGGAAGCACCCCTGCTCGACACCTTCGTTGAGCAGGTCGATCCACAATCTTGCGCTGCTCTTTGTTGCGGGCCTCGACGAAGTCGAACTGCGGCAGCGACGACAGCCGCTTGGCCTCGTCCTGGTAGATCACCACCTGGGCGTGCCGGTCTTCGATCGCCTCGAACGACGTCATGAACAGGCCCTTGAGCCGCTCGAGCGGGTTGGGCTCGGTGTCGACGATCTCCTGGTAGCGGCCGAACAGCCAGTCCAGGAAGTCGCGCAGGACCTCCTCGACCATCTGCTCTTTGCTCTTGAAATGGTGATAGAGGCTGCCGGACAGGATGCCCGCCGAGTCGGCGATGTCGCGAACGGTGGTCGCACGCAGGCCACGTTCGGCGAACATCGTCGCGGCGAGATCGAGGAGCTCGTCGCGACGGCTGACCGGTTGTTCTGTCATGGATGCTGGCTCGATACCGAAATCACTTCGCCGGTCAGGTAACTGGAGTAGTCGCTGGCCAGGAAGGCGATCGTGGCCGCGATCTCCCACGGCTCGGCGGCGCGGCCGAAGGCCTCACCCTCCGACAGCCGGTCGAGCAGGTCGGCCGAACTGACCTTCTCGAGGAACTTGTGCCGCGCGATGCTCGGCGAGACCGCGTTGATCCGCACCCCGTACTCGACGGCTTCGATTGCGCTGCAACGGGTCAGCGCCATCACACCGGCCTTGGCCGCGGCGTAGTGCGACTGGGAGTGCTGAGCGCGCCAGCCCAGCACGCTGGCGTTGTTGACGATGACGCCGCCGTGGCCGGCCTCGCGGAAGTAGCGCAGCGCGGCGCGGGTGGCGCGCATCACCGAGGTGAGGGTGACGTTCAGGACGCGGTCCCACTCCTCGTCGGTCATGTCGACAACCGGGGTCTCCCCACCGAGTCCGGCGTTGTTGACCAGGACGTCGAGGCGGCCCAGCCGGGCGGTGGTCGAGGCGATCAGCGCGTCGACCTGGGCGGTGGACGTGACGTCGCAGACGACGCTCTCCACCCGGCCAAGGCCCAATTCGGCGAGCTGGTCCCGGGTTTCGCCGAGTCGGCGTTCGTGGTGATCGGAGATCATGACGTCGGCGCCTTCGGCGAGCGCGCGGCGCGCCGTGGCCGAACCGATCCCGGTGCCGGCCGCAGCGGTCACGACGACCACCTTGCCGGTCAGCAGGCCGTGGCCGGCGACTTCCTGCGGGACATCCGCCAATGACGCCACTAGCCCTTCGCCTCCCGAGGCAGGCCGAGCACGCGCTCGGCGATGATGTTGCGCTGAATCTCGTTGGAGCCGCCGTAGATCGTGTCAGCCCGGGAGAACAGGAAGAGCCGCTGCCATTCGTCGAACTCGCCGTCGGCCATCAGCAGCCCGGACTTGCCCTTGATGTCCATCGCCAGTTCGCCGAGATCCCGGTGCCAGTTGGCCCACAGCAGCTTCGACACGTTGTCTTGACGGCCGGCTGCTCGACGTCCATGGTCGCCAGCGCATACGACCGCATGGTCTGCAGACCCGCCCAGGCCCGGGTGAGCCGCTCCCGGATCAGCGGGTCGTCGATCGCGCCGTTGGTCTTGGCCAGATCGACGATGCCGGAAAGCTCACGGGCATAACGGATTTGCTGGCCCAGCGTGGAGACACCACGCTCGAAGGCCAGCGTTCCCATGGCCACCCGCCAGCCGTCGCCCGGCTCGCCGACCACCAGGTCGGCATCGGTGCGGGCGTCGGTGAAGAACACCTCGTTGAACTCCGAGTCGCCGGTCAGCTGGATGATCGGGCGGATCTCGACGCCCGGCTGATCCAGCGGCACCAGCAGATACGACAGGCCGGCGTGGCGCTTGGAGCCCTTCTCGGTGCGGGCCACCACGAAACACCACTGCGCCCAGTGCGCCAGCGACGTCCACACCTTCTGGCCGTTGATGATCCACTGGTCACCGTCGAGGACCGCGGCGGTGGCGACGTTGGCCAGGTCGCTGCCGGCGCCGGGCTCGGAGTAACCCTGGCGACCACAGCTCGGTGACGTCGAGGATCCGCGGAAGGAACCGCTTCTGCTGCTCGGGGGTCCCGTAGGCGATCAGCGTCGGGCCGAGCAATTCCTCGCCGAGGTGGTTGACCTTGTCCGGCGCATCGGCCTTGGCGTACTCCTCGTAGAAGGCGACCCGGTGCGCGACGGACAGGCCGCGCCCGCCGTGTTCGACCGGCCAGCCCAGACAGGTCAGGCCGGCGGCGGCCAGGTGACGGTTCCACGCCAGACGTTCTTGGAAGGCCTCGTGCTCGCGACCCGGGCCGCCGAGACCCTTGAGCGCGGCGTACTCGCCGACCAGGTTGTCGGCCAGCCACTCGCGGACCTCGGCCCGGAACTCATCGACCGTTATCACCCCTGTAGGCTAACCTACCAAGCACTTGCTTTGTTAGGCCGCCCGGTGACGGGGCGTGAGGACCCGGGTGAGCAAGACCCAAAGGAGCATCGATGGAGCGCAGCGACCCGCGCACGACGCCCGCGGTGCTGGACCGGATGGCCCGCGAGCTCGGCGACCACGAGGCGCTGATCACCGAGGACCGCACCTTCACGTTCGCCCAGCTGCGCGACGAAGTTCGCCGGACGGCGGCCGCGATGATCGGCCTCGGCGTCCAGGCGGGCGACCGGGTGGCGATCTGGTCGCCCAACACCTGGCACTGGGTGGTGGCGAGCCTGGCCACCCATTACGCCGGTGCCGTGGTGGTGCCGCTGAACACCCGCTACACCGCCGAGGAGGCCGCCGACATCCTGGCTCGCACCCAGGCGCCGCTGCTGATCGCGATGGGCCGCTTCCTGGGCGCCGACCGGGTGGCCGACCTCGACCGCGCCGCGCTTCCCGATCTGCGCCACATCGTGCGGGTACCGATCGAGGACGGCCGAGACGACGGAACCTGGGACGACTTCCTGGCCGGGCCGCAGGCGCCGATGTCCGAGGTCGACGCCCGCGCCGCGGCGCTGTCCGGCGACGACGTCTCCGACATCCTGTTCACCTCGGGAACCACCGGCCGCAGCAAAGGCGTGCTGTGCGCGCACCGGCAGTCCCTGGCGGCACCGGCCGCGTGGGCGGCGTGCGGCCAGCTCACCAGCGCCGACCGCTACCTGTGCATCAACCCGTTCTTCCACAACTTCGGCTTCAAGGCCGCCATCCTGGCGTGCCTGCAGACCGGCGCCACCCTGATCCCGCAGCTGACCTTCGACCCCGAGCAGGCCATGCGGATGGTCGAGGAGCACCGCGTCACCGTGCTGCCGGGCCCGCCGACGATCTTCCAGATGCTGCTCGACCACCCCGCCCTGACCAAGCACGACCTGAGCTCGCTGCGCTTCGCGGTCACCGGGGCGGCGACGATCCCCGTCGTGCTCATCGAGCGCATGCAGGCCGAACTCGACTTCGACATCGTGCTGACCGCCTACGGGCTGACCGAGGCCACCGGCTTCGGCACCATGTGCCGCGCCGAGGACGACGCGGTGACCGTGGCGACCACCTGCGGACGGCCGATCGCCGACTTCGAGCTGCGCATCGACTCGCCCGACGACGAGACCGGAGCCGGCGAGGTGCTGCTGCGCGGACCCAACGTCATGCTCGGTTACCTCGACGATCCCGAGGCCACCGCGGCCGCCATCGACGCCGACGGCTGGCTGCACACCGGCGACATCGGAACCGTCGACGCCGCAGGCAATCTCCGGATCACCGACCGGCTCAAGGACATGTACATCTGCGGCGGCTTCAACGTCTACCCCGCCGAGGTCGAGCAGGTGCTGGCCCGGCTGCAAGGCGTGGCCGACGCCGCGGTGATCGGCGTGCCCGACGAGCGACTCGGCGAAGTCGGCAAGGCGTTCATCGTGCGGCGGGCCGACAGCGACCTCGACGAGCAGGCCGTGATCGACTACACCCGCAAGCACCTGGCCAACTTCAAGACACCACGATCGGTGGTCTTCGTGGCGGAGCTGCCGCGCAACCCCGGCGGAAAAGTGGTCAAACCGACACTGCGAGAGATGGTTTGATGGATCTCACCTACGACGAGCACACCCGCGAGTTCCGCGACGAGGTACGCGATTTCCTCGCCGCCAACACGGCCTCGTTCCCGACGAAGTCCTACGACACCGCCGAGGGCTTCGAGCAGCACCGGCATTGGGACCGGGTGTTGTTCGACGCCGGGCTCTCGGTGATCACCTGGCCGGAGAAGTACGGCGGCCGCGACGCCACCCTGCTGCAGTGGGTGGTCTTCGAGGAGGAGTACTTCCGGGCCGGCGCGCCGGGGCGAGCCAGCGCCAACGGCACCTCGATGCTGGCACCGACGCTGTTCGCGCACGGCACCGCCGAACAGTTGGACCGGGTGCTGCCGAAAATGGCCAGCGGCGAAGAGATCTGGGCGCAGGCCTGGTCGGAGCCGGAGTCCGGCAGCGACCTGGCCTCGCTGCGGTCCACCGCCACCCAGACCGACGGCGGCTGGCTGCTCAACGGGCAGAAGATCTGGAGCAGCCGGGCGCCGTTCGGCGACCGGGCGTTCGGATTGTTCCGGTCCGACCCCGACCGCCGAACGTCACCGCGGGCTGACCTACTTCATGTTCGACCTCAAGGCCGACGGCGTCACGGTGCGGCCGATCGCCCAGCTGGGCGGCGACACCGGATTCGGCGAGGTCTTCTGCGACGACGTGTTCGTGCCCGACCACGACGTCATCGGCTCGGTGCACGACGGCTGGCGCGCCGCGATGAGCACGACGAGCAACGAACGCGGCATGTCGCTGCGCAGCCCGGCACGTTTCGTGGCGCCGGCGCGAGCGGCTGGTGGACGAATGGAAGTCCCGCGGTGCCGACCCGGCCTTCGCCGACCGGGTGGCCGACGCCTGGATCAAGGCGCAGGCCTACCGGCTGCACACCTTCGGCACCGTGACCCGGCTCGCCGAAGGCGGCGAGCTCGGCGCCGAGTCATCGGTGACCAAGGTGTTCTGGTCGGATCTCGACGTGGCTCTGCACCAGACCGCCCTGGAGCTGCGCGGCCCCGAGGCCGAACTCGCCGACTCCTGGACCGACGGCCTGCTCTTCGCGCTCGGTGGCCCGATCTACGCCGGCACCAACGAGATTCAGCGCAACATCATCGCCGAGCGGCTGCTCGGTCTGCCCAAAGAGAGCTCCGGGAAGACCAAATGAAATTCGCACTCGACGAACAGCAGCGCGACTTCGCCGCCAGCATCGACGCCGCACTCGGTGCCGCCGACGTGCCCGGCGCGGTGCGGGCCTGGGGCCGGGGCGACACCGCACCGGGCCGCAAGATCTGGGCGACGCTGACCGACCTGGGCGTCACCGCGCTCGCGGTGCCCGAGAAGTTCGACGGCATCGATGCCCACCCGGTGGACCTGGTGGTGGCACTCGAGGCGCTGGGCCGCTGGTGCGTGCCCGGCCCGGTGGCCGAATCCATTGCGGTGGCACCGGTTCTGCTCGCATGACGACGACCGGTCGGCCGCGCTGGCCGCCGGCGAACTGATCGCCACGGTCGCGCTGCCGCCCACGGTGCCGCGCGCCGCCGACGCCGACTTCGCCGGGCTGGTGCTGCTCGCCCACGACGGCCAGGTCAGCGACGCCGCCGCCGGCGAGTCGCACGAGTCCGTCGACCCGGCCCGAAAGCTGTTCGACGTCAGCGCAACCGGCGACACGCGCGCCGCCGACGTGAGCACGGGCGTTCGAGTTCGGGGCGCTGGCGACCGCCGCACAGCTGGTCGGCGCGGGCCAGGCGATGCTGGACATGTCGGTGGCATACGCCAAGCAGCGCAGCCAGTTCGGCCGCATCATCGGCAGCTACCAGGCGATCAAGCACAAGCTCGCCGACGTGCACATCGCGCTGGAACTCGCCCGCCCGCTGGTGTACGGCGCGGCGCTGTCGCTGGCCGAGGACTCACCGCAGACCGCGCGAGATGTCAGCGCCGCCAAGGCCGCCGCATCCGAGGCGGCGCTGCTGGCGGCGCGCTCGTCGCTGCAGACCCACGGCGCCATCGGGTTCACCGCCGAGCACGACCTGTCGCTGTGGCTGCTGCGGGTGCAGGCGCTGCACTCGGCCTGGGGCGACCCCACCACCCATCGACGTCGCGTGCTGGAGGCACTGGCATGACCTCACCTGAAGAACGGCAGATGCTGCGCGACACCGTCGCGGCGCTCGTCGACAAGCACGCGTCGTCTGCCGCGGTGCGCGCGGCGATGGACTCTGCCGCGCGGTTACGACGAGTCGCTGTGGTCGATGCTGTGCGAGCAGGTGGGCGTCGCCGCCCTCGTCGTCCCCGAGGAGCTCGGCGGCGCCGGTGGTGAACTGGCCGATGCCGCAGCGGTTCTCGAGGAACTCGGCCGCGGCTCTGGTGCCCACTCCCCTGCTCGGTACGACGCTGGCCGAGCTGGCGCTGCTGGCCGCCGACCAACCCGACGCCGACACCCTGGAGCAGTTGGCCGCCGGCGCGGCGATCGGCGCGGTGGTGTTCGATCGCGACTACGTGGTCAACGGCGACATCGCCGACGTCGTCGTGGCGGTCGACGGCGCCCGGCTGGTGCGCTGGAACGACGTCACCGCCGAAGCGGCTACCGACCGTCGACCCGACCCGCCGGCTGGCCCGGGTCACCGCCGGCTCCACCGAGCCGATCGGAACCGATCCCGGCCTCGCCGACACCGCCGCCATCCTGCTGGCCGCCGAACAGGTCGGCGCCGCGGCGCGCTGCCTGGAACTGACCGTCGACTACACCAAGGAGCGGGTGCAGTTCGGCCGGCCGATCGGCAGCTTCCAGGCGCTCAAGCACCGGATGGCCGACCTCTACGTCGCGGTGCAGTCGGCCCGGGCCGTCGTCGGCGATGCGATCGCCGCAGCCCACTCCCGCCGCGGCGGCGCTGGCCCGGCTGGCCGCCAGCGAGGCCTTCAGCGACCGTCGCCGGCGAGGCGATCCAGCTGCACGGCGGCATCGCGATCACCTGGGAGCACGACATCCAGCTGTACTTCAAGCGGGCGCACGGCAGCGCGCAGCTGTTCGGTCCGCCGCAGCGACCAACTGCGCAAGCTCGAATCCGAAGTGTTCTAGCCTGGGTGCGGTGAACGATCGCGTCGCGCTGCGGGCCGGCATCCCACCGTTCTATGTGATGGACGTGTGGCTGGCCGCCGCCGAGCGCCAGCGCACCCACGGCGATCTGGTCAACCTCTCGGCCGGGCCAGCCGAAGGCCGGCGCCCCCGAACCGGTGCGCGCGGCCGCGGCCGCGGCCCTGGAGGCCAACCAGCTGGGCTACACCGTGGCGCTGGGCATCCCGGAGCTGCGCGAGGCGATCGCCGGCTCCTACGCCGACCGCTACGGCATCGACGTCAGCCTCGACGACGTCGTGCTGACCACCGGCTCGTCGGGCGGATTCCTGCTGGCGTTCCTGGCCTGTTTCGACGTCGGCGACCGGGTGGCCATCGCCAGCCCCGGCTACCCCTGCTACCGCAACATCCTCTCGGCGCTGGGCTGCGAGGTCGTCGAGATCCCGTGCGGACCGGAGACCCGGTTCCAGCCGACGGTGGCGATGCTCGCCGAGCTCGACCCGCCGGTGCAGGGCGTGATCGTGGCCAGCCCGGCCAACCCGACCGGCACGGTGATCCCGCCCGCTGAACTGGCCGCGATCGCGTCGTGGTGCGACGACACCGGAGTCCGGCTGATCAGCGACGAGGTGTACCACGGGCTGGTCTACCCCGGTGCGCCGGAGACGTCGTGCGCCTGGCAGACGTCGCGCAATGCCGTTGTGGCCAACAGCTTTTCGAAGTACTACGCGATGACGGGCTGGCGGCTGGGCTGGCTGCTGGTGCCCGCCGAGCTGCGCCGCGCGGTGGACTGCCTGACCGGAAACTTCACCATCTGCCCGCCGGTGCTGCCGCAGTACGCCGCCGTGGCGGCGTTCACCCCGGAGGCGATCGCCGAGGCCGAGGGCCACCTGCATCACTACGCGCCGAACCGGGAGACGCTGCTCAGCTGGTCTGCGTCAGATCGGCATCACCCGGCTGGCGCCCACCGACGGCGCGTTCTACGTCTACGCCGACGTCTCGGACTTCACCTCGGACTCGCTGACGTTCTGCGAAAAGCTGCTTGGCCGACACCGGATTGGCGATCGCGCCGGGTATCGACTTCGACACCGTGCACGGCGGTTCGTTCGTGCGGCTGTCGTTCGCCGGGCCGGCCTCCGACATCGACGAGGCGCTGCGCCGGCTGGGCCCCTGGCTCAGCCGTTAGGCGGCTCGACTGTGCAGTGATCGCGTCGAGCGTGCTCGTAGGGCGGGATCTCTCGCCAATTCGCGCCCTCAGTGCACAGTCGAGTCCGTGAGCGCACGCTCGGCGAACGCCGACTCGGACAGCGTGGTGGTCAGCGTGAGCAGCACGACCGTGGCGAGCATGTTGCCGACGGGAACGCCGGCCTGCGGCCAGCTGGCCCAGAATCCGCGAGTCGCGGTTCGGGCTGTGCTCGGCGACCAGCAGGACTGGCCCCGCCCCATTCGCCGCCGACGGCGAAGCCCTGGATGAAGCGCAGGACCACCAGCAGCGCCGGCGCCCAGTAGCCGATCTGGCCGAACGTCGGCAGACATCCCATCAAGAAGGTGGCGACGCCGACGAGCACCAGGCTGAACTGCAGCAGCTTCTTGCGGCCGTACTTGTCACCGAAATGGCCGAAGACCACACCGCCGAGTGGGCGGGCGGCGAAGCCGACGGCGTAGGTGACGAACGCGGCGAGGATGGCGTCGAGATCGCTGGTGCCCTTGGCGAAGAACACCTTGTTGAACACGAGCGTGGCAGCGGTGCCGTAGAGGAAGAACTCGTACCACTCGACCACCGTGCCGGCCATCGAGGCGACGACGACCTGGCGAAGACCCGGTGGCGGCGCTGGTCACGTTCATCGGGGCTCCTATTGCGATCTGAGACCTGCGCTCCGAGTCGGTCGAAAACCGCCTCACATCAGCCCGAGCGCTTTCGCGGCGCGGTCGGCGGCCTGCGGCCCGCCGAGCTGGCGCATCAGCAGGACGCCGTCGATCAGCACCAGCGTGGCCTCCGCCTCGGCGCGCCGCTGTTTGGGGTTGCCGCGGAAGAAACCGGACAGCCAACCGACCCACCCGTCGACCAGCGCGGCGGCGAGGTCGCCGAACGGCTGGGCACCGGCCGCGGCCAGGCCACAGGCTTCGAAGTAGACGGCGAAGATCGCGTCGGTCTCGTCGCGGGCGAGCACGCCGTAGGCCGCCTTGGCGAGCTGTCGATGGCCGGCCGCCGGTTCGGTGAAGGCCTTGGCCAAGACGGCCTGGAGTTGGTTGCCGATCTCCACGAGGACGTCACTGACAAGCGTGGTCTTGGAAGGAAAGTAGTAGACGATCACCCGATCGCTGGTGCCCATCCGTTTGGCGAGCCGCCCGAAGGTCAGCGAGCCGACCCCTTCTGCCAAGGCGAGCTCGACCGCCCCCTCGAGTATCTGTTCACGCGTGTACTTGTGCCCCATCGGGTCTTGATTGTAGTGGTCGACTACATTTACTGTTCGTAGTAATCACTACAAACCCCAGAGGAAGGCGGATCAGTGAGTTCACTGACGACAACGGCCGAGAAGCACCCCGCAGCGACCGTCATGTCGGTCGTCCGGATGTTCGCCGGCGGGATCATCGTGGGCGAGCCCCAACGCGTCTGGCGCGTCTGTTCGGACTCGGCAGCACGGCGCCGGACGCCAGCACCGGCCTGGTCGCAAGGCTGTTCGGCATTCGTGACTTCGTTCTGGGCGCGGCGGTCCACCACCCGATCCGACGCGTCCGCGAGGCGGTTCTGCAGGCCGGCGTCGCCTGCGACCTGGCCGACATCGCGTCCTCGCTGATCGCCGTGCGCGCCGGCGCGCCCAAGATCGTGCTGCTCACCGCCACCGCGGGAGCCGCGGCGTTCGTCGGCCATCGGCTTGACCGCGCTGCGCGACCGACGCTGAGACCAACCGAGCGAAACGCTTGCGCACCGGCGAGCCGAACCTGGTGCAGTCATCGCATGCCTTTCCTCGACCACGACGGCGGCCGCGCCTACTTCCGGCACTGGGCCGCCGACGATCCGCGGGCGGCGGTGATCTTCCTGCACGGCTTCGGCGAACACACCGGCCTGTACCACCGCTACGGATTCGCCCTCAACGCCGCGGGAATCGACCTGTGGGCGGTCGACCAGATCGGCCACGGACTCTCGCCGGGCGAGCGCGGGGACTTCGGCTCCATCGAGGACAGCTCGGCACTCGCCGATGCGCTGACCGAGTTGGCCGAACAGGAGCGCCCCGGTATACCGCTTGTCGCGCAGGGACATTCGTTCGGGTCGATCGTGACGCTGTTCCGGCTGCTCGAGCAGCCCCAGCGCTACCGGGCCGGGGTGATCTCGGGGGCGCCGCTGGTTCCGGTCGCGGCGCTGCTCGACAGCGACACCTCGTTCGACCTCGACCCCGCCTGGCTGTCCAGCGACCCGTTCTACCTCGACTCGCTGGAGAACGACCCGCTGGCCTTCGTCGAAGCCGACGGCACGGCCCTGACCCGCGCGCTGGACCGCGCGTGGGATCGCTTCGGTGCCGAACTTCCCGCGCTGACCGTACCGACGCTGGCCGTGCACGGCGAGGACGATCCGATCGCCCCGATCGGCGGCGTACGCGCCTACGCCGACGAGGTGCCGGCCATCCGGGTGCGGGCGTTCGACGGCGCGCGCCACGACATCCTCAACGAGTCGGTGCACCGCGAGGTGGCCGCGGCGATCGTCGACTTCATCGACGAGCAGACGCGCTGAGCTGGCGCTAGAGCCAGGTGTCGTTGGTGGTCGCGGTGAGGAACGACTCGAGGTCGTCACGCCACTGCGCCGGGGTGTTCTTGTCCGGCTCGATGCCGGTGTACTCGCCGCGGTAGAACAGCAGCGGCCGCGGCTTGACCTTGGGCACCTCCGACAGCGAGTGCACGAGCCCGAACACCACGAAGTGATCGCCGCCGTCGTGCACCGAGTGCACCGTGCAGTCGATGTGCGCCAGCGAGTTGTCCAGCACCGGCGATCCGAGCTTGGACCGGTGCCAGTCGATGCCGGCGAACTTGTCGGGCTCCCTGGAGCCGAACCGCGCGCAGGTCTCGCGCTGATTCTCGGTCAGCACGTTGACGCAGAACTTGCCGCTGGCCTCGATGGCCTGCCACGACCGCGACACCTTGGTCGGGCAGAACAGCACCAGCGGCGGCTCGAGTGACAGCGCGGCAAACGACTGGCAGGCAAAGCCGTTGGGCACGTCGTCGTGCATGGTCGTGATGATGGTGATGCCGGTACAGAACTGGCCGAGCACGTGGCGGAACGTGCGCGGGTCGATGGGCTCGCCCGTCATGTCAGCTGGTTCGGTGCGCGCCGACGGTGAAGTCGTGGCCCCACAGGCTGACGGCGGTGCTTTCCCGCGCGACCCAGTCGCGGTCTTCGACTTCCAGTCCCTCACAACCGAATTCGACGTCGAACCCGCCCGGTGTCTTCATGTAGAACGACAGCATCTTGTCGTTGACGTGCCGGCCCAGCGTGGCCGACATCGGCACCTTGCGGCGCAGCGCACGGTCCAGGCACAGGCCGACGTCGTCGCTGTTCTCCGACTTCGACCATCAGGTGCACGATGCCGCTCGGTGTCGGCAGCGGCAGGAAGGCCAGGCTGTGGTGGCGCGGGTTGCAGCCGAAGAACCGCAGCCAGGCCGGCGCACCGTCGGCCGGCCGGCCGACCAGCTGCGGCGGCATGCGCATCGAGTCGCGCAGCTTGAAGCCGAGGACGTCGCGGTAGAAGTGCAGCGACTCGGCGTCGTCGCGGGTGGACAGCACCACGTGCCCGAGCCCCTGCTCGCCGGTGACGAACTTGTGCCCGTACGGGCTGACGATCCGGCGGTGTTCCAGCGCGACGCCGTGGAAGACCTCCAGGGTGTTGCCCGACGGGTCGCTGAACCGGATCATCTCGTCGACGCGGCGATCGGCCAACTCGGCCTGGGTGGCCTCTTTGTAGGGCACGCCCTCGATGTCGAGCCTGTTGCGAATGTCCTGCAGCCCAGCGGCATTCGCGCATTCCCAGCCGGCTTCGGAGAGGCGGTCGCGGTCGCCGGGAACGATCACCAGGCGGGCCGGGAAGTCGTCCATCCGCAGGTACAGCGCGCCGTCGATGCTGCCCGGTGCCCTCGACCATGCCGAGGACCTTCAGGCCGTACTCCCGCCATGCCGCGACGTCGGTGGCCTCGATCCGCAAGTAACCCAGCGATCTGATACTCATGCGCAATCCGCCTTCGCTTCTTGCTGGCACTCATGCCCCACCTCCCAGGAAGTCGATTGTCAGCTTGTTGAACTCGTCGAATTTCTCCAACTGGGCCCAATGTCCACATTGCCCGAAAACGTGCAGTTGCACACGCGGAATCTGCTTGAGCGCGACCAGCGCTCCGTCGAGCGGATTGACCCGATCCTCACGGCCCCAGATCAGCAGGACCCGCTGGCGCAGCTTGTACACCTCGCGCCACATCATGCCGAGCTCGAAATCCGGCCCGGCGAAGGACTTTCCCATCGCGCGGGCGGCGGCCAGCGACTCCGGGGTGCTGGCGATGGCGAAGCGCTCGTCGACGAGCTCCGGGGTGATCAGCTTCTGGTCGTAGACCATGATGCGCAGGAACTTCTCCATGTTCTCGCGCGTCGGCTCGGCGGTGAAGCGGCCCAGCAGCTTGACCCCTTCGGTGGGGTCGGGCGCGAACAGGTTGACACTCAGCCCGCCCGGGCCCATCAGAACCAGCCGGCCGGCACGGTCGGGATTGTCCAGCGCGAAGCGCACGGCCGTCCCGCCACCCAGCGAGTTGCCCACCAGAGCGGCCCGCTCGATCTTCAGGTGATCGAACAGGTTGAGCAAAGCCGTTGCGCTGTAACGGTTGTACTGCTCGTGCTCGGTGTGCTTGTCGGAATGCCCGTAGCCCGGCTGGTCGACGGCCAGGACGTGGAAGTGCTCGGCGAGGACCGCGATGTTCTTGGCGAAGTTCGACCAGCTCGACGCCCCCGGGCCGCCACCGTGCAACAGCACGACGGTCTGCGGGATTGCCGACACCGGCCTCGTGGTAGTGCAGGCGCATGTCGTCTCGCACCTGCGCGTAGCGCGAGGTGGACTCGAAGGTCAACTCCTGCTGGGACTCTGCTTCACGGATGAAGGATGTCATCAGCTCCGGTTACACCATCGTGTCGCCGAGTGGCAGGCCGAACTCCTGGTTGCCGAACATCACGTAGGCGCGCTCGGCATCGTTGGCGGCGTGCACACGGCCGGCGTGCGCATCACGCCAGAACCGTTGCAGCGCAGTCTCGGTCTGCAACGCGGTGGCGCCGGCGGCCTCGAAGAGCCGGTCGATGGCCGAGATCGCGCGCTGGCTGGCGCGGACCTGGTCGCGGCGGGCCCTCGCCCGCAGCTCCAGCGGAACCTCCTTGCCGGCGAGCAGCAGCGCGTACTCGTCGGCGAGGTTGCCGGACAGCTGTCGCCAGGCCGCGTCGATGTCGCTGGCCGCCTCGGCGATCCGGACCTTGGCGAACGGGTCGTCCTTGGCCTTCTCGCCGGCGTAGGCGGCCCGCAGGCGCTTGCCCTGGTGTTCGACGTGGGCGTCGTAGGCGCCGTAGGCCATCCCCACGATCGGGGTCGAGATGGTCGTGGGATGCATTGTGCCCCAAGGCATCTTGTACACCGGGGCGGTGTTGGTCTTCAGGCCCGGCGACGGTCCCGTCGCTCATCTGCTTGAAGGACTGGAAGCGGTGCCGCGGCACGAAGACGTCCTTGATCTCCAGCGTCTTGCTGCCGGTGCCCTTCAGGCCCACCACGTACCAGTCGTCGATGATCTTGTAGTCGCTGATCGGGATCAGGAAGCTGCCGAAGTCCACCGGCCTGCCGTCCTTGATCACCGGACCGCCGACGAACGTCCAGGTGGCATGGTCACAGCCGGACGACCAGCGCCACGCGCCGTTGACGATGTAGCCGCCGTCGGTCACCACGCCGGCGCCCATCGGGGCGTACGAGGAGGAGATCCGCACGGTCGGATCCTCGCTCCAGACGTCCTCCTGGGCCTGCTGCTCGAAGTGGGCCAGGTGCCAGTTGTGCACACCGAGGATGCCCGACGCCCAACCGGTCGACCCGCAGGCGCTGGCCAGCCGGCGCACCGCCTCGAAGAACAGCGTCGGGTCGCTCTGCAGGCCGCCCCACTGCTCGGGCTGGACGAGCTTGAAGAAGCCGACCTCGTCGAGCTCGGCGATGGTCGCGTCGGGAATCCGGCGCAGGTCCTCGGTCTCCTGGGCCCGCTCGCGCAGATTCGGGAGCAGTTCATCGATGCCGGCCAGGACCGACTGCGCGTCGCGCTGTTGAATGGACGTCACTGCAAGCCTCCAAGAAGTGCGTTACTGGACCCAAGACTAGAACACGTTACGATTTGTGTCGAGCAGCGCGACCCTGCGGCTGGTGGCGCTATGGATTGCGATTTCTGTAACCTGTTCTAGTTGGCGTGAAGGGAAGGCTAAGCATCGTGACGCAGGTCCCGCCGGACGAACCGCTGGGTAGCCACGTACTCGAGCTCGAGGTGACCGCCGTCGTCGAGGAGACCGACGACGCGCGCTCGCTGGTGTTCGGTGTGCCCGCAGGTTCCGACGTACCCGCCGACCGGCTGCGGTACGCCCCCGGCCAGTTCCTGACGCTGCGAATCCCCAGCGAGCGCACCGGGTCGGTGGCGCGCTGCTACTCGCTGTGCAGCTCGCCGTTCACCGACGACGCGTTGACCGTCACCGTCAAGCGCACCGCCGACGGCTACGCCTCGAATTGGCTGTGCGACCACGCCCACAAGGGCATGCGCATGCACGTGCTCGCCCCGTCCGGCACGTTCGTGCCCAAGACCCTCGACGACGACTTCCTGCTGATCGCCGCGGGCAGCGGAATCACCCCGATGCTGGCGATCTGCAAATCGGCGCTGTCGCAGGGCAGCGGGCAGGTGACGCTGCTCTACGCCAACCGCGACGAGCGCTCGGTGATCTTCGGCGCCGCGCTGCGCGAACTGGCCGCCAAGTACCCGGACCGGCTCACGGTGGTGCACTGGCTGGAATCGGTGCAGGGACTGCCCAGCGCCCCGGCGCTAGCGCAACTGATGGCGCCCTTCACCGAGCGGCAGGCGTTCATCTGCGGTCCCGGCCCGTTCATGCAGGCGGCGCAGGACGCGCTGGAGTCGCTGAAGGTGCCGGCCAAGCAGGTGCACGTCGAGGTGTTCCGCTCACTGGAGACCGATCCGTTCGCCGCGGTGACGATCACCGACGACGGGGACGAGCCGCCGGCGACCGCCGTCGTCGAACTCGACGGCCAGACCCACACCGTGTCGTGGCCGCGCAGCGCCAAACTGCTCGACGTGCTGCTCGACAAGGGACTCGACGTCCCGTTCTCCTGCCGCGAGGGACATTGCGGCGCGTGCGCGGTGGTCAAACGCAGCGGCGAGGTCGACATGGACGTCAACGACGTCCTGGAGGCCGACGACATCGCCGAGGGTCTGATCCTGGCCTGCCAGGCGGTCCCGAAGACCGATTCGGTGGAAGTCACCTACGACGAAGTAGGCTAGCGCGAGTGTGCGTCCTTGCACCGCGGCGGAGGCCCTAGCGGGGCAGGCCGAGCAGGCGCTCGCCGGCCATCGTGAGCAGGATCTGCTCGGTGCCGCCGGCGATCGTCAGGCAACGGGTGTTGAGGAAGTCGTACACGGCCTTGTCCATGACGAGGCCGCCGGACTCCGACGAGCTCCTGCCGGAACTCGGCCAACTCCTGACGGTGCCGCACGCCGATCAGCTTGCGGGCGCTGGCTTCTGCGCCGGTGTCCTTACCGCTGACCGCCAACTGGGCGATGCGCTGATCGAGCAGTGAGCCCGCCTGGGCGGACAGGATCAGACCGCCGACCCGGTCCTGCAGCGCGGTGTCGAGGTCGCGCTGTGCCACCGACCGCAGCATCTCCTCGACCGGGTTGCCCAGCGCGGTGCCGCCGCGCCATCATGACGCGCTCGTTGGCCAGCGTGGTGCGGGCCAGCCGCCAGCCGTCGTTGACCGCACCCACCACCATCTCGTCGGGCACGAACACGTCGTCGAAGAAGACCTCGTTGAACAACTCGTCGCCGGTGATCTCCCGCAGCGGGCGCACGACGATGCCCGGGGCTTTCATGTCGACGATGAAGTAGGTGATGCCCTTGTGCTTGGGCGCGTCCGGGTCCGTTCGCGCCAGGCACACCCCGAAGTGCGCCTTCTGCGCCGCCGAGTTCCACACCTTCTGCCCGGTGAGGCGCCAGCCACCTTCTGCCCGAACAGCTTTCATGCGCAGCGCGGCGAGGTCGGAGCCGGCGCCGGGCTCGCTGAACAACTGGCACCAGATCAACTCACCGCGCAGGGTGGCGGGCACGAACTGCTCGATCTGCTCCGGCGTTCCGGCCTCCAGGATCGTCGGCAGCGCCCACCAGCCGATCACCAGATCCGGGCGGTCGACACCGGCGGCCGCCAGCTCCTGGTCGATGAGCAGCTGCTCGGCCGGCGAGGCTTCGCGGCCGTACGGCTTGGGCCAGTGCGGCGCCAGCAGCCCGTTGCCGGCCATCGCGGCCTGACGCTTCTCGACGGGCAGCGCCGCGACATCGGCGACGGCCGCGGCGATCTCGGGCTGCAGATGTGCCACCGACTCGAGGTCGACGTGCAGCTCGCGGCGCACCCCGTCGAGGGTCAGCGCGGCGACGCGGCGCAGCCATGCCGCGCGGCCGCCGAGGAACTGCCCGATCCCGTAGGCGCGGCGAAGGTAGAGATGCGCGTCGTGCTCCCAGGTGATGCCGATGCCGCCGAGCACCTGGATGCAGTCCTTGGCGTTGGCCTGGGCCGAGCCGATTCCGATGGCCGCGGCGATGGCGGCAGCGATGGCCAGCTGATCGTCGTCGTCGTCGGCGCCGAGCAGCGACCGCCGCGTCGGCGGCGGCCACGGAGGCTTGCTGCGCGCGCAACAGCATCTCGGCGCACATGTGCTTGATGGCCTGGAAACTGCCGATCGGCTTGCCGAACTGTTCGCGCACCTTGGCGTACTCGGTCGCGGTGTCCAACGCCCACTGCGCCACACCGGCGGCTTCGGCGGCCAGCACCGTGGCGGCCAGGTCCTCGAACCGGCGCCGCGACACGGCGAGCCGGGTGGCCGGCGCGGACGTCAACGTGACCTTCGCGAGCGGACGGGAGAAGTCCGTCGCCTCCAACAACTCGACAGCCACACCGTCACCGGCGGCGTCGACCACCACGACGTGGTCGGCCACCGGAAGCAGCAGCAGCCCGGCGGTGTCCGCGCCCAGCACGTAGTCGACAGTTCCCGAGACCCGGCCGTCCTCGTCACGCAGATCGGCGCGCAGCGCCGCACCGGCGGTCAGCCGGCCCGAGGCCAGGCCGTCGAGCAGATCCGGATCGTCGATCACCAACGTGGCCAGTGCCGTCGTCGCCACCGGGCCGGGAATGAGCGCGCGCGCGGCCTCCTCGACCATGGCGCACAGATCCTGAACCGATCCGCCCGCGCCGCCGGCGTCCTCGGAAACGGCCACACCGAACAACCCGAGTTCGGCCAGACCGCCGTAGACGGGACGCCAGGCGTCCGGTGCACCCTGCTCGACCTCCCGCGCCGCGGCATGAGCTCCGGCGGACGCAGCCCAACTGCGGACCAACTCACGCGCGGCAAACTGTTCGTCGGTGATGGTCGCAGACACCGCGGCTCCTAAGGTTTCACACAGAGAGGACGCACCAGGCCCACTAGAACGTGTTCTAATAGTGCCAGCGTTCAACCGTCAAGTCGACCGCCATCTCAGCTGGACAGGCGGCCGACGTGAAGGTCGGAGCCGTACGGAAGGAGCTGACCAGACCATGTCATCACCCGGATCGCAGCCGCGTGAGGTGATGCCGGTGTCGGTCCTCGCCGAATCCGAGCTCGGCTCCGAAGCGCAGCGGGAACGCCGCAAGCGCATCCTTGACGCGACCATGGCGATCGCCTCCAAGGGCGGCTACGAGGCCGTCCAGATGCGCGCGGTGGCCGATCGGGCCGACGTGGCGGTCGGCACCCTGTATCGCTACTTCCCGTCGAAGGTGCACCTGCTGGTGTCGGCACTGGCCCGCGAGTTCGAGCGGATCGACGCCAAGACCGACCGCACGGCAGTGGCAGGCGGCACCCCGTTCCAGCGGCTCAACTTCATGGTGGGCAAGCTAAACCGGGCCATGCAGCGCAACCCGCTGCTGACCGAGGCGATGACGCGGGCCTACGTGTTCGCCGACGCCTCGGCGGCGGGCGAGGTCGATCACGTCGAGAAGATCATCGACAGCATGTTCGCCCGAGCGATGAGCGACGGCGAACCGACCGAAGACCAGTACCACATCGCCCGGGTCATCTCCGACGTGTGGCTGTCGAACCTGTTGGCCTGGCTCACCCGGCGGGCTTCGGCCACCGACGTGAGCAAACGCCTCGATCTCGCGGTGCGGCTGCTGATCGGCGACGAGGGCGCGCCCTAAGCCGGTGGCTGTCCCCGAGGATCTGCATCGCGCACTGAGCAACGTGGCGCGGGTTCCCCGCCTGCTGGTGGCCTCCGACTTCGACGGCACCATTGCGCCGATCGTCTCCAACCCGTCCGACGCACGGCCGATCCCCGCCGCAGCTCAGGCCCTCGCCGCGCTGGCCGCGCTACAGCAGACCACCGCGGCGCTGATCTCCGGACGGGCGCTGCGCGACCTGGCCGAGCTGTCCGGAGCGCCCGCCGAGGTCCATCTGGTCGGCAGCCACGGATCGGAGTTCAACGCCGATTTCCTTGATGCCGTTGATGATTCGGCCAGGGCGCTGCTGGTCGATCTCGAGCAGACGATGGCCGAGCTGGCCGCGCGGTACCCGGGTACGACCATCGAAACCAAACCCGTCAGCGTCGCCTTCCACGTCCGCAATGCCGCGCCCGAACACGCCCAAGAAGCCCTCGACGCCGCACTGGCCGCCGTCGAGCACTGGGACGTCCACGTCACCGAGGGCAAGGCCGTGCGGGAATTCGCGGTGATCGACACCGACAAGGGTGAGGCGCTGGAATTGCTGCGCCGCCAGGGTGAGGCCGACGCCATCGTGTTCTTCGGCGACGACGTCACCGACGAGAAGGCGTTCAGCCGGCTGGGCGACGCCGACATCGGCGTCAAGGTCGGTTCGGGTGACACCGGCGCCGGCTACCGGGTCGAGGCGCCCGACGACGTGGCCGCGGCCCTTCAGGTTCTGCACGACACCCGCCGCGAGTGGCTGGGCGCCTAGACCGCTACGCGGGCGGGCCGGCCGTGCGTCCGCGAACCACCTCGGTGGGCAGCACGTCGATGACCGGCATGCCGTCGCGCGGCGGGCTGTGCAGCAGCCGCCCGGCGTGCTTGCCCTTCTCCAGCGTGGGCTGAGAAACCGTCGTCAGACCCCGGTTGAGCGCCTCGGGGATCCCGTCGAAACCGGTCACCGTCATCTGCCCGGGCACGTAAATGCCATGGGCGCGTAGGTAATCCATCGCCGAGAGCGCCAGCACGTCGGCGGTGCACATCAGCGCGGTGATGTGCGGGTTGGTCTGCAGCGCCAGCTCCGCTGCGACGGCACCGGAGGCAGGCAGGTGTTCGTGGCTCTCCACCACGGTGAGCCGGTCCGGATCCAGTCCGACCGCCGCCATCGCGTCGCGCACCCCGGCGATCCGCTCGCTCTGGACGTGGAAGTGCGAACTGCGGCAACTCCTCCGCCGTGACGAGTCGCGAAGCCTGATCACCCCCGCGGCGTTCGCTGAGCCGCATGGTCAGCAGGCCGATCTCGTGGTGGCCCAGGCCGATGACGTAGTCGGCCAACTCTCGCATCGCCGCCCGGTCGTCGATGCACACCCGCGACGCCCCCGGGACGTCCTTGGGCTGGTCGACGATGACGACGGGAACGTGGCGTTGCAGCACGGTCTGCAGGTAGGGATCGTCGTCCGCGGCGGCGTAGACCACGAACCCGTCCACCCCGGCCGACAGCACCGCATTGATGCCGTCGGAGACGTCGCGGCCGGGACCCGCGGCGACCAGGAGCAGTCCCTGGCCGGCTTCTTCACACGATTCGGCAAGGCCGGCAACGAAATTCAGCGCGGCGGGATCGCTGAACGAGTAGGTCAGCGGCTCGGTGATGAGCAGGCCGGTCGCGCCCGCCCTGCGGGTCCGCAGCGAGCGGGCCACCGGGTCGGGGCCCGGATAGCCCAGCCGCTTGGCGGTGGCCAGCACCCGCTCCCGCAGATCGGCCGACAACTGGTCGGGCCGGTTGTAGGCGTTGGAGATGGTGGTGCGCGAGACCTTGAGCTCGGCGGCCAGTGAGGCCAGGGTCGCCCGGCGCCGCGGCGCGGGACTTCTGGACATGCTCGGTGAGGCTAGCGCATCGGCTTGCGTGAACCCGGCACAAGTGCCCTAGACTCTAATGGAAACGGTTTTCATTTGTATTAGAGCGTGAGGCGGAAGCAATGAGCGTGCGCGGTGCTGCGGTACTCGCGATGTCGGCACTGGTGCTCTCGATCGGGCTCACCGCCTGCGGCGGAGACAACAAGACCGAGGGCGCCGGCGCCGGGGCCGGCATGCCGACCGTCGTCGCGTCGACCGACGTCTGGGGCAGCATCGCGCAGGCGGTCGCCGGTGACCACGCCAAGGTGACGTCGATCATCACCAACGCCTCCGCCGACCCGCACTCCTTCGAGGCCAGCCCATCGGATGCGGCCGCCATCTCCGACGCCACGCTGGTGGTCTACAACGGCGGCGGCTACGACCACTGGGTCGACGACGTCCTGGCCAACCATCCCGGCGTGGCGTCGGTCGACGCCTACTCACTGCTGAACGCCGCCGCCATCGGGGAGCCCAATCCGGCCAACGAGCACGTCTTCTACGACCTCGGCACCGCCAAGGCCGTGGCCACGACGATCGCCGACCGGCTTGCGCAGGACGATCCCGCTCACGCCGCCGACTACCGAGCCAACGCCGCAACCTTCAACCGGAGCGCCGACGCCATCGAGCAGACCGAGAAGGCGATCCGCACGACCCATCCCGGTGCGGCCGTCGTGGCCACCGAACCCGTCGCCCACTACCTGCTGGTCGCCGCCGGCCTGACCGACAAGACGCCGGCCGGATTCACCGCCGCGGTCGAACAAGACGCCGATCCCGCACCCGTCGACGTGGCCGCCATGCTGGACCTGATCAAGGATCGGCAGGTCGCCGCGGTGGTGTTCAACGAGCAGACCGTGACCGCGGTGACCAAGCAGGTACAGGCCGCCGCCCAGAGCGCCGGGGTTCCCATCGTCGAGGTCACCGAGACACTGCCCGACGGCAGTGACTACCTGACCTGGCAGCGCGACGCCGCCGACCGGTTGGCCAACGCGCTGCAGCAGAACCGATAATCACTGCTCATGGCTGCCGACGTCGTCTCGTTGACCGGCGCCCGGTTGGCCTTCGGCGACCGGGTGCTGTGGGATCACCTCGACCTGACGGTGTCGGCCGGGGAGTTCATCGCGATCCTCGGGACCGAACGGCACCGGTAAGACCTCGCTGCTCAAGGTTCTGCTCGGTCAGCTGCCGTTGAGCGCGGGCACCGCCACGATCGAGGGCAAGCCGATCGAGGCAGGCAGCGAACGAATCGGCTATGTGCCCCAACATCGCGCGGTCGACCGCGGGCTGAGCCTGCGGGGCCGGGATCTCGTCCACCTCGGGATCGACGGGCACCGCTGGGGGGTGGCCCCGTTGCGGCGCGCCGAGCGGATCCACCGCCGCGAAGCCGTCGACCGGGCGCTGGCCCAGGTCCACGCCCTCAAGCTCGCGAAGGTCGCCGTCGGGGTGATGTCCGGGGGCGAGCTTCAGCGGGTGCGCATCGCGCAGGCGCTGGCCAGCGACCCGGTGCTGCTGCTGTGCGACGAGCCGCTGCTCAACCTCGACCCGGCCAACGCGCGACTGGTCGCCCAGCTCATCGACCGCCGCCGCCAGTCCGGTACCGCGGTCATGTTCGTCACCCACGAGGTCAACCCCGTGCTGCCCTACGTCGACCGGGTCATCTATCTGGTCGACGGCCGATTCCGGATCGGCACCGTCGCCGAGGTGATGACCTCGGAGACGCTGTCGGAGCTCTACCAGGCCGACATCCAGGTGATCCAGGTCGGCAACCGGTACGTGGTCGTCGGCGAGCACCTCGACCACTCCGGGCACACCCTCGGGCACACCCATGACTGACAAGCTCTCCCATCTGCTGGGCAACCTGTTCTCGTTCCACATCACCGCGGATCTGCTCGGCCGCGACTTCGTGCAGCAGGCCCTGCTCGCGGCCGCGCTGCTGGCGTTGGTGGCCGGGCTCATCGGGCCGTTCATCGTGATGCGGCAGATGTCGTTCGCGGTGCACGGCTCCAGCGAGCTGTCGCTGACCGGCGCCTCGTTCGCGCTGCTGGCCGGCTTCAACGTCGGCATCGGCGCGCTGCTGGGCTGCGGGCTGGCCGCGATCCTGTTCGGCGTCCTGGGCCAGCGGGCCCGGGAACGCGACTCGGCGATCGGCGTGGTGCTGGCGTTCGGGCTGGGTCTTGCCGTGTTGTTCATCCACCTCTACCCGGGCCGGACCGGGACCAGCTTCGCGCTGCTGACCGGGCAGATCGTCGGCGTCGGCTACTCCGGGCTGGCACTGCTGGTGGTGGTGACCGTCCTGGTGATCGCCGTGCTGGCGGTCAGCTACCGGCCGCTGCTGTTCGCCACCGCCGACCCCGAGGTGGCCGCCGCGCGCGGCGTTCCGGTGCGGGCGCTGGGCATCGTGTTCGCCGCGCTGGTCGGTGTGGTCGCCGCCCAGGGCGTGCAGATCGTCGGGGCGCTGCTGGTGATGTCGCTGCTGATCACCCCGGCCGCGGCAGCGGCGCGGGTGTTCAGCTCGCCGGTCGCGGTGATCGCGGCCTCGGTGCTGTTCGCCGAGGTCTCGGCGGTGATCGGCATCGTGTTGTCGCTGGCGCCCGGTGTCCCGGTGTCGGTGTTCGTCACGACCATCTCGTTCGTGATCTACCTGGTGTGCTGGGCGATCAGCAGACGACACCACGATCCGGCGGCGGCCTGAGTCACGAGCATTAGGCTGGCCACGTGCCATCTGTTGATCTGAATGCGGACCTGGGTGAGAGCTTCGGGATATGGGAGCTCGGCGACGACGACGCGATGCTCGAAATCGTCACCAGCGCCAACATCGCCTGCGGCTTCCACGCCGGTGACCCGGTCGCGGCTGGCCGGGACCTGCCAATCCGCGGCAACCTGCGGCGTACGAGTCGGAGCCCAGGTCGGCTACCACGACCTGGCCGGCTTCGGCCGCCGCTACATCGACGTGGAACCCGCCGAGCTGACCGCCGACGTGATCTACCAGATCGGGGCCCTGCAGGCGCTGGCCCGGACCGCCGGGACCACCGTCGGCTACGTCAAACCCCATGGCGCGCTGTACAACACGATCGTCAGGGACCAAAAGCAGGCCCGGGCCGTCGCCGAGGCGGTCCACGCCGTCGACCCCGCACTGCCGGTCCTGGGACTCTCCGGATCCGTCTTCTTCGACGAGGCCCGGCGGCTGGGACTGCGCACCGTCGCCGAAGCGTTCGCCGACCGCGCCTACCGCCCCGACGGCCAGCTGGTGTCCCGGCGGGAGAAGGGCGCGGTCCTGCACGACCCCAACCAGATCGCCGAGCGTGTCGCGACCATGGTGGCTTCCGGGCGGGTCACCGCCGCCGACGGCTCGACTATTGAGGTGGAGGTGGAATCCGTTTGCGTGCACGGTGATTCACCGGGCGCGGTGGAGATCGCCACCGCGGTGCGCAAACGCCTGCTGGCCGACGGGGTCGAGTTGGCGGCATTCACCTGATGCGGCTCAAGCTCGGCCGTCCGGACATCGACGACTATCGGGATCGCTTCGACGTACCCGCGGCCGAGCCGGACGCGGCGCTGTCGATCACCTGGCTGGGAGTGTCGACAGTACTCGTCGACGACGGCACCTCAGCGATTATGACCGACGGGTTCTTCTCCCGCCCAAGCCTTCTCGACGTCGGACTGCGCCGCCTGACACCGTCGGAGTCGCGGATCGACTACTGCCTCAACCGCGCCGGAGTGCACCGGCTCGCAGCGGTGCTGCCGGTACACACCCACTTCGACCACGTGCTGGATTCCCCGCTGGTCGCCCAGCGCACCGGCGCTCGACTGATCGGCGGCCGATCAGCAGCGAATGTGGCTCGCGGACAGGGACTTTCCCCGGAGAACGATCGTCGTCGCCACACCGGGCGACGAGCTGACCCTCGGACCGTTCGGGGTGACGCTGATCGAGTCGCACCACTGCCCGCCCGACCGCTTCCCCGGCGAGATCACCGAACCCGTCGTCCCGCCGGCGAAGGCGTCGGCCTACCGATGCGGCGAGGCGTGGTCGACGCTGATCCACCACGCACCCAGCGATCGGCGGCTGCTGATCCAGGGCAGCGCCGGCTTCCTGCCCGGCGCCCTCGACGGCAGACACGCGGAGGTGGCCTACCTCGGCGTGGGCCAGCTCGGCGCGCAACCGCAGGACTACATCACCCGGTACTGGGCGGAAACCGTCGGCGCGGTGGGGGCACGGCGCGCGGTGCTGATCCACTGGGACGACTTCTTCCGCCCGCTGTCCGAACCGATGCGGGCGCTGCCCTACGCCGGTGACGACCTCGACGTCACGATGCGGGTGCTGTCGCGGCTGGCCGAGCGTGACGGTGTCGCCCTGCATCTGCCGACGGTGTGGCAGCGCGCCGACCCCTGGGCCTGAGCCTTGACGCACCTGGTCATCTCGCTGGTCCTGCTGGCGGTTGTCCTGGTCTTCGCCATCGCGCGCCCGTCCGGGTGGCCCGAAGCGGTGGTGGCGGTGCCGGCGGCGGGCATCCTGGTCGCGATCGGTGCGGTGACACCCGGCGAGGCCACTGCCGAAATGGGCCGCATGCTTCCGGTGGTCGCCTTCCTGGCCGCGGTGCTGGTGCTGGCCAGCCTGTGCGACGACGAGGGCCTGTTCGAGGCGGCCGGAGCGTGGATGGCGCGCACCAGCACGGGCCGGCCGCGCCGGCTGCTGGGACAGGTGTTCGTGATCGCGGCCGCGACGACGGCGATCCTGAGCCTCGATGCCACCGTGGTGCTGCTGACTCCGGTGGTGCTGGCGACCGTGCGCGCACTGCGCGTCCCGTCCCGGCCGCACCTGTACGCCACCGCCCATCTGTCCAACACGGCCTCGCTGCTGCTGCCGGTGTCGAACCTGACCAACCTGCTGGCGTTCAGTGCCGCCGGGCTGTCGTTCACCCGGTTCAGTGCGTTGATGGCCGCGCCGTGGCTGCTTGCGGTGGCCGTCGAGTACGCGGTGTTCCGGCTGGTGTTCCGCCGCGACCTTGCCGAGGCGCCGGGGGCTGACGCTCCCTCGCCGGTGGAGCGCCCGGTGTTCGTTCTGGTGGTGCTGGGGCTGACACTGGCCGGCTTCGCGGTGACCTCGTTCGCGGGTTTGTCACCGGCCTGGGCCGCACTGGCCGGCGCGGTGGTGTTGGGCGTGCGCTCACTTGCCCAGCGGCGCAGCACAATCGGGGGCATCGTCCGCTCGCTGAACCTGCCGTTCTGTGTGTTCGTCCTCGCGCTGGCGGTGGTGGTCAAGGCGGTCATGGTCAACGGCCTCGACACCGCGGCCCGCGACCTGCTGCCGTCGGGCACCGGGTTGGCGGCGCTGCTCGGGATCGCCGCGCTGGCCGCGGTGCTGTCCAACGTCGTCAACAACCTGCCCGCCGTTCTGGTGCTGCTTCCGCTGGTGAGCGGGCCGGCCGCGGTGCTGGCGGTGCTGATCGGGGTGAACATCGGACCGAATCTGACCTACGTCGGTTCGCTGGCAAACCTGTTGTGGCGCCGAGTATTACATCAGCAGGGCGAGCAGACGAGCGTGCGGGAGTTCACCTGGCTGGGAGTGCTCACCGTGCCGGCCTGCCTGGTGGTCGCCGTCGTCGCGCTGTGGGCCGGGATCCGGGTTATCGGGGTGTAGCGAACTAGCGGCGGCGCTGCCGGGAGATCTCGGCCAGCACCACGCCGGCAGCCACCGAGGCGTTCAACGACTCCATCGGCCCCGCCATCGGGATGGAGATCACCGCGTCGCAGTTCTGCCGCACCAGCCGGGACAGCCCCTTGCCCTCCGAGCCGACCACCACGACCAGCGGCCCGGAGGCGTCGAACTCGTCGAGTGGGATGTCGCCGTCGGCATCGAGGCCGACCACCTGCAGGCCGGCGTCGGACCACTCCTTGAGCGTCCGGGTGAGGTTCGTGGCGCGCGCGACCGGAACTCGCGCGGCAGCACCGGCGCTGGTGCGCCATGCCACGGCCGTCACCGACGCCGAGCGCCGCTGCGGGATCAGCACACCGTGTGCGGCGAACGCCGCCACCGAACGCACGATGGCACCGAGGTTGCGCGGATCGGAGATGTTGTCGAGTGCGACGAGCAGCGCTGGCTCGACGTCGCTGGTGGCCATGGCCAGCAGGTCGTCGGGGTGGGCGTAGGCGTACGGCGGGACCTGCAGCGCGATGCCCTGGTGCAGACCGTTGGAACTCATCCGGTCCAGGTCGGTGCGCGGCACCTCGAGAATCGGGATGCCGCGGTCGGCGGCCAGCGTCACCGATTCGGTCAGCCGCTCGTCGGCCTCGGCGCCGAGTGCGACGAACAACGCCGTCGCGGGCGCGTCGGCCCGCAGGCATTCGACAACCGGGTTGCGGCCCAGGACCATCTCGGTCTCGTCGGTGGGCTTGGTCGGCCGGCGGGTCTGGGTCTGCTTGACCGCGCGCCGCGCCGCCGGGTGCCCGGGCCGCATGTGCGCAGGAGGTGTGGCACCCCGACCCTCCAGACCTCGGCGGCGCACACCGCCGGAGCCGACGGTCGGGCCCTTCTTGGTACCGGCCTTGCGGATTGCTCCGCGTCGCCGCGAGTTTCCGGCCATTTACTTGCCTTCCTCGCGAAGAGCCCACTGCGGACCGTCGGCGGTATCGGTGACCTCGATGCCGGCTTCGTTCAGCCGGTCACGGATCTCATCGGCCTGGCCCCAGTCACGGGTCCGGCGGGCTTCGTCACGGCGCTCGAGCTCGGCGCGCACCAGGACATCGACGGCTCCCAGCGCGGCGGAGGTCTCGTCGCGGTTCTCCCACCGCTCGTCGAGCGGATCACAGCCGAGAATGCCCATCATGGCGCGGATTTCGCTCGCCTTGGCCAGCGCGGTGTCGTGGTCGCCGGACTCCAGCGCCCGGTTCCCGTCGGCCCGTGCGTTGTGCACCTCGGACAGCGCGATCGGCACCGCGAGATCGTCGTCGAGTGCGGCACCGAACTTCTCCGTCCACGTACCGGGCACCACAGCACCCACCCGGATGCGCACCCGGTGCAGGAACTCCTCGATACCGTTGTAGGCCTTCACCGCGTCCTGCAGGGCCGTCTCGGAGAACTCCAGCATCGACCGATAGTGCGCGCTGCCCAGGTAGTACCGCAGCTCGGCTGGCCGAACTCGTTGCAGCACAGCAGGTATCGCCAGCACGTTGCCCAGCGACTTGCTCATCTTCTCGCCGCCCATGGTGACCCAGCCGTTGTGCAGCCAGTAACGGGCGAAGCCGTCGCCGGCCGCGCGGGCCTGCGCGATCTCGTTCTCGTGGTGTGGGAACACCAAATCCATTCCACCGCAATGGATGTCGAACTCCGGACCAAGGTACTCGTGCGCCATCGCCACGCATTCGGAATGCCAGCCGGGCCGGCCGCGCCCCCACGGGGTCGGCCACGACGGCTCACCCGGCTTGGCGCCCTTCCACAAGGTGAAGTCGCGCTGGTCGCGTTTGCCCTCGCCGGCGCCCTCGCCCTGGTGCACGTCGTCGATCTTGTGCCCGGAGAGGTTGCCGTACTCGGGGAAGCTCAGGACGTCGAAGTAGACGTCGCCGGCCCCGGGGTAGGCGTGGCCGGTGTCGACCAGGCGCTCGATGAGCTCGACGATCTGGGTGATGTGCCCGGTCGCGCGGGGCTCGGCCGACGGTGGCAGCACGCCGAGCGCGTCGTAGGCCGAGGAGAACTCCCGCTCGTGGGTGGCGGCCCACTCCCACCAGGGCCGGCCGGCGTCGGCGGCCTTGTTGAGGATCTTGTCGTCGATGTCGGTGACGTTGCGGATGAAGGCGACGTCATAGCCCTTGGCCATCAGCCAGCGGCGCAGGACGTCGAAGGCGACACCACTGCGGACATGGCCGATGTGAGGCAGGCCCTGCACGGTGGCCCCGCACAGATAGATCGACGCGTGACCGGGACGCAGCGGGACGAACTCGCGCACGGTACCCGTGTAGGTATCGTGCAATCGCAGCTCGGTCACGACGTGCCAGCTTACCGGCCTATTCGCCGTCATCCGGCATCGCGTCGGAACGGGCCACCACCAAAGCGGTCGCCACCGCGGCCAGACCTTCGCCGCGGCCCGTCAGTCCGAGACCGTCGGTGGTGGTCGCCGACACCGACACCGGCGCGCCCAGCAGCTCGGAAAGCACCCGCTGAGCTTCCTCGCGGCGCGGCCCGACCTTGGGGCGGTTGGCGATCACCTGCACCGCGGCATTGCCGACCGTGTATCCGGCGGCGGTCACCAGATCCCGGACGTGAGCGAGCATCTGTGCGCCGGTGACACCGCGCCACTGCGGCTGGTCCACCCCGAACACCGTGCCCAGATCGCCGAGCCCGGTCGCCGAGAGCAGCGCGTCGCACAGCGCGTGGACGGCGACGTCACCGTCGGAGTGCCCGGAGCAGCCGTCCGCGCCGTCGAACAGCAGACCGAGCAGCCAGCAGGGCCGGCCGGGCTCGATCGGGTGGACGTCGGTGCCGAGGCCGACGCGGGGAATCGTCACGTCAGCAGCGCCTGGGCCAGCTGAAGGTCCAGCGGCGTGGTGATCTTGAACGCGCGGGTGTCGCCGGCGACGGTGTGCACGGGCGTTCCGAGGAACTCCACCAGCGACGCGTCATCGGTGACCATCGCACCGACCGCGCTGTCGTAGGCGCGGCGCAGCAGCTCGGTCTCGAAACCCTGCGGTGTCTGGACGGCGCGCAGGCCCGCCCGTTCGGGCGTACCCAGGACGACACCGTTGGCGTCGACCGCCTTGACGGTGTCGACGACGGGCAGCACCGGGATGACCGCGCGCAGCCCCTCCCGCAGGGCCGTGACCACACGCTGGATCTGGTCTGCAGGTGTCAGCGGCCGGGCCGCGTCGTGGACGAGGACGAAGTCCGGGTCCCCGACCGCGGCCAAAGCGTGGCGAACGGTCTCCGGACGCTCCGAGCCGCCGGCCACCACGGTGGCACGACCGCCGAGCAGCAGCTTGGTCTCATCGACCCGGTCCGCAGGCACCGCGACCACAACCCGGTCCACGACGCCCGAGGCGAGCAATCCGTCGACGGCGCGTTCCAGCATGGTGCAGCCGCCGAGTTCGACGTATGCCTTGGGAATGCCGGCGCCAAGCCGTTCACCGGAGCCGGCCGCTGTGACGACCGCGACCGTGTCGGACACCGATCGCCTCAGGTCAGTCAGGACGCAGCGGCCAGAGCCTCATCGAGAATGATCTCAGCCTTCGCGTCATCGGTGTTCTCAGCCAATGCCAGCTCGCCGACCAGGATCTGGCGGGCCTTGGCGAGCATGCGCTTCTCGCCCGCAGACAGTCCACGCTCCTGGTCGCGGCGCCACAGGTCGCGAACGACCTCGGCAACCTTGTTCACGTCGCCCGAAGCCAGCTTCTCGAGGTTGGCTTTGTAGCGGCGCGACCAGTTGGTCGGCTCTTCGGTGTGCGGCGCGCGCAGGACCTGGAAGACCTTGTCGAGGCCCTCCTGACCAACAACGTCACGCACGCCCACGTACTCGGCATTATCGGCTGGAACTCGAACGGTCAGGTCTCCCTGGGCGACCTTCAAGACGAGATACTCTTTCTGTTCGCCTTTGATGGTCCGGGTTTCGATCGCTTCGATCAATGCAGCACCGTGGTGAGGATAGACAACGGTGTCTCCGACCTTGAAAATCATCAGTTTCGAGCCCCTTTCACGTCTCAATACTAGCACGGCGCCGGAGTGGGTGCGGAACAACGGTGCAGGTCAGGGGCACCGTGGGTGAAGACAGGGGGTTGACAGGGTGAAGAAAGCGTGCATGAAGAGGCAGGTTTCATACCTGTCCCAGCAACGGTTCGAGACGCCGCCGACGACATACCGGAACCCTCAGCTACCGCACGGCCGCCCTACCTACTACTCTGCATAGTTGAACCGCGGCGGAGAGAGCATGCCGACCGCACCCGGCCAAGCAGGAGGCTGCTGTGAACCGCTTGACGAATCGCCTCGTGGCAGCAACCGCCGGCCTGGCCGCCGGCGCCCTGCTTGTCACCGGTTGCTCCTCGGGTCAGATCTCACAGACCGCCAGCCAGGAGTCGGCCGTCAACGGCAGCACGGCGAACGTGAAGAACATCGCCCTGCGCAACGTGCACATCCAGGCCGTTCAGACCGGCGACTACCTCAAGCCGGGCCGCACCGTGCAGCTGATCTTCGTGGCCGCCAACGACTCCCCGGACGTCAACGACAAGCTGGTCGGCATCAGCTCCGACATCGGCTCGGTGTCGGTGACCGGTCCGACCGCGATCCCCGCCGTCTCCTCGCTGGTCGTCGGCTCGGCCGACGGCCAGGACGAGGTCATGCCGATGGGCAACGCGCAGGCGACCACGGCGGAGGTCACCCTGGCCCAGCCGATCACCAACGGCCTGACCTACAACTTCACCTTCGACTTCGAGAAGGCCGGCCAGGCAAAGGTCGCCGTGCCGATCTCGGCGGGTGCCGCGCCTCGGCAGGATGACGCAGCCGCTCACGGCTGACCGAACGCTCAGCCCGGCAGGGTGTCGTCCACCCACATGCGCAACGCGGCGACCGGCGCCGCTCCCGCCCGGCGGGCAAGGACCTTCCCGTCCTGCGTGATCAGCAGCGTCGGCACCGCCTGAACCTCGAAGCGTTGCGAGATCTGCGGGGCTTTGTCGACGTTGACTTTCACCAGTTTCAGGCTGCCCGCCCGCTCGGTCGCGAGCTGTTCGAGTGCCGGGCTGACCGTCCGGCACGGCCCGCACCATGGCGCCCACAGATCGACCAGCACGGGCACTGACGACTTTTCCACGACGGCCTCGTAGTCGGCGTCGCCGGAATCGACGATCCAGGGCAGCCACTTGTGACACTTCGCGCAACGCGGCTTGCCCGATGCAGATGGTGGCAGCCGGTTGCGCTGGCCGCAGTCCGGACACTGGACGATCTCTGACGCCATACCCCGATTGTGCTACCGCAAGCGGCGCGGGCGGGTTGATCCGGGGATCTGTCGTACCCAGCGTCTAGCGTCAGGTCCGTGGCCAAGGCGCGATCGCAGTACCGCTGCTCGGAGTGCCGTCACGTCATGGCCAAATGGGTCGGCCGCTGCCCGGAGTGCGGAACGTGGGGCACCGTCGACGAGGTAGCCGTGCCGGCCACCGGCGGCGGAACGCCTCAGCGCTCGGTGGTGCCGTCGTCGCCCGCGGTTCCGATCAGTTCGATCGACCCGGACCGCACCCGTCACTTCCCCACCGGGGTGAGCGAACTCGACCGCGTGCTCGGTGGCGGCGTGGTGCCCGGCTCGGTGAGCCTGCTGGCCGGTGATCCGGGCGTGGGCAAGTCGACGCTGCTGCTCGAGGTGGTGCATCGGTGGGCCGAGGCCGGGCGGCGGGCGCTGTACGTGTCCGGCGAGGAGTCGGCCGGGCAGATCCGGATGCGCGCCGAGCGCACCGGGTGCACGCACGACGAGGTCTTCCTGGCCGCCGAGTCCGACATACAGACGGTTCTGGGACACATCGAGGCGGTGCAGCCCAGCCTGGTGGTCGTCGACTCGGTGCAGACCATGACGGCAGGCGACGTCGACGGCGTGGTGGGCGGGGTGACCCAGGTCCGCTCGGTGACTACGGCGCTGACGGCGACGGCGAAGTCGACGGGCGTCGCGATGATCCTCGTCGGGCACGTCACCAAAGACGGCGCGATTGCCGGGCCTCGCTCGCTGGAACACCTCGTCGACGTGGTGCTGCACTTCGAGGGTGACCGCAACTCGCCCCTGCGCATGGTGCGGGGCGTCAAGAACCGGTTCGGTGCCGCCGACGAGGTCGGCTGTTTCATGTTGCAGGACAGCGGGATCGAATGCATCGCGGATCCCTCGGGGCTTTTCCTCGACCAGCGTCCGGTGCCGGTGCCGGGTACCGCGGTCACCGTCGCGCTCGACGGCAAGCGCCCGATCATCGGCGAGATCCAGGCGCTGCTCGCCTACCGGCCCGAGCATGCCCAGCCCAGACGCGCGGTCAGCGGAGTCGACAGCTCGCGGGCGGCGATGATCGCCGCGGTGCTCGAACGCCGGGCCAGCTTGAAGATCAGTGCGACCGACGTCTACCTGTCGACCGTCGGCGGGATGCGGCTGATGGACCCGTCGGCGGACCTGGCGGTCGCGATGGCGATGGCGTCGGCCTACGCGGACATGCCGCTGCCCACCACCACCGTCGTGATCGGCGAGGTCGGGTTGGCCGGCGACTTGCGCCGGGTCATCGGGATGGACCGCAGGCTGGCCGAGGCGGCCCGGCTGGGCTTCACCACCGCGCTGGTTCCGGCCGGCTGCGGCCCGGTCCCCAAGGGGCTGCGGGCCATCGAATCGGCCACCATCGGCGACGCGCTGCGCTCGATGCTGGCCATCGCGAAATCGCCCTACGACAACGTCGTCAAGCAACTTCGGCGGGACAGGTCGAGTAACGACCCAGACGCAGTGGACAATAACTGGCTGTGAGCACCGTCAACCGGACCAACGGCTCGGCACAGCCTGCGGCTGCCAACCTGCGCGAGACGATCGGTCGGCTGGCACCGGGCACTGCCCTGCGCGACGGTCTGGAACGCATCCTGCGCGGCCGCACGGGCGCGCTGATCGTGCTCGGTCACGACGAGCGGGTCGAGGCGATCTGCGACGGCGGCTTCTCGCTGGACGTGCGGTTCGCACCGACCCGGCTGCGCGAGCTGTCGAAGATGGACGGCGCGGTGGTGCTTTCCACCGACGGCGACCGCATCGTGCGGGCCAACGTCCAGCTGGTGCCCGATCCGACGATCCCGACCGACGAATCGGGCACCAGGCACCGCTCGGCCGAGCGCGCCGCGATCCAGACCGGCTATCCGGTGATCTCGGTCAGCCACTCGATGAACATCGTCACCGTCTACGTGGCGGGGGAACGGCACGTCGTCGCCGACTCGGCCACCATCCTGTCGCGGGCCAACCAGGCGATCAACACGCTCGAGCGCTACAAGGCGCGCCTCGACGAGGTGTCCCGGCAGCTGTCCACCGCCGAGATCGAGGACTTCGTCACCCTTCGCGACGTGATGACGGTGGTGCAGCGGCTGGAGATGGTGCGCCGCATCGGCCTGGAGATCGACTACGACGCGGTCGAGCTCGGCACCGACGGCAGGCAGTTGCGGCTGCAGCTCGAGGAACTGCTGGGCGGCAACGACACCGCCCGCGAGCTGATCGTCCGCGACTACCACGCCAACCCCGATCCGCCGTCGAAGGCGCAGATCGCCTCGACCCTGGCCGAACTCGACGGGTTGTCCGACACCGAGCTGCTCGACTTCACCGCGCTGTCGCGGGTGTTCGGCTACCCCTCGACTGCCGAAGCGCAGGATTCTGCCCTGTCCGCACGCGGCTACCGGGCGATGGCCGGCATTCCGCGTCTGCAGTTCGCCCACGTCGATCTGCTGGTGCGCCGGTTCGGCTCACTGCAGGGGCTGCTCGCGGCGAGCGCGACCGACCTGCAGTCGGTCGACGGGATCGGCGCCATGTGGGCACGGCATGTCCGCGAGGGACTGTCGCAGCTGGCCGAGTCGACCATCGCCGACCGGCTGGTCTAACCGCCGGGGGCCGGCGGGGCTTCTGCAGGCGCCTCGGCAGGCTGATCGGCCGGCGGTACGGCACCCGGCGGCGGGGCGTCGGCCAAGATGAACGGCACCGAGGCGGAACGCAGGTTGCCCAGCTGGACCACCAGGTTGTAGGTGCCCGGGCCGATCGGCTGGCGCGGCAGCGGGCACTGCGGGGCGGAGCCCATCCCGGTCCAGGTCACCTCGGTGGTCACCTGCTCACCGGGGTTGAACGTCTTGACCAGCGTCTCGTTGGACGGCGCGCAGTCGAGGTTGGACCACAGCCGCTTGTTGTCCAGTGAGTAGACGTAGGCGGCCAGCACCGCGGCGCCGACGTCACGCTTGCAGGCCACCAGGCCGATGTTGGTGACGACCATCGTGAACTTGGGCTGATCGCCGATGGCGTACTGCGGCTCGTTGGTGATGCCCTTGACCGCCAGGGTCGAGTCCGGGCAGTCGTCGCCCTCCTTGAGCACCGGCGGCGGTGCGACGGCTTCGGTCGGGGTCGGGGTGGGTTCGGGAGCCGATGATGCCGCGGGCGGGGCGACCACCGGGTTCTTGTTCTCCGGCTGCGGAGTCTGCGAGGTCGCGGTCTTCACGGAGCTCTTGGAGTCCGAGCCTCCGCTGAACACCGCGAAGGCCACTCCGACGACGATGGCGAGAATCAGCACCGCGATGCCGATCGCCAGCCCCCGGCGTCGCCAATAGATTTGCGAGGGCAGAGGTCCACGCGGTTCCAGATCCAGCACGTTCTCACGGTAAGCCCAGGTCACCGCGAGTTGTCCGACCCCGCCCGGCGTGTCGCCTTGTTCGCCAGCGGTTTATTACTCTCCGATGTCGCCGATGTGCTTCCGGAGAGTGACTTTTCCGTCGGCCAGGTGGTAGGTGACACCGACGATGGCCAGGCCGCCTTCGGCGATCCGGTCGGCGATCGCGGACGACCGCGACATCAGCTGAGCGGCGGTCTCGGTGACGTGGCGGGCCTCGAATTCGTCGACGCGGGTGAGCCCGTCGCGGCGGCCCAGCAGGATCGACGGCGTGACCCGCTCGACGACGTCCCGCACGAAGCCGGGGGGCACCTGCCCGTCGTCGAGGGCGGACAGCGTCGCCTTGACCGCACCGCAGCTGTCGTGACCGAGGACGACGATCAGCGGCACATTCAGGATGGTGACGGCGTATTCGATCGAGCCGAGCACCGCCGAGTCCATGACGTGTCCGGCGGTGCGGACGACGAACATGTCGCCAAGACCCTGGTCGAAGATGATCTCGGCGGCGACCCGGCTGTCGGCGCAGCCGAACACGACCGCCGTCGGTCGCTGTTCGCCGGCCAGACTGGCCCGGTGCTCGATGCCCTGGCTCGGATGCTCGGGCTTACCCGCGACGAAGCGCTCGTTACCCTCTTTGAGTGACTTCCACGCTGTCACTGGGCTGCTGTTCGGCATGTGCCTCATTCTGCACTGCCGCCGAGTCGGATTCGACATGACCATCGTCCCCGCCGAGCTCGTCGACTGGTACGGCCGCGTTCGCCGCGACCTACCGTGGCGGGCCCCCGACGTGACCGCCTGGCAGATCCTGGTCAGCGAGTTCATGTTGCAGCAGACCCCGGTGGCACGGGTCGCCCCGATTTGGCTGGAGTGGGTGGCGCGCTGGCCGACCCCGTCGGCGACCGCGGCCGCTGGTAGCGCCGACGTACTACGCGCATGGGGCAAGTTGGGCTATCCGCGGCGCGCCAAGCGACTGCACGAATGCGCGACGGTGATCGCCGCCGAGCACGACGACGTGGTTCCCGACGACGTCGAGGTGTTGCTCAGCCTGCCCGGTGTCGGCGCCTACACCGCACGGGCGGTGGCGTGCTTCGCCTACCAGAAGCGGGTTCCGGTGGTGGACACCAATGTTCGGCGGGTGGTGGCGCGGGCCGTGCACGGGCTGGCCGACGCCGCCAGCCCGTCGGCGGTCCGCGACCTCGCCGACGTCGAGGCGCTGCTGCCCGACGACTCCTCGGCGCCGGTGTTCTCCGCGGCGCTCATGGAGCTGGGGGCGACGGTGTGCACGGCGCGATCGCCGAAGTGCGGCATCTGTCCGCTGAGCGTGTGCGCGTGGCGGGCGGCCGGGCACCCGCCCGGCGCTGGGTCGGCCCGGCCCACCCAGCGCTACGCCGGAACCGACCGCCAGGTGCGCGGCCGGCTGATGGACGTGCTGCGCGCGAGTTCGGCGCCGGTCGCGCGGGCACAACTCGACGTGGTGTGGCTGAGCGATCCCGGGCAGCGCGATCGGGCCCTGGACTCGCTGCTGGTCGACGGTTTGGTGGAGCAGACCGCCGACGGCCGGTTCGCCCTTGCGGGTGAAGGCGACTAGCGCTCAGGACGCGCGGGCGAAGCGGCGCCGGTAGTCCGACGGGGTGACACCGACGATCCGGCGAAAGTGGTGCCGCAGCAGAGTGGCGTTGCCGAAGCCGACCCGCTCGGCGATGCGGTCGACGTCGAGGTCGGTCTCCTCGAGCATCCGCCGCGCGTAGAGCACCCGCTGGTCGGTGACCCACTGCATCGGCGTGGTCCCGGTCTCCTCGACGAACCTGCGCGCGAAAGTACGCGAGGACATCGCGGCGCGCCTGGCCATCGTTGCCACCGTGTGCGGGGTTTCGAGATTCGCCAGAATCCAATCCAGTTGCGGAGCAAAGCCTTCCGAGCATCGCGCCGGGATGGGCTGATCGATGTACTGACGCTGACCACCGTCGCGCTGCGGCGGCACCACCATCCGGCGGGCGATGATGTTGGTGACGGCACTGCCCAATTCGCGGCGCACCAGATGCAGGCTCGCGTCGATGCCGGCCGCGGTTCCCGCGCTGGTAATCAGGTCACCGTCGTCGACGAACAGGACATTGCGATCGACGATCGCGGTGGGAAAGCGGCGGGCGAGTTCGTCGGCGTGCATCCAGTGGGTGGTACATCGGCGCCCGTCGAGCAACCCCGCGGCCCCGGCGATGAAGACCCCCGAACACACCGTGAGCACCGTCGAGCCCGCCTCGTGCGCGGCACGCAAGGCGTCGAGCGCCTCCTGCGGGTAGGCCTCCGGCGGCCCGGCCACGGCGGGGACCGCCACCACATCGGCACCGATCAGGCCGTCGAGCCCGTGATCGGGCACCAACTGAGCGCCGACGCTGGTGCGTAGCGGCCTTCCCGCATGCGGGCCGCACACCTTGAAATCGATCGCGGGGACACCGTCGGCGGACCTGTCGATGCCGAACACCTCGCAGATGACCCCGAACTCGAACACCGTGACACCGTCGAGAACGAGAGCCGAGACGCTGTTCAAAGCCATGGCAGAATCTTATCGCACTGGGTCAGTACTGCCACTGTTGGCGGGATATTGGCGGGCGAAGAATTACTGCCATGACCGCAATGATCACCTTCCTGCTCCTGACAGCCGTTCTCCTGGCCCCGTTCGGCGTGGTCGCCGCCATCGCAGCGGTGTCACACCGCGACGGCACTCTGCGTCTGCACGCCAGCCAGTTCATGCTCGCCGCGCCCCTGGTCGGCCGGCTCTACGACGAGGGCTACGACGCCGACGCCCGGCGCGTCGAGCACGACCTCGATGCCGTTCGCACGCGGTTCGAGAACCACCCGGTGTGGCCGTCACCCGGTGTCCTCGGGGAGCGCCGCTAAGAACGTCTCGACGGCCTCCCGGTACCGATCGGGTGCGTCGTCGTGCACGAGATGCCCGGCGCCGGGCACCTGTACGTAGGTCGCCCGCTCCCCGGCCATCTCCAGCATCCGACGCATCTGGCCGGGCGGAGCCACCGAGTCGCCAGCCTCGATGAGCAGCACGGGCGCGCGAACGCTGCGCCACTGCTGCCAGTAGTCGCGGGTACCCCACTCCGCGGCGATCTCGATCCAGCGAGCCGGCTTCCCGTGCAGGCGCCACCCCGTTGCCGTCCGGTCGAACGCATCGAGGAAGTACTGTCCCGCGACCGGGCCGAACTCGGCGAAAACCTCGTCGGCGGAACCGAACTCGACGGGCAGCGCGTGCAGCCAGGGCTCCCATGGCCCGGTGGTGCGGCCCACGAAGTCCGGCGCCATGTCCTCGACCACCAACGCGGCGACCAGCTCTGGGTGTTGCGCGGCAAGACACCACGAGTGCAGGCCGCCCATGGAATGGCCGATCAGCACGGCCGGGGCGCCCAGTTCGGCCACCGCGTCACCCAGATCGGCGACGAACCGCTCGGTGCTGACGGGGGCCGGAACGTCGACATCACGGCCCCGGTGCCACGGCGCGTCGTAGGTGTAGACCGCGCCGAACCTCGTCAACCAGGGCACCTGCCGCGACCACGTGCTGCCCCGGCCCATCAGTCCGTGAACCAGCACCAGCGGACGGCCGGAGCCACCCCGGTGGGTGAGCGGTTCGGTCGTCACCGCTTCATCTTGCGCGGTGCTCGCCGCCTTCGGCGCGCGCGGTAGCCTTGCGCCATGTCCGTGGTGAAGATCAACGCAATCGAGATACCGCCGGGTGCGGGGCCCGAACTGGAGAAGCGGTTCGCCAACCGCGCCCATGCCGTCGACAATCAGCCGGGCTTCCTCGGATTCCAGTTGCTGCGGCCGGTCAAGGGCGAGGACCGCTATTTCGTGGTGACCAAGTGGGAGAGCGAAGATGCCTTCCAGGCGTGGGCGTCCGGTCCCGCCATCCACGCACACGCCGGTGAGCGCGCCAACCCGGTGGCCAAGGGCGCTAGCCTGCTCGAGTTCGAGGTTGTGTTGGACGTTGCCGGGTCGGGCTCCGACGCGTAGCGCCCGCCGGGTGCTGCGGAGCGCGGTGGCCAGCGCAATCAGGGTGGCCACCGCGATCGCCTCCGCTGCCGCCCTGGCGACCAGCTGCGCACCCGCACCCGCACCGCCGGCCAACGCCGGCGCGGTTCGCATCGAGATCAACACCCCGCAGGGGGTGCGGGCCAAGCAGGTCATGGACATGCTTAACTCCGACTGGCCCATCGGCTCGGTCAGCGTCAAGACCCTGGCCGCACCCGACATGGTCGACGCGGTGGCCGCCACCATGGACTCACTGTGGTGGGACCGGCCCTACACGCTGGCCGGCGTCGACATCGGTGCGGGCGTGGCCACCCTGCATCTGCTGACCTCATACGGTGCGCGCCAGGACATCGAGATCCGCACCGGCGACGACACCTTCGTCCGGCGCTTCGAGGTGACCACCGAGAAGCCGTCGATCAAGTCGTGGCAGGACGTCGACGTCGCACTCAGCCGGACGGGTGCGCGCTACGCATGGCAGGTCTCCAAGGTCGACGACGGGCGCTGCCAGAAGGTGGCAGGCACCAACACCGCCCAATCTCTGCCGCTCGCTTCCATTTTCAAGACCTACGTGCTGTACGCGGTGGAGACCGCCGTGCGGGCCGGCACCGTGGGTTGGGACGACAAGCTGACCATCACCGCCGAGGGAAAGAAGCTCGGCTCGTCAGGCTTCGACAAACTTCCGCCGGGTTCGCAGATCACGGTGCGCCAGGCCGCCGGCAAGATGATCGCCACCAGTGACAACATGGCCACCGACATGCTGATCGGCCGGCTTGGCACTCACGCCATCGAGCAGGCGGTGGTCGACGCCGGGCACCACGATCCGACCAGCATGGTCCCGTTCCCCACGATGCGCGAGATCTTCGCGGTGGGCTGGGGCAACCCCGACGTCCGGGAACAGTGGAAGACCGCCACCCCGCAGCGTCGCGCCGTGTTGCTTGCCGAAGCCAACTCCCGCCCCTACGATCCGGATCCGCAACGCACCCATGCCCCGGGCTCGGCCTACGGCGCGGAGTGGTACGGCAGCGCCGATGACATCTGCCGCGTGCACGCCGCCCTGCAGCACAATGCCGTCGGTCCGGCCGCCCCGGTCAAGGACATCATGTCCGAGATCGCCGGCATCGACCTCGACCGCACCGAGTGGCCCTACATCGGCGCCAAGGCCGGCAACCTGCCCGGCGACCTGACGTTCAGCTGGTACGCCGTGGACCGAACCGGACAGGCGTGGGTGGTCAGCTTCCAGCTGAACTGGCCGCGCTACCACAGCCCCAATGCCGGCGGCTGGGCGATGACGATCATCAAGCAGGTCTTCGGCCTGCTGCCGAACTACCGCTGACCCCAGCGCAGCGTCCAGCGGCCGCGAAAGTGCAGAACCGTAAGACTGGCCGGTGCAATATCGATGCGCCAGAACGACTTCGGTGGTGATTCGAGTGCAACCAGGATGGCTGCGCGGATCACCGCCGGATGCGTGACGGCCGTCAGCCGCGCGGGCTGCCTGCTGACATCGTCCATCCAGTCGCGCACCCGGGTGATCAACGCGACGACGGACTCGCCGCCGTGCGGGCTGCTCTCCGGGCGGCTCAGCCAGGTCGCGAGCTGATCGGGCCGCACCGCGGCAAGCTCGTGTCCGCGCCATCGCCCGACGTCGAGGTCGGCCAGTCGCGGCTCGACTCCGGGCTGCAGGCCGAGCAGCTCCGCGGTGTGCCGGGCCCGCCGTTCGGGCGCACTCACCGCAACCTCGGCGTCGCGGTGATCCGCGGCGGCGTCGACCTGGTTCTGCCCCAAGGCATTCAGCGGCTCGTCAGCGGGGAATCGTCCGGCTGCCATCGCGTCGGTCATGGCGTGTGAGACCAGGGTCAGCCGGACGAACTCACTCACGCCGGGATGCTCGACCGCTCGCGAGAGCCGAGCAACCGCTGCATCAGAGCCGCGAACAACATCCCGATGGCCGCCCACATCACGACCTGTGTCCCCAGCGAGAACAGCCGGAACTGATAGAGCACGTCGGCCGGAAAGTGTTCCGGTGTCTCGTCGATCGTCGGCAGCACCAGCATCACCACGGCCACCGCGACCAGGTAGGCGCCCGCGCCGGCCAGCGTCGCGTTCCATGCGCCCAGCCGATCCACCAGCCACGCACGCAGATACACCGCGGCAACCAGAAGAGCGGCCGAGATCACCACCATCAGCAGGTAGAGCAAGGTGCGCTGGCGGATCGATTCCTCCAGGCTCGCGGAAGGCGGATTGGGGGGGTACTTCAGCGCGGGAACAACGTTGAGGCACAACAACATCCCAGCCGCCAGTAGTGCCGCCAACGGCTGGGCCGGAATGTCGACCCGGCCGTAGACGACACAGAACACGACCGCCAGCAGTGCGCCCATCGCGACCGCGAAGGCCAGTACCCCGAATCCCATCCCGATGTTGGCCTGCACACCGCGGGTGAACAGTTCGACGCCGTGCTCGTGTTCACCGTGCCCGTGCATGTGGGACATCTCGTCTTCGAACGCGATCGCACGATTGATCACCGGCTCCTGGAAGACCCGGGCGAAAACGAATGCGAGAACGCCGCCTAGCGCGCCGGCCAGCAGGCCGCGCGCGATGATTCGCGCTTCCACAGCGCGATCAGTGGCAGGGGAAGCCGAGGAGGTGACGTGCGTCGTGCAGGAACTCGTGCACGTGCATGTCGTCACCGAACACCGAAGTCGCGCCTTGATCCAGGCCGACGAAGTAGAGCACCAGCAGCGCCAGGAAGGCCGTCGACGTCAACCAGACGATCGCTTTGGCGGCGGACAGGTCGACCGCGCGGGTGGTCTTACGGGCCTCGGGAGATGTCATGTCGCGTCCTTTCCCGGAAATGTCGCGTCCCGGATGGAGATCGGTGACGAGTGTCGGGTCTGACTGTCAACAGTGGCGCGACCGTTCTGGAATTACACCAGATTCCTCGACTCGTCCAGTACATCAAGGATCGTAGACCCTGGGGCCGGTTCAGCTGGAGCCGTATCCCAACTGCTGGGCGGTGTACTTCGCGGCCTCGGTGATCGGCACGGCCTGCACCGCGGTGCCGTAAGCGCAGATCTCGGTCCACACGTCGCCGATCTCGGTGGTGTCGAAGCGCATCGCCACAATCGCGTTCCCGCCGCGGTTGCGGGCTTCGGCGACCAGCCGCGCCATAGCCTCGTTGCGGCTCTCGGCGAGGTTCTTCGTCATGCCCTGCAGCTCGCCGCCGAACATGCTCTTGAACCCGGCACCCATCTGGGAGAAGGCGTTGCGCGACCGGACCGTCAGCCCGAACACCTCGCCGCACACCCGCTGGATCTCCCAGCCGGGAAGGTCGTTGGTGGTGACAACAAGCATGAGCAGAGGTTAGCCCACGGCATACTCGCGCGGCGGCATGCGAAAGGCCCCCGGCGCGCTGCCGGGGGCCTTCGCGCGAAACTGCTACTCGCTGGGCGAACCTGCGCTGGCCAGATCGGGCTCGGCCTCGGTGCGCTTGGGTCCACCGGTGAAGGTGAACTTCGCGTCTTCCCCGGCGCCCTCGCCGTCCCAGTTCTCCACGTCGACCGTGACCAGCTGGCCGGGACCGACCTCCTCGAAGAGGATCTTCTCCGAGAGGGCGTCTTCGATCTCGCGCTGGATGGTGCGGCGCAGCGGCCGCGCACCCAGGACCGGGTCGAAGCCGCGCTTGGCCAACAGGGCCTTGGCCTTGTCGGTCAGCTCCATCGTCATGTCCTTGGTCTTGAGCTGCCTGCCCACCCGGGCCACCATCAGGTCGACCATCTCGATGATCTCGTCGCGCGTGAGCTGGTGGAACACGATGATGTCGTCGATGCGGTTGAGGAACTCCGGCCGGAAGTGCTTCTTGAGCTCGTCGTTGACCTTCTGCTTCATCCGCTCGTAGTTGTTCTCACCGCCACCCTGGGTGAAGCCCAGACCGACCGCCTTGGAGATGTCGGAGGTGCCCAGGTTCGACGTGAAGATCAGCACGGTGTTCTTGAAGTCGACTGTGCGGCCCTGGCCGTCGGTGAGACGACCGTCCTCGAGGACCTGCAACAGGGTGTTGTAGATTTCCTGGTGCGCCTTCTCGATCTCGTCGAAAAGCACGACCGAGAACGGCTTGCGCCGCACCTTCTCGGTGAGCTGACCGCCCTCCTCGTAACCGACGTATCCGGGCGGTGCGCCGAACAACCGCGACGCGGTGAAGCGGTCGTGGAACTCGCCCATGTCGATCTGGATGAGCGCGTCGTCGTCGCCGAAGAGGAACTCCGCCAGCGCCTTGGACAGCTCGGTCTTCCCGACACCGGAGGGCCCGGCGAAGATGAACGAGCCCGACGGGCGCTTGGGGTCCTTCAGGCCGGCACGGGTGCGGCGGATCGCCTTGGAGACCGCCTTGACGGCATCCTCCTGGCCGATGATCCGCTTGTGCAGCTCGTCCTCCATGCGCAGCAGCCGAGTGGTCTCCTCCTCGGTCAGCTTGAACACCGGAATACCGGTCCAGTTGCCCAGGACCTCGGCGATCTGCTCGTCGTCGACCTCTGCCACGACGTCGAGATCACCTGAGCGCCACTGCTTTTCGCGTTCGGCACGCTGGGCGACCAGTTGCTTCTCGCGATCGCGCAGCGAGGCGGCCTTCTCGAAGTCCTGCGCGTCGATCGCGCTCTCCTTCTCCCGGCGCGCGTCGGCGATCTTCTCGTCGAACTCACGCAGGTCCGGCGGAGCGGTCATCCGGCGGATTCGCATCCGGGCACCGGCCTCGTCGATCAGGTCGATCGCCTTGTCCGGCAGGAACCGGTCGTTGATGTAGCGATCGGCCAGCGTGGCCGCAGCCACCACGGCGGCGTCGGTGATCGATACCCGGTGGTGGGCCTCATAGCGGTCGCGCAGACCCTTGAGGATCTCGATGGTGTGCGCCACCGTCGGCTCACCGACCTGGACCGGCTGGAACCGGCGCTCCAGCGCAGCGTCCTTCTCGATGTACTTGCGGTACTCGTCGAGGGTGGTCGCGCCGATGGTCTGCAGCTCGCCACGGGCCAGCTTGGGCTTGAGGATCGACGCTGCGTCGATCGCACCCTCGGCCGCGCCCGCCCCGACGAGCGTGTGCAGCTCGTCGATGAACAGGATGATGTCGCCGCGGGTGTTGATCTCCTTGAGCACCTTCTTCAGGCGCTCCTCGAAGTCACCGCGGTAGCGGCTGCCGGCCACCAACGACCCGAGGTCGAGGGTGTAGAGCTGCTTGTCCTTCAGCGTCTCGGGAACCTCGCCGTGCACGATGGCCTGGGCCAGGCCCTCGACGACGGCTGTCTTGCCGACGCCGGGCTCACCGATCAGCACCGGGTTGTTCTTGGTGCGCCGGCTCAGCACCTGCATGACCCGCTCGATTTCCTTCTCCCGGCCGATGACCGGGTCGAGCTTGCCTTCCATGGCGGCGGCGGTGAGGTTGCGGCCGAACTGGTCGAGGACCAGCGAGGTGGACGGGTTGCCCGACTCGCCACCACGGCCGCCGGTACCGGCCTCCGCGGTCTCCTTGCCCTGGTAGCCGGACAGCAGCTGGATGACCTGCTGCCGCACCCGGGTGAGCTCGGCGCCGAGCTTGACCAGCACCTGCGCCGCGACGCCCTCACCCTCACGGATCAGGCCGAGCAGAATGTGCTCGGTGCCGATGTAGTTGTGGCCGAGCTGCAGCGCTTCGCGAAGGCTCAGCTCGAGCACCTTCTTGGCACGGGGGGTGAACGGGATGTGTCCCGACGGCGCCTGCTGGCCCTGGCCGATGATCTCCTCGACCTGGCTGCGGACACCCTCGAGAGAGATGCCCAGCGATTCCAGCGACTTGGCGGCTACGCCCTCACCCTCGTGAATAAGTCCCAACAGGATGTGCTCGGTCCCGATGTAGTTGTGGTTGAGCATCCGGGCTTCTTCTTGAGCCAGGACGACGACCCTGCGGGCACGGTCAGTGAATCTCTCGAACATCGCCTGTTACCTGCTCTCCATCACGATTAGGTACAGCGGTAGTCACCACGTACCTGTCGTCCACTCTAATGGGCGCAGCAGGGCGGTGCCCTCCCTTGTTACCCATACCGCCCATACGACGGTGGACACAGCACACCAACGCGGGAGATCAGCGATTCGTTTCCGGTAATCACCGGCCCGCGCTACGCCGCGAGCGAACGTAGCTGACGAGACGGTGACAACCCGGTTCCGCCTAGGTGGCGGCGTGGAAGGCGTCGATGATCTCGGCCGGGATGCGGCCGCGGGTCGACACCTTGTGACCGTTGCGGCGAGCCCAGTCGCGAATTGCGGCGCTCTGCTCACGGTCGATGGAGGCACGACCTCGTCCTGGAGGCGCGGAGCGGCCACGCCGACGGCCCCCGACACGACGGCCGGCCTCGAGCCACGGCTTCAACTCGTTGCGCAATTTCTGCGCATTCTTGGAGGAAAGATCGATCTCATAGCTGACGCCGTCGAGGGAGAATTCGACCGTTTCGTCGGCGGAACCTTCACCATCGAAATCGTCTACGAGGGTGACGGTGACTTTCTTGGCCATTAGCTCACTGGGTCCTTCTGCCTGTTCACTACAAGCGATTGTCGAACGTCCGCCCCTTGCCGACTAATGTGCCACATTGTCGGTCGCTATTCAACAAGCCGTCGATCGGCGCGCGTCAGTTGCCGTGGCGGCGAACAATCGGGAACAATACCGTTTCCCGAATTGACAAGCCGGTGAGAACCATCAACAAGCGATCGACGCCCATTCCCGTTCCGGTGGTCGGGGGCATCGCATACTCCATTGCGGACAGGAAATCCTCGTCGAGTGCCATTGCCTCGTCATCACCGGCAGCGGCCGCCTTGGCCTGTGCTTCGAAGCGTTCCCGCTGGACAACGGGGTCGACGAGCTCCGAGTAGCCGGTCGCCAGTTCGATTCCGCGGACATAAAGATCCCATTTCTCCGTCACACCTGGGATGCTGCGATGCTGACGTGTCAGCGGTGTGGTCTCGACCGGGAAATCCTTGACGAATGTCGGAGACCACAAAGCATTGCCGACTGTGTGCTCCCACAGTTCTTCGACGAGCTTGCCGTGTCCATAGCCCCGATCACGGGGGATCTCGACGTCAAGTCGGTCCGCAATAGCGAGCAAGTATTCCAACGAAGTGTCGGGGGTGATCTCTTCACCGAGGGCTTCCGACAGCGATGGATACATTTGAATCGAGGGCCATTCGCCGTCAAGATCATAGATTGTGCCATCGGGCAATGGGACTTGGCGGGTGCCGACGGCCTCGTCTGCGACCTCCTGAATAAGCTCTCGGGTGACGATGGCGGAATCGTCATAGGTGCCCCAGGCCTGATAAGTCTCGAGCATTGCGAATTCGGGTGAATGGGTGGAATCGGCACCTTCGTTTCGGAACACCCGATTGAGTTCGAAGACTTTCTCCAGCCCGCCGACGACGCAGCGCTTGAGGAACAATTCCGGAGCGATCCGCAGGAACAGGTCGGTGTCGAGGGCGTTGGAGTGGGTGACGAACGGCCTGGCCGCCGCCCCGCCTGCCAGGGTCTGCAGTATCGGTGTCTCGACCTCGAGGAAGCCGCGCCGCTCCAATGCGTTGCGCACCGCGCGGACCACGGCGATGCGTTGCCGGGCGACCGTACGGGCCTGCGGACGCACGATGAGGTCGACGTAGCGCTGGCGGACCCGGGACTCCTCGCTCATCTCCTTGTGGGCGACCGGCAGCGGCCGAAGCGCCTTGCTGGCCATCTGCCAGGAGTCCGCGAGAACCGAGAGTTCGCCGCGCCGCGAGCTGATCACCTCACCGTGGACGAAGACGATGTCGCCGAGGTCTACTTCGGCCTTCCACTGCTCGAGGGCTTCCTCGCCCACCCCGGCCAGGCTGATCATGGCCTGCAGGTGGGTGCCGTCACCCTCCTGAAGCGTCGCGAAGCAGAGCTTGCCGGAGTTGCGGGCGAACACCACCCGACCGGTCACCCCGACCATGTCGCCGGTGGTGGCGTCGGCGGGCAGGTCCGGGTAGGCGGCCCGAATCTCGGCGAGCGAATGTGTGCGGGGCACCGCCACCGGATAGGGGTCCTTACCTTCGGCCAGCAGACGCTCCCGCTTGGCCTGGCGGATGCGGAACTGCTCGGGGACGTCGGCGTCGGAATTGTCAGCGGAGCTGACTTCGGCAGAATTGTCAGCGGAGCTGACAGCGGCAGGTTGATCAGCGTCGCTCACGACTGGCCAGCTTAAATGAGGCCATGCAGGCGCTCATCAACCGCAGTGCGGTGGCAGCCCTGGACGACCAGCGGGTCGACTGGCGACACAAGGGCCTGCCGGCGGCGTGGACCGGCCGCACGGCCGCCGAGATCCGCGCCGAGCACCCCGATCTGTTCGCCGCCGGCCCGCTGGGGCCGATCTGTGTTTTGCGGGCCGACGCGCTGGAGCACAACCTGACCACGATGGCAGGCTGGTGCGCCCGCCACGGTGTGGAGCTGGCCCCACACGGCAAGACCCACATGGCCCCGCAGCTGGTGGCCCGGCAGTTCGAGGCGGGGGCGTGCGCGGTGACGGCCGCGACGATCAGCCAGGTGCGTACCTTCCGCGCGTTTGGCGTCCGCGAGGTGCTGCTGGCCAACGAACTGGTCGACGCCGCCGGCCTGGCCTGGCTGGCCGCGGAGCTGGACGGCGACCCGGACTTCCACCTGACCTGCTGGGTGGATTCGGTGCGCGGGGTGCGCTTGATGACCGATGCGCTGAACGCCGCAGGTGCGCACCGGCCGGTCGACGTATGCGTCGAACTCGGCGCGGCGGGGACCCGCACCGGTTGTCGCGACGACGGTGACGCCGACGCGGTCGCTGCCGCGGCGCTGGCCAGCCCGAGACTGCGGCTGGTCGGGGTCGCCGGATACGAGGCGGCGCTGGGCCACGACGTGTCGCCCGCCGGGGTGCGGGATGTCCGCGCCTTCCTCGAGCGGATGCGGGCCACGGCCATGCGGCTACGCCCACTGTGTGAGGGCGGCCCGATGATCGTCACTGCCGGCGGCAGCACGCATTTCGACCTGGTAGCCGAAATTCTGACCGGGGGCTGGCGCACCATCGTGCGCAGCGGCGCCTATCTGACCAACGACGACGGGCTCTACCTACGGACCTCACCGCTGACCCGGCCGGGCGCACAGCCTGGCGGCTTTCGCGCGGCGATGCACGTGTGGGCGCAGGTGTGTTCGCGACCCGAACCGGGGCTGGCGCTGCTGACGATGGGCCGGCGCGACGTGTCGTTCGATCAGGATATGCCTGTGCCGCAACGTCTTCGGCGTGGTGCCGGTTGGTCACCGAACTGGCCGGCCCGCAGCGAGGTCGTCAAGCTCAACGATCAGCACGCGTTCTTGAAGCTGGCACCGGCAGCCGAGGACACCGTGCAGGTCGGCGACTGGATCGAGTTCGGGGTGTCGCACCCGTGCACGGTGTTCGACAAGTGGCAGCTGATCCCGGTGCTCGACGCCGACGACCGGGTGGTCGATCTGGTGCGCACGTTCTTCTGAGCGCGAGCAGACACAAAGAGGCCCAAAACCCCGGCGTGTCGGGGACTTTTGCGTCTGCTCGCGGAAGAAACTAGCGGGCGGATTTCAGCTTGCCGCGCTGGTTGTCCCGGTTGCGCTCGTACACCATCCGCAGGCCGTCCAGGGTCAGGTGCTTGTCGTAGTGCGCCACGGTGTGCAGGTCCGCCAGCAGCAGTGGGGCGGTGTGGCCGGTGGCCACGACGGCGACGTCACTGCCGTCGAAGCCGTCGACGTCCTCGCGGATGCGGGTGATCAGACCGTCGACCAGACCTGCGAACCCGAACACCGCGCCGGCCTGCATGCACTCGACGGTGTTCTTGCCGACCACCGAACGCGGCCGGGTGAGTTCGACCCGACGCAGCGCAGCCGACCGGGCCGCAGCCGCATCAGAGGAGACCTGCACACCGGGAGCGATTGCGCCGCCGAGGAATTCGCCCTTGCCGGAAACCACGTCGACGCAGATCGAGGACCCGAAGTCCACCACGATGGCCGCGGACTTGTACTTGGCGAAGGCAGCCAGACAGTTCACGATGCGATCGGCGCCGACCTCTTTGGGGTTGTCGACCAGAAGCGGGATGCCGGTGCGCACGCCGGGCTCGATCAGCACGTGCGGGACAGCCGGCCAGTACTGCTCGAGCATGACGCGGACCTCGTGCAACACCGAGGGCACGGTGGACAGCCCGGTGGCCCCGGTCAGCCGTTCGGAGTCGTCGCCGATCAGACCCTCGATGGTCAAGGCGAGCTCGTCGGCGGTGACCTCGGATTCGGTGCGGATACGCCACTGCTGCACAACTTTTGCGTGATCACCCGCACCGGAGATCAGGCCCACGACGGTGTGGGTGTTGCGCACGTCGATTGCGAGTAGCACGGCTACCGCACAGTCCGGGGGGAGAGCAGCTCGGCGGCGTCGTCGGGGACGTGGGCCGGGTCGTCGCCGAGGTCGATCTGCCGGTTGGCGGCGTCGACGAAGACCACCCGCGGGCGATACCGCCGCGCCTCGGAATCGTCCAGCGTGGCGTAGGCGATCAGGATGACCAGGTCGCCGGGATGAACCAGATGGGCTGCGGCGCCGTTGATCCCGATCACACCAGAACCACGCTGCCCGGTGATCGCATACGTCACCAGCCGTTTGCCATTGTCGATGTCGACGATCGTGACCTGCTCGCCTTCCAGCAGGTCGGCCGCCTCCATGAGGTCGGCGTCGATGGTGACCGAACCGACGTAATGCAGGTCGGCGTGCGTCACCGTCGCGCGGTGGATCTTGGACTTCAGCATCGTCCGAAACATCAATTTCTCCATGTGATTTCGTGATTGACCGTCGTGTCCGACCCCAGGCGGGGCGTCATTGGTCGACAGGTCGACGGCGATGTTGTCCAGCAGGCGGGTGCCGCCGAGTCGCGCTGCGATCAGAATTCGGGCAGGGCCGTACGGCGGCGCCGGCTCCAGTTGGGGACCGCGTACCTCGAGGTAGTCCACCTCGATGGCGGGCACCTCGTCGAGCACCGCCCGCGCGGCGTCGAGAGCGGACCCGACTCCTCCGGCCGCCCCGTACATGCCGGCCAGTAGCGCCGAGGACAGCGCGCTGGCCTGCTCGCGATCTTCGGGGCTCAGGTAGCGGTTGCGCGACGACATCGCCAGACCGTCGGACTCGCGCACCGTCGGTACGCCGACGATGCGCACGTCCACGTTGAGGTCGGCGACCATCTGTCGGATGAGAACCAGCTGCTGGTAATCCTTCTCCCCGAAGAAGGCGCGATCGGGCCGGATGATCTGGAGCAGTTTGAGAACCACGGTCAGCATGCCTGCGAAATGCGTTGGGCGGGAGGCGCCTTCAAGTTCGGACCCGAGCGGTCCGGGATGCACTGTGGTCCGGACTCCGTCGGGGTACATCGCCGATGCGCTCGGGGCGAACACCACCTCGACCCCCTCGCCGCCCAGCAGCTCGAGGTCGGCGTCCAAGGTGCGCGGGTAGGCGTCGAGGTCCTCGTCCGGCTCCGAACTGCAGCGGATTGACGAAGATCGACACCGCGACCACCGCGCCGGGCACCCGCTTGGCCGCGCGGACCAACGCCAGGTGGCCTTCGTGCAGCGCTCCCATGGTGGGTACCAGCATCACCCGGCGCCCGGTGTGCCGCAGTGCTCTGGTCACCTCCGACACCGCGTGCGGCGTCGGATACACGTTGAGCTGACCGGCGCTGAACTGCGGCGCCGTCTTGCTCACTGCGGCCGTCCTCGGCCGGCCGACCAGTCCGCCAACACCGCAAAGACCTCCTCGGGGGCGTGCGCACGTTGGGCGGTGCGCAGCGAGTTCGCGCAATACCCTTGCGCCAGTTGATAGTCCACTTCGGCAAGTGCAGCCATGTGACGGGCGACGGCCGAGGCATCGCCGCGGGCGACCGGGCCGGTCAATGCGGCCTGACCACGGTGCAGCGTGTTCTCCAGCGCGGCGCGCGCCAGTGGGCCGATGATGCGCTCGGCCAGACCCCCCGGTGTGTCACCGATGAGTTCCTGACCCAGCAGCTCCTGCCCGGACAGCGCGGCGCGCAGCGCATCGAGCGCGTCGGCGACCACGGTGACGACGTGGTTGCTGGCATGGGCCAGCGCCGCGTGATACAGGGTGCGCGCGTCTTCGCGCACCCCGAACGGTTCGCCGCCGATCTCCAGCACCAGTGCCTGGGCGATGGCATAGCCGATCTCGTCGGCGGCGGTGATCCCGAAACAGGTGTCGCTCAGCCGGGCGATGTCCTCGTCGGCACCGGTGAACGTCATCGCCGGATGGATTGCCAACGGGGTGCAGCCCTGCTCGGTCAGCGGTGCCAGGATGCCGACTCCGTTGGCTCCCGAGGTGTGCACCACGATGGTTCCGCGGCGCACCGAGCCGGTGGCGGCCAGACCGTTGATGAGGCCGGCCAGCTCGGAGTCCGGCACGGTCAGCAGCAGCAACTCGGCGCTGTCGGCGACAGCGGGCACCGGCAGTACAGGGGTGTCGGGAAGCCGGCGTTCGGCAAGCCGCCGCGAGGTGTTCGAGATGGCGCTGCAGGCCACCACCACATGCTCGGCCCGCTCCAGCGCCACACCCAGCGCGGTGCCCACCCGGCCGGCCGAGATGATGCCCACCTTGAGCCGTGCCGGGCGCAAGCCGTTGGGGGTCCCCACGTAGACGACCTCGCTGACGTCGATGAGTGTTTCGTTCCGGTCCTGCTCTGCCGGTACCGGACGGTCCGGACAACTTTACCCGGGGCTGCGCGGCCGGATGCTCGGCCTCAGTCCTCGCGCCTGCGGCGACGGCCGCCGCCGGTTCCGTTCGCCTGCAGGCGGGCCAGCAGGTCGGCGACGGACTGACCGCCGGTGTGCTGACCGGCCGGGCCCTCGTCCACCTCGGTCTCGGCCTCCTCGCCGCGGTGCCGGGCGTTGGGCTGCGGCGGTGGCGGAGTCGACATGGCCGGCGCCGGCTGGTCGTGACCCGGTGCCCCCACGGTGTGGCGGGACCGCGGCCCGGCCGGTTCGGGCGGCGGCTGCATGACCGGCTCCGGTCGCGGCTGCGGTTCTGGCCCAGGCTGACCCGGCTCGCCCGTCCAGTGCCTGCCCCTGGGCGGCTCGACCGGCGGGGGCGGGGGCGCGCCGTTGTCGGACGGAATCCAATTGCTGCCCGGTGCGCCGGGCGGCAGCCACTGCCCCTGGGCCTCGACCGGCCGCCACTCCGAGCCCTCGGCCATCGGTACGGGTTCGGGCTGAGGTTCGGGCTGGGGTTCGGGCTGCGGCGGGGGCGGCGGCGCGAACGGCCGCTCGGCTACCGGCGGACGCTCGCCGTTCTCCCCCGATCGCCGGTGCGAGCCGCGGTAGTCCGTCTCCGGGTAGGGCTGTTCCTCGGCCTGCCTGCGGCGCGGCGGCGGCGGGCCGTACCGCTGTTGTGGTGGTGGCGGTGCCGTGGCTGAGGAGACCAGCGGTTCCTCCGGCACGTCGATGATCGGGTTCTCCGCCGTGCCGCCGCCGGCCTCGTCCTCGGTGACCGGCGTGATGCGGCTGCTCTCGACGCGGCCCGGCGCGGGCGGCATCGCGGTGGTGTCGCGGGTCCAGTCGCCGTAGCCGGCGCCCACCCGTTCGCCTTCGAGGGCGGGGCGGTGACCGAGGTCGGCGTCGAAGAGGATCTCCAGGTTCGCGCGCAACGCCGCCAGCTCGGCCCGAAGGGCCGCCACCTCGTCGGCGGCCTGGGCACGCAGCTCGGAGGCCAGCTCGCGACGAAGATGGGACTCCACGGACAGCTCGTACTCGCGCCGCGCCGAGATCTCCCGATCCAGCTGCAGGTCGTAGACGAGTTTGAGGTCGCGCGCCCTGGCGGAGTCGACGTCGCTCTGCCTGCGGTAGATGACGGATACGAAGGCCGCGACCACCGCCGCCCACAACGACAGGATGACCGCCAGTTTGAGCAGCTCGACCTTGTTGGTGAACACCAGGGCGGAACTGGCCACGATGGCCAGGACTAGCAACGTCGTCAAGAGCAGCCAACCCGGCCTGCGGCCGCCGCGCCTGTTCCTGGCGCCGCGGGACAGAACGGTCATGGGGTGACTGTACCCGCGCGGTGTCTGTGGGCGTGTCGTCGAACTGCGGCGATTCGCCGCGGCATCACTCCGGAGCGGCGTCGCTGGTGTCCGGCGGCTCACCGGGTGACGTGCAACAGTGCTGCAGCCACAGCCCGGCGATCACCAGAGCCAGCGCGCTGACCGCGGCCACCAACGCGCCTGGGGTGTCTGCGCCGGCCACCCGCAGTTCGCTTCGCCGCGGCAGCAGGTACGCCAGCACCCCGATCCACCAGCCGAGCATCAGTGCGCCCACCCAGGCCGACGCCTTGGCCACCACGACGCTGCGTGCCACCGCCAGCGGGTGCAGCCGTCCGCCGCCGACGCCGATCTCGCCGTCGCGGATCTTCGCGCGCACCGACACGCCCCAGGCGGCCTCGATGGCGGCGACGGCCAGCAGCGACAGCCCGGTCCACATCGTGATCGGCGGGAAGTAGCGGTAGAGCACGTGCACCAGCAGGTAGGCCAGGATCGCCACCCCGACGACCGCGGCCGTCAGGTCGCGTCTGCGTGTCGGTCCCATCAGGCACCGGGCACTTCGTCGGGGGGAAGGTTCAACACCAGTCCCGTGAGCCGCACGCCGTCGCGGTCGGCCGGTTCCAGCTCGGCGAGCAGCCGGTCGACCGGGCGACTCTCACCGGCGACGGTGAGCACGGCATCGGGGTCGACCGCCAGCCACGGAATCATCACGAAGGCACGCAGGTGCGCCAGCGGATGCGGCAGGGTGAGCCCTTCGTCGCGGGAGAACACCTCGGTCGTCGCCGTCATGGCAGCAGACCAGGTCGACGTCGAGGGTGCGTGGCCCCCACTTCTGCTCGCGGACCCGTTCGTTGGCCTGCTCGAGCGCCTGGGCCCGCTTCAGCCAGCCGTGTCCGTCGAGGTTCGGATCGTCGGCGACGACGACGGCGTTGAGGAACGGGCCCTGGTCGACCCCACCCCAGGCGTCGGTCTCGTAGACCGGTGACAGGGCGCGCACCGAGCTGCCGAGTCCGTCGACCGCAGACTGCAACCGCGCCATCCGATCGCCGAGGTTGGAGCCGATCGAGAGCACCACCCGCGTCATGTCGCACCGCCGGCGGGAACGACCTGGCCACGGCCGCCACGCCGCGAGCGGCGCGCGACCACCGCAACATCTTTGAACGCCAACGGAATCGGCGCCTCCGGCTTGTGCACCACCACTTCGACCGCGTGCACCCGCTGGTCGACCATGACGTCCTCGGCGATCTCGGCGGCGACGGTCTCGATGAGATTGCGGGCCGGTCCTGCCACGATCGCGGCGGCGCGCTGCGCGAGCACGCCGTAGTCGTAGGTGTCGGCGAGGTCGTCGCTGGCGGCGGCGTCGGCGAGGTCGATCCACACGGTGATGTCGACGACGAAGTCCTGCCCGTCGCGCCGCTCGTGGTCGAAGACGCCGTGGTTGCCGCGCACGGTGAGGCCACGCAACTCGATACGATCAGCCACCGTAATCCCCCTGGGCTTGTTCCCGCCCGCCGCCCCACGCCGCAACCACTTTGAGCGCATCCACGCTTGCCTGCACGTCGTGCACCCGGACCCCCCACGCGCCGTCCCGTGCGGCCAGCGCCGAGACCACCGCGGTGGCGGTCTCGCGGCCGTCCGGCGGTCGCGGTGTGCCGTCGGCATCGGCGAGCAGGGCGCCGAGGAACCGCTTTCGAGATGCGCCGACGAGCACCGGGATGCCGGTGGCCACCAGCTCCGGCAGCGCGCGCAGCAGGGCCCAATTGTGTTGGGCGGTCTTGGCGAAACCCAGTCCGGGATCGATGATCACGTTGGCGTGGTCCACCCCCGCGGCGACGGCGGCGTCCACGCCGGCGAGCAGCTCGTCGCGCACCTCGGCCACCACGTCACGGTACTGGGGCACATCGTGCGGCTGATCGGCACCGACCGAGCGCCAATGCATCATCACCCACGGCACCTTGGCGTCGGCGAGTAGCGGTGCCATCGCCGGATCGGCACGCCCACCGGAGACGTCGTTGACGATGCTGGCCCCGTTCTGCAGCGCGGCGGCCGCGACGGCCGCGTGCATGGTGTCGATGCTGACGGTGATGCCTTGGGCGGCAAGCTCTTTCACAACCGGAAGTACCCTGGCGGTTTCCACGGCGGCGTCGACGCGCACCGCCCCGGGCCTGGTCGACTCGCCGCCGACGTCGATGATCGCCGCGCCCTGGGCGACCAGCCGGACTCCGTGCTCGACGGCCCGGTCGGGGTCGAGGTAGCGTCCGCCGTCGGAGAAGGAGTCATCGGTGACGTTGACGACCCCCATCACCTGTACGCGGGTGCCGGCGGGCAGGAGCGCAGCGACTCGGGGGGAGTGCTCACTTGCGCAGTATGAGTTCCAGCGCCTCGGCTCGCGATGCATTGTCGGTCTTGAACTGTCCGCGCACCGCCGACGTCGTGGTTGTGGCGCCGGGCTTGCGGACACCGCGCATCGCCATGCACAGGTGCTCGGCCTCGATGACGACGATGACGCCGCGCGGCTTGAGCTTGCGCATCACCGCGTCGGCGATCTGCGCGGTCAGGCGCTCCTGCACCTGCGGGCGCTTGGCGTACAGATCGACCACCCGGGCCAGCTTCGACAGACCGGTGACCCGGCCGTCGTCACCGGGGATGTAGCCGACGTGCGCCACCCCGTGAAATGCCACCAGGTGGTGCTCGCAGGTGGAGTACATCGGGATCTGCTTGACCAGGACCAGCTCGTCGTGCTGCTCGTCGAAGGTGGTCTCCAGCACCGCGTCCGGGTCGGTGTAGAGGCCGGCGAACATCTCCCGGTACGCGCGCGCGACTCGGGCCGGGGTCTCGCAGCAGGCCCTGGCGTTCCGGGTCCTCCCCGACCGCCAGCAGCAGCTCGCGGACCGCCGCCTCAGCGCGGGCCTGGTCGAAGATCGGGGTCTCGAGGGTGATCGAGGTCGGCTGCGCCATCAATGCTCCGTTTCGTCAGTTCAACCGTTGGCCGGCGGCCGGTGCCGGCCGCCGTCGTCACCGGCATCGTCCTGTGGCGCAGGCGCGGTCGGAGTGTGGGTGGGCGCGGGTAGGGATACGGCGGGTACGGCTGACCCTGCTGCGGGGGCGGTGCCCACCCGGGCGGTGGCGGCGGCGGGTACCAGTAGCCGCCCTGCTGCTGGTTGGGCGGCGGCCAGCCGGGGGCATGCCAGCCGGCGGGGGCGCCGTAGTCGGGCTGGCCGGCGCCCGGCTGCTGATGCTGCGGGCCTGCGCCGTGCGCGCCGTTGCCGTTGCCGCCGTTGGGCTGCTGGGACTGGGCAGCGGCGGACGCCTGGGCGATCGCCTTCTTGAACTCCGGCTCCGGCATCGGCCTGGGCCACGGTTCGCCGCGTTCGATGGCCAGCTCACCCGGCGTCTTGATCGGCGGCTTGTCGGACGGCATGCGCCCGCCGAAGTCGTCGAACACCGTCAGCCGCGGCCGCTTCTTCACGTCGCCGAAGATCGCTTCCAGCTCGGACCGGTGCAGGGTTTCCTTCTCCAGCAGCTCACCGGCGAGCACGTCGAGCACGTCGCGGTACTCGGTCAGGATCGCCCACGCTTCGGTGTGGGCGGCCTCGATGAGCTTGCGGACCTCGTCGTCGATGTCGCGGGCGACCTCGTGGCTGTAGTCCGACTGGGTGCCCATCGTGCGGCCCAGGAACGGGTCACCGTGTTCGGTGCCGTACTTCACCGCACCGAGCTTGGAGCTCATGCCGTACTCGGTGACCATCGCGCGGGCGATCTTGGTGGCCTGGTCGATGTCGGACACCGCGCCGGTGGTCGGCTCGCGGAACACCAGTTCCTCGGCGGCACGCCCGCCCATCGCGAACACCAGCCGGGAGATCATCTCCGAGCGGGTCATCAGACCCTTGTCGTCCTCGGGCACCGAGACGGCGTGGCCGCCGGTGCGGCCGCGGGCCAGGATCGTGACCTTGTAGATCGGTTCGATGTCGGGCATCGCCCACGCCGCCAGGGTGTGGCCACCCTCGTGGTAGGCGGTGATCTTCTTCTCCAGCTCGCTGATCACCCGGCCCTTGCGGCGCGGTCCGCCGATCACCCGGTCGACGGCCTCCTCGAGCGCGGCGCTGGTGATGACGGTGCCGTTCTCCCGGGCGGTGAGCAGCGCGGCCTCGTTGATCACGTTGGCCAGGTCGGCGCCGGACATGCCGACGGTGCGCTTGGCCAGGCCGTCGAGGTCGGCGTCGGGCGCCATCGGCTTGCCCTGCGAGTGCACCCGCAGCACCGCCTTGCGGCCGGCCAGGTCCGGGTTGGAGACCGGGATCTGGCGGTCGAAGCGGCCGGGGCGCAGCAGCGCCGGGTCGAGGATGTCGGGCCGGTTGGTGGCCGCGATCAGGATCACGCCCTGGCGCTCGCCGAAGCCGTCCATCTCGACGAGCAGCTGGTTGAGGGTCTGCTCGCGCTCGTCGTGCCCGCCGCCCAGGCCGGCGCCGCGCTGGCGGCCGACGGCGTCGATCTCGTCGACGAAGATGATGCAGGGCGCGTTCTGCTTGGCCTGCTCGAACAGGTCACGCACCCGGGAGGCGCCGACGCCGACGAACATCTCGACGAAGTCCGAACCGGAGATCGTGAAGAACGGCACCCCGGCCTCGCCGGCGACGGCGCGGGCCAGCAGGGTCTTGCCGGTCCCGGGCGGGCCGTAGAGCAGCACGCCCTTGGGGATCTTGGCGCCCAGCGCCTGATAGCGCGACGGGTTCTGCAGGAAGTCCTTGATCTCGTAGAGCTCTTCGACCGCCTCGTCGACGCCGGCCACGTCGGCGAAGGTGGTCTTGGGCATGTCCTTGCCCAGTTGCTTGGCCTTCGACTTGCCGAAGCCGAAGCCCATCCGGCCGCCGGTCTGCATGCGGGAGAACAGCACGAACAAGCCGACCAGCAGCAGCAGCGGCAGCATGTAGACCAGCAGCGAGCCCAGGACGCTGCCCTGGTTGACCACGGTGTTGGTCTTGACGTTCTTGGCGTTCAGGGCGTCGAACAGGTTGACCGCGTACCCGGTCGGGTACTTGGTGATGACCTTGTTCGAGTCTTCGGTGTCGCCGTTGCCGCTCTTGAGCTCCAGGCGCAACTGCTGTTCGCGGTCGTCGATCTGGGCGCTCTTGACGTTGTCGCCGTTGATCTGGGCCATCGCCACCGAGGTGTCGACGGGTTTGAAGCCGCGGGTGTCGTCACTGAAATAGAAGAACGACCAGCCGAGCAGCAACACGACGGCGATCACCGTCAGTGTGCGGATCACGTTTTTCCGGTTCATCTACATCGGCCGCTGCCGGCCCGGTCCTTCCGATATGCGCAGCTGGAATAGTTCAGGCTACCGCTAGACCAACGTCGGGAAGTGGCCCGATGGTTTCCGTCAGCGTTTGGTTCTCGTTCGCTGTGCGGTGAACCGGCCCTTCCAGCCATACCGAAGCTGTGCTTGGCTGGCACCGTGGTCGCTCCAACCGAACGGTTAGTCGACGTCAACGGTGTTCGGTTGCGGCTGGTCGAAGCGGGTGAGCCCGGCGCTCCGGTGGTGGTCCTGGCCCACGGCTTCCCCGAGCTGGCGTACTCCTGGCGTCACCAGATCCCGGTCCTGGCCGAGGCGGGTTACCACGTGCTCGCCCCCGACCAGCGCGGCTACGGCGGCTCGTCGCGGCCGGCGGCCGTCGAGGCAATACGACATCACCGCGCTGACCGCAGACGTGGTCGGCCTGCTCGACGACGTGGGTGCCGAGCGCGCGGCGATCGTCGGGCACGACTTCGGCGGCGTCGTGGCGTGGAACATGCCGCTGCTGCACCCCGACCGGGTCGCGGCGGTCGCCGGCCTGGCCGTCCCGCCGATACCGCGGCCGCAGACACCGCCCACCGAGGCGTTCCGCCGGATCTTCGGCGACAACTTCTTCTACATCCTGTACTTCCAGGAACCCGGCCCGGCCGACGCCGAACTGGCCCGCGACCCCGGCCGCACCATGCGTCTGCTGCTGGGCGGCATGCGAACACCGGAGAACGAACAAGCCGCGCTGCGGATGCTCACGCCGGGCCCGGCCGGGTTCCTCGACCGGCTCGCCGAACCGGACCGGCTGCCGGACTGGCTGTCCGACCGCCGAGCTGGAGCACTACGCCGAGGAGTTCGGTCGCACCGGTTTCACCGGGGCGCTGAACTGGTATCGCTGCTTCGACCGCAACTGGCACATCCTGGGCCATCCCGTGGCCGAAACCATCAGTGTCCCGGCGCTGTTCGTCGGTGGCACCGACGACCCCACACTCGGCTTCACCCGCATGGACCGGGCCCACGAGGTCGTCAAGGGCCCGTACCGGCAGGTGCTGCTCGACGGCGCGGGGCACTGGATCCAGCAGGAGCGGCCGGACGAGATCAATCGCGAACTGGTGAGCTTCCTATCCGGATTGGAGTTCTGACATGCGACCCCTCAACTTCGGTGTGTTCATCACGCCGTTTCACCCGACCGGTCAATCCCCCACCGTCGCACTGGAATACGACCTGGAGCGCACCGTCGCCCTGGACCGGCTGGGTTACGACGAAGTCTGGTTCGGCGAGCATCACTCCGGCGGCTACGAGCTGATCGCCTGCCCGGAGGTGTTCATCGCCGCCGCGGCCGAGCGCACCAAACACATCCGGCTCGGCACCGGCGTGGTGTCGCTGCCCTACCACCACCCGCTGATGGTGGCCGACCGCTGGGTGCTGCTCGACCACCTGACCCGCGGCCGGGTGATGTTCGGCGCCGGCCCGGGCGCCCTGCCGTCCGACGCCTACATGATGGGTATCGACCCGGTCGAACAGCGGCGGATGATGCAGGAGTCGCTCGAGGCCATCATGGCCCTCTTCCGCGCCGGACCCGACGAGCGCATCGACCGGCACTCGGACTGGTTCACCCTGCGCGACGCCGCACTGCACATCCGGCCCTACACCTGGCCGTATCCCGAAATATCCACTGCGGCAATGGTTTCCCCGTCCGGTCCGCGGTTGGCCGGCACCCTGGGCACGTCGCTGCTGTCGCTGTCGATGTCGGTGCCCGGCGGCTACGCGGCACTGGAGAACGCCTGGCAGATCGTCGTCGACCAGGCCGCCAAGGTGGACCGCCCCGAGCCCGACCGGACGCACTGGCGGGTGCTCGGCATCGTGCACCTGGCCGACACCCGAGAGCAGGCCATCGACGACTGCACCTACGGCCTGCAGGACTTCGCCGACTACTTCGGCGCGGCGGGTTTCGTCCCGCTGTCCAACGACGTGGAGGAAGCCTCCCAGTCGCCGCGCGAGTTCGTCGCCAACTATGCGGCCGTTGGCAGCTGCTGCATCGGCACGCCCGAGGACGCCATCGCCTACATCTCCGATCTGCTGGACCGCTCCGGCGGGTTCGGCACGTTCCTGATGCTGGGCCACGACTGGGCCGACCCGCGGGCCACCCAGCACTCCTATGAGCTGTTCGCGCGAAAGGTCATGCCGCACTTCAAGGGTCAGCTGCGAGCAGCCGAGGCCTCTCACGAATGGGCCAGAGACATGCGCGGCGATCTGTTCGGGCGGGCCGGTGAGGCGATCGTCAAAGCCATCGGCGAGCACGCCGGCCCTCAGTCCTAGGAGCGCTACGGTGGCAGGCATGTCGATTGCCCAACGGTGGGTTGGAATTGTCTTCGCGGCCGTGCTGGCCGTCGCAGGGTTGAGTGGGTGTGACTCCACCGCAGCCCCGGTCGGCGCCAACCCGCGGCAGGTCACCGTCGTCGGCTCCGGCGAGGTGAAGGGCGTCCCGGACACCCTGACCGCCGACGTCAGCATCGAATCCGTCGCACCCGACGTCACCACGGCGATGAACCAGACCAACGACCGGCAGAAGGCCGTCCTCGCCGCGCTCAGCGGCGGCGGTATCGACGCCAAGGACATCAGCACCACGCAGGTCAGCCTGCAGCCGCAGTACGGCGACAACTCGACGATCACGGGGTACCGGGCCAGCAACTCGATCCAGGTGAAGATCCGCAAGCTGGACAGCGCCTCGCAGGTACTGGCGAGCATCGTCAGCGCCGGCGGCGACGCGACCCGGCTGAACTCGGTGAGCTATTCGATCGACCGACGACTCGAAGCTGGTCAGCGACGCACGGGCGCGGGCGTTCAACGACGCCAAGGACCGCGCCCAGCAGTACGCCCAGCTCTCCGGGCTGTCGCTGGGCAAGATCATCTCTATCAGTGAGGCGCAGGCCGGGTCGCCACCACCGCCGCCGCCGGTGCCGATGCCGCGCGGGGCGATGGCCACCGAGGTGCCACTGCAGCCCGGCGAGCAGACGCGTCGGCTTCTCGGTGACGGCGGTCTGGGAGCTGACGTAGCCGCTACGCGGCGACTAGTGCTGGTAGACCTTCGGGTCGAGCGTGCCGATGTACGGCAGGTCGCGGTAGCGCTCGGCGTAGTCCAGGCCGTAGCCGACGACGAACTCGTTGGGAATGTCGAAACCCACGTAGGCGATCTCGACGTCGGCGCGCACCGCGTCGGGTTTGCGCAGCAGCGTGCACACCCGCAGCGACCGCGGGTGGCGGCTGGCCAGGTTGCGCAGCAGCCAGGACAGGGTCAGCCCGGAGTCGACGATGTCCTCGACGATCAGCACGTCACGGTCGTGGATGTCGCGGTCGAGGTCCTTGAGGATTCGGACCACCCCCGACGACGACGTCGACGATCCGTAGGAGCTGACCGCCATGAACTCGAGCTGGGTGGGCAGCGGAATGGCCCGGGCCAGGTCGGTCACGAACATCACCGCGCCCTTGAGCACGGTGACCAGCAGCAGGTCCTGGCCGTTCGAGGTCGTCGCCGTAGTCCTGGGCGACCAGCGCCGCCAGTTCGGCGGTCCGCGCCCGAATCTGCTCTTCGGACAACAAGACCGATTTGATGTCCCCGGAGTAGAGGTCGTCCACCGACACGAGCCACACTGTGCCATGCCCGAGGCCTGACGACCAATCACACGGCCTGCGAGTACAGCACCAGCTTGCCGTCGCGGCGACCGGCGAACAGCCGCTGGTTGCGCAGATCCGAGCCGACCGCCACCCCGCCCTGCCCGCGCCAGGCCGTGACCAGGGCGTCCACCGCCCGGATCTGCTTGTCGGTCAGCCCGCTCGCACCGCCGCGCAGCAGCCAGCGCCGGATCACCCGCCGGCGCACCGCGGCGGGCAGCGCCGACCAGGGCGGCGACCGCCAGCGGCGCCACCGTCCTCGGCGTCGTCGAGCGCCCGGTCCGCGAGCGTCGTCGAGTGCGTCGGTGTCCTCCCGCAGCGCGGCCGCGGTGCGGGCCAGCGCCTCGGCGACCCCGCCGCCGAGGACGTCCTCGAGCAGCGGCAGCACCTCGGTGCGCAGCCGCACCCGGGTGAATCGGCGGTCGGCGTTGTGCGGGTCGTCCCACGGCGGTGAGCCCCAGCTCGGCGCACGCGGCGTGGGTGACGGCTGCGCCGCACGCCCAGCAGCGGCCGGTACCAGGGCGGGTCGCCGACCCGCATCCCGGCGATCGAGCGGGCGCCCGAGCCGCGGCCCAGGCCCAGCAGCACCGTCTCGGCCTGGTCGTCGAGGGTGTGGGCCAGCAGCACCGGCGCATCGCCGCGGGCCGCCGTCCAGCGCGGCGTAGCGGGCGGCGCGCGCGGCCGCCTCCGGGCCGCCCGTCGGTGCCGACCTCGACCGGCAGCACCCGGGCCGCGACACAGCCGAGGTCGAGGGCCTGCCGGCGGGCGGTCTCGGCGACCTCGGCCGAGCCGGCCTGCAGGCCGTGGTCGACGATCAGCGCGGTGGTCGGCACGCGTCGCCGCCGCGGCCGCCGTCAGCGCCAGCGAGTCCGGGCCGCCGGACAGCGCCACGCACCAGGCCGTCGCGTCGGGCAGGTGATCCGTCGCGAAGCCGGCCAGGACGGCCCGCAGCCGCGCTACAGCACCCGGTCGATCCACCGCTGCGGATCTTCGATCTCGTCGGGCAGCGGCAGGGTGTCGGGGCCCGACCACACGGTGTTGAACCGGTCCATGCCGACCTGGTCACCACGTGGTCGACGAACGCCTTGCCGCGGGTGTACTGGCTCATCTTGGCGTCGAGGCCGAGCAGCGCGCGCAGCAGGCGCTGCAGCGGCGGCTGGTGGCGCTGGCGGCGTTGGTCGAAGCGATGCCGGATGGTCTGCACCGACGGCACGACGGCGGGGCCGACGGCGTCCATCACGTGGTCGGCGTGGCCCTCCAGCAGGGTGCCGAGGACCAGCAGCTGATCCATCGCCGCGCGCTGCGGTTCGGACTGCACCGCGCGCATGAACCCGAGGATGCCGGCGTCGTTGGGGTCCTGGTCGCGCTTGCTCTGCCCGCGGCGCTTCTTGACGAAGTCGGCCAGCCGGGCGACCACCGCGGCGACATCGTCGCCCGCGTCGGAGGTCAGCACGCCCAGCGCACGCGACATGTGTTGAGCCAGCCAGGGATTCGCGCTGAACTGCACCCGGTGGGTGACCTCGTGCAGGCACACCCACAGCCGGAAGTCCGACGGCGACACCCGCAGCTGACGCTCGACGGCGATCACGTTCGGATAGACCAGCAGCAGCTGACCGCCCTGCCCTTCGACGGCGAACGGGTCGAACTGGCCGAGGATGCCCGAGGACACGAACGCCAGCACCGCGCCCGTCTGGGCGCCGGTGATCCGGCCGGTGATCGGATTGCTCGGCTGATCCGTGCCGCCGGTCATCACCCGCATCGACTCCGATGCGGCCCGGATCCACTGCTCCCGGTCGATGATGCGGGCGTCGGGCACGGCGCTCGTCGCTGCCCAACCGGGTGACCTCGCGCACCGGACGCTCGGCGGCGCGGGCGGCGCTGGCCAGTTCGTCGATGGCCTGGTTACGGGTGTAGTCGGTCGCCGGCGGTCCGGGCCGGGTCAGCCAGGCGCCCACGGTGCCGGCGAACTGCCAGTCGACAGCCCGCCCGACGCTCAGCTGCGATGGGTCGCTCATGCGCCGCAGCCGCAGGTGCGCAGGGTGCCGGCCAGCGCGTCGATGGCCAGCCGGCCGGTCGGCCCGGCGTCGTTGGAGATGAAGGCGAAGGTGAGCACCCGGCCGCTGGCGTCGGTGACGATGCCGGCCAGCGAGTTGATCGCGGTCAGCGACCCGGTCTTGGCGCGCAGCCATCCCGCCGACGACGTCTTCGCATCACCGTCGAGGAAGCGGTCCGACAGGGTGCCGCTGCCGCCGGCGATGGGCAACAGGTCCAGCAGCGGACGCATGGCCGGCTGGTCTGACCCGGCGGCGGCGCCCACCACCTCGTCGAGTGTCTTGGCCGTCAGACGGTCCAGGACCGAAAGGCCGCTGGAGTCCACCAGCGTCGCGCCCGTCATGTCGACCCCGGCCGAGGCGAGCTTGCTGGTGACCGCGTCGACCCCGCCGGCGAAGCTGAGCGGGCGGCCGGTCGCCTTGGCCACCTCGCGGCCGATGGTCTCGGCCATCACGTTGTCCGAGGCGTTCATCATCTGCCGCAGCCGCTCGATCAGCGGCGCGGACTGCACCGACGCCAGCTGGCGCCCGCTCGGCGGCCCGGGCGCGAACGTCACGGTGGCGGGGTCCACCCGCAGGGCCATGGCCAGCGCCCGGCCGGCGTCCAGGGCCGGGGTGGTCGAGCGCCGCGACTCGTCGGTGGTCGGCTGGGTGCGTCCGGCGTCGATCATCACCGACTGGATCGGGGCGATGTCGCCGCCGGCGATGTCCGCCGGATCCCAGCCGGGCGCGAAGTCCGGCCCGCTGAACAGCGAGTTGTCCACCTGCACCGCCGTGACGGTGATGCCGCTCTTGCGCACCTGGTCGGCCAGGTCGCTGATGCGGGCCGCGCCGCGATACCAGGGTGTCCTCGCCGGGCGGGGCGGCCGACAGGATCGGGTCGCCCCCGCCGACGAGCACCACCACACCGGGCTGGCGGGTCTGGTCGGCGGCGACGACGGTGGTGGTGACGCGCTCGTCGCGGTCGAGGGTCGAGCAGGGCTGCACCGGTGGTGAGCATCTTGTTGGTCGACGCGGGCAGCATCGGCATACCGGCGCGCTGCTCCCAGAGCTGCTCGCCGGTCTTGGCGTCGGTGATGCGGCCGGTGACGTTGCCCAGGTTGGGGTCGGCGACGGGTCCGGCCAGGGCGGCGGCCAGACCGGCGGCGGTCGGCGTACCGGCGGAGTCCGACACCGGGACGACGCCCGGGTTGGCTGTGGCCGGCGGCCGGGCGGCGGGCACCTGCGCGTTGCTGGTGTTACCGCCCGTCGTGAAGACGGCCACCACCGCGACGACGACCGCGACCAGCGCGATGACCGCGCCGGCGACCATCGCGTGGGTGGAGCGCCGCCACCGAGAGGGACCCATGAATCTCCTGACTGCTTTGTGCTCGTGCTAGTTATTGTGCCCAACCACCGTGTAGCGCAGGGTATCGCTGGCGTTAGGGTTAGGCGCCGTCGCCGCCGGGCGACCGATTCAGCGGGAAGGAGTCGCGACGGTGGAGTTCGACGTCACCATCGAGATCCCCAGGGGCCAGCGCAACAAGTACGAGATCGACCACGAGAGTGGCCGGCTCCGGTTGGACCGCTACCTCTACACCCCGATGGCCTACCCCGCCGACTACGGCTTCATCGAGGACACCCTCGGCGAGGACGGCGACCCGCTGGACGCGATGGTGCTGCTGCCGCAGCCGGTGTTCCCCGGCGTGCTGGTGCTGGCCCGGCCGGTGGCCATGTTCCGCATGGTCGACGAGGCCGGCGGCGACGACAAGGTGCTGTGCGTGCCGGCCGGCGACCCGCGCTGGGACCACATCCAGGACCTGCACGACGTCCCGCAGCTCGAACTCGACGGCATCAAGCACTTCTTCATGCACTACAAGGACCTCGAGCCGGGCAAGTTCGTGAAGGCCGCCGACTGGGTGGGCCGCGCCGAGGCCGAGGCCGAGGTGGAGCGCTCCCGGGCCCGGTTCGCCGCCGAAGGCCACTGACCGCCCTCGAAGTGATGGGGCTCACTGCCCCACCGGCCAGGAATTAGCCTGCTCGTAACATCCGGTAACCCGGTTGTGGTTTGGCTTTTCGATGATGGCTGGGTGTTGTTGCACCAGGGCATCGGACTCGGAGCTTTCAATGAGCTTCCCGAGAAGAAGGCCGTGCATGCGCTCTACGAGTGCTGCAACAGCGTGATCCTGGCCCGCGATCTGGCTCGCGGCCGCCCCTACGCCGACCACAACGCGCTGTACCGCCGGGCCGACGCGCTGCTGTTCTCGTTGTCGGAGACCTCGATCGACGACATCCTGCAGGCTTACCCGCACGTCGGCACCCGGCCGCGCAGCACCAAGTCGGCCGCCGAGCAGTTGCTCGGTGTGGGACGAGCGTCCCGAGGTGATGGCCGAGCTGAACTCCGTCGTCCAGGACTACGCCGAGCGATTCGGCTACGACTTCGTCATGCACGTCGGCGGGTTGGCTCCTGATAACAACGCCGAGGGCGTCATCGCGGCGGCCCGCGACCGCATGCACCACGACCCCGAGACCGAGCGCAAGATCGTGCGCAACGAGCTGGCCCGGATCAACCGCAGCCGCCTCGAGCGCATGCTCGGCCCCGAAGGCGGCTACGACTACTGGGCCTGAGCCCGCTTACGTTCGCGCCGGCGGCGGGCCTAGGGTTGGCAGGCGTGGCCCTGCCGATGGATCCCGAAGTCCTCGGCTTCCTGCAGCCGTTGATGGAAGCCGCCGCCCAACTCGACCCGCCGGCCGTCGGTGACGTCGCCACCCGCCGCGAGCGGGCGGTGCCGTTCTTCGCGATGCTGGCGGCAAGCCGGTCACCTGTCGACGGTGTCGAGGTCCACCACCACACCCTGACCACCGCCGACGGCGCCGAGTTGCCGCTGGCCTGGTATGTCCCGTCCTCGTCGGAGCTGCCCGGCAGTGCCGTCCTCTACCTGCACGGCGGCGGCATGATCTACAGCCTCGCCGAGACCGCACCGATGTACGACGCGGCGGTGCGCGCCTACGTCGCGGCCTCCGGTGTGCCGATGCTGATGGTGGATTACCGTGTGGCGCCGGAACATTCAGGTCCAAGTCCCCGTCGAGGACTGCTACGCCGCGTTGTGCTGGCTGGCCGAGCATGCCGCCGACCTCGGCGCCGACCCGGCCCGGCTGGCGGTGGCCGGCGACAGCGCGGGCGGCGGTCTGGCCGCCGGGGTGAGCCTGCTGGCCCGCGACCGCGGCGGGCCGGCGCTGGCCCTGCAGCTGCTGATCTACCCGATGCTCGACGACCGCACCACCACGCCGGATCCCGAACTGCCGCCGGAGTTGCTGACGTGGACCTACGACGACAACGTCACCGGGTGGGGTGCGCTGCGCGGCGATCGCGGGGACCTGTCGGTGTACGCCGCGCCCGCGCGGGCCGAGAACCTGACCGGCCTGCCGCCGACCTACCTCGACACCGGCGACCTCGACATCTTCCGCGTCGAGGACATCGATTACGCGACAAGGCTTTCCGCGGCCGGGGTGCCCACCGAGCTGCACGTGCATCCGGGCTGCCCGCATGCCTTCGAGGGCCTGGCTCCCGACGCCGACGTGTCGCGGCGCGTGGTCGCCGACCGGGTGCGTCGGCTGCGGGCGCTCTAGCAGCGGTCCCGCTCGGCGCCGCGGCCCACCGGGCGCTCGGCCGTCGCGAACTCGGCGATGAGCGCGGCCAGCACGTCGGGCTGGTCGAGCATCGAGAACGTCCGCGCGTCGTCGATGACCTCCAGTCGCGAGTTGGGCAGCGCCTCGGCGAGGCGCCGGCCGTCCTCCTGCGGGAAGAATGCGTCGTCGGCCGACCACGCGACCAACGCGGGCTTGGTGAACCGCGGCAGCGCGGCGGCGGCGTCGACGGTGGTCTGGCGGTGCAGTGACCCGGTGAACCGGCGAAGGTCCTCGGCGATGGCACGGTCACGGACCACGTGATGGGTCCATTCAGCGGTCAGCACGTCGAGATCGCCATGGGACAGCGCTCCGTAGGCGCGGCGCCGGACGGTGCGGCTGCGGAACGCCTGCACGGCGGCATGGAACGCGGCGGGCACGCTGGCCGCGGCGATGAGCGGCTTCACAATCGGCGGCGGAAAATGCTCGAACGCATCGCAACTGGTCAGCACCAGCGCCCCCAGCCGCTCCGGGAACGTGGTGGCGACCACCTGCGCGATGGCGCCGCCGGTGTCGTTGCCGACCAGGACGACGTCCTCGAGGTCCGCGGCGGCGAGGAACTCCGCCACCATCGCCGCGACGCCGCCCATGGTCAGATTCGCCGAGGCGTGCATGGCCTGCCGGTGCGCGCCCAGTGGCCAGGTCGGCGCGATGCACCGCAACCCGTTTGAAGCCAGGCGCGCCGACAGCGGCCGCCACAGCGATGCGCCCATCGCGTAGCCGTGGATGAAGACGACGGGCCGCCCGGTCTGCGGCCCCGCCGTTTCGTAATGGATGGTTCCGCCGGAGAGCTCTACGGTGTGCATGACAAACTCCTCAGATGGTCAACAAACAGACAGACTGTATGTAAGATACCGACAGGCTGTATGGAAATGCAAGAGATGGACACCAGACGCACCCAGGCGCAGCGCTCCGCCACCACCCGCGAGGCGCTGCGCACCGCCGCGCGCGAATTGTGGGGTGAACGCGGCTACGCCGACGTCGGGACCCCGGAGATCGCCCAGCGGGCCGGCGTCACCCGCGGCGCCATGTACCACCAGTACGCCGACAAGGCGGCGCTGTTCCTCGACGTCGTCGAATGCGTCGAGGCCGATGTCATGAACCGTCTGGCCGAATCCGTCGCCGCCCAGCAGCCGGCGACGCCCGCCGCCGCGCTGCACGCCGCGGTCGACGCCTGGCTCGACATCAGCGCCGAACGCGAGATCCGCCAGCTGATCCTGCTCGATGCGCCGAATGTGTTGGGGTGGGACGGCTTTCGTGACATCGCCGAGCGCTACAGCCTGGGGATGACCGAACAGCTCCTGCAAGCCGCCATGGACGCCGGGGAACTTCAGGCCCAGCCGGCGCGACCGCTGGCCCACATCCTGATCGGTGCGCTCGACGCCGCGGCGATGACCATCGCCAACGCTCCGGATCCCGAGACGCACCCTGGCCGAGGTTCGCCGGGCCTTGCACGGCATCGTCAACGGGATGCTCGCCGGCCGCGCTTGATCGCGACGGCAGCGCAGACCACCACCACCGACGCCAGCACCGCGGCCACCGCCAGAACGGGCGCACCCCGCCCGGCAGCACCGATCGCGGCGGCGACCAGAGCCCAGAGCACCCCCGCGACATAGCCGGCAGACGCGTGCAGAAGGCGCGTGAGCACAACTGCAGTACCTCCGGCGGCCATCAGAAGGACCAGCTGCCAGGCGATTCCGAGGTGCCCCGCATTCGGCCAGCCGCCGGAGACCAGCGCTGCCGCGAGGTTGACGAACACCGCGACACTGGTCCATCCGAGGTACAGCCCGAAAGTCGTCGTCACCAGGACCGCCACCCACCGCGGGCACCGCAGTTCGGCAGCGTCGCGCACCAGCAACCGCACCACGTCGACCAGGGCCGCGAACATCACCACGAAGACGATGACGGTGATCCAGATCCAGTTCTGCCCGGCGGCGTACAGCCAGGCACTGAAGCCGACGAACACGACAGCCAGGTCACCCAGCGCGCGCCGCTCCCAGTGGGTGCCGAGCGGAAAGCGCAGCATCACCGCTGCCGAGGCCAAGCTCAGCAGACAGATGACACCCCAGATGGCGAAGGCATAGGCCGCCGGGGTGACGGTGGCTTCCTCGGCCGGATCTCCCCGCAGGAAATCCGGTGCCAGCGCACCCGCGATCAACGGCGCGGCCGCCTGGGTCGCGGCCAGGGCCGCGACGATCCACCGCAAGGAACGCGTGCCGACCATGTCCTGTCACCTCGCCTACGAACCCCGTACCGTCTCCAAGCATTCGTAGCCCGGCACCGCGCGGATGGGCTCGTTGCGCCGCAGGAGCGGCAGAACGCCTACGCCCGCGCGCCCGTGTCTCCGGCATGTCCGTCACGGTATGGGCGCGGCGCGGGCGCGGCCAATGGTTGTGATCACCGGGACGGGAAGGCTCAGCCTTCTCGATGACGCCCTTGTCGATCACCCGCGTCTTCACCAGGCTGGCCACCATCGTCAGGAACAACGTCAGGATGATGACGGCCAGGCTCAGCAGCGTCGGAATCTCCGGGACGTTGACGTGTTCACCGCCGTTGATGAACGGCACGGTGTTCTCGTGCAACGCGTGCAGCACCAGCTTGACGCCGATGAAGAACAGGATGAACGCCAGGCCCTGCGACAGGTACACCAGCCGCTTCAGCAGATCGCCCAGCAGGAAGTACAGCTGCCGCAGGCCCATCAGCGCGAACAGGTTGGCGGTGAACACCAGGTAGGGCTCGCTGGTCAGCCCGTAGATCGCCGGGATGGAGTCCAGCGCGAACAGCAGGTCGGTGGTGCCCAGGGCGACGATGACCAGGAACATCGGGGTCATCAGCCGCTTGCCGCCGTCTTTGATGTAGAGCTTGAGCCCGTCCCACTTGTCGGTGGTGTTCAGGTAGGTCCGGGCGAACCGCACCACTGAGTTCTCGGCGTCGTCGCTGTGGTCGGTGTCGCGAACCAGCCGGATCGCGGTGTAGACCAGGAACGCGCCGAAAACGTAGAAGATCCACGAGAACTGTTTGATCGCAACGGCACCCAGCGCGATGAAGATCCCGCGGAAGATCAGTGCCAGCACGATGCCGACGAGCAGCGCCTGCTGCTGATAGACCTTGGGCACGTTGAAGCTGGCCATGATGATGATGAAGATGAACAGGTTGTCCACCGACAGGCTGTATTCGGTGAGCCAGCCGGCGAAGAACTCCAGGCCGAACTGGCTGCCGTGGAAGTTCCACACCCAGATGCCGAAGGCGATGGCCAGGCCGATGTAGAACGACAGGTACAGGGCGCACTCGCGCATCGTCGGTTCGTGCGGCCGGCGGGCGATGACGATCACGTCGAACAGCAAGATGGCGACTGTCACCCCGAGAGTGACAAGCCACTCGAGCTGGGACACGTTCACAATGGACCTCCGGGCGTCAGAAAACGTCCGAGGTCTCTTCCGCCGCGATGCGACCCGCGGCACCGGACGGCCGATGACGACCGACGTGGTGACGACACCGCGGCGAAGGAATACTCCCCTCTGCCAGCAGTCTGTCAGGTCGACGCAGCGCGGCACAATCCGAGCCGCGTCCAGCGCTCCCCCGTCATCAATGCGGCCTAGTATCCACAGTCGTGGCGACGCCGGAAATTCCCGCTCAGTACCTGTTGTCGGACGCAGGCCCCGGCGCCGCGCACGCTGATCGACATCCTCTACGACACCGCCGCCCGCTTTCCGGACGCGGCGGCCATCGACGACGGTGACGTCGTCACTGACCTACTCCGAGCTGATCGCCGACATCGAGGACAGCGTGGCTTGGCTGGGCGCGCGCGGCATCGGCCGCGGCGACCGGATCGGCATCCGGATGCCGTCGGGCAGCTACGCCCTCTACGTGGCGATCCTGTCCACCCTGGCCGCCGGGGCCGCCTACGTCCCCGTCGACGCCGACGATCCCGACGAGCGGGCCGATCTGGTGTTCGGCGAGGCCGACGTGGTCGGCGTCATCACCGAGGCCGGGCTGACCGCGCGGTCCGGGCTCGTCCCGCGGCTGGCGCGCGACGGCACCGCTGGGCCGCGACGACGCCTGGATCATCTTCACCTCCGGATCCACCGGGACGCCCGAAGGGCGTTGCGGTGACCCACCGCAGCGCGGCGGCGTTCGTCGACGCCGAGGCGCAGATGTTCCTGCAGGACAATCCGATCGGGCCCGGTGATCGGGTGCTGGCCGGGCTGTCGGTCGCGTTCGACGCCTCCTGTGAGGAGATGTGGCTGGCCTGGCGGTACGGCGCCTGCCTGGTGCCCGCACCGCGGGCGCTGGTGCGCAGCGGCATGGACCTGGGGCCGTGGCTGGTCGCCCGCGACATCACCGTGGTGTCGACGGTGCCGACCCTGGCCTCGCTGTGGCCGGCCGAGGCGCTGGAGGCGGTGCGGCTGCTGATCTTCGGCGGCGAGGCCTGTCCGCCGGAGCTGGCCGAACGCCTCGCGGTGGAGGGCCGCGAGGTGTGGAACACCTACGGGCCGACCGAGGCGACGGTGGTGGCCAGCGCGGCCCGCCTCGACGGGCGCAGCCCGGTGAGCATCGGGCTGCCGCTGCCGGGCTGGGATCTGGCGGTGGTCGACGCCGAAGGCACACCGGTGCCGATCGGCGAGCATCGGCGAGCTGGTGATCGGCGGTGTCGGCCTGGCCCGCTACCTCGACCCGGAGAAGGACGCCGAGAAGTACGCGCCGATGGCGTCGCTGGGCTGGGCGCGCGCCTACCGCAGCGGCGACCTGGTCCGGCTGGAACCCGACGGGCTGTACTTCCAGGGCCGCGCCGACGACCAGGTCAAGGTCGGCGGGCGGCGCATCGAGCTCGGCGAGGTCGACTCGGCCCTGGTGCACCTGCCCGGGGTCAGCGGCGGCGCCGCGGCGGTCCGCCGCACGGCCAGCGGCACCCCGATGCTGGTCGGCTACATCGCGAGCGCCGACCCGGACTTCGACCTCGCGGCCGCGCGCGCCCACCTCGCCGAGGCGCTGCCCGCCGCGCTGGTGCCGCGGCTGGTGCTCGTCGACGAACTGCCCACCCGCACCTCGGGGAAGGTGGACCGCAACGCGCTGCCCTGGCCGCCGCCCGGCTACCAGGAGTCACGAACCCGACCTCGGCGGCACGATGGGCTGGCTGGCCGGGCTGTGGCGCGACGTCCTGGGCGCGGTGGTCGACGGGCCGGAGGCCGACTTCTTCGCGCTCGGCGGGGGCTCGCTGTCGGCGGCCCAGCTGGTGGCCGCGCTGCGCGCCCACTATCCGCAGCTGACCGTCGCCCAGCTCTACGACCACCCGCGGCTGGGGTCGCTGGCCGAGTTCCTCGACGAGCTCGCCCCCGCGGTGGCCGTCACCCCCCGTGACGTCAAGCCCACCCCGGTGAGCACGCAGGCCGCGCAGGTGCTGCTGTCGGTGCCGCTGGCGACGCTGACCGGCCTGCAGTGGGTGACCTGGCTGGCGCTGATCAACAACGTGGCCGCCGCCGTGCATCCGCTGCCGTGGCTGGTGACGGTCGAGCTGGTGGGTGGTCGCGGTGGCGTTCGTGCTGTTCATCACGCCGCTCGGGCCGGATGGGCATCGCGGTGCTGGGCGCCCGCACCTTGCTGTCCGGGCTGGAGCCCGGCACCTACCGCCGCGGCGGGTCGGAGCACCTGCGGGTGTGGCTGGCCGAGCGGCTGGCCGACGCCAGCGGCGCGGAGAACCTGGCCGGCGCGCCGTGGCTGGTGTACTACGCGCGCGCACTGGGTAACAAGGTCGGCAAGGGCGTGGATCTGCACTCGGCGCCCCCGGTGACCGGCATGCTGCAGCTCGGCCACCGGTGTTCCATCGAGCCGGAGGTCGACCTGACCGGGCACTGGATCGACGGCGACCTGTTCCACGTCGGGCCGATCACCGTCGGCAACGACGCGACGATCGGCGCGCGCACGACGCTGTTCCCCGGCGCGGTGGTCGGCAAGAACGCCGACGTCGCACCCGGCTCCGGTGTGGTCGGCAAGGTCAAGAACGGCCAGTACTGGAAGGGCTCACCGGCGGTGAAGTCGGGCAAGGCCCGCCACCCGTGGCCGCGAGCACCGGCCGCCGCGCGCCGCGCAGTGGGTGGCGATCTACGGGCTCACCTCGGTGCTGCTCGGCGCGCTGCCGCTGGTGGCACTGGCCGTGGGCCTGGCCGTGCTGGCCTGGCCGGCCCGGCACACCGCCACCCTCGGTTCGCGCGATTGCCGTTGCCGCGCCGTGGATTCCGGTGGCCACCCTGGCGGCGATGGCGTTCTACGCGGTGCTGACCGTGGTCGGGGTGCGGGTGCTGTCGATCGGACTGCGCGAGGGCTATCACCCGGTGCGCAGCCGCATCGGCTGGCAGCTGTGGGCCACCGAGCGGCTGATGGACGCCGCGCGCAACTACCTGTTCCCGCATCTACGCCAGCCTGCTCACCCCGTGGTGGCTGCGGCTGCTGGGCGCGAAAGTGGGCCGCAACACCGAGATCTCGACCGCGCTGCTGACTCCCGAAGTTCACCGTCGTCGAGGACGGCGCGTTCCTGGCCGACGACACCATGGTCGCCTCCTACGAGCTCGGCGGCGGCTGGATCCACGTCGCCAAGGCCACCGTCGGCAAGCGGGCGTTCCTGGGCAACTCCGGCATCACCCAGCCCGGCCGGCGGGTTCCCGACGACGGCCTGGTGGCGGTGCTGTCGGCCACGCCGCACAAGGCCAAGGCCGGCTCGTCGTGGCTGGGCAGCCCGCCGATCCGGTTGCGCCGCCACGCCGACTCCGGCCGACGCCGCCCTGACGTTTCAGCCCGCCGATGCGGCTGAAGGTGATGCGCGCCGCGGTCGAGACCTGCCGGCTGATCCCGGTGATGGTGACGTTCGCGATCGGGGTCGCGGTGCTGGCCAGCCTGCAGGCGCTGGCGCTGAACTTCGGCTACGGGTGGGCGGCGCTTGGCGAGCGGCGTGTTGTTGCTGGCGGTCGGGCGCGGTCGCCGGCGGCATCGCGGTGGCCGCCAAATGGCTTGTGGTGGGCCGCATCCCGGCCATCGAACACCCGCTGTGGTCGTCGTTCGTCTGGCGCAACGAGGTGTCGGACACCTTCGTCGAGACGGTGGCCGCGCCGTGGTTCGCCCGCGCCGCCACCGGCACCCCGGTGATGAACCTGTGGCTGCGGGCGCTGGGCGCCAAGATCGGCCGCGGCGTGTGGTGTGAGACCTACTGGCTGCCCGAGGCGGATCTGGTGACGCTGCAGCGCGGCAGCACCGTCAACCGCGGCTGTGTGGTGCAGACGCATCTGTTCCACGACCGGATCATGCGGATGGACACCGTCGTGCTCGAGGACGGCTCGACGCTGGGGCCGCACTGCGTGGCGCTGCCCGCCGCGAAGCTCGGCGCGGGCGCCACCGTCGGCCCGGCGTCGCTGGTGATGCGCGGCGACGAGGTGCCGCCGTCCACCCGCTGGCAGGGCAATCCCATTGCGCCGTGGCTGGTTTCGCGCAAGAAGTCGCGCGGCGACGACCGAGCCGACCGGCCCGAGGACGCGGCTGCGTGAAGCGCCCCGTCAAGAAGGCCGCCAAGAAGGGCGCACCTCCGGTCATCGATCCGTACCTGCCCGACAACGGCAACTTCGGCTACCGGGTGTCGCGCTACGAACTGGACCTGGAGTACAAGGTCGCCATCAACCGGCTGACCGGCACGGCCACCATCACCGCGGTGACGCTGGCGTCGCTGAAGACGTTCACCCTCGACCTGTCCGATGCGCTGTCGGTGACCAAGGTGACGGTCAACGGCCGCCGACCGGCCCACTTCCGCACCGCGAACCGCAAGCTGCACATCACGCTCGGTGCCGCGCTGCCGGCCGGTGCGGCGATGTCGATCGAGGTGCGCTACGGCGGATCGCCCCGACCGATCCGAACCTATTGGGGCGAGGTCGGTTTCGAGGAGCTGTCCAACGGCGTGCTGGTGGCCGGTCAGCCCAACGGCGCGGCGTCGTGGTTCCCGTGCGACGACCACCCCAGCGCCAAGGCCAGCTACCGCATCCAGATCAGCACCGACAGTCCCTACCGGGCGATCGCCAACGGCGAGCTGGTGTCGCGTCGGGTGCGGGCCGCGCAGACCGTGTGGACCTACGAACAGCCCGAGCCGACGTCGACCTATCTGGTGACGCTGCAGATCGGCATGTACGGCGTCCTCAAGCTGCCCAAGGCGCCGGTGCCGATGCAGGCCGCGCTGCCGGATCGCTTGCGGGCCAACTTCGATCACGACTTCGGCCGTCAGCCGCAGATGATGAAGCTGTTCGTCAAGCTGTTCGGACCCTACCCGCTGGCCAACGGCTACACCGTCGTGGTGACCGACGACGATCTCGAGATTCCCCTTGAGGCGCAGGGGATTTCGATCTTCGGCGCCAACCACTGCGACGGCAGCCGGGGCTCGGAGCGGTTGATCGCGCACGAGCTGGCCCACCAGTGGTTCGGCAACAGCGTCACCGCGCGGCGCTGGCGCGACATCTGGCTGCACGAGGGATTCGCCTGCTACGCGGAGTGGTTGTGGTCGGAGAACTCCGGCGGTCAGAGCGCCGACCAGTGGGCGCGCCACTACCACCAGAAGCTGGTCAGCTCACCGCAGAACCTGCTGCTGGCCGACCCCGGCCCGCGGGACATGTTCGACGACCGCGTCTACAAGCGCGGCGCGATCACCCTGCACGTGCTGCGCACCACCATCGGCGACGACAAGTTCTTCGCCCTGCTGCGCGACTGGACCAACCGCTACCGGCACGCCACCGTCGTCACCGACGACTTCACCGGTCTGGCTGCCAACTACGCCGAGGTGTCGCTGCGTCCGCTGTGGAACGCCTGGCTGTTCTCGACCGCGGTCCCGCCACTGTGACCGACGCGGGTGCGTCGTTCGACGCGCTGAGCGCGGCAGGTCCCGACCAGGTGCGTGGGGCGGCCATCACCCGCGGCAGCGTCGCCCGCGTCGGCGTGGCCACCGCCATCTCGGCACTGTGCGGGTACGCGGTGCTGTACCTGGCCGCTCGCGACCTCGACCCGGCGGGCTTCTCGGTGTTCGGCGTGTTCTGGGGTGCGTTCGGTCTGGTCGGCGGCGCGGCGTACGGGCTGCTGCAGGAGGCCACCCGGGAGGTCCGGACGGCCGGTTATGTCGGAAGTGGTCGAGGGGCCGCGGACCCATCCGATGCGCGTGGGCACCGGCCTCGGCGTGGCGGCGGCAATCGTCGATGGCGGCAAGCGCGCCACTGTGGGCGCCGCACGTCTTCAGCGAGTCCAGGCCGCTGTCGGTGATCCTGCTCAGCGCCGGACTGGCCGGCTTCTGCGTGCACGCCACGCTGCTGGGTCTGCTTGCGGGCCTGGGCAATTGGGGTCAGTACGGCGGGCTGATGGTCACCGACGCGGTCATGCGGGTTGTGGTGGCCGTCGCCGACGTTCCTGCTGGGCTGGGGTCTGGTGGGCTTTCTGTGGGCGACGGTCGCCGGCGCGGTGGGGTGGCTGCTGCTGTTGGCGGTGTCCCCCGCGGCGCGGATGGCCGCACGGGTGCGCACCCCCGGCGGCACGGCGACGTTCCTGCGCGGTGCCGCGCATTCGATCGCCGCCGCGGGCGCCAGCGCGGTCCTGGTGATGGGCTTCCCGGTACTGCTGAAGGCGACCTCGGGCGAACTCGGCGCGGCGGGCGGCGTGGTGATCCTGGCGGTCACCCTGACCCGCGCCCCGCTGCTGGTGCCGCTGACCGCGATGCAGGGCAACCTGATCGCCCACTTCGTCGACCACCGCGGCCACCGGCTCAAGTCGCTCGTCGGCCCCGCGCTGGTGGTCCTGGCACTGGGCACCGTCGGCGTGCTGGCCGCGTGGCTGGTCGGCCCGTGGCTGATCCGGGTGGCCTTCGGCGCCGAGTACACCCCCGCCGGGTCGCTGCTGGCCTGGCTCACCGCGGGCGCGGTGGCGATCGCGCTGCTGACCCTGACCGGTGCGGCGACCGTGGCGGCCGCCCAGCACCGGGCGTACTCCATCGGCTGGGTCGGTGCCACCGTCGCCTCGGCCGCGCTGCTGAGCCTGCCGCTGGATCTGGAGGACCGCACCGTGGTCGCACTGCTGTGCGGACCGCTGGTCGGCATCGCCGTGCACCTGGCCGCGCTGGCCCGCGCCGGAGCCTGAGCGGGCCGCGGTCAGCGTGTACCTTGTGGGCATCGACACGCCCTACCCCGACGTCTGGATCATCATCCCGGCGTTCAACGAAGCGCAGGTCATCGGCGACGTCATCGCCGACCTGCGCCAGGTCTTCAGCCACGTGGTGTGCGTCGACGACGGCAGCCGCGACGACACCGCCGACGTCGCGCTGCGCGCCGGCGCCCACGTCGTGCCGCACCCGGTGAACCTCGGCCAGGGTGCCGCCATCCAGACCGGCGTCGAATACGCCCGCCGCCAGCCCGGCGCGGCGGTGTTCGTCACGTTCGACGCCGACGGCCAGCATCGCGTCAAGGACGTCCTCGCCATGATCGACCGGCTGTCCAAGGGCGACGTCGACGTCGTCGTCGGCACCCGCTTCGCCGGGACGACCGTCAGCCACACCCCGCCGCTGAAGAAGCTCATCCTGCGCACCGCGGCGGCGCTGAGCCCCAGCAGTCACCGGCTCGGGCTCACCGACGCCCACAACGGGCTTCGGGTGTTCAACAAGACGCGTCGCCGACAACCTCAACCTGACGATGAACGGGATGAGCCACGCCAGCGAGTTCGTCAAGCTCATCGTCGAGAACAACTGGCGGGTGGCCGAGGAGCCGGTCGAGATCCTCTACACCGACTACTCGATGTCGAAGGGCCAGCCGCTGCTCAACGGGGTGAACATCGTCTTCGACGGGTTCCTGCGAGGAAGGATGCGCCGATGAACTGGATCCAGGTGCTGCTGATCGCGTCGGTGGTCGCGCTGCTGGTGTACCTGTTGCGCTCGCGGACCAACACCAAGGCCAAGGCGTGGGTGAAGGTCGGCTACGTGGCGTTCGTGATCGTGGCGGTCTACGCGATCCTGCGGCCCGACGACACCACCGTGGTGGCCAACTGGCTCGGGGTGCGCCCGCGGCGACCGACCTGTTGATCTACGCGCTGATCATCGCGTTCGTGTTCACGACGATGAGCACCTATCTGCGGTTCAAGGAGCTCGAGCTGCGCTACGCCCGGCTGGCGCGGGCGGTGGCGCTCGAGGGCGCGCGGGTGCCGGACGCTTAGCCGAGTCCCCTGGAAAGCACCCGGAAGTATTCGACGGTGCGGCGCACGCCCTCGTCGAGGCGCACCTGCGGGTGCCAGCCCAGCACCATCTCGGCCTTGCGCGGGTCCAGGCACGAGCGCTTCACGTCACCGAGGCGAGCCGGTGCGAACTCCGGCTCGTCGGGGGCGCCGGCGGCCTCGGCGACCGCGGTGTGCAGCGCCCGGTCCGACGTCTCCACGCCGGTGCCGATGTTGAACCGCTGACCGCCGCCCGCTGTGCCGGAGGCCCGCACGAACGCCTCCACCACGTCGTCGACGAACACGTAGTCGCGGGTGTTGGAGCCGTCACCGAACACCCGGGTGGGACGGCCCTCCAGCAGCGCGGTGGAGAAGATGGCGACCACCCCGGCCTCGCCGTGCGGGTTCTGCCGCGGGCCGTACACGTTGGCCGGGGCGACGTGCGAGCAGTCCATGCCGTAGAGGTGACGGAAGGTGTTCAGGTAGGTTTCACCGGCGAGTTTGCTTGCCGCATAGGGTGATTCGGGGTCGGGCGGCGTGCTCTCGTTGGTCGGGTAGTTCTTCGGGACACCGTAGATCGACCCGCCCGAGGAGGTGAACACCACCTTGCGGACCCCGGCGCGGCGCGCCGCCTCGGCCAGCCGGACCGTCCCGATGACGTTGACCGTCGCGTCGAACTCCGGGTCGTCGACCGAGCGACGGACGTCGATCTGCGCGGCGAGGTGGTAGACGACCTCGGGCCGGTGCTCGGCGAGCAGCCCGACCAGATCGGCGTCGACGATGTCGGCTTCGACGAACTCGAACCCGTCGTGAGCTCGGGCACCCGTCGAGGTTGGCCGCCGCGCCGGTGCTCAGGTCGTCGAGCCCGACGACGGTGTGCCCGTCGCCGAGCAGGCGGTCGACCAGCGTCGATCCGATGAACCCGGCCGCGCCGGTGACCAATACCCCCATTGGGACGACAGTACCGAGGCCGTACAGTCGAGGCGATGGCAGTTCCGGCTCGGGTGGCGCGCGTGCCACCGGTCGCGGCGGTGGCCATCGGCCTGATCGCGGTGCAGCTGGCGGTGCGCGCGGTGCTGGCGTTCGGGGGCTACTTCTACTGGGACGACCTGATCCTGGTGGGCCGGGCCGGCACGCAGGGGCTGCTGTCGCCGTCGTATCTGTTCGACGACCACGACGGCCACGTGATGCCCGCGGCGTTCCTGGTGGCCGGCGTGATCACCCGACTGGCTCCGCTGGTGTGGACGTGGCCCGCGGTGAGCCTGGTGATACTGCAGCTGCTGGTCTCGCTGTCCCTGCTGCGGGCGCTGCAGGTGATCCTGGGCTGGCGTCCGGTGTTGTTGATTCCCTTGACTTTCGCGCTTGTTCACCCCGCTGGGCGTGCCCGGCTTCGCGTGGTGGGCAGCCGCGCTGAACTCGCTGCCGATGCTGGCCGCGATGGCTTGGGTGTGTGCCGACGCAATCCTGTTGCTGCGCACGGGCAATCGCCGGTATGCGGTCAGCGGCGTGCTGGTGTACCTCGGTGGCCTGCTGTTCTTCGAGAAGGCTGCCGTCATCCCGTTCGTGGCGTTCGCGGTGGCCGCGCTGCTGTGGCATGTGCGCGGCGAGCCGGTGCGCGCGGTGTGGCGTGCGCGGTGTGCGCCTGTGGGTGCCGACGCTGGCACTGACCGCGGCGTGGGTGGCGGTCTACCTCGTCGTCGTCGACCAGCAGCGGTGGAGCTCGGATCTGGCGATGACGTGGGATCTGTTGCGCCGCTCGTTCACTCACGGGATCGTGCCGGGACTGGTCGGCGGTCCGTGGCAGTGGCAGCGCTGGGCGCCGGCTTCACCGTGGGGTGTGCCGCCGCTGTCGGTGATGGTGCTGGGCTGGCTGGCACTGGCCGCGGTCGTGGCGGTGTCGCTGGCACGCAAGCAGCGCATCGGACCGGTGTGGCTGGCGGCGCTGGGCTACGCGGTGGCCTGCCAGATCCCGATCTACCTGATGCGCTCGTCGAAGTTCACCGCGCTGGAGTTGGCCCAGACGCTTCGCTACTTTCCCGACCTGGTCGTCGTGCTGGCGCTGCTGGCCGCGGTGGGGTTCTGTGCGCCCAACCGCGGCGGGTCCGGCCGGCTCGACGCCTCCCGCGCCCGCACCGCGGTGACATTCGCAGTGGCGCTGGCGTTCCTGGCCAGCAGCCTGTACTCGACGTCGACGTTCCTGACCAGCTGGAAGGACAACCCGGCCCAGCCCTATCTGCAGAACGCGGTGCGCGGGCTGGGGCAGGCGCGGGCGTCGTCGTCGGCGCCGCTGCTCGACCAGGAGGTCGACCCGCTGGTGCTGCAGCGGGTCGCCTATCCGGAGAACCTGGCCAGCCACATGTTCGCGCTGATCCGGGACCGACCCGAATTCGCCCGGTACACAACACAATTGCGCATGCTGGACAGCAGCGGACGGCTGGTGGACGCCAACGTGACGTGGGTGCGCACCATCGTGGTGGGCCCGAAGCCGGGGTGCGGGTACTTCGTGCAGCCGGACGTCGCGGTGCGGATGCCGCTGGACGGGCCGATGCTGCCCGCCGAGTGGACCGCCGAGATCAACTACCTGGCCAACAGCGACGGCTCGATGCTGATGTCGCTGTCGGAGGGTCCCGAGACGAAGGTGGCGGTGCATCCCGGGCTGAACCGGGTGTTCGTGCGGCTGTCCGGGGCCGGGGATGCGATCACCGTGCGGGCGGGCACCACCGCGCTGTCGCTGTGCGTGGCGTCGGGCCCGGTGGGCTATCTGGCGCCGCGACAGTAACGCCGGTGTGCCAAAGTAGTTCGTATGTCTAACTTGCGTGAGGATGGTCTACAGGTTTTCCGGGAGATGCTGCCGGGCGTGCTGCCCGACGGCGACGTCGACTTCGGCGACGGCTTCGCCCCCGAGCTGATGGAGATCGGCGTCGAGAACATCTTCGGCCGGCTGTGGACCCGCGAGGGGCTCAGCCGGCGCGACCGCAGCCTGGTGACGCTCGGCATTCTCATCGCGCTGCGTGCGACCGAGGAGTTGAAGGCGCACTTCCGGATCGCCCGGCAGAACGGGCTGACCGACGAGGAACTGGCCGAGGTGATCTATCACGCCAGCGGGTACGCCGGCTTCCCGGCGGCGGCCACCGCGAAGAACGTCGCCGTCGAGGCACTGTTCAAGAAGAAGTGAAACGTGGAGCCGCCTAGGGGAGTCGAACCCCTGACCTATTCATTACGAGTGAATCGCTCTACCGACTGAGCTAAGGCGGCCGTGGCCAGGCGAGCATTCGCCGGACCGAGGCACGAGTTTACAGGTCCGAGCGCAACGCCTGACCCACGGTGGCCACCATGGCATCCACCGCGAACTTGGGCTTGACGTTCGTCGCCAGGGCTTCGCGGCACTCCAGCACCGCCTCGATGCAGCGCAGTAGCCGCTCCGGGGAGGCGTGCGCGGCCATCGCCGCGACCTTCTCGGCCATATCCGGGTGGTTCGGCGTCACCGCCCCGGCGCCCTCGGCCACCAGCAGCGCGTCGCGGAAGTAGGTCGCCAGGTCGATCAGCGCGCGGTCCAGCGCATCGCGGGAAGCCCGGGTCTGCCGGGACTTCTGCCGTCGCTCGAGGTCCTTGATCGCACCGGCGGTGCCACGCAGCGCACCGGCGGTGCCCTTGCCGGTACCGCCGGCCCCCAGGGCGGTGCGCAGTTCCTCGGATTCGGCCTCGTCGCGACCGACGTTGAGGGCCCTGGCCTCGGCCTCGGCGGTGGCCACCAGTTCCTCGGCCGCCGCGAAGGCCCGCGCCGGGGTGGCCGCGTCGCGGGGCAGGCCCAGCGCCCGGGCGCGGCGTTCCCGCGCGTCCGGATCGGTGGCCAGCCGGCGGGCCCGTCCGACGTGCCCGCCGCTGACCGACGCCGCCCACTGCGCCTGCTCGGCGCCGAGCCCGTCGCCGTCGACGAGCACCTGGGCGATCGCCGCGGTCGACGGCGTCACCAGCGCGACGTGCCGGCACCGCGACCGCAGGGTGATCGCGATGTCCTCGGGGTCGACCGACGGCGCGCAGAGCAGGAACACCGTCGACGGCGGCGGCTCCTCCACCACCTTCAGCAGCGCGTTGGCCGCGCCCTCGGTGAGCCGGTCGGCATCCTCGACCACGACGACCTGCCAGCGGCCGGTGGCGGGCCGCCGGGACGCGATCTGCACGATGGCGCGCATCTCGTCGACGCCGATGGACAGCCCCTCGGGAATGATGCGCCGCACGTCGGCGTGGGTGCCCGGCCATCGTCGTCGTGCAGGCCCTGCACTCACCGCAGCCGGGAGTGCCGTCGGACGTGCACTGCAGGGCGGCCGCGAAGCACAGCGCCGCGACCGATCGGCCCGAACCCGGCGGACCGGTGATGAGCCACGCATGTGTCATGGTCCCGGTGGCGAGCGCATCGTGAGCGGAATCACCCCGGGCGGCGCGGGCGGCGCCCACCAACTCGGCTTCCACCGCACTTTGGCCGACCAGCCGCGAAAAAACCCCGGACATCACCTGCAAACACTAGTGCGCCGGGCCGACACAGCCGCTTCCGCGGTGCGTTGCCAAGGTGCAGATCCGTGACTCTGGACCGATACGGTGAACGGGTGAGCACCGAGCCGGCCACTCCGGGGCGAATCAGCGCGATTCGTGCGCTGGGTCGCACGCACGCCGTGGCCGGTGTTCTCGCTGGGCATGCTGCAGGCCGACATCATCGGCGCGCTGCTCGTGCTGGGCTTTCTGCGGTTCGGGCTGCCGCCCGCCGACCGCATCATGCTGCAGGACCTGCCGACGCTGAACCTGGCGATCTTCCTGAGCTATCTGTTCATCTCGTTCGGCGTCGGCGCGTTCATCAGCCTCAAGCTTCTGGTCCCGGTGTTCCGGTGGCAGCGACGCGACGCCCTGCTGGCCGAGGACGATCCGGCGGCCACCGAGGCCGCCCGGCTGCGCGCCCTGCGGATGCCCACCTACCGGTCGATGATCAGCATGACGAACTGGGTGCTGGGCGCGATCGTGTTCATCGCCGCCAGTTGGCCGGTGGCCAGCCACGCCGCGCCGGTGCTGGCGGTCGCCACCCTGCTGGGCGCCACCGCGACGTCGATCATCGGCTATCTGCAGTCCGAGCGGGTGCTGCGCCCGGTCGCGGTCGCCGCGCTGCGCGGCGGAGTCCCGGAGAAGTTCCACCGTCCCGGCGTGGTCCTGCGCCTGGTGCTCACCTGGCTGCTGTCCACCGGCGTGCCCCTGCTGGCGATCGTGCTGTCCGTGGTGGCCAGCAAGTTCGCCCTGCTGCAGGCCTCGGCCGACCAGCTGTTCACCCCGATCCTGCTGATGGCCGTCGCCGCCCTGGTGATCGGGCTCGCCGGCAACGTACTGGCGGCCATGTCGATCGCCGACCCGCTGCGTCAGCTGCGCTGGGCGCTCGGCGAGGTGCAGCGCGGCAACTACAACGCCCACATGCAGATCTACGACGCCAGCGAGCTGGGCCTGCTGCAGGCCGGCTTCAACGACATGGTGCGCGACCTGTCCGAGCGGCAGCGGCTGCGCGACCTGTTCGGCCGCTACGTCGGTGAGGACGTCGCGCGTCGAGCGCTGGAGCGCGGTACCGAACTCGGCGGCCAGGAACGCGACGTCGCGGTGCTGTTCGTCGATCTCGTCGGCTCGACGCAGCTGGCATCGACAGCCCCGCCCGGCGAGGTCGTCAGCCTGCTCAACGAGTTCTTCCGGGTGGTGGTCGACACCGTCAAGAAGCACGGCGGGTTCGTCAACAAGTTCCAGGGTGACGCCGCGCTGTGCATCTTCGGCGCCCCGATCGAGCACCCGGACGCCTCCGGCGCGGCGCTGGCCGCCTCCCGGGAACTGCACGACGAACTCATCGAGGTGCTCGGCCAGACCGACTTCGGCATCGGGGTGTCGGCCGGACGGGCGATCGCCGGGCACATCGGCGCGCAGGCCCGCTTCGAGTACACCGTCATCGGCGACCCGGTCAACGAGGCCGCCCGGCTCACCGAGCTGGCCAAGCTGGAGAACGGCCACGTGCTGGCGTCGGCGATCGCGGTCAGCGGCGCCCTGGACGCCGAGGCGCTGTGCTGGAACGTCGGCGAGATCGTCGACCTGCGCGGCCGGATCGCCCCGACGCAACTGGCACGGCCGACGAACCTGGCGGTATCGGCCGAGCAGCGCCAGGTCACCAGCGACGTGTCAGGCTGACGCCGTCGTCGTGACCTTCGGTCAGGCCTTCTTGGCGGCGGCCTTCTTGGCGGGAGCCTTCTTACGCACTGCCTTCTTGGTGGTGCGCTTGACGACCGGGCCGCGGGCGCGCCGGTCGGCCAGCAGTTCGGAGGCACGCGCGTCGGTGATGCGTCAGCACGTCGTCGCCCTTGCGCAGGCTGGCGTTGGTCTCGCCGTCGGTGACGTACGGGCCGAACCGGCCGTCCTTGATCACCATCGGCTTGCCCGATGCCGGCGTCGGTGCCCAGCTCGCGCAGCGGCGGGGTCGCGGCCCCTTGCCTGCCACGACGTTTGGGCTCGGCGTAGATCTTCAGCGCCTCGTCGAGGGTGATGTCGAAGATCTGGTCCTCGGTGGCCAGCGAGCGAGAGTCGGTGCCGCGCTTGAGGTATGGGCCGTAGCGGCCGTTCTGCGCGGTGATCTCCTCGCCGGTCTGCCGGGTCCACTCCGACCACGCGGGGCAGCGACAGCAGCTTCAGCGCGTCCTCGAGCGTGACGGTCTGCAGATCCATCGACGCGAACAGCGAACCGGTGCGCGGCTTGGGGCCGGTCGGCTTCTTGCCCTTCTTGGCGGTCGACGCCGCCCGTCCTCCTCGGGCGGCGGCAGGCAGCACCTCGGTGACGTACGGTCCGTACCGGCCGTCGCGGGCGACGATCTCGTGACCGCTCTCCGGGTCCACACCCAGTACCCGGCCCTCTTGCGGGGTGGCGAAAAGGGTTTCGGCCAGTTCGAGGGTGAGCTCGTCGGGGGTGATCTCGTCGCTGAGGTTGGCCCGCTGCGGGGTCGGCTCACCGTCGTCGCCGGTGATCATCCGCTCCAGGTACGGACCGTTCTTGCCGACCCGGACCACGATCGGGCGGCCGTGCTCGTCGTCGAAGAGCTTGATGGAGTTGACTTCTCGGGCGTCGATGCCTTCGAGGTTGACTCCGACCAGCTTCTTGAGACCTCCGGCGCGGGCGATGGAGTCGGCAACCCCGTGCTCACCGCCGAAGTAGAAGTTGGACAGCCAGTTGGTGCGCTGCTCGTGGCCGGAGGCGATCTCGTCGAGCTCGTCTTCCATGGCGGCGGTGAAGTCGTAGTCCACCAGCCGGCCGAAGTGCTGCTCCAGCAGGCCGGTGACCGCGAACGCCACCCAGGACGGCACCAGCGCGCTGCCCTTCTTGTGGACGTAGCCGCGGTCCTGGATGGTCTTGATGATCGAGGAATACGTCGAGGGACGGCCGATTCCGAGATCCTCGAGCGCCTTGATCAGCGACGCCTCGGTGTAGCGGGCCGGCGGGTTGGTGTTGTGCCCGTCGGCGGTCAGCTGGGTGGCGTCCACCCGCTGGCCCTGGCGCAGCTGCGGCAGCCGGCTCTCGGCGTCGTCGGCCTCGCCGCCGGCGAGCTCGTCGACGGTCTCGACGTAGGCCTTGAGGAAGCCGGGGAAGGTGATGGTGCGCCCGCTGGCAGCTGAACACCACCTCACGGCCGTCGGCTGCGGTGCCGGCGATCCGCAGGCTCAGCGTGGTGCCGCGCGCATCGGCCATCTGCGAGGCCACCGTGCGCTGCCAGATCAGCTCGTAGAGCCGGAACTCGTCGGTGTCGAGTTCCCGGTGCAGGGCGCCCGGGGTGGCGAAGGTGTCGCCGGCGGGCCGGATGGCCTCGTGGGCCTCCTGCGCGTTCTTCACCTTGCGGGTGTACTGGCGCGGCGACGGGTGCACGTACTCGTCGCCGTAGAGCTGACGGGCCTGGTTGCGCGCGGCGTCGATGGCCGACTGCGACAGCGTGGTCGAGTCGGTACGCATATAGGTGATGTAGCCGTTTTCGTAGAGCCGCTGCGCAACGCTCATCGTGCGCTCGGAGGTGAACCGCAGCTTGCGGCCGGCCTCCTGCTGCAACGTCGAGGTCATGAACGGCGGATACGGGCGGCGGGTGTAGGGCTTCTCCTCCACCGAGGCCACCGACAGGCTGGCGCCCCGGAGCCCGGCGGCCAGCGAACCGGCCGCGGCCTCGTCGAGGACCAGTACCTCGTCGGGCTTGCGGACCACGCCCAGCGAGTCGAAATCGCGGCCGGTGGCGACCCGCTTGCCGTCGACGCTGACCAGCCTGGCGCTGAACCGCGGCGGCGAGGCGTTGGAGTCGGACACGCTGGCGTCGAGCTCGGCCAGCACGTCCCAGTAGGAGGCGCTGCGGAACGCCATGCGGTCGCGTTCGCGCTGCACGATGATGCGGGTGGCCACGGACTGCACCCGGCCGGCCGACAGCTTCGGGGCGACCTTCTTCCACAGCACCGGGCTGACCTCGTAGCCGTAGAGGCGGTCCAGGATGCGGCGGGTCTCCTGGGCGTCGACCAGGTCGTTGTCCAGGTCGCGAGGATTTTCGGCGGCCGCGCGGATGGCCGGCTCGGTGATCTCGTGGAAGACCATCCGTTTGACCGGCACGCGGGGCTTCAGAGTCTCCAGCAGGTGCCAGGCGATTGCCTCGCCCTCGCGGTCACCGTCGGTGGCCAGATAGAGCTCGTCGACGTTCTTCAGCAGTTCTTTGAGCTCGCTGACCGTGCTCTTCTTCTCCGGGCTGATGATGTAGAGCGGCTCGAAGTTCTCTTCGACGTTGACCCCGAGCCGGGCCCACGGCTCGGATTTGTACTTGGCCGGCACGTCGGCGGCATTACGGGGCAGGTCGCGGATGTGCCCTCGAGAGGACTCGACGACGTAGTTGGAGCCCAGGTAGCCGGCGATTTTGCGCGCCTTGGTGGGCGACTCGACGATGACGAGCCGTCGGACACGGCCATTGCCGCCGCCGCTGTCGCGGATTTCCTCGTCAGCCAACTGCGCTTACGCTCCACTTCTGTCTTGCCCATGGCAACCCCCGGGGTCCGCAGGCACTGACAATTTCGCACCCCGGACGGGCAGACGCAAACCGACCCCCCGAAAGCAATCTGTCAGATCCTGGGCCACGCTGACAACGCCTCGCTGTCAGCCGGCGGTTCCCCCACGTTCTCTACCAGGCGCGATAGCCGCCTACGGCCACTAATTCGCAACGCCGGCCGGGAGCCTCTGGTGCCGATCAGCGTCGGTGCGATTCCCACCCGCATCAACGCCGACGCCAGCGGTGAATGCGTGTCGGGGGCGTGCGGGTCCAGACCCAGGAGATAACGGTCGGCCTCGGGGACGCCGGCGGCCAGCGTCCAGGCCCTCAGCTCACGCGGGCCCGGCAACCACTGCGGCGGCACCGTCTTGACCGCCCCACGCGTCCAGTCGGTGGCGATACCCACCAGACGGACGTCGACGGCCGTGCGCACCAGCGGGGTGTCCTCCTCGGTGCGGGTGATCTCGGCGTCCAGCCCCGCGTCGGTCATCATGTCGGCCAGCGCCGTGGCCCGCCACAGCTCCTCGACGACCACCGACAGCCGCGCGCCGCCGCCGACCATCACCACCTGACCGGCCGCCGCAAGCACCCCGGTCAGGTCGGCGACCGCAGGCGGCACCGACTCGGCCGAGAAGAAGGACAGCTGGCTCACGATTCGACAGTAAGCCAGTCAGTGACGAGTGTGACGCCGCCGAGCCGGTCGGCCGGCCGCGAGAGCAGTTCTGTAGTCACTCGATGTCCCCACAAATGAAGCACCCCCGGCGGGGCCCGTTACCGGGACGCTCGGGGGTGTTTCCTGTTGTCGTTGCAGATCAGATGGAGCGCACGCCTGTGGCCTGCGGTCCCTTGGGGCTCTGACCGACCTCGAACTCGACCCGTTGGTTCTCCTCAAGGGTGCGGAAGCCCGACCCCTGAATTTCCGTGTAGTGGACGAACACGTCGGCAGAGCCGTCCTCGGGCGCAATGAACCCGAAGCCCTTCTCAGCGTTGAACCACTTCACAGTTCCCTGTGGCATCTTTCGTACTTTCCTTCTCTTCCTACCGGGTGCGGCCCGCCGAGTTTTTCGGTAGACCGGGCCCCGTTCCGACCGCCATCCTTCGTGGAGTCGTCGGAACTCACCCGACCTGAAGACTCTCGCAGGAACTGCGATCGCAACGTCGATCCTGCGATTGTGAAGACACGAACACAGAAGCTGCGACCGCCCTCATCCAATCACGTTCAGAGCTTCTGCGACAGTCTCAGTGCTACCAGCTGATGAACAATTCGATACAGGCGTGTACGCACGGCCCACAGAACCGGAACGAAGGCGGAGTCGATGGCGAGTTTCGGCGGCGAGCTGTTGGCCGCTGCCGTCGCGGGCGCCGAGTCCTCGCCCGACGCGCTGCGCCATGTCGCCGAGCTGCCCGCGCGACGGGCCAACACCGCCGAGTGGCCGGCGTGGGTCGAGCCAGATGTGCTCGGCGCCTTCCAAGATCACGGGATCGCGGCGCCCTGGTCGCATCAGGTGCAAGCCGCCGAACTCGCGCACGAGGGCAGGCACGTCGTCATCAGCACCGGCACCGCGTCGGGCAAGTCGCTGGCGTTCCAGCTTCCGATAATGGATGCCCTTGCGCGAAATCCGCGCGCCCGCGCGCTGTACCTGTCACCGACGAAAGCGCTTGGCCACGACCAGTTGCGGGCCGCGTACTCGCTGACCACCGCGGTGCCCCGGCTCGCCGACGTGGCACCGACCTCCTACGACGGCGACACACCGACCGAGGTACGCAGATTCGCCCGCGAACGGTCGCGGTGGCTGTTCTCCAATCCCGACATGATCCACCTGTCGCTGTTGCGCAACCATGCCCGATGGGCGGTGTTCCTGCGCGGGCTGCAGTTCATCGTGGTCGACGAATGCCATTACTACCGCGGCATTTTCGGCTCCAACGTGGCGATGGTCCTGCGCCGCCTGCTTCGGCTCTGTGAGCGCTACGCACCGGCCGGAGGCCCGGGACCCACGGTGATCTTCGCCAGCGCCACCACAGCGGCGCCGGGCGAGACGGCAGCCGAGCTGATCGGACAGACCGTCGCGGCGGTGACCGAGGACGGCTCGCCGCACGGTGCGCGCACGGTCGCGCTGTGGGAGCCGGAGCTGCGGACGGATCTGCTGGGCGAGAACGGCGCACCGGTGCGCCGTTCGGCGGGAGCGGAGGCGGCCAGGATGATGGCCGATCTGGTGGCCGAGGGCGCGCGGACGCTGACGTTCGTGCGGTCGCGGCGCGGAGCGGAGTTGACCGCACTCGGCGCGCGGTCACGTCTGGAGGACATCGCCCCGCAGCTGCGCGACACGGTGGCCTCCTACCGCGCGGGCTATCTCGCCGAGGACCGCCGCGGCGCTGGAACGGGCGCTGGCCGACGGCGAATTGCGCGGGCTGGCAACCACGAACGCGTTGGAACTCGGTATCGACATCGCCGGTCTGGACGCGGTGCTGCTGGCCGGGTTCCCGGGCACCGTGGCGTCGTTCTGGCAGCAGGCCGGCCGGTCCGGCCGTCGCGGGCAGGGCGCGCTGGTGGTGCTGATCGCGCGCGACGACCCGCTGGACACCTACCTGGTCCACCATCCCGAGGCGCTGCTGGACAAACCGGTCGAGCGCGTGGTGATCGATCCGTCCAACCCGTATGTGCTCGGCCCTCAATTGCTCTGTGCGGCAACGGAGCTGCCGCTCGACGACGCCGAGGTGCGACGGTGGGAGGCGCGTGCCGGTCGCCGAGGCGCTGGTCGACGACGGGCTGTTGCGCCGCCGCGGGTCGCGGTACTTCCCGGCCGCAGGGCTGGATCCCCATCCGGCGGTGGACATCCGCGGTTCGGCCGGCGGCCAGATCGCGATCCTGGAAGCCGACACCGGCCGGCTGCTGGGCAACACCGGGGCCGGGCAGGCGCCGGCAACGGTTCACCCCGGCGCGGTGTATCTGCACCAGGGCGAGAGCTACGTGGTGGACTCGCTGAGCCTCGAAGACGGCGTGGCCCTGGTGCATGCCGAGGATCCCGGTTATTCGACGTACGCCCGGGAGATCACCGACATCGCGGTGACCGGGTCCGGTGAGCGGATGCAGTTCGACGCCGTCAATCTCGGCCTGGTGCCGGTATCGGTGACGCACCGGGTGATCGGGTATCTGCGGCGCAGGTTGTCCGGTGAGGTGATCGACTTCGTCGAGCTCGACATGCCCGAACACTGCCTGCCCACCACCGCAGTGATGTACACCATCGACCCGGAAGCACTGTTGGACAACGGAATCGAACTCCTTCGCGTACCCGGTGCGCTGCACGCCGCCGAACACGCCGCGATCGGACTGCTGCCGCTGGTGGCCAGCTGCGATCGCGGTGACATCGGCGGGCTTTCCACCGCTGTCGGCGAGGGCGGACTGCCGACGGTGTTCGTCTACGACGGCCACCCGGGCGGTGCCGGTTTCGCCGAGCGGGGCTACCGTCTGGCCAGCACGTGGCTTGGTGCGACGGCGGCGGCGATCGAAGCATGCGAGTGCCCGCAGGGCTGCCCGTCGTGCGTTCAGTCGCCCAAATGCGGCAACGGCAACGACCCACTGGACAAGTCCGGCGCGGTTCGGGTCCTCAGACTGGTGCTGGCGCGAACTCGCCGCTGGCGGCCGCTGACCCCCTGGTCGCCGACCGACCCCTCAACGGTCGACGACCACACGCCACAGCAGCCATTCAGCTGGTTCGCGCCCCGCACTTCTGGAGGCAAGTGGCAGCGTGCGCTGCCTGCGACGAACGGTCGGACAACTCGATCCGTTCCCAAGTCCGACGGGTCGGACGTAGGCGAAAAATACCGAAATAGCTGGGACTGCGCAAGGAATTCGGCACCAGAAGCTGCTCGGATCACGGCGTGCCGACTCCGCTCACCTGCGAATTCCGTGTCAGCGAGCCCGAAGTCGCCGCCGTTACACTGCCTCGCATGAACCACGACTGGCTGCTGGTGGAGACACTCGGCACCGAACCCGTGGTCGTCGCACAGGGCCGTCAGATGAAGAGTCTGGTGCCCATCGGGGCGTTCCTGCGACGCAATCCGAACCTGGCGGCCATCCAGACCGCCATCGCCGAGACCGTCGCCAGCGGCAACAGCCTGGCCAGCATCACCCCCAAGAGCGACCGCGTCATCCGGACCGAGCCCGTCGTGATGTCCGACGGCAAGGTCCACGGCGTACACGTCTGGATCGGGCCGGTCGACGCCGAGCCGCCCGAACGCCCGATTCCCGGACCACTCAAGTGGGACATGACGAGCGGAGTGGCGACCGACACGGTCGAGTCGCTGTCGAACTCCGGGATGGACCCCAACGAGGAACGCACCCATGGCCGCGCGTTCGCCGAGGACCTGCCCAGCCGCGACCTCAACCGCGACGAGGCGCGTGTGCTGGCGCTGGCCATCGACCCTGCCCCGGACCGGACCTATTGCACCTCTTGGGACTTCACCGACAAGCAGGGCAACTTCCGCCGGGTGGGCTTCGTCGCGCGCACGGCCATGGAGACCGCCGACGACGGGACCGACCACCTGATCGCCCGGGCGATGAACCTGGAGGGCGAACTCGACGAGGCCGCGGTGCCCACCGACCACCTGGCCCAGCGGATCCTCAACGGCCTGTCCCAGCCCGGGGTGCATCGGGCGCTCGTCGACCTGGGGACCTGGCATCTGCTCAGGTGGCTCGACGACCCGTGTCCGTATTACGACTGGCGGCAGAACGTCCAGTTCCACCCCGACGACCAGTGGCAGCTCGAGCCGATGACCGCCGAGTTCGAAACCGGCTCCACCAGCAGGGTGTTGCGGCTGCCCGGCGTCGAGGGCGGCTGGGTGCCGATGCACGTCACGGTCAACCGGGTGGAGCTCGACAACGGCGTGTTCGCCGGTCTGATCAGCGTGCGGCTGCCGACCGACGCCGAACTGGCCGAGGCCGAGCTGAGCGGCACTACCTGAGCACCGGCCCGGCCCGGGCCGAGGCACGCGCGCGCCCGCCGATCGGGCCGCCGGCCTCGACGACGACCGCGATCACCACGTCGAGTTGCGCCACCGCGCAGTCGGCGAGTTCGGCGCCCATGGCGCGGCTGACTTCCAGCGCCCCCTGACAGGCCGCCGCCGGACCGCTCGGCAACCGGGCGGCCGCCGCGAGCGCGGCCAGGTCGGCGGCGCCCTGCGCACGGTGGCGGGCCACCACCGCGCTGCCGACCCGCACTCCGACCCCGGCGACGGCCATCACGACGACGATCATCAGGGCGGCCAGCACGGTGGCCGCGCCGGTGTCGTCACAGACCGGGTTCGGCCGCCGCGACCGCCGTCGCGGCGATGAGCACTCCCGGTAGCAGCCCGGATCGGCTGCTGACCCTGGCCACCACGAAGCTGCCGTCGCGGTGCACCTCCAGCGTCGCGTTCGGCGGTGCCACCGCACGCGCCGCCGACCCGGCAGCGACGTCGTCGCCGCGCGCGGCCAGCCGTGCCGCTTCCCGCGCGGCGTCGATGCATCGGACCTGAGCCGAGACCGCGGTGACACCGCCGACCGCCATGACCAGCACGGCCACCAGTGCGGCGATGGCGAACGCCGCCTCGACGGTGCTGAAGCCGGCATCGTCGGCTACACGTTGGTGTTCAGTGCGCGGTTGATGATGTTGGTCAGCGCACCGACGATCGAGTCGCCGGTGACCACGCTGTAGAGGATCGCGCCGAACGCCGCCGCCGCGATCGTGCCGATCGCGTACTCGACGGTCGACATGCCCGCGTCGTCCACCGCCGCCGCCAGCAGGCGCATTTTGACCTCTCGGAACATGTTCACTCGCAATTGATTTCCCTTCTCTCACAACAAACCTGATCCGAACACGTCGCCGGCCAGCCCGGCCACCACCGGCACGATGCCCAGGCAGATGAACGCCGGCAGAAAGCACAGACCGAGTGGACCGGCGATCAGTACCGACGCCCGCTCCGCGGCGGCCGCCGCCGCATGGGTGGCCTCCTGGCGCGACTGCTCGGCGAGCTCGGCCACACCCTGTGCGAGCGCGCTGCCCGACGCCGCCGACCTGCGCGCCAGCCGGGCCAGCGCCTCGCCGGCAGCGTCCGCGTCATCGGCCGCCGCCCACGCGGTGTCGGGTTCGGCACCCAACGCAAGCAGATCGGCGGCCCGCCGAAGCATCGCGGCCAAACCTGGCGGAGCCGACGAGGACGTCGCGGCCGCGGCGGCCGGCACCGACATCCCCGCCGACAGGCACACGGAAAGCACGTCGAGGGTGGACGCCGTCGCCAGCGGGTCGGTGGGTTGCTCGCGTCGGCGCACCCGACGCGGCCGCGCCATGGGCAACCCGGCACGCGCCCGCACGACGGCGGGAGCCGGGCCGAGGAGCAACCCAACCGCCAACAACAGTGCGGCGGCGCTCATGTCAGCATCCGATCGGTGAGGCGATCGGCCCACACCAGACCGACGCACACCAGCACCACACCCGCTACCAACAACCAGCCGCCGACTCCCCCGCCGAGGAGGAAGGCGACGGGCCGGGCACCGATCAGCTGACCGAGCAGAACTCCGACCAGCGGCAGCGCGGCCAGGATGACAGCGGTGGCCCGCGCCCCTGCCAGGCCTGCCTCGACCCGTGCGGTGAACCGCTGCCGCTCGACGATGTCGCGCTGGGCGGCGCGCATCAGAACCGATATCGCCAGCCCGTGCTCGGCGGCCAGCTGCCAGCACACTGCGAGCCGATTCCACTGCGCCGGCACCGCGGACACCTCGGCGACGGCCCGCAGCCCGGCGGCCACGTCGGCCCCGAGCCGCGCCCTGGCCGCGACCGCACGCAGCGAGTCGCCCGACCGGCCCGTCGCACTCGGCGGCGGCCACCCCGAACGCGGTCACCGGATGAGCCCCGACCCGCAGTTCGCCGACCAGGGTTTCCAGTGCCGCCGCCAACCGCTGCGAGTCGACGCGCCGCCGCCGTGCGCGGCGCTGTGCGGCGCCGACGCGCGCCGAGGGTGGCGGCGAGGATGGCGATCGCGACGACGACCGTCGGCGGCAACAACAGCACGACCAGAACGACGCCGCCGATGAGCACCGGCATCCGCGACACCGACGCGCGACGGCGGCGGCAGGAGCCGCCGCCGCGGCGGCGGCGCAGCCAACAGTGCCGACCGCCAACAGCCAGCCGGCGACCGGGACCCCGCTCATGCGCCGCACCGGGCGGCGATCAGTGTCCTCAATTGCTCTGCGCCGGAATCGAACCCGCGATCGGCATGCCAGGCTGTCGCGGCGTGGACGAGTCCGTCTGCGTCGCGCCGCAACACCGCGATCTCGCTGAGCCGGCGGCGCCCGTCGCGGCCCCGACTGACGTGGATCAGCACCTGGACGGCGGCGGCCAGCTGGCTGTGCAGTGCGGCGCGGTCCAGGCCGCCGAGCGCGGCGAGCGCCTCGAGGCGGGCGGGGACCTCGGCAGGGCTGTTGGCGTGGACGGTGCCGGCCCCGCCGTCGTGACCGGTGTTGAGTGCGGCGAGCAGATCGATGACCTCGGCGCCGCGCACCTCGCCGACGACGATGCGGTCGGGCCGCATCCGCAGGGCTTGGCGAACCAGTTGGCGCAGCGTGATCTCGCCGACCCCTTCGACGTTGGCGCTGCGGGCCACCAGCCGCACCACGTGCGGGTGGCGGGGAGCCAGCTCGGCGGCGTCCTCGACACAGACGATCCGCTCGTCACCGCTGACCGCGGCGAGGGTGGCGGCCAGCAGCGTGGTCTTGCCGGCGCCGGTTCCGCCGGAGACCAGAAACGCCAGCCGAGCATCGATGATGTCGGCCAGCAGTCGCCCGGCGTCGGGGTCGATCGCCCCGGCCCGGGCCAGGGCAGGCAGGTCCTGCGTGGCGGGACGAAGTACCCGCAGTGATACGCACGTGCCGCCGACCGCCACCGGCGGCAGCACCGCGTGCAGGCGGACGGTGACGTCACCGGCACCCAGGCCGCTCAGCTGACCGTCGACCCAGGGTTGGGCCTCGTCGAGCCGTCGCCCGGCGGCAACCGCGAGCCGCTGAGCCAGCCGACGCACCGAGGCTTCGTCGGCGAATTGGACGGTGCTGCGTCGCAATCCGCCGCCGTCGTCGACCCACACCGCGTCGGGAGCGGTGACCAGAACGTCGGTGGTGCCCGGCGCCCGCAGCAGCGGTTCAAGGACGCCGGCGCCGGTCAGTTCGGTCTGCAGGACCCGCAGGTTGGTCAGCACCTCGGTGTCTCCGAGGACACCACCGGACTCGGCCCGGATCGCTGCCGCGACCGCGGTCGGACGCACCGACCCGGACTCGGCCGCCAGCCGCTCGCGGACGCGGTCGATCAGCGAGGCACTCATGCCGCCAAGACCCCGCGCTGCAGCAAGGCCAGAACGTCGCGGGCAGCCGCGGCCAGGGCGGAGCGCCGACCCAGCCGCAGTCCGCCGCGCTCCAGGCGCTCAGACAGCATCGGCTCCGGGCGCATGGCGGCCAACAGCGGCAGCTGGGTGACGTCTGCGACCTCACGGGCGCGCAGCCCGCCCGGCGATGGCCCGCGCACCACCAAGCCCACATTCGGGTTGACGGCGCGCAGCACCGGGGCCATCGCGGCCGCCGACGCGACTCCGCGGACGTCGCAGGTAGCAATCGCTATCACCAGGTCGGCGCACTCCAACGCGGCGCTCGCCGCACCCGTCGCCCGCCGCGGCAGGTCGCAGATCACCATGACCCCTCCGCGGCGGCCGGCGTCGAGGATCGACTCCACCGGGCCCGCGTCCATCTCGTGGCATGACCTCGTACCGGACAGGACGCTGACACCGAAGTGGTTCGGAAGCGCGTCGCGGACCGCAGGCCAACTGAGCCGGCCGCCCTGCAGGCTGAGGTCCGGCCAGCGCAATCCCGGCGCGGAAACACTGTCCAAGAGCAAGTCGATGCCGCCGGACCAGGGGTCGAGGTCGACCAGCAGAGAGGACGCAGCGGTTCGGGCCAACGCCGCCGCGAAGACCGACGCGCCGGCCCCGCCGCGGCCACCGACGACGGCGATCACCCGGCCGTCGCCGTCACCTCCGCCGGCTTGTTCCGCGGCGTCGGCAAGATCGCGGGTCAGCAGGTGCTCCTGCGCCGGGAGTGCGCACATATGTTGGGCGCCAACGGCCATTGCGGCCTGCCAGGTCGACTCGCAGGGCTCGCCACAGCACACCAGGATCAGCCCGCCGCGGCGCGGCATACCCTCACAGCGGCGAGCTGCCGGCTCGTCGAGCACCACCGCCGACACCGTCGACCACGTCTTTCTGGTCGGCACTGCGTGCGACGGGACCACCCGGATCCCCACCGCGGCGGCCACCCGCTCGACGGCGTCGCGGAGCTCGCCGTCGTCGAGCATGGTCAGCACGGTGTTGGACGTCACTGGCCCACCATGACGCCTGCCGGTCACGGCCGACAGGTGTCGGAGCCCGCACTGTGGACGAACCCGGGTGTGGGGATGAGTGCAGAAGTTCGCTGATCGGTTTCGCAGTCGAGATCGTCGAACCGGATTCCAGTCGGCGCCCGAGTCGACAACTCACCGACCAAAACAAACGATTGGTACAAGTCAGGGCGCCGTAAGGCTTAGGCAGAGCAGCCGCGGACCCCGGGTGATCGACTGAAATCGACGCGAGCGTGCAGAATTGGCAACGTCTGAACAGTTAGCCGAATTGGGTGAGCAGACGTACCCCAGAAAGAGGACGACCCCCGCCAGGGGGGGAGGAGGCGGAGGTCGTCGTGTATCAGCCCCGGGGGGTCGGGCTGATCCACACCCAGCATAAGCCGAGTAATGCTCACTATACACACGTGGTGACGGAGGCGCGCAAGTCCTAAACACATATAAAGGCCGTGATTTTCCTGTGAAAATGCAGGGCCGGACACGTGGCTTGATCTGCCATTTTGGCCTCACCCCCAAGTTATGAAGCAAGGCACACCTATCCTGGTCGAGTGACCGACCCCGCTTCGGCCGCCCGCCGGCTAATTGCGTCGCAAAGTAGCCTCGGTCCGGTGACCCCACGGCGCACGGCAGCGTTCTTCGACCTCGACAAGACCGTCATCGCCAAGTCCAGCACCCTCGCCTTTAGCAAACCTTTCTTCAATCAAGGGCTGCTCAATCGCCGGGCCGTGCTGAAGTCCAGTTACGCGCAGTTCCTGTTCCTCATGTCCGGCGCCGACCACGACCAGATGGACCGGATGCGTTCCTATGTGACCAGCATGTGCGCCGGCTGGGACGTCGAGCAGGTCAAGGCGATCGTCAACGAAACGTTGCACGACATCGTCGACCCCCTGGTCTTCGCCGAGGCGGCCGAGCTGATCGCCGACCACAGGCACTGCGGGCGCGACGTCGTGGTCGTGTCGGCGTCGGGCGAGGAGATCGTCGCTCCGATCGCCCGCGCCCTGGGAGCAACCCATGCGATGGCCACCCGGATGGTGGTCGAGGACGGCAAGTACACCGGTGAGGTTGCTTTCTACTGCTACGGCGAGGGCAAGGCGGCGGCCGTCCGCGAACTCGCGGTCCACGAGGACTACCCACTCGAGCATTGCTACGCGTACTCCGACTCGATCACTGATCTGCCGATGCTCGAGGCCGTCGGGAACCCCAGCGTGGTCAACCCCGACCGGGCACTGCGCAAGGAGGCCGCGGCGCGGGACTGGCCGGTGCTGACCTTCTCCCGGCCGGTGCCGTTACGCGACCGCATCACCACGCCGTCGGGCGCGGCGGTGGCGACGACGGCCGCGCTGGGGATCAGTGCGCTGGCCGCCGGAGCCCTCACCTATTCGGTATTGCGGCGGTTGACCTTCTAGCGTCCAAACCGTTGCCTACCAAAGCCTTGATGTGACGGCGGTCACGGAGTACAAAGGAAGCACGGACGCCCGGTGAGGCCAAGGTAGCGCCGGAAGAGAAGGCACTATCTCCCGCACAAGGCGACCCAGCACGGTTCCCGGCACCCACGCGGAGCACGCCGCGATATGGCATAAGTGTTGCGGGCCTGCGTTATTGCGAGAAGCGGACGGACCTGACGATCCCTTGGGTGGGATCGCAACCGAAGCGCACCGCAAGACCGCCGAGGCCAACCCACGCAACCCACGATGCACGCTTGGTAACCGGGTAACCGTGCTAGCGGGCGGCGAGCCGAACTCTTCTCGGATCGTCGCCCGCTTTCATGTCTTCGGCCTGCCCGCCCTATTTGGCCGCGGCCTCGGCGATCGAGATCGCTTCTCGCGCACCGTCTTCCAGCGCGCGGCAGCACAACAGCAGCCAGGCACCCACCGCCTCGCGGTGAACCTGACGCGAACCCGGCGGCCGCCGAGCGGTACTCGTCGGCACGGCGCATCCAGTACACCTCTGGCACACCGAGGCCGTGCGGGTCCAGGCCGGTGGCCATGGTCACCAGACGCGACACCGCCCGCGCGACGATCCCGTCACCGGCACCGAACGGAGCCAGGGCCAACAACTCGCCGTGCGCGACCGACGCCAACACCGGTGCGGGCGCCGAACTGGCTCCGGTCACCAGCCTGGTCACCAGATCGAGGCGGGCCGACACCTCCGGGTCGTGGCGCGGCCGGCCGAGTCTCTCCTCGTCGATCAGGTCGGCTGCCGCCAGCGCGTGCAGCCGCGCCAGCGCCTGCAGCGGGGCGCGTTGCCATACCCCGACCAGAGCGGTCGTGCCGCCCTCCAGAGCCTGACCGACGCGCAGCGCGCCGGCCAGTACCGGATCGTTGGGCTCGGCGCCGGAGGCGTCGAGTTGCACGGCGCCACCGTCGATCGCCGAGGAGGACCTCGCCCCCCGGATGGCCGACTCCGCGGCCGTGACGGGCCAGTTACGCAGGTTCGTCCGATGCCGGTGGGCCTTGGCCAATCCCTCCCGGGCAGCCTCGGCGGCGTCGGCCACACCGGGCAGTTCGAGCAGCGGCGCCAACAGGTCACTCACGTCCGGTCACGCTATCGGCGGCACCGACGCGCTGTTGCGGTGGGTCGTGATTCGACCGTTCGGCGCGTGACACGGACCGTCCGCCGACGAATGTGACTCGGCAATGCCGAGGCCATTCCGAGTGACTACGCTCACAACCATGACCGAGGCGCACACCGAAGTTCCGTCTTACTATCCGCCGTCCGCGGAGTTCGCCGACAAGGCCAACGCCACAGCCGATCTGTACGACGAGGCCGAGGCCGACCGGCTGGCGTTCTGGGCCAAGCAGGCCAACCGGTTGTCCTGGGACACCCCGTTCACCGAGGTGCTCGACTGGTCGGAGGCGCCCGTCGCGAAGTGGTTCGTCGGCGGCAAGCTCAACGTCGCCTACAACTGCGTCGACCGGCACGTCGAGGCCGGCAACGGTGACCGGGTCGCGATCCACTGGGAGGGTGAGCCACTGGGCGACGCCCGCGACATCACCTACGCCGAGCTCAAGGACGAGGTCTGCAGGGCCGCCAACACATTGACCGATCTCGGCCTGGTGACCGGCGACCGGGTGGCGATCTACATGCCGATGGTGCCCGAGGCTGTCGTGGCGATGCTGGCGTGTGCCCGCCTCGGCCTGATGCACAGCGTCGTCTTCGCCGGCTTCTCGGCATCCGCGCTGCGGGCCCGCATCGAGGACGCCGAAGCCAAACTGGTGATCACCACCGACGGCCAGTACCGGCGCGGCAGCGCCGTGTCGCTCAAGGACGCCGTCGACGAGGCGGTCAAGGACCAGCCGTCGGTCGAGCACGTTCTGGTGGTGCGCCGCACCGGGATCGACGTCACGTGGAACGACGAGCGCGACCTGTGGTGGCACGAAACCGTGAACGCCGCTTCCCCCGAGCACACCCCCGAGGCGTTCGACTCCGAGCAGCCGCTGTTCCTGCTCTACACCTCGGGCACCACCGGTAAGCCCAAGGGCATCATGCACACCTCCGGCGGCTACCTGACCCAGGCCTCCTACACCCATTCATGCGTCTTCGACATCAAGCCGGACAGCGACGTCTACTGGTGCACGGCCGACATCGGCTGGGTCACCGGCCACACCTACATCGTCTACGGGCCACTGTCCAACGGCGCCACCCAGGTGGTCTACGAGGGCACCCCGGCCTCGCCGGACGAGCACCGGCACTTCCAGGTCATCGAAAAGTACGGTGTGACAATCTATTACACCGCGCCGACCCTGATCCGCACCTTCATGAAGTGGGGCCGCGAACTGGCGTTCCAGCACGATCTGTCGAGCCTGCGCCTGCTCGGTTCGGTCGGCGAGCCGATCAACCCGGAGGCCTGGCGGTGGTACCGGCTGGTGTTCGGCGGCGATGCCGTCCCGATCGTCGACACCTGGTGGCAGACCGAGACCGGCGCGGCGATGATCTCGCCGCTGCCGGGCGTGACGAACTGCAAGCCCGGTTCGGCGATGCGGCCGTTGCCGGGAATCTCGGCCAAGATCGTCGATGACGACGGAAATGACTTGCAGCCCAGCGTCGATCACGGCGAACACGTCACCGGCTACCTGGTGCTCGACAAGCCGTGGCCGTCGATGCTGCGCGGTATCTGGCGCGATCCCGAGCGGTTCCAGGAGACCTACTGGTCCCGGTTCGCCGAGCAGGGCTGGTACTTCGCCGGCGACGGCGCGCGCTACGGCAGCGACGGCGAGGTGTGGGTGCTCGGCCGCATCGACGACGTCATGAACATTTCGGGACACCGGATTTCGACCGCCGAGGTGGAGTCCGCACTCGTCGGGCACTCCGGTGTGGCCGAGGCGGCCGTCGTGGGCGCCACCGACGCGCACACCGGTCAGGCCATCTGCGCGTTCGTCATCCTGAAGGCACACCACGCCGACGTCCCGACCGAAACCATGGTCGACGAGTTGCGCGCCGAGGTCGCCAAGGAGATCTCCCCGATCGCCAAGCCCCGCGAAATCCACGTCGTGCCAGAGCTTCCCAAGACGCGCAGCGGCAAGATCATGCGACGTCTGTTGCGCGACGTCGCCGAGGGCCGTGAACTCGGCGACACCTCGACACTGCTCGACCCGAGGGTGTTCGAGGCGATCCGGGCCAGCAAGTCCAACTGACTCACGCCCGCCGAACGCAGCAGTTGGCGGTTAAGGGCTAAGCGGCCGGTTCCAGGTTCGGGGTCGGCACGAAGCCGGTGCCCGGACGGTCCTTGGCGGCGACGTCGCCGAGGATGGCGTTGATCGACATCGTCACCGCGGGTGTGTGCAGCGGAATGAACTTGATGACGCAGGTCGGCAGGTCCTCGCTGAACGCGCCGTGGATCATGCCGACGAGTTTGTTGTTGACCGTCACCGGCGCACCGGAGTCACCGGGCTGGCCGCACACCTGATTGACGATGGTGCCCGGATCCTGGCCGGGTCCCCATGTCACCCCGCACGAGTAACCGGTCGTCCGGCCGAGCTTGCAGGCCACCTGCCCGAAGGTCGGATCCGGCCCGATGCCGTCGATGAGGAAGCCCTTGTAGTTGGCCACCGGCTGCACCTTGGCCGGGTCGAACCGGATGACGGCATAGTCCAGGTTGTCGTTGCCGGCGACCATGGTGCCGACCACGCCGTTGTCGGGATTGCTCTCCGCGGCCGACCTGCGCGCCGGGGCCGCCGCAATGGGCGGAGGTGAAGCCGATGAGCGCACCGGTGTTGTCGTTGCCGATGCTGGTCAACGTGCAGTAGGTGTCGCCGTTGACCACCAGACCCGCGCCTCCCCCGAGCTCGACCTTGTCGTCGGCGCCCGCGATCGAGACCGGGCTGACAAACAGTGCTCCGAAGGCAAGGACCGCAGCCCCCGCCGTCATCCGCACCCGCGCGGTCGTCACTGTAAGCAACCTCCATCTGCACCCACCCTGACTTGCGAGTCTACCGGTATCACTCCAGTAACTTGCGTAACAGCTCACTGGGTACCCCGGCTGCGACGTGGCATGGCAACATGAGACCGCGACGACAGCAACAGTTGGAGGACAGCCGTGAGCAATGGTGATCGCAAGACCGGGGTGCCCACCACCGTGACCTCGATTCCCCTGGTTGACCCGAACGCGATTCCCGCCAACCCCTCCATCGGCGACCTGGTCAAGGACGCCACCGCGCAGGTGTCCACCCTGGTGCGCGCCGAGGTCGAGCTCGCCAAGGCCGAGATCACTCGGGATGTGAAGAAAGGCCTGACCGGCAGTGTCTTCTTCATCCTGGCGCTGGTCGTGCTGTTCTACTCGACGTTCTTCTTCTTCTTCTTTGTCGCCGAGCTGCTCGACACCTGGCTGTGGCGGTGGGTGGCCTTCTTGATCGTGTTCGCCCTGATGGTGATCACAACCGCGGTGTTCGCGCTGCTGGGCTACCTGAAGGTCCGCCGTATCCGCGGGCCGCAGCAGACCATCGAGTCGGTCCGGGAAACCCGGGAAGCACTGACCCCCGGCCACGACCGCTCCCCCACCAAGGCGGTCGCCCAGACCAACGGCAGCGCTACCCCCACCCCGGCACCCACTGACCCGTCGGGCTGGTGATGACGCAACCGGACCCGTCGGTCACCCGCATCGCGGGGCCGTGGCGTCACCTCGACGTCCACGCGAACGGGATCCGGTTCCACTGCGTCGAAGTGGACAACGAACCATCGGGGACGACACCGAGCACCGCCCGCCCCCTGGTCATCCTGCTGCACGGCTTCGGATCGTTCTGGTGGTCCTGGCGCCATCAGCTGCGCGGGCTGTCCGGTGCGCGGGTCGTCGCGGTCGACTTGCGCGGCTACGGCGGCAGCGACAAACCACCTCGCGGCTACGACGGCTGGACGCTGGCCGGCGACACCGCCGGACTGATCCGCGCGCTGGGCCACAGTTCGGCCACCCTGATCGGCCATGCCGACGGTGGCCTGGTGTGCTGGGCGACCTCGGTGCTGCATCCGCGGGTGGTGCGGGCCATCGCACTGGTCAGCTCTCCGCACCCGGCCGCGCTGCGCGCCTCGGCGCTCACCCGCCGCGACCAGGGCCGCGCGCTGCTGCCCACGCTGCTGCGCTATCAGCTGCCGATGTGGCCCGAACACGTGCTGACCGCGCACAACGGCGAACAACTCGAGCACCTCGTCCGCAGCCGTGCATCCGGGAAATGGCTTGCCTCCGAAGACTTTTCCGAGACCATCGCCCACATGCGGCGCGCCATCCAGATCCCTTCGGCGGCGCACTGCGCGCTGGAGTACCAGCGCTGGGCGGTGCGCAGCCAACTCCGTTCGGAGGGTTGGCGTTTCATGAAGTCGATGAACCGCCCGCTCGACGTTCCGCTACTTCATCTGCGCGGCGATGCCGACCCGTACGTCCTCGCCGACGCCGTGGACCGGACCCAGCGGTTCGCACCCAGGGGCCGGTTCGTCGCACTCGCCGGAGTCGGCCACTACGCGCACGAGGAGGCACCCGGCGAGGTCAACGACCACCTGCGGCGGTTCCTGGACCAGGTGTACGGCCAGGCTAGGTGACGCAGGCCCCGGTGGGCACCTTCTCGGTGTTGCCGATCTTGGCCAGCTGACGGGACACCTCGTTGGCGGTCAGGACGAAACCGGTGTCGTTGTCGTCGACGGCGGCCCCGAACACCACGCCGAGGACCTGCCCGGCCCGGTTGATCATCGGTCCACCCGAATTGCCCTGACGCACAGTCCCTCTGATGGTGTACACCTCGCGGTTGACCGTGGTGGTGCGGTAGATGTCGGGGCCGTTGAGCTCGATGATCTCGCGCACCCGCGCCGGAGTGGCGGCGAAATCGCCACCGCCGGGATAGCCGAGGACCACCGCGTCGGTGCCGGACTTGGCGGGCTGCTCGGCGAACACCAGCGGACGCTGCGGCAGATTCGGCACGTCGAGGATGGAGATGTCGGCGTTGGGGTCATAGGAGACGACGGTGGCGTCGTAGGTCTGTCCCTCGGCCTGGACGGTGACGCTGTCCGAGCCCGCCACCACGTGCGCGTTGGACATCACCCGGTTGGGGGCGATGACGAAACCGGTTCCCTCCAAGACCTTCTGGCAGCCCGGTGCCACGCCGCGGATCTTCACCACGGCTGGGCCGGGCGTTGGCCACGACGAGGCTGTCGGCCAGGGAGGCGTCGGGGGGGTCGACCGCCTGGATCGGGGTGCGGCCGAACGGCTGCAGGACCTCGGGCAGGCCCGACGTGCTGAGCAGGGTCGACATTCGCTTGGGCACCGACTTGAGCCATTCGGGCGCGTACTTGTCCACCTCCGCAAGCACTTTGGAGCCGCGCACCGCTGCGGCCAGGTTCGGCTGGTCGGACGACGTCAACGGGGTTGCCAGCAGCCACGCGGCGACCAGGACGACCACCAGTTGCAGCGCCACGCCGATGATCGAGTCCACCGTGCGTATCCCGCGGTTGCGGATGGCGCCGCGCACGGCACGGCCGAGGACGACGCCGGCAACCTCGCCGATGACCACCAGCGCCAGGATGAGGAACAGCGCGGCGAACAGCTTGGCCCGCGGCGAGTGGACGTGGCTGACGATGTGCGGCGCGAGCATCACCCCGGCGATGGCCCCGAGCACCACGCCGACGAAGGACATCAGGGAGCCCAACGCGCCGGACCGCCAACCGGAGATCGCGGCGATGAACGCCACCACCAGCACGGCGATGTCCAGCCATTGCGAACTCGTCACAGCGGCCCCTCACTCTTGTCGCCGACGAGCGCCATCGCCTCGTCCAACTCCCGGATGTCCTCGGTGTCCCACGGTTGTGACCAGCCGGCCACATCGAGCATGGCCGAGATTACGTGACCGGTGAACCCCCACACCAACATCTCGTTGAGCAGAAATGCCGGCCCGGCGAATCGCTTCCCCGCACCGGTGCGGTACACCATCAGCCGATTCTCGGGATTGACGAAGGCACGCACCGGAACTCGCGCGACGACGGCGGTCTCGGCCTCGTTGACCACGGTCACCGGTCCCGGGTCGGGCGAATAGGCCAGCACGGGTACGACGTGAAAGCCCGAGGGCGGAATGAACATTCGCTCCAGGGTGGCCAGGGGATGCAGCCGGCCCGGGTCGATGCCGGTTTCCTCGCGGGCCTCGCGCAGCGCGGTGGCCACCGGGCCGGCGTCCTCGGGGTCGGCCGCGCCGCCGGGGAAGGCGGCCTGGCCGGCGTGATGGCGCAGCGTGCTGGCCCGCACGGTCAGCAGCAGGTCGGCGTCGTCGGGAAGCTGTCCGGGCGGCTGGTCGCGGTGCGGTCCGGAGAACAGCACCAGCACCGCGGCGTCGCGTCCCGCCCGGGTGGCGGTGCCCGCACCGGTCACCAGGGCCAGCAATTCGGGCGGCACCTTGCGGCGGTAGGCGTGCGGCACCCGGTCGACGTTCTCCACCAGTGGGGCCAGCCACGGCGGCCGGAGTTCCGGAGTGAGCGCGTACCCCACCGGTCACCGGCGCCCCCTGTCATCAAAGTGCACTGTTCACCGCCGTGGCGATCTCGTCGGCGGTGGTGAACGCCTGCGGAAGGACTTTGGCAACGCTACCGTCCGCGCGCAGCACCACCGTCGCGGGCATCACGTTGGGCACACCGAGGGCGGCGGCGATGCGACGCTGACCGTCCTGCAAAGTCGGCAGCCGCACGCCCAGCTCGGCCAGCCGCAGCAGTGCCGCCGTTTCGTTCTCGTCCTGGTGCACCGTCACCACGTTGACGCCGTCACCCACCCGCCGCTGGTATTCGGCCATCGCGGGCAGTTCCGTTGCGCACGGCGCGCACCAGTAGGCCCACAGGTTCAGCACCGCCGGCCGGCCGGCCAGCGCGCGGGCCACGTCGACGGTCGCGCCGTCGCCGGCACATTCGACGACGATGCCGCGCAACTCGTTCGGCCCGGGGTTCTGACCGCCGGTCGGGCAGGGCGCCAGATCGGCCTGCTGTCGCGGTCCGGCGAGCGCCTCCGGCGTATCGGCGTCACGGTGCGCACGCGCCGCCTGGGCGCTCGGAGGTCCCCCGCCGTCCGCCGAATCGTCACCGAGTTCGACGACGAGCGCCCCGACCAGGACGGCGACCGCGGCGACCACCACCAGCGTCCAGCGGCCCGATCTGGTCATCGGGCGGGTGGGCGGCGGCTCGTCACAACCCGGCCAGTGCGAGCAGGTGCTCGGTCTCGGGACCCTTCACCAGAGCCGCGGCCACCAGCGGCTCGGTGGGACCCACGCCGAACGACGGGCAGTCCTTGGCCAGCACGCACACCCCGCAGGCCGGCTTGCGCGCGTGGCACACCCGCCGGCCATGAAAAATGACCCGATGACTCAATAACGTCCACTCGCTGCGCTCGATCAGTTTCCCGACGGCGTGCTCGACCTTGACCGGATCCTCCTCGGCGGTCCAGCGCCAGCGTCGCACGAGCCTGCCGAAGTGGGTGTCGACGGTGATGCCGGGAATGTCGAAGGCGTTCCCGAGGATCACGTTGGCGGTCTTGCGGCCGACGCCGGGCAACGTCACCAGTTCGGCCATGGTGCGCGGCACCTGCCCGTCGAACCGCTCGACGAGTTCCTGACCCAGCCGGATCAACGAGTTGGCCTTGTTGCGATAGAAGCCGGTGGGCCGGATCAACTCCTCGAGCTCGGTGCGATCGGCCTGCGCGTAGTCCAGCGCGGTGCGGTACTTGTCGAACAGCGCGGGGGTGGTCAGGTTCACCCGTTTGTCGGTGGACTGCGCGGACAGGATGGTGGCGACCGTCAGCTCCAGCGGATTGGTGAAATCGAGTTCGCAGTAGACGTGGGGAAACGCCACGGCCAGTGTCCGATTCATCCGCCGGGCCCGGCGCACCAGTCCGAGATGGGTTTCGGCATCCCACTTGGGGTCGGTTTTCTTCGCGGCCGCTGGCACGCCGCCAAGCGTACTGACGAGCACCGACGAGCACCGCTGGACCGCCGTCAGGCTGCGGACAGACCGGTGACAATTCGTGACCTCGACGAGACCTTGCCCGTGTTTACTTTGCCGGGTGACCTGGTTGCTCGCGGTGTGTGTTCCCGGTCTGATGATGCTCTCGACGTTCGGGTTGCAGCGACTCGAGAGCGGCTTGGACACCGACCGCACGGCGGCCGATGAGGCCGTCGCCGAGTACCTGCGGCAGGCCGAGGAGGCCCGCAAACAGGCGCCGCCGCGACCCGTGCCGCAGGCCCCGCGACCGGTGGAGGTTCATCACCTGCTTGGTGTCGACGAGCCCGGGCTGCCGACCCGCTCGTATGCCCACGCAAGGCCGAATCCGCAGTTTCACCGGACTCGGTACGCCAATCCTGTGTAGCGTTGGCTCGTTGCCAGATGGGCTACCTCTAGACTGACTACCGACTAGAGCTGGCCTGGGCGTACCGATCACCGATGAGCTAAGAGGGGCAACGTGGACGAGATCCTGGCGAGGGCAGGAATCTTCCAGGGGGTTGAACCCAGCGCTATCTCCGCGCTGACCAAACAACTGCAGCCGGTTGACTTTCCGCGGGGCCACACCGTGTTCGCCGAAGGCGAGCCCGGCGATCGGCTCTACATCATCATCTCCGGCAAGGTGAAGATCGGCCGCCGTTCCCCGGACGGCCGGGAGAACCTGCTGACGATCATGGGCCCGTCGGACATGTTCGGCGAGCTGTCGATCTTCGACCCGGGGCCGCGGACGTCGAGCGCCACCACCATCACCGAGGTGCGTGCGGTGTCGATGGACCGCGACGCGCTGCGGGCGTGGATCGCCGACCGCCCCGAGATCGCCGAGCAGCTGCTGCGAGTGCTGGCGCGCCGGCTTCGCCGCACCAACAACAACCTCGCGGACCTGATCTTCACCGACGTGCCCGGCCGGGTGGCCAAGCAGCTGCTGCAGCTGGCCCAGCGCTTCGGCACCCAGGAGGGCGGCGCGCTGCGGGTGACGCACGACCTGACCCAGGAGGAGATCGCCCAGCTGGTGGGCGCCTCGCGCGAGACGGTGAACAAGGCGCTGGCCGACTTCGCCCACCGCGGGTGGATCCGCCTGGAGGGCAAGAGCGTGCTGATCAGCGACTCCGAGCGGCTGGCCCGCCGAGCCCGCTAGCCGATTGTCGCAGGTAGTCCAGCTGGGCGCGCACGGACTTCTCCGCGGCGTCCCACAGCTTTTCGTCGACGTCGGTGTAGACGTGTTCGACGACCTGACGCGCGGTGGCGTCGTCGCCGAGCTCCCGCAGCGCCTGCCGAACCTGATCGAGCCGTTCCTCCCGGTGCGCGAGGTACATGGCGCTGACGGCCTGCAGGTCGTCGAGATCGGGGCCGTGCCCGGGCAGCACCTTGCGGTGGCCCAGCCCCTGCAGTCGCCGCAGCGAGTCGAGGTACTCGGTCAGGCTGCCGTCCTCGTCGTCGATCACCGTGGTGCCACGGCCGAGCACGGTGTCGGCGGTGAGCACCGCGTCGTCGACGAGGAAGGACAGCGAGTCGGCGGTGTGCCCGGGGGTGGCCATGACCTTGATGCGCACCCCGGCGGCGTCGATGACCTCACCGTCGGTCAGCGGCCCGCCCAGCCCGCGCAGGAAGCCGCTGCCGACCGCGCGCACCGTGGCCCCCGATGCGTCGACGATCTTGTCGATGCCGTCGGTGTGGTCGCCGTGCTTGTGACTGATCAAGATCAGCGCGATGGTGCCGAGCTCGGCCAGCCGGGACAGGTGCTCGTCGTCGTCGGGTCCGGGGTCGACGACGACGATCTCGTCGCTGCCCGGCCCGCGCAGCACCCAGGTGTTGGTGCCGTCGAGCGTCATGATTCCCGGGTTGTTGCAGAGCAGGACGGACGCGCGTCGTCGGTGACCGGCCGCAGGATCCCGTACGCGGGATGCTCGCTCACGCGACCTCCGCCGGATGCGTCGCTCACGCGACCTCGACGATGAGCTCGACCTCCACCGGCGCGTCGAGCGGCAGTTCGGAGACGCCGACGGCCGAGCGGGCGTGGGCGCCCGCGTCACCGAACACCTCGCCGAGGAACTCGGAGGCCCCGTTGACGACGCCGGGCTGTCCGTTGAAGCCGGGGGCGGAGGCGACGAAACCGACCACCTTGACCACGCGGGTGACGGTGTCGATGCCGACCAGCGCGTCGATGGCGGCCAGCGCGTTGAGCGCGCACACCCGGGCGGCGGCCTTGGCGGCCTCCGGGCTCACCTCGGCGCCGACCTTGCCGGTCTGGGCCAGCTCGCCGGCCGCCAGGGGCAGCTGCCCGGCGGTGTAGACCAGGTTGCCGGTGCGCACCGCCGGAACGTAGGCCGCCAGCGGCTTGACCACCGTCGGCAAGGTCAGGCCCAGTTCGGCGAGCCGCTGCGAGGCACTCACTTGGGCCGCTTCAGATAGGCGACGTGCTGCTCGCCGGTCGGCCCGTGCAGCACCGAGACGAGTTCCCACCCGTCGGCGCCCCACTGGTCGAGGATCTGCTTGGTCGCGTGGGTCAGCAACGGCACCGTGGCGTATTCCCAAGTCGTCGGTTCGCTCATGGCCGAAGCCTATCGCCGAACCCAAACGCCCAGGGTCCGCGCGGCGGCTTGGCTAGCATGCAGAGATGGCGACCACTGAAAGCGACGGCAGCCCCGTCGGCTGGCCCTCCCGCCTGACCAAGGCCCGCCTGCACTTCGTGACCGGCAAGGGCGGCACCGGGAAGACGACCGTCGCGGCCGCGCTGGCGCTGACGCTGGCCGCCGGCGGCCGCCGGGTCCTTCTCGTGGAAGTCGAAGGGCGCCAAGGCATTGCGCAGTTGTTCGACGTGCCGCCGCTGCCCTACGAGGAGCTGAAGATCGCCACCGCCGACGGCGGCGGGCACGTCAACGCACTGGCGATCGACATCGAGGCGGCGTTCCTGGAATACCTCGACATGTTCTACAACCTGGGCATCGCCGGGCGGGCGATGCGCCGGATCGGGGCCATCGAGTTCGCCACGACGATCGCTCCCGGCCTGCGCGACGTGCTGCTCACCGGCAAGATCAAGGAGTCGGTGGTCCGCCTGGACCGCAACAAGAAGCCCGCGTACGACGCGATCGTCGTCGACTCGCCCCCGACCGGCCGGATCGCGCGCTTCCTCGACGTCACCAAGGCGGTCTCGGATCTGGCCAAGGGCGGCCCGGTGCACTCGCAGGCCGAGGGCGTGGTGCGGCTGCTGCACTCCGAGCAGACCGCCATCCACCTCGTCACGCTGCTCGAGGCGCTGCCCATCCAGGAGACCATGGAGGCCATCGAGGAGCTCGAACAACTCGGCCTGCCGATCGGCAGCGTGATCGTCAACCGGAACATCCCGCCGTTCCTGCCTGCACCGGATCTGGCCAAGGCGGCCGAGGGTGACATCGACGCCGACGGCGGTGCGGGCCGGCCTGTCCAAAGTGGGAATCACGCTGGAGGACAGCGACTTCGCCGGGCTGCTGACCGAAACCATCGAGCACGCGACGCGCATCAAGGCGCGCGCCGAAAGTGCCGAGCAACTCGAACGGTTGCACGTGCCGCGGCTGGAGTTGCCGACGATCTCCGATGGCGTCGACCTGGGCAGCCTGTACGAACTGGCCGAAACGCTTGCGCAGCAAGGAGTCAGGTAATGAGTACCGCCCCTCCGGCCCTCGACATGAAGTCGATCCTGGCCGACAAGTCCAACCGCGTCGTGGTGTGCTGCGGCGCCGGCGGGGTCGGCAAGACCACCACCGCGGCGGCCATCGCGGTGCGGGCGGCGGAGTACGGCCGCACCGTGGTGGTGTTGACCATCGACCCGGCCAAGCGGCTGGCGCAGGCCCTGGGCATCCGGGAACTCGGCAACGAACCGCAGCGGGTGCCGCTGGCCCCGGAGGTCTCCGGAGAACTGCACGCGATGATGCTCGACATGCGGCGCACGTTCGACGACATGGTCGATCGAGCACTCGGGACCCGAACGCGCACAAGCGATTCTGGACAACCAGTTCTACCAGACCGTCGCCACGTCGCTGGCCGGCACGCAGGAATACATGGCCATGGAGAAGCTCGGCCAGCTGCTCGGGCAGGACCGCTGGGACCTGGTGGTGGTGGACACTCCGCCGTCCCGCAACGCGCTGGACTTCCTGGATGCGCCCAAGCGGCTGGGCAGTTTCATGGACGGCCGGCTGTGGCGACTGCTGCTGGCGCCCGGGCGCGGGATCGGCCGCATCGTCACCGGCGTCGTCGGCCTGGCGATGAAGGCGATGTCGACGATCCTGGGTTCGCAGATGCTCTCCGACGCCTCGGCCTTCGTGCAGTCGCTGGACTCGACGTTCGGCGGCTTCCGGGAGAAGGCCGACCGCACCTACGAATTGCTCAAGCGCCGCGGCACCCAGTTCGTGGTCGTCTCGGCGGCCGAACCCGACGCGCTGCGGGAGGCGTCGTTCTTCGTCGACCGGCTCTCGCAGGAGGGCATGCCGTTGGCGGGCCTGATCCTCAACCGCACCCACCCGACCCTGTGCTCGCTGACCGTCGAGCGCGCGGTCGACGGCGCCGTGGAGTTGGAAGGCGGAACCGGGACCAACGGGGACCGGCTGGCGGCGGCGGTGTTGCGCATCCACGCCGACCGGGCGCAGACCGCCAAGCGGGAGGTCCGGCTGCTGTCACGGTTCACCGGCGCCAATCCGCACGTGCCGTGGGTGGGGGTGCCGTCGTTGCCGTTCGACGTGTCCGACCTGGATGCGTTGCAGGCGATCGCCGATCAGATCACCGGCGAAACGGGATAGCCGCCGCGTAGCGCGGACGGATCTTTGCCCAGGGGAAGACCCCTGGTGTGCGCCGAAGTTAGCTAACGCTGCGGTGCTTGCGCTGGGCCGAGAAGAACTCGGACCAGGAGACCACCTCGGGATGCTGCTTGAGCAGGGCACGGCGCTGACGCTCGGTCATGCCGCCCCACACTCCGAATTCCACGCGATTGTCCAGGGCGTCGGCCCCACACTCGGCCATCACCGGGCAATGCCGGCAGATGACCGCGGCCTTGCGCTGGGCAGCGCCACGAACGAAGAGTTCATCGGGATCGGTCGAGCGGCACAGGGCTTGGGACACCCACGCGATGCGAGCCTCGCCGTCCACCCCGTGGATTGAACCGTGTACCGACGCTGCGAGTGTCCTGCGAGCAGCGGGCCGAATAGCTGACACCGGCGATCCCCTTCGTCCGGGCCGCCCTCCGGCGGCTCACTCTTCAGGTGTAGAACGTGCATGCGATCTACGCCACACTGCGGTCCAGAGTGTTACCTGAATCGCACTGTCTGTTTAAGTTAGGTGGTCAGGTATCGTTTGCGCAACAGTTAGATCACAGCTTTTTTGGGACGATCGTGCCGTCCCGAGCGTGAACTGGCATTTCTGACTCCCCCGTAAATTCCCCGCCGTCATCATCGCCCTCCCGGGACGGCCCGCAAGCCCGCAACTGACCTCAGTACTCTGTAACCCATGTCGGAACGCCCCCCGGCCGGCGCCACGATCATCAAGCTGGCCTGGTGCTGCCTGTTGGCCAGCGTGATCATGGCGGCGCTGCTGTTCCCGGTGGTCGGCGGATTGGGGCTGGTGTCCAACCGCGCATCCGACGTCGTGGCCAATGGTTCGGCCCAACTCGTCGAGGGTGAGGTGCCCGCGGTGACCACGATGGTGGACGCCAAGGGCAACACCATCGCGTGGCTGTATTCGCAGCGTCGCTTCGAGGTGCCCAGCGACAAGATCGCGGACACGATGAAGCTGGCAATCGTCTCCATCGAGGACAAGCGGTTTGCCGAGCACAACGGTGTCGACTGGAAAGGCACCCTGACCGGTCTGGCCGGATACGCGTCCGGCGACGTCGACACCCGTGGCGGGTCGACGATCGAACAGCAGTACGTCAAGAACTACCAGTTGCTGGTGATCGCCCAGACCGACGCGGAGAAGCGCGCCGCGGTGGAGACCACGCCCGCTCGCAAGCTGCGCGAGATCCGGATGGCGCTCACCCTGGACAAGACCTTCACCAAGCCGGAGATCCTGACCCGCTACCTCAACCTCGTCTCGTTCGGCAACGGAGCCTTCGGTATCCAGGACGCCGCGCAGACCTACTTCGGTGTCGACGCCTCCGACCTGAACTGGGAGCAGGCCGCGCTGCTGGCCGGGCTGGTGCAGTCCACCAGCACGCTGAACCCCTACACCAATCCCGACGGCGCGCTGGCCCGTCGCAACCTGGTGCTCGACACCATGATCGAGAACCTCCCCGACAAGGCCGACGAGCTGCGGGCGGCCAAGCAGCAGCCGCTGGGCATCCTGCCGCAGCCCAACGAACTGCCGCGCGGCTGCATCGCGGCCGGCGACCGCGCCTTCTTCTGCGACTACGTCCAGGAGTACCTGGCCCGCGCAGGCATCAGTAAGGACCAGCTCGCCAGGGGCGGCTATCTGATCAAGACCACGCTCGATCCCGACGTCCAGAACTCGGCCAAACAGGCCGTCGACTCCCTGGCGCCGCCCGACATCCAGGGCATCGCCAGCGTGATGAGCGTGGTGCTGCCGGGCAAGACGGCCCACCCGGTGGTCGCCATGGTGAGCAACCGGACCTACGGTCTGGACACCGCCGCCGGCGAGACCATGCAGCCGCAGCCGTTCTCCCTGGTCGGCGACGGCGCGGGGTCGATCTTCAAGATCTTCACCACCGCCGCGGCGATGGACATGGGCCTGGGAATCAGCGCCAACCTCGACGCTCCGGTGCGCTTCGAGGCCAAGGGGCTGGGCAGCGGCGGCGCGAAGGGCTGCCCGAGGGACACCTGGTGCGTGCAGAACGCGGGCAACTACCGGGGTTCGATGAGCGTCACCGACGCGCTGGCGCAGTCGCCCAACACCGCCTTCGCCAAACTGATCTCGCAGGTCGGCGTGCAGCGCACGGTCGACATGGCCGTCAAGCTCGGCCTGCGGTCCTACGCCGAGCCCGGTACCGCCCGCCCCTACGACCCGGAGAGCAACGAGAGCCTGGCCGACTTCATCAAGCGGTACAACCTCGGGTCGTTCACCCTGGGCCCGATCGAGGTCAACGCGCTCGAGCTCTCCAACGTCGCGGCCACGCTGGCCTCCGGCGGCGTGTGGTGCCCGCCCAACCCGGTCGACAAGCTCTACGACCGGCACGGCAACGAGGTGGCGGTCACCACCGAGACCTGCGACCAGGTGGTCCCCGAGGGGCTGGCCAACACGCTGTCCAACGCCCTGAGCAAGGACGACACCAGCGGCACCGCGGCCGGCTCCGCCGGCTCCGTCGGCTGGAACCTGCCGATGTCGGGCAAGACCGGCACCACCGAGGCGCACCGGTCGTCGGGCTTCGTGGGCTACACCAACCACTACGCGGCGGCCAACTACATCTACGACGACTCACCCAACCCGTCGGACCTGTGCTCCTGGCCGCTGCGGCAGTGCGGTGACGGCAACCTCTACGGCGGCAACGAGCCGGCCAAGACCTGGTTCACCGCGATGATGCCGCTCGCGCAGAGCTTCGGCGACGTCACGCTGCCGCCGACCGATCCCCGCTACGTCGACGGCGCCCCCGGCTCCAAGGTGCCCAGCGTCTCCGGACTGAGCCAGGACACCGCCCGCGAACGGCTGAAGGAGGCGGGTTTCCAGGTTGCCGACCAGGCCAACCCGGTCAACAGCGCGGCGTCCTACGGCACCGTCGTGGGCACCTCGCCCGCCGGTCAGACGGTGCCCGGCTCGATCGTGACCATCCAGATCAGCAACGGCATCCCGCCGGCACCGCCGCCACCCCCGCCGGGTGCGCCGCCGCCACCGCCGGGCCTCGACGGCCTGCCGCAAGTGGGCTCCACCGTCGTGGAGATCCCGGGCCTGCCGCCGATCACCGTTCCGCTGCTGGCTCCGCCCGCGCCCCCGCCACCGCCGTGACGTCTGTCTGACGTCGCAATCTTCACACCGCCCTCGACCCGCTGAGCAGCGGGTGTTGGCAGTACGCTTGCCGGTATGGCTGTGTCCTCAGCAGTGAAGTCCTCCGCCCTCGCCGCCGCGGGTTCGGCCGCGCTCGCGGTGGGCTACGCCACGGTCATCGAGCGCAACGCCTTCGTCGTGCGCGAGGTGACCATGCCGGTGCTCACGCCCGGGTCCACCCCACTGCGGGTGCTGCATCTCAGCGACATCCACATGCGCCCCACCCAGCGGCACAAGCAGGCCTGGCTGCGGGAGCTGGCGCGCTGGGAGCCCGATCTGGTGGTCAACACCGGCGACAATCTGTCGCACCCCAAAGCCGTGCCCGCGGTGGTGCAGTCCATCGGCGACCTGATGTCCTTCCCGGGTGTGTTCGTGTTCGGCAGCAACGACTACTTCGCGCCGAGGCTGAAGAACCCGCTCAAGTACCTGACCGACCCCGACCATCGGGTGATCGGCAAGCCACTGCCCTGGCAGGACCTGCGGGCGGCGTTCACCGAGCGGGGCTGGCTGGATCTGACCCACACCCGCCGCGAGGTCGAGGTGGCCGGACTGACGATCGCCGCCGCCGGCGTCGACGACGGGCATCTGGGGCGCGACCGCTACGACACCATCGCGGGCCCGCCCAACCCGACGGCCAACCTGAGCCTGGGCGTCACGCACGCGCCCTACACGCGAGTGCTGGATCGCTTCGCCGCCGACGGCTATCAGCTGGTGATGGCCGGTCACACCCACGGCGGCCAGGTGTGCCTGCCGTTCTATGGCGCGCTGGCCACCAACTGCGATCTTGACCGCAAGCGGGCCAAGGGTGCCTCCCGCTGGGGTGCCGACACCGCCCTGCACGTCTCGGCGGGTATCGGCACGTCGCCGTTCGCCCCGTTCCGGTTCTGCTGCCGGCCCGAGGCCACCCTGCTGACGCTGGTCGCCGCACCGACGGGCGGCCACGACGAGAGCCGGAGTGTGGTGCGGTCCAGCCCGACCGCGTCGATGCGCTGACTGCCGGTGAAGAGCAGCGTCGCCGTCCACAGCCGGCCCCGGGGTTGGGTGGACGACGCGATCCGCCTGATCGAGGCCGACGCGCGGCGCAGTGCCGACACTCACCTGCTGCGCTACCCGTTGCCGTCGTTGTGGAGCGAGGGCGTCGACGTCCAGCTGTATCTCAAGGACGAGTCGACCCACATCACCGGCAGTCTCAAACACCGGCTGGCACGCTCACTGTTCCTCTACAGCCTCTGCAACGGCTGGATCGGTGAACACACCACCGTCGTGGAGGCATCGTCCGGCTCGACGGCGGTCTCGGAGGCTTACTTCGCGGCGCTGCTCGGCCTGCCGTTCGTGGCGGTGATGCCGTCGTCGACCAGCAAGACCAAGACCGCGCTGATCGAATCCCACGGTGGCCGTTGCCATTTCGTCGATCGCCCGAGCGAGATGTACGCCGAGGCCACAACGCATCGCCGAGGCGACCGGCGGACACTATCTGGACCAGTTCACCAACGCCGAGCGCGCCACCGACTGGCGGGGCAACAACAACATCGCCGAGTCGATCTACGAGCAGATGAGCGAGGAGCCCCACCCGATACCGACCTGGATCGTGGTCGGCGCCGGGACGGGCGGCACCAGCGCGACCATCGGGCGCTTCATCCGGTATCGACGCCTCGACACCAAGTTGTGCGTCGTCGATCCGGAGAACTCCGCGTTCTTCCCGTCCTACGCCGAAGGCAGGGACGACGTCGTCGTCGAGGGGTCGTCGCGCATCGAGGGCATCGGCCGCCCGCGGGTGGAACCGTCGTTCCTGCCGGATGTCGTCGACCGGATGGATCGTGTTCCCGATGCCGCGTCGGTCGCGGCGGCCCATCACGTGTCGCAGGTGCTGGGGCGGCGGGTGGGTCCGTCGACCGGGACGAATGTGTGGGGTGCGTTCGGCCTGCTGGCCGAGATGGTGGCTGCTGGTGTCAGCGGCTCGGTGGTCACCCTGATCGCCGACAGCGGCGACCGCTACGCCGACACGTACTTCAGCGCCGACTGGCTAGCGGATCACGACCTCGACCCGAGCGAGCACGCGGGCGCGCTGGTCGAGTTCGAGAGATCCTGCAGTTGGTCCTGATCGGTGTTCTCGGCGACGTCGTAGTCGCCGGTCACGACGAGCCACAGCGCCGCGAGCAGGAAGAAGCCCCCATAAACTACGGCCCCCAAAGCGGTCATCATCCGCCCCACCTTTCGCCTGCCGGCATCGTCGTCGCGCCGTTAGTCTGCACAACACCACCGACAGCCCGAATCCTTCCCGGGACACGCCGCGATCTGGCACAGCCGCCGGACTGGCCGTTTAGCTTCGCGCGGGGCCCGTGCGATACGCTGTCGTGGCTTCACGCGGGGTGTGGCGCAGCTTGGTAGCGCGCTTCGTTCGGGACGAAGAGGTCGTGGGTTCGAATCCCGCCACCCCGACTCGCGTAGTCGCAGATTACAGGCCCTGACCAGCGACTCTCGGTCGGGGCTCTATTTCTGCCTCGGGCAGTGGCGCGGTCGCAGCGCGACCGTATTGGCTAGTCCGTGGCGATCCGGCGACATCGCGAGCTTCGGCGCAACGGTGTCCGCCGCCACGTTCGGGACGAAGAAGGCTCTGAACCGAGTGGTTCAGAGCCTTTTCGTTGGACCGGTCGACCGTCACACTCAGAAGACGTGAATCGGTCGAGTGAACGGTACCGATGTCGAAGCCCACGCCCGGCAGCGCGGCGGGCCGAACGACGGCAGCTGGGGCAGCTGCGGCGGTGGTCGCGGCAACGCCAGCGGCAGGCATCGGGTAAGGCGGGCGGTCCGAACGCCGGCAACGCCGGGCAGACGCGAACGACGGCAACTGCGGCAGGTCGAACCGCAGGCACCGCTGGCAGCTGCAGGCGGGCAGTTGCGGGTAAGCCCGGGCAGGCAGCTGCCGGCGCGTTCCACGTCGCCATCGACGGCGACGCTGAAGGCCGGGAGCAGGCGAACGACGGCGGTGCTTGCGGCACTCTGCGCCGCACGGAGATGTTCTGCGTCAGCAGTGAGAAGACCAGCGCGGATCGCCGCGCTCGCCGCTACGGCCGGAACCGTACCGATGCAGCGCCGTTGGCGATCGGCGTCGCGATGCTGGTGGCAACTTGGCTGGTGACGTTCTGCTGTCGCGGTGCGACCGCGTGTCGAACCGTGCGCCCGACATTGTCGTTGAGCGACTGCGAAATGCTGTCGAGCAAGTCCTGCAGGTCCGAGGCGGGTTTCACCGTCGTGTCGCGCGGCCTTCTGCTGCCGGCAGGAACGATCTTCTGCTCGGCCGGAAGGATGGTGTCGTCATCGCTGGGGGCGGCCAGAGCCGGGGCGCTGACGGTCAGCAACGCCCCGACGCACAATGATGCGGCGGCCGCCACGCGGACCGAGGTATGCCAAACGCCCATGATCACTCCTAATGCCAGGCTGTGAGCGATAGTATCCGCCATTCCCGGCAAGCGACAGCAATCGTTACCAACGCTAACGTTAATAGCTGCCTCGGGGATGCGGCACCAGGCGGCGTCGACCCGCGGGTCAGGCCACTGCAGGTGTCCGGCGACGCCGCAGGACGACGGCTTCTGCGCCGACGAAGATCACCAGCGAGGCGATCACCGCGGCGATGATCGCCGGGTACCGGCTGTCGAGCTCCGCGGCCGAGGTCTGCCGGATGAGAATGCCGACGTAGGCCCAGATGAGCACCAGGCCGTAGGCGATGTCGCGGTTGTACAGCATCGTCGCCGTGCCGATCGCCATCGCGACGAGGACGATGACCGTCGCCCACACCGATGCCGAAATGCCGAACCCGTCCCACTTCAGGCTCACCAGCAGCACGGTCATGTTCGCGACGGTGGCCACCGTGGTCCAGCCGAAGTAGACGCTGAACGGCACTCCCACGAACCATCTCTCGCGGGTGGTCAGACGGGCCACCCGCAGGGTGTCGGCGATCAGGATCAGGCAGACCAGGATCACCACGATCAGCACCGCCGAGAGCCCGATGACGTCGTAGTGCCAGGCGAACACCCAGGCGGTGTTGGCCAGCGAGGAGATGATGAACAGCACGCCGACCCGATTGAGCAGCGCGGTACGGCCGACATCGGGCTCAGCGCCGCGGAACAACCCGAGCTGGTAGAGCACGTGCAGACCCAGCAGCAGGTAGATCACGCCCCAGATCGAGAACGTCACCCCGGCCGGGGTGAACAGGCTCGGGTAGGCGTCCGACACCTCGCCGGTGCCCCGTCCGTTGAGCGGCAGCGCATTGGCCAGAAAGTTCATCGTGATCATCGCCAGATAGGTGACGACCACCAACACCTTGACCGGCCAACGTCCGGTGACTGAGCTCGTACTCACCCCCGCATCGTCCCACCATCGGCCCGCGGTAGCCGGGCCGGGAGCCGCCCCGTCAGCAACCGGTAAGAGTCAGTTGAGGTAGTCGAACGTCGTCACCATGCCCGCTTCGGCGTGATAGGTGTTGTGACAGTGCAGCGGCCAGTACCCCGGGTTGTCCGCCAGGATGGCGATCTTCACCGACTGCTTGGGGATCACGATGACGGTGTCCTTGCGAGCACCCAAGTCCCCCTTGGCGTTCACCATCTGGAAGGTGTGTCCGTGCAGATGCATGGGATGCCACATCCGGGTGTTGTTGGTGAACGTCATCGTGGCCTGCTGGCCCTGCTTGATGGTGAACGGCTTGTTGTTCGGATACGGCCCGTTGACACCCCACTCGTAGGCGGTGCTGCTGGCGGTCAGATCCGCGGTGAAGTCGGTATCGGCCTTGGTGAACTTCAGCCGCGCTTCCGGTGTGGCGGTGAACATGTCGACGGTTCCGATGCGCCCGTTGAGTTCCGGCGGCAGGAATCCGGGCGCGGGTGCCGACCCGGATCCGGTGGTCAGCAGCGCGCGTGCCGCGGCGTTCTTTCCCTCGGCCAGCGCGACCAACGGGAACACGCCGTCACCGGCGGTGACGATGGCGTCGTAGCGCTCCCCCATGCCCAGCAGCAGGGCGTCGACCTCGGTGGGCACCACCGGGAAGCCGTCGGTGTGGGTGACGGTCATCTTGTGCCCGCCGAGGGCGATCCGGAATGCGGTGTCCGCGCCGGCGTTGATGATCCGCAGCCTGATGCGCTGACCCGGCTTGGCCGTGAAAGTGGTTGGCGCTTCGGGGATTCGGCCGTTGATGACGTAGTAGGGGTAGATGACGTCACCGGGATCACCGCCGAGCAGTTTGCTTCCGCCACCGCCGCCCATCCCGTTACCGCCCATGGCACCCATGCCGCCCTTGACCAGGTCGTCGAAGATCTGCTGCGGGGACTTGCCGACACCGCTGGTCCAGTCGTCGAGCATGATGATCCACTCGGCGTCATAGTTGGCCGGCGCCTTGGGGTCGTCGACGACGATGGGTAGGTACAGCCCGGTGTCGGCTTCGACGCCGACGTGCGGGTGCGCCCAGTAGGTGCCGGGGTCGGGGACCGAGAACTTGTAGGTGAACGAGGCGCCCGCGGGAATGTTCGGGGTGGCCGGCATCGCGCCGTCCATGTCGTTCTGCACCGCGATCCCATGCCAGTGCACGGACGTCGGCTTCCCGAGCTTGTTGTTGACCGTGATCTGCAGTTCGTCGCCGACGTTCGCGCGGATCAACGGGCCGGGCACCGTCTCGGCGTAGCCGAGGGTGTCGACGACCCGGCCGCCGATGTCGACCTTGATCGGTCCCGGGTTCAACGTCGCGGTGACCGTCTTGCCGGTGTGCGGCCGCGCCGCCTCGGCGGCGTTGATCGCGGGCGTCAGATCACCCGGCACCGCCGTCGGCTGGGTCTGCAGCGCAGCTGCGGTGGGTGGGGCTGACTTGCCGCAGGCGGCGAGGGTGGCGCCCGCACCGACGGCGGCGCCGGCCGCCAGGAACGCCCTGCGGCTCAGTTGCCACCGTTGACCGCCGAATGTGTCTCCACTCACGTCCCCGACCCGTCCCCTTCCGGCGCACTGCGCCTCGGAACACCCCACGGCAGTCGTACACCAGAAAGCGAACACGGCTCGGCCTTTTCAACTTTCTCGTGCGCAAACAACCAGCGCAGCAAGGAAATACCGCGTCCTTATGTGACACATGTTGTTTAGCGGCTGTCCGAATCGGGAAGACGCCCAGGGTGACGCTCGCCCCGATCGCCCTGCAACCCCGCCTGCCGGCGGCTCGGGGACCGTTGTCCATGGCCGTTCTCGACCTGCTGACCGAGCGCGCGCCGCGGGCCCACCTCAACCGCATCGAGGCCTCGGTGGGCGACTCCGATCCGTACGGCATCGACGTCCAACTCAGCCTCTACGTCTGCTACGAGTTGCACTATCGCGGGTTCGCCGGCGTGGACAACGACTGGGAGTGGAACCCCGGGCTGCTGCACCTGCGGGCGCGCCTCGAGGACACCTTCCTGAGCGCAGTGCGCGACGACGTCGGCGACATCGGCCGCAACGAGACGGCCGACGCCGAGATGGAGCGACTCTCGGTCGAGCCGACCGATGGCCGCGGACCGTCGTACTTCCTGCGCGACAAGGGCACCTGGGAGCAGATGCAGGAGTACTTCGTGCACCGCTCGCTCTACCACCTCAAGGAGGGCGACCCACACGCGTGGGCCATCCCCCGGCTCACCGGCCACGCCAAGGCGGCCTTCGTAGCCGTCGAGTTCGACGAGTTCGGCGGCGGCCGAGGCGATTTCGTCCACCAGAAGCTGTTCGGCGACCTGATGGCCGCGGCCGACCTCGACCCGAGCTACCTCGGTTACATCGAGTCCGTGCCTGCCGAATCGCTGGCCGTGGTGAACCTGATGTCGCTGTTCGGCCTGCACCGCAAGCATCGCGGGTCGGCCATCGGTCACTTCGCGTCCACCGAGATCACCTCCTCACCCGGGTCGCGTCGACTGGTCGAGGCGCTGGAACGGCTCGGTGCTCCCGATACCTGCATCGCGTTCTATCGCGAACACGTCGAAGCCGACGCGGTGCACGAACAGATCGTCCGCACCGACGTGGTCGGCGACCTCGTGCGCCGCGAGCCCGCGCTGGATCGTGATGTCGTATTCGGCATCCGCGCCCACGAAGCGGTGGAGGACCGCCTGGCCGATCACCTGATGCGGTGCTGGACCGACGGCGAGAGTTCGCTACGCCGGCCGCTGGGGTGACGCTTCGGCGTCACCGCGGCGACGCCGTCGATGACTGGTGTCACACAGCGGATAGTTCTTGCTGCGCCTACACATACAGATCGCGACCATGAAGCGGTCCGATTCGACGACGTTTCCGTCCGGCATCTCGATGCGCACCGGCCCCTGGACCATCACCGGACCCGATGCGACGATTCGAACCAGGCGCGGCTCGAGGTCGCTCACGGCTTCACCGCGCGGATCACCACGAGCTCCTCTTCGCGCCGGCCGACCGGCAGCATACCGATGCTCTCCATCCACCGGGCTCGGGCGTTCAGTACCGGACCGAACGGAATAAGCTGTGTCATAACCACTTCGGCGCGAAGTCCGCCGCTGCGCAGACGTCGCAGCGACTGCTGGGCATCGGCGAACTCCGACTGCACGATCAGCATCGTCCCGCCGTCGGCGAGCAGTTGCGGTGCCGAGTCGCACAGCGGGTCCAGGATGAGGCGGCCGTCGGCGCCTGCGTTCCATGCTCGCGCCGGTCCCGCAGTGGGCGGAATCTGCTCCCGGTGTGCGTCGGGACTCGTTGGTACGTAGGGAGGATTGGACACCACCAGATCGTACGGTCCGGCGGCGACCGCGGCGTTCCAGCTGCCCACCCGAGCGTCGACGGCCACCCCTGCGATGGCGGCGTTGCTCTGGACGCAGCCGACCGCACGCGGGCAGATGTCGAACGCGGTCACACTGCGCGCGCCGATCTGGGCTGCCGCGATCGCGACGACGCCGCTTCCGGTGCACAGGTCGAGCACGCGACGGCCGGCCACCTCGGCGGCCACTGACATCGCCTCGATGAGCAGGTGCGAATCATGCTGCGGGGCATACACACCCGCTGTCGCGACAACCGAATCCTGCAGGTCCGGATAGAGAATGGTCAACGTCGGCCTTTCGGAATCGATGCCGTTGTGTTGCACACGGCGTTGATCAGATAGATGCCCGATAACCGCAGCGTTAAACCAGGTTTGCCGCCGCAGCCGACCGGGAAGGCGAACTCCCATGAAAGCTTCCGATCTCGCGGGACTGCCCATCGCCGCCGGAGCGGCACTTCGGCATCGGCGGTTCTTTCATCCCGGCCGGTGTGCTGGCCAACGGCTCCATCGAGCGACTGGCGCCGCCCGGGGAGGGCCTGCCCGTCGAGTCCGGCGCCGTAGTGGGCCGGGTGTCGAAGGCCGTCGGCACGCCCGGCGCGCTGCCCGACGCGGCGGGCCTGGCCTGGCGGATGCCACCGGCCCCGTTCGCGGCCACTCCGTGGGACGTGCTGCTGGTGACGGCCGGGTTCGGGTCCGGCGACTGGGTGCCCAACCGGGTGCTGCTGCGCGCCGTCAACACCTGGTCGGCCGCGCCCTACTCCAGCCTTCTCCCACTGCGCCACGCGAGCGAACTGTGGTGGGTTCGGGCCCGGTGCATGACACCGATCGGGACCACCGGGCTGTCGCTGGCCGCGGTGCGCGACGCCGTCGACGGCGACGGGGTACGGTTCGACATCGAACAGGCCAGGGGCAACGGCGAATTCGAGCCGCTCGCCGCGCTCACTCTCAGCGAGGTCGATCCCGGCACCCGAGGAACACGATCACGACGTCTCGTTCGACCCGGTGCGCCACAGCGCGCCCGAACGTCCAGATCTGGCCGGATTGGCTGCAGCAGCTTCCGCGCCATGGCCTACCGCAGCAGCCGCGAGGGCCGCGACGCCGAGTGAGGCCTCAGTCAGGTGGTTCGAAATCGGGTGCGTCAGCCACGTCCGGGGCGAGGTCCTCGCCGTCGCGGCCCTCCACGTCACCCGGCCCGATGCGCTTGCGGTCGCCCTGGTGGTCGTCGGTGTAGTCGGCGTGGTCGTCTTCGTCGGAAGTCCGGTCACTCATGGGCGACGGGATAACCCGTGGGCGCCAGTTTCAACCCACGCCGCAGTTCAGTTCGCGGCGTCGCGAAGCTTGGCCAGCAGCGGCTCGGCCGCCTTGTGCAGGAACTCCTCTTGCCCGTCGTCGCCGATCTGCACCAGTGCGATGTCGGTGAAGCCTGCTTCCCAGTAGGCGCTGACGGCCTCGACGATGGCGTCCAGGTCCGGGCCGCAGGGAATGTTGTCGGCGACCTCCTGCGGGCTGACGAACTGGGTGGCGCCGGCGAAGCCCGCCGGCGTCGGCAGGTCGGCGTTGACCGCCCAGCCGCCGCCGAACCACCGGAACTGTTCGTGGGCGCGCTTGACGGCCGCGTCCCGGTCGGGGTCCCAGCAGATCGGGATCTGGCCGATCACCCGTCCGCCGCCCGGCAGTCCGGTGGCCTGGCGCGCGCCGTGCCAGCCGTCGACGAGTTTGGCGTCGGGTTCTACGGCGATCATGTGGTCGCCGGCGGTGGCGAACGCGTCCAGCGAACGTTGGCCGGACACCGCCACCCCGATGGTCACCGGGACGTCGGGGACGTCCCAGATGCGGGCGGAATCGACCTGGAAGTAGTCACCTTTGTGGTCGACGAGCTCGCCGCTGAGCAGCTGACGGATGATGACGATCGCCTCGCGCAGCATGTCGTGGCGACGTTGCACCGTCGGCCACCCCTTGCCGACGACGTGCTCGTTGAGGTTCTCCCCCGAGCCGAGTCCGAGGGTGAAGCGACCGTCGGCGAGGATCTGCAACGTCGCGGCCTGCTGCGCGACGACGGCCGGGTGGTAGCGCATGGTCGGGCAGGTGACGTAGGTGTAGAGGCCGACCCGTTCGGTGGCGTGCGCCACCGCACCCAGCAGGGTCCAGGCGTTGGGGGCGTGGCCCTGCGAGACCAGCCACGGCGAGAAGTGGTCGCTGGACACCTCGAAGTCGAAGCCCGCCTGCTCAGCCGAAATGGCATAGCGGACAAGCTCTTTGGGCCCACTTTGTTCGGTCATCAGGGTGTATCCGAAGCGCGTCATGCGCGACGGGTACCCGCACGTCAGCCAGCGAAACGGTGCCGTGGCACCGATGACGGGCCGGACCGCTCGGCTAGAGCCGGTCCTTGACCGCCGCCGACAGCCGCGAGCCGTCGGCCTTGCCCGCAGCGATCGCGGTGGCCGCCTTCATCACCAGACCCATCTGCTTGGTCGACGGGCGCTCCCCGATCTCCTCGGCGACCTGCGCGATGGCGGTGTCGACCACGTCGGCCACCTCGGCCTCGGTCAGCGGGGTGGGCAGGTAGTCGTCGATGACGCGGGCTTCGGCGTGCTCCTCGGCGGCCAGCTCGCCGCGACCGTTCTGGGTGTAGATCTCGGCGGCCTCACTGCGCTTGCGCGCCTCCCTGGCCAGCACCTTGAGCACCTCGTCGTCGGAGAGGTCGCGGGCCTGCTTCCCGGACACCTCCTCGGTCTGGATCGCCGCCAGCAGCATCCGCAGGGTCGAGGTCCGCAGCTTGTCCTGGGCCTTCATCGCGTCGGTGAGGTCCGATCTCAGCCGGTCTTTGAGCTCCGCCATGGCGCAAACGCTACGCGACCGGAATCCGCGGCACGTTGAGAAATACCCCGCCGGTCGACAGGATGGGTCCATGAGCGACGACGTCGGGGGCGTTGGCCGGTGACCGGACCACCCATCGGCCCGGGGGGTCCACCGCCGGGCTGGCCTGGTCAGCAGCCGTTCTGGCCACCGACGTATCCGCAGGCGCCGCCCGGCGCGGGCTACCCGCCGCCGGGCTATCCCCCGCCCGGCTATCCCCCGCCCGGCTATCCGCCACCGGGCCCCGGCTACCCGCCGCCGGGTTACGGCGCCTACCCGCCGATGGCCATCAAACCGGGCGTGATCCCGCTGCGCCCGCTCACGCTCAGTGACATCTTCAACGCAGCCGTCGGCTACATCCGCGCCAACCCGAAGGCGACCCTCGGCCTGACGACCGTGGTGGTGCTGATCACCCAGATCCTGAGCCTGCTGATTCAGGTGGGGCCGCTGGCGTTCGCCGGGCGGGTCGGTGCCACCAGCGGTCAGGAGCTGACGGCCCCGATGGTCGTCGGGTCGATCGCCTCCGCGGCCGCCAGCGGCCTGGCCACCGCGCTGGCGGCCATTCTGCTCTCCGGCATGCTGACCGTGGTCGTGGGGCGGGCGGTGTTCGGCTCCAAGATCACCATCGGCGAAGCCTGGGAGCGCGTCCGCGGCCGGCTGCTGGCCCTGATCGGGCTCAGCGCGCTGGAGGTGCTCGCGGTCGTGGTGCTGGTCGGTGCGGTCGTGGCCGCCATCGCGGGAATCGCGTTCGCCGCCAACACCGCAGCCGCGGTGCTCATCGGAATTCCGTTGGTACTCGCGCTGATCGCCGCGCTGGCCTACCTGTTCACCGCGCTGGCCTTTGCGCCGGTGGCCATCGTGTTGGAACGCAAGCCCGTGTGGGAGTCGATCAGTCGGTCATTCGCCTTGGTGCGCAACCACTTCTGGCGCGTCTTGGGTATCCGACTGCTCGCCGGGGTCGTCGCCGCGGTCGTCGCCGGCGCGGTGTCGGTACCGTTCAGCATCGCCGGGCAGCTTCTGGTGTTCAACGCCGGCACAGCGGGACCGTTCATCCTCGCCACGGCCATCACGTCCGTCGGCAGTGCGATCGGCCAGATCGTCACCGCACCGTTCACCGCCGGTGTCGTCGTGCTGCTCTACACCGACATCCGCATCCGCGCCGAAGCGTTCGACCTCGTCCTGCAGACGGGTGCGGCCGGAGTTCCGGCAGGCGCCCCGACGGACAACCTGTGGCTCACCCCGCCACGGTGAGGCCCTAACACGTTGCCCACCATCGACATCGACCGCCAGACGGCCCACGACGCTGCCCAACATGAGTTGGCCAAGCCGATCTACCCGCGGCCGTCGCTGTCCGACCAGATCAGCCAGTGGCTCGACGAGATCCTCTACCGGCTGATCATGAAGGGCTCCTCGATCCCCGGCGGCTGGTTCACCATCGCCATCCTGGCCCTGTTGGTGCTGGCGGCTTTCGTGGTCGCGGTACGCATCGCCCGACGAACCATGCGCACCAACCGCGGCAACGGGCAGGGGTTGTTCGGTACTCACGAACTGAGCGCCGCCGAGCATCGCGCCACCGCGCAAGCCCATGCCGCTCAGGGAAACTGGGCCGCAGCGATTCGGCATCGGCTCAGAGCGGTGGCCCGTCAGCTCGAGGAGACCGGAACGCTCAACCCGGTCCCAGGGCGCACAGCCAGCGAGCTCGCCCACGACGCCGGCGAACTGCTACCCGGCTTCAGCGCCGACCTGCGCCGCGCGGCAACGGTGTTCAACGACGTCACCTACGGCGAACAGCCCGGCACCGAAGCCGACTACCGCATGGTCGCCGATCTGGACGACGCACTTCGCCGTCACTCCGCGCCGTCGGCCGCCGGCACTGCCGACTCCGCGGTCACCGACACCTGGGCGCCGCTGCGGTGACGACGACCATCGGAGCGCGGTGGCGTACCGGACGCTGGATCGCCCTGGGCCTCATCGTGATCGCGGCGCTGGCGGCGGTGACGGCGTTTCTCACCGCACCCCGGCCTGGGGGCCGGATGGATCCCGAATCGACCTCACCGGACGGCGCGCACGCCATCGTCAGCCTGCTGCGAGATCACGGAGTGGACGTCGTCGTCGCCAGGACCGTCGCCGACGCGGAACAGGCCGCCCGGCCGGACACCCTGCTGCTCGCCGCCGAGACGTACAACACCCGCGGTCCCGACCTACTCCAGCGACTGGCCGCGCTTCCCGGTGACCGGCTGGTGCTGGAGCCGACCGCACGGGCGCGTGAAGCCCTCGCCCCGGGTATCCGGATCGGCAGCTCCGACCTGCTCACCGGAAGACCGGATTGTGAACTGCGCGAAGCAAATCGGGCAGGGACCGTGCAGCTGGGCTCCACCGACACCTACGAGAAGGTCGGGGACGTCGACCTCACCCGCTGCTACGGCGGCGCGCTGGTGCGCTATCGAGAGCGACGGTCGAACGGTCACCGTGGTCGGCAGCGCCGACTTCATGACCAACGGCGCGCTTCTCGACGAGGGGAACGCCGCACTGGCGATGAACCTGGCCGGCGAGCGCCCTCGCCTGATCTGGTACGCACCGCAGAAGGCCGAGGGGCAGGGCTCCGGCGGCTCGACGATCGGTGATCTCGTCCCGGATGCGGTGACCTGGATCGTCTTCCAGCTGTGCGTGGTGGTCGTACTGCTGGCGTTGTGGCAGGGACGCCGGCTGGGACCGCTGGTCGCCGAGAAGCTTCCCGTGGTGGTCCGCGCTTCCGAGACGGTCGAGGGCCGGGCCCGGCTCTACCGGTCGCGGCGCGCACGCGGACAGGCCGCCGAGGCGCTGCGCACCGCCACCCTGCAGCGGCTCGCCCCGCGACTCGGCCTGGGCGCCAACTCTTCTGACGCCGCGGTGGTATCCGCGATCGCCCAGCGCTACAACGGGGACCAGAGCACGGTGCACCACATCCTGTTCGGTCCCGTCCCATCCACCGATGCTGATCTGCTCCATTTGGCCCACGCGCTCGACGACATCGAAAGGCAGGTCACGACGTCGTGACTCACTTCGCCCCCCAATCAACTCCGAACGCCCAGCACGACGCGGCCCGCTCCGCACTGCTCGCGCTGCGCGGCGAGATCGGCAAGGCGGTCGTCGGACAGGACGCCGTGGTCAGCGGTCTGGTGATCGCGCTGCTGTGCCGCGGTCATGTTCTGCTGGAAGGTGTTCCGGGCGTGGCCAAGACGCTGCTGGTGCGTGCCATGGCCGCCGCGCTGCAGCTGGAGTTCAAGCGGGTGCAGTTCACCCCCGACCTGATGCCCGGTGACGTGACCGGCTCGCTGGTCTACGACGCGCGCACCGCGGCGTTCGTGTTCCGCGAGGGTCCGGTGTTCACCAACCTGCTGCTGGCCGACGAGATCAACCGCACCCCGCCGAAGACGCAGGCGGCGCTGCTGGAGGCCATGGAGGAGCGGCAGGTCAGTGTCGACGGCGAACCGAGGCTGCTGCCGGATCCGTTCATCGTCGCCGCCACGCAGAACCCGATCGAGTACGAGGGCACCTATCAGCTGCCCGAGGCACAGCTCGACCGGTTCCTGCTGAAGCTGAATGTGCCTCTGCCGCCGCGGGATCAGGAGATCGCCATCCTGGGCCGGCACGCCCAGGGCTTCGACCCGCGCGACCTCAGCGCGATCCGCCCGGTGGCGGGTCCGGCCGAGCTGGCCGCCGGCCGCGAGGCGGTCCGTCAGGTGCTGATCGCCGACGAGGTGCTGGGCTACATCGTCGACATCGCCGGCGCGACAAGGAATTCGCCGTCGCTTCAGCTCGGCGTCTCGCCCCGTGGCGCTACCGCCCTGCTGGCCACGGCACGGTCGTGGGCGTGGCTGTCGGGCCGGACCTACGTGACCCCCGACGACGTCAAGGCGATGGCGCGCCCGACGCTGCGGCACCGGATCGCGCTGCGGCCCGAGGCCGAACTGGAGGGAGCAACTCCCGACGGGGTGCTCGACGGCATCCTGTCGTCCGTGCCGGTGCCGCGGTAGTGGTCCTCACCGGCCGCACCGGGCTGATCGCGCTGCTGTTTGTGCTGCCGATCGCTCTGTCTCCCTGGCCGGCAACGGCTTTCGGTGTACTGCTGCTGGCTCTGATTCTGCTGGTGCTCATCGACGTCGGGCTGGCCGGAAGCGCGCGCGCGTTGCGACTGGAGCGGGCCGGTGACACGTCGGCCCGGCTCGGTCAGCCGGTGGATGCCGTGCTGCACGTGCACAACGGCGGATCACGCCGGTTCCGCGGGGTGCTGCGGGACGCCTGGCCGCCGAGCGGCGACGCCGAGCCTCGCGCCCACAACGTCGTGCTGGGCCCCGGGCAGAGCGAGACCGTCGCCACCCGGCTGACCCCGCGGCGCCGGGGCGACCAGCGCTCGGAGGTGGTGACAACCCGCTCGCTCGGTCCGCTGGGGCTGGCCGGCCGGCAGCGAACCCACCCGGTGCCCGGGCAGATCCGGATCCTGCCGCCGTTCCTGTCCCGCAAGCATTTACCGTCACGGCTGGCCAAGCTGCGCGAGATCGACGGGCTGCTGCCGGTGTTGATCCGCGGCCACGGAACCGAGTTCGACTCCCTGCGCGAGTACGTCGTCGGCGATGACGTCCGGTCCATCGACTGGCGGGCCACCGCCCGCCGCGCGGACGTCGTCGTGCGGACCTGGCGGCCCGAGCGGGACCGCAGGGTCGTCATCGTCCTCGACACCGGCCGCACCTCGGCCGGGCGCGTCGGCGTCGACCCCACCGCATTGGACCCCGGCGGATGGCCTCGGCTGGACTGGTCGATGGACGCCGCACTGCTGCTGGCGGCGCTGGCCTCCCGCGCGGGTGACCACGTCGACTTCCTCGCCCACGACCGGCTCACCCGCGCGGCGGTGTTCGGCGCCTCGCGCACCGAACTGCTGGCGCTGTTGGTCGATGCCATGGCACCGCTGGAGCCCGCTCTCATCGAGTCCGACGCCACCGCCATGGTGGCCGCCGTGCAGCGTCGCGTTCGCCGGCGAGCGCTCGTGGTGCTGCTGACCGACCTCAACGCCTCGGCCCTGGAGGAGGGCCTGCTGCCGGTGCTGTCTCAACTGTCGGCCAAGCATCAGGTGATCGTCGCCGCGGTCGCCGACCCCCGGGTCGATCAGCTTGCGGCCGGACGCGCCGACGCCGCTCAGGTGTATGACGCCGCTGCAGCCGAGCGGGCCCGCAACGACCGGCGCAGAATCGCATCTCGGCTGCGGCACAACGGAGTTGAGGTGGTCGATGCCCCGCCTGAGGACCTCGCGCCCGCGCTGGCCGACCGCTACCTCGCGATGAAGGCCACCGGCCGGCTGTAGCCGTCTCCTCGCGCGAACGTGGATTACCCCCACGCTTGCGGCGCAGCGACGTGGATCAAGTCCACACTCGGCGCCCTGAGAACCTAGCCCGTCGGCACGACGTCGGGGGCGTCCTCGAGGTCCCCGGTCTCACCGGCACGCACGGCCCGGCGCCCGAAGTAGACGATGTAGGCCAGGAATGCCGCCTCGGCCAGCACGCCGATCCCGACTCGGACGAACGTCGGCAACGGCGACGGCGTGACCAACGCCTCGATCAGGCCCGACACCAGCAGCACCACCGCCAGCCCGACCGCCGCGGAGACCACCGCCCGCCCCTGCTCGGCCAGCGCCTGCGCGCGGGGCCGGTCGCCCGGGGAGATCACCGTCCAGCCCAGCCGCATGCCGACCGCCCCGGCGAGGAAGACCGCCGTCAACTCCAGCAGTCCGTGCGGGGTCAGCAACCCGAGCAGGACATCGGTCTTGCCGGCATGCGCCATCAGCCCGCCGACCACGCCGAGGTTGGCCGCGTTCTGGAACAGCACCCACGGGATGGGAATGCCCAGCAGGATCGCGAACGCGATGCACTGCGCGGCCACCCACGAGTTGTTCACCCAGACCCGCAACGCGAACGACCCGGCCGGGTTCTCCCGGTAGTAGTCGGCGAAGTCGTGGTTGACCAGATGGTCGATCTCTTCGGGCGTGCTCAGCGCCGACTGCACCTCGTGATTGCCGGCCACCCAGAAGGCGATGACGACCGCGACGGCGAAGAACGCGACAGCGGTCGCCAGCCACCAGCGCCAAGCCCGGTAGGCGACCACGGGAAACGACACCGTCCAGAACCGGGCGAACTCACTCCACAGCGGGGCATGCGCCCCGGTGACCGCCGAGCGGGCCCTGGCCACCAGGGTGGACAGCCGGCCGACCAGGACGGTGTCGGTGGAGGCCGAGCGCACCATCGACAGATGGGTGGAAACCCGCTGGTAGAGCTCGACGAGCTCGTCGACCTCGGGTCCGGAGAGCCGCCGGCGCTTCTTGACCAGCTGTTCGAGCCGGTTCCAGGTGTCCTGGTGAGCCAGCACGAAGGCATCGACGTCCACCGGGCAATGCTAGTCGGGCTAGTAGCGTGGGTTCCTATGATGCCGGTGCCCGAGACGGTGGTGACGGGGGACGCGGTCGTCCTGGACGTCCAGGTCGCCCAGCTGCCGGTGCGGGCCGTCGGCGCACTGATCGACATCGTCATCGTGGTGGTCGGCTATCTGGTCGGCTTGATGTTGTGGGCCGCCACCGTGACCCAGTTCGACGAGGCGCTCAGCGCGGCGATCCTGTTGATCTTCACGGTGCTGGTGATCGTCGGCTATCCGGTCATTCTCGAGACCGCGACCCGAGGACGGTCGGTGGGCAAGATGGTGATGGGGCTGCGAGTGGTCTCCGACGACGGCGGCCCGGAACGGTTCCGCCAGGCCCTGTTTCGTTCACTGGCCGGATTCATCGAGATCTGGACGTTCTTCGGCGGACCCGCGGTGATCTGCAGCCTGGCCTCGGCGAGGGGCAAGCGCATCGGCGACCTGTTCGCCGGCACGGTGGTGATCAGCGAACGCGGGCCCAAACTTGCGCCCCCTCCGGTGATGCCGCCCGCGCTGGCCTGGTGGGCGTCGTCGCTCGAACTGTCCGGACTTGGTCCCGAGCAAGCCGAGATGGCACGCCAATTCCTCGGGCGGGCAGCACAATTGGACCCCGCGGTGCGCGACGAGATGGCGTACCGGATAGCCGCCGACGTGGCCGCCCGGATCTCGCCGCCGCCACCGCCCGGGGTGCCCCCGCAATACGTCCTGGCCGCCGTGCTCGCCGAGCGACACCGCCGCGAACTCGCCCGGCTGCGCCCGGCCATGCCGCCGCCGGGCTACCCGCCCGGCTACCCTCCGGCCCAGACGCCCCCGCCTTTCGTGCCGCCTCCGCCGCAGGCGTCCCACGGCGACGGCTTCATCCCTCCCGCCTGACACTCGGGGATCGCTACGATCCGGAGATGCCGATCCCCAGCGTCGACCCGACCGCCAAGTCACTGCCCCGACGGCTCGGCGTCGCCGTCGTCCGCACCAAGTTCGGCAAGTGGATGCTCAGAGAGGTCTCGCCGCGGCTGGATCCCCCGCTGCTGCGCCTGAGCCGCGGCAGGCTGTCCTCGACAGTGGTGACGCCGGGTCTGCTGCTGACCACCACGGGGGCCAAGTCGGGCCTCGAGCGCGTGACTCCGCTGACCTATTTCACCGACCGGGATCGGGTCATCCTGATGGCGTCGAACTACGGGGGTACACGCCACCCCGGCTGGTACTACAACATCAAAGCCCACCCGCAGGTGGCGGTGACCGCCGGCGGTTACCAGGGCCGCTTCATCGCCGAGGAGGTCACGGGGGCCGAGCGTGACCGGCTGTGGTCGCTGGCCAAGCAGTTCATCGCCTCCTACGGCGACTACGAGCTGACCGCCGGTGACCGCGAGATCCCGATCGTGGCGCTGAGTCCCGCGGGTTAGGAGAAGGTCGCCGCCAGCACGGCGATGTCGACCAGCAGCAGCACCCAGGCGATCACCGGGACCAGGAAGCCGCGCCGCCGTCCGGCGGTGACGAAGGACAGCAGGATCGTCACGGCCGCCACCACGGGTGCGCCGTAGGTGAGCAGGCCGTAGACGAATCCGCTGGGCTTGGGGCAGTTCGGGTTGCTGCAGGCGGCGGTGCTCATCACCGCGCCCATCGCGAAGAGTTGGACGGCGACCGCGCCAAGGATGGTGGACACGGCCAGCAGCCAGTTGACCCACAGCCTGGTCCGTCGCGACGTGTCGGGCGGGGATTGCGCGGAAATGTCGGCGTTGGGAGCGCTCATGGGTGTCGGCTACCCGAAGCGGGGCAGCGGCACACGTGCGAGCCTCAACTCCGACCGTAGCGATCCTTCAGGACGTAGAGCGGATCCTCGGCGTCGCGGCGGCCGCGCGGGCCCGGCCGTTCAGGGGCAATGAACGTCTCGCGCCGGGTCCATTCCCGCGCCGCCCAGCGCTCCGCGATCGCCCACCGGCCGTCACGGCGTTCCATGAGGTCGACGTAGCGCACACCGCTGGTGAAGTTCAACCGCTCGGGATCCTCGGGGCGGCCCCAATGCGTTGCGGTGCAGTAGGTTTCGCTGATCGCACGGTCGGGTCCGACGAACTCGACATGATGGTTGCCCATCAGGTGCATGGATCCGGCGAGGTACTCGAGGTTCTTGCCGAGCCAGCGCAGGAAGTCTTCCACCGTGCCGTCGAACCCGGTGTGGTGGTCGACCGCGTCGGGGTGGTAGGCCTGGCGCACCAAGTCCAGATCGAGCCGGTCGACGCCGCGGCAGTACAGCGTCGCGACCTCGCGGATGGCCTGGATGTCCGCCAGCCGCTCGAGTGCGTCAGACACCGTAACCGCCCTCGGCCGCACTGAAGTCATCCATGCCCCGAAGGCTAGGCGCCAATCCAGTTGCCGTGGAAGCCGTACGGGACGCGTCGCGGCAGGCGGATCCGGGCGACCGGGTCACCCGCGAAATCGGCGGCGTCGAGGATCACCAGGTCGCTGCCGTCGCGGACCGGGTCGTAGACGTAGCCGAGGTACCAGCCGTTGCTCTCGTCGGCGGGGCCGGACGGCGACGGCACGAAGACCGCCTCCCCGGGACCGCCGGGCGCAGTCCGGTGTCCCGAAGCGGTGCTCGACGGCGTCGCCGGTGTCGAGGTCGTAGCGCACCAGGCTGGCGTCACCCACCGAGACCGCGTAGCGCGCCGGCGAGACCGGCCAGCCGGTCGTCGATGCGCGGGAACTCCACGGCGCGGTCGTCGAGCTGACGTTCGCTGACCGTGCCGTTCTGCAGGTCGATGGTCCAGTTCCACAGCACCGCGCTGGCCGTCGAACCCGCCGTTCTCCCGCCACAGCTCGGGGTAGCGAACAGCTTGCAGCACAATCGATTTCCCGTCGGCACTGTCGTAGGCGTTGGCGACGTGGAAGACGTAGCAGGGGTCGATGTCGAACCAGCGGATCTCACCGAACGGGTCGTCGCGGCGCAGCACGCCCAGGCGGGCGCCGTAGTCGTCGTCCCATCGGTAGGGCATGTCGCCCGGATTGTTGATGGCGACGTCGAGGTTGAACACGATCGGCAGGTCCATGAAGATGACGTGCTCTGCGGTCAGGGCGAAGTCGTGCATCATCGTCAGCGCCTTGACGTCGAGCGGCCGGTTGACGGTCAGCTCGCCGTCGGCGTCGGCCCGGTGGTAGGTGACGTGCGGCTCGAAGATGTTGCCGTATCCGAAGAAATGCAGCTCTCCGGTGGTCGGGCAGATCTTCGGGTGGGCGGTCATCGAGTCGTTGAGCTTGCCGCCGAAGTCGTAGCAGCCGACCGTCTCCAGATCGTTGGTGATCTCGTAGGGCAGCGACGACTCGACGAGCGCCAACGTCTTGCCTGCGTGGTTGACGATGTGGGTGTTGGCCACGGCCGCACGCAGGTTCCGGGTGCCGTCGGCGTTGTAGAGCGGGAACGGCTCGACGAAGCTGTCGGTGCGCACCCAGCGGTTGCGGTACCACTTGGCGGCGCCGCCCTCGATGCGCACGCCGTGGATCATCCCGTCGCCGGCGAACCAGTGGGCGACCGGCTTGCGCGGGTTGGGGCCGTTGCGCAGGTACCAGCCGTCGAGTCTCGGGCGGGATGGCGCCCTCTACCGGCAGGTCGAATTCGGTGAGTTCGTCCGGCACGGGCGCGTAGTTGCCGAGCTCGAAGAACTGGCCGGTGCTGGGCAGATTGGCGGAGTCGGATGTGACGTCGGTCATGTCTCCCACTCTGACAGTCCAGATATGACATGTCAATGGTGAACTATTACGGTTTTCACGGCATCGCGTACCCGCGCTGATATCCGCTCTCGATCTGCTGGCGCAGTGTGGCGTCGTCCCCGTCCTGTGCTGCAGCGGGCACCGGGTACGTCCACGCCGTCATGTAGGTCCAGTTGCCCACCTGCGTGTGTGCAGCATGTTGTCCAGTTGGTCCGCGCCGCTGTTCACGTTCGGGGCGGCCGGAATGTTGACGTAGGGAACCACCACCGTGTTGCCAGCGAACACCTCCCCACGCAGCAGGTTGGGCGGCATCGGGAAGAAGGCGGGAGCCAGGGTCAGCACAGTCGGGGCAGGCTCCGCGGGCGCGGGTGCCGCACCGCTGACCGCAGAAAGGGCGACGGCGACGACCACGGTCAGCGTGGCCAATACTTTTCCTGGCATGGCGGGTCTCCTTCGGGCTCAGCCGCGTACCGTCCGGCTACCCGTTTTCACTCTCGACGCGCTGACCGGCACGCACGACATTCCAGTTCTGACATGTCCGGCCCTACGATGGTCGGGTGAGTCTTCGGTACGCGGCACTGGGGCTGCTGGCCCAACATCCCGGAAGCGGGTACGACCTGCTCAAACGGTTCGAGAACTCGATGGCGAACGTTTGGCCGGCGACGCAGAGCCAGCTCTACGGCGAGCTGAACAAACTGGCCGAGGCCGGCTTGATCGAGGTGACCGACATCGGTCCGCGGGGTCGCAAGGAGTACCGGGTCACCAAGGCCGGTCGGGAGGACCTGCTGCGCTGGATGACCGACCGCGGACGACGACCCGCCCTATCCGCAGTGCGGGACTGCTGCGGATCTTCCTGCTCGGCGAGATGCCGCCGGATCAGGCCCGCGCCCACGTGATCGCTGTCGGCGAGCACGCCGACGCCGAGCTCGCCCGCTACGAGCAGCTGCGCGATTGCTTCGACTGGGACGACAGCGACGCCGACTTCTACGGACGCGCCGCACTGGAGTTCGGCACTTCGACGCTCGGCCATGGAAGCCGAGTGGGCGCGCTGGCTGATCAAGGAGATCGACAAGCGAGCCTCCACCTGAACGTTGCATCACGATAGTTTCCGATATATCGTTAACGTATCGGAAGCGCATTCGGCGTTTCCTGACGAGAAAGAGAAACTTTCATGAACACCCCATTTCCCCAGTTCAACGGCCCTGAGATGGGCCGCCCCGGCTTCGGCGGCTTCGGCTTCGCCCCTCGGCCGGGCCCGCCGCGTCGGCATGCTCGGCGACACTTCCGTGAGCACGTGCGCGAGCAGATGGCCGGCGGCGACGGTCCGGCCGGTTTCGGTCCGCGCGGCGGCTTCGGCCCCGGTTTCGGGTTCGGTCCCGGCTTCGGTCCGGCTTCGGCCCGGGCGGGCGCGGCGGTCGTCGCGGACACGGCCGCAGCCGCGGCCGGCGCGGTGACGTCCGGACCGCGATCCTGGCGCTGCTGGCCGAACGGCCGATGCACGGCTACGAGATGATCCAGGAGATCGCCGAACGCACCAGCGACGTGTGGAAGCCCAGCCCCGGCTCGGTCTACCCCACCCTGCAGTTGCTCGTCGACGAGGGACTGATCGTCGGCACCGAATCCGAAGGCAGCAAGAAACTCTTCGAGCTGACCGACGAGGGCCGGACCGTCGCCGAGAAGATCGTCAGCCCGCCGTGGGATGAGATCGCCGAAGGCATCGAGCCCGGGCCATCTCAACCTGCGCGCCGCGATGGGCCAGCTGTTCGGCGCGGTGGCGCAGTCCGCCCACACCGCCAGCCCCGAGCAGCAGCAGCGCATCGTCGACATCGTCAACAACGCGCGCCGCGAGGTCTACCAGATCCTCGGCGAGTCCGACTAGCGGCTTCGGCGCGGTTGTCGTCGCTCAGCGACGGCAACCGCGCCGAAATCACTACGACCTCGACCCAGTCCAGCGTGCGCTGCACCGCCTTGCGCCAGCCGGCGTAGCCGGCCGCGCGCTGCTCCTCGCTCCACGCCGGGGTCCAGCGCCGGTCCTCCTGCCAATTGGCCCGCAGGTCATCGGGATTGGCCCAGAAGCCGACCGCCAGCCCGGCCGCATAGGCCGCGCCCAGCGCCGTCGTCTCGGGCACCACCGGACGCACCACGTCGACGCCGAGCACGTCGGCCTGGATCTGCATGCACAGCTCGTTGGCGGTGACACCGCCGTCGACCTTCAGCACCTCCAGGTGCACCCCGGAGTCGGCTTCCATGGCGTCGACGACATCGCGGCTCTGGTAGCAGATCGCCTCCAGCGTCGCGCGCGCCACGTGCGCGTTGGAGTTGAACCGGGACAGGCCGACGATCGCCCCGCGGGCATCGGAGCGCCAGTACGGCGCGAACAACCCGGAGAACGCCGGCACGAAGTACACGCCGCCGTTGTCCTCGACCTGAGCCGCCAGCGTCTCGCTCTGCGAGGCGCCGCTGATGATGCCCAGCTGGTCGCGCAGCCACTGCACCGCCGAGCCGGTCACCGCGATCGAACCCTCAAGGGCGTAAACAGGTTTCGCGTCCCCGAACTGGTAGCACACGGTGGTCAGCAGTCCGTTGGAACTGCGGACGATCTTCTCGCCGGTGTTGAGCAGCAGGAAGTTGCCGGTGCCGTAGGTGTTCTTGGCCTCCCCGGGAGCCAGGCACACCTGCCCCACCATCGCGGCCTGCTGGTCACCGAGGCTGGCCGTCACCGGCACCTGACCGCCGGTGGGCCCGTCCGGATGGGTCATGCCGTAGGGCTCCGGTGAGGACGACGGCCGGATCTCGGGCAGCATCGCGCGGGGAATCCCGAAGAACGACAACAGTTCCTCGTCCCAGTCCAGGGTTTCGAGGTTCATCAGCATGGTGCGGCTGGCGTTGGTGACGTCGGTGACGTGCACCCCGCCCAGCGCGCCGCCGGTGAGGTTCCACAGCACCCACGTGTCGGGGGTGCCGAACAGCGCCTCACCGCGTTCGGCGTCGGCGCGGACCCCGTCGACGTTGTCCAGGATCCACTGCAGCTTGCCGCCGGAGAAGTAGGTCGCCGGGGGCAGTCCGGCCTTGTGCCGGATCACGTCGCCGCGGCCGTCCTTGTCCAGCGCGGAGGCGATGCGGTCGGTGCGGGTGTCCTGCCAGACGATGGCGTTGTAGTACGGCCGGCCGGTCTTGCGGTTCCACACCAGCGTGGTCTCGCGCTGGTTGGTGATACCCAGCGCGGCGAGATCGCCCGCCGAGAGCTTGGTGGTGTTCAGCGCCGACTGGACGACGGTCTGGGTGCGTTCCCAGATCTCCACCGGGTTGTGCTCGACCCAGCCGGCCTTGGGCAGGATCTGCTCGTGCTCGAGCTGGTGGCGCCCGACCTCGACGCCGTTGTGGTCGAAGATCATGCAGCGGGTGCTGGTGGTGCCCTGGTCAATCGATGCGACGAAGTCAGCCAACGGTGCTCCTAGAAAGGTGGCGGTGCATCGTCCATGATGGCCTACGTGGCAAAGCAGATGGCCGACATCGCCGACATGCCCCGCGGCGGGCCGGACGCGTCGTGTCTGGACCGGTTGCTGCAGACCGGCCGCCCGGAGTATCTGGACCGCGACGACGTGGACGACAAGGTCAAACGCGGCATCGTCGGCACGCTGGACCGGGTCGGGACACTGTTCCGCGAACACGACCGCAACGCCGCACTGGTACTGCGCGAGGTCGCCGACGTGATCGATCCCAAGATCCTGGAACTCGGTGCCGGCCACGGCGCGCTGTCTCGGATCGTGCTCGATCAGCACCCGACCGCCCAGGTCACGATCTCCGACGTCAACCCGGACTCGGTCGCGGCGATCGCGGCCTCCGACCTGGGCCGGCATCCCCGCGCCACGGTGCGCGTCGTCGACGCGACGGCCATCGACGCCGCCGACGGCTCCTTCGACCTGGCGGTGTTCGCGCTGTCCTTCCACCACCTGCCGCCCGAGCAGGCGGCACGGGTCCTCGCCGAAGGGACCAGGGTCGCCGACCGGCTGCTGGTGATCGATCTGCCGCGCCCGCCGTCACTGCTGCACCTTGCCAAGCTGGCGACGTTCGCCCCGTTCGTGCTGTGGTGGCCGTTCGCCCACGACGGGTTCGTCAGCTCGCTGCGGGCCTACAGCCCGTCCGCGTTGCGAACGCTGGCCGCCCACGCTGACCTCGACGTCGAGGTCAGCACCAGCCCGTTCGACCGGCAGGTGGTGCTGGCCCGCCGGAAGCGGTGATCTCGCGATTTGCTTGCGCGGTCGGGCACTGAACCGGTTGCATCGACCCGTGGGCGAAGAGGTCAAGCACGCGAGCTACAACCGGGCGCACCGCCAGGAGTACCGGCGCAAGGTTCAGCTGTGCCTCGACGTGTTCGAAACCATGCTGGCGCAGTCCAGTTTCGAGTTCGACCGTCCGCTGACCGGCATGGAGATCGAGTGCAATCTGGTCGACGCCGACTACCAGCCCGCGATGTCCAACCAGGAAGTGCTCGCGGCGATCGCCGATCCGGCCTACCAGACCGAATTGGGCGCCTACAACATCGAATTCAACGTTCCGCCGCGCCGGCTTCCCGGCCGCACCGCGCTGGAACTGGAAGGCGAGATCCGCGCCAGCCTCAATGCCGCGGAGACCAAGGCCAACACCGACGGCGCGCACATCGTCATGATCGGCATCCTGCCGACGTTGATGCCTCAGCACCTGACCGGCCACTGGATGAGCCCGTCGATGCGCTATCAGGCGCTCAACGACTCCATCTTCACCGCGCGCGGCGAGGACATCCTGATCGACATCGCCGGCCCCGAGCGGTTGAGCCTGCACGCGGAATCCATTGCGCCGGAATCGGCCTGCACCAGCATGCAGTTGCATCTTCAGGTTTCGCCGGCCGACTTCGCCAACAACTGGAACGCCGCGCAGGTGCTGGCCGGGCCGCAGATCGCGCTGGGCGCCAACTCGCCGTACTTCTTCGGTCACCAGCTGTGGTCGGAGACCCGCATCGAACTGTTCGCCCAGGCCACCGACACCCGGCCCGACGAGCTCAAGGCGCAGGGCGTGCGCCCCCGGGTGTGGTTCGGCGAACGCTGGATCACCTCGATCTTCGACCTGTTCGAGGAGAACGTCCGCTACTTCCCCTCGCTGCTGCCCGAGCTGTCCGACGAGGACCCGGTCGCCGAACTGGCCGCCGGGCGCACCCCGCATCTGCCCGAGTTACGCCTGCACAACGGCACGGTGTACCGGTGGAACCGGCCGGTCTACGACGTCGTCAACGGGCGACCGCACCTGCGCGTGGAGAACCGGGTGCTGCCCGCCGGGCCGACGGTCGTCGACATGATGGCCAACTCGGCGTTCTACTACGGGGCGCTGCGGGTGCTGTCCGAGGAGGATCGCCCGCTGTGGACGAAGATGAGTTTCACTGCGGCACATGACAATTTCCTCGAGGCCGCCCGGCACGGGATGGACGCTCGGCTGTACTGGCCCGGACTCGGCGAGGTGACGGCCGACGAATTGGTGTTGCGAACCCTGTTGCCGATGGCCGACGAGGGCCTGCGCCGCTGGCAGGTGGCCACCGACGTGCGCGACCGCTACCTCGGGGTCATCGAGGGCCGCGCCAAGACCGGACGCAACGGTGCGACCTGGCAGGTGGCCACGGTGCAGGCGCTGCAGGAGCGGGGTATGGCCCGGCCGCAGGCGCTGGCCGAAATGCTGCGCCTGTACTGCGATCTGATGCACAGCAATGAGCCGGTACACACCTGGCAGCAGCTCACACCGTGACGGTCTGACCCCGCCTGAGCTCGACGACCCGATCGGCCAGGCCCCGGTTCGCCATCTGTTTGAGGAAGTGCGACAACGGTGAGGCGAACACCCCGTAGTCGTCGAAGTGGACCGGGATCACCTTAGGCAGGTCCAGGTCCTCGACGACTTGGGCGCCCTGATGGCCGTCCATCGTGACGGTGAGGCCGAACGGCAAGCGCCTACCGGCCGGAAGACGGGTTCCGCCGAGATAGACGATCCCCGCGTCGATGTTGCCGAATCGCTTTGGAATGTCGGCAAGTTCGTCGATCAGCAAGGGTGTCACCGGAGATGTAGACCCGACGGATCTCGTCTTCGGCCACGAACTCGAGCATGCTGCCCATCACCGGCGGCAGCAGGCGATTGATCGGGCCGGGCGCGTGCCGGCCGGGCAGTGCGGTGCTGCCAGGTCTGCAACCCCGATACATTGCCGAAGCCTCGGTGGTGCAGCCGCTTGGCGGCGTGTGGAGTGGTGACGACCGGCAGCCCGTGGTCCAGCCCGGTTTCGGCGACCCGGTCCCAGTGGTCGCCGTGCATGTGGGACAGCACCAGCCGGCCTATCTGCTGAGCGCGCACAAGACCAGCTGACCGGGTACCACGGCCCATGAAATCTGCGGATCGTGTAAGGGATGTAGCGATCCGGGGCTGATCCACTTCCGTTGGCGTCGGCGCGAACCGAGCATTGGTCGCGTCAGCGCAGAACGGCGGTGGGGGCCCGATGATGGATCTACCGGAGACGCTTCACGGCCAGGTCTTCCTGCTGGCCTATCAGCGCAAGACACACCGGTTCGAGCTGGACCGGCTGTGGCTGCTCGGCTTCGCCTTGCGCGGCGCCATGTTGACCGACCTCTTCCTGCGCGGCCACCTGAGCGACGTCGACGGCACCGTGCAGGCGGTGAACGGCCGCCCTCCGGTCGACCCGTTGCTGCGGAGCTTGTGGGCGGCAGTGGACAAGGACCGTCCGAGAACGTGGACCTGGCTCGTCGCCGTTGGTGCGGCAGACGCGGTGGCGCCGGTCGAGGAGCAGCTCCAGAATCAAGGGTGGATCACTCGGCGACGACGGCGGCTGGCCGTCATGCCGAGCAAGCGCCTCGACGTGTGCGACAAGGCATCGGTCGACGACCTGGCTCAGCGAGTGGCAGCCGAGCTCAGCGCCGCCGCAGCGGGTAGGCGCAGCGACCCTCGGACCAGTTCGGTTGGGCTGCTTGCCTGTATCGGCGAGTTGCCCGCTCTGCCGGACATCGGGGCTCACACCTTCGCCGCCGCGGCCCCCGTCGTCGGCGCGGAAGCCGCAGTCATGGCGGTATACGACGAAATGCGCGAACAAGGCTCCGCGCCCGACAAGTCCGTGGGCGGGTGTGGAGGATGCGGCGGGTGTGGAGGATGCGGCGGCTGCGGAGGGTGTGGAGGTTGAGATGAGAAGAAACCGACGACTGGCGCGGGCGGAAAGCGCTGTGGCAGGCCTGGAGCTTCCGGACGCCGTTTTCAAGACGTGCCCATGGCAGCCGCGGGAACTGATCGAGACGGGTCTGCGGCAATGGTTGCGGTGCTGCTCTCCGGCGCTAGGACACCGGCGGGTGATCGGGATGCCGTCGCGCGCCGTCGATGAGGCTTGGCATGGCCTGATCCTCTGCACCGCTTTGTATTCCGACTTCTGCGGCCGCGCATATGGCCGTTATCTGCATCACCACCCCGAAGGAGCGGCCCCCAGCACCGCCGCGGGCGCGACCGACCCGATGCACGAGCAGCTTGGTCGTACCGTCGTTGCCTGGTCGCTTGTCGCCAAGCCCGGGGAGAACTGTGTCATGTGGGATCTCGACGACCGCGTAGGAGTTGAGACGCCCTGGGGTGTCGACCTGGCCCGGGTGGCCACCATCGAGGCCGCCGCTGCCGCGATCCGCGCCGGGCGCCGGGTCAGGCCGGCGAATGTGAGTATCGTGCAAGGAAATCCCGCCTGACCGCTCACGTCGCTTCCGCCCGTCCGCGTCCTCGGCCACCATGACCCCAGTACGAGGTGATTGGGGAAGAGATGAACGCAATGATTCTCCTGGCGGGAGCAGCGCTGATCACGATTGTCATCGCGGTGATCGTATCGTCATCGGTGGTGCGTCGTCACCGCGGCACCAGATCCTGAGCGACGTTGCCGCCAAGCGATTCTGGACCTCTCGGTCGATCGGGACCGGCGTCTGTGGGCGGCTGGGTCGATTGGCATTATCGGCGCCGGATCGCAGTTCGGCTGCGGCGCCGGTTATGGTGGCGGCGCCGGTTGTGGCGGTGGTGGTTGCGGCGGTGGCTGTGGTGGTGGTTGCGGCGGTGTGGCGGCTGCGGCGGCTGAGATGCGCCGTCCGACCCGAGTCTCCGCCATCAGCATCTGGTACCAGGTCCCGCTGGCACCTCGCATCCTCGTGGTGTTCACGGCATGGTTCAGCTACGGCGTTCTGTTGTCGAACCTCAACTCCCTCGATGACAGCACGCGAACCGCGGAAATCATCTGGTGCGCTTGCCAGTCCGGGACCTGGTTGACCATCCTGGCTGACACGGTCATCCGCAGTTCCTTCGACTCGCTTGACCAGTTGGTCGCCTACAGTGCGGCGCTCCGAACCGGGGAGGTCCCCGAGGACATCGATACCGGGCAGTGGCGCCGCCGGCTTCGGCACAGCCGCATCGCCGTCGTGCTGACACCGTTGTTGGTCTACCCCGTCCTCGCATTGGGGGTGATGTCGGCCGATTCGAGCCAGTCCCCACATCGTGTGCTGTTCGAGGTGTTGCTCGTCTCGTGCGCCATCTGTCTCTTCCTCGCGTTGTGCCTCCGGGGTGCGCGCATCACACGGCTCGAGGCCGAGATCAAGAAGCGTCCGCCGCCGTTGCGCTACGAGACGCCCACGCCAGTAGACAAGTCCTTGCAACGATGGAATGACGCGTTGCGCGACAACGCCGAAACGCCGCTCGCACGGCGGTTCACGACGGGGGCCGCCGGCGCCAGCGCGCTCGCATTCGTCATCCTGGTGATCGCCGACCTGGATTCCGTCGTCTACGGTGACGCCGGACTCGCTCATCTCGGCCGGGCTGCACTCTGGGCGACGACGACCGGTCTGATCGTCACCGTCTTGGCTTCCTACGACCCGCGGTTGAGCGCCACCAGTCGGACGATCGAGGAAATCCTCCGCTACGACTGGGCATTCCGGAGCGGTCAGCTACCTGCGCAGTTCGACGTCGAGCAATGGTGTGGCTGGATCAGAAGCCACGGCAAGTCCTGCGTTGTGATGCTGGTGTGTGCATGCTTCAGCTTCGCCGTCGCGGGCTGGTCGCTGCTGAGCCACCCCACCGGATACCACTGGATCGTCGCCGGACTGCTGGCAGTGCTGGGCGGCTGGCAGGTCCGCCGTTGGCGCCAGCTCTGCGCGCGGCTGGGCTGGCTCGAGGCTCGGGTCAAGCGGTACGCCGTTCGCCAGTTGTTCGGCTGATTGCCGCTCGAATCTGTGAGTTCTGCAAGGAGTGGGCCTCGAATTACGGTGATGCCTTTCCCGTCGGCCGTCACCCACAGACGATGAGTGACACCTATAGTCGAAAAAGGGGGCGGCGCGATGCAGACAGAACAGTCGAAGGGCCACGTCGGGCGCGGGAACTCGGTGGTCGGCAACGTCATTCGCGGATCACTCGGCAACCTGATCGAGTGGTACGACTGGTATGCCTACGCAGCGTTCAGCATCTACTTCGCCAGCGTCTTCTTCCCGTCCGGGAATCAGACCGCTCAACTGCTGAACACCGCGGGCATCTTCGCCGTCGGCTTCCTGGTGCGTCCGCTGGGCGGCTGGATATTCGGCAGGTATGCCGACCGCTTCGGACGCCGCGCGGCCCTGACCCTCTCGGTCAGTCTGATGGGTGCCGGCTCCCTGGGCATGCTCCGTCCTGCCCGGCTACGCCCAGATCGGGGCATTGTCACCACTCCTCCTCGTCGCCGCCCGTCTGCTCCAGGGCCTCTCGCTGGGCGGTGAGTACGGCACTTCGGCAACGTATCTGAGCGAAGTGGCGCCACGCCGCACCGGCGCGGCTTCTACTCGTCATTTCAATACGTCACCCTGACCAGCGGTCAGCTGCTGGCTCTTGGAGTGCAGATCATCCTGCAGCAGGTGCTGTCGACGGAGGAACTGCATGCCTGGGGATGGCGTGTCGCATTCGCCATCGGGGCGTTGGCCGCGCTGACGGTCATGTGGCTGCGCCGCACCATGGACGAGTCGGAAACTTCACGCTGGCCGTTGCGGAGCGCTCGGATCGCGGCATAAAGCGTTGCGCGGCCTATGCCGCGGGAGCGCCTGTCGTGGTGGTGGCTGACGGTTGGCGGCTCGCGCTTCTACACCTTCACGACCTACATGCAGAAGTTCATGGTCAACACCACCGGCCTGCCGAAGGAACAGGTGACGTTGATCAACTTCGTCGCGCTGGTCATCTTCGTTTGTCTGCAACCGGTGTTCGGCGCGCTGTCGGACCGGATCGGTCGCCGACCACTTCTCATCGCGTTCGGGATCGGTGCGAGCGTGTGCACGGTCCCGTTGTTGTTCGCGGTGTCGCGGGCCGATTCGGCGTTGTCGGCCTTCTTGCTGATGATGGCGGGGCTTGTGATCGTGTCCGGCTACACCTCGATCAACGCAGTGGTGAAGGCCGAACTGTTCCCCGCCCATGTCCGGGCGCTCGGTGTCGGCCTGCCCTATGCGCTGACCGTCGCCATCTTCGGCGGCACCACCGAATACGTCGCACTTGGACTGAAGCACCTCGGACACGAGACCTTGTTCTTCTACTACGTGGCCGGCGCGGCGTTGGTCTCGCTGCTGGTCTACGTGTTCATGGGTGAGTCCTCGCAACACTCGCAGCTGGAAGTCGAGGCCTCCGAACTACGCTCCGGTGAAACGGAATTAGCCAACAGCGCACATGCATCCGGAGGAGGTTCCTAACATCACCGCCATGCGGGTGCTTCTCGTCGAGGACGACGACGGGGTGGCGTCGGCGGTGGCCGAGCTTCTCGGCCACGCGGGCGCCGCTGTCGTCCGGGTCGGTCGCGGTGCCGATGCGCTGCATCGGGTTAAGGGTTGCGACCTGGTGCTCTTGGATCTCGGACTCCCCGACATGGACGGCTTGGATGTGCTGCGCACGCTTCGTCGCGCCTCTGCGGTGCCGGTGATCATCATGACCGCCCGGGACAGCGACGGAGCGGTCGTGCTGGGCCTGCGCGCAGGTGCCGACGACTACCTGGTCAAACCGGTCCGCAAGGCCGTTCTCCTGGCCCGCATCGGGGCGGTCATGCGGCGCACCCGCCGAACCGCCGGCGACGCGCCAGCTCCCCTCGGACCGGTCGAGGCGGGACCGGTCAGCATCGACCGGGAACGGCGGGAAGTCAGCGTGGCCGGAGTCCCGCAGGCACTTACCAGAACGGAGTTCCAGCTGGTGGCGCTGCTTGCTGCCAGGCAGGGCGAGGCGGTCAGCCGCGAGGAGCTGATGCTGGAGGTCTGGGGTACCGCGGTGGTGGGCCGGTCCAGGTCTCTGGACTTCTTCATCGGACAGATCCGGGCAAAGCTCCCCGGCCTTCCCCTACAGACGGTGCGCGGGTTCGGCTTTCGGCTGGACACTTGACATGGGCCTGCGCGTTCGGGCGGTCCTCGTCGTCTTCCTGCTGCTGGCAGTGACAGCCCTCGCAGTCCCCCTGGGGCTGAGCCTGGCGGACCGGCGGACGGCGGGTCTAGCGACCGAACGTGACCGTCAAGTCGGGGCGCTGGCCGATGCTGCCGCAGTCCCCGGCGCCCCGGTGCAGCAGCTGGTCGACCGCTACCACGACGTGTACGGGGAGGGCGTGCTCGTGGTCGATTCCGATGGCCGAACTCTTGCCGCACGGGGACTCTCGATCTCGGATCAAGGCGTCTCGACGGCGGCCGAACACGCGCTTGTCAATGCCCCGACGTCGCCATGGACCAGAATCTGGCCCTGGCAACGGCGCCATGTGCTGGCGACCGCGGGCGTCCGCCGCGGCGCCGAGTTCGTCGGCGCCGTCGTGGTGGCCGTCGACACCTCGACCGCGGCGCGCGGCATCGCCGTCAGTTGGCTGTGGGTGGCGTTCGGATCGTTGGCACTGCTCGTCCTGGCCGTTCTGGTCGCCCGCGGACTGACGAGATGGGTGCTACGCCCGCTCAGCGGGCTGGAACGCGCCGTCACCGACATGACGGAAGGAGTCTCGGGACCGCCCGCCGACGTCGCCGGCCCACCGGAACTTCGACACTTCACCGCGGCGTTCAACACGATGGCACAGGTAGTGCGCGCCTCGCTGGAGCGTCAACGCCGACTTGTGGCCGACGCATCCCATCAACTGCGCAATCCGCTTGCTGCCGTGAGGCTTCGCGCCGACAGCCTGGAGGATTCCGTTTCAGAGGCAGGTGAATCCACTTACCGCTCGATGACCGCGGAGCTGGATCGGCTGGAGAACCTGCTGCAGCAGCTCTTGCGCCTGGCCCGGGCGGAGCAGAGCAGCGGGAGTCGCCGAGTCGGCTTGTCCGCCGACGCGGCCGGGCCGACGGATCTCGGCGATGTAGTTGCTGAGCGAGTCCAGTTCTGGCAGGCGGTCGCCGACGAGAACCATCAGCACCTGCGTGACGAGTCGCTGCACCCGGGCCCCGGTGTTCAGCTCGCCCGTCATAACGTCGAGCAGTTGCTCGACGTCGCGCTCGACAACGCGTTGCGGTACTCCGGCCGCGGCGCCACGGTCACCGTATCGACGGCTCGAGTCGACGACACCGTCGATCTGGTCGTGAGCGACGATGGTCCCGGCCTGCCCGACGCGGACTTGGCGAGAGCTCTCACCCGATTCTGGCGCGGACACAATGACGAAGGAGGCACCGGCCTCGGATTGGCCATCGCCGCCGAGATTGCTACAGGCCACGGTGGAGCGCTCGCGCTGGAAAGATCCGCGGAGGGCGGCCTTCTCGTCCGCTACCGACTGCCAACGGCCGGCGGGCAGCCGACATGAACAGCGCGACACTGACCAGGCGAGCGTTTATCGCGAGCGCGGCGGTGCTGGCGGCCGGCTGCCTCCGGAGCGACCCCACCGGGCGCATCCGGCTGGCCGCAGGCGACCCGGGCGGGTTGTATCTGGCTTTCGCCGAGTTGCTTGCGACTCAGGTTCGGGCGCGCTATCCCGGACTCGTCGTCGATGTGCTGCCGACCGAGGGCAGCGTCGAGAATCTCGCCCTTCTACGCTCGGGTGCGGCCGACCTGGGTCTCGCGCTGGCCGACGTCGCCGAGCGGGATCGCGCCACCGGCCCCGTCGGCACAGCGCCATCCGCAATTGCCCGAGTATACGAGAACTACCTACAGGTCATCGTGCGCGAATCCACTGGTGCACATGATATTTCGGAACTCGCGGGTAAGCGAATATCCATCGGGCCCAACGGTTCCGGTGGCGCGGCAACGAGCCGCGTGCTCTTCGCGGCGGCAGGTCTCGACGGCCGGATAGAACTAAAAGCGCTCCGTCTCAAGGATGCGCTGGCGCGGCTTGCCGACGGCGGTCTCGACGCACTGATCTGGTCGGGCGGGGTACCGACACCGGCGATCTCCGAACTGGACGCCGTCGTCCCGTTGCGGATTGTGGGCATCGGCTCGCTGGCCAACCGGATGAGCGCGATCTCCGGCTATTCCTATGTTCTTCGCCAGGTGCCGACCTGCGGCTACGTGCCCGCCGGAATTCAGTCGATCGGCGTGCCCAACCTCCTGTTGTGCCGGCCGAACACCGCGAATGATCTCACCGCCGGAATGGTGGATGTGATAGCAACTCGGGCAGAGTATTTGGTGCCGCCGCATATCCGCGGGCTGCAGTATCTCGAAACCCCATCGATGGTCCAGACCGGGTTGATCCCGCTGCATCCGGGCGCGGTCGATGCCTACCGCGCACTACACGGGTGAGCAGCCGCCAGGAACGGACCGACCACGTCGAGGAAGCGCTGCGGCTGCGAGGAGAACGGCAGATGTCCGGTGGGCAGCACCTCCAGTCGTGAGCCGGGGATCACGCGCTGGGTCGCCCGGCCGAACCGCAGTGGGATCGCGGCATCCTTGGCGCCCCAGACGATCAGCGTCGGCGCGCTGATCTGATCGGCGCGTGATCGCAAGTTGGCCTCGGGCGCGGCGAAGCTGCGCCACAGTGCCGCAGCCAGTTCGACACCGTCGGCCGTGCGGGCGCGTTCGGTGACGCGCTGCAACACGGCGTCGTCAGCGGCGCTCTGGGCATGCAGGTAGCTACGCACGAAGCGCGGCAGCACGCGGCGCAGGACTGCCGGGGTACCGAGCAAGCGGCAGTAGGCGTTGGTCAGCGGGCCGCCGAGGAATCCGCCGGTGTCGACCAGGACCAGACCGGCTACCCGCTCCGGTTTGGTCAACGCCAGCCGCGCCGCTGCGAAGCCGCCGACCGAGTTGCCGATGAACACCGCGGGCGGGAGCTCGAGTGCTGACACCACGTCGTCGAGCACGTCGGCATACAACCCTGCCGACGCTGCGAAAGATGCTTCGGGAGAGGGTGATTCACCATGTCCGGGCCAGTCGACCGCGATGACCCGGTAGCTGTGGGCCAGCGCGGGCGATGATCGGGTCGAAGTCATGGCGGTCGTGCAGTGCCGCGTGCAGGGCGACGAGCACCGGCCCGGCACCGTCGTCGGAGTACGAGATCGGACCGACCCGGGTTTGTACCGTAGCCATCACGTCACCTTTCATTGACCGACCGGTCGGTCAACATGTTATCGTGAACGGCGTGCCTTCACAACCGCTCACCGGCCGCAAGGCCGCCGCTGCCGAGACCCGGGCCAAGCTGATCGACACCGGGCTGCGGCTTGCCGAGCGGACCGGCCTCACCGGCCTCAGCGTGAATCTGCTGGTCGACGAGGCGGGCGTGTCCAAAGGCAGCTTCTTCCACCACTTCGGCGACCGGGCCAGTTACCTGCTGGCCGTGCACCGCGAGTTCCACGACCGGATCGCCGAGCGAATCGACCACGAAGTCGACGGAATGCCGCCAGGCCGTGACCGGCTGATGGCCGGCGCCCGGGTGTATCTGGACACCTGCCTGCAGCAGCGCGGGATCCGTGCATTGCTGCTCGAGGCTCGCGCGGAACCAGCTGTGGCACAAGAAATCACCCGCCGCAACGCCGAGTTCGCCGGCAAGTGCAAGGCCGATTTCGTCGCCCTGCGGCGCCGCCACCCGCTGGAAAGCGCTCAGCTGTGGATCGCGATGACGGCCGAAACGGCGCTGATCGAACTGCCTCGCGGGTCGAAGGTCGGGGCGGTTCGTGCCGCGCTCGAGGAGTTCCTCGGCTAGGCCGAGGTCGCCACGGTCAGCGCCGCCGCGAACGACTCGAGATCCTCGTCGCTGCTGTCGACGTGCGGGGCCACCCGCAGCACGGGAGTCCGCATCTCCCACGGTGCACGTTCCACCCCCGCGGCGGTGGTGACAATGCGGTGCTCGGCGATCAGACAGGCCCGTACCGCTGCGGGGTCCGCACCCTCGGTGGGCTCGAGCGTGGTGATGGCGGTGGGTTCGTCGACCGGCTCCACAACTCGCCATCCCGGGACAGCGGCGAGGATAGTTCGGGCGGTGCGCCCCAGCTCGGCCAGACGCTCGCGGATCAGCTCCGGCCCCGCCGCCACGTGCTCACCGACTGCCACCGAAAAGCCAATTCGCGCAGCGATGTTCGCCTCACCGATCTCCAGGCACTGCAACGCCGAGAGCGAACCCGCCCACTCCGGGCAACGCAGCAGGTCGGCCAGCGCCGGCCGCACCGCGAGCACACCCACTCCGCGAGGGCCGGCCAGCCACTTACGGGACGACGAGTAGACGGCGTCGGCGTCGCTCACACAGTCGATCTGGCCCAGCGCCTGAGCCGCGTCGACGATCAGCGGCACACCCAAGTCGCGGCACATCGCCGCCATCTCCGAAACCGGTTGAACCACACCGCGATGACTGCCCAGCGCGGTCAGGTGCACCATCGCGGGCGGGTCGTTGCGCAGCGATATCTCGGCGGCCTCGGGGTCCACCCGGCCCAGGTCGTCGACCGGCAATGGCGTGCAGGTGAATCCGCCGGCCGCGAACTGGGCGAGATTGGGCCCGTACTCCCCGGGCAGACAGGCCACGGTGCGGGCCAGCGGCCACACGCCGAGCAGCAGATCCAGCGAATTGCCCGACCCGGTGGTGAAAATGATGTCACCGGGCGACATTCCGGTCAGTGCGGCCACCCCGGCGCGACCGGCCCGCAGGGCCGGGGCCGCCGCTTCGGCAGCGACGTAGCCGCCCACCTCCGACTCGTGGCGGGCATGCGCGGCGGCCGCCTCGATGGCGGCCAGGCTCTGCCGCGAGCACGCCGCGCTGTCGAGGTGCAGCCCCGCCACGGGCAGGCGGGCCTCGCGCCAGCGCTGCGCGAGTGTGCTCACTTGACGGCCAGGGACAGGCCGAAGTCGCCCGCGGGGTCCGTCCACCAGTGGGTCCGTCGCAGGCCGACCGCGGCGAGTTCGGCGGCGACGGCGTCGGGCCGGAACTTGCAGGACACCTCGGTCAGCATCTCCTCGCCGGCGCCGAACTCGACGCTCAGGTCCAGCGCACGGATGTGCACGCGCTGCGGGGCTTCGGCGCGCAGCCACATCTCGATGCGTTCCTCGGCGGCGTTCCAGCGGGCGACGTGACTGAACGCGTCGAGGTCGAAGTCGGCGTCCAGTTCTCGGTTGATCACCGCCAGCACATTGCGGTTGAACCGCGCGGTCACCCCCGCGCTGTCGTCGTAGGCGCGGACCAGCCGGTCGGCGTCCTTGACCAGATCGGTACCCAGCAGCAGCGCATCACCCGGCTCCAGCACGTCGGCCAGTGCGGACAGGAACTCGGCGCGCGGCCGCGGGGTGAGGTTGCCGATGGTCGAGCCCAGGAAGACGAACAAACGGCGTCCGCCGCCGGGAATCTTGGCCAGGTGCTCCTCGAAATCACCGCACACCGCGTCGATCTCGAGGTCCGGGTACTCCTGTTGCAGCGATTCGCCTGCCGATTCCAGAACGCCCGCGTCGACGTCGAACGGCACGAAGCGGCGCAGCGTTCCGTTGTCGCGCAGCGCCGAGAGCAGCGTGCGGGTCTTCTCCGAGGTGCCGCTGCCCAACTCGACGAGGGTGTCCGCACCGCTGTGCGCGGCGATCGCGGCCGACTGCTCGCGCAGGATCTGCGCCTCGGCGCGCGTCGGGTAGTACTCGGGCAGCCGGGTGATCTGGTCGAACAGGTCACTACCGACCGAATCGTAGAACCACTTGGGCGGCAACGACTTCGGTGTCTGTCGCAGCCCGTTGATCACGTCGCTGCGCAGCGCCGTCGCCGCGGAGTCGGCGGCCAGGTTGTTGGACAGTGTGAAGCTCACGACGATCCTTTCAGCGGGGTCAGCGTCACCCGGCCGTCCACCACCTCGACCAGGTGGCGGTCGGGGACGTCCTGCCAGTCCGGGTGGTCGTCGTAGGGTTCGCTGGCCAGCACCACGCCGTCGGCGCGCCGCAGCACCGACAGGGTGTCGCCCCACGTGGTGGCCAGCAACCGAGAACCGTTGGCGGCCAGGATGTTCAGCCGGGCATTCGGGTCGGCGGCGCCGACCTCGCCGACGGTGTCGGCGAGGTCGTCCAGACCGCGGTCGAAGATCAGCGCCGCCAGCATCGCGCTGTCGACGGTCGACTCGGCTGCCGGGCTCACCGGCAGCACGGCACGGTCGACGATGCCGTTGTGCGACAGCAGCCATCGGCCGTCGCTGAACGGGGCGGACGCGCTGCTCTCGATCGGCATGCCCACCGTCGCCGAGCGCACCGCGGCCACCACGCAGCCGCTGCGCAGTGCCGGCGCCACCGAGGCGAACGACACGTCGCCCCACAGCGGCGACGCGCTGCGCCACCGCCGGGCGTCACCGGTCGTCCAGTCGCTTCGCTCCGCCGCCGTCGAAAAAGCCCACGCCCCAACCGTCGGCGTTGAGCAGTCCGTGCTTCTGGCGGCGCGGCGCATAGGACTGCACCCGCAGTCCGCTCGGCGGGTCGAGCACCAGCGAGGCGATCGACACCGGCTCGCCGAGCCAGCCGAGATGACGGCACATCAGACGTCCCAGGCCAGGCGCAGGCCGGAGAAGATCTGCCGCCGGATCGGGTGGTCCCAGTTGCGGAAGCTCGGCCGCAGGGTGTCGGCCGCGACGGCCCACGATCCGCCGCGCAGCACGTGTAGTCGCCGTCGAAGAACGGCTCCGAATAGCGCTGGTAGATCATCGGCGTGAACCCGGGCCACGGCCGCAGCGGCGAGGTGGTCCACTCCCACACGTCACCGAGCATCTGCTCGACGCCGTAGGCCGACGCCCCGGCCGGATAGGCACCGACCGGCGCGGGCCGCAGCGCGTCGCCGCCGAGGTTGGCGTGCCGGGCCGTCGGCTCTCGGCGCCCCCACGGGTAGCGGCGCCGGGCACCGGCCACCGGATCCCAGGCGCAGGCCTTCTCCCACTCCACCTCGGTGGGCAGCCGCGCACCGGCCCACGCCGCGTAGGCCTCGGCTTCGAAGAACGAGATGTGCTGGACCGGTTCGTCGGCCGGGATCTCCTCGACGTGGCCGAACCGGGTGCGGCTGCCGTCGGGGTTCCAGAACTGCGGCGCGGTCAGGCCGGCCTGCACCCGGTGTTCCCACCCGCGCGCCGACCACCACCGCTGCTGGGTGTAGCCGCCGTCGTCGATGAACTGCTGCCCATTCGCCGTTGGTGACCGGCACCCGCCCGATCCGGAACGACGGCACGTCGACGACGTGGGCGGGTCGTTCGTTGTCCAGCGACAGCGGTTCGGTGGCTGCGTCGACCCCGAGGACGAACGCGCCGCCCGGTACCAGGACCGACGTGCCGGCCACATCCGGGCGACCGTGCGGGAGCGGTGTTCCGCGGGCTCAGGATCGGGGCGCCGGTGCGCAGGTTGAGCGCCTGCAGCATGGTTTCGTCGTGCTGGTTCTCGTGGCTGATGACCAGGCCGAAGCGGAACGCGACCTCCTCGTCGTCGCTCGGGCAGGCGTGTCCAGCGCGTCGAGTGCGGCGGCGCGGACCGTGCTGCAGTACGACGCGCGACTGCGCCGGGGACAGCAGCGGCAGATCGACCCGGCTGGCGCGGGAGTGGACGAAGGCGTCGTAGAGGCCTTCGATGTTCGCCGGCAGCATGCCGGGCCGGTCGCGGGTTGCCGTCGCGCAGCAGCCACAGCTCCTCTTGCTGACCGATGTGGGCGAGGTCCCACACCAGCGGGCTCATCAGCGGGTTGTACTGACGATGCAGCTCGGCGTCGTCGAAGTCGGTGAGGGTCAGCGTCCGCTGCCGGGCCCGCTCGAGGTCGCGGGCGAGCGTCCTCCCGGGCGATCACACGCCGTCCCGGGCCAGTTGCAGCACGGCGGGACCGATGCCGTGCCGGATGGCACGGTCGGCGAAGTCGTCGGCGGGGCAGCGGCCGTCGTCCACGTTCTGCACCAACTGCGCCATCGACTCGGATAATTCCGCGGGCGCCCGATCGGCCACGGCGGCCACGCACCGCTTGCGCCGCGGCGTAGCAGCCGCTTGTCGGCCAGACCGACCCGCGCGGCGAGGTCCCACGCGGTCGCGACCGGCTCGACGGCCTCGGCGGCGATCTCGGCGGCAGCCGGATCGTCGAGCAGCGTGACGAGCGTGAACACCACCGCCGGCCACAGCGCGTCGGGCGACGCTGTCGAGGTAGCGGATCTCCAGCCATCGGCGCGGGCGAACCGGCGGGAACAGCGTGGTCAGGTGGTAGTCGAGATCGGCGGTGGTGGGCCGGCGGTCGCCGAGGAGCACCAGCCCGTCGGCCCAGTCGGCGAACGGGCACGTGCGTGGTCAGCGGCACGACGTCCGGGGTGTGGACCAGCATCACCGGCGCCTTCAAGGCGTACCGCGCCCAGTCGGTGCACGGGTCGTCACCGCTGGCGCCGAGGATGGGGCCGCAGCGCGCCGAGTCCAGCTGCCCCCACACCCGCTGCCGGGTGGACTGCCAGCCGGTGAACTTCCCGGCCAGCAGCGGCGAGTTGGCCGCGATCGCGATCATGGTCGGGCCGAGCGCGTGGGCCAGCCGCACCCGCTCGGCCCAGCCGTCGCGCGGTCCGGCGTCGAGGTTGACCTGCATCGAGGCCGTCGACGTCATCATCGCCGAGCCGGCCCCCGCGGTGCGGCTGGCGACGAAGAACTTCTCCATGGCCTCGATACCGGGCGCCGGGGTTGATCCGCTGCGGCCCGCCGCAGCGGATCCGCGCCGAGCAGCACCAGCCCGAGGCCGGCGTCGGCGAAGACCGACCGCAGCGCTTCGCCGGTCGGCGGCCAGCGCGGCGATCGCGGCCGCCGGACCGTCGAACGGCGGGCCGGACAGTTCGACCGCGCCGCCCGGTTCGACGGTGATCGCGCTGCCGCCGGGCAGCCCGGGCACCGCGGCGATCACGTCGGTCAGCTCGTCCCACCCCGGCCGGCGGTGCGGGTCGTCGAGGTCGTAGCAGTGGGCTTCGAGTTCCAGACCGACCCGGCCCACCTCGCCGTCGCGCAGCGAGGCCCCGGCGATGTGCAATGCGGCCGAGGAAGCGCTGTCCAGAACGCGCTCGTCGTCGCCCGGCCCGCAGCGCGGTCGGCCCGGTTGGGACGTGACGACGAACGTCATGGCTTCCATCTTCCAGAACGCACCGACAAATTTCCCCGATTCACCGACTGACACGTCACTGACGTGTACCCAAACTGGCAGAGCGTTACTTCTACTGACCGAGCGTGTTCTGCATGGCCCCGGCGAGCACGTTCACCGCGGGCCCGCCGTTGCCGGACTGGCAGACCTTGGCCTGGAGCAGCACGTTCTCCCGCAGCCGGGTCTGGGTGAAGCAGCGCCGGTCAGCGACATGCGGCTTCCTGTTTGACCCACACGGCGTCGGTGGCGCCGGGTGGCGCCCCGCTGAACGACCACACCTGGGTGGTGCCGTCCTCGAGGTGCATCGCGGTGGTCTGCCCCGAGCAGCCGACGGTGCGATCGACGACGCGGTGGTACGCGCGGGTGGCGGCGTCGTTGGTGGCGAACACCCCGATGGCCTGTTTGACCAGGTGCCCCTGATCGGTGGCCGACGTCTGCGTCGTCGCGCCGTTGAACGACGCCAGGTCCGGGTCGGCGTAGACCTCCGGCAACCCGATGTCGGCCCAGTTGTTGCAGACCGGCAGGTCGACCCAGTAGGCCTGGAACGGGTCGGTGAACACCGACTCCCAGGTCATCGGTGCGCCGACGATGTTGCCGACCGAGCCCTTGCCCAGCACCGCGTAGGACACCACGCCGGGATCGGACGGCCGCGCCCACACCGGCGCGGCCACCGTGACGGCGGCGACACCCAGCGCGGTCAGCACGGCTGCGGCTGTCCGCACGAGCGTCAGACCTTGACCGACAGGGTGACGTCGATGTTGCCGCGGGTGGCCTTGGAGTACGGGCACACCTGGTGAGCCTTGTGCATCAGGTCTTCGGCCTCGCTCGCGCGACAGCCCGGGCAGGTACCCGATCAGCTGGGCGTTGATGCCGTAGCCGCCGTCGGAGTCCTTGCCCAGAGCCACCTGCGCGGTGATGCCCGACGCGCTGTCGAGTGCGACCTTCTCGCTGCGCGCGACCAGTTGCAGCGCGCTCAGGAAGCAGGCCGCATACCCGGCGGAGAACAGCTGCTCGGGGTTGGTGCCCTCGCCGCTGCCGCCGGCCTCCTTCGGCGGGCGGGTGTCCAGATCGATGCGGTTGTCGGAGGACTTGACGTGTCCGTCGCGACCTCCGCCGGTAGCCGTCGACTCTGCTGTGTAGATGACCTCGATGCCCATGGGTCGATCATGCCAGCCGACCGCCGGACGGCAAGGCGCCGTCGTGACCCGCCAGGCCGCTACTGGTCGAGATTGCCGCGCACCCCCTCCTCGATGGCCTTGCCGAGGTCGGGGTCGATGTTGCGCCAGTACTCGAACACCCGCGAGAGCACCGGTTCCTTGACACCCTTGGACACGTGACCGATCACGTTGTGCGCCAGCCGGTCTCGGGCTTCGTCGTCGAGCACCTCGCGAACCAGCGTGCCGGGCTGACCCCAGTCGTCGTCATCCTCGCGCAGGGCGTAGGCCATCCGGACCATGTCGCCGTCTGAGGCCCAGTGCACTTCGGCGGCACGCGCGGGATCGGCCTGCGGGCCGCCCATCGAGTTGGGGGCATAGACCGGGTCGGTGACGTTGCGGATGCGCATCGCGCCGTCCTTGGAGTAGCTGTGCACCTCGACTTTCGGTGTGTTGACCGGAATTTGCTTGTAGTTCACCCCGAGCCGGTGCCGGTGGGCGTCGCTGTAGGAGAACCCGCGGGCCAGCAGCATCTTGTCCGGGCTCAGGCCGGTGCCCGGGCACGACGTTGTTCGGCTCGAAGGCGGCCTGTTCGATCTCGGCGTGGTAGTCGGTGACGTTGCGGTCGAGAACCATCCTGCCGACTTCGTGCAGCGGGTAGTCGCTGTGGGGCCAGACCTTGGTGAGGTCAAAGGGGTTGAACCGGTAGGTCTTTGCGTCTTCGAACGGCATGATCTGCACGTGCAGCGTCCAGCTCGGGAAGTCGCCGCCATCGATCGCGTCGTACAGGTCGCGCTGGTGGTAGTCACCGTCCTCGCCGGCCAGCCGGTCGCCGTCCTCCTGGGTGAGGAACTCGATGCCCTGGTCGGTCTTGAAGTGGTACTTCACCCAGAACAGCTCGCCCGCGGCGTTGATCCAGCTGTAGGTGTGGCTGGAGTAGCCGTTCATGTGCCGCCACGTCTTCGGGATTCCGCGGTCGCCCATCAGCCAGGTGACCTGGTGCGCGGATTCCGGTGACAGCGTCCAGAAGTCCCACTGCATGTGATGGTCGCGAAGGTTGCTGGACTGCAAGCGTTTCTGGGAGCGGATGAAGTTCTGGAACTTCATCGGGTCGCGAATGAAGAACACCGGGGTGTTGTTGCCGACCAGGTCGAAGTTGCCTTCGGAGGTGTAGAACTTCAGCGCGAATCCGCGCGGATCACGCCACGTGTCTGGGCTGCCGCGCTCGCCGGCGACGGTGGAGAATCGGGCCACCATCTCGGTCCTGACGCCGGGTTGGAACACCGCGGCGCGGGTGAACTGACTGACGTCCTGGGTCACCTCGAAATGACCGAACGCACCGCCACCTTTGGCGTGCGGTTGCCGCTCGGGGATGCGCTCGCGGTTGAAGTTCGCCATCTGCTCGATCAGGTAGTGATCCTGCAGCAGGATCGGCCCGTCTGATCCGACGGTCAACGAGTGCTCGAAGCTCGGGACCGGTGCGCCCGAGTCCGTGGTCGCGTACTTCTCAGTCATCTGCTATCCCCTGTCTGCGGCGTGGACTTCCGCAGCAGGAGTACCCGCGAAAGCCGTTTCACGTCCCAGGACAACGAAAAACCCAGCGCCCGGGAGTGGACGCTGGGTTTTCCGGAGCGTTGGTCAGGGGCGCGGTGCGGGGGTGGCGGTGGCGCCCGGCCCGCCGGCACCCGGACCACCCGGGCCACCGGGGCCGAAGCCGGGCCCGTAGCCCGGCCCACCCTGGCCGGGCATCATCGGCATCATCGGCGGGCCGCCACGACGTTCGAACTGGGAGTTGTCGCCGCGGTGATGGCGCCATCCGCCGTCGCCGCCGCTGTGCCGGCCCAGAGCGAAGCCGGTGAAGAACACGGCACCGACGATGAACATGACTCCCGCCACGATCGCGACCCACGCGGCGGCCTGATAGAGGCGGTTGGGTCGGTGAGCGAGCGGCGGCTCGGCGTACACCGGCGGCGGCGGGGGCAGGGTGTCGACGGACCCGGTGGCGGGCTCGTCGACGCGTTCTGGTGTTTCGGTCATACATCGATCATGCGAGCGGCGGTCATAGCGGGGAGTAGGTAGGGGCTTTGAAATGACTGTGAATGCCGGAATGCGGTGCTCGCTGCGATTTCCCCGCGCACCGGCGCTTGGACGGGCTATGAATCAAGAATGAACAAGCTGCTGTACTCGCTGACCGAGTCCGAGTTCCTGCTGATCCGCGAGACGGAACTCCCTGCGATCGCCGAACTGGACGAAGACGCGTTGCTCGAACTGCACCGCAGAATCCGGCGGGCGCGCAACAAGTACGTCGGGCTGTATCGCCGCAAGGGCGCGTCCAAGGTGTCCGCCAAGGGCGGCCGCGGTGCGGCCCGATCGGCCAACGAACGCAACGGTGCCAAGGCGGAGATCTTCGAAGGGGCGCTGGCGCGGGTCAGCAAGCAGCTGGGCGCTGGCCGCACAGCGCAGCGCCCGCGAGCTCAAGCAGGAGCGGCTGGCCCGGGCGCGGCAGGAAGGCTCGTCTCCGCTGCCGCCGGTTAAGGGCGCGGGCAAGGTGCAGACGCTCGGTCGCGCGCGCGTCGACCAGACCCGCAAGTCACCCGGTCGCAAGAAGCGCGAGGCCGGCACCGTGGCGGCCGGCGCGCGAAGACAAGCCAAGCGCGATAATAGGTAACTACCTGGCACCTACCCGGCACTGGACAGATCCAGCGAACTTTGCGACGACGGCACCTGCGGGGGCAAATTTGAAGGAGTCCGCCGTGCTGGGTGCTCTGTACCTCATCGGTATTCCGGTGTTCGTCTTCTTTGCGTGGGTGTTCTCCGAAGCGGTTCACGTCCGCGAGTTCGATGACCGTAACTCCCGGATCCTGGTCAGTGTCCTGGCCGGCGCTCTGTGGCCGGTGATGCTGGTCGGTGTCGCCCAGATGCTGGGCTGCGGATCCTGGCCAGACTCAGCCGGGCGGGCTGACGCAGCTCGCGAGCGGTAGGCGCACGGCTGTCTCGCGGGCATGGAGGCGACGGCCCGAACAGCGTAGGTGCGATCACTGAAAGTTGCTGTGCAGCAGCGTGAGTGCCGAGAGCGTGCCGGGCGACCAGAGTCGTAGACCGAGGTGGATCACCTCGAGTCCGAGGACCATGATCAGCAGCCGGAACACCCACCTCGCGGCATGAGGTCCGAGTGCCAGTCGAGCCCCGAGGAATGCGCCGACGACGCTGCCGACCGCCAGTAACGACGCCACCCGCCAGTCGATGTCGCCGTTGCCGGAGAACACGATCAGCGAGACCAGGGCTGCGATCCCGAGCGTCGTCACCTTGATCGCGTTGGCCTCCCGGATGGGGAACTTGGCGAGCAGGACCAGAACGGCCAGCGCGTAGGTGCCGGAGTCGACCGCGATCAGGCCCGCCCACACCCCGACGCAGCCCATCAGGATCAGCACGAGCGGACCCTTGTTCGGCGGTTGGTCGGTTCGGTCCGCGGAGAGCCATTTCGACGGGTTGGCGAAGAGCAGCAGAACGGCCACGACGACCGCGAAGATGACGAGGTTGGTCGTCTTCATGTCGTCGAACACCGACGCCAGCGACGCACCCGCGACGGCTCCGATGGCAACCGGAATGGCGAAGCGCGCCGCGTCTCGCCACGGCAGGTGCCCGGCCCGGTGGAAGGTCCACACGGCTGTCGCGCAGCCGATCACGATCGGGAGCCGGTTCGAGGCGTTCGCCACCACGGGTCCGACGCCGATCATGATCATGATCGGCAGGCTGACCGCCGATCCACTCGACGCGGCGGTGTTGAGGAACGCCGCAACGACGCCGGTGAGAATCAGAATCAGGGCATCGGTCAACGGCTGCGCCGGTGCGAGGGCATGGCCATTATTAACCCATACGTCAGCCCCGAATGGGGCGATGCCTCACGACCACGGCTTGAACGGATTGACCGCGAACTGCAGCACCCGATAGGGCGCGCGGTCGCGCGGCGCGGTGTTCCACTGGCTGATGAACACCCGCACCTCGTCGAGCGTCGAGCCCGGCGAGATGTATCCACCGTAGGGCTGAGCCAGCCGGTTGTCCTCGGGTGCGGGCAGGCTCTCGGCGGGATCCGGCCAGTCCCCCGCCTGCACCACCGTCGTCACCGGCGCGGTGCCCAACCCGGTCGGGTCGTAGGCGACCCGGACCTCCATGTTGCCGGTGCTGGCGTTGAAGTACGACAGCACCGTCTTGCCGTCGATCTGGCGGACACTCATCTCCCCCACCCGGTCCGGCCACAGCGGCGTCGGGGGCTTGTTCCAGCCGCCACCGGGCCCGGCGGCCCAACCCTGCCATCGGGATCGGTCGGTGAAGAGCTGTGGCGCAACCCGGTAAAGCACCACCGGACCGGACCGGTCGAAGTTGTTGGCGACGATGTACACCCAGCCGGTCTGCGAGTCCGGAGTCGGGACTGGATCGTAGAATCCGCTGATCTGCGTCTGCCTACCGCCGGCATAGTCCGGCGCGGCGCTGCGAGCCCGGCACGGTGGTCCAACTACCCTGTCCCGCTTCGGCTTTCACCAGGCGCGAAGATGCCGGCACCAGGTTCTCGGTGGTGGTCACCAGCAGATAGTTCTGTCGGTTGATCGAGACGACGCCGGCCGGTAGTTGCGAGGACCCCTTCGGCGTCGGATCGGCCAGCAGTGGCCTGTCCACTCCGGTGACCCCGGTGTAACGGATTCCATCGGGGTCGTCGACGGAATCGCCGGCGACGTGCAGCGCCACCGGTGAGAACCAGCCGCCGAATCCCACCCCCTGACCGGCGAAGCTGTCACCGCAGATCTGCAGCAATTCGGTTGGGAATTCCATGAATTCGCACAGGTCCGTCGCCCCGATCCCGTAGTCGCGGGTCGGCGTCCCGGTGCCGGCTGTCGGACCGATGCGCACCACCTGGCCGAGCGCCAGCGGCGGCAGGATCGGGTCAGGCGCCGGGACTCGGCGGGTCAGCGGCGGCGACGCCGGACGCACCGACCAGCGCCGAGATCGACGAAATGGCGCAAACTACTCGCAGTTTCACGCCCAAACGTCGGTTTCGGCGCAAGAGCAGGACCTCGGCTCAGAGCTCGGCGGCGAGCAGCTCGGCGATCTGAATGGTGTTGAGGGCAGCACCTTTTCGGAGGTTGTCACCGGAGATGAACAGGGCCAGGCCGCGCCCGTCGGGCACACCGGGATCGTGCCGGATCCGGCCCACCAGCGAGTCGTCGATCCCCGCCGCGGCCAACGGAGTCGGCACGTCGACCAGCTTGACACCGGGCGCAGCGCCCAGGATCTCGGCGGCGCGCTCCGGCGAAATCGGCCGGGCGAACTCGACGTTGATCGACAACGAGTGACCGGTGAAAACCGGCACCCGCACACAGGTTCCGCTGACCGCAAGGTCGGGGATGCCGAGGATCTTGCGGCTCTCGTTGCGCAGCTTCTGGTCCTCGTCGGTCTCACCGGAGCCGTCGTCGACCAGCGACCCGGCCAGCGGCACCACGTTGAACGCGATCGGTGCGACGTACTTGCTGGGTGCCGGGAAGTCCAGCGCGGAGCCGTCGTGCACCAGCTCCTCGACACCAGAGATCACCGCACGTGCCTGCGAAGCCAGCTCCTCGACGCCGGCCAGACCGCTGCCCGAAACCGCCTGGTACGTCGAGGCGATCATCCGCACCAGCTGCGCCTCGTCGTGCAGCGGCTTGAGCACCGGCATCGCCGCCATGGTCGTGCAGTTCGGGTTGGCGATGATGCCCTTGGGCAGCCGCTTGCCGAGCACGTCGCGCTCGAAGTTGACCTCCGAGACCACCAGCGGGACATCGGGATCCTTGCGCCAGGCCGACGAGTTGTCGATCACGACCACTCCGGCCTCGGCGAACCGCGGCGCCTGCACCCGCGACATGGTCGCGCCCGCCGAGAACAGCGCGATGTCCAGACCGCTCGGGTCGGCCGTCGCGGCGTCTTCGACCTCGATCTCCTGCCCGCGGAACGGCAGCTTCTTGCCTGCCGAGCGCGCCGAGGCGAAGAACCGCACGCTGGTGACCGGGAAGTCGCGCTCCTCGAGCAGCGCCCGCATCACCTGGCCGACCTGGCCGGTCGCGCCCACAACTCCGATGCTGACCATCAGCGTCCCGTTCCCGCGTAGACGACGGCCGCTTCCTCGCCGCCGAGGCCGAATGCCTCGTGCAGCGCGGCGACCGCCTTGTCGAGCTCAGTGTCCTTGACCAGCACCGAGATTCGGATCTCCGAGGTGGAGATCAGCTCGATGTTGACGCCGACCTGCGCCAGCGCCTCACAGAACGTGGCGGTGACGCCGGGGTGGCTGCGCATGCCCGCGCCGACCAGCGACACCTTGCCGATGTGGTCGTCGTAGAGCACCTTGGTGAAGCCGATCTCGTCCTGCAACGAGGCCAGCTTCTCCACCGCGGTGGGCCCGGCGTCGCGCGAGCAGGTGAAGGTGATGTCGGTCTTGCCGTCCTCCACCTTCGAGATGTTCTGCAGCACCATGTCGATGTTCACGTCGGCGTCGGCGACCGCGCGGAACACCTTGGCGGCGTAGCCGGGCACGTCGGGCAGGCCGACGACGGTGACCTTGGCCTCGCTGCGGTCGTGTGCAACTCCGGTCAGGATGGCGTCTTCCATGGGGATGTCCTCGATTGATCCGGTGACGATCGTGCCGGGCTTGTCGGAGTACGACGACCGGACGTGAATCGGAACGTTGTAGCGCCGCGCGTATTCCACGCAGCGCAGCATCAGCACCTTGGCGCCGGCCGCCGCCATCTCGAGCATCTCCTCGAAAGTGACGGTGTCCAGCCGACGGGCATTGGGCACGATCCGGGGGTCGGCGGTGAAGACGCCGTCGACATCGGTGTAGATCTCGCAGACGTCGGCCTTCAGCGCGGCCGCCAGCGCGACCGCGGTGGTGTCCGAGCCGCCGCGGCCCAGGGTGGTGACGTCCTTGCTGTCCTGGCTGACGCCCTGGAACCCGGCGACCAGCACGATCTGGCCCTCGTCGAGAGCGGTGCGCAGCCGGCCCGGGGTGACGTCGATGATCTTGGCGTTGCCGTGGGTACCGGTGGTGATGACGCCGGCCTGCGATCCGGTGAACGAGCGGGCGTGCGCGCCCAGTGACTCGATGGCCATGGCGACCAGGGCGTTGGAGATCCGCTCGCCGGCGGTCAGCAGCATGTCCAGCTCGCGCGGCGGGGGTGCCGGGCAGACCTGGCGGGCCAGGTCGAGCAGTTCGTCGGTGGTGTCGCCCATCGCGGAGACCACCACGACGACGTCGTTGCCCTGCTTCTTGGTTTCGACGATGCGCTCGGCGACCCGCCGGATCCGCTCGGCGTCTGCCACCGAGGATCCGCCGTATTTCTGCACGACGAGCGCCACTGTCTGCCCTTTCTGCAAGCGTGGGGTTGCCCATAAGGATAAGGGGTCGGCGCACCTGCTTTTCTCGCCGAGACCGCAGGTAACGTCCGATCCGTGCCCGACCAACCCGCCGACCGCGACGCCCACACCCGGGTGCCCATCCACCCGCCGATCGCCGCCAGGTGGAGCCCACGGGCCTTCGACCCGGACGCCGTCGTCACCGGCGAACAACTCCTCGCGCTGCTGGAAGCCGGCCGCTGGGCCGCGACCTGGGGTCATCGTCAGCCGGTGCGGTTCGTTGTGGGCGTCCGGCGGGCAGGAGCGGAGCGACCCGGGGATGAACCAAGCGACGACGACACCTTCGCTGCCATCTCCGGCCTGCTCAGGCGCGGCAACAGCTATGCGAAAGCCGCCGGAGCGCTGATCCTGGTGTGCGCCGACGAGGGCGAGGACGACCGCACGGCGCTGTACTCCGGGGTCGACGCGGGCGCGGCGATGGCCAACCTGGCGATCGAGGCGGTGTCGCGCGGATTGATCGCCCATCCGATGGCCGGGTTCGACGTCGACGGGGCCCGCGAGGCCTTCGACCTGCCGCCAGGGGTGCGGCCGCTGGCGGTGGTCGCGGTGGGCTCGCTGGGTGACTACCGCCACATGCCGCCGGAGATCCTCGAACGCGATTCCCGCCCGCGGGAGCGGATACCGCTCGAGGCGATGGTGCTCAACTGGTCAGGAACAGGCCTGTGAGAGCTGGGAGACGTGCTCGGTGATCCGGTCGTTGAGTGCCGACATCTGGTAGACCACCGCCGGCGCCGGCGCGCCGGGCGCGCGGGCTTCGGTCTCGGCGCGCATCCGGGGTAAGCCCATGACGAACTCGTTGGCCAGCTGGGCCAGCTGGGTCGCCTGCGCGGCGAGTTCGGGGTCGGTCACCTTCTGGGCGCGCTCGGCCAAGCCGTCGGCCCACTGCTGATAGGCCGTTTGCTCCGCGGCGTTGGGCGCCCCGTCCCCACCCTTGGAGCTGATCAGTGACGACTGGGAGCGATTGAAGTTCAGCAGGTCGATCACCGGGTTGCACTTCTCCGGTGGCTTGTCGAAGAACGTCGTCCACACGGCGAAGCCTGCTGCCACGACAATCACGCTGATGGTGAGGATCCAGCGAGGTCGTCGGCGCATGATCGATCAGCGTAGCTAGCCGTAGAGCTTGGCGGCGTCGGCGGTGATGCGCGCGACGGTGTCGCAGTCCGCGCCGCCACTGTCGACGGTGACCGTCGGCACGATCACGGTGTCGGGCGGATCCTCGTAGCCGCCTGCGGCCAGCCGCCGTTGCATCTGCGGGCCGACGATGGACCCCGCCGAACAGAACGCCCGATCCACGTACACCAGGGTCCCGTCGATCTCGCGGCGCTCCCGGCCGTCGATGACCATGTTGCCGACCTTCGGCGCCAGCGACACCTGGACCGACGTCGGCCGCACACCCCGTTTGACGTCGAAAACGCACTGGTAGGGGGTGCCGCGTTCGATGTCCCAGCGCGTGATCTCGCCGCCGATTACCGCCAGCACCGCGCACGGGTCCTGTTCGGCCAGCCGGATCGGGTAGGCGGCCGCGGCGTCACGGGCCGGCAGTGGCCGGCCGTCGAGCCACTCGGCCAGGGCGGTGGTGGCGCGCCGGGCCAGCGGGCAGTCACCGCCGCCGATCACGCTGGTCTTCACGACGGGCTGGTTGTCGCTGGTCAGCGCCGGTGCGCCGGGCAGCGCCGCCAGGCCCAACGGCAGCAGGAACTCGCAGGAGCCCGAACTGGTCTCGTGGACCGGCAGCCCGGCGGCGGTGAATGCCGGCTGGCCGGTCGGGCGGTCCCAGGCGACCTCCACACTGAGGTACTCCTGGGCCGAGCGCCCGGGCACCTTGACCGCCGCATCACACTCGTCGAATGCGAAAAGCGTTCCATACCAGATTATTTCGCCAACCTTGCCGACGGTGTCGCGGTTGACCAGACCGCAGACGTCGATCCGGCGCAGGGCACGCAGATAGGTCAGCGTCGCGGTGTCGGCGGGGCTGAGTGCGCGGCCGAACACCGCTACCGGACCCGCGAAGAAGAAGCCGGAATCGACGGCCTGCGAGCCCCGCCGGGCACTGCCATCGACGGCCTGCCCGCATGCGGTGACCAGCAGCAGGACTGCCAACAGACAGGCCTGCACTTTGGCCTGGTGACGCATCCGGAGTACAGTACGTCCTTGTGCAGCGGGTGCTCCTCCTCGGACGCCGCGACGGGGTCTGATCCAGACTGGCTTCCCGTCGCGGGTTTTCGCGATGCGCCGGTCTGAAGTCCAAAACAAGACACCCGGAGCCCAATCGTGAACACCCATTCTCCCTCGTTCGATTCGCTGGATGCCTACGTATCCGCCCGAACCATCAAGACCCCCGCCGGGCCGCGCCAGGACGGCCAGCCCGCGTGGAACACCCAGCGCAACACCGCGATGCCGGTTTTCCGCTACCGGCCCTTCGCGCAAGAGGTGCCGGGCGGAGGCCCGGCATCAGGCAGAGCAACCGTTCCATTTGACCGCACCTGGCCGGACAAGGTCATCGACCGGGCACCGATGTGGTGTGCGGTCGACCTGCGCGACGGCAACCAGGCCCTGATCGACCCGATGAGTCCCGCCCGCAAGCGCCGCATGTTCGAGCTGCTGGTCAAGATGGGCTACAAGGAGATCGAGGTCGGCTTCCCGTCGGCCAGCCAGACCGACTACGACTTCGTCCGCGAGATCATCGAGCAGGGCGCCATCCCTGACGACGTCACCATCCAGGTGCTGACGCAGTGCCGGCCCGAGCTGATCACCCGGACTTTCGAAGCCTGCAACGGTGCCCCGAACGTCATCGTGCACTTCTACAACTCGACCTCGATCCTGCAGCGCCGCGTGGTGTTTCGGGCCGACCGCGACGAGATCAAGAAGATCGCCACCGACGGCGCGCGCAAGTGCCTGGAGGAAGCGGCCAAGCACCCCGGCACCCGGTGGCGCTACGAGTACTCGCCGGAGTCCTACACCGGCACCGAACTGGAGTACGCCAAAGAGGTGTGCGACGCGGTCTCCGAGGTCATCTGGCCCACGCCGGACTGGCCGCTGATCGTCAACCTGCCCGCCACGGTGGAGATGGCCACCCCGAACGTCTACGCCGACTCGATCGAGTGGATGAGCCGCAATCTGGCTCGTCGCGACTCGATCATCCTGAGCCTGCACCCGCACAACGACCGCGGAACTGCCGTTGCCGCAGCCGAATTGGGCTACCAGGCCGGTGCCGACCGGATCGAGGGCTGCCTGTTCGGCAACGGTGAGCGCACCGGCAACGTCTGTCTGGTGACGCTGGGCCTGAACCTGTTCTCCCGCGGCGTGGACCCGCAGATCGACTTCTCCAACATCGACGAGATCCGTCGCACCGTGGAGTACTGCAACCAGCTGGCCGTGCACGAGCGCCACCCGTACGGCGGCGACCTGGTCTACACCGCGTTCTCCGGCAGCCACCAGGACGCCATCAACAAGGGCCTGGACGCCATGAAGGTCGCCGCCGACGAGTCCGACGCCGATGTCGACGACATCCTGTGGCAGGTGCCGTACCTGCCGATCGACCCCAAGGACGTCGGGCGCACCTACGAGGCCGTGATCCGGGTGAACTCGCAGTCCGGCAAGGGCGGCGTGGCCTACATCATGAAGGCCGATCACGGGCTGGCCCTGCCGCGCCGGCTGCAGATCGAGTTCAGCCAGGTGATCCAGAAGATCACCGACGGCGAGGGCGGTGAAGTGTCGCCCAAGGAGATGTGGGACGCCTTCGCCGACGAGTACCTGGCGCCGATCCGGCCGCTGGAGCGCATCAAGCAGAAGGTGATCGGCTCGGAGGTCGACGGCGGGATCGACGTCATCGAGGCCACCGTGAAGATCGACGGGGTGGAGACCGAGATCCGCGGCGAGGGCAACGGGCCGCTGGCCGCGTTCGTCGACGCGCTGGGCACCGTCGGCATCGACGTCAGCGTGCTGGACTACTCCGAGCACGCCATGTCGGCCGGCGAGGAGGCCGCCGCGGCGGCCTATGTCGAGGCGTCGGTCGGCGGCCGGACGGTCTGGGGCGTCGGCATCGCGACGTCGATCACGACTGCGTCACTTCGGGCAGTGGTCTCTGCCGTCAACCGGGCGGCGCGGCTAGAGCTGACGCGCCGCGCAAGCTCGCGCTCCGCCAACGACTTAAGGAGCTAGGCCGTGAACTGGGGTTCAACCTGGGATTTTCTCTGGCATTTCTTGATCATCTTCGCCTGGATCGCCTACCTGCTGGTGCTGTTCCAGATCCTGGTGGATCTGTTCTGGCGTGATCACAAGACCTCGGGCTGGGTCAAGGCCGTCTGGGTGGTCTTCCTGATCCTGGTGCCGTGGCTGACGGCGCTGGTCTACCTCATCGCTCGCGGTCAAGGCATGGCCGAGCGGGCACGCACGGCGGCCCTGCAGGCCAAGCAGGAGACCGACGAGTACATCCGGCGAAGCCGCCGGACGGTCGCCGGCCGAAGAGATCGCCCACGCCAAGGAACTGCTCGATGCGGGCACGATCTCCCAGCCGGAGTTCGACTCGCTGAAGGCCAAGGCGCTCAGCTAAGCGTCGAGCGCCTTGATCGCCGCGACGACCCGATCCACGAACGCGTCGACCTCGGCCTTGTCGTAGCCACGTTGCAGCAGCGACGCGGGTCGCAAGGTCGTGGCGCGGATGTCCTCGGCGGACAGGTAACCGCGGCCGTCCAGCTTGCGGGCGGCCAGCTGCAGCAGCTCGTGCACCGACTTCGGGTCATAGCCCTTCTTGCCCAGCGAGGGCTTGGCGAAGGCGGCGCCGCGCACGTCGTCGGAACTGAGTCGGTCGGTCATGGGCTTCTCAGAACAGCGCGAACTGCTGGCCCTGGTCCACCGAGGGCTCGAAGTCGTCGATTCCGGTGCCGTCGGCGACCCGGTCGACCGACGCCATGAACTGCTGGTCGGACACCGTCGGCACGCCGAGCTCACGGGCCAGGTAGCCCTTGCCCTGGTCGGCCTGCGGCGCGTTGCAGATCACCAGTGAGGTCTCGGGGTCGACGGCATCGCTGTAGGCCAGGCCCGCGTGCAGGATGCGCTCGACGAGTTCCTCGTGGGTGCGGTCGACCTCGGCCGACAGCGCCACCCGCATGCCCTGGACCAGCCGGCCGCCGTCGTAGCGGCCGGGGTTCAGGTACGGGCAGGGCATCCGGGAGGCCAGCATCTTCAGCGGCCGCAGCTCGTCGTGCGTCACCCGGCCGTTCGGCCAGCGCCGGCGGGTGGCCGGGCGCACCGGCAGCCATATCCCGCGTTCGTGGGCCCGCTCCAGCGCCGGGGCTGAGCACCCGGGACAGCACCAGGGCGTCGTCGAACGCGTCGTGGGCGCGGGTCTGGGCGACGCCCCAGTGCCGGGCCAGCGTCTCCAGCCGCAGGTTCTCCAGGCCCAGGTCGAGGCGCCGAGCGAGCTCGACGGTGCACATCACGGTGTCGATCGGCAGGGCGGTCTCGGCCATTTCGGCCTCGGTGGCCAGGAACGCGTAGTCGAAGGCCACGTTGTGGGCGACCAGGGTGCGCCCGTGCAGGAGTTCGACGACGTCACCGACGATGTCGGAGAAGGTGGGCTGGTCCTCCAGCATCTCGGCGGTCAGTCCGTGGATGTGTGTGGGCCCGGGGTCCACGCCGGGATTCAGCAGGCTGACCACCGAGTGTTCGACCCGGCCCTGAGGGTCGAGCGCGAGGGCGGCGAGGCTGATGACGCGGGCGTGACCGGGCCGGAAGCCCGTGGTCTCGACATCGACGACGACCCAGCCATCCCCCGGTTCGGAGGCTGGTCGGCCCCAGGTGTGGCTCACACAGTCAGGATGGCACGCACCTCCGACAGCACCCGGTAGGTCAGATCCGTGTCGGGCCGCCGGTGAATGGTCGGCATAAACTGCGTGGCGATGCCAAGGCCGACGATGACGATCCGGGGGCGTGCCGCACTGGCCGCCGGCTCCGCCGCGCGCTGGGCCTCCCGGGTGACCGGCCGCGGGGCGGGCGCCATGATCGGCGGCCTGGTCGCGATGACCCTGGACAAGTCGATCCTGGGCCAGCTGGGGGCGGGGCGGCGCACCGTCGTCGTCACCGGTACCAACGGAAAGTCGACGACCACCCGGATGACGGCGGCCGCGCTGGCGCACCCTCGGTCCGGTCGCCACCAATGCCGAGGGCGCCAACATGGACGCCGGGCTGGTGTCGGCGCTGGCGGGCTCGCGGGAGGCGTCGCTGGCCGCGCTCGAGGTCGACGAGATGCACGTCCCGCACGTCTCCGACGCGGTGCACCCCGAGGTGATCGTGCTGCTGAACCTCTCGCGCGACCAGTTGGACCGCGTCGGCGAGATCAACCACATCGAGCGCACGCTGCGCGCCGGGCTGGCCCGTCACCCCGACGCGGTCGTCGTGGCCAACTGCGACGACGTGCTGATGACCTCGGCGGCCTACGACTGCCCGAACGTGGTGTGGGTGGCCGCCGGCGGCGGCTGGGCCAACGACTCGGTGAGCTGCCCGCGCAGCGGCGAGGTGATCGTGCGCGACGGCTCGCACTGGTACTCGACGGGCACCGATTTCAAGACGGCCCAGCCCGCAGTGGTGGTACGACGAGTCCAAGCTCTACGGCCCGGACGGGCTGGAATTGCCGATGCGGCTTGTCGCTGCCCGGCACGGTCAACCGCGGCAATGCCGCGCAGGCGGTGGCCGCCGCGGTGGCGCTGGGCGCCGATCCCGCCGCGGCGGTGGCGGCGGTGTCGACGGTCGACGAGGTCGCCGGCCGCTACCGGACCGTGCCGATGGGCGAGCACACCGCGCGAATCCTGTTGGCCAAGAACCCCGCCGGCTGGCAGGAGGCGCTGTCGATGGTCGACAAGTCCGCCGACGGCGTGGTGATCGCGGTCAACGGTCAGGTGCCCGACGGCGAGGACCTGTCGTGGCTGTGGGACGTCAACTTCGAGCATTTCGAAGGCGTGCCGGTGGTCGCCGCCGGCGAGCGCGGGACGGACCTGGCGGTGCGGCTGGGCTATGCCGGTGTGCCGCATACGTTGGTGCACAACACCATCGAGGCGATCACGTCGTGCCCGAAGGGACATGTCGAGGTGGTGGCCAACTACACCGCGTTTCTGTCGCTGAGCCGGACGTTGGGGCGGATGCGATGGCTGACGCGTGCGGATCGGGCTGGTGCTGCCCGACGTGATGGGCACCTACGGCGACGGCGGCAACGCGGTGGTGCTGCGGCAGCGGTTGCGGCTGCGCGGAATCGCGGCCGAGATCGTCGAGATCACGCTGGCCGACCCGGTGCCGGACTCGCTGGACCTCTACACCCTCGGCGGCGCCGAGGACTACGCGCAGCGGCTGGCCACCAAACATCTTCTGACGCATCAGGGTTTGCAGCGCGCTGCGGCGCGCGGTGCGCCGGTGCTGGCGATCTGCGCGGCGATCCAGGTGCTGGGTCACTGGTATGAGACCTCGGCCGGTGAGCGGGTCGACGGCGTGGGCCTGCTGGACGTGACCACGTCGCCGCAGGAGAAGCGCACCATCGGCGAGGTGGTGTCCAAGCCGCTGGTCGACGGGTTGACGCAGCCGTTGACCGGCTTCGAAAACCACCGCGGCGGAACGGTTCTGGGACCCGATGCCCGGCCGCTGGCCGCGGTGGTCAAGGGCGCGGGCAACCGCGACGGCGACGGCTACGACGGCGCGGTGCAGGGCAGCGTGGTGGCGACCTATCTGCACGGACCCTGCCTGGCCCGCAACCCGGAGCTTGCCGACCTGCTGCTGTCGAAGGTGGTGGGGCCGCTGCAGCCGCTCGAGCTGCCCGAGGTGGAGCAGCTGCGCCGGGAACGGCTGGCGGCTCCGCGACGCGGCGTAATCCTCTGCGCCGAAACCGACGTTACGCAGCGAAAGTGGGGAGCGTGAGACTCCTAGACCATCAGGCGGCGGCCGGACAGTGCGCGGCCCAGCGTCAGCTCGTCGGCGAACTCGAGGTCGCCGCCCATCGGCAGGCCCGACGCGATCCGCGAGATGGTCAGCCCAGGGATGTCGCGCAGGATCCGCACCAGATACGTCGCGGTGGCTTCGCCTTCGGTGTTGGGGTCGGTCGCGATGATCACCTCGGTGATGTCGACACCGTCGACCCGTTCGCCAATCCTGTTGAGCAGCTGACGAATTCGCAGCTGTTCCGGCCCGATGCCGGACAGCGGATCCAGCGCGCCGCCCAGCACGTGGTAGCGCCCGCGGAACTCCCGGGTGCGTTCGACGGCCTGCACGTCCTTGGGCTCCTCGACCACGCACACCTGCGTGCCGTCGCGGCGGGCGTCGCTGCAGATCCGGCAGCGCTCGGCGTCGGAGACGTTGCCGCACACCTCGCAGAACTGCACCCCGTCGCGCACCCGCGCCAGCACCGCGGTCAGCCGGTCGATGTCAGGCGGCTCCACCGACAGCAGGTGGAACGCGATGCGCTGCGCACTCTTCGGCCCGATACCCGGCAGCTTGCCGAGCTCGTCGATCAGATCCTGGACGGGGCCTTCGAACATGGCGGAGGATCAGTCCTCCGGCTTGCGGTGCGCGCCGCCACCGCCACCGTCACCGATGCCCGGGAACCCGCCGGCGCAGGCGCCTGATTGGCCAGCGGGCCGAGGTGGGTCTGCGCCAGGATGGCGAACTGCCGGGAGGCGTCGCCGATCGCGCCGACGACCAGATCCTGCAGCGTCTCGATGTCGTCGGGGTTGACCACCTTGGGGTCGATGCGCACCCCGACGACCTGCCCGCTGCCCTTCATGGTCACCTGAACCAGTCCGCCGCCGGCCTGGCCGTGCACCTCGGAGGCGGCCAGCTTCTCCTGGGCCTCCATCAGCTTCTGCTGCAGATCCTGTGCCTGCTGCAGCGCGGCCTGCAGACCCGGCATCAGCTGATCGCGCACCTGTTCGGCGCGTTCACGCAAAGCCTCCAGGTCAGGCACTTCTCCGGGCTGCATGACAGTCTCCTTGCGTCTTGGTCTCGACTTGGTTTCGCCTGGGGATTCGGGCGGTCAGCGACTTCAAGACTAGACGGCGAAGAGATACGGTGACGCCCGTGCTCATGTCCGTACGCTCGCGTGTCGTCGCAGCGGCCTGCAGTGGCCTGTTGCTCGCCGCGTCGACGCTGTCCACGGCTGTCAGCCACGCCGCGCCGTCCAACATCGCCGGGATGATCGTCTTCCTCGACCCGGGTCACAACGGCGCCAACGACGCCTCGATGACCAAGCAGGTCCCGACCGGCCGCGGCGGCACGAAGGACTGCCAGACCAGCGGCACCAGTACCGACGACGGCTTCACCGAACACACCTTCAACTGGGACACCGTGCTGCTGATCCGCCAGGCGCTGACCCAGCTGGGCGTCCGCACCGCGATGTCCCGCGGCAACGACGACCAGGTCGCGGCATGCGTCGACGAGCGCGCGGCGATGGCCAACGCGCTGCAGCCCAACGCCGTCGTCTCCATCCACGCCGACGGCGGACCGTCCACCGGCCGCGGCTTCCACGTCAACTACTCCAGCCCGCCGCTGAACCAGGCGCAGGCCGGCCCCTCGGTGCAGCTGGCCCGCACCATGCGCGACCAGCTGCTGGCATCCGGTATCCCGGCCGCCAACTACATCGGGTCCGATGGCCTCTACGGGCGTGCCGATCTCGCCGGGTTGAACCTGGCGCAGTACCCGTCGGTTCTGGTCGAGATGGGCAACATGAAGAACCCGGCCGACTCCGCGCTGATGGAGAGCCCGGAAGGCCGGCAGAAGTACGCCGACGCCGTGGTCAGAGGGATCGCCGCGTTCCTGGCGACCCAGCCGGCCCGCACCAGCTAGCTTGCTTCGACCTCGTTCTTCAGGTTGGCCAGCACCTCGTCCTGGATGCGGCGCAGCCCCAGCGGCGCGAACGTCTTCTCGAAGAAGCCCTTGACTCCGCCGGCGCCGTTCCACGTGGTCTTGACGGTGACGCTGGAGCCTGCCGGGCCCGCCGGAGCGACGGTCCAGTTGATCACCATCGACGAGTTGACGTCCTTCTCGATGACGGTGTGACCGGCCACGTCGACGTTGGCCTGCACCTCACGCACCCGCGACTCGGTGGCCTGCAACTTCCACTTGGCCACGGTGCCCTGCCCATGGCCGCCCTGCAGCACCTGGTACTCGCTGTACTGCGGCGACAAGATCTTCGGACGCACATTCTGGTAGTCGGCGATCGCGTCGAGCACGGTCGCGGGATCGGCGTCGATCAAAATCGTGCTGGCCGCGCTGACCTGTCCCATCAGGCAAAACTCCTCTAGTCACAGTGTCGTCGGTGTGATCAGACAGCCTTGCGGTCGCATCGGCTGTGGCTGGCGACTAGCGTAGTCGTGTGACTGTTGAACAAGCACTCACAGCTCACGCGGGGGGTGTGGACCGGCTTCTGGCCAGCTATCGGGCCATACCGGCCAACGCCTCGGTGCGTCTGGCCAAGCCGACGTCGAACCTGTTTCGCGCGCGGGCCAAGCGCGATGCCCCTGGTTTGGACACCTCCGGGCTGACCAACGTCATCTCGGTCGATCCCGACGCCAAGACCGCCGACGTCGCCGGCATGTGCACCTACGAGGACCTCGTCGCCGCGACCCTGCCGTACGGGCTGTCCCCGCTGGTCGTGCCGCAGCTCAAGACCATCACCCTGGGCGGCGCGGTGACCGGGCTCGGTATCGAGTCGACGTCGTTCCGCAACGGGCTGCCGCACGAGTCGGTCCTGGAGATGGACGTGCTGACCGGCAGCCGGCGAACTGGTCACCGCCAGCCGCGAACAGCATCCCGACCTGTTCCGCGCCTTCCCCAATTCCTATGGCACGCTTGGCTATTCGGTGCGACTGCGCATCGAGCTCGAGGCGGTCAAGCCGTTCGTCTCGCTCAAACACATCCGGTTCCACTCGCTGGCCGACCTGGTCGCCGCGATGGACCGCATCATCGACACCGGCGGCTACGACGGGCAGCGGGTGGACTACCTCGACGGTGTGGTGTTCAGCGCCGACGAGAGCTACCTGTGCCTGGGCATCCAGACCGGCACTGCCGGGTCCGGTCAGCGACTACACCGGCCAGGACATCTACTACCGCTCCATCCAGCACGCCGACGGCGTCAAGGACGACCGGCTGACCATCCACGACTACCTGTGGCGCTGGGACACCGACTGGTTCTGGTGCTCGCGGGCGTTCGGGGCGCAGAACCCGACGCTGCGCCGCCTGTGGCCGCGGCGCTACCGGCGCAGCAGCTTCTACTGGAAGCTGATCGGCTACGACCAGAAGTTCAACATCGCCGATCGCATCGAAGCCCGGCGCGGCCGTCCGCCGCTGGAACGCGTGGTCCAGGACGTCGAGGTGCCGATCGAACGGACCGCGGAGTTCGTGTCCTGGTTCCTGGACAACGTTCCGATCGAGCCGATCTGGCTGTGCCCGCTGCGCCTGCGCGACGACGGCGGCTGGCCGCTGTACCCGCTGCGGGCCGGCCACACCTACGTCAACATCGGTTTCTGGTCCTCGGTGCCGGCGGCACCGGCGGGCAGGAGCGCAGCGACCCGGGGATCAGCACCGAGGGTTACACCAATCGCCTGATCGAGGCCAAGGTCAGCGACCTCGACGGCCACAAGTCGTTGTACTCCGACGCTTTTTATGGCCGCGAGGAGTTTGACGAACTCTATGGCGGCGAAACCTACAAGACCGTGAAGAAGACCTACGACCCTGATTCGCGACTGCTCGACCTGTACGCAAAGGCGGTGCAACGACAATGACAACCTTCCGCGACAACCCGATCCAGGCGCCGGGCAAGCTGAGCCTGGCCGAGATCCTCGAGATCTTCACCGCCGGTGGCGAGCTGCCGCTGAAGTTCAGCGCCTACGACGGCAGCACCGCCGGGCCCGATGACGCCGAACTGGGCCTGGACCTGCTCAGCCCGCGCGGCACCACCTACCTGGCCACCGCGCCGGGCGATCTGGGCCTGGCCCGGGCCTACGTCTCCGGTGACCTCGACATGCACGGCGTTCACCCCGGCGACCCCTACGACCTGCTCAAGGCGCTCGACCAGACGCTGGACTTCAAGCGGCCGCCGGCGCGGGTTCTGGTCGACATCGTCCGCTCGATCGGCATCGAGCGCCTCAAGCCGATCGCGCCGCCGCCGCAGGAGGCGCTGCCGCGCTGGCGGCGCATCGCCGAGGGTCTGCGCCACAGCAAGAAGCGCGACGCCGAGGCGATCCATCACCACTACGACGTGTCCAACACGTTCTACGAGTGGGTGCTCGGCCCGTCGATGACCTACACCTGCGCGTGCTACCCCGACGCCGGGGCGACGCTGGAGCAGGCGCAGGACAACAAGTACCGCCTGGTCTTCGAGAAGCTGAACCTCAAGCCCGGCGACCGGTTGCTCGACGTCGGCTGCGGCTGGGGCAGCATGGTGCGCTACGCCGCCCGGCACGGGGTCAAGGTCATCGGTGTGACGCTCTCGCGCGAGCAAGCCGCGTGGGCGCAGAAGGCGATCGCCGAGGAGGGGCTGGCCGATCTCGCCGAGGTGCGGCACAGCGACTACCGCGACGTGCGGGAGAGCGGCTTCGACGCGGTGTCGTCGATCGGACTGACCGAGCACATCGGGGTGGCCAACTACCCCGCGTACTTCGGCTTCCTGCAAGTCCAAGCTGCGCACCGGCGGCTTGCTGCTCAACCACTGCATCACCCGGCCGGACAACAGGACCGGCGCCGACCGCCGGCGGGTTCATCGACCGCTACGTCTTCCCCGACGGGGAGCTGACCGGCTCGGGCCGCATCATCACCGAGGCCCAGAACGTCGGGCTGGAGGTGGTGCACGAGGAGAACCTGCGCCACCACTACGCGCTGACGCTGCGCGACTGGTGCCGCAACCTCGTCGAGCACTGGGACGAGGCGGTCGCCGAGGTCGGCCTGCCCACCGCCAAGGTGTGGGGCCTGTACATGGCCGGGTCACGGCTGGGCTTCGAGACCAATGTGGTTCAGCTGCACCAGGTTCTGGCCGTCAAGCTCGACGACAAGGGTGGCGACGGCGGTCTGCCGCTGCGCCCGTGGTGGAACGCCTAGCCTTCGATCCGGCGGGCACCAAGCTCGCTCTGCAGCAGTTCCAGGGCGACCTCTTCGGGGTCGCGGCGCGGGTGCGGCGTCGTCGTCGCGGCCGACTTCGGCGATCATGCTGTCTTCCTCGGCGCGCTGAGCCTCGACCGGATCGGGTGCGGGCTCCGGCGGCAGCGGCTCGGGCTCGGGTATCGGCTGCCCGGCCCCGACCTCGCAGCGCACCCGCCAGTCCACGCCGAGCGCGTCCTTGAGGGCATCCCGGATGACGTCGGCGTTGCGCTGTTCGGTCAGCCGCTTGGCCAGCGGTGCGGACTCGTGGGCCAGCACCAACGTTCCGTCCTCGACCGCGCGTACGACCGCCCCGGCCAGCATCACCTCGGTGGTGCGGCTGCGCTGACGGACCTTGTCGCGGACCGTCGACCACATGCTGCGCACCGCGGCGGCACCCGGCTCACCTGAGGCGGCTGCCGGTTCCGGCTCGGGTTCCGGCGTCGGCTCGGGTGCCGGGGCTGCGGCGGGCGGTGCCGGTTCGGGCTCGACGACCGGTTCCGGCTCGGCGACCGGCTCAGGTTTGGCGACCGGCTCGGGTTTGGCGACGCGGCTCGGGCTTGGCGACGGGCTCCGGAGCAGTCGGCGGCGCCTGCGTCTTGCGCGCGTACTGCTTGGCCGGTGCCGTCGCTTCCGCACTCATCGCCGCCTCGGCCGCCGGGATGGAGATGTCCATCCTGGTCTCGATGCGCTCGATGCGCTGCAGCAGCGCCGACTCGGTGTCGCTGGCCGACGGCAGCAGCAGCCGGGCGCACACCACCTCCAGCAACAGCCGCGGCGCCGTCGCGCCGCGCATCTCCCCCAGCCCGGCGTGGACGACCTCGGCGTAGCGGGCCAGCGTCGCCGGGCCCACCCGGGTCGCCTGGTCACGCATCCGGTCCAGGACGTCGTCGGGCGCGTCGACCACGCCTCGGCTGGCGGCATCCGGAACAGCTTGCAGCACAATCAAATCGCGGAATCGCTCCAGCAGGTCGGTGGCGAACCGCCGTGGGTCGTGGCCGGCGTCGATCACCGACTCGACCGCCCCGAACAGCGCCGCGGCGTCGCCGGCGGCCAGGGCGTCGACCGCGTCGTCGATCAGGGCCACGTCGGTGGCGCCGAGCAGCGCCAGCGCCCGCTGGTAGTGGACCCGGTTGTCCTGCGCGCCGGCGAGCAGCTGATCGAGCACGCTCAACGTGTCGCGGGGGGAACCGCCGCCGGCGCGGATCACCAGCGGGTAGACCGCGTCGTCGACCTCGACGTCTTCGGAGGCCAGGATGCGTTCGATCAGCGAGCGCATGGTGCGCGGCGCCAGCAGCCGGAACGGGTAGTGGTGGGTGCGCGACCGGATGGTCGGCAGCACCTTCTCCGGCTCGGTGGTGGCGAAGACGAAGATCAGGTGCTCGGGCGGCTCCTCGACGATCTTGAGCAGCGCGTTGAAACCCGCGGTGGTGACCATGTGGGCTTCGTCGATGATGAAGATGCGGTAGCGCGACTGCGCCGGGGCGTAGAACGCCCGGTCACGCAGTTCGCGGGTGTCGTCCACACCGCCGTGGCTGGCGGCGTCGAGTTCGACGACGTCGACCGAGCCCGGCCCGTTGGGCGCCAGCGCCACACACGAGTCGCACACCCCGCATGGCGTAGGGGTGGGGCCGTCGGCACAGTTCAGCGAGCGGGCCAGGATCCGCGCCGACGAGGTCTTGCCGCAACCGCGCGGCCCGGAGAACAGGTAGGCGTGGTTGATCCGTCCCGCCGACAGCGCCGTCGACAGCGGTTCGGTGACGTGCTCCTGACCCACCACCTCGGCGAATGTCGCCGGTCGATACTTGCGGTAGAGCGCCACGTGAGAAGGCTACCGACCGTCTGTGACAGAGCCGGACGCCAGCAGCGACTCGGTGGCGGCCAGCAACGCACAGGTGGCCAGCCCGTCGATCGCATTCTCCAGGTCGGAGATCGGCGGGAAGGTCGGCGCGATGCGAATGTTCTTGTCGTCCGGGTCTTTTCGATACGGGAACGACGCGCCGGCCTCGGTGACCGCGATGCCGGCGTCCTTGGCCAGGGCGACGGTGCGCTTGGCCGTGCCGGGCAGCACGTCGAGGCTGATGAAGTAGCCGCCCTTGGGCTCGGTCCAGGACGCGATCTTGGAGTCGGACAGCCGGTTGTCGAGGATCTCGAGCGCGAGTGCGAACTTGGGGGCAAGCAGCTGCTGGTGGCGCCGCATCTGCAACCGCACCCCGTCGGCGTCCTTGAAGAACCTCAGGTGCCGCAGCTGGTTGATCTTGTCCGGGCCGATCGACTTCTTGCCCGCGTGCTGCAGGTACCAGGCGATGTTGCCCAGCGAGCCGCCGAAGAAGCTGACCCCGGCGCCGGCGAAGGTGATCTTGGAGGTCGACGCGAACACGTACGGCCGGTTGGGGTTGCCGGCCTTGTCGGCCAGTCCCAGGATGTCGACCTGCCGCGGGAAGTCCATGGTCAGCGTGTGCACCGCGTAGGCGTTGTCCCAGAACAGCCGGAAATCCGGTGCGGCCGTTTGCATCTGGATCAGCCGGCGGACCACCTCCCACGAGTAGGTGGTTCCGGTCGGGTTGGAGAACACCGGCACACACCACATGCCCTTGATCGCGGGATCGGCGGCGACCAGCTCCTCGATGAGGTCGACGTCGGGTCCGTCCTCGAGCATCGGGACACCGATCATCTCGATGCCGTAGGTCTCGGTGATCGCGAAGTGGCGGTCGTAGCCGGGCGAGGGGCACAGGAACTTGACCACCGGTTCCTTGACTCCACGGCCGCGGCGAGTCGACCCCGCCGTGCAGCAACGAGAACACCACGGTGTCGTGCATCAGCTCGAGGCTGGCGTTGTTGCCCGCGATCAGGTTGGACTGCGGAACGCCGAGCAGCTCACCGAAGATCGCGCGCAGGCCGGGCAGCCCGTGCAGGCCTCCGTAGTTGCGGGTGTCGGTGCCTTCGTCGTCGCGGTAGTCGTTTGCGCCGGGCAGGCTCAGCAGCGCGTTGGACAGGTCGAGCTGCTCGCTGCAGGGCTTACCGCGGGTCAGGTCCAGGGCAAGCTTCTTGGCCTGCAGGTCGGCGTAGTTCTGCCGCTGCAACTCGTGTTGGGCTTGCAGTTCGCCGGGGCCCAGGGACTGGAACGACACCATGCGCCTTTCAAGAAGGGGACCCCGCGCACCCGCCAGAGCCCATTGACCCTTGCTGCCTTCCGGCCCTGGGGGAGTTCACAGGATAGACGCCGCGCGGGGTCCACAGCGAGTCTAATACCCGGCCCGACCGAGCCTGTCAGGCAGCCGGGACCGACGCCTTCCCGAGTCGGATACCATTGCCGACGGAGGATTCGCCTAGTGGCCTATGGCGCTCGCCTGGAACGCGGGTTGGGTTAACGCCCTCAGGGGTTCAAATCCCCTATCCTCCGCACCTGATCCGAGGTGCGATCGGGGGTGCACAACCGCCTGATCGCATCTCGGATTCCCAGCATTAGGAGGGTTATGGGTCGCTTCACCGCGATGGCACTGCACCTATCGCTATGCCTGGTCGGGGGCGTCCTGTATTTCCTGTTCGTCCTGCCGCGGTGGTGGGAGTTGATGGGAGACACCTCCCACACTCTCGGCACGGTGTTGCGGATCGTCACCGGGCTGGTGATCGCCCTGGCCGCCGTGCCGGTGCTGCTCACGCTCATCCGCACCCGCAGGCCCGAGCTCGCGACACCGCAGTTGGCGCTGCGGATGCGGCAATGGTCGATGATCCTGCACGTCACCGCCGGAGCGCTGATCGTGGCGACGGCGGTCTCGGAGATCTGGCTCAGCCTGGACAGCGCCGGGCCGTGGCTCTTCGGTGTCTACGGCGCGGCTGCCGCGCTGGCCATCCTGGGGATGCTGGCGTTCTATCTGGCGTTCGTCGCCGAGCTGCCGCCGAAGCCGGTCAAGGAGAAGAAGCCACGCAAGAAGCGCGGCAAGAAGACCGACGAGGCGCCAGCCGACGAGGCCTCGGCCGAGGAGACGACCGAGCCCCGACGAGGCAGACGAGTCCGAGGCAGACCGAGGCCGAGGAAACCGAGGCCGCTGAGGAAAAGGCCGACGACGAAACGCCGGCCGAGGTGTCCGCGGAAACCCCCGCCGAGGCCGAGGCCGAATCCGAGGCGGAACCCGAAGCCGGCGCGCTGCGCAACAAGCGGCCGAGCGGCAAGACCAGCCACCGGCTGCGCCGCCGCAACCGTGGCGGCGTCGCCCTCGACGACTGAGGATTCGGGCTTCTCAGAAGCACCGCTCGTCCCTATGCTGAGCGAGTGCACAACACCCCGTATCGCGTTGTCCAGTGGACGACCGGCAACGTCGGCAAGAGCTCCGTGGAAGCCATCGCCGCCAATCCCACCCTCGAACTCGTCGGCTGCTACGCCTGGTCGCCGGACAAGACCGGCCGCGATGTGGGTGAGCTGGTCGGCATCGAACCGCTCGGCGTCACCGCGACCAACGACATCGACGCGCTGCTGGCACTCAAACCCGACTGCGTGGTCTACAACCCGATGTGGAACGACGTCGACGAGCTGGTCCGCATCCTGTCGGCCGGGGTCAACGTCGTCGCGTCGGCGTCGTTCGTCACCGGCCACAACCTCGGCGCGGACCGGGACCGCATAGTCGAGGCCTGCAAGGCCGGCGGCTCGACGATGTTCGGCTCCGGCGTCAGCCCGGGCTTCGCCGAACTCCTGGCGATCGTGGCGACCACCGCGTGTGACCGCGTCGACAAGGTCACCATCGCCGAGTCCGCCGACACCACTCTCTACGACTCCCCGGACACCGAGAAGCCGTGCGGCTTCGGGATGCGCATCGACGACCCGAAGCTGCCGGGGATGGCCGCCCAGGGCACCGCCATCTTCGCCGAGGCCGTGCAGCTGGTGGCCGACTCGCTCGGCGTCGAGCTCGACGAGATCGTCTGCGAAGCCGAGTACGCGCAGACCACCGAAGACCTCGTGATGGCGTCGTGGACCATCCCGGCCGGCTGCGTGGCCGGGGTGTACGCCAGCTGGCAGGGCCGCATCGGCGGCCAGACCGTCATCGACCTCAACGTGCGGTGGCGCAAGGGCCAGACCCTGGATCCGGACTGGAAGCTCGACGGCGACGGCTGGAAGATCACCATCGACGGGCGGCCGACGGTCACCATGAACGTCGGCTTCCTGCCCCCGCCGGACCTCATCGAGAACGCCAAGTCGATCGAGGACTTCTTCGTGCTCGGCCACATCATGACGGCGATGCCGCCGATCCACGCCATCCCGGCCGTCGTCGCGGCGGCGCCCGGTATCGCGACCTACAACGACCTACCGCTGCCCAATGCCCGCGGCGTCACGCCACTGGGCCGCAAGGCCTAGATGCAGAGGCTTCCGCTGACGTAGCCGTACGGTCCCGTCGCGCTGACGCAGGCCTGCGGCGGTCCGTAGTACGCCGGGCCGTAGTACGGGCCACGCCAGTCGCCGGGCCCGTCGTAGTCACCCCAGTCGCCGTGGCCATGGCCGTGACCGTGGCCCGGGTCGGCGTAGGCGATCCCGGCGCCGCGAGCCCCGAGGGCAACTGCTCCTGAAATTACCGCTGCTGCTGCGATTCTTGTCAGTCTCATCGTGCTATCCCTTGCGAACTCGAGCGTCCCGACCCACACGCTTTGCGACGACCAAGTTCGATGGTAGACGAATCATGGCCTGGCGCAACGCATTAGGTGCCTCACACGAGGACGGTGGTTTGCCAGAACTTCCTCGCGGGCCGGCATTCACCCGCGAGGAGCCGTGGTCAGCAGTTATCGGCGCACCGACTGGATCCTTGCTAGGGCTCCGCGGTTACGTAGGCGGGATCGATGGTCGGAGTGCCACCTTGACATTGGAGATGTTGACCACGCCGAATGCGGTGAAGTTCTCGAATGCCGTTGCCGAACTCGTGATCTGCAGTTCCAGCGAATCGGTGGCTCCGTAGGTGTAGGCAATCTAGCAATTGGTAATGTTTTTTTTTTTTTTTTTGTTTTTTTTATTTACTCGTTCAGTTTGGTCTTGTTAGGCCGCATAGTGGCTGCCGCACGGTCGCAAACTGTGACAAGACGTGGAGCGTCGGCAGTGAAGCGTATGTAGTCAGCGGAGAGTCCGCCATTTGGCGGCGTGCTTCACTCGGCGCGTTTGCGTGTCGTAGAGGAAAACGCGACCCGGGTCACGCCGAGGACCGCGGCCACTCCGTGTGCAGGTACTCACGAGATCCTCGAGAGAGGCGTCAGTAAGCAGTTTGTTGGTTATCTTCTGCACCTGCTCAAGGTTTTCAGCCATTTGGTTGAAACGGCTCGCCAGCACTTCGAACTCGTCACCACTGCGTATGGAGACACGCTCCGAGAGATCGCCGTGGGCTACGCCGGCCACCGCACTCGACAACTTCGATACCGGGCTCGCAAGGCGACCGCCGAGAACTGCGATAATCGCCATCACGACCAGGGACATAACAAGTCCCAGGAGGAGGTTCTTGTGGAATGTCTCGTGAGTGGAGACATTGCCTTATCGGCAGGTGTGAACATCCGAGCCGACAGATTGTTCCCTCAATGCGGGTTCCCGCCCCGAGCATCAGCCCTTCTGATCCGGGAATCGTAACTCCAAACTCATAGCCCCATCGCTTTTTCAGTGACTCACGCGCCATGGGCATCAGTTTCCAGTCACGTTCTTTCCACGACAGATGCGGACGGTCGCTCCTGTACACGACTCTGCCCCTCAGTCCAGTTCACAATGATGGTGGACGAGTCTCGGAGAAACATAGCCTTCAAATAGGGGGGACATGAGCGAGGGGTCGACGACCATGACCATCATGCCTTTGAGCCCCCCGGAGTCATCTCTGACGGCATAGGCCCCGGCGAACCTTGGCTGGCCGCCGTTCTCCACGAGGTCCGACACCGCCCACCTCAGCCCTCGTGTGATGCGCCTATAGTATCTATGGTCAACAACCCTGACTCCTGAACGAGTGGGTGGGTAACTGGCGATCACCCGGCCTTTTGGAGTGGTCCAGAGGATCTGCTCCACTGCCGGGTTATCCTTGCGGAGGTCAGCCAGGTAGCCTTCCGCGCGGGTGCGGCTCCAGTGTCTCCCCTCTTCGCCCAGGCTTAACCCGCTCGCGCATGCGCCTGGCGATGTAGGTCTGCCGTGTACTCCGCCACCGCCGCTTCGGCGGCTCGCCCAACTCTCGGCAAACATCCTTGAACAGAACGGTCCTGCGGCTCTCGAAAACGCTATTGTTGAAGTGAACCTGCAGTATAATGTACGGCGCGATCACAATCAGGAATGCTATAACGAGTTTGCTTCTTATGGTACAAAAACGCCTCATGTTCCATGCCCGTTCCGGAAGAAGAGCCGTGAACCAGTCCCTGTTACACGAAAAAGAACGTTTCCAGAGCCCCCATCCCCTAAAATCCAACTATCCGTGTCTTACACCTAGACAACCAATCGTTCCGTCATGGTTTCGGAAGACTACCTACGTCTGGTCCCCGAAGCTGATCTCTGCTGTAAGTATACCCCACGGATAGAGCATCGTCGTCGGTCACGAGTCCATTTGTACAGCGGTTCAAACCCGGCTGCAGTAGGGTAAGCTTACCGGTGAACGAGGACCGGGAGGGTAGTGATATGCCTGCTGCAGGTGACTTGCTGCAAACACTCAAAGTGAAGGTCAGTTGTTAATGTCGACAGCGCGTCAGTGGGTCAGACGTAAGCGTTAGTGTAGATAACGGCGTTGCAACGCTTACGGGCAAGGTCGAGTCGGAGGAAGAGAAAGCCGCGACGAAGATAGCAGCTTTCGTAGAGGGTGTTGTAGAGATCAGAAGCTCAGATAGTAATATCGCCACCCGCGCTGTCGAAGTCGGGCGCCGAAGAAGAAACGCTGGCGGGAATTGCGGCCGGTGAAGTTGGCATTATGGATCTGACGGGTACGCGCCTCCGGCTTACGGTGAGAATGCCCCGGGCGTTACGACAGTGATGCCTCCGCCCACGGACGAGAGCATTTGGCCGACAGTCTTCGAGACGCGATTGGGCGCGATGCCCGGATCACCTCGAAAGACATTGATGTAGCTGTCATTGAGGGGGTGGTCTTCTCCGGGGTTCGGTCAGCGAGTATTGCCGAGTATTCGATAGTTGAGGAAGTCGCGGCCCAGGTTCCTGGCGTTCGCGTCGAGAACAACCTTGGGATAGACGAAGCCGGAAACAGGTTGTTGCTCGAAGCGCTGGTAGAGGGGATCGAGCCTGGTAGCTGTTCGTCGCCGGTCCGGCAGTGTAGAAATGGCCCGGGGCGTTATTGCCCCGGGCCATGCCGAGGCCGGCGTGGCTGACGTTCTAGAAGCCGCCGACCCGCAGGTCGTCCAGTTGCACGTAGTGGCCAGGCCGGCGGAGTTGTCCGTCTCGAAACCTCCAATCCTCGACTATATCGCCTGTGTATTCCGAGGCATCGCTCGTAGCCCGATCGACGCTCCCGTAAAAAGAGACTGACGGCGTTGCTCTTCGCGTCAGATAATTGTACATTTGGATTTATATCTACAGTTCCCAGTCGAGGATCTCGTCGAAGTGGCACTTGGTTGTGTTGCCGATGCGACCTCTGGCAGTCCAGCCTGTCCCATACCACCGGGCGAAGTTTATACCGAAGCCGTCGTTGATCCCGAAGCCCAAATGGACGCCGTGCCTGCGCCGGCCTTGATCTTGCATCGGGCCCAGATGTATCCTGTCTAAGGGGGCACATACGAAGTAGGTGTACCTGTTCGCGTCGTAGCAGCCCGCTCCGCCCCAGATTCTCGTTACGCCTGCGGAGACGTCTCTGTAGACGAGGTTGCTGATCCTTTCCACAAACCCTTACCGTTCAGGACTCCGTCGTTGTAGGGGAACGTGTACCTCAGGTTGTAAGGGGTGGCCGCTGGCCTGGGCCACCGGAGTACGTACCGGCCTCGTCGCAAGCGTAGCCGGAATAGTAGTAAGCCTTCGAGAGGTCAACGTTGGTGTAATCCCGGATGGTCGCCTTGGTGGTGCACAGAAGTTCCGTATCTCGGGCTGATCAGGAACGTGTCCGTCCTGTAGCGGATGACGGTTTTGACGTAATCCGAGTCCGCCGGATTCGTCCACATTACCATAATCTCCTTGCCGTTGTTCAGCACGCCCTGGAAACCCGTAATGGGGCCGGGGGCAGTCGTGTCGACAGCGGCGTCTCCCACTCGGACGTCGTCCATGTAGACGAACTGGCCGTTGGCCGAGGAGTTGTCTTCACGCTCTATCTTCAGTTGTCCGACCACATCTCCCAGTTCCCTGCGAGGAGTGGCTCAGTGTACCGATGGAACTGCCATTGAAGAAGAACTCCGAGTTGTTCGTCGAAGGGTAGATCTTGACGTCGATGTTGTTCCAGCCTGCGTTCAAGGTCTGGGTTGCGGTTACACTCGCGGTAGTTCCTATCCTCCCTCTTGCGGTAGTGGGGGAGCCGTACCGCCTGGCGAAATTCCTGCCGGATGAGTCGTTGATCCACAGGTTCCAGCAGTTGTAGCCGCCGGTGTCCTTGTAGATCTTGCAGCAGACCAAAATGTCGCAAAACTCACAGGTGTCGCCGCAGTTTACCGTTTTCTGCGCGTAGTAGCAGGTAGCCCCTCCCCACACTCTCACCATATTGCTGATCATCTCCACGTGGAAGGAAGTGGCTGTGCCCGTCCAGCCTCCCTGTCCGACCGGCTCCGTTGCCGTAAGGGAATTGGTCACGATAGCAATACTGGCTGGAAGGCATCTGAATGGTCTGGAGCCAGACCGAGGCGTTTCCGGTCGAGTCGATGGCGAAGGCGGCGTAATAGCCGACGGTGTTATTCGCTATCCCGGAGTGGAGGAAGCTGTCGTTGGAGCCAGGGGCGGCGGTCCTGTCGCAGACCAGCGTCCCATCATTGCGACTCAGTGGGTAGAAGTCGGTCTTGTACTTGACTACAGTCCGGGCAAAGTCGGAGTTGCTGGATTTGTCCACGAAACGGTGCATTCCCCGTCGCCGCTTACGGACCGCAAGATTTGTCACCGCGGATGGAGGAGTGGTGTCCGTTATGGCGCGTACATTCAAACCAGTTGAGGTTGACACCGCCGTTGTCTACCACCAAGTATAGAGTATGCGAGCCTGCGCTCATGGTGACGTTGCGCCACCAGGTCTCCCACTTCTCGTTGCCGCCCGTAATGGGTACGTTCAGTGTGAGGATGGTGTTGTTTACATTCCCATCGCATACACGGACATTCTTGGAGCCGGAAGCAGCCGCCCCTCTCAGCCTTATCTGCTGGGAGCTGCCGCTCACCTGAACGCCGGTGTAACGCAGCCATTCGGTGGAATCAGCCGAACAGGCTGCGTGACCGCTCGACCCGTATAGATGTCTACGTTCTGGGAGCGATACTGACCACCCGAGTTTCCGCCGGTTGTATCGTGGTAGTCAGCGTCTTCCTGCGCGCCCGTTCCGCCGCTGTAGTCCTCGCATTGGATTATCCCGCTGGTGGATGGCTCCAGAACTGCCGTCCAGCTTGTCGTCTTGTCAATGTGCATTTGTGGGGACATTTGGAGAGTAGTCGGTATATGTCCTCCCGGGTGTCGACTTTGAGAATGGTTCCAGCTAGATCTGCGTCGCTCGTGCCATTCGTTGAATGTGGGGATGCAGACGTAGCGAAGCTTCGTACAGACGCGGCCAGACTGGTGGCGGTAGCCCACTCGCTGTCGTAGACTGCTCCATCGTTCCTGGGCTCTATCCAGTAGTATTCGCCCGACGCTACGTTAGCTGGTATCCCATTCCGGGCACCGGAGGAGCGAATAGCTTGTTGTTCGACTGCGCCCAACTCGCGTGCGAAGCCCAGTTGGCAATATCCTGGCCGTGGTGGTAGTTGTCGAGAACCCATCAAAATGGCCGTCTGACGCGTAATTATGGTCAAGGCTGTTGGCCATAATGATACTGTCGTACCGGTTGCCGCGGATGGAATCCAGTTGAGTCGCCCACTCCGCGGCTGTCCACATTCCCATCGCCCAGATGTAGAACAGTGGTATCTTGCCCTGCAGCGAGTCCCAACATGAAGCAGGCCGCAAAACCGTGCTCTCGTAGCCTGGCGCAGCAGGGTGACCAGCATACGCCAGGGAGTCTCTGCAGGCTCCATCATCCAGGCACACTTTATGCCGAACTCGTTGGCTCTATCGAGTACCTGGCTGGATATCTTGTTCTCCAAGCCGCTTTGGCCCCGCCATGAAACCAAAAGGACTCCCACTCCCGCATCCTTTCGCCGTTTCATGTGCTGGCGGATCACGGTCGCGTCCATTGAGCTGTAACCGCCCAGATTGGGGCAATAGGCAGCACAGTAGTCATCGTCGTAGGGACGATGCATGACCGATCCCCAATGGCCCCAGAGCCCATCTGTTGATGGGGAGCCGTACCACACGTAGTCGAACACCTGCGTGCGCTCACTCAGCGCCAGAGCAGGAAGCCGCCAAAAAACAGGCTGCGAAAAGAACGGCCAACACCAGCCAGCATCCGATCAATTGTCCTTCTTTTCCTCTTCATTTGATACTCCTTTTCTTTACAATGCGACTGCGATGCGTTAGTCGGTTCCGGAATCTGTCTTGGGTCATGAGTCGCCTCCTTTGCTATTGATACTGTGGTGAGTGGTCCAAGCATTATCTCCCGGTCAACAGGACGACACTTCGTCCGGATCGCACTTCTACCAAATCCATGTCAGCCGGACAAATCGACGACTCTGGTCAGTATGTGGGGTGAAGGCGGGAAACGTTGCACATGCACAGGTCTGCGGGTCTCGAACATCACTGCCTACCGAGCGGCCTAACTGTCCAAGTGTGGATGCTCGCGGTTGCGTGAGGTCTCGCGGGAGAGAAAGAGCGAGCAGAGACAAGCCGCTGGGTCGCCCCCAGGTTCTTGGGGCTGATTCGTCTTGATGAACGACGGGAGAGATCGGCACACGGTGCCCGCACTTGTCCCAAGTCCCGTGGAACAACAATCGGTGGGGAAGTGAGGATGCCCCCCGATCAAGGCTTGAGGCGGGCGCTACTAGAAGACATCCCGCGATCACGACTACTGCGGATATGGGCCAGAATTGGTAAGTTCTTTGTCGTGACTGCATTTGACAGAGTCCCTTCTGCCAAAAACTTCTTGTTGCAGTCTTGACGGCGCATGACTAACTGCGATTACAAAGTCTTTGCTATTACTTCCACCTCGATCCCTCCTGGAAATTCCGGCTGCTAGAAGCCATAACGACCACTACAGTAACATTACCCCTGTTCTTCAGGGTTGTCAATAGGGAGAATCCGCTCCCTATGACTCGTAGCAAAAAGAGGCTGCAATGCCCAAACTGGTAGGGCTCCACCGCAGGGTGTAGCGATACGTAACAGTGCCTGATTCTGACCGCCGGCTACTCTCCCATCACCTTGACCACCACTCGCTTCCTGCTTGGCCGTCGAACTCGGCGTAGAAGATGGTCTGCCAGGGGCCGAGGTCGAGCTGGCCGTTGGTGATCGGGATGATGACCTGGTGGTGGGTCAGCAGGTTCTTCAGGTGGGCGTCGCCGTTGTCTTCGCCGGTGCGGTGGTGGCGGTAGTCCGGGCCGTAGGGCGCCAGGCGCTCCAGCAGGTCCATCGCGTCCTGCAGGATGCCGCTCTCGTTGTCGTTCACCCAGACGCCGGCGGTGATGTGCATGGCCGAGACGAGCATCATGCCTTCCTTGATGCCGGACTTGGCCAGTATCTCCTCGCAGGTGTCGGTGATGTTGACGAACTCCCGGCGTTTGGCGGTGTTGAACCAGAGGTATTCGGTATAGGAACTTCATGTCTTCCCCCTGATGCATTGCGCTCTGCCGCCCCTCGATACATCCGGGCTGAAGCGGGACACTCGGGTACGGCTTGGACGTCGCATCGGGTACTTCCGTGCGTCGAGGGGCGGTAGACTCGCGCTACCGAGAGCGGTCAGGCTATGGACGGCAAGTCCTTCCTAGCTGTGGCGCCGGTTGTCAGTTAAGACGGGGGAGGGGATAGGTCCTAGACCATCTCGCCATAAATGACGAGCCTACGGCAGAGAGCATGCGAAGCAAGCTGTGTAGTAGCTACCTTCAGGCTGCTTCAGAGGCTTTGTAGCCTGCTGCTTCAGCGTCAGGAGCGTCCCATACGGAGGTCACTATGTCAAAACTGAAGCTCGGCGTCACCGTTGGACTGACCGGCGAGCCATCAGAAGGAATACGGAAGGCGGCGTCGTTTGGGCTGCCGACTTGCCAGGTCCATTGCTGGGACCCGGCTACCTACACTGAGGATGCGGCGCGCATGCTCAGAAAGGATATGGAGGCTACCGGAGTCGAGGTATCGCTCCGATCTGGACCGGCTATCCCGGCCCGGCCGTGTGGAAATTCCTGGAGGGCCCCACGAAACCATCGGCCTCGTGCCGCCGGAGTACCGGCGAATGCGGGTGGACGCGCTCAAGGCTGGCGCGGATTTCGCCAAGGCCGTGGGCGTGCCGCTGACTATCACTCACGCCGGTTTCATACCGGAGAACCCCGCCGATCCGCTCTATAAGCCGGAACAGTCGAAGGCCTGACCGAAGTAGCGAAGCACTGTCTCGATCTCGGCATTACCTTTTGTTTCGAGACCGGCCAGGAGACGCCCGTCACTCTGCTCCGCGTCATCAAGGACATCGGCACGGGCAACCTGGGCGTCAACCTCGACCCGGCGAACCTGCTGATGTACGGAAAGGCAAATCCCGTTGACGCGCTGGACATACTCGGTCCTGTACATCAAGGCCGTTCACGCGAAGGACGGCGAATACCCGACCGAGCCGAACGACCTGGGGCACGAGAAGCCGCTGGGGGAGGGGAGAGTCAACTTCCCGGTCCTGATCCCGAAGCTGAAGTCATTCGGCTTCGACGGTGCGCTGACCATCGAGCGAGAGATCAGCGGAGATCAGCAGCTTGCGGACATACGTCGCGCAATGACGCTGCTGGAGCCGTTGCTGTAAAATCGGATTTTAACAAGAAAACACGAAAGCAAGAAAGAAAGAAACGGAAGCGCTGAGAGTTCTCTCTAGGGGAGCGACCTCGATCTGCTGAGAGCTGTCTTTGCTCCCTCTCTTTTCTCCATTTCTTCCTTTAATGTTTTCTCGTGAAGAAAGCAAGCGTGGTATAATAAGCGGTTGAGAAAACGTGGTTGGTGCCGAAGGGGGGAATCGAACCCCCAAGAGGTTACCCTCAACGGTTTTTGAGACCGCCGCGTCTACCGGTTCCGCCACTTCGGCACTGTCGGAACTGCACCAGCAACGTGTTGGATGGAGAGCAAACAATTGAACCGCTCATGAGACAACAAATACGCAGATTAGGCAATAGTAGAGTCCCTTCTCTCATCCTTCAACTCTGAAGAATTATTTAGGAGAACTGTAGCCAGATAAACAGAGCAGTAAGGCTGTGGCCCGGGTATAGTTGTAGATTTTACTGCCATGGCTGATACTCTTCGGCCTTCTCTTCCTAGTTTCTCAGACCACGTTGCATTCGATTTTGTTTTGTTTTTTTTTTTTTTTTTTTTTTTTTTTTTTTTGTTTTTTTTTTTTTTGTTTTTTTTTTTTTTTTTTTTTTTTGTTGCTTGGTTCAGTTACGTGTCGGAGGACACCACGACGATCATCGACGGCGACGGTAGCTGGGCCGCCATCAAGGGCGCGTCGACGATGAGAACGAGATCGAGAACACCGACTCGGACTCGATCGCGAGAAGCTCCAGGAGCGCCTCGCGAAGCTCTGGGGCAGTGTCACCGTCGTCAAGGTCGGCGCGGCCACCGAGACCGAGATGAAGAAGAACCACGTCGAGGACGCGCTGCAGGCCACCCGCGCCGCCCTCGAGGAGGGCATTACGGCGGCGGCGTCGCGCTGCTCGAGGCTGCCGACGGCCTCAAGCTCAACCTCATCGTCGATGAGGACGAGAAGACCGGCGCGAAGATCATCCTGCGCGCGCTGGAGGAGCCCCTCCGCCAGATCGCCAGGAACGCCGGGCTCGAGGGCTCGGTCGTGGCTGGTCAACGACGTCCGCAAGGCCAAGAAGGGCTTTGGCCTGAACGCCGCCACCGGCGAGATCGTCGATCTCGTCGCGGCCGGCGTCATCGACCCGGCGATGGTGACGCGCTCCGCGCTCCAGAACGCCGCGTCGATCGCCAGAACATCCTGACCACCGAGGCGATCGTCGCCGAGGCCCCCAGAAGGACCACGGAGGCGGCGGTGGCATGCCCGACATGGGCGGGATGATGTAGGCAGCGCTTTGCGCTGACGCTTTCGGAGGGCCCGGCTTCTCGCCGGGCCCTCTGTCGTAACGTCGCGGCCGTGACCGATGCGATCGCGATCCGCGACCTGCGTGTGCAGCGTGGCGGACGTCCGGTCCTCAGGGGCGTCGGCCTCGTCGTCCCGCGCGGGGCGGTGGTCGGCCTGCTCGGCCCCTCGGGCGGCGGCAAGACGACGCTGATGCGCGCGATCATCAGCGCTCCAGATCGTCGAGTCAGGCGAGGTCGAGGTGCTGGGCGCCCCGCGAGATGGCGAGACTGCGCGCCCGCGTTGGGTACGTGACGCAGGCGCCCTCCATCTACGCCGACCTCACCGTCGAGGAGAACCTGCGCTACTCGCGCGTGTGCTCGGCGTCGAGCACGACGTCTGCACGACGTGATCGCGCGCGTCGGGCTGGCCGG
>CAWBAL010000052.1:0-19681 GCA_963786695.1 uncultured Actinomycetota bacterium
AGAAAGCACCCGTGCAGGTCCTCGCCGGGCATCCCCCAACACTTACCGGCGGTAGCGCTCGGCACCGTGGCGGTTTCCTCGGTGGAAGCCCTGCCCCAACACTTACGCGTAGGATGCTCCAATGAGCAAGGGACCGGGCACAATTCAGCGCCGCGTATCTGGGGCCGAAGGTCCCCGTTGGCCCCGGCCTGGCCAGCCTTACCGGGCGTGCGCTCACCAATGCGGCCGACGCCCCGTCGAGCGGTGGACGAGCCTGGGGTAACCCGCACAGCAGAAAAACACCCCCGGTCACCGTTTGGTGCCGGGGGTGTTCAGCGTGCGGACACGCGGTTATTTACTTCTACTTGAAGGCGTCCTTAACCTTCTCGCCGGCGTCTTTGAGGTTCGACTTCATCTGGTCGCGCTTGCCCTCATTTTCAGTGCTCTCGTCGCCGGTGACCTTGCCGATCGCTTCCTTGACCTTGCCGCCAATCTCGTCGATCTTGTTCTTCGCCTTATCCTCAGCACTCATGTGTCTGCCCCCTGCCTGGTGTGGGTGACCGCGCTCACTGAAATTCCCCACTGACGCTCATCGAAATTCCCCACCCGTGTGGCTCCGCCGAGAAGGGCGGGCCTCCCTCGAAGCTGCTGGTGTCTGACGCCAGTCAGCTTCATCGAAGGAGGCCCGCTTTCTCATGCTCACATGGGAGGACGATGTGGAAGTACATGCCCTACGCAAACGTGGTTGGACGATCTCGGCGATCGCCCGCCACACCGGCCGTGACCGCAAGACGATCCGCGAGTATCTGGCCGGTGACGGCAACGCCGGGGTGCGGGCCCGGCCGGACCCGGATCCGTTCGAGCCGTTCGTCGACTACGTCACCGCGCGGCTGACCGAGGACCCGCATCTGTGGGCCCGCACCCTGTTCGACGAACTCGAGGACCTCGGGTTCGAGCTGTCGTATCAGACCCTGACCCGCAAGATCCGCGCCCGGGATCTGCGCCCGGTGTGCGAGGCCGTGCCGCACGGCCACGCGAGCGGCCGAACGCGGTGATCGAGCACCCGCCGGGTGAGGAAACCCAATGGGACTGGCTGGAATTGCCCGACCCGCCGGCATCGTGGGGGTGGGGCAAGACCGCGCATCTGTTCGTCGGGTCGCTGGCGCACTCCGGCAAGTGGCGGGCGTGCTGGCGCCGTCGAGGATCAGCCGCACCTGGTCGACGGGCTGGACCGGGTCGACCCGCGGCCTGGGCGGGGTGCACCCGGGTGTGGCGCTTCGATCGGATGGCCACGGTCTGCGACCCCGGCACCGGGCGGGTGACCGCGTCGTTCGCCGGGGTCGCCAAGCACTACGGGGTGTCGGTGGCGATCTGCCCGCCGCGGCGCGGCAACCGCAAGGGCGTGGTGGAGAAGGTCAACCACACCGCCGCGCAACGCTGGTGGCGCACCCTGGCCGACGACGTCACCGTCGAGCAGGCCCAGGCCGGCCTGGATCGGTTCTGCGCCGCGTCCGCGGCGACACCCGGCTGCGGCGCCACCGCCGACGGCCGGTCCTCGGTGGCCGCTGGTCGCCAAGCCGAGCCGCTGCGCGCCGGTGCCGGCGGTGCCGTATCCGGTGATCGTCGCCGAAGCCCGCACGGCGTCGCGCCAAGCGTTGGTGTCCTATCGCGGCAACCGCTACTCGGTGCCCCCGGAGCTGGCCGCCGCCCAGGTCGTGGTCGTCGCCATCCGCTCGGTGACCAGTTCATCGACATCGCCACCGACCGGCGGGATCGTGATCGCCCGGCACCGCCTGGCCGCCGACGGGCTCGGGGTCATGGTCCGCGACAGCGGCCATGTCATCGCCCTGGACGCCGCCGCGATGGCCACCGCCGCCACCGGGCGCCCGCATCGCCGCAAGGAACGCATCCCACCGGGCCCGGCGGCCAAAGCCGCTGCCGCCAACTGCTCCGACTCCACGCAGCAACCACGCCGACTCGAATCCTCACGCCGTCAACCGATTCCACCGTCATCGACCTGTCCGCCTACGAGCGGGCCGCCCAGAAAGGAACACCCTGCAATGACCCCCACCCCACGCACCGACGACCGCCCACCGCCGCCGAGTCGCCGTCGGCGGCGGCCAGCCGCTATCAGCAGCTGCGCGCCCACCTGGCCGAGCTGAAACTGCACGCCGCCGCCGAAGCGCTGCCCGCCGTGCTCGACCAGGCCACCGCCGAGGGCCTGTCGCTGACCGCCGCCCTGGAGCGGCTGCTGGCCGTCGAAGTCGACGCCACCAACGCCCGCCGCCTGGCCGGCCGGCTGCGGTTCGCCTGCCTGCCCACCCCGGCCACCCTCGACGACTTCGACTACGACGCCGCCGCCGGCGTCGACCGCACGCTGATCGACGAGCTCGGGCACCTGCCGCTACCTGGAGTCCGCCACCAACATCCTGCTCATCGGACCACCCGGCATCGGCAAGACCCACCTGGCCGTCGGCCTGGCCCGCGCGGCCGCCCACGCCGGCTACCGCACCTACTTCACCACCGCCGCCGACCTCGCCGCCCGCTGCCACCGCGCCGCGATCGAAGGACGCTGGGCCACCACCATGCGGTTCTACGCCGGACCCGACCCTGCTGGTGATCGACGAACTGGGCTACCTGCCGCTGCCCGCCGAAGCCGCCTCCGCGCTGTTCCAGGTCGTCTCCCAGCGCTACTTGAAGACCTCGCATCGTGATCACCACCAACCGCGGCGTCGGCGCCTGGGGCGAGATCCTCGGCGACACCACCGTCGCCGCCGCCATGCTCGACCGGCTCCTGCACCGCTCCGTCGTCCTCAACCTCGACGGCGACTCCTACCGCCTCCGCGACCACCACGCCCGCACCGAAACCCTCCGCCGCACCACCACCGGCACCCGCCAACCACTACACTGACCACCGCTCACAGGTGGGGAATTTCGATGAGCACACCTGGGGAATTTCGATGAGCGCCGTCAATGGTGTGTCATCGACTTGCATGAACGGCATCACCGAGGGTGTGCGGCGCGGCACCTCGGTCAACCAGGTCGACGACGTCGAGCACGTGCTCGTTGCGGCGGGCACCGGGGTACCGACGTCTGGGCTCGTTCTGGGCTGACGCCGGCGTCTCAGTTCCGCATGGGTCGTCGTCGCACCGTCCGTGGGAAGCTTCCACGCCGGTCGCTTTGTGACATCACCCGTGCCCACCCGTTGCCGATTTCACTATTTGCCAGATTTGTCATCGCGATTGCAATCTGTTCCCAATGGCCTCTTTGCGTCATCGCGATCGTTCCCGGTGCCTCTTGCCGAGCGGTGACCGATGTCGTTGCCATGTCACTCGACGGTCTGTATGTAGTTGACGAGAAGGGGCGCACTAACAACGTTGAAGTGGAAGTAATTACCTGTTCACAGACTCAATGACGGCACTCGACCGCACGGCTCGACTCACCGCTCGAGCGCGGGTCGGACGCCGCTAATATTAGCCGTTGGTAGGTCTTGTGACGTAGTTTGAGCAGTGATACCGTCTCAGGTCTAGCACTGAAGCCTCGGCCCCTGGTGTGTTCTAGCGAATTTATGAAAATTTGCGATAGCTGTCCCAATCGTCAGGGAGGGGGAGTTCACCAGGGAGGGATCATGCGCCCGGGTCATCGGCACACCCCATCCCCTTATGTGATGCTTGGTTGGATGGCTGGCGGGGGCGACGGAGATTGCCCGCCCCCGTCAGCCTGCCGATAGCGGACGAGTAAGTATGCGTGCATTGGTCACCGGCGCTGCCGGCTTTATCGGGTCCCACCTCGTCGACCGACTGCTGGCAGACGGCCACCAGGTGATCGGCGTGGACAACTTGAGGACCGGCCACGAGACCAGTCTTGGACCGGCACTTGGTTGCAACAGTCAAAGCCGCCAGCTGTTCACTCTGGTTCGGACCGATCTCGGGGGCGCCGGAACTGGTCGATATCGTGGCGGGCGCCGCTCCGCACGTCATTTTTCATCTCGCAGCACAGGTGAACAACGTTGCGGCTGTTACAGATCCCCAGTTCGATGCGCGAAGCAACGTGTTGGGAACGATCAATCTTTGTGAAGCGAGCCGGCAGGCGGGTGTGAAGCGGATCGTGTACGCGGCATTAGGAGTGTCGCGCTACGGCTCCGCTACTCGCCTCGTCGACGAAGAAGATGAGATCGATCCGCCGTCGCCCAATGCCGCAGGGAAGGCGGCGAGCGGGCTTATCTTCGTGCCTACGCGCAGATGTATGGTCTTGCTCCGATTTCCTTGGCATTGGCCAATGTCTATGGACCGCGTCAGGACTCGCGGGGTATCGCGGGCGAGAATCGTGGTGCTGGCAAGCGCGATGATCACCGGTAACCCCTACATCCTGTTGCGGGCCGCCGCTGTCGCACATGACTACGTGTATGTCGACGATGCGGTCGACGCGTTCATGCGCGCCGGCTGTGCTTCCATCGAGACCACCGGAACGTACAACATAGGATCGGGCCTGCCAGCCACCGCATCCGAGGTCTACGCCCACATCATTGCGGCGCTTGACGGCCTGTCTGCACCAATCCCGGCGGAATTCGCTTCCGGCGAGCCGGGGGCGCTGGCTCTGAACTCGTCCAAGGCGAGTGACGAGTTGAACTGGCGCCCGAAGTACGACCTTGCCGAGGGGATCGGGCGGACAGTGCATTGGCTGTGCGGCATTCTCGAACCTGGGTCATCCTCGCTCGCCGGCTGAGCTGCTCGCCTCGTCGTTCACCCGGGCCACCGGTGTACCCCACGGCGGTTGTCGGGATCGATCAGCCGACGCCGGGACACTGCGGCCGTGCTCGCGCAGCGGAAGCTCCGAACACTCGGCCTCTCGCATCTGCAGCGTCGAGATACATGGCCGGTGCCGGCGGGCATGCGCGACGCGGTGCACAACGTCGTATCGGCGAACAACTCCGGTACATCGTCAGTGAAGTCTTCGAATCCAAAGTCCAGTGCGCGTCTTCGCGTCGCCTCACCACGGCCGGAGGACGCCATCGAACGGTCGCGCCCCGAAGCACTGCCTGCCGGCCTACGCCCGGCTCGGATCCCGCCGGGGGTGAACTATCAGGACGACGGTCACGGTCGGAATCGGGCCGGGACGAACTCCACGTCGGAGAGCACCACGGCGTTGTCGCGCGACGGTGCGGTGACGACGCCGACGTAGCGGCCGTCGTCCTTCCACACGCTGGCCTTGATGGTCTCGCCCGGGAAGACCACACCGGCGAACCGGGCGCCGTAGCTGCCGACCTGCGGACACGTCGGCGTCGAGCAGTGTGTCGACCAGCGCCTTGCAGGTCATCCCGTAGGTGCACAGGCCGTGCAGGATCGGCCGGGGAAAGCCGGCGGCGGCGGCGAACGCCGGATCGGAGTGCAGCGGGTTGCGGTCACCGCACATCCGGTAGAGCAGCGCCTGCTGCGGTGACACCGGAATCGAGATCTCGTAGTCCGGCGCGCGATCGGGAGCGGCCACCGAGGTCGACGGGCCACGCTCGCCGCCGAAACCGCCCTCGCCGCGGGCGAAGATGGACCGCTTGGTGGTCCACAGCAGCTTGCCGTCGGGATCGGTCACCGTCGTCTCGCTGACGATCACGGCGGCCTTGCCCTTGTCCCAGATCTCGGTGAACTTCTGGACCGACCGCGCGGTCCCGCTCGGCGGCAGCGGTGCCGGCACCGTCACCGACTCGCTGGCGTGCAGCACCTTGCTCAGTTCGATCTCGATCCCGGGGAACTTCACCTCGGGCGGCTCGGTCATGTGGAAGCTGGCCGCCACACTGCTGAAGGTCGGCAGCACCTGCGGGGTGTTGTCGGTCAGGTAGCGCAGCTCCTTCGGGTCCATCGGGTCGGCACCCGCACCCAGTCCGAGGTGGTAGAGCTGCACGTCGCTACTGCTCCAGGAGAACTCGATCGGATCCAGCTCGGCGCCGAGTGCGACGTCGAGATCGATTGGCATGTCAGCCCTTCCGGCTCGGGCAATGTCCAGTGCCGCCAGGTAGCCGAAGGTCATCGCGGGACCGATGGTTCCGCCCGGCCCGGGATAGGTGTGACCCATCACCGGCGAGCTGACGTTACCGGCCGCGTACAGGCCCTCGATCACCGAGCCGTCGTCGCGCAGCGCGCGGCCGTTGACGTCGGTGCGGATGCCGCCCTTGGTGCCCAGGTCGCCGGGCACCATCTTGGCCGCGTAGAACGGGCCGTTCTTGATCTCGCCCAGGTTGGGGTTGGGCTTGTTGGTCGGATCGCCGTAGTAGCGGTCGTAGGCGCTCTCGCCGCGGTGGAAGTCCTCGTCGACACCGGAGCGGGCGAAGCCGTTGAACCGCTCGACCGTCGCCAGGAACGCCTCGGCGGGCAGGCCGGTCTTCTCGGCGAGCTCGGCCAGCGTGTCGGCCTTGACGATGACGCCGGACTCCAGCCACTTCTTCGGGATGCGCTGGCCCGGCTGCAACCCGGCGAAGATGTACCGGTCCCGGTACTGCTGGTCGAAGACCAGCCAGGACGGGACGTTCTCACCCGGACCGGAACCCTGGCCGTACTCGCCGCCGTACATGTGGTGGCAGGCCTCGACGTAGGGCATGGACTCGTTCATGAACCGCTTGCCGGCCAGGTTGACGATGATCGACCCGGGGGAGTTGCGCTCCGACAGCGCGAACCACGGGGCGCCGACCAGCGGAACCGTCGGACCCCACCAGGCGTCCTCCATCAATTCCAAGGCCGCGCCGAGCTTTTCGGCCGCCACGATCCCGTCGCCGGTGTTGGCGATCGCCCCGACCGTCCACTCGGTGGTGATCGGCGCGCGCTGGTACTTGATGCGCATCTGCTCGTTGCGCTCGAAGCCGCCGGAGCCGAGGATCACGCCGCGGCGGGCCCGGATCAGTTGCGGGTCAGCGGCTTCCGGCCCGGTCGTGTCGCGGACGTAGACGCCGCGCACCACGCCGTCCTCCACGTACAGGTCGGTCAGCGCGGTGTTCAGCAGCACCGGGACCCCGGCCTTGCGCAGTCCGATGCGCAGCGGCGCGATCAGCGCGCGGCCCATTCCGACCAGGTTCTTGCCGCGCGCGCTGGCCCACATGGTGCGCGCGCCGACCTTGAGGCTGCGCAGCACGCCGCGCGGATGACGCTTGAGCTGGTTGAGCCGCACGTAATCCTGCTGCATCACAACGACATTGAGCGGCACCTTGCCGTACGCCGGCTCCAGGTACTGCTCGTCGGGGCCGAGCTTCTTGGCGTCGAACGGCTTGGGCTCGATGGAGCGCCCGCCCGGGCGCCCGCCCGCGGTCTCCGGGTAGTAGTCGGAGTAGCCCGGCACCCAGCACATCTTCAGCGGCGTGTTCTTCAGGACGAACGACAGCATCTCCGGGCCGCGCTCCAGATAGGTGTCGATGCGTTCGGGTTCCACGACGTCGCCGATGATCGTGTGCAGATAGGTGCGCGCGGCTTCTTTGGTGTCCGTGACACCGTCACGCTTGAGGATCTCGTTGTTCGGGATCCACACGCCACCGCCGGACCGCGCCGTCGAGCCGCCGAAGTGCGGCGCCTTCTCGACGACGACCGCGGATAGTCCCTGGTGGGCTGCGGTGAGGGCGGCGACCATGCCGGCTGCGCCGCTTCCGACGACGACGACGTCGAACTCCTGAACTGTCATACTAGAACACGTTATAGAATTGCCCCGTCCGGGCGCTACTGACCCCGCCTTTCCGGTCAGCGGAACGCTTAGCCCATGCTTACCCGGACCGCATTAGAATTGCCTGCACCGGGCACCGTTCGCCCCGGTCAAAAGAGGAGACACCCGGGAATGTTGAGCGTTGCGACGCGCGAAGAACTTGCCGCCGAGCTGGCCGACGCCGAACGCAGCCGGGTCCCGATGGCTCCGCTGACATCCATTCATTCCGACATCGACGTCGTCGACGCCTACGAGATCCAGCTCATCAACATCCGCCAGCGGGTGGCCGAGGGTGCGCCGCGTGGTCGGCCACAAGGTCGGACTGTCGTCGGAGGCCATGCAGAAGATGATGGGCGTCGACGAGCCCGACTACGGTCACCTGCTCGCCGACATGGAGGTCTTCGAGGACAGGCCGGTCCCGGCGGGGCGCTTCCTGTACCCGCGCGTCGAGGTCGAGGTCGGGTTCATCCTCGCCGACGACCTTCCCGGCGCGGGCTGCACCGAGGACGACGTGCTGGCCGCCACCGCGGCGTTCGCGCCCGTCGATCGAGCTGATCGACACCCGGATCAAGGACTGGAAGATCGCGCTGTGCGACACGATCGCCGACAACGCGTCGTCGGCCGGGTACGTGCTCGGCAAGGAGCGGGTGTCGCCCAAGGACATCGACATCAAAGGCATCGACGCGGTGCTGACCCGCAACGGCGAGGTGGTGGCCGAGGGGCGCAGCGACGCGGTACTGGGCAACCCGGTCACCGCGGTGGCCTGGCTGGCCCGCAAGGTCGACAGTTTCGGGGTACGCCTCAAGGCCGGCGACATCGTGTTGCCGGGATCGTGCACCAGGGCCATCGACGCCCGTCCCGGCGACGAGTTCGTCGCCGACTTCACCGGGCTGGGCTCAGTCCGGTTGTCATTCGAGTAAGGGGAGCGTCCATGGCGCCAGAAGAAGTCCGTCGCGATCGTCGGGTCGGGCAACATCAGCACCGACCTGCTGTACAAGCTGCTGCGCTCGGAGTGGCTCGAGCCGCGCTGGATGATCGGCATCGACCCGGACAGCGAGGGTCTTGCCCGGGCGCGCAAGCTCGGCCTGGAGACCAGCCACGAAGGTGTCGACTGGCTGCTGGCGCAGCCCGAGACGCCGGACTTCGTGTTCGAGGCCACCTCGGCCTACGTCCACAAGGCCGCCGCCCCGCGCTACGAAGAGGCCGGCATCAGGGCCATCGACCTGACCCCGGCCGCCGTCGGGCCCCGCGGTGGTGCCGCCGGCCAACCTGCGCGAGCACCTGGATGCGCCGAACGTCAACATGATCACCTGCGGCGGCCAGGCCACCATCCCGATCGTGTACGCCGTCAGTCGCGCAGTCGGGACAGGGGGCGTGCCCTACGCCGAGATCGTCGCCAGCGTCGCGAGCGTCTCGGCCGGACCGGGCACCCGCGCGAACATCGACGAGTTCACCAAGACCACCAGCCGGGGTGTGGAGGTGATCGGCGGCGCCAAGCGGGGCAAGGCGATCATCATCCTCAACCCGGCCGATCCGCCGATGATCATGCGCGACACCATCTTCTGCGCCATCCCCGAGGACGCCGACCGCGACGCCATCACCCAGTCGATCAAGGATGTGGTGGCCGAGGTGCAGACCTACGTGCCCGGCTACCGGCTGCTCAACGAACCGCAGTTCGACGAGCCGTCGATGGTCAACGGCGGCAACTTCCTGGTGACCACGTTCGTGGAGGTCGAGGGCGCCGGCGACTACCTGCCCCCGTACGCGGGCAACCTGGACATCATGACCGCCGCGGCCACCAAGGTCGGCGAGGAGATGGCCAAAGAGGCGGCAGCAGTCGCAGGAGGAACCCACGATGACGCAGCCGACGGCATCTTCTTCAACTCGATGTGGGACGTCCGCATGACCGACACGTCGCTGCGCGACGGCTCGCACCACAAGCGCCACCAGTTCACCAAGGACGAGGTGCAGGCCATCGTCGCCGCCCTCGACGCCGCCGGCGTGCCGGTGATCGAGGTGACCCACGGCGACGGCCTCGGCGGCTCCAGCTTCAACTACGGCTTCTCCAAGACGCCCGAGCAGGAGCTCATCAAGATCGCCGCCGAGACGGCGAAGGAAGCCAAGATCGCCTTCCTGATGCTGCCCGGCGTGGGCACCAAGGACGACATCAAGGAGGCGCAGAACAACGGCGGCACGATCTGCCGGATCGCCACCCACTGCACCGAGGCCGACGTCTCCGATCCAGCACTTCGGGCTGGCCCGCGAGCTCGGCCTGGAGACCGTCGGCTTCCTGATGATGAGCCACACCCTGCCGCCGGAGAAGCTGGCCGCGCAGGCCCGCATCATGGCCGACGCCGGCTGCCAGTGCGTCTACGTCGTCGACTCGGCCGGCGCGCTGGTGCTCGAGGACGTCGCCGACCGGGTGGCCGCGCTGGTCGCCGAACTCGGTGACGACGCGCAGGTCGGCTTCCACGGCCACGAGAACCTCGGCCTCGGCGTCGCCAACTCGGTCGAGGCCGTGCGCGCCGGAGCCAAGCAGATCGACGGCAGCTGCCGGCGCTTCGGTGCCGGCGCGGGCAACACGCCCGTCGAGGCGCTCATCGGGGTCTTCGACAAGATCGGCGTCAAGACCGGGATCGACTTCTTCGACGATCGTCGACGCCGCCGAGGACGTCGTCGCCCCGGCGATGCCGGAGGAGTGCCTGCTCGACCGCAACGCGCTGATCATGGGCTACTCCGGGGTGTACTCCAGCTTCCTCAAGCACGCCATCCGCCAGTCCGAGCGCTACGGCGTCCCGGCCCACCAGCTCCTGCACCGGGCCGGTCAGCGCAAGCTCATCGGCGGCCAGGAGGACCAGCTGATCGACATCGCGCTGGAGATCAAGCGCGAGCAAAACGAATCCGCTACGTGAGCGTGATGACTTTGTCGAAGTTCACCGTGTAGGTGGTGTTGCTGCCCGGTGTCGAGATCGTGTGCTGCTGCGTCTGACCGTCGGACCAGCTGTTGAACACGAGCTGCCCGCCGGTCACGTTCTGCGGTGACGGAGCATCGAGTACGCGAACCACTCCCACAACGGCCTGCTCGGTGTAGGAGCCCTTGTGCGGAATTCCGTCGATGGTGTACGTCGCGTTCGGATCGTTGCTGTTGAAGTTCAGTGTGACCAGGTTGGGCCTGATGTCCACCGACTTGGTCGTCGACAGTCCTTGGCTGTCAGTGACCGTGACGGTGATCTCGTACCAGGTCGTGTCGACGTTGTGCTCGCTGGTCGAAAGCGTGACGGTGCCGTTGGGGCCGACGACGTTGTCCAGGTAGGGATGGATGTGGTCGGCGTGGTGGAAGACAACGGTCCACTTGTAGGCGCTGTCGGGCAGTGTGTTGTCCTCGGCATCGGTGGCCGTGGCGCTGAAGCTGATCACGTCACCGGCGTTGTACTTCGACCCGGACACCGGCGTGATGGTCACGATCTGTGGCGGGGTGTCGCCGGCGAAGATCTTCTGGGTGGCCTGACCCGTCTTCTCGCCGTCGCTCACGGTCAGCGTCACGCTATAGGTGCCGTTGGTGGAGAAGGTGTGTGATGGGCTGGTTTCCGTCGATGTCGTGCCGTCCCCGAGGTCCCAGTTGTAGGACAACGTTGTGCCGGCATCGGGATCGCTCGACCCGGCCGACGAGAACTGAACGGTCAGCGGTGATGCACCGTAGCTGGGTGTTGCTGTCAAGACGGCCGTCGGTGCGCGGTTACCCCCTGAGGGTGCGATGCGGTAGAGCTCGCCGGGATAGATGTTGAGCTGATACAGGTTCTGGTCGGTCCCAGGTCCTTGAAGGAGCTGGACGGTCGTGCCGGCCTCGCTGTCGAACGTCTGCTCGCTGATCAGGCTTGTGTACGTGGAGTCGAATGTGAGCACCTTCATCCAGTGCAGCGTGTAGTCGGAGACGAAGACCTTGTTCTGGTACTCCTGTCCCAGTGCCGAGCCGGTGTAGACCGTGACCGTCGTGATCGACCCGGCACGCGCGGGCGCAGGGGTGTGGGCGTAGGAGTAGACCGGGTCGACGTATCCGCAGGTGTCGCAGTTGCCTTCGGCGGACGGCCATCCGTAGTTGAAGCCCGCCTTCACGTTGTTGAGTTCCTCCCAGGCTTGGTCGCCCACGTCGGCGACCAGCAGTTCACCGGTCGGGGTGAAGGTCATGCGGAAGGGGTTGCGGAATCCGTAGGCGTAGACCGTCTTGTTCGCACCCGGCGTGTTGTAGAACGGGTTGTCCGTAGGGATGCTGCCGTCCGGATTGATGCGCAAGATCTTGCCGTGAATGCTGGAGAGATCTTGCGCGGTGGTGTTTTCGCTGTTGTCGCCCGTTGCCCAATACAGCTTGCCGTCCGGTCCGAAGAGCATGGCGTTGCCGTGATGCATGGGTCCGGAGTCGGGTGACGCCACCAGAACCTTCTCAGAGGTGAGATTGATCGATTCGTTGGCAATTGTGAAGCGCGACAGCCGGTCTTCATAGTTGGGGGTGGTGTACGAGACGTAGAGATAGCCGTTGTTTGGCGAAGTCTGGATCCAGCTCGATGGCGTCCAGTTCCCGGTCGGAGGCGGTGGGGATCACCGCGAGCGTCGTCGGTGTACTGGCTTGGCCGTCGCCGTCGTACTCGACCAGTTTGATGGCGCCGCCCTTCTCGGCGATGATGATGTGAACGTGGTCCTCAGCTGGGTCTTTCGGCAGGAACCGGAAGTCGGTCGGCTGATCGAGGCCCGAGACGATCGGGATGCGATCCAGGGTTTCCGGCAGAGGCTGGGATACCGTCGGGTTGGCGCACAACACCAGGTCTTGAAGGATGGGCGTGAGCCACTCGTTGAACTGATACGCGGCCTTGGCGATGACGGGGATCGCCAAGATCTGGTCGATCTCCTTTCGCACCCATGCCGTCACGGCTGCCAGCAAGGGGTTCTGGTTCGGGTCGGTCGGTGGGGTGCCACCGCCTTCCTCGGCCCCCCCGGCAATCCCGCCGAACGCGCCGACCACCTTGAGTATGAGCTTGCACGCGCACGTCTGGACACCGCTGAAGAAGTCCTGCAGCGGGCCCGCCGTGGCGACCGGCTTGGTCACGCCTGCCTGCCGGCTCTGACGCGGGCCCTGGTATGCGGTTGCAGCGGCGACGACGGTGGTCTGATCCGCCGGGGTGGCGGTGGCGGCCACAGGCGTGGTGTCAGCCGTCTTGGGCTGGCGCGCGGCCCCACTCCGTGCACTGACCACGGATGGCAGGGCAACGTCCTGATCCGCCTCGTCCACCTCCGTTGACGAACCGCGTTTCGCCGCAGAATCGTGCGCTGCCGCGGTCGTGGCCGCAGGGCGGCCTGCGACCCTTGCTGCCGCGGCCGGTCGCGAGGGTTTCGACCTCGCGCCGGACTTGGTCGAGGAGTGTGAGGCCGCTTGGTGAGCCGAGGACGGTGCCGCGTCGTCCGCCCATGCGGTGCCGGGGTTGCCGGCCAGTGCCACACCCACCCCGAGCGCGACGGCCAGACCCCCCACGCGGCCCACATACTTGCTGTAGCCGATCGCCCGCGGCGCTGACTGTTTGCCCAGCAAATGCTGTTCTACCACGATAAAACCCCCAGACCTCGCGACGTCACGTCAATAAAGGCAGGGTTAACTATCGCACCCGTCAGCAGTTTGCGCATGGTGACCGCGTAATCAAGTTGCTTCAAAATAATGGCTTTGGCGGCTCGGCTCCGACAGCGGATGGCCCCTCAACGGTGATCTAGGAAAGACGCCGGCGTAACGGGCCCTATCCCTGGTGCGAACTTCTGAACAGCGCCGCCAGCAGAACACGCTGCAAACCTGAGCAAAGGAATGACGATGTACACCCTTCGCAAACTCGTCCATTCGTTCAACGGTCACAGGACTCCTGCTCGCGGGCGCGGCCTCGGTGGCTCTGTCGACTCCGGTCGCCGGCGCCGATCCGGCGCCGCCCGCAGAGTGCTCGGCGGCAGGCCTGTCATCCACCATCAGCTCGGTCACTCAGAACCTGTCCGGCTACTTCGCCGCGCACCCCGACGCCAACCAGGCGCTGATCGACGCCACCCGGCAGTCGGCCTTCTCAGCGATCGGCGCCTTCAACACCTATTTCGACGAGCACCCGGACGAGGCAAACGACGTCCGGGCCATCAAGCAGCCGCTGGTCGACTTCCAGGACCGGTGCGGAATGCAGGTCGAGCCGGCCGCAGCGCTGGTCGTCATCAGCGAGCTGTAGCTCACCACCGAGGCTTGGTTCCGCCGAGTTGCGCGGTGAGCGCGTCGGCGGTGGCGACCACACCGCGCGCGTGCTTGACGATCTCCGAATCGGTCAGCGCACGGCCGATCTGCAGCGACACCACCATCGCCTGTCGGTGGTGGTGGTCGTAGACCGGTGCGGAGATGACGCTGACATCGTGACGTTGGCGGGCGGTCGAGCCGTCGAACTCGCTGCGCAGGTGCACCCGCTCGCCGATGTCGGAGATCAGTTCGCCCAGCAGTGCCAGCAACTCGTCTGGCAGCGTGCTCGACATGCCGGCCATCAGGGCGTAGAGCCGACGTCCGGCCGGGGTGAGTTGCTCGACCAGAAACCCCGATGCCCGGCACTCGCTGATCACCCGGTCGAGCCGGTCGGTGTCCGTTCGCAGGGGGATAGTGGGCGTCTTGTCCAGCCAGGCGCCCAGAGCCTCGTCGTCCCACAACACGAACATCAGGCCCACCGGTGGCGCGAACGGGTAACTCTGGCCGACGCGCACTCCGACATCGGATCCCGGCGGCCCCACCAGTTCCAGCAGCGTGATCCGGTCGTCGACGACACCGGCAAGGGCTGCAGTGGTGTTGAAAGCGCTTGACAGACGGCTCAATTCGGCTCGGGCCGCCGGGCTGACCCGCAACGACTCCTGAGCGATGTGGCCGAGTGTGATCAGGCTCGGCCCCAGCCGATAGGTTTTGTCTCCTGCGTCACGTACCAGGTACCCGGACGCGGCCAGCGTAGTGACGATGCCCAGGCAGGTCGGCTTGGACAGACCGAGGCGACGGGCCAACTCGGACAGGCCGAAACGGTCGTGCGGGTGCTTGGCGAGGAAGTCGAGGATCGCCACCACCCGTTGGGTCGGGGGAGAGGAACGCCCCGACGATTCACCGCTGCGCATTGCAGAACTGTACCTGGTTGTTCCAGATATGGACCGAAGAGCCGGTTGACTGACACTAGAACACGTTCTACTGTCGGTTCAGCAGACGTACCGATGCGGTCGAATATTGAAACGCGAGGGAGTCGATGTACACCCAACCTCTGGCCGATGCCATCCCCGAGGCCGAGCGTCTCGTCAAGGAAGCTGCCTTCATCTCCAGCGATGCCGACCTGCTCGAGGGTCTGCAGTATCTGGCCGGCTGCATCGCGGCCTGCACGCACGTCGCCTTCGACTACGACCGGGATCATCCGTTCCTGCACTCGGGGACCGGGCCGTTCACCAAGATGGGCCTGGACAACCCGGACACGATGTACTTCGGCACCCGGGTGGTGGCCGGCAACGAGTACGTCGTCACCGGCACCCGCGGCACCACCACCGACGTCAGCTTCCAGCTGCTCGGCGGCGAGTACACCGACGAAGGGGTGCCGGTCAGCGAAGCGGCGTTCGACGACCGCGAGCTCGATGTCGCCGCCGACGGCAGCTTCGAGTGGCGGTTCACTCCGAAGAGCAACGCGCAGTTGGTGATTCGCGAGGTCTACAACGACTGGTCGGCGCAGCGCGGCACGCTTTGCGATCGCCCGCACCGACACCGCGGGCACCGCGCCGCCGCCGTTGACCAAGGAGCTGATCGAACGGCGCTACGCGACCGCGGGCAAGCAACTGGTGCAGCGGGTGAAGACCTGGCTGCAGTTCCCGAAATGGTTCTACGACAACCTGCCGGTCAACACACTGACCGCGCCGCGGCTCACCCCCGGTGGGCTGGCCACCCAGTACTCATCGGTCGGTCACTACGACCTCACGCCCGAGCAGGCACTGATCATCACCCTGCCGGTGACCGACGCGCCGTATCTCGGCTTCCAGCTGGGTAGCCTCTGGTACATCTCGCTGGACTACATCAACCACCAGACATCGCTGAACGGCACTCAGGCGCAAGCTGATCCGGACGGCAAGATTCGGATTGTCGTCTCCGACCGCAACCCCGGATTGACGAACTGGGTCGAGACACTCGGGCATCGCAAGGGTTACCTGCAGTTCCGTTGGCAGCGAGTGTCCCGCGAGCTGACCGAGGCCGACGGGCCCACCCTGGAGCTGGTCGACTTCGACTCGGTGGCGGACAATCTGCCCTATTACGAACACAACAAGATCTCCGAAGAGGACTGGCGGGAGCGGATTGCGCTGCGCCAGAAATTGATTGGCAACAGGATGGTGGGATAACCGATGGGCGGCTTGCTCGAGAACAAAGTCGTGGTGATCAGTGGCGTTGGCCCCGCGTTGGGCACCACGCTGGCGCGCCGATGTGCCGAGGCCGGAGCCGACTTGGTGCTGGCGGCGCGGACCGTCGAGCGCCTGGAAGACGTCGCCAAGCAGGTGGCCGATGTCGGGCGTCGCGCTGTGGCGATCGGCACCGACATCACCGACGAAACCCAGGTGGACAACCTCGTCAAGCAGACACTGGACGCCTACGGCAAAGTCGACGTGCTGATCAACAACGCCTTCAAAGTGCCCTCGATGAAGCCGTTCGCCAACACGTCGTTCGAGCACATCCGGGAGACTCTGGAACTGACGGTGCTCGGTGCGTTGCGGATGATCCAAGGCTTCACCCCGGCACTGGTCGAGGCCGAAGGTTCGGTGGTGAACGTCAACTCGATGGTCTTGCGGCATTCCGACCCAAAGCAGGGCGCCTACAAGATGGCGAAGGCGGCGTTGCTGGCCATGTCGCAGTCGCTGGCCAGTGAGCTCGGACCGCAGGGGATCCGGGTGAATTCCGTTCTGCCCGGCTACATCTGGGGCGGCACGCTGCAGGGCTACTTCGAGCATCAGGCCGGCAAGTACGGCACGACGGTGGACGAGATCTACAAAGCGGCTGCGGTGAACTCCGACCTCAAGCGGCTGCCCACCGAGGACGAGGTCGCCTCGGCGATCCTGTTCATGGCCAGCGATCTTTCCAGCGGCATCACCGGGCAGACGCTGGACGTCAACTGCGGGGAGTACAAGGCTTGATGGCGCCCCGAAGACGAGCGCAGGGAGTCGAGCATTGAGCCCCCGAACTGATGTCGGAACCGTCGAGGATCTCAAGGCCTCGGCGACGAAGGCCGTCGGTCTCGACGACTTCGGAGTCGACGACGACAACTACCTCGAAGCACTGAGCGTCCTGCTCGAGTCCTACCGCCGCGACTCCGATCTCACCGAACTCGGCAGCAAGATGTCGCGGTTCTTCGTGCGCAACGCGCTGGTGGCCCGGCTGCTGAGCGAGGCGTCCTGGAAGCAGTACCCGCAGCACGTCGACGTCGCGGTCGAGCGGCCGATCTTCGTCACCGGGCTGCCGCGCACCGGCACGACGGTTCTGCACCGCCTGCTGTGCGGCGATCCGCGACACCAGGGTCTGGAGTTGTGGCTGGCGGAGTTCCCGCAGCCCCGCCCGCCCCGGGAAACCTGGCCGGACAACCCGGTTTTCGCCCAGCTCGACGCGCGGTTCAAGAAGGCGCACGACGAGAACCCGGACTACACCGGCCTGCACTACATGACCGCCGACGAGGTGGAGGAGTGCTGGCAGCTGCTGCGGCAGTCGCTGCACTCGGTGTCCTACGAGACGCTGGCACATGTGCCGACGTACTCGCAGTGGCTGGCCAAGCAGGACTGGACCAAGCCATACCAGCGGCACCGCAAGAATCTTCAGCTGATCGGGCTCAACGATCCCGAGAAGCGCTGGGTGCTGAAGAACCCCAGTCACTTGTTCGCCCTGGACGCGCTGTTCGCCACCTACCCCGACGCACTCGTCATCCAGTGTCACCGGCCGGCAGACACGATCATGGCCTCGATGTGTTCGCTGGCTCAGCACACCACTGCGGGATGGTCGAACGCCTTCGTCGGCGAGACTATCGGCGCGGACTCTCTGGAGACGTGGTCGCGCGGGCTCGAGCGGTTCAATGCCGTACGGCGCGAACACGATCCGGCGCAGTTCTACGACGTCGACTACTTCAAGCTGATCCGTGATCCGATCGGCACGGTCGAGGACATCTACACCGCGTTCGGCCTCGAGATGACCGAGGCGGCACGCACGGCGATCCAGCGCACCGACGAGGAGAGCAAGCAGGGGCCTCGCGCGCCGAAGCACACCTACTCGCTGGCTGACTACGGGCTGACCGAAGATCAGGTCAAGGAGCGCTTCAAGGGCCTCTAGAAAGGTCAGCCGTCGCCGGGGGCGGGGGCGCTGGAGTACTCCTCGAGACAGCCTTCTGCCACCGCATGCTTGATGCTGTCCGAGAGCTTCGGGCAGCCGCGGGTGCGCGCAGTGTCGCCGCCGGCCGCGCGGATCTCGGCGAAATAGGCGCAGCGGTCCTGCGCCTCGGTGCTCCACTGCACCAAAGTGTGTGCGGCGCCGAGCTTCTTGACTCGCACCGCGACGTGGCAGAACCGGCAGTCAACTTCGGCGAGGCCGGACGACAGGTAACGCTCTCGGTCCGCAAGGGTGGCCTCATGCACCGCCGCCGCTCGCTTCGGGTCACCGGCGAAGGTCGGCGCCTTGGTCCACGAGGTAGGCGCGATGTCGTCGTCGACGTGCGGCTCGTCGTGCTCGTGCACGCCGAGCAGCTGCATCATGGACCGCGCCAAGTCGTCGACGTCAGGCGGTTGGTCCCCGGCGTTCATGTCGCCGGCTGCCCTGCCTGGTCGGCTTTCCGCCGCAGGTTCTCCTCGACTTCCACGTGCCACTTCTCGTTGGCCGGGGCGGTGTCGACCTCGAGTTCGAAGCGGTCGGTCATGTCCGGGGTGACGTCGGCGACGTCGACGTAGAACTGCTGATACCAGCGGCGCATCTGGTAGACCGCGCCGTCCTCCTCGACCAGCAGCGGGTTCTCGATGCGGGTCTTGTGCTTCCAGATCTCGACGTCCTGCAGGAAGCCCTTGCTGACACCGGAGACCATCGCGTCGGACAGCTTGTCGCTCATGGCATCGTCGACGCCCTGCGGCTTCTCGACGATCACGCCCCACTGCAGCATGAACGAGTCCTGCGTCACCGGATAGTGGCAGTTGATCAGGATCGACTCGGCCTTGTAGCCGCCGTAGTTGTTGTGCAGCCAGTTGATCATGAACGACGGGCCGAAGTACGACGCCTCCGAATCCAGATGGGACTCAACGTATGCCGTGCCCATGTCGGTGATGTCGGGCCGGCCCACGTTGTGCAGGTACTGCGAGGCGATGTGCCCTTCGAAGACGTTCTTGAAGTAGGTCGGCAGGCCGAAGTGGATGTAGAAGAAGTGCGCCATGTCCACGACGTTGTCGACGATCTCACGGCAGTTGGAGCCCTCGATCAGCATCGAGTTCCACTTCCACTCCGTCCACTGCCCGCTGGTGTACTCCGGCATCTCCGGGATGCGCACCTCGGGCTGCGGGGGATTGCCCTCGTGGTCGTGCCAGACGAACAGCAGTCCGTTGCGCACGTCGGTCTCCCAGGAGCGGGTGCGGGCCAGCTTCGGGGTGCGCTTGGCGTAGGGCACCAGCCGGCAGCGGCCGTCACCGCCCCACCGCCAGTCGTGGAACGGGCACGCGATCGCGTCGCCCTTGACGGTGCCCTGCGACAGGTCGCCGCCGAGGTGGCGGCAGTACGCGTCGAGGACGTGCACCTCGCCCGCGGAGTCGGCGAACACCACCAGTTTGGTGCCGAAGGCGTTGATCGGGTGGGGCTTGCCATCCAGGTAGTCCTTGACCGGGCCGAGGCAGTGCCAGCCCCTGGCGTACCGGTCCGGCAGGGTTCCGGTGTCGATCTCGCGAACGCCGCTAGTCACCACGTGCCTCCAACTCTTGGTCTCTAACTAGAACACGTTACAGTTTTTTG
>CAWBAL010000053.1:0-7759 GCA_963786695.1 uncultured Actinomycetota bacterium
TCGGACACGCGATCTCGGAAGTCGGCGCGGCGACCATCGTCGGCGGCAACATCCACCGACACACCCAGGTGATGACGACCGCGATCGTGGAGCACGTCGGCCGTGGGGAGTTCGCGCCCGCGCTCTTCTACGGCGCGATCCTGGTCACGCTGGCGTTCCTGGTCAACGGCCTGCTGGCCTCGGTGCAGCATCGGGGGGCGTCGTGGGCGCGCACCTGAGCCTGCGCCAGGTGCGACAGATCCGCGGTGGCCGCGAGATCCTTCGGGTCGATGACCTCGACGTCTGCGACGGCGAGCATGTGTCGGTGCTCGGCCCCAACGGCGCGGGCAAGACCACCTTGCTGCGGCTGCTCGCCGGAGTGGACCGCCCGGCCTCCGGCACGGTCACGCTGGACGGCGTCAGCACGGCCCGCGGCGGGGTGGAGCTGCGCCGGCAGGTGGCCTACGCGACCCAGCAGCCCGGACTGCTGAGCACCTCGGTGCGGCGCAACGTCGAGCTACCGCTGCGCTGGCGGAAGGTGCCGCGCAAGGAACGCGCCCGAGTGGCGACGGCGGCCCTGGAGCGGCTACGGGTCGCGCATCTGGCCGATCGACGGGCGCATGAACTGTCTGGAGGCGAGCAGCAGCGGGTCAATCTCGCCCGCGCGCTGGCGCTCGATCCGTCGGTGCTGCTGCTCGATGAACCGGCCGCCGGCCTGGACCCGCAGACCCGATCGGCCTTCTTCGCCGATCTCGAGCAGGCGCTGGCCGATCGCGCCGCCACGGTGGTGCAGGTGTCGCACCGGGCGGAGGAGGCGCTGCGATTCGCCGACCGGGTCGTCGTACTCGTGGACGGGAGCGTGCACCAGGTCGGCACGCCCGACGTCCTGGCCCTACGGCCCGCCGACGCGAGTGTCGCCGCGCTGGTCGGCTACGACAATCTGGTCGACGCGACGGTGCGACCAGACGGAGCGGTGCTGGTAGGCGGCGCCCCGACCGGGCTCGTGCACCGGGGACCGGTCGGTGCTGCCACGGTGGCGGTGTTCGCCTGCGGCGTGCGCCTGATCGGCGCCGATCGCACCGGCCTTCCGGTGCGGGTCGCGCGCGTCACCCCCGGACCCGGTCATCGCGTGCTCGCGCTCGAGGGCGCGGTGTCGCTGCTCGCTCAGCTGCCGATCGGCTGCCCGGCGCCATCGCCCGGTGACACCGCGCGGGTGGTGTTCGAACCGGCCCTCAGCGCCGTGCTCCCGCGAGCTACCAAGTTCCCGGTCACCACCCGGTCCGGCTCGGCCAACTCTCTCGGCCCTATCACCCCTGCCGCCGAGATCGCCCATCCGGTCGAACCGATGCATCGGTAACGCGGCGGTGTCCCCACGACCTAGAGCCGCTTAAGGATCCCCGGCGGTGTTGTGCACGATCGCGTCGAACCGCAGCACGCGTTGGCCTTATCTGTGTTGGGGACCCCCGTAAAGGTTGGGATCCGTTGGTTGTCTCCGTTGTTTGGCCTCGCTCTGGCCCGTGTCTAAAGGCGGTGGACCGCAGCGAGGACGAACGACCCCGAGGCCGGCGAGGATCCGCCGCAAACTTGGCCGGCCGGGGGCGAGGCAAAGACGTTGTGGTTCAAGTCATCTGCTGCCTCCTGTGAGAGAAGAGCGTGGTGCGGGAGACGCGTCGCGCCTGCCGGCGCCCAGCCTTATCTGGGTCCACGGACGAGGTCCGGCGACATGATGGATGGGGTGCCCGGCGTGTTACCGACAAATCGTTCAGTCTCAGCAGTGCGCGAGGTGGGTTATGACTCGCAGGCGACCCCGTCGTCGCGATTGCAAGCGGCCAGTAGGCGGATCATCCTCGGGGATGTCGTAGCGACCATCGGCGTGCCCTGCAACCGGCGACCAGGTCGATGAGGCTGGGGATCGATGTCGCGACGATTCGGGAGCCGCCGGACGGTTATCTCACCCGGTTTCTGATCCGCGACAACCCTGCTGCACTGGGACTGACCGTCGCAGTCGACATCGCTGCACCGCTTGGCGACGGCACTCGAGTATTGCGAGGTCTCGGCGACGACTGGCTACGGATCGGCGGCTGCAAGCTTTTCGCCGTCGGCGTGCCCAGCAAGCGATCACATCAGGCGATTGCCGTTCCGAGGGCCAGCCCAATGCTGGTCGGGCAACCGTGCGGGCCGATCGTGGCAGTCATCATCAGGGCCGACCCTCGAGCTCCCGCCGGGTAGGAGCGCCCGGCCGGCAACAGCCGACTTGCGGCCATCAACGGAAACCTCGTTCAGGTGGCCCGGGGCTCCGGGTCACCGGCCGCGTTTGTGCGCTCGGGGAGCTTGCGCGCGCGGCGCAGGTGTTCCTCCGGGGTGACGACCTCAGCGGGTGGCACCCATGTGAAGTGCTTCGACGCGTCCTTCAGGAGCACAAAGGCCAACGTTCCGAAGCAGAACGGCAGCGTCAGCGCGGGCAGGCCCCACGGCCCGAAGAACGAGGCGATGGCGCCGAAGAGCAATGCGGTGAACGCCGCACAGGCGACGCCCAACAATGCCGAGCGCCAGGTCAGCACGTAGAACACCCCGGCGATCGCTAGCGCCGCGTCGAACGAGTTGAACCCCCACAGCCCGTTGTAGATCGCCACGCCGTTGGCGCCGAGTGCCATGCCGGTGAGCATCCCAACAATCGAGCCGACGAGGGCGAAGCCGGCGGCGATCCGGGAGCAGAACGCGATCCCGATGATGATCAGGACGCCGGCGAGGATGCTGTTGAGGAAGAACAGCTGACCGATGCCACGGAAGATGGCATTCAGGATCGCCATCGCGTCGGTGCTCCCAGTGGCGTCCGCGGTCTCCCGCAACGAGACCTTCACACCCGGCCCGTTGACGGCAGGCTGCGCGGGCTCTACCAGCGCACTGAGTCGCCCGTGCGCGATATTCAGTGCCGTAACAAGAAACAGCAGGGTGGTGATGTTGAAGGCCAGCGTGAACGGGGGCACCCCCCACGCTCCACCGAACACGGCAGCGAGCGCCCCCATCAGCACCGAGGACAGAGCACTCAGCACGATGATCCACACAATGACGAGCACATCCCACCGGGGGTCCAGAAAGAGCGCGAGCCCCAATCCGACCAGTACCCCGTTGAACCCATACAGTCCCGCGTGGATGGCGCCGCGATCGAAGCCCAGCGCGATCCCGGCGAGCGTCGAAGCGATCACCGCGATCGTGCCGGCGAAACCGAACCACGGGTCATAGATCCAGGCGGCCACCAGGATCAGCAGACCTGTGATCGGACTGTTCATAAACACAACCTGACCGACTCCGCGCAGGCAGTACTCGATGAACCCCACCAAGGGAACGTCCAGCACCCGCTCCTGCAGGGCCGGCATCGTGCCGTCCACCCATCGGAGCGGGCTGCGCTGTTCGGTTGGCTTTGCCGTTGTCATGACCGCCTCCTCAGGCGTGTTCGGACGTCTCGGGAAGCCGGTCAGCGCCGGACGACGCATCGCGGCCAGCGGTTGAGCGGGCTCGATGTCGCGGCCCGGGCGGGAAGAGGGCCCCTCCCGCCTCGGGCACCGACGCCGGGTGAGGCGTCAGAAACTGGCCTTCGGCACATCCATGCCGCCAGTGACCTGCGCCGGCCCGGCGGCCGAGGGGCGCACGTCGATATCGAAGATCGCGGTTGGGATGTACACCGTCGAACACGAGTTCGGGATGTCCACCACTCCGGACAGCCGGCCCTCGATCGGCGCCGAACCCAGGATCATGTACGCCTGGATGTCGCTGTAGCCGAACTTGGTCAGATAGTCGATGGCGTGCAGGCAGGCCCGCTGGTAGGACAGGTGCGAGTCCAGGTAGTGCTGCACGCCATCGAGGGTGACCGAGGTGCCGGAGAACGCCAGCCACTGGCTGTACTGCGGGTCGACGTTGCCCGGCATGAAGATCGCGTTCTCGGAGACGCCGTAGGTCTGCATGCCGCCCTTGATCAGGTCAACGTGCAGGTCCATGAACCCGCCCATCTCGATGGCGCCGCAGAACGTGATCTCGCCGTCACCCTGGGAGAAGTGCAGGTCACCCATCGAGAGGTTCGCACCGTCGACGAAGACCGGGTAGAAGACCCTGGTCCCCTTGGTGAAGTTCTTGATGTCCTGGTTACCGCCGTTCTCCCGCGGTGGTGCGGTGCGGGCAGCCTCGGCGGCCACCCGATCGAACTCGGCGCCGCTCAGGCTGCCGAGGATGGCGGAGTCCGGGAGCGGGGGCAGCGCCAACGGCGGCACGCGGTCCGGGTCGGTGTCGATCAGTGCTTGCTCGCGGGCGTTCCACTTGGCCAGCAGCTCCGCCGAGGGGGCGGTACCCATCAACCCCGGGTGCACGATGCCGGTGTAGGAGACCCCCGGCACGTGCCGCGACGTCGCGACCCCGCCGCGGAAGTCCCAGATCACCTTGTAGGCGTCGGGGAACCACTCAGTGAGGAACCCGCCGCCGTTCTGGGTAGCGAACACACCTGTGTAGCCCCAGCCCTGGCCGGACAACGGCCCCGAGTCCTCCTGCGGGATCGGGCCGACATCGAGGATATCGACGATGAGCAAGTCGCCAGGCTTCGCGCCCTGGACGGCGATCGGCCCGCTGAGGACGTGCACGCTGGGAAGCGGCGCGTTAAGAACATCGTCGGCGGAGTCGTCGTTGTGGATAGCACCGTCGAACCACTCGCGACAGTGCACCCGGAAGACGTCGCCTGGTTTGACCTGGACCTGGGCCGGGATGTCCGGATGCCACCGGTTGTGGCCAACGATCTGCTGATCGGTGAACTTCTTCGAGGAATCGAGGGGAAACACTACTTTCGGCATTGGATCTCCTGATGGGTTTAATTGGGCGCGCCCGGTCAGCGACCAGGCGTGTATACAGCTCCGCACTCACGGCGCCGAGTGTGCTCAGCAGAACGCCCGGCGGCCGGAAGGTTTTTACCGGCCCAAGCGGGCTGTCGCTCGGGAAACACACTTGCCGGGCTGATGTGCATGACTAGGGCCTCGGCAGGCGCTGCAGAGCTGGGTTCAGTGCGGCCGCTGGTCTCCGCGTGCGGGCCCGGTGTGGCGGTAGAGCCGACACCACTTCCGGCTCGTCGCGGGTCTTCTCCGTGTTGTCGATCGCGGCCACGATCGCACGAGGCGCCAGCGAAAGCATCGGCGCTGAGAAGACCCGCACCGCCTCGCTGTTACAGATCGGACATGGCGCCCGAGACCCGGCCGTTCCCATCGGCAGGCTCACGTCGAAGTCGCCGTCCACGACGCAGCGGTACCGGTATATCGCCATACAACCCCTCCTCCCTGCCGCCGGTCTGTGATCGAGCGGAACAACATACGGGAGAACGGCGCCTATCCTTGGCGCGTCGCCAACGTCAGGCGTCAACCTCGATAAACACAATACGACAGTTGGCGGCAGCATTGTCGGTATTCGGCTGGGTATATCGGCCGTATCGTCGCGGGCATTTGTAGCTTAGAAAAAAGTATAAAAAGGGAAAACTCTCCGCGGTGCAGGGCCTCGGCCGTCGTTCCCTCACCGACGGAACCGCCTGACATGGCGGCCGGCCTCAACGGGCATGACGAGGGCGGCCCAGAAGGCGGCGAGCCCGCCACCCCATAAGTCGGCAAGAAATAGTCCACTGCGCGTGGTCGGCCCAACTGGGTCGGCCGCGCGCAGTGCTTTGTTCGGCGCAACCGAACCGCAACCGAATCACCGCCGTGCTGTAGCCGTGTGCCGGAGGCATCAGCTGATCCGGTGCCGTAGCTTTCTCAGCTAACCAGCGGGCAACACCAGCAAGCCTCCGGGCATCGGTGTGCAGAATGCGCAAGCCACTGCTCGCCGTCAGGAGGACCGTTGACCGACCCGTTGGGCGTCACCGTCAACGGTTCCTGCGCCGCCAGCTTCGAGCGCGTCCGCGACGCCTTCGAGAACAACTTTCTCGAGCGCGATGAGGTCGGTGCCTCCGTCGCCGTCTGGGTGGACGGCGACCTCGCCGTCAACCTCTGGGGCGGCTCTGCCGACACCGCAGGCGTAAAACCCTGGCAGGAGGACACGCTCGCCAGCATCTTCTCCGCCTCAAAAGCGTTGACTAGCACCTGCATTCACCTCCTGGCCGATCGCGGCGAACTCGACCTGCACGCCCCCGTCGCCGAGTACTGGCCCGAGTTCGGGCAGGCCGGAAAGCACGACATCACCGTCGCCATGGTGATGGGCCATCGCTCCGGCGTGATCGGCCCCCGCACCCGCCTGACGCCGGAAGAAACCCTCGACTGGGACGCGGTCTGCTCTCACCTCGCCGCGGCCGAACCGTGGTGGGAGCCCGGCACCGCGCAGGGCTATCACATGGTCTCCTTCGGCTTCATCCTCGGCGAGATCGCCCGCCGCGTCACCGGCCGCACCCTCGGCGAGTATCTCCGCAAAGAGATCGCCGAGCCGCTCGGCATCGACGTCCACATCGGCCTGCCGGCCGCCGAACATCACCGCTGCGCCGAGATGGTCAACAAGCCCCACATTCGTGACGTGCTCGCCGACGGCGGTGCCCCGGGCTATCCGACCTCGCTGGCCGAGCACCCGATGGCGGCATTCTCGGTCGCGATGGGCTTCGTGCCCGACGACGAGCTGGGCTCGGAGGACATCGGCGCCTGGCGCTCGGCCGAGTACCCGGCCACCAACGCCCACGTCACCGCGCTGGGACTGGCGACCTTCTACAACGCGCTCGCGCAGGGCAAGATCCTCAGCTACGTACATATGGAGCAGTGCCGGATTTCGCAGGGGGGCTTCGATACTGACCTCGTTCTCGGCCAGCGGGTAGCCGACCACGGCTGGGGCCTGGGATACATGCTGAACCAACGCGGCGCGAACGGCCCCAACAAACGGACGTTCGGGCACGGCGGCTCCGGCGGCTCGTTCGGATTCGTCGACCTCGAACACCGCGTCGGCTACGCGTACGTGATGAACCACTTCGACGCCACGAAGTGCAACGCCGACCCGCGCAGCGTGGCTCTGTCCGACGAGGTCTACTCCGCTCTGGGCGTAATCAGCGATTAGTTCGCAACCCGAACTCGGCCATTTCCTGTGAGTACGCTGGTCGCATGAACGGCGTCTTGCTGGTCCTCATCATTCTGGTTGTCGCCGCGATCGGCCTGGCTGTCTGGAGCGCGTCGCGTAATTCAGCCAACCGCTCGGCGGCCAGCCTGGCCGACGCGAAGGCCGACGCCCGCAGAGTCATCGAGCGCCTGGGCGGCCAGGTGCTCGGTCTGACCGGCACCGACGACGCATCGAAGCAGGCCCTTGCCGACGCGTCCGAGCGGTACACCGCGGCCGGTTCGCAAATCGATCAGGCCACCACCGCGAAGCAGGCGCTGCTCGCCAAGGAAAGCGCCTTGGAAGGGCTGTACTACGTGCGCGCGGCCCGCACCGCGATGGGGATGGACCCCGGGCCGGAGCTGGAGTCAATCAGCGGCCAGCGGTCGGCGGGCACCGTCACCGAGGATCGTCGGGTCAACTTCGAAGGCCGCGAAATCGAGGCCTCACCGAACCCGTCGCAGCGCACCCCGAACTACTACCCCGGCGGCCGCGTCGCGGGCCGACCCGTTCCCGCGGGCTGGTATTCCGAGCCGTGGTGGAAGCCCGCCCTCGTCGCCGGTGCATGGGGCCTGGGCTCGGTGCTGCTCTTTGACGCCATGTTCTCCGGCATGCATGGCGTGGACTACGGCGCCCAGGGCTTCGAAAGTGGTTACGGCGACGGCTATTCCGACGGCTTCGACGCAGG
>CAWBAL010000054.1:0-17128 GCA_963786695.1 uncultured Actinomycetota bacterium
GAACCTCGCCGACGATGGCACCCACCGAGTCGATGCCGGGCATCGACTCGCGGTAGTCGACCGGGAATCCGCCGCCGATGTCGATCACCCTGGCGCGCACATCGAGCGTGCGTTCGACATGGTCGATCAGCTCCAGCGTCTCGCGCAGCGCGGTTCGGTAGGGCTCGACGGACGCGCTCTGGCTTCCCACGTGAAAACTGAAGCCCGCGAAACGAACTCCGGCAGCGAGAACATGCTTGACGATCAGGTCCGCCTCGCGCGGCGGGACGCCGAACTTGGTCGACAGGTCGGATTTCGCGGCCGGATTCAGGAACGCGAGGCGCACCAATACCTCGATGTCGGCGGGCATCCCGGCGAACTTCTGCGCCTCGACGGCGTTTTCCACCACGAAGGTCCGCACCCCCGCGCGGTAGGCATGCTCGATGTCGGCGACCTTCTTGATCGGGTGGGTATGTACACAGCGGTCCATCGGCAGGCGCATGTTCCGCAGCAGGTCGACCTCGGCGTTGGTGGCCACGTCGAATCCGCCGCCCCACGCCGCGACCGTCATCAGAACGGCGGGATGGGGCAGGGCCTTGACCGCATAGTGCGGCAGCCGGAACCCGCGCAGGTGCTTGGCCAGCAAGCGGAAGCGGGCGCCGACCCGGTCGGGATCGAGCACCAGCAGTGGCGTGCCGTGTTCGGCGACGAGGTCCTGCCAGGAGTTTCGCCGGGCCTCGGCGTGCAGATCGTTACGCAGCGCGAGCCGTCGTGACCGGTTCATCGATCCTCCTTCTCTCTGTGTTCCCCCCGCAGTGCCAGCAACCGGTTGAAGCGCTCGTAGCTGAAGACGGCGCAGGCGTAGAAAGCCAAGTCCGAGAACACCTTCGCGCCGATCCAGCCGACCATTGCGGTGTCCACCAGGGCGGGGCCGATGTAGTAGGCCAGCGGTCGGACGGCCAGCGAGTCCACCAGCTCGGCTGGTCCGAACTCGATCGCCACGCTGCGCATGGCCAGACCGTTGGCCGCCGCGAACCGCACCGGCCACCGGGGGTGCGTCTGCGTGGCGTACGACAGTCGCGCTGCGCTGCCGAACGCGATGGCGTAAAAGCCGACCGACGCCCCGATGGTGCCGCCCACCGCCGCGGCGGCGAACGATTCGGTCAGCACGAACAGCAGGCCGGCGCCACCCAACTCCCCGACGGTCCCGGCGATTTCGCACGGCAGATAGCGCCGAACCCATTCTGCGAGCTTGCGCCGAGCCGACGAGCCGTTGTCCATGCGATGACGGTGATCCGCGGGCGGACCAGCGTCACGAGTGGAGGCCTACCTGTGTCGGGCGACACAACACGCGCACAGTGGGACCGGCCCTTGCCCGCCCGAGGAGGAACACGTTCTAATTCTCGGCATGGACTACGGGCTCGTTCTGTTCACCAGCGACCGCGGCATCACCCCGGCCGCGGCGGCCAAGCTCGCCGACGACCACGGCTTCACGCACGTTCTACGTGCCCGAGCACACCCACATCCCGGTCAAGCGCGACGCCGCGCACCCGACGACCGGCGACGAGTCGCTGCCCGACGACCGCTACATGCGCACCCTGGATCCGTGGGTCACTCTGGGCACCGCCTGCGCGGTGACCATCCCGGGTTCGGCTGTCCACCGCGGTGGCACTGCCCGTCGAGCACGACCCGATCACGCTGGCGAAGTCCATCGCCACCCTTGATCACCTGTCCGGCGGCCGGGTCAGCCTCGGCGTCGGGTTCGGCTGGAACACCGACGAGCTCGCCGACCACGACGTGCCGCCGGGCCGGCGCCGCACCATGCTGCGCGAGTACCTCGAGGCCATGCGCGCACTGTGGACCCAGGAGGAAGCCGACTACGACGGCGAGTTCGTGAAGTTCGGTCCCAGCTGGGCGTGGCCCAAGCCGATCCAGGCGCACATCCCGGTCCTCGTCGGCGCGGCGGGCACCGAGAAGAACTTCAAGTGGATCGCGCGCAGCGCCGACGGCTGGATCACCACACCGCGCGACTTCGACATCGACGAACCGGTGAAGTTGCTGCAGGACACCTGGGCGGCGGCCGGCCGCGACGGGCGCGCCGCAGATCGTGGCGCTGGATTTCAAGCCGGAGCCCGAGAAGCTGGCGCACTGGCGCGACCTCGGCGTGACCGAGGTGCTGTTCGGGCTGCCCGACAAGTCCGGCCGACGAGGTCGCCGCCTACGTCGAGCGCCTGGCCGGCAAGCTCGCCGCCTGGTGGGGTCGCACGCTGAGGGCCACTCATCCCGCGTCGCGGCGCGGATCGCTGCGCACCGCGGCGCGAGCGCGTCCCGAACCGATTCGCACTGCTGCAGCGCGGTAGCCGCGCGGTTGCCGCCGTCGCCGCGGACACGGTGATGGCGGCGCCCATCGGGTCCTCGTCGCTCATCAGCGCCACCAGGTTCTCGTCGGTGGTCAGCGCCATGAACCGGCTGTCATCCGCATCCAGCCTGCCGATGATGACACCGGTGCGCTCGGGCCAGTCGTAGCGCACCGAGTAGGTCTCGATGACCCCGGACCCGTCGACGTTACGGGTGACGGCCACCGTCGGCAGTGCGGCGATGTCGGCCTGCAGTGTCCTTGCTCCGGTCGGGCACCCAGTCGGCGGGTTCGGTGGAGTACACCCCCACCGAGTACTTGCTCATGATGCCGCCGTTGGCGCCGACGAGCCCGAATGTGCCTGGGTTGTCGCGCATTCGGGCCACGGTTTCGGCGATGCCGTGCAGCGAGTAGCTGTTGCCCGGGCCGCCGAAGTACGGAAGACCACCGGTGAGGGTGAGTCCGCGCGGGTCGTCGCTCGCCAGCCCGAACGCGTCGCACACCGCGAACACCGGAAACGGGAAGCAGCTGTACAGGTCGAAGGTGGCGACGTCGTCCACGCCGATGCCGGCAACCCGAAGTGCCTCTGCCACAGCACTTTTCGCCGAATGACTGACGTGGAGGTCGACGCGGTCCAACAGGGCCTGCTCGGTCTGGTCGGCGTGCCCGCGCAGATAGACCCACTTCTCCTCGGGCACGCCAAGCCGCCGTGCCGCCTCGACCGACATCATCACAGCGGCCGCGCCCTGGTTGACGGTGTCGCGAGCTACCATGAGCCGCGGGTACGGGTCGCAGATCATCCGGTTCTCGTCGGTGACCGTCATCAGCTCCGACACCGAACGCTCCACCGGCGAGGACGAGAACGGGTTCTTCGCAGCGACTTTCGAGAATGGCGCGAAGAGCTCCGCCATCTCGCGCCGGTAATCGGTGACACCGACGCCCGACCGGGCACGCCTCGCGTTGTCCAGCAGCCCGTACTGCACCGGCGCTCCGGTCAGCCCGTGGGTCGCGGTGTACTCGCTCATGTACTGCTCGTAGCCGTAGCCGCGGTCCTCGAGCTGGCCGCCGACATGCTCGGTGAAGTCCGGCTTGTCGTCACGGCCGGCGAAGTACTTCGCCGTGGATCCCGGTTCCGAGCCGAGGACCAGCACCACCTCGGCGTCGCCGGCGGCGATGGCCCGGGCGAACTCGGTCACCAGTTTCTGCGGGCCGTTGCCGCCGATGGACTCGAGCACCGCACGCGCGGGGTCGGCGCCGACCCGCGCGAGCGACCGAGCGCAGATAGTTGTCCGAGCAGCCCAGCGGCGGCTTCGCGAACGGTGAGCAGATCTCGAACTGCCGCAGCCCGGCGAACACCTCGATGGCCTGCGCCACTGCTGTCACGTCCGCGCCGGTGTCCGCAAGGGCGGCACGCACCGCCTCGGTGGCCAGATCAACCGACGACATCCCCCGGTAGCCGGGGTCGTCGATGCGCTCGGTGAACTGACCGACGCCGACGAGGACGGGAGTACGCGGATCGACCATAGTTCGACAGGCTAACCGATTGCCGGGCACGCACCCAACCGCAGGCCGAGGCGCTGGACGGCCGGCGACCTTGACCGATCTGTCACTTAGTGACACCTTGGAGATGTCAGTAAGTGACAATGTGGAGGTGGTGCGCATCAACGACAAACGGACACCCGCGCGACTGGCGGTGTCTCGCAAGGCGGCCGCTCTGTTCTGGGAACGCGGAGTAGCGGCAACCAGCGGGGAAGACATCGCCGCGGCGGCGGGGCTGTCCGCACGAACGATCTGGCGGTACTTCCGTACGAAGGAGAGTTGCGTCGAACCCTTGCTCGCCAAGTCGGCTGAGCGATTCCTGGCATCGGCGCGCCGTTGGCCCCACGAGTTGTCCCTCATCGAGCATCTCGCGGCGGACGCAGTGGCACACCCGATGTCAGCCCAGGACATCGAGGACGAGATCTCCGCACTGCGGATCGGCACGCTCACGACGACGGAACCCGCATTGCGCACCGCCTACCTGATGGTTCACGACGACATGGAACGTGGCCTGATACCGGTGCTCGCTGATCGCCTCGGCCTGCCCGCAGACGATCTCACCGTCCGCCTGTGTGCAGCCACCGTCACCGGAGCGTTCCGCGTCATCGACGAGGACGTCGGTAGAGCCGTCATCGTCGACGGCACACCCGTCACTCAGGCCGAGGCGCTCGCCCTGATCGACCGCGCGATCCGGGAAGCGACCAACGGGCGCCTTGGCGGTCCGGTTCACTGCTGAGACGCGGGACCGCAACGACGGCACGCCCGTCGAACAAGCACGTCAACATTCGAAAGGAATCTTGTGCCAACCGACTTCATCTCGGTCGAAGACTTCTTCAGCCCGCCCCAGCGCGCTGCGGCGACCATCTCTCCGGACGGCACCCGCATCGCCTATCTGGCGCCGTGGCGGAACCGACTCAACGTCTGGGTTGCAGGACATCGATGACGACGAGTCAGCCCGGTGCGTGACCGCGGATGAGACCCGCAGCGTGTACATCTATCGCTGGTCGCATGACTCGCGGTGGCTGATCTACATGCAAGACAACGGCGGCGACGAGAACTGGCATGTGTATCGCGTCGACCTGCACGACCCGGAGGCGCCGGCGGTCGACCTGACGCCGTTCCCCGGTGCCCGAGCCGATTTCAGTCTCCTCAAGGCGCGCCCAGGAAAAGCCGTCGTTCAGCTCAACAACCGCAACCCCGAACTGTTCGACGCCTACGAACTCGACATCGCCACCGGCGAACTGACCCTGCTGGCAGAGAACCCCGGCACCGTCGTCCAGTGGTTGTCCAGCCAGACCGGGGAGTTGTTCAGCTCGGTGCTCAACTCCGACGGCGATGTCGAGCTGTCACAGTGGCAACCGGCCACAAAGTCGTTGCGCCCCATCACGGTTTACGACGGCGTCGACTATCCGGTTGGGATCTATCCCATCGTCGTCACGCCGGACGGGACCGGCATGTGGCTGGGATCCAACAACGGCAGTGACCGGACGAGACTCGTCCGCGTCGACGTGGCCACCGGCGTGGAGACGAGGTGGACAGCCACCAGAGTTTCGATCTCGCCTCCCAGGCGGTATTGCCCTCGCCGCTGATCATCAGCGAACGCACCGGCGACCTCATCGGCGCCCGCTACTACGGCGACCGCCAGGTGATCCACGCGCTGGACCCGGAATTCGCCGACGTCCTGACGAAGCTGACCGCGCTGTCGGACGGTGACCTGGCCGCACTGTCCTCCGACGCCGACGGGCGACGCTGGGTGGTCAACTTCACCCACGACCGCGACCCGTGGGCAACCTATCTCTACGACCACGCCACCGGCGATCACCGGCTGCTGTTCCGTCCGTATCCGCACCTGGACCCGCTCTCGCTGGCCCCGATGCAGCCGGTCACCATCCCCTCGCGCGACGGACTGGAACTGCATTCGTATCTCACTCTGCCGGTGGGTTCGGAGTCGGCCATCGGCGGCTTGCCGATGGTTCTGCTGGTTCACGGCGGCCCGTGGGCACGCGACTGCTGGGGCTTCCAGCCTGACGTGCAGATGCTCGCCAACCGCGGTTATGCGGTGCTACAGGTCAACTTTCGCGGGTCCAGCGGCTATGGCAAGTCCTTCACCAAGGCCGCTATCGGGGAGTTCGCCGGCACGATGCACGACGACCTGATCGACGCCGTGGATTGGGCCGTCGATCACGGGATCGCCGATCGCGACCGGGTGGCGATCTTCGGCGGCTCGTACGGGGGCTATGCCGCCCTCGTCGGAGTGACCTTCACCCCGGACGTCTTCGCCGCGGCCATCGACTACGTCGGCATCTCCAGCCTTGCGAACTTCATGCGGACCCTGCCGACGGTCGCCCGGCCGTTTCTGGCCAACAACTGGCATCGGTACGTCGGCGACCCGAGTGACCCGGCGCAGGAGGCCGATATGTTGTCCCGCTCGCCGATCACCCTGGTCGACGAGATCCGCACACCGCTGCTTGTGGTGCAGGGCGCCAACGACTCCCGGGTCGTGCAGGCGGAATCCGACAATCTGGTCAACGCGTTGCGGGAGCGCGGCGTCGAGGTCGAGTACATGGTCAAAGACGACGAGGGACACGGATTCGTCAACCCGGACAACCAGATCGACATGTACCACGCGGTCGAACGGTTCCTGGCCAAGCATCTGGGCGGACGTGGATAGTGCTGCCCACCAGGGGTTACAGGCTTTCGAAGATCTCCCGGGCCAGTGCCGCCGTCGCCGACGGCGTCTTGCCGACCTTGACCCCGGCCGCCTCGAGGGCTTCCTGCTTGGCCGCGGCGGTACCCGACGAGCCCGACACGATGGCGCCGGCGTGGCCCATGGTCTTGCCTTCGGGGGCGGTGAAGCCGGCGACGTAGCCGACGACCGGCTTGGAGACGTTGGCCTTGATGTAGTCGGCCGCCCGCTCCTCGGCGTCGCCGCCGATCTCGCCGATCATCACGATGACCTTGGTCTCGGGGTCCTTCTCGAACGCCTCGATGGCGTCGATGTGGGTGGTGCCGATGACCGGGTCGCCGCCGATGCCGATGGCGGTGGAGAAGCCGAGATCGCGCAGCTCGTACATCATCTGGTAGGTCAGGGTGCCGGACTTGGACACCAGGCCGATCGGTCCCTTGCCGGTGATGTTGTTCGGCGTGATGCCGACCAGCGCCTCACCCGGGGTGATGATGCCGGGGCAGTTCGGCCCGATGATGCGGGTCTTGGCGCCCTTTTCGACGTTATAGGCCCACGCATATGCGCTGTCCTGCACCGGGATTCCCTCGGTGATGACGACCAGCAGCGGGATCTCGGCGTCGATGGCCTCGATGATCGCGTCCTTGGCGAAGGCCGGCGGCACGAACGCGATCGACACGTCGGCGCCGGTCTCCTTCATCGCCTCGGCCACGGTGCCGAACACCGGGAGTTCGATGTCGTTGCCGCCCTTGTCTTTGTGGCTGACGGTCGTACCCGCCTTGCGGGCGTTGACGCCGCCGACCACCTGGGTGCCGGCCTTGAGCATCAGCGCGGTGTGCTTGGTGCCCTCGCCGCCGGTGATGCCCTGGACGATGACCTTGGAGTCTTTGTTCAGAAAGATCGACATATCAAGTGTCCCTTACTTGTTCGCCAGCTCGGCGGCTTTGTCGGCACCGGCGTCCATGGTCTCGGCCTGGATGACCAGCGGGTGGTTGGCCTCGGCGAGGATCCGGCGGCCCTCGTCGACGTTGTTGCCGTCCAGCCGGACGACGAGCGGCTTGTTGGCGTCGTCGCCGAGCATCTGCAGGGCCTTGACGATGCCGTTGGCCACCGCGTCACAGGCGGTGATGCCGCCGAAGACGTTGACGAACACGCTCTTGACCTGCTTGTCGCCCAGGATGACGTCCAGACCGGCGGCCATCACCTCGGCCGAGGCGCCGCCGCCGATGTCGAGGAAGTTGGCCGGCTTGACCCCGCCGTGCTTCTCGCCGGCGTATGCGACCACGTCCAGGGTGGACATGACCAGACCCGCGCCGTTGCCGATGACGCCGACCTGGCCGTCGAGCTTGACGTAGTTGAGGTCGTTCTGCTTGGCCTTGAGCTCGAGCGGGTCGGTGGCGTCCTTGTCCTCGAACTCGGCGTGGTCGGGATGACGGAAGTCGGCGTTGCCGTCCAGGGTGACCTTGCCGTCCAGCGCCAGGATCTGATCGTCGGGGGTGCGCACCAGGGGGTTGACCTCGACCAGGGTGGCGTCCTCCTTGACGAAGACCTCCCACAGCTTCTGGATGGTCACCGCGGCCGCGTCGAGCACCTCGGCAGGCAGGTGGCCCTGCTCGGCGATGGAGCGGGCGAACGCGAGGTCCACGCCGCTGACGGCGTTGACGGGAACCTTGGCCAGCCGCTCGGGCTTGGTGGCCGCCACCTCCTCGATCTCCATACCGCCCTCGACCGAGCACATGGCCAGGTAGGTGCGGTTGGAGCGGTCGAGCAGGAAGGAGATGTAGTACTCCTCGGCGATGTCGCTGGCCTCGGCGACCAGCAACTTCTTGACGATGTGGCCCTTGATGTCGAGGCCGAGGATGTTCGTGGCGTGGGTGAAGGCGTCCTCGGGGGTGGCGGCGTACTTGACGCCACCGGCCTTGCCGCGGCCCCCGGCCTTCACCTGGGCCTTGACCATCACGGGCTTGCCGATCTCCTCGGCGATGGCCTTGGCGTCCTCCGCCGAGTCGGTGACCCGGCCCGGGGTGGTGGGAACGTTGTGCTTGGCGAACAGTTCCTTCGCCTGATACTCGAAAAGATCCATGGGCTCACTGTCTGGTCGGCGCTGACAATTGATTGAGGAAGTCGCTCCGGGGGGAACTGTATCTAGACCCGATGCAGGCGCCGCCTCCGCCCACCACTCATGTGGTCCATCTCACCGGGCACCCGAAGTGATTCAACTCACAATCACCCGCGGAATAACGGCATCGGTTGCCACTTACTGCCCAATTTGGTTACGGTCTCTGGGGTCTAGATAACGCTTTGGTCACGACTAGAGGGGCTTTTGGTTTTGCGGCAGCAGAGGTCGGAGGCGAATCTCCCCGGAGAAACCCGCGCCACACGTGCCACAGCCAGGGCTTTTGATCCCGAGCGGGTCGGCGTCACCGACATAATCCCCTTCAACGAGTTCGGCGACCTGGGCGACGTAGACTTCCGCGAGCACACCGCGTTCGACTTCGACGCGCAGGTGGTGCACTCCCCGGAACTAGATGACATGCATGACGCCGACGACCTGACACCGCTGCAACTCGTGATACCCACCGAGTTCGCCTCGAAACGAGACGCCGAGCGCGCCGAGCAGCCGCGGTTCGTCGACACCGAGATCACCGACATGCTGCCGCGCACGCCGCAGCACCGCAGGCAGCCGACCAGCGCCGCCAAGGGCCGCGTGATGATCGTCGCGATGGCCGCCGGCGCCGCGGCCGCCGCGGCCTACACCGCGATCAAGCCGGCCGGCGAGACGACCACCCGGACCGTGCTGGCCGCCGAGAAGACGTCTATCGACGGCGCTGCGGCCGCCCCGCGCGGCATGCAGATCATCGCCGTCCAGCCGGCGGCCAACGCCGCGCTGCACAGCGAGGAACTCTCCAAGGGCGCGGCGTTCGCCCAGGAGCGCGCCGAGCGCGAAGCACGGTTGCAGCGTCCGCTGTTCGTGATGCCCACCAAGGGCGTGTTCACCTCCGGCTTCGGCTATCGCTGGGGTGCCCTGCACGCCGGCATCGACCTGGCCGGACCGATCGGCACCCCGATCTACGCCGCCGGTGACGGCGTCGTCGTCGACGCCGGGCCCACCGCCGGTTACGGAGCCTGGGTCAAGATCCGGCATTCGGACGGCAGCGTGACGCTGTACGGCCACGTCAACACCTGGACCGTCCAGATCGGTCAGCGGGTGTTCGCCGGCGACCAGATCGCCACCATCGGCAACCGGGGCAACTCGACCGGACCGCACCTGCACTTCTCGGTTCTCCAGAACGGCACCAACTTCATCGACCCGGTGCCGTGGCTTGCCGCTCGGGGTATCTCCCTGGGCCCCTACGTCGGCTGAGCCGTTGGCTCACCCCACCGACCCGACCCAACGTGCCGCTCCGCCGTTCATCCGGCGGCAGCCCACCACGCCCGTTCCCCAGCCCGATGACTCCCGCACCGGCATCATCCGCCGTGCGCCGACCGGGCCCATCCCGCCGATCGCCGAGGGACAAACCACCCACATTCCGGCGCCACCGCTCGAGGATGCGCCGACCGGTTTGATCCGCCGGGCCGAACCGGTGGCGGTGCCGGCCAGGACGCCCGTCGACATCGACATCTCCACCGGCCGCTCCGCGATCGCTGCCAGCGCGGTGAGCATCGTCAGCGGCTGGGCGACGGCCGTGGTGGCCACCGACCTGATCACCGGGTGGTGGCACACCGACCGATTGTTCTGCGTCGCAGTCGGTTTCCTCGCCCTGCTGTTCGCCGCCAGCACGATCGCCGGGGTGATCCTGCTGCTGCTGCGGCGGTCGGTGGGCCGCTACCTGATCACCTTCGGCGCGGTGGTGGCGCTGCTGACATTCGGCAGCGTGTTCATCGCCGGAGCGCAAATCCCGTGGCCGGTCTACCTGATTCCGGTGCTACCGCTGGCGAGTCTTATTCTGGCACTTCATTCTTCGACGAAACGGTGGTGCCGGCTGCGTTAGCCGACGTCGACCGGGTGGCTTCCCACCAGGAGCCGACCAGCATGACGGTCCCAGCCCAGGCCGCGCCCGAGCAGCCAGCCCGCCAGCACGTCACTGACGTAGTGCACACCGAGATAGACCCGGGAGAAGCCGACGGCGCCGGTCACTCCGATGGCGATGCTCCACACCGCCACCCGGCCCGGCCACGACCCGATCACCCACCGGCTGAGCATCCACGCACACAGCAACGCCACCGCCGCGGTGCCGGTCGCGTGGCCGGACGGGAACGAGTAGCCACCCTCGGTGATCAGCGCGAACGGCGACGCCGGCCTGCTGCGACCGACCACCCTCTTGGCGGTGACGATCACCAGTCCGATTCCACCCGCCCCGATCAGTCCCAACACGGCCGGCAACCACGTGCCTGCCCGCCACACCACAACTGCGGTCACCAGTACAGCCACGACTGCCACAGTCGGTGAATTGCCCAGCAGGGTAATGGCTTTCAAGGCCGCGGTCAGCCACAGCTCGCGATGGCCGGCCAGCCAGCGCGCGGCGGGTTCGTCGACACCGTTGATCCCGTCGCCGACAAGGACGTCCTCGAGAATCTCGGTGAATGCGGCAGCCAGGCCCGCGACGACAACGAAACCGGCCAGCAGAGCCAGTCCCGCTACGACCGTGAGCGAGGACCGCTTCGCCAGGCCTTCGGCGTAGTCTCCGAACCGCCGGTCGACCCAGGCCAACGCGCCCGAGCCTCGAATGCGGGCCCACGTCTCGGACAACAGGTGTGGCCGGCGGGCAACCCAGATCGCGGCCGACGCGAACAGCGCGAGCAGCACCAGCACCAGCACACCGACCGGGCCGAAGCCATCGGCGCCGGGCCCGTAACTCTGTTGCACAGCTAGAGCTTTTGCAGCGGCGCGTGGTTGTGCATCAGCTTGACCCGGCCCGCGCTGCCGAAGTCGATGAGCGACATCGCCGACTCCCCCATGCCGGACACCTCCTCGACCCGGCCGAGGCCGTACTTGTCGTGGTTGACCCGGTCGCCGGCCTCGAGCACCATCAGCGGCCGCTTACCGCCACCGGCGGAGCCCCGCGTGGGCGACGGCCGCGGTGTGCCGAACCGGCCGGCGCCGCTGACCGGGGCGCTGAACGTCGGTGTCGGATCGGTGCGGCGCCAGTCGACGAGATGCTCGGGAATCTCACGCAGGAAACGGGATTCGGGGTTGAGCATCGGCTGCCCCCACGACGAGCGGATCTTGGCCCGGGTGACGTAGAGCCGTTGGCGCGCCCGCGTGATGCCGACGTAGGCCAACCGCCGTTCCTCGGAAAGCTCGGCGGGATCGCCCAGTGCCCGCATGTGCGGGAACATGCCGTCCTCCCACCCGGTGACGAAGACGACCGGGAACTCCAGTCCCTTGGCCGTGTGCAGCGTCATCAGGGTGACCACACCCGAGTCGTGCTCGGGCAGTTCGTCGGAGTCGGCGACCAGCGACACCCGTTCCAGGAACTCGGCGAGCACCCCGGTCTCCGGGACGTCCTCGTCCTCGTCGGAGTCGGCGTCCTCCCGAAGCGCTGCCGCGTTGGCCCGGTCGGTGCTGAATTCGTGTGCGACGCTGACCAATTCGTTGAGGTTGTCCAGCCGGGCCAGGTCCTGCGGATCACTGGACGATTCCAGCTCGTTGCGGTAGCCGGTGCGGTCCAGGACAGCCTCGACGAGGTCGCCGAGTTCGTCGTCGAGCCGGCCGCGCAGGTCGTCGAGCAGGTTGACGAAGCCGGCGATGGCCTTCTCCGAGCGCGTGTTGAGCATCGGCACCTTGCCCTGCGCCGCGGCGACCAGCGCGTCGGCGAAGGTCGAACCGGTGTTCTCGGCGTACACCGCGACACAGGCCTCCGCGCGGTCGCCGATGCCGCGCCGCGGGGTGTTGAGGATGCGCCGCAGGCTGACCGCGTCGCCGGGGTTGTCCAGCACGCGCAGGTAGGCGACGATGTCGCGAATCTCCTTGCGCTCGTAGAACCGAACGCCGCCGACGACCTTGTACGGGATTCCCGCCCGGATGAACACCTCTTCCAGCGAGCGCGACGAGTTGTTGGTGCGGTAGAACACCGCCACGTCGTTGTAGGTGATGTCGCCAGCCCCACGAGCACCGTCGGCCAGGGCGTCGATCTCGCCGGCGACGAACCTCGCCTCGTCGTGCTCGTTGTCGGCGACGTAGCCGACGATCAGTTCACCATCACCGGCGTCGGTCCACAGCCGCTTCTCGCGGCGGTTGGCGTTGCGGGAGATCACCGAGTTGGCCGCCGACAGGATGTTCTGCGTGGAGCGGTAGTTCTGCTCGAGCAGGATCGTGGTGGCGTTGGGGAAGTCCCGCTCGAAGTCCTCGATGTTGCGGATGGTGGCGCCGCGGAACGCGTAGATCGACTGGTCGGCGTCGCCGACGACGCAGAGCTCGCTGGGCGGCACCGCGTCGGTGTCGGGGGCGCCAACTCCGACGAGCTCGCGAACCAGGACGTACTGCGCGTGGTTGGTGTCCTGGTACTCGTCGACCATGATGTGCCGGAACCGCCGGCGGTAGTACTGCGCGATCTGGGGGAAGTTCTGCAGCACCGCGACGGTCTCGCCGATGAGGTCGTCGAAGTCCAGCGCGTTGGCCGAGCGCAGCCGCCGCTGGTACTCGCCGAAGACACTGGCGACGGTGCGGGCCAGCTCGTCGGAGCCCGGCTCCAGCGCCGCGACGGCGTCCTCGGGCGAGATGAGCTCGTTCTTCAGATTGGAGATCGCGTTGGCCAGCAGACGCGGCGAGTAGCGCTTGACGTCCAGGCCCATGTCCTTGCCGATCATCAGCAGCAGGCGGCGGGAGTCGTCGGCGTCGTAGATGGAGAAGTTGGAGTTGCGCCCCGGCAGCAGCGAGGCCTGGTTGCGCAGGATGCGCACGCAGGTGGAGTGGAACGTCGAGACCCACATGTTGCGGGCCCGCGGCCCGACCAGTGCCACGACCCGCTCGCGCATCTCGGCGGCGGCCTTGTTGGTGAACGTGATGGCCAGGATCTGGCCGGGGCCGACGTCGCGGGCGGCCAGCAGATAGGCGATCCGGCGGGTCAGCACGGCCGTCTTGCCCGACCCGGCACCGGCCACGATGAGCAACGGCGCGCCCTCGTGCAGCACAGCCTGCCGCTGCTGCGGGTTGAGACCGTCGAGGAGTTCGGCCGCGTCAGCCGGTGGTTTGAAATCCGTCACGTGCACAGTCATGTCCGACCCAACTTACCGCTGTAGGGCGACAGTTTTTTGCACAAGAGCGGCGCGTGGTGGCACACTCATTTCGTGCTCACTGCACCGCAGCGATTTTTCTACGGGTACCGGATCGCGGTACCCGTGGTGGCATAGCTGCTCGAACCCGAGAGCCCCGCGGTCCGCATCCGGATCCGGGGCTCGTCTCTTGTGTGAGGTCCGGAAACCGAATGAGACCAGAACACACACGAGGAGAGCGAAGCAATGACTGTAGAGACCGAACAGATGCCTGATATCGACGCGCTGCGCCTGGAGATCGACCGCCTCGACGCGGAGATCCTGGCCGCGGTCAAGCGCCGCACCGAAGTCTCGCAGGAGATCGGCCGGGCCCGGATGGCCTCCGGCGGTACCCGGCTGGTGCACAGCCGCGAGATGAAGGTCATCGAGCGCTACAGCGAGCTCGGTCCGGACGGCAAGGACCTGGCGATGCTGCTGCTGCGCATGGGCAGGGGCCGGCTCGGGCACTGACGCCGGTACTAGCTCACCGCGTCGACCAGCCAGGGCGTCAGCCACTTCACCGCGTTCGGAGTGGGATGCACGCCGTCGCTGCGCACCAGCACGCCGTTGATCTTGTTGGTGTAGGTGCCGTTGGGCGCCAGCTTCTTGTTGAGGTCCAGGACGTCGACACCGTCACGCTCCGCGGCGACACTTCGCAACAGCGAGTTCCACTGCTTGACGCGACTCGGCTGGTCCTCGGGATAGAGACTGCCGTCGGCGCGCTCGCCGTGCCGGTTGAACGGCTCGGTGGTCATCACGATGCGTGCGCCGGTCGACTGCAGGATGTCCAGCGCCCGCTTCAACTCACCAACCAAGTATTTGTCGAAGTCGGGGTCGCCGATGTGCGTCCACTGCCCATGCCACATCCGGTCCACGATCTCCCAGCGCCCGATCGTCAACAGCACGACGTCGGGGCGGTCGTGGGCGATGCGCTGGATCCAGCGCTCCGGCCAGGTGTCGCACTCGGGCTTCTGGTCCAGCCGCTGGCCCGAATAGCGGTACGGACCTCCGCGCACCACGCCGCAGCCGATGGTGGTGCGGTCCAGGAAGCTGATGCCCGGCGTGGGCGGCAGATACCGCATCAGCGTCCATGCCACCGAGTCGCCGAACACCGACACCGTGTGCAGCCGAACGCCGGCACGCTGTGGCATGGCCGGCCGGACCGTTTCGACGGGTGAGGCCATCCCGGCGGCGGACACATCCGGCCCCGACCCGGCCCGCATTCCGATCGGGACCACCAGCATCGTCACCGCGGCCGCGGTGGCCACCGTCGCGCCGGCGAACCGCAGCAGCGGGACATGCGCAGGCCGCCAGCGGCGGATCGGCTGCTCGATCAGCCACCAGGACAGGCCGGCCGCCGCCAGCGTCGCAACGCAGCGGGCGGCGAACAGGCCGTAGCCGGACCAGCCGGTGCGTTCTCCGTTGAGCACCAAGAAGATTGGCCAGTGCCAGAGGTAGACGCCGTAGGAGATGACGCCCAGCCACACCAGCGGTCGCAACGCCAGCACGCGCGCCACCGGGCCGCCCTGATCGAGTGCCACCGGCACGATCACCGCGACCGCGGCAACCGCGACGATGCTCAACAGGCCGCGACGGAACTCAGTGGCGCTGCCCGTCGCAACATGGGTGACCGCTGCCAGCACTGCCAGGCCGACGATCGGCACGATGCGGGCGGCCCACTTCACCCACCGCGAGCGGATCAGCGACCACCCGGCCATGACGGCCGACCAGTCGCGGACGAGCAGCGCGGCCGCTGCCGCGCCGATCAGCAGCGCCTGTGCGCGGGTATCGGTGGCGAAATAGACGCGATTCAGTGCTGCGTCCGATGACAGCAGGACCGCCTCGGCCGCGGACGCCAGCGCGCCGAGAGTGGCCAGGACGAACACCGCCATGCGCACCCGGGCCAGCGTCGGGACCGTGCCGTTGCGGCGCCGTGCGATCGCGGCGAGCAGCAGCGCCACCGCGGCCAGTAGTAGCGGCCACACCAGGTAGTACTGCTCCTCCACCCCGAGCGACCAGGTGTGCTGCAGCGGCGAGGGGGTGGCGCCCTGGCTGAAGTAGTCGGCCTTGTGTGCGATGAAGGCCCAGTTCGCGCTCCACAGGAACGCCGCGACCGCGTCGGTGCGAAGGGTCGCCACGGATTCCGGCGGAAAAAGCGGCGCGGACGAACACCACGGCCAGAACCATCAGCAGCAGCGCCGGCAGCAGCCGGCGGGCGCGGCGGGTCCAGAAGCCGCGGAGATCGACCCGGCCGGTCCGGCCCAGCTCGTCGAACAGCAGCGAGGTGATCAAGAACCCGCTGAGGACGAAGAAGACGTCGACCCCGATGAACCCGCCTGCGACGCCGGGTATACCGCCGTGGCCCGACCACGACCAGCGCGACCGCGATGCCGCGGATGCCGTTGAGGGCCGGTACGCCGGAGGATGGCGCGGGCACCGGATTCCGCCGGGCCCCACGCTCAGGGCTGGGGGTGACCCATCGACGTTGCGCAGCTGAGCGCGCCGGCGCCGCGGTCACGTTGAGCCCTCCCTAGGTCCGGGATTGTGACTCTAGGTGCGAACGGCCGGGGTTTGGTGGCGGCGCGCGGCTAGCAGCGCGTCAGATCTCTGTCGACGATCGGGTACCGCTTAGGCGTCGGCGCGACCAGCCCGTCCACGGCGAGCTTCAGTCCACCGACCACCCCGAGAAGCTGGGCGACAACCAGGTCCGGAACTCCACGACGCACCGGTCGTCTCGAGACGTCGTCGCTCTTGCCGCTGGTGGTATCAGGGCGGACTCCCATCGCTGACACCAAGAACAACCACGGAGTTGCCGTTGCTTGCGTTTGCAAGCGTGACGCCTGCCACAGTTAGGGAATCGCCTGGTCAGGCAGTGCTCGGTCTACTTCGTCAGCGCGATGTACTTGGTCTCCAAGTACTCCTCGATGCCCTCGGAGCCGCCCTCACGGCCGAAGCCGGATTCCTTGACGCCACCGAACGGCGCCGCCGGATCCGAGATGATGACGCCGACGGTCGACGCTGACTATTCCTGCCTCGATGGACTCGGCGACGCGCAGCGCGCGATCCAGGGACTGCGTGTAGATGTAGGCGGCAAGGCCGTATTCGGTGTCGTTGGCCGCGGCAACACCCTGCTCCTCGGTGTCGAACCCGATGATTGGCGCTACGGGTCCGAATACCTCCTCGGAGAAGATGCGGGAGTCCGACGGCACACCGGTCAGGACCGTGGCGGGGTAGAAGTGGCCGGGCCGCCGGGGGCCTGCCCGCCGCAGCGCGGCGGTGGCGCCCTTCTCGACGGCGTCGTCGACGAGTTCCTGCAC
>CAWBAL010000055.1:0-14741 GCA_963786695.1 uncultured Actinomycetota bacterium
AGATGAGTAATTCCAAGGGGTCAGTGGTCGTAGGCGGTAAGTGATCGCCGGCGGGGGCTGGCGCCGATGGTCGTTGTGCCAGATGGCGGCGGTGAGGGCGAGCATGCGTTGGGGTACCCGGACGCGACGCCAGCGATGGTGCGCCCGCCGTGGGGTTCGAGGTCGAGCTGGCTTTTGAGGGTGTCGTTGATCGATTCGATGATCTGGCGCAGGGGTTTGAAGTAGCGGTGTGCGGCCCGTGGTGTTCTCGCCCTTGCGGGTCGGTCGGAGCACTGATGCGACGTCGGCCAGGGTGGCTTCGAAGTCGCCTGGCCGTAGTAGTTCTTGTCGGCGATGAGGGTCGGCTTCGGGTGAGTGGCTACCAGATTCGGTGGTGTGAGGATATCGAGGAGCACCTCGCGTTCGTCGGCCTTGGCGCCGGTCAGCGCCAACGCCATGGGCAGCCCGGGCAAGGTGCATAACAGGTGCAGGCGCAGCCCCAGAAGTAGCGCGAGTGCGAGGCGCAGTAGCCGTACTCGGCCCAGCCGGCCAGATGCTCGAGCGTTGGACGGTGTCCCGCGGAGCGCCGCACTCCACCGGGGTGGAGTCGACCACCCACACGTCGTCGCTGCAGCAGCTGGTGTTGGCGGCCAGGTGCGCGCGCACCGCGCGCAGCATTGCCGCCGCGGCGCGGACGCGTTTGTTGTAGCCCGATTGCGTTGGCAGGTAAGGAAACAAACCATGCAGTCGTGTATGGGCGTAGCGCAGCCACCGGGCCTCGGAGGTGAACCCGAGCAGCGCTTGCAGCACGACCAGGGTGACCAGTTCGGCGTCATCGAGGCGTGGGGTGCTCCCGACGTTCGGACGCCACGGCCGATGCTGCGGATTGTCGGTCAGGAAATCATCGGTGGTGACGTACAGTGCGGTAGCGAGGGTGTCCAGGTCAGCGTCCACGAAGAGTCTCCAAAGGCTTGAAAGTGCGGTAACAACGCCAATCCTGGGCACCCTCACCTCGAATTCACAGCAGCCACACCAGTAATATCCCTTGGAATTACGTTGGAGCCGACTTGGCGATACTCGACCCAACGACGGTCGATCACCGCCGAGCACGCGAATGGTCAGCGCACCCCCGCTCTGACGCTGCATACCGGCGAGGCGCCCCAGCCCTGAACGGTCCGAGTCACCTCGGCGATTGCGATCTGCTCTTCGCGAGTGGCCAGGTCTGCTCGCGGCGCATAACGCAGTCCACCGTGCCGCTCCCAAGTGCTCTGGTTGAACTGCACGCCCCCATAGAAACCGTTGCCGGTGTTGATCGCCCAATTACCGCCGGACTCGCAGGCGCTCAGCGCGTCCCAGGTCGCGCCGTTGCGCACCGGCGGCACCTGGGTGCCCGGCTTGGCACCGACCCGCAGCACCGCGGGCCGGGCGGGCGCCACGATCTCGTTCTTCACCGGCGACCGCCCGGTTTCGACACCGTTGACGGTCGACACCGCGAAGGTGACAACCTGGGTTCCAGTGGTGCCCAGGTTCTCCACAACGTTGCGGCTCATGTTCATCGTCGGATCCTGGACGTGGTACGCCCGGGGCAGCAGCGTGATCCGCGCGGTGACGGTCAACGTCCGGATTCGGGTGACCACGATCTTCATGCCCTCGGTGACCGACGTCGACGCCGGCGGAACACTTTGTCGCCTTGCTCGAGCGGCACACCGGCCGCCGCTAGCAAGAGCCTCACATTCGGCGCCGCCAGCCGCCGGTCGCTGGCCACACCGCCGTCGACGATATGCACCTTCTTCGCGCTGACCAGCGACAACACCATGCCGGTCGATGGCACTCGGCTGAAACGAGATGCCGCGGCGGGGGCGGCGTCGCGTATCGACAGCTGCTCGAGGGCCTCGTCGACCGTCAAGGCCGTCGTCCACGCCCGCTTGCTCTGCCCGCCGTCCACTGACACCTGCAACGGCCGGCCGCGTTTCAGCACGATGGTGTCGGACTGATGGACCGGTTGATCGCCTGCTGGATACAGCTCGTCGTGGTTGTCGACGGCGAAGCCGTTTTCCCGCACCACGTCCATCACTCGCGACTTCATCGTCGAGACCGTCATCGGTGAGCCGTCGACGGAGAGCGTAAGCGTCTTGTGCATCGCGACGGCGAATCCGCCTGCGAACGCCACCGCCAGCAACAGCGCACCGACCACCGCGCGCCGCCCCTTCGGTCTCGCGGTAGTGTGCCCCGCCGTGCCACTGGCCTCATCCCTCTCGCCGCGGACGTCGGCCCGGGCGCCCAACTCCCGGCCCGGCCCGATCTCGGCTTCCAGCGACGCCTTGGTCTCGAAGATCCTGGCCAGCCCAATATCTCGTCGCCGCAGTCGCTGCGGCTGCCGGCCGACACGACGATTTGTCCCGAACGCCGCGTCCTCGGCTTCATCGACCCGTTCGGCGCCGGTCAGGAGGGCCGAGACCTCCTCCACAAGAGCCCTGTCCTTCGCGACCCTCGTCCTGTCACGAGCGACCCGGCCCAGGCAGACCACACCCGCGGGCCGGCGCAGCGCCAACGCCTGCACGAACAGGTATCCGAGCGCAGACAGGTGCTGCTTGCGGAAATCTGCGATCGCTCTGTGGCCCGGGGACGCGCCGGCCGTCAGCCACCGAAAGGCGGCATCGTCGACGCATTTGCGTTCAATCATCCGCGACGAGCACACCCCGGTGGTGTAGGCGTACAACAGGAGTGCCATCAGCCGCGGATCGTAGGGCAGCCCACCGCGCGCCTCGTCATCCGCAGCCCGAGTGCGCACAACATCCAAATGCTCGTCGACCAACTCGGCAACGAGCCGGGCCAAGTGGTTCGCCGGCAACCGGTCATTGGGCCGAACACATGGAACGTGTTGTTCGGCGGGCAACTTCGGCCTCACCGAGCTGGGCGTCTGCGCGCTCTCCAAGACCTACCTTGGACAACTTGCCATAGGCGAGCTCATCAGCCGCCCATCATTCCGCGCTCCGACCCTCAACCCGATCACCCCGCCCGGCGTGTTGCCCATTCAGGCTGGCGGCGCCGGCGATTTTCAGCCGCTGGTGTCTGCGTTGGATCGTTTGCCGCTTGCGCTGATCTGCGCGCGAACGGGCGCTGCGGCGACCAACGTGAACGGCAGATCGAGCGGGAAATCATCATTGAGGGAGCGGATTTCGGTGCGCCGGATGATGGTGGCCAGTGCGAGGGTGGCCTCGAGCATGGCGAAGTGGTCGCCGATGCAGGTACGGGGGCCTGCGCTGAAGGGGATGTATTGCCAGCGGTCGCGGCCCGTGGTGTTTTCCGGGCTGAACCGATCGGGGTCGAACTCCAGCGGGCGGTCCCACAGTTCAGGGTCGCGGTGCATCGCGTAGACCCCCACCGTGCACAGCGTGCCTGCCTTCACGAGATATCCGTCGACCTCGATGTCGCGGGTGATCAGTCGGGGAATCGAGGGGGCCGTCGGGCATAGGCGCAGCGCCTCGTGCAGCACCTGGACTGTGTAACGCAGTCGCGGAACGTCATCGGGCCTGAGCTCCCGGTCACCGACGGCGTCGGTTTCGGCGCGCACCTTGGCCTGCATGTCGGGGTGACGGCCGAGCGCCCACAGCGCGTAGGTCAGGGTCGTGGCGGTGGTGTCGTGTCCGGCCGACATGAACACAATGAGTTCGTCGCGTATCTCGTCGTCGGTCAGTGGGCGGCCGGTAGCCGGGTCGGACGCGGTGATCATCGCCCGCACCAGAGGAGCGTCGCGAGTAGGGTCGTCGCGGCAGGACTGCAGGACCTCGGCGGCTAGCCGGCGCAAGGTGGCGGCCGCGGCGCGGGCTCGCCGACGGGCGGGAGTGGGCAGCCAGCGGGGTGGCCTGACGGGACTGGTGACCCGCGCTGTGACATAGCCAAGGGCTGTCCTCAAGGGTTCGGCGATCGCGTCGGCGCGCGCGTCGAGATCGATCCCGAGTACCGAGCGGCCGAGTGCCCGCAGCGTGAGTCGGCGGCACTCGGCGTCGAGGTCGACTTGTTGGCCGTCGCTCCAGCTCGCGACGACCATGTCGGCGGCCTGAGCCATGTTCCCACCGAAGGCGCGAACGTTTTGTTTGGTGAAGACCGGCTGCAGGGCGCGCCGACGGGGTAGCCAGCGATCGTGTTTGAGCGTGAAAAGGCTCGCCCCGAGCAGGGAGCGCACCTCGTCGTGGGCGGGCGTCGCTCGGCGGCGCTGCCGGTCGCCGCCGAGGATGTCGCGGGCCGCTTGCGGTGACGTTGCGACCACCGCCTCCGGCGGCAACCATGTCGGGCCGTACTTCAAGCGGGTCACATGCCCGCCGGCGTCGCGCAGGACCTCTGGCCGGTGTGAAACGCCTGGACAGCGTGGAGCTGTTGCCGCAACGGCAGCGGATTCCTCGGCGGCGGCCGAAGCTCGGCAACGTCAGCGGGTGTGCTTGTCTCAACCATTGCGGACTCCTCGTGGGTGGTGAGTCAAGCGTGCGATCTCGAGCCGCCTACATCATCGGCCAATGCGCGTAGATGTTGTCGCGGTTGGCGGGGAAATGTACGCGCCTATGCCGATGTTTGCGGCCCGCGGCTGACCGATGCTGGCTAGCATGAGCGAGATTCACCCGCGGGTTGAGATGCCGGCGTTGAACTGGAGCGATGATGGTGTGAGTGGGCTTGTTCCGACCGGCACGGTGACGTTGCTGCTCGCTGATGTCGAAGGATCGACCCGGTTATGGGAGACCGCGTCGGAGGAGATGACGGCGGCGTTCGCAAACCTGGACCGCACGCTGGCCGAACTGGTCTCTGCCCATCACGGGGTGCGCCCAGTCGAGCAGGGCGAAGGTGACAGCTTCGTGGTCGCGTTCACCGGCACCAGCGACGCGGTGGCGTGTGCGCTGGCGTTGCAGCGGGCACCGCTGGCGCCGATTCGGCTCCGGATCGGGGTGCATACCGGGGAAGTGCGGGCTGCGCGACGAGGGCAACTACATCGGGCCGGCCATCAACCGTGCGGCCCGGCTGCGCGAACTGGCACACGGCGGTCAAACCGTGTTGTCCCGCACCACAACGGATCTGGTGGCGGACCTCCTGCCCGACGGGGCGTGGCTGAACGACCTGGGCACTCATCCGTTGCGGGATCTTCCGCGTCCGGAGCGGGTGGTGCAGCTGTGTCATCCCGACTTGCATAATGAGTTCCCGCCGTTGCGGGGGCGTGAAACTGTTGTTGCGCAACGGCTTCCGGTCCAACTCACGAGTTTCGTTGGGCGCGTTGACGAGACGAACGAGACAGCTCGACTGATGGACGTCAACCGGCTGGTCACCCTCACCGGCGCGGGAGGGGTGGGAAAGACACGCCTGGCTTTGCACGTCGCCACCGACCTGGCGGGCGAGTTCGGCAACGGGGCGTGGTATGTCGATCTGGCCCCGATCATCGCCGATCGGATGGAGATGGCTCACTCCATCGAAGGGCGCGTGCCGTTCCTGGACCACCATGTCGCCCAAGTCGCGGCTCGCGTGCCGGTGAACATGAAAGTGAAAGGCATCCGGGAAAAGCACGTCCTTCGCGAAGCCGCGAACGACGTGTTGATACCCGAGGTGTATAACCGCCAGAAGCACCCGTTCACCACGCCGCCGACACGCAACACCAACGACCCGATGCTCGTCTTCTACCGGGATACGTTCGCATCGCAAGCCGCGAAGGACCAGCCGATCTACGACATGAAGAAAGTCGCCACGGCGCTCGATCAACTGCTCGAATGCCCGGACGATCAACGCATCGCGGTGGAAGGCGGTCTGCAGCGTGTCGCGAGCGTGATCGTGATGCAAGAGCTGTTTTCCATGACGTGAGCCGCAGCGAGCTCTCACTGGCACACTTTGCACAGCACGGCCAGTCGATGCGTTCCGAGGGTCGTGGGTAGCTTCACCTACAGCATGGGCGCCTCGTTCGGCGTGTCGGTGTTGGTCTGGCAGCACCTCTTCGGCGTCGACTTGTATTGGGTGATATTGCCTTTGGCGGTCATCGACGACTGCCGAGGACGACGATCCCGCCGGCAGGCCACGGTCGTCGTAACGCAGCGCGCCATGGTCGAGTCGCCTGGATTCTGCGGTGATGCGGCCTGCGGTTTTGCGGCCGCCATGGCATGAATGAACTGCGATTTCACCGCTGGCGATCAACGGCTTCTACCCACCTGGATTCGAGGGCGAGGACGCCACCGGCTGGGAGTACCACGCTGCCAGCATCCTGTACGTGGCAAGCCAGGTCCGGACCTGCCAACAGATCGCACTCGCGCGCGAGAACCTGGTTCGGCTCAGGTCAGTGTCGGATGTGCTGATGATCGAGCCGGTTTCGTACGAGGCGGTGCGGGGCGTCGGCTTCTACCGGCAGTTCCTCACCACCCGGGACTGGGGCGGCGTCATGGAACCAGGCCGCGTCCAGGCACGACGCGTTCTCGAGGGAAGCCGCCGCTAGCAGATTGGCACGGCATGCTCGCATCGAAAACTCGTCACGTGCGCGAATTTCTCGGCCGACGTTGTTGAGATCGCGGAACGTTTGAGGGCATTTGTTCTCCGACTAGGTAGCGACGTCATAGATGCCACGAAGCTGAAAGCGAGTTGAATCGAGACGTTCGCCCAGAATCGAAGCGATTCGCTTCAGCAGCTCGTAGCCCATGTCGTGATCCTGTTCGCATTTGTCGCGCAGGCACTTTCCGTCGAATACGATCGCCCGGGTCATCTCCGCCGCGCGCGCGTCGAACCTCCAGCGGTACGGCGGTATCAGCCATGACCAGCCGAGGATCTCGCCGTCATCCAGGGTCTGAACTGTCAAGCTGCCGTGGCCGGGGCTGAAGACTTCTAGCGCGATTTTGCCTTCGCGAATGAGGTAGAAGTTGTTGGCTTCTTCGCCTTCGTGGAAGATGACCTCGTCGGCGTTGAAACGGACGTTCGCCGCGCATCCGACGGCCAGTTCGATGTAATGCCGATCCAATCCGTCGAAGAACGGGTGCTTGGAAAGAATGCCTTCAAGTGTCTTCATTGCGTCTTCCTTTCACCGCCGCGGCGGCACCATTGCCCGCAGCAACAGGGCGAACACGACGCCGATCCCGACGTAAAGCCAGCCGAGCGTGCCCTGCGAGTCTTCCGGTAAGTAAGCCATCAAGCCCATTGTGACGGTTGTGTGACGGTCGCCGCGAGATAGCAGCAGGGGTTCGGCGCATCATGGAAGTGTGCGGATCGGAGTCGGGGTTTCCACCGCGCGGGACGCGCAGGCAGGCTGCGGTGGTGGCCACAGCGCACGCGCGCGAGCGAGCTCGCGGGCGAGGCGCCGTCGCTGGCCGTGCTGCTCGGATCGCGATCACACACCGACAAGGCTGCGGACGTCCTCAACGCGGTGCAGGAGACGGTCGAGCCGCCCGCGCTGATCGGTTGCGTCGCCCAGGCGATCGTCGCCGGCCGCCACGAGATCGAGGACGAGGCCGCGGTGGCGGTGTGGCTGGCGTCCGGTCTGGCCGCCGAGACGTTCCAGCTGGACTTCGTCCGCACCGGCTCGGGCGGCCTGCTCGCCGGTTACCGGTTCGAGCGGTCCGCGCACGATCTGCATCTGCTGCTGCCGGATCCGTATACGTTCCCGTCGAACCTGCTCGTCGAGCACCTCAACACCGACCTGCCGGGAACGACCGTGGTGGGCGGCGTGGTGAGCGGTGGGCTGGGACCGGGCAACACCCGTCTGTTCCGGGACCGCGACGTGCTCACCTCCGGCGCGGTCGGCGTGCGGCTGCCCGGCGTGCACGGTGTCCCGATCGTGTCGCAGGGCTGCCGGCCGATCGGCCATCCGTACGTCGTCACCGGCGCGGACGGCGCACTGGTCACCGAGCTGGGCGGCCGACCGCCGCTGCAGCGCCTGCGCGAGACCGTCGAGGGGCTGCAGCCCGACGAGCAGGAACTGGTCAGCCACGGCCTGCAGATCGGGATCGTCGTCGACGAGCACCTGGCGGTTCCGGGTCAGGGCGACTTCATGATCCGCGGGTTGCTCGGCGCCGACCCCTCGACCGGGGCGATCGAGATCGGCGAGGTTGTCGAGGTCGGCGCGACCGTGCAGTTCCAGGTCCGCGATGCGGCGGGGGCCGACAAGGACCTGCGCCTGGCCGTTGAGCGGGCGGGAGCGCAGCTGCCTGGGCGTCCGGCCGGCGCGCTGTTGTTCACCTGCAACGCGCGTGGACGGCGGATGTTCGGGGTCGCCGACCACGACGCGTCGACGATCGAGGAACTACTCGGCGGGATTCCGCTCGCCGGCTTCTTCGCCGCCGGGGAGATCGGCCCGATCGCGGGCCGCAACGCGTTGCACGGGTTCACCGCGTCGATGGCGCTGTTCATCGACGACACGCAATGAGTCCCGGACGCTGCGCGCACTGGCGCGTGTGCCACGTCTGACGGCGGTGCCCGATTCGACGCGAGTCGCGTCGGTGCGGCGTATACATGGCCCATGAGGCTGGCGACAGCCACTCTGATGCTGGTGTTCTGCACGCTTCCGGCGTGTGGTGGCACCGCGACGAACCCGCCAGAAAGCCCCGCTCCCAACGAATCAGGACCCGCCGTGACCACCACATCACCGTCGCCCGTTCCGCCGGCGCAGTTCGCGGTGTTCAGTCCCGCCTTCGCCGACAACACGCCAATCCCGACCGAGTACTCGTGCAGAGGCCGCAACGTGCCTCCGCCACTTCGCTGGGAGAATGTGCCGGCTGGCAGCGACTCGCTGGCCTTAGTCGTGGATGACCCCGACGCCGTCGGCGGGCTCTACATCCACTGGATCGTCACGGGTATACCGCCCTCAACGACCGAAATCGTCGACGGCAAGCTACCCGAGGGAGCTCGAGTCAGCGCGAACTCCGGGGGCAAGGCGGCGTATATGGGCCCATGTCCGCCGGCCGGCACTGGCGTGCACCACTACCGCTTCCATCTGTACACGCTGAGCGCACCGCTGACGTTGGCACCGACAACAGCCGCGCGGGAAGCGGCTCGGACGATCGCCGGCGCGGCCAGCGCCGTCGTAAGCATGGTTGGCCTATTCACCGGCTGAGGTGGTCGCTGTACCAGCACGTGCGGAATCAGGCGACTCGCTAGTCAGCCTTCGGCGGCGGTCCAGTCGTAGGGCAGGAATTTGCCGTCGAAGGTGACGACGACGCGATCGCCAGCCGGATGCGGCTTCTTCTCGACGTTGACGCTGAAGTTGATGGCGCTCATGATGCCGTCGCCGAACTGCTCGTGGATCAGCTCCTTGATCGCGCCGCCGTAGACCTGCAGGGCTTCGTAGAAGCGGTAAATGGTCGGGTCGGTCGGCACCGCGGTCGGCAGCCCGCCGCGCATCGGCACCGATGCCAGCAGAGGCACCGCCGACTCGTCGAGGCCGAGCACGTCGATCAGCGTGCGCGCCGAGTCGGGCGGTATCGGGTGCTGGCCGAGCAGGGCCGAGGTGGTCCAGACGACGGGCTTGCCGATGGCGTCGGCGAGCTGATGCCAGGTCATGCCTTTAGCGATGCGGGCGGCGACGATCTGCTGGGTGATCTCGTCTCGGGTCATGCATCCATCATCGGCGCATCGCGTTGGGCGCGCACTAGACCCATATGCCATTTTGCCCGCGTAGCGAGCGACAACCGGCTCAGCCGTTACCGCCGCCGCCACCTATGGACCTGGTCATGCCTCCGGCACCGCCGCCGGAGTCACCGCCCCCAATGCCGTTAGCTGAATTTACGGCCGGCGCGACGTCTCGCAAGCGTTCTGTTCGGCGCTGCCGGTGGCGTACGGTCACGGTCGGAAAGGCCGGGCCTCCACGCGGGAGGCGCTCTTGCCGGCACCGGTCGGTGTCGGCCGCTTCGTCATCCGATCCACCCACGAGCGTGGGGTTGGCGCGCCGTCCAGTCGGAGCTTGGCGACGGCGTCTCATGAAGCAGACGCCAGGTTATACCTTCGCACCGACAGAGTTCGGCGCGCGGGGCGTCGCTAGCCTGCGTCGAAAAGCTCAATCGCGCCGCGTAGCCCTGGGCCTCCCGGCCGAATACCGGTCGGCGATGCGCAGGGGCAAAATCGGAATACGACGTGGAATCGGAGGGGTCTCCACCGGCGGAGGGCTCGGTGTCGCCCGAGCGGTAGGCATCAATCGGTCTCCCCCTCCACGGAATGCTCCGTTGGAGGTTTCATGGCGGAGCGCTAGGTCGAGCGGGTATTGGAATACTCCGTCGTGACGGTAATACCCCCCTTCAAATAGCCAGTGGCATCCCAGGCAAGCCGCCATTCCGTGCAGGACAACACCGGGGTGCTGTGTTGGCCACGTCGCGGGATCTTTGCCGTGTGCTGCCTCGTATGCGCGACGCAGTGTTTGGCGCTGCTGCTATCCAACGAGCCGACCGGGGTGCTCGGCTAACTGTCGAATCTATGCGGTTAGGTTTCGGTCCAATTCAGGGCCAAGGGTTTTGAGCGTACGCCTCCGAACGGTAACCGCGACACCGTGACGGTGCGCGCCTTTGGGAAGGCCGGCCGACTGCGTAGTCCCGCATCTCGAATCCTCCCCGCTCTGCGCGCTTCCTTCGCGCAGCCTTGGTGATGGTATCGAGGGTGACGTCATACGTTGCGGCGAGCGCGACGACGACCTCGAAGACGTCTGCGAACTCGTCGATGACCGCGGCGCTGTGCCACCCGTAGCTCGGCGGCCTCCTCCAGCAGCTTGTCGTGGAGAGCCTTGCGGTAGGTCTGCTCGTCCACGGTCGTGACGTGCGACGTGCGGCCCGACTGCCGGATGATCTCGGGAATCCTGTCCCGAACGAGTTTACCCATCCATGTCCCCCCTTCGCGACAAATGCGCTGTACTGATTTTTTACAACCGGGACCGACAAAGGGGGACGCACGGTGGATCCGTTGCTACTGGGCCAACGTGTGGTGGCGATCCTCGAGACCGGGCTGCGCACAGCGACGTACAAATTGGCGACGCTGATGGCGCTGATCGACCACTGCATCGAGAACCTTCCGGAGCGGGCTGACGATGAGCTGACGGTGCCAATCCCCGAGTTGGCGCGTCGCGTGCTTGAGATCTACTGGCGCCAGGTGCGGCCGTTCGACGGTCACGAGTTGCGTCAGTCGACCCAGCCTCGAGCTCGGATTCTACTCGCCGCGAACGACTTACGGGCGGCGGCATCCGCGGGACTGGGCGGCCTCTCGCTGGACGTCGCGAGCTTGCGGACGCCCGAGGCCTACCAGAAAGCCATTGACGAGATCACGTTGTGTCTGGCCCAGCAGCCGCTGCACCGGCTGCAGCGGCTTCCCGGGTCAGAAAGCGCTGACTGCTTCCTCTACGACGACTCGTTCCTGCACGATCACGTGACCCGGTCGATGCTGCGCGCCCATGGGGATGCGATCGTGCTCAAGCCCGGTGTGGCGCACGGTTTGGCACGGTTGGCCGGCCTGCTGAAACCGGCGCTAGAGATCATGTGGGTCGATGATGTGCGCCGGATGAACAAGTTCCTCCATGCGGAGATGCCCGATGTTGCAGGACACCTATTCGGCCGCGAGCGCACCGCGATGGCGGTCGTACGCGAGCCCTTCAAAGACGCGTTCGGTGCGCACTGCTTCTACTGCGGCACACACCTATCGGAGGACAACCCGATCGATCACGTGCTGCCCTGGTCGCTCGTAGGGATCGACGGGTTGGCGAATCTTGTGCTCGCGTGCGAGCGCTGCAACGGCGACAAGAGTGGCGCGCTGCCGGCCATCGCCATCGTTGACCGCGTGCTGGAGCGCGACCGAAAGGTGTTGGAGGAGATCGCATCCGAGATTGAATGGCCGACTCAACGGGAGCGTGTCGTTGCCGCGGCACGTGGTATCTACCGCGGCCAGTCCGAAGGCGTGCCGACCTGGTCGGGGTACCACGACACCGTCAGACTCGACATCAGCTTCCCGCCGTGGTGGATGCGAAGCAGTTAGCCGTCGGCGCAGGGAACGAACTCAAGGACTGTCGGCCGCGTTGAACCAACAACAACATCCGGAAAACTGAGCCAATAGGGCATTTCACGAACGATGGGCTAGATCCCGTTTGGTAGACACGGGGTAAGGCGGCTTGTGCCGTCTGAGTGTGTCGGTTCTCGTAGTCGGCGGGGCTGATCATGCCGATCGCGGAGTGGCGCCTGCGTCGGTTGTAGACTCGTTCGATCCAATCGCCGACGGCGAGCTTAGCCGTCGCCTTGGTCGGCCACAAGTAACGGTCAAAGAACCCTACTTTTATTGTGGCCCAGAAAGATTCAGCCTGCAGCAGTTGTCCCGCGTCGTCAACTACACTTGACCCCGAACTAAGGGGTTGGTGATGCTCCACCGCTACCACGGAGTGAACTTCGTGCATCGACTTGACCTACTAGGAGGCAGCAATGGACCGCGACGGACTGATCGATCGCTACCTCGCGGCGCCGCCGCGTTCGCGCAGTGAGGTCTTCACAAGGCCAAGTCCAATTCCAGCGACACCTGGCGTCTACGGTTGGTGGTTTCGCTCTTTACCGGCAGCGGTCGACATTACGGGATGCCAGCGAAAAGGTGACCTCACATTGCTCTACGCCGGCATTAGTCCCGGTCGGCCACCTCTTAATGGAAAGCCGCCGAGCCAGCAGAACATCCGTAAGCGCATCACATACCACTTTCGAGGTAATGCGGAAGGTTCAACCCTGCGTAAGACTCTCGGCTGTCTGCTGGCCGACGAACTTGGGATCGAGCTCAGAAGAGTCGGATCAGGGACAAGGCGGACTTTCGGTCCTGACGAGGCGGTCCTGAGTCAATGGATGGCCAGCAATGCACTTGTCTCCTGGCTAGCTGTTCCCCAGCCATGGCTGCTGGAACGCAAATTACTTAGCTCACTAGATCTTCCATTGAATCTTCAGGACAACGCGCACAATAAGTTTCACAAAGAACTTACCGACATACGAGCCGCCGCAGAAGCACGAGCACGCGCGCTTCCTGTGCTGGAAATATGATCCGGCTACCGATCAGCCCATCCAACGTCGGCAACCCGTCTGACCGCCCGCCGCGAACTGATCCTCGACGTCGGCGACCGACCTCAAGCCACCGCCGCAGCAAACGACTGATACAAATCCCCCGGCAACGGCATCTGCAGCTCCCAGGTGATGGCCATCGGCTTCTCACCCACGTGGCTGCGATAGGTGGCGGGCCCGAGGAACCAGAAGGCGCGGTCGTCGGCGCGCAAACGAGTGAACAGCATGATCGAGCGGCCGTCACGCTCGTGGTGTCGGTAACGCAGCCCCGTGTCACTGTCGGCCCGGGTCATCGACTGGCTCTCCCAATGGATGCGAGTGGGGCTGATGGCGTAGTCGCGATAGCGAGTGGTCGGCGAGAAGGCCCCGCTGCTCTTGTCGAGCGTGAATGCCAACAGCTCGGCATTGGCACTCTTGGCTTCGTAAACGCCCTCCCGCCACGGGGGCACCGTGGCCCGGTCCCCAATGCCGAAGGCGGCCAGGATCTCGATGCGCGTGTAGCGGGCGTGCACCTGTAGCGGAACGTCGGGATGACGCTCGAGCGGACCGTGTAGGTGGTCGACGCGGTCGTCGAGTTCGACGAGGAGCTGGGCGAGCTCGGCGCGCACCTGCGGATGCGACCAGACGAGATCGACGCCGTCCTGCACCGAGTGGTCCTTGGTCAGTACCTGGTCGCCCAGGCCGGCGACGAGCATTCGCACCAGGCGCCGCTCACGCTCCGGCATCGTGGAAACGTCAGGCGGCGTTGACGACTCCAGAAGTCGCCGGTAGATGGCGATGCGCTCGTCGTCGTCGATGTGCAGCAGCCGGCCCAATGCTCTCCGCAGCGGCTTCTCGTGCGCCCCAGCCGGCGCGATCGGCACCCCCGCCGCCTTGCACAGATCCGACCACCCCCGTGAGCCGTCGTACACGTCGGGCAGGTCGAGCCCGGACTCCTGGAGATACTTCGACAGCGTGACGTCGGGGTAGGCCGCGTGGACGAGCCGCAGTTCCTCGACGCGGGCCGGCCAGCGTGTCGGAATCGCCTCACGCAGGCTGCGCAGCACGATCTCGGAAGCCTTCTCGTCGAGTTGCATGTAGCACCCGGCGGGTAGGAACGGAAAGCCTTGCTGCACAGCCCGTTCGATGTCGCGGCGTGTACCGCCGATGAGAGCGCGGTAGCGGCGGTCGAAGCGGAACTCCCGGCGATGTGTGCCTACAAAATCGAGGACGGTGCAGAACGTCTTGCCCTTCGATCGGCGCAGGCCACGACCGAGTTGTTGGAGGAACAGCGTGGGGCTCTCGGTGGGACGCAACATCAGCACGGTGTCGACCGCGGGCACGTCGACGCCTTCGTTGAAAAGGTCGACCGAGAAAACGACGCGGATCTTGCCGTCTGCGAGGTCTTTCAGTGCCGCCTTGCGGTCGGCCGGCGGGCTGTCGCCCCATACCGCGACGGCAGGCATTTCGTGCTGGTTGAAGTGCTTCGCCATGAATCGAGCGTGTTCGATGCTGACGCAGAAGCCCAGGGCCCGCATGGTGGCGGGATTGTCCGCGAAACGTAGCGCCTCTTGCAGGACGGTGCGAGCCCAGGCGTCGGTGCTGGTGTAGAGATTGGTCAGGGCTTCGACGTCGTAGCCCTGGCCGCGGCGCCACGGGATGTCAGTCAGGTCGAGCCCATCGTGGATGCCGAAGTACATGAAGGGCGAGAGGCGCTGCTGGTCGATCGCATCCCACAGCCGCAGCTCGGCGGCAATGCGGTCGTCGAACCAG
>CAWBAL010000056.1:0-5159 GCA_963786695.1 uncultured Actinomycetota bacterium
GCTGAGGCACTTCCTGCTCGAGCGCGGTGAGCTGCCGGAGTCCTCGCTGGTGGCCATGATCCCGGTGTCGGTGCACGACCGCTCCGACCGCCCCGGCCGTAACCAGGTCTCGGGCATGTTCTCCAAGCTGGAGAACCAGATCGAGGACCCCGCCAAGCGACTGGCGTCCATCGCCGAAGCCAACACCACGGCCAAGGAGCACAGCTCGGCCATCGGGGCGACGCTGCTGCAGGACTGGAGCCAGTTCGCCGGGCCCGCGGTGTTCGGCATCGCGATGCGGGTGTACGCCCGCAGCAATTTGACCGAGTCGCGGCCGGTGCACAACCTGGTGGTCTCCAACGTGCCGGGACCGCAGATCCCGCTGTACTTCCTGGGCGCCGAGGTCACCGCGATGTACCCGCTCGGACCGATCTTCCACGGCTCGGGCCTGAACATCACCGTGATGTCGCTCAACGGCAAGCTCGACGTCGGCCTGATCTCATGCCCGGAGCTGTTGCCGGACCTCTGGGACATGGCCGACGATTTCGCGGTCGGGATGAAGGAACTGGTCGACGCCGCCAAACCCGCGGCCAAACACGGCCGCAAGTAGACGCGGAGCGACCCGAAAACCGCTCGTCGGCGGGTCGCTGTGCCAGGCACCCCTGCAGGACATGGCAGCATGTTTGCCATGAGGCAGTACCCCCGCCCGCGCGTCGTCCGCACCGCGCTGGTGTTTTCCGCCGTGGCCGCGCTCGTGGCGAGCGCCGGCTGCAGCACCATGGTGTCCGGAACCGCCGTCATCGCCGAGCCCGGGATCGGGCAGCCGGTGCAATGGGGTCCGTGCCGGATTGCCGGCGGCGGCGGTGGCAACGCGCTGCCCATCCCCGCGGGAGCCCAGTGCGGCAAGATCGCTGTCCCGGTGGACTACTCCAAGCCCGACGGCGGGATCGCCAGCCTGGCGCTGATCCGGTTCCCGGCCACCGGCGACAAGGTCGGCTCGCTGATCATCAACCCCGGCGGTCCCGGCGAGTCCGGTATCGAGGCGGCGGCCAGCATCGTGGAGAACCTGCCGTCCGACGTGCGGCAGAAGTTCGACCTCGTCGGGTTCGATCCGCGCGGTGTCGGATCGTCGACGCCCGCGCTGTGGTGTAACTCCGACGCCGACAACGACGCGATCCGGGCCGACCCGCAGGTCGACTACAGCCCCCAGGGCATCGAGCACATCGAGAAGCAGACCAAGGCCTTCATTCAGCGCTGCATCGACAAGATGGGCAAGGACTTCCTGGCCAACGTCGGAACCACCAGCGTCGTCAAGGACATGGACTCGCTGCGCGCCGCCCTCGGCGACGACAAGCTGACCTATCTCGGTTACTCGTACGGCACCCGGATCGGCTCGGCGTATGCCGAGGCCTACCCGGACAAGGTTCGCGCGATGATCCTCGACGGCGCCGTCGACCCCAACGCCGACCCGATCCAGGCCGACATCGACCAGGCCGCCGCGTTCCAGCAGGCGTTCAACGACTACGCCGCCGACTGCGCCAAGGATCCGACCTGCCCGCTGGGCACCGACCCGGCCAAGGCCGTCGAGGTCTACCGCAGCATGGTCGACCCCCTGGTGGACAAGCCGCTGCCGACCGCCGATCCGCGCGGACTTGGTTACAGCGACTCGATCATCGGCACGATCATGGCGCTGTACTCACCGAACCTGTGGCGGCACCTGACCCAGGCACTGACCGAGATGACAGACGGCGTGGCGACACCATGCTCGCGCTGGCCGACATGTACATGCGACGCGACGCGCAGGGCCACTACACCAACGCCACCGACGCCCGCATCGCGATCAACTGTGTCGACCAGCCGCCGATCACCGACCGCGACAAGGTGATCGAGGAAGACCGCAAGATGCGCGAAGTCGCGCCGTTCATGAGCTACGGCGAGTTCACCGGTCACGCCCCGCTGAGCACGTGTGCGTTCTGGCCGGTACCGGCAACCACCACCCAGCACTCCGCCTCGGCACCCGGGCTGCCGCCGGTACTCGTGGTGTCCACGACCAACGATCCCGCGACGCCGTACCAGGCCGGGGTGGACCTCGCCAAGCAACTCGGCGGAGCGCTGCTGACGTTCAACGGAACCCAGCACACCGTCGTGTTCCAGGGCAACACCTGCGTGGACGACTATGCCGCCGCCTACCTCGTCGACCTGAAGTTGCCGTCGCCGGGCGCTACCTGCTGAGCAACGATTCACGCAGCAACGCAAGGGATTTACGCTGGCGTCAGCACATCGTTATTGATCCCGCGCGGTTCTGAGATCGACGCGTGACCCCTCGGGATCACGTCGGCGCCACCGCCGTGCGACGATGACAGCCATGGGACGCACGAGTCGGATCGGCTCGGCTCTGCTCCTCTGCACCGTGCTGACTGCCGGTGGCACGGTCCCGCCCGCCGCTGCCACCGAACCGGGGACCGGTCAGTCGACGGTGCCGCAGGCCGTGTGGGGAAGTTGCGCCCAGTTCATCGGCGACGCCTCCACCGACCTCCCCACCGCCCAGTGCACCAGCGTGCCGGTTCCGATCGACGACGCCAATCCTGCTGGGGCGCAAGCACAATTGGCCGTCATCAAGATTCCGGCCAGCGGCGAGCGCATCGGTGCGCTGTTCGTCAACCCCGGCGGTCCGGGCGCATCGGCCGTCGACGCCGTCGCGGGGATGGGATACGCGCTGGCGGGCAGTCCGATCAACGAGCATTTCGACCTCGTCGGATTCGACCCGCGCGGCGTCGGCTACTCCACGCCCGAGGCGCGTTGCCGCACCGACGCGGAGTTCGACGCCTGGCGTCGTGACCCGATGGTCGACTACAGCCCCGCCGGGGTGGCCGCGATCGAGCAGAAGTACCGCAACCTGGCTCAGGAGTGCGCCGAGAAGCTGGGCACCGCGTTCCTGGCGAGCGTCGGAACCGATTCGGCGGCAAAGGATATGGACACGATTCGCCAAGTGCTCGGCGATGACCAGATCAACTACCTGGGTTTCAGCTACGGCACCCAGCTGGGCACCGAATACGTCGATCGCTTCCCGGACCGGGTCCGCGCGATGGTGCTCGACGGCGCCGTGGACCCCGCCGAGGACACCGTCGACTCGATCATCCAGCAGATGACCGGCTTTCAGGTGGTCTTCAACGACTACGCGGCCGACTGTGCGAAGTCGGCCGGCTGCCCGCTGGGAACCGATCCGGCGCAGTGGGTCAATCGATTCCACCAACTCGTCGACCCGCTGGTCGCCAGGCCGGGCCCGACGTCGGAACCGCGCGGGCTCAGCTATCAGGACGCGATCACCGGGACGTTCAACGCCCTCTACACACCGCAGTACTGGAAATTCCTCACCAGTGGTCTGCTGGGGCTGCAGCGGCAGAACGACGCGGGGGATCTGCTGATGCTCGCCGACGAGTACAACGGTCGTGACCCGTACGGGCACTACAGCAATGGCCAGGACGCCTTCAACGCCATCCGCTGCGTGGACAACCAGACGCCCACCGACCCCGCGGTCTGGGCCGACATCGACAAGCGCACCCGCGAGTTGGCCCCGTTCCAGTCCTACGGTCAGTTCACCGGTTACGCGCCGCGCGACCTCTGCGCCTTCTGGCCGGTGCCCGCGACGTCGAGCCCGCATCCCGCGTCGCCCGCGCCGCCGGGCAGCGTCGTCGTCGTCTCGACCACCCACGACCCGGCCACCCCCTACGAGTCCGGCGTGAACCTGGCCCGACAACTCGGTGCCGCGCTGGTCACCTTCGACGGCACCCAGCACACGGCGGTGTTCAACGGCGACGAGTGCATCGACTCGGCGATCGTGAAGTACTTCGTCGACCAGGTGGTGCCGGACAACCTGCGCTGCTGAGAACTATCCGGCTTGAGGCACGACGTAGGTGGGTTGGTACGGATTCTGCCCCGCCTCGATGGCCTTGGACCTCAGATAGTCGTCGGCCGAGGGAAAGCCCGCGATCTCGGCCTGCTTCTGCAGAGCCCGCTGGCGGGCCAACTCCGTCTGGGCCCGTGCGGCTATCACCTCAGCGTCAGCCTTGGCCTTGGCGGCCTCGGCGTCGGCAACGCCCTTGGCCCGGGCCGCGTTCGCCTGGGCGATGGCCTGCTGTTCGGCGATGATGGCCTCTTTGAGCCCGGGGTCCACCGGGTCTGGCTTCATGACCGTGACAGCGAAGTTCGAGAAGTATTCCTGACCGTTGGTACGGGCCCGAGTGGCCTGGGGCAGGGTTTCGCGCAGGGCGTTCTGGAATTCGACCCGCACGTTCTCGTCGTTCCAGATCTGCCGCCAGGTGTACTTCTGGGCCACCGACACCAGGGTGTTCTCCAGGGGTTGGCCGACCACATATCGCAGCAGGCTCTTCCAGCCCTCACTGACCGAGCCGTCGCTGTTGAGCCAGCCCGAGTACTTGGTGCCGAATTCGCGGTGGAACTCCTTGAGCTTGTCGCAGTCGCTGGTCAGGTCGAAGGTGACCGAGACCGGGACCTTCAGCTCGGCCGGGGCCGAGGCGTTGGAGACCACTACCGTCGCGGGGGCCTCGGCGTCCGGCCCGTCAAGGGCGTCCCAGGAGATCTGGCGCGAGGGGTAGAGGTAAACCTTGAAGCCACCCGGAGGGTTGAACTCCGAACTCTCGGGACTGATGCAGCCCTCCACCTTCGGGTCGGCGGGGATCATGAGGTAGTCGTCCACTTTGACTGCAGTGGTGCCCGCCCCCACCTGGGTGCTGCAACCGGCGAGGACGACTCCGCCTAGCACGATCACCGCCAGAACCACCGCTGCGGCCACGTATTTGGTTTTCACTTGTCTCCCACTTCTCTGTTCCAGATGATCTGGTTGAGCTTTTCCTGGCGTTGGGCGTCATACAGTTCTTGTTCGCGTTCGAGGAGTTCGCGCGCGTACGCGCTGCGCTCCTTGCCCGACAGGAATATCAGCGGGTTGTCGATTCCGCGCAGGGTTTTCCTCAGGTGATGGATGTAGAGCCCCATGGCAAGCATGATGATGCCTGCGACGAGAAGGACGAGGATGACGGCTCTCATCCGCCTAGTATCTGCGCATCGTTGCCCGCCCCGTGGCATCAACGACGGAGCCGAATATGCCGACTTCGCGCGAAGGACCTGGTAGGGGCTGTCTTTCCACTTCTGTAACACAGAAG
>CAWBAL010000057.1:0-576571 GCA_963786695.1 uncultured Actinomycetota bacterium
TTTCGGTATGGCTTTTCGTTTCACAGAAAAGAATATTTATCAAGCAATTATTCAAAAACTCGCAAGAGCGCAAAGTGCTGTTAGAGCAGCGTACGTGTTATTGAATAATGGTTTTTTGCAAGAGCAAGCGATTCTTCATCGTGTGATCGACGAAACAAATGAAGATATCCTTTTTCTCGTTTACGCAGTAACAAATGACACTATTACAGAACTGCATAAGAGCTTTCTGGATGCATTCTGGGAAGAAGAAATTGATGAATCTGGCACTATGCTCGACTCGAAACAGAAACGACCCATGATTCCTAGGAGAAAAATAAGAGCCTATATAGCAAATGTTGAAGGGATCGTATTAGATCCAAGTCGTGGTATCGCATTATCCAGAACTATTAGCAAGGCATATTCGGGATTCGTGCACGGGGCATCCCCCCACATTATGGATATGTATGGTGGAAATCCTCCTCATTTTCATACAAGAGGTATGCTTGGAACACCAAGAATGGAAGAACATGCAGATGACCTATGGAACTATATGTATCGTACCTTTCTTTCGCATATAGTTGTCGCTAAGGCGCTTGGCGCAGAAAAACACGTAGAAATTCTGAATCAGCACAAATTACGGTTTGAGAAGAATGCGGGCAAGAACTATTAAAACGAACATAACAATCGGCTGAAGAAGAATTGGCAAATCCGCTGCGCACCTTTGCCAACCTCTTAGCCGTATCGTTATGAGTATAATGAGACAACCGGAAACGTCTGAAGGGAGATTACGGAGATTCCAGCGAAGATCGAGGAAAGCAAATTCATTTATGCCACTTTCGGGCGCAGAATTAAGGCCAGCGTATTGGATTCCGTTATCCTTCTTACCTTAATTATTGCCATCCCAGTAGTGGCTGGGCAGGTCATCCAAGGGGCATTGGGCCGATGGGGTGTGGTGATGTACGCCCCTGTCTTTTTCCTTGAGCCACTGCTCGTATCATACTGGGGACAGACGATTGGTCAGTATCTCTTTGGCATTACTGTGGTCCGGGAAGCAGATCAGTCCAAATGTCGTCTCCTATCCTCATTCGTTCGCTACTATGCCAAAGCCTGTCTGGGATTATATTCCATGATTTACATGCTTTTTAGCGGGAAACACAAGGCTATTCACGACTATCTGGCTCGCACCGTGGTGATCCTGTCTCCTTATCGGTTGGCAAAGACCCCCTTGTTTGCAGAAAGGGGCATAATGGAACAAGAACCGGAAAAAGGATTTGTGTATCCTTCTGCATTGCGTCGATTTGGCTTCTTCGTCATCTGGTGGTTCCTCACATTGACCGTCTTGTATGCAATTGTCGATGCATTGCTTTCATTAACCGTAGGAACTGATAGGGCCGCTCGGCTACTTAAGTCGGGAGATCTTCTCGTGACGTTTCTTGCATTGATTCTGTTGTTGGTCGTGGCATCCTTAGCGGCCAAGGGACTTCTCCCTGGGGCGAGAAGAAGACCCCATACATTCACAGACCCAATGGCCACGAGTACAGACAATGAAGACTGTGATCGTACAAAAGCCAGCTCATAACCAGGCGGTCCGCCGGATCGGCTATAAATCCGGCCTCCCGGTGACCTTTTCGTTAAGGATAAAGGGATGATACAATTAATTATTTTGATAGCACTCTCGATTGCTCTCTTCAAGAACATCAATGGTCTTAAGCAGGAAAAGGACTTCATCATTGCAGACGAAAAAGGGAAGGCTTTGTTTGGTCGGGTGACGAGGCTTCCGTTTCTCTACCTTGTTCCGTTTGCCCTTTCGATAGTTCCGATTTTGCCATTGCCCATTTTACTTGTGGTCTTGATAATTCTCTACATACCAGGCATTTTGCTGACTCGAAAGGCCAAACTCCTGTTCGAAACTGGTTCTGATAGATCTTTTAACATATCAAAAAAACTCGATGTTCTCTTTGCAATTGGAGTTGCTGGTCTGATACTGACGATTGCCTTGCCGTTGCTTATTATGGCAATTGGAAGCGTTTTATTACGCAATCCCTAACAACGGATTGAACCCATGACTGAAACGGGGCCCCAAACGCTCCTTTCAGTTCCATTTGCCCGTTCCAGCAGGCTAACCCATTCGTTATGTCACACATAGGATGCGGAGGGAAATAGCAACGTGTGTTCTTTCACGGTGACGCCCATTTCGGGTGAGGATGAGCAATGCGTGCCAATATTGGAATAACAACCCCGGGGATTTGTGCTCTTGCTATCCTCATTTTAATCCCGCTTTCGCTGAGAGCGGAGAATGTAAAAGAATACTATCAGGATAAGGCAGGCGGGCTTAGACAGGTAGAATTGACTGAAATAAAGCCTGGTGATTTCCCAAAACCTTCCTATGAGTTAGGCGATGACCAGTCATACGGTAACTATCGAGTTTGCACCTTCCACAATTCAGAAGAGGGCAAGGGCTATTTCGAAATATTGCAGAATGGGAAACGGGTCTACAAACGAAAGGGGTTTAAGTTCAGAGTAGGTCTCATATATGACGATGACGGATTTAGGGAATTGAAGGATTTGGGGTACAACATTAGTAATGTCCCGATAGCCATGGGAAAAGACATAACGGGCAGAGGTATTCCCAATCTGGTTGTAAGTGAATGGACGGGCGGCGCCCACTGTTGTTTCCACTTCTATGTTTTTGAGATCGGCAGCAGATTCAGGAAAATTGCGATGCTTGATGCTGGTCACGGTGATGTGGCTCATTTTGAAGACATTCAAGGAGACGGAAGACTAGAATTTGTGGCTGCTGATTGGACATTCGCATACTGGCACGCAGGTTTTGCGCAGTCACCAGCACCTAAAGTTATTCTTGCCTTTAGAAAAGGTGCTTACGTGTTGGCAGATGATCTAATGCGAAAGCCACGTCCTACGCAAAATGAGATAGAGGACAAGATTAAGGAAACGCAGGGCGAAGAGTCATGGAAGGAAGGACGCCCACCTCCGGCGCTTTGGGGCTATATGCTTGACCTAATATACACAGGTAATGCGCCTGTCGCATGGCAGTTTTTCGAAAGTGCTTGGCTACCCAACGTACCAGGTAAAATGGAGTTCTTGCAAGATTTTCGTTCAAAGCTCAAGACAAGTCCTTATTGGAAGCGCATTAAGAAGATGAACAAATGAAGTTTTGCAGCCAAACGCGGCGGGGGTGAAGAGCCCTGGGGTCAGACTTAAATATTGACATCTAAGGACAAAAAGAAAGATTGTCTTGTCTCTGAAGAGAGTAAGGAAAAATCTCAATAATTGAGTCTGGTTCCGAAACCCGAGAACCGTTCTCGCTGGTTAGAATGACCTTTTATGCAGCCGTTAGTCAACCGTTTTCCAAAGCTCGGAAAAGTTGAGTCAGTCCTGTATCTTGACAAATTAATTGTTAATGTTCATGATACAATTAAAACACGCATTAAGGAGACACAATGAGTTCCGTTCGTATCAATATCAGCCTTCCTGAAGAAACATTCAAGGAACTTTCGCGGGATATCGGGTCCCGAAAGAGAAGTCGGTTTATTGCTCAGGCGGTTAAGAGGTCCCTCAAAGAGTTGAAGAAAAAGCAACTTGCAGCAGAATATGGAGAGGCCGCAAAAGAAATAATGCGAATCAACAGGGAACTCGAAGGAGCACTTTCTGATGGCCTCGATTAAGCGAGGAATGATTAACCGAACTTAAAGCTCCATTTTGCTGTTGAATAGCCTCTTCGTCGGATTTACTCATCATCCCTTGTTTAACTAGTTCTTTCAGAGCCAAGGTCCCATTCTTCAACAGGCGATGCGTATGAAGTTGAAATCGTGGATTATCATTAGGAGGTCACCACTATGAGGAAAAAAATGCTTGCGCCTATCCATCCAGGTGAAATTCTTATGGAAGAATTTTTGAAACCGCTGGGCATCACTCAGTATAAACTGGCCAAAGACATCCATGTTCCCGCGCGTCGTATAAACGAAATTGTTCACGGCAAGCGTTCCATCACCGCCGATACAGCTCTGAGATTGTCCCGCTATTTCAACCTATCAGAACGGTTCTGGCTAAATCTTCAGGCAAGATACGATCTTGAAGTGGAAAAAGACAAGCTCAATGACCGGATCGAAACTGAGGTGAAAGTACTTCAGATCTCCCCCTAACGCTTATAAGGTCTCAAAGAAGCGCGCAGGGCTGCGGTCCAGACTTGAATATTGACATCTAAGGGCAAAAAGAAAGATTGTCTTGTCTTTATTCTCACTCGTCCAAAGGACTTTTCCTACGGGCTTGTTGGACGGAGAAGATATGAAATGTCCGCAGTGCAATAATGACTTCTTGTTGACGTGGAAGCGATATATCAAAGCCCCATTGGGCAGGGTGTCCTGTCCTTCTTGCCATACAAAGCTCGTGTGCACGCATCGTTGGTTCTATTGGCCACTCATAATTCTAGGTTGTTGTATTCTGGGTATTCCTCTGGCCATATTGGGTTCCAACTATGGTGTTGCCGGTGCTCTGACGGGTTGGTTTATCGGTGCGTTCTGCGTCGGAATCCCATTTGATAGGTTTCTTGAGATTAGGTTCTCAGTGCTGAGAATGAGACAGGATGAGACCTCCAGCAAACCGACTGGAAGCGAGCTTCAATAGGTCACGCCTCAGTCGCGATGTTCTATAAGGTGTAATCAGATGACAATGGAAGAGAGCTTTAGAGAAAGATACAGATCGGGGGACACTCCCTGGGACATCGGCCAGCCGGATTTCAATCTTATCGAAGTGGTGACCAAACACCCTATTCCAAGCTGCAAAGCCTTGGATATCGGCTGTGGAACCGGAGACAATTCCATATGGCTTGCGCAGAATGGCTTTCAGGTTATTGGCACTGATACTTCGGGCATTGCTCTGGAGAAGGCAAAAGAAAAAGCTTCTAAAGCCAACGTTGAATGCGATTTCATACTTGTTGATTTTCTTAAGAACAAAATTGAAGGCGCTCCTTTTGGTTTTGTATTTGACAGAGGTTGTTTTCACGCATTCAGTTCTGAAAATGATCGAAGAAGATTTGCCCAAAATGTCGCTGCTCATTTGGAGGAAGCCGGCCTGTGGCTGACACTTGTTGGTAATGCCGATGAGCATCGGCAAGGTCCTGGTCCGCCTCAACGGACTGCAGGAGATATCGTCTCGGCAGTAGAGCCTTGTTTTGAGATTCTTTCACTTACATCCGGCCATTTCGGATCTAATCGTCCAAATCCACCCAGGGCCTGGATTTGCCTGATGCAGAAACGGCATCTCCCATAATTGTTTTGACGGGGCCTCAGGGGACGTTGATGAAAATAATCACTTTAGGAGCCCAGGGGTCAGACTTAAATATTGACATCTAAAGACAAAAAGAAAGATGTCTTGTCTCTGAAGAGGGTAAGGAAAAGCAGGATTACGAAGGGTTATGCAATAGATTGTGGTTTGGGGATACGCAGTTAGGCATTTAACCTTGAAGGGAGGTTGCATTCATGAAATGGCTTGAAAAGTACGCGGACTACGCTTACGCCTTGTTGCGCATCGTGACGGGATTCATGTTCTCGTTCCACGGTGCCCAGAAAATCCTGGGAGTGCTTTCCGAGTTTCAACCACCGGTAGGGTCCCAGCTCTGGTTCGGCGGGATCATCGAACTCGTGGGAGGGCTGACGGTGATGCTGGGGTTTCAAACGCGCGCAGCGGCTTTCCTCTGCAGCGGCACGATGGCCGTGGCTTATATCCAGTACCACTGGAAGTTCCAAATCGGACCTCAGCTCTTTCCGGCAATCAACAAAGGCGAGTTGGCTGTTCTCTACAGTTTTGTTTTCCTCTTCATTGCCTGTCGAGGCGGGGTCAAATGGAGCCTGGACAAAACGAAATGAGGTAGGACCACGAGGTCAGAACCAACTTATGGACAACATCTAACACTCCAGTGCCTGATTGCCGGTAGGCAGGGACGGCTATAGCGCCACTGGTTTCCCTCGCCAGGCTTTACAAAAAAGATTTGACAACCGTTGCAAAATGTAATACATTGTTAGACATGAAATCTGCAACACTGACAATCCGATTAGATAAAGACCTTAATGTCTTACTGTCCAAAGCCAGTAAGCGGTCTGGGAGAAACCGAAGTGAAATTGCCCGAGAGGCCCTGCGCCGTCAGCTCCGACTTCAACAATTTGAGGAATTGAGGAAGAGGATCATGCCTTTCGCCGAGGCACGGGGTCTTTTGACGGACGAAGATATCTTCTCGCAGATATCATGAAGGTCTTTCTCGACACAAATGTGTTGGTAAGTGCAATGGCCACAAGAGGCCTTTGCGCCGACGTGTTAAGAGAAATTCTTACTTCCCATCAATTAGTCGTTTCTGTTCCACTGTTTAATGAGCTAAGACGAGTCCTACGGCAAAAGCTTCAAATTCCGGATGAGCTCATTGATGATGCGATAGAGATGCTCCAACAGGATGCTCATTTCGCAACTCCTTCAGCCGTTTCAGATGTTAAAATCCGGGATAAAGATGACCTGATGATCCTCTCATCTGCATTGGATGGAAGTGCTGATCTGTTGGTCACCGGGGATAAGGAGCTTCTCAATTTGGGCAAAATACAAGACATGGAGATAGTGTCACCCAGAGGTTTTTGGAAGAGGATACGAACCCAACCATCGCATCTACCAGACAAGGGGTAGAAGCAGGCGTTTGTTTCGAATAAATTTCAGGAAATTTAACTCACTCATCGGAATCTGCATATTCAATACCTTCCCGATTGTCAGCCCGGGTCTCCCATGATAATCTTCTCCCTCTCCTCAAAACACTTAGCAAAAAACCTCTGACGCGTCGCGGAGGCGAACCCCGTGGAAAAATCTTGAAAAAAATGCTTGACAAATTAAAAAAGGACGTTATAATTTCCGAAGTTTAGTTTATTAAACTAATTTCTTTCTATACTGTCTTACAGATTACTAAACAAATTTCTTTTTATACTGTTCTCGCAGGATTTATGAAGATTGGAGAACGCATTCGGAATTTAAGACAGTTGAGCAACCTGACCCAGGAGGAACTGGCCGAGCGGGCCAATCTGACCAAGGGGTTTATCTCCCAGATCGAACGGGATCTGACCTCCATCTCCCTGGACAGCCTGATCCAGATTCTCGATGCCCTGGATGAAAATATCTCGGACTTCTTCCGGGAGACCTCGCAGGAGAAGATCATCTACCGGGAGAAGGACCGGGTGGCGATTGAAAAAGAGAAGATCGAGAAATTTGAGCTTCTGGTCCCGGGTTCGACGAATCGGCGGTTGGAACCCATCCTCCTGACCCTCCGGAAAGGGGAGTCGACGCCGAAAGAGAAGCCCCATGAAGGGGAGGAGTTCGGTTTTGTCCTCCGGGGAAGGGTCAACCTTCGTTTTGGGAGAGAGATTCTGAAGCTGAAAAAAGGGGAATGTTTTTACCTTTCAGCAGAGAAGGAGCATTGGCTCCATAACAGCGGCTCGAAGGAGGCGGTGATCCTGTGGATCAGCTCACCCCCTTCCTTCTAAACGAGTGATCTGGAAGATGCCACCACAAACCCCATACGCCTTCGGCCAGACGAGAGATGATGGAGAAGTACTGTGATCTTTAAGACCCCGACACAATACTTTCTGGTTTCTGGAGCCTCGGACGGCTATACACCTCTCAATGCCTTTGACGGAGCCCTCCTCCAGGCGGGCATCGGGAACACGAACATCGTCAAGATGTCGAGCATCGTTCCGCCCCATTGTCAACAGGTTTCCCCGATCGCTCTTCCTCCGGGGGCCCTGGTCCCGGCAGCCTATGCCGCCATTCACCAGCGATGTGCCCGGAGAGATCATCTCGGCCGGCGTCGCCGTAGCTCTTCCAGAGGATGAAAATCAGAACGGGTTGATCATGGAATATTCGGCCAAAGGAGAGCGGCGCAAGATCGAGGAAATCGTCCGGAATATGGCCGTGGAGGGGATGAAGCTTCGCGGATGGAAGATCAAGGATCTGAAATCGATCGCCATCGAGTATAGAGTAAAGAGAATCGGGGCGACCCTGGCCGCTGTGGTTCTGTGGGGATGATAAGCAGATAGACTTATGAATATGAGTCGGAATGAAAATGACGTCTGAAACTCTGATTCAAGTTAGAAACCGAACTCTCAATCTAAACTCTCACTGCAGATCCAGATGAAACTCCCTTTCATAGAAACCAACTTTATCTCAGCCAATGCCTCTTTGAAAAAAGCAAGGGGTGATCCTCGGATGCCCCTATGATGGATCAGCCTCCTTTCGTCCGGGCGCCCGTTTCGGACCGTCTGCGATCCGGAGGGCCTCATGGGGAATTGAAACCTTCAGCCCCTATTTTCAAAGAGACCTGAGCCAGTGCTCCATTCACGATATGGGAGACCTGGAGTTACCTTTGGGAGAGAAAAAGATATCTCTTGGTTTGATTCGGAAGGCCCTTCGCAAGATCCTTTCCGAAAAAAAATTCCCCATCCTTCTGGGAGGAGACCATCTGATCACCCTTCCGATTATAGAAGAGATCCTTCCGAGTCTACCCCCGTCTCCATCTCCTTCAGATCGATGCTCACACGGACTTAAGAGAAGATTATCTGGGCGAAACCCTTTCCCACAGCACGGTGATGAGAAAGGTGGTCGATCGTTTGGGTGAGGGCAGATTGTTTCAGATCGGGATTCGATCCGGAACAGAAGAGGAATTTAAATTAGCCAGAAAGATGAAATCCATCGTCTCCCTTGATCCGAGGTTCTCTGAGTTCAATGGTCAAGCGTCTCAGGAACCAGCCCGTCTATATCACCCTCGATCTCGATGTGATCGATCCCAGCCTTCTCCCGGGTGTTGGAACACCAGAGCCCGGCGGCCTTACCTTCCAGGAATTCATCTCCCTTCTTAAAAAACTTCAAACTCTTCATGTCATTGGATTTGATATCGTGGAACTGACACCGGATTACGACCCGACCCAGGTCTCCTCTGTCACGGCTTCGGTCATTTTGAGAGAGATGATCCTCGCCTTCTGTCTTGAAACGATGTGATCAGAGGCGTCCCATTTATATTTCGAGGGGCAGGAAGGAATTAATTTAGGGCGAGAGTGACGACTTTTTCTCTCGAATCAATCGTCACGTTGAAATTGGCTAAAAAGTCGCGGCCCAATAGACCATCGGCATCCTTCAGGTCTGGCATCATGGGCGATGATAAGAAGCGGCCCCACCCTGGCTTCGCCCACCTCCACGGAATTAACCCACACCGCATCCACATAGCTCATTCCGGTTACCCCTTTTAGGATGCCGCGTGGCACATTCTCGGTAGAAATACCAAGTCTCTGTAGCGCTGCCGGCGCAACCAGTGTGCGGTCAGAACCGGTGTCAAGAATCAAGGTGATGGGTCCAGCCCCATTGATCTTGGCACTGACCAGGACGGGGAGACCGGGCGTAAACGGAATCTTGGTAAGCCCCTTTTGGGATGGGCCCAGTGTCAATTCCGGAGGGACAGGAGGAGACGTGGGGAGAGGAAGTGGTACTGCCTTAGAACGGTGGGGCTCGGGGATATCCTCAAGTCTCGTCGTGTAGTACTGAGTGCCTTGGTCATCGACCCAGTAGTAGATATCCGCCAAGGCCAGTCCGGGAAGAAGCACGCAGATTAGGATTAACGCTGTCGTCCAGCCACGCATGACACCTTCATTCTAAACCCTTCAGGCTGCCATAATCAACTGCCCCCATCGTCCTTTTTCATACCTTCACACCTTTTTGAGAACATGAGAGAGATTGGTTGTGGCAGGGCGGATAGAAAAATTGAATTATAGGTAGCGGACTTTTTTTACTGCGGTGGTCACGGCAAATACTCGAATATTGTTGCTCTTAGGATCTGCGGGAAAGAGAAAGAAGCCGGGTCGGTTCGGGTCATAGCCCAAAGTTGTTCCAACCAGGACTTCGCCATCTCTAAATGTCACTTCAATTTTTCGACCAGAGGGTTTATCTTCCGGGATATACCCTTTTCGTTCATTATATTGGTAATTCCCAACGAAATCCCGTACAAAGAAAACAGCCTTTAATTCCTTCACCAATATCTCGACCGCCTCGCCCGATGGTTTGTCCGCTGGAGAGACGTGGAAACGATCCTTATTCGGGAAGAAATCCTGGCTTAAACCTTTGACTCTCTTTCCATCGATATATCGTGCAACTACTTTTATGGCTTCCACTCAACTCCCCATCAGGCAGCCAGTGATAAGCCGCCGGTCTGTTTACCCCGTTAGAAATGAAGCCCCGCTGATCCGCAGCGGGGTTGGGTCCCAGAATAATTCCGGGGTTTGATGCCCCGCTCGGTTTCGAGTCGCAACGACTGGAATTTCTAACGGGGTTTACCATCGAATGAACCTATATTATTCCGAATCAAGTTAAGGGTCAAGGAAATTTTCGCAAAATTTTCTCAAAAACTTGCGTGGCCGACAGGCCAATTGGTGTATAATTAATTTTTATAAGCTATCGCAGGCAATAAAACGCCCTGTGAGGCGACACGACTATGCCGAAGAAGGTAATGATTGATTGTGATGTTGGGGTAGATGATGCCCTGGCCTTAATCCTGGCATTTCATTCACCGGAGCTGGATGTGAAGGCAGTTACCGGAGTGAATGGGAATGTTCCTTTAGAACAGGTTTTTGGAAATATTCAGAAAGTCCTCTCTCTGATCCAACCCAAAAATAAACCGCTTATCGCCAGAGGAGCGGATCAACCCTTGCAAGGGAAACCCATTTACGCCCATTCTGTCCATGGAAAAGATGGATTGGGAGGGGCCAAAATAGATCGCAAGGGAGGAGAGGATGGGTGGCGGCTTTTCCCGGGTCGCGCAGAAGAGCTTATCATAGAGATGGCTCGCCAGTATCCAGACGAAATGACCTTGATTGCGACTGGCCCCTTAACCAATTTGGCTCTGGCACTTCAAAGAGATCGGGAAGGAATGAAAAAACTGAAAGAAATTACAATTATGGGAGGAGCGGTTCGGACAGGGGGAAATATAACACCCCATGCTGAATTTAACATCTTTTCCGACCCCTTAGCCGCTAAAATAGTCTTGGAATCAGAGGTTGCCAATCACGCTGGTTCCACTCGACGTCACTCATCAGGTTTCTCTCACATCACAATGGATGGAAGAGAGGGTGAAATCCATCAACAATTCATTTTCCAAATTCCTTATCGAGGCGACCGGATATCGTTCGACCACACATCAGTTTAGGAATAAGGATCTTGTCTATCTTCATGATCCTCTCGCCGTGGGGGTGGTGATTGATCCCACATTGGTGAGAAAGGAGAGACTTTCGATTCATGTGGAGACTCAAGAAGGGGAATATTTGGGTAAAACCTCGGAAGCGAAAGAGGGCCCGAAGGTAGAAGTTTGTTTGGGAGTGGATGCGAGAGGATTTTTAGAGCTCTTCCTATCACGACTGGGGTGAATCCATGACAAAAAAAATTCTGGTCCTCGGTAATTCCAACGTGGATCTCGTCTTAAAGATTCCAAGATTCCATCAATCCGGAGAGACGATATTGGCGGAAAGCCTCGGTATCTTCTTCGGAGGGAAAGGGGCGAATCAAGCCATCACGGCAAAGCGGCTGGGAGGAGAGGTTTACTTCATTACCAAGGTTGGGGATGACTATTTCGGAAAATCTTACCGCCGCCACCTGATTAAGAACGGTCTGGACCAGAAACTGATTCTGGAGGATAAGAAGCTGCCGACAGGGACGGCAGTGATCGAATTGACTCCGAGGGGAGAGAACCGGATCATCTCCTTTCTTGGAGCGAACGGTTCTCTTTCTGTAGGGGACCTGAAAAGACTGAAGCGATACTGGAGAGGAGTTGACGTCTTTGTCACTCAATTGGAAATCCCTGTTTCAACAGTTGAGACGAGGTTTAAGAACGGCTAAAGAGCAAGGTGCCCTCACCCTTCTCAATCCATCGCCTCCGGTTGAACTTCCCCATTCTGTTCTCTCGCAGGTTGATTTTATTGTGCCCAATGAGTTGGAGGCCCAGTCTTTGACTGGGATAAAATGGAAGGGAAAACAGGAAATTCGAAAAACGGCTGATAGACTGTTAAATATGGGTGTCAAAAATGTACTGATTACCTTAGGTCCAAAGGGCCTCTTTTTCAAAAACGGAAGTGAAGAATTTTGGATGGAAGCCTTCAAAGTGAATGTGGTCGATACCACGGCTGCAGGGGATGCCTTTCTCGGAGCCCTTGCCTTCGGCCTCTCTGAGGACAAACCGATCCAAGAAGCCTTAAGGTTTGCGAATGGGGCCGGAGCCCTTGCGACCACAAAATTGGGCGCTCAGCCCTCCCTCCCTTTCAAGAAAGAAGTTGAGTCCCTTCTGAAAAAACGTAAATGAAATGAACCAGGCAGAAAATGCGTCGCATGGCCCACGGCGAGGAGCACATCGTATTTGGAAGATTTGGAATTTGGGCATTCAGGAATTTAGGAATCTGCAATTGAAGAAAGAGGCTGCTGGGACATTAGATTATCAGCGAGTGGACGTCGGAATATCAGGGTATCAGGTTTTTACCTAATCTCCTGCTTTCCTGGTATACTACATTCTGATCACCCGGTATTTCGGTATTTTTGTTTCTTCGCATTCCTAATCGCTTTAAAGGTTGACTTCTCCTGACGATTTCACTATGCTACTCTTAATCCCTCGACAGAAAGGAATAAGTGATGAATGAGGTGTTGAAAGCGATAAGGAACCGGAGGACGGTTCGGAGATTCAAGCCCAACCCGATAGATGAGGAGATGCTTCAGATGATTCTCGAGGCGGGAAGGTGGGCCCCTTCTTTTAGTAATCTTCAACCCTGGAGGTTCATCGTGATTAGAGACCCAGGTTTAAAAACTGCATTGGACAAAGCGGCCAGGGAGAGTGTGCTCCACCTGGGCATCAATGAAGCGCCTGTGGTCATCCTGGTCTGCGTGGATCGCCGGATCGATCCCCTTCATGCGATCGAAGCCGGAGCAGCAGCCACCCAGAATATGACTTTGGCGGCACACAGCTTAGGTTTGGGGGCCGGCTGGATCGGGATTTGGGGGACAGAGACTGAAGCTTCTATCCAAAAACTTCTTAAACTCCCGGAGACAGTCCGAGCGGTTTCTTTACTTCCCATCGGGCTCCAGGATGAGTCTCCAGAAGGTCATCGAAAGCCCCTTGAAGAGCTAACCCAATTTAAATGAAATGCCTTCTTTCCAGAGGAGGCACTGAACACGAGTTTATACAAGAAGAAGATGGCGAGGATTAGCAGAATTTCCTGCAACCCTAAAGCGAACATCTCTAAGCCTCAACTTAGAGTCATGAGTTATGAATTATGAGTTATGAACTAGAAAAGCTATTTATTCTTAATTCTAAATTCTCAACTCTTCATTCTTAACTACCTGTACTCCCAGTGGCCTTCCCTCCAGACCCAACCTCCTCCTCTGGGTTCCCAATAGCCAGGCACCCAATGCGTATAAGGCCTTGGAGGTCTCGCAACAATCTTAGACTGTGATGCAAGAAAAAAATTCACAGAATTTTGCGGAAATACTGAGAAAAGAAAAAAATGGCTTGATTTTTTTTAAGATTTTAAATATTGAAATCTCTATTAGAACCCAAGGAGGCAATCCATGGCCATCGAATTAGAGTGTCCCATCTGTGACGCCGATATCCCCCTTGACGGAGACGAGAAGCCAGGGGACCTGGTCCTATGTTCCTATTGCAAGGTAACCTTCAAGATAATAAGGACCAAAGATAAATGGATCCTTTCAGATGACTTTGACGAATAGCATGAAAGTCCTCTACACCTCGGACCTTCACGGTGAAATTTACCTTTATCAGGAGCTTTTATCGCTGGCCATTTCTTCCTCATCGGAAATCATGGTGATAGGGGGCGATCTTCTCCCCTCTTTCCCCCCAACAAAACGATACGAAGATATGGTTCCAAATCAAAAAACCTTCATCGACCAGTTTCTTTCCACCTTCTTTAAAAGAGTGTTAGAGACCTCTTCGATTCAGCAGATTTTTCTCATCTCTGGAAACTGGGATCTGGGTTATCCCGATCTTTTTAGGGAGCCTACCGAAAGAATCGTCGATCTCAATCGGAAAAGTTATCGACTCAAGAATGGATACGAACTCCTCGGATATCCCATTGTTCCTCCGACCCCGTTTCGGCCGAAAGACTTTGAGAAGATGGACGATCGGGAGGCCCCTTGGCCTCCGCAGAAGAACCCCTCTTATACTCGTTCTTCCGATCAGACTGACCGGCTGATTCCCGTTGATCCCTATGTTTATCTCAGAGGAAGAGAAACGATTGAAGAAGATTTGGATCGACTTCCAAAACCCTCGCAGCCGAAAAGAACGATCTATGTCATGCATTCCCCTCCTTTCGGGACTCGGCTGGATCTCATCGAAGGAGGAAAATCAGTTGGAAGTCGATCCATCAAAACCTTCATCGAAAGGAATCGGCCTCGTTTAACCCTCCATGGCCATATCCATGAGTCGCCAAAACTCTCCGGCACCTACATGGACCGGATTGGAGAAACTCTTTCCATCAACCCAGGACAGTTTATCCGGACGGGGAGAGATGTTTCCAGGCTTCATGCCGTCACCTTTGAGATAGAAAGAATAGAACAGACACTTACGCATACCTGTTTCTCAAAAGTTCGGAGTAATTAGTTCGCCTGCCTCCGCCTGCCTACCTTGCCTACCGGCAGGCAGGCGGAGCCGCGGACGCACGGGGAGTCCGAAGTCAAAAAAACACTTGACATCTCAGAATGAAAATGCCAACATAAAGCTGTAGGTTGTAAGAAGTATTTGTTTGGATCATAAAAGGTCGTAAAAGTGCTTCTTAAAACTTTTCCGGCCTTTTTTTTAAGGACCAAAGGCTATTACAACTTACTTAAGTTTAAAAGAAGAAAGGAGGTGAGTTGTAGTGGCCAAAGGTCGTGTTAAATGGTTTAACGAGAAGAAGGGCTATGGATTCATTTCCAGAGACGACGGAAATGATGTCTTCGTACACTTTTCTGCCATCAAGAGAGATGGGTTTAAATCCCTCTATGAAGGTGATGAAGTAGAGTTCGAGGTTTCCGATGGTCCGAAAGGCCCACAGGCAACCAACGTTGTCGTAGTGAGCTAAACAGAATTTCGTTAGGCTAAAAAGAGAAAAGAGACCCCAGGTTTTCCTAACTGGGGTCTTCTTTTTATCCCGCTTTCCATCGTCCGGCACAACATTGGGAGCCCGGTTGAGCGACCGAACTGGAATTTTTAATAAATTTTGAGCACTCCTTGAGCAACGAGGTTAAGCCAAAGTGTTTTTTTCGCTTAAATACGCTATTTTTATTCATAAATTACTGTCTTCACCGTATACCTTTTGGGATAAATGATCACTAAAATTAAATGAAAAATAATCCGTCCTACTGATTTAGAGGATAGACGATTTACGGAAGCAGGTCGCTGGAAGGGCACGCGAAATGGGAAAAGGTAAAAGGACTGATTCGGACAAAATGTTTAATCCGGAAAAATACGGGATGGTGGTCTGCCCCCTCTGCAAGGGAAAAGGCAAAATACGCAAAAAACCTGATGGGTTTAATGTTTGCACGGGATGTGGAGGCTTTGGACTAATTAAAAAAGAAAAAGAACCCCTGAAAATATGATTTCCGTTCCTAAATCTACCTCCACTTATGAGGAAGAGTAAGAAGGAATAAGATATTTTCTCACCGGGATTCTTTCTTTATCTCTTCTTCGATCATCCTTTCGTTGGCTTCTCTAAACTTTCCGCCGGAGAAGACGAAAATAGACATTCCAGTGGAAGAACAGGCCTATCCCCCATCCGAACAATGGCCATATGAACCAAAGGTATCGAGGCGAAGTGGTCAGGTTGATAATGATGAGCAGAACGTTCACCCCCACATACACCGCTAAGTGAATATAGAATCCTATCCTAGCCTCCACCCTTTTCTTTGCTTTTTCATAAGCTTCCCTGTTCTCCACGTGTGTCTCCTTTTCAGGCGTTTGCTTATTAGGCTTGAGAACTTTCTTGGAGAGGAACCATCGCAATTTTTTTGCGATTATATTTTCCCCTGAGACTTCAGATAGTCTCTCCAGAAGGGTGAGATATCCCTCAACCTCTGGATGATCGGGGGGAGATGCTCGACGATATAATCCATCTCCTCCTTCGTATTGTAGATGGAGAGGCTGAAACGGATCGACCCGTGAGCCGCGGTAAAAGGAACACCCATTGCCCTGAGGACATGCGAAGGCTCCAGTGAACCGGACGTGCAGGCAGAGCCCGAAGAAGCGCAGATACCGAGATCAGAAAGCAGAAGGAGAATGGATTCTCCTTCGACAAATTCAAAACTGACGCTCACGGTGTTGGGAAGCCGGTGGAGCCGTTCCCCATTCACCAAGGTATTGGGAATCTTCTCCAAAAGCTTCGCCTCGAGATAATCCCTCAAGGCTTTGACCTTCGTGTTCTCTTCATCAAGATGGTTCTTGGCCAGCTCGCAGGCCTTCCCAAGCCCGATGATGTAAGGGACATTTTCTGTCCCTCCCCTTCTCCCTTTCTCCTGGTGGCCGCCGATCAAGAATGGAGAAAATTTAGTTCCTTTTCGGATGTAGAGGACCCCGATCCCCTTGGGCGCATGGAGTTTATGGCCGGAGATGGAAAGCAGATCCACGCTTCGATTTTTTCATAGTCAGAGGAATTTTCCCTGCGGCTTGCACGGCATCGGTATGGAAAGAAATTTCCCTCGCCTTCACAATCTCGCCGATTTCTTCGATAGGAAAGATCACCCCCGTTTCATTATTGGCATACATGATGCTGACCAGCGCTGTCTCATCGGTGAGTGACTCGCTTAATTCGTCCAGGTCGAGCCGCCCCTCTCGATCCACAGAAAGCTCGGTGACCCGGTAGCCTTTTCGGCCTAAATAGGTAGAAACATTTCCAACCGCAGGATGTTCCACTCGGGTAGAGATGACGTGTCGCTTTTTCGGATAGGAATCAAGCGTCCCTAAAATCGCCGCGTTATCACTCTCTGTCCCGCAACTGGTAAAGACGATCTCCGAAGGCTCTGCCCCTAAGAAGTCTGCCACCTTCTCCCTCGCCTCATCCACCTTCTTTTGAACCTGTCCTCCGAAGAAGTGCATGCTTGAGGGATTCCCATAATACTCGGAAAAGTAAGGCAGCATCACCTCCAAGACCTCCGGAGCCACTTTTGTTGTCGCATTATTATCCACATAGACGGTCTTCACGGCCTGACCTCCTCCACTTCAATATCGTCGCTGACAAATTCCCTTAACTTCGATTCGACATACTGTTTTAAGGTGATCTCAGCGCTGGGGCAGAAAGAACAGGAGCCCCTCAACGCGACGTAAACCTTGTTTCCCTCGATATCGATTAAATCCAAATCGCCACCATCGGCCTTTAAAGCCGGAATGATTTCCCTTCCTAAAGTGTCTTCGATCAATTTGATCTTCTGGATGTTCGTCAACCTCTTTTTCTCCGGCTTTGGAGGAGGCGCCTCTTTCTCCATCTCCTTTCTTACTTTTTCGATAATGGCCTCAATCTTCGGATGGCACTGGCCACATCCTCCTCCGGCTTTGGTATAGTAGGTCACCTGTTCCACCGTCTTGAGATCGTTCTCACGGACGGCCTTGATAATCTCTCTGTCCGTCACACCGAAGCAGTTGCAGATCACCTCGAAATCTTCTTTGGCTACTTTCTGTCCCCGATAATTGGCGATCGCAGCCTCGAGAGCTTCTCTTCCCATCACCGAGCAGTGCATCTTTTCTACGGGAAGTCCTCCCAGATAGTTGGCAATATCTTGATTGGTGATCATCGCTGCTTCATCAAGGGTCTTTCCCTTGATGATCTCCGTCAAGGCGGAAGAGGAGGCGATGGCACTGGCACAGCCAAAGGTCTTGAATTTTACATCTTTGATCGTTTCTTTGTCATCCAATTTGAAGGTGAGCCTCAAAGCATCCCCGCAGGCCAGCGATCCCACTTCACCGGCTCCGTCCGGATTCTCAATCTCGCCGACATTTCTCGGATTCAGAAAGTGGTCCTTAACCTTATCTGTATAATCCCACATAGAATACCCCCGGTATTTTTATTCATCATAAGTTATTATAAATTCAATTCCTTCGCACCGTCAACCTTTTTAATTCCGCAAGATCCACATCCAATCATGGGAGATTGGCTTTTGTCTCATCCGGGAATCCATTCGGATTGAGCGTGAAGGATCTCAAGACTGAATCATTCAATCAACCCTTCGACTGTCCCCGGTATAAAGCCGGGGTTTGCCCTCGGCCCGAAGCGGCTCGACTGAGCTCGCCGAAGTCCGTCGAGGGCTCAGGTTGATACTGAGCGGCACTTTTTACACCGTCCTGAAGGCCGGGGCGGGGTTTGGTGCCGTCGAAGTATCAAAAATCATGGAAAGCAGAGATATGGTTTTTCCCTTGCCAGATAACCAAAGCGAATTTAATAAATATACTTGTGTATAATTATTATATTCACTAAAAATTTTTAAATTTCAATTAGTTATATAAATAATGACAAGACCGTCCATTGAATTGTGTATATTTTTAATATCCACAACCGGTTTTCTACCATGTCTTTTGTTGAAACTTCTTGGAGAAGAAATTAAATTTAATCAGCATGTTACAGATATTTTCTATCTCTTTTCGGGCTTGGCATCAGGAATGCATTTTTAAAGGTTGAGGCAACTTAAAGACCTCAACAGAAAAGAAAGGGGGAATAGGCCATGTTAGGAAAAAGACAAGCTCTAAAGGTTGGGGTGATTGGAGCAGCGATGACGCTTCTTGCGACCCCAGCGTTTGCCAGGTCAATTGAATTGAAAGGAGCCGGCACTGCTCTCTGGATCTTCTTGATTATCGGTGCCATCATCGTTCTTCTCCAATTGATTCCGGCAGGCAATCCTTTTCTTCAGCTTCATCGGTACCGCCACCACAGCAGCCGTGAAGAAAGAAAAGAAGGTGGAAGAAGAAGTTATTCTTTCAGGTACTCAGCCTGTAGCCGTGAAGAAATAAGGGTGACAGAAGTTCATGGTTATGGTAAAAGGATTAAATGCAGGCTGACGGTAAAATCTATTACCTGTCATCTTTAACGAGAGGAGGGAGCAATGAATATCAAATTAAGTACCGCTAACATTGTTAGTATCATTGTCCTCATGTGCATCCTGGCAGCCATGGTATCCATTGCCGTGATGCAGGTCGTACGGACTGTCGAGGATATAGGTCCCAAAATTTATGTTGTGGGAGGAGCTGTCGTTGTCGTGGGAGTGCTTATTCCTATCATGCTAATCATCCTCGTCAAACATTTAAAGAGAATTAAATCAAGATTAGAAGAATCTTTTTTACCGGTTGACAATTCACTGTTCCCCCCGATATATAAAAAGAGCAGGGAGAATTTAACTCCTGCTCTTTTTTATTATGCCGATAGAAGATCATTTCATCGAATTGACCCATGTGACAAAGATCTATCACCCGGGAGAAAATCCGGTGGTCGCCCTGGACCACATCAGTTTAAACATCCCAAAGGGAGAGTTTTTAGCCATCACGGGCAAGAGTGGTTGCGGGAAGTCCACTCTGATCAACATCATTGGGGGTTTGGACTCTCCGGATCAGGGCCGGGTGACGATCAACGGTGAAGATATCTCCAGGATGGATGACCGACGGTTGACCCTTTATCGACGAGACCGGGTCGGCATCATCTTCCAATTTTTCAACCTCTTGCCCATCCTGAACCTCGAAGAGAATATCGTCCTCCCTCACCTGTTACGGGAAGGCTCGAACCCTCCGGCTGATAAAATTGAAAACCTTCTTCAAGAAATGGAGCTCTACGAAAGGAGGGACCATTATCCTCATGAACTTTCAGGCGGCGAGATGCAACGGGTGGCCATCTGCCGCGCTTTGATCAACGATCCTGAAATCATCCTCGCCGATGAACCAACAGGCAATCTTGACTCGGCCTCAGGAAAGCAGGTCTTGGAGATCCTCCGGCGATTACGGGACGGGCAAGGAAAGACCGTCATTCTCGTCACCCACAGCCAGGAGGGAGCGGCCAAGGCGGACCGGGTCCTCACGAATGCGCGACGGCAAGCTCCTCTAAACTAACCCAATGTCAAATGACAAAGCACAAAGTTCATTCAAATAGAATTCAAATTACAGGATATCAATTACCCCCTCTCCCCTTGAGGGAGAGGGCGGGGTGAGGGGGAATACATCCTGTCCACCCCCACCTTAGTCCTCCCCCGTCAAGACTGGTACTTGGACGTGATGTCGAGCGAGCCGTCCTTCTGGGTACCGAAGAACCACGCTTCGTCGCTGCTGCCGTCGCAGGCATAGGCCGCGACTTTGTCGCCTTCTACCGCGACACCGATCGTCATCGTCTTGCCGTCGGCCATCGGTATGTCGGCGATGTAGTGAGCCGACTGGGGAAAGTTCTTGACCACCGAGGGCGCCGGCGAGTTGCTCTCGGTGCCCGACCCGCCGGAGCATGCGGCCACCGTCCCCAGAGCGAGCGTCGCGGCTACACCCACAGCCAGCATGCGGAACTGTTTTCTCATGCCCTCAGCATCGACCTCCACTGGGCGCGTTGCATGGAGAATGTGTGGAGATTTCTTGGAGAGCAAAGGTCAGGCCGCCAGGAAGCGCCGGACCTCTTCCACCAGAACCGGCCAGGCCGGCTCGGAAGCCGTCAGCAGATGGTTGTTACTGGCCAGCGTGACCAATCGGGATTGCGGGATCAGCGCCGCCAACTCTTCTCCGCAGCGCATCGGCACTCGGTGGTCGTTACGAGAATGCAAGACAAGCGTCGGACATCGCACCTGCTTGGCCTGCAGGCAGACGTCGATGCCGGCGAACTGGGTCAGGAAACGGACGGCGTTGTCCGGCGAGGTGGTGCGTCTCTGCAATTGGTCGAACGCCGCCCAGTCCGACCGGCTGCCGTCGGGAAGGAACTGCGCCGCGAAGACCTGACGAAATGCGGGATCGTCCCGGCCCCAGCCGACCCTGGCCAGCTCGAGATCCAGGGCGGCGGCGCGCTGCTCGTCGGCGCCGACCGCGCGGACCCCTCGCCCCCGCGCGTAGCCGCTGCACAGCACCAGCCGGCTGACCTTCTCGGGATGGCGGGCCGCGTAGGCGACCGCAACCGCTGCACCCTGAGAAACGCCCAGTAGCGGAAAGTGCTGCACACCAACGGCTTCGACAACCGACTCGAGATCCGCCACCCAGTCTCGAACGTGAATTCCCCTGCATCCCAATCAGATAGACCGCAGCCGCGCTCGTCGTACCGGATGAAGGTGTGCCCGTCCGCGAGGTCGCCGACCCAGTGCCGCCATACCGGACTTTCGATGTCGTAGGCCAGATGCGTCATCCAGTTGGCCGCCCGGACCAGCGGCGGCCCGTCGCCGACCTCCGCGTAGGCCAGCCGGATCCCGTCGGCCGCTCGGCAGAACGAGATGTGCTGTGGCAGCGGAGCCGTGGCGACACCATCGGAGGTGACGGTCCCGACGAATCGGTAGCCGCGGCCGCGAATGGTTCGGATGTAGCGCTGCGACTCTCCGTCGTCACGCAGTGCCCGGCGCGCCGCTTTGATCCGGCTCGTCAGCGCCGCCTCACCGACAAACCTGCCGCCCCACACCGAATCGAAGAGCTCTTCTTTGGTGACGACGCGCTCGTTGTTGCCGACCAGGTGGACCATCACGTCGAACACCTGAGGCTCGACGCGGATGATGCTGTCGCCGCAACGCAGTTCGTAGCGAGCGGTGTCCAGCACGAAGTCGTCGAATCGCCAGACACCCGCCACAGCGGGTGCCGAAGACCGGGGCTCCGGCGACATTGGCTCATCGTAGCTGTGAAAACGCTGGTAGACCCGGCGTCAGCGCCACCCGTCGGCGGCCTTGGCGGCCCGCATCAACGCGTCGCACAGTTCGCGCAACTCGCTTGCGATCAGCACCCTCGTCGACAGCGGTGGCGACGTCCTCGGCGGCGCAGCGCACCTGATAGACCCGGTCGGACAGTTCGGCGGCCTCGTCGGCGCTCAGCACCACCGCGTCCGGCGGGTACCGAGGTGCCCTTGACCAGGGCACGCTGCTCGTAGGCCCGCTGCCGGCACGACTGACGGCAGTACTGCCTGCGCCGGCCCATCCCGGAATCGGCGACGTCGCGGCCGCACCACCGGCACGGCTGCGAGCGGGTACGACGCGTCACGCCTTGAGACTGTAGACCGGTCCGCGCGAGTGATCCCGGTATCATGGAGAGTCGAGTCGGGAACCGCGGACGCCGCCCTTGCGTTCATCATCCGGACTGCATATTGCGTTATTGAGGAGAGTTGACGATGGCTGATCGTGTCCTGAGAGGCAGCCGGCTCGGAGCCGTGAGCTACGAGACCGACCGCAACCACGACCTGGCGCCGCGTCAGGTCGCGCGTTACCGCACCGAGAACGGCGAGGAGTTCGACGTTCCGTTCGCCGACGACGCCGAGATCCCCGGCACCTGGCTGTGCCGCAACGGCCTGGAAGGCACCCTGCTCGAGGGTGACCTGCCCGAGCCCAAGAAGGTCAAGCCGCCGCGCACCCACTGGGACATGCTGCTGGAGCGGCGCTCCGTCGAGGAGCTCGAGGAGCTGCTCAAGGAGCGGCTGGACCTGATCAAGACCAAGCGCCGCGGCAGCTGAGCTATCGGACGACGCCGCGGGCCCGGTCCAGCCGCCCGCCGATGCCCCACTGGGCGACCTTCACCATCGCCTCGCGGATGTTCGATCCGCTCATCTTCGACACGCCGAGTTCGCGTTCGCTGAACGTGATCGGCACCTCCACGACGGTGAACCCGTTGTTGATGCGTGCGCCAGGTCAGGTCGATCTGGAAGCAGTAGCCCTTGGAGTCGACCGCTGACAGGTCGATCTTCTCCAGCACCTCGCGCCGGTAGGCGCGGTAGCCGGCGGTGATGTCGTGGATTTCGACGCCGAGCAGCACCCGGGAGTAGGTGTTGGCGGTCTTGGACAGCACCAGCCGCCGCGCCGGCCAGTTGCGGACCGTCCCGCCCTCGACATAGCGCGAGCCGATCGCCAGGTCGGCGCCGTTGTCGATCGCGTCGAGCAGCCGGTAGAGCTGCTCGGGGGCGTGGCTGCCGTCGGCGTCCATCTCGACCAGCACGTTGTACTGCCGATTCAGGCCCCAGGCGAAGCCGGCGAGGTAGGCCGCGCCCAGGCCGTCCTTGGCGGTGCGGTGCATCACGTGGATCCGGTCGGGATCGGCCAGCGACAGCTCGTCGGCGAGCTCGCCGGTGCCGTCCGGGCTGCCGTCGTCGACGATCAGCACGTGCACGTCGGGACGGGCCTTGTGCACCCGGCCCAGGATCAACGGCAGGTTCTCCAGCTCGTTGAACGTGGGGATGATCACCAGCGAGCGCTGACTGGGGCGCTCGGAGCCCGTTTCAGAGCCCTTCTTGCCCTGCTCGCTCATGAGTCTCCTTTGTCGTGCTGTCCGGCCAGGGCCGAGGAGTCATCACCCTCGTCTGGCGGGTTGTCGCCGTCGTCTCCGCCCCCGGACATGCTGGACTCGGCGTCCCGCTCCCGTCGCCTGCGGCGCAACGGGCGCATGAACCAACCATTGTGCAGTATCGCCGCCACGATGACGGCAACGGCGGCTCCGACCAGGACCCACTGCACCAGCGGCCCCCATCGGGTGGCCGGTGTCTCCGCGGTCTTCAATCGGATGGAAACGTCGAGGTAGGCCGGGGTGAAGAACTCGGTGCGGGCGACCTCTCGGCCGTCCGGCGCGATGACGGCACTGATGCCGGTGGTGCCCGCGACGAGCACGTAGCGGTCGTGCTCGACGGCCCGGGCCCGGGCGAACGCCAGCTGCTGCTCGCTCATGTTCTGGTCGAAGGTGGCGTTGTTGGTCGGCACGGCCAGCACCTGGGCGCCGTTGCGCACCGACTCACGCAGGGCGCGGTCGAAGATGACCTCCCAGCAGGTGGCCACACCGACCGGCACGCCGGCCGCGTGCACGACGCCGTCGCCGGTGCCCGGGACGAAGTAGCCCGCCCGGTCGGCGTAGGAGGACAGGTGCTTGAAGAAGCCGCGCCACGGCAGGTACTCGCCGAAGGGCTGGACGATCTGTTTGTCGTGGCGCTCCCCGGGCCCGGAGACCGGATCCCACACGATGACGGTGTTCGAGGCGGTCGGGTTCTCCGGCGTCCAGTCGGGCCGCGCCAGCACGGTGCCGACCAGGATCGGCGCGCCGATCGCCTGCGCGGCGACCGCGATCTGCTGGGCCGCGTCGGCGTTGGTCAACGGGTCGATGTCCGAGGAGTTCTCCGGCCAGATCACGAACTGCGGCTGCGGCCGCCCGGCCCGCACGCACGTCCTCGGCCAGCTGGACGGTCTCGCGGACGTGGTTGTCGAGCACCGCGCGCCGCTGGCTGTTGAAGTCCAGACCCAGCCGCGGCACGTTGCCCTGGATCACCGCAACGGTGACGGTCGGCTCGTTACCCGCGCCGGCCCGGCGCACCTGGGGTACGGCCAGCGCGGTGGTCAGCAGCACCGCGGTGATGCACAGCCCGGGCACCAGCAGGGCCGGTACGGACGGCGCCTCGACGCTCTTGTCGGGACCACTGTGCTGCCACCAGCGCGCGATCTCGATCACCAGCGCGCACAACGACGTGCCCAGCAGAGCGATCGCGAAGGACAGCAGCGGCACGCCGCCGAACTGGACCAGCGACAGGAACGGCCCGTTGGTCTGGCCGAAACCGACCACACCCCAAGGGAATCCACCGAACGGCACACTGGACTTCAGCCACTCCTGCATCGCCCACAGCAGCGCCAGCCACAGCGGCCAGCCCGGCAGCCGGCGCACCACGACGGCGAACATCCCGAACACCGCGACGAACAACGCCTGCAACGCGGCCAGCATCAGCCACGGGACCGGCCCGACGAGTCCGCTGATCCACGGCAGCAGCGGAATGTAGAAGGCCAGCCCGAACAGGAAGCCGTAGCCGAAGCCACCGGCAAGTGTGGTCCTCGGATGCATCAGCACCCAGCTCAGCAGCGCGAAGCTCACGACCGCCGACCACCACCATCCGATCGGCGGGAAGCTGATGCACATCATCAGACCCGCCGTCACCGTGACGAGCAGCCGCATCGCGCGGGGCGGGAAGGCGCCGGCGAAGCGTTTCAGCCACCCGGGCATGCCGTCAGCCATGGAGCACGGCACCTCGGTGCACGGTCTGCCGGCAGACGGGTAGCGGGTCGTCGGGATCGAGGCGCGGCAGGGCCGGCACCCGGGAGCGCGGGTCGGTGGACCACCGCTGGACGCTGTCAGCCGGGGCGCTCACGTCCAACGGTGACCGGTCTCCCACACCGCGTACGAGGCGGGCGCGCCGGCCACCAGTGTGCCGGTGATGCCGTCGCGGACGCCGCCGGCCCGCCACGCGCCGCGGGTGGCGGCGGAGAAGGCGGCGCGCACCGAGATGGCGCTTCCCGGGGTGTGGTGATGGCTGGCCGCGCGCACCGTCGCCCACGGATCGATGCTGGTCACGGGGGCATCTGAGCCGAACGCCAGGGGCACGCCTGCCGATGCTAACAGCGCCAGCGGGTTGAGCAGGGCGGCTCTGCCGATCCCGAGGCGCCGGGCGTACATTCCGTTGCTGCCACCCCACAACGCGTCGAAATTGGGCTGCATGCTGGCCACGACACCCCACTGGCCCAGCTTGGCCGCCTGCTCGTCGGACACCATCTCCAGGTGCTCGAGCCGGTGACCGCAGCGAGCCACCGCAGGCGCACCGAACTTCTCGACGGCGCGCTCCAGCGCGTCGACCACGGCGGTGACCGCGGCGTCGCCGATGACGTGGAAGCCGGCCGTCACGCCGGCCTCGGTGCAGGCCATCAGATGCTCGGTCGACGGTGTCGGGGTCCAGGTAGCAGTTGCCGCATGCGTCGGGCGCGTCGGCGTAGGGCTCGCACAGCCAGGCGGTGTGCGATCCCAGCGCGCCGTCGACGAACAGGTCGCCGGCCAGCCCGCGCGCGCCGGTGTCCTCGATGAGGGCCACGGCCTGCGCCGCGCTGGACACCGCCTCGCCCCAGTAGCCGACGACCTCGACGCCGTGCTCGGTGGCGCGCAGCTCCTGCCAGTCCTCGGATCCGCCGATCTCGCGGTCCGGCGCACTCGTGCACGGCGACGATGCCCGCGGCGGCGACGGCGTCCAGGGCCGCCCGGCGGGCGTCGTCGCGCTGCTGCCAGGTCAGCAGGCGCGCGCGCTTCGGCGCGCACCAGATGGTGGGCGTCGGCGGACAGCGGCCGCTGCGGGTCGAAGCCGGCGACCGCCGGCAGACCCGGCGACCAGGTCACGCAGGGCCGTCGAGGCCACCGCCGAGTGGACGTCGACCCGGGCCAGGTAGGCCGGCACGGCGCCGACGACGGCGTCGAGTTCATCGGTGGTGGGCGCGGCGTCCGCGGGCCAGCCGGTGTCGTCCCAGCCGTGCGCCCAGATCGGCTGGCCCGGGATGAGCGGCGACGTGCTCGGCGACCAGCGCGAGGCAGTGCTGCTTGGAGGTGGCCGCCGTGAGGTCCAGCCCGGTGATGAGCAGTCCGGTGGAGGTCAGGTGGATGTGGCTGTCGACGAACGCCGGTGCGACGAAGGCGCCCGTCGAGGTCGACGATCTGCGCGTCACCGAACTGGGCGCGGCCCACGTCGTCGCTGCCCAGCCAGGCCACGACACCGTCGCGCACGGCCATCGCGGTGGCGTCCGGGTGCGACGGACTGTGCACGCGTCCGTTGAGCAGCAGTGTGGTCACGTCGGTCAGTGTGCCCGCGCGGGTGAAAGGAGGTGAGAGCGGAGTGCGGTTAGTTGTAGCGCCGGACGATGTTGGCGTCGTGGACGCCGCCGTAGACCTGCTCGTCGATGACTTCACCGTCGATGTAGTCGCCGTAGCCGGCGGGGGCGAACCTGCGCGCCCGGTGCGGTCAGGTTGACCACGCCGACCCGGCGGGCGATGCCGCGGGTCAGCAGCATCCCGGCCAGCGGGCGCATCGCGCTGCGGGTCGGCGGCATCAGCATCAGGGCGCCCAGCCGCGGTGGTGACCAGACCGGGGATGAACACCAGGAACGGTGCCGAGGGCGACCAGCATGCCGTCGGCCACCGCACCCTGCGGGTTGGTGCGGGTGCGCTGCAGCCGCGCGATCTGCCGCTTGACCTGGGAGCCGGCCAGCGCGACGCCCACCACCGAGGTGGCCAGCAGGACCAGCAGCGTCCAGCCCAGCCCGATGGACCAGGTCAGCGCGGCCAGCACCGCCAGCTCGACAAGGGCGTAGACGAAGAACGTCCGCATCACCATGGACTGCCAACGACTGGCTGCGCGACGAGGTTCCGCGCGCGTACTGATAAGACCCTGTGAGTTATTCGGGCGTGATCGCGGTGATCTCCAGGCCGACGTGGACCTTGTCGATCCCGCCGCGGACCAGGGTGTGCGCGTAGAACCACCACGAGTGGTTCCAGTACCGGCGCAGCACCTTGGTGTAGACGTCCTTGGTCTCCGACTTCGGCAACACCCGTGCGACGGCCTCCACCGGTTCGCCCTTCGGCTTGCCCAGCACGCCGCACTCGGCGATGGTCACCCGAGGGGTGTTGCGGATCCGTTTGACCTTCCACGAGCCGTCGTCGGTGATCACCAGCAGGCGGTTTCCGTCCGGCACGCCCCAGATCGCGGTCGGCTTGGGCCTGCCGTCCTTGGTGAAGGTGGTCAGCAGCAGGTACTTGGCCTTGATGACCTCGTCGAACGTCGGGGCCACGCTCAGGCGGCCCGCAGTTCCAGCCCGATGGTGCGCTTGGCGCCGCCGCGCAGCTTGGAGAAGATGTTGAACACCTTGCCGACGATCCCGTAGCGCTTGCCGATCGCCTGGTAGACCTTCTCGGTCTGGGACGTCGTCGAGGATGGTCGCGACCGCCTCGACGGCCTCGCCCTTGACGTTGCCCTTCATGTCGCAGACCGCCAGCGTGACCCGCGGGGTGTTGCGGATGCGCTTGACCTTCCAGGCGTCCTTCTCGGTGATCACCAGCAGCGCGATCCCCGTCCGGGGCCGCCCAGATCGGCGTCGGCTTGGGCCGGCCGTCCTTGGTGAACGTGGTCAGCAGGACGTACTTGGCCTTGGCGACGTCGGCGAAAGTGGGAGCCATGCCGTCAATCTAGCTTCCCGAGTCGCTTCGCTCCTGCCCGCCGGATCCAGCCGGTACCGTGCTTCAAGATCGCCCTCGGTTTCCAGCAGCACCTGGCGCAGCCCGTCCAGCGTCTCCGGATCCGGCTCGGCCCACATCCCGCGGCCGACCGCCTCCAGCAGCCGCTCGGACATGCCGTGCAGCGCCCACGGGTTGGACTCGTCCATGAACTTGCGGTTCTCCGGGTCCAGCACGTACTGCTCGGTGAGCTGTTCGTACATCCAGTCGGCCATCACGCCCGCGGTGGCGTCGTAGCCGAACAGGTAGTCCACCGTCGCGGCCATCTCGAAGGCGCCCTTGTAGCCGTGCTTGCGCATCGCCGCCATCCAGCGCGGGTTGACGACGCGGGCGCGGAACACCCGGGTGGTCTCCTCGGACAGCGTGCGGGTGCGCACCGCGTCGGGCCGGGTGTTGTCGCCGATGTAGGCCGCGGGCGCCGTGCCCGGTCAGCGCGCGCACGGTGGCGACCATGCCGCCGTGGTACTGGAAGTAGTCGTCGGAGTCGGCGATGTCGTGCTCGCGGGTGTCGGTGTTCTTGGCCGCCACCACGATCCGGCGGTACTGCATGGACATGTCGTCGGCGGCCGGCTTGCCGTCGAGGTCCCGCCCGTAGGCGAAGCCGCCCCAGGCGGTGTAGACCTCGGCCAGGTCGGCGTCGTCGCGCCAGTTGCGGCTGTCGATCAGCTGCAGCAGCCCCGCCCCGTAGGTTCCCGGCTTGGAGCCGAAAATCCTTGTGGTGGAACGCCGCTGGTCACCGTGCTCGGCGAGGTCGGCCTGGGCGTGGGCGCGGACGAAGTTCTGGTCGGCCGGCTCGTCGAGATCGGCGACCAGGCGCACCGCGTCGTCGAGCATCGTCACGACGTGCGGGAAGGCGTCGCGGAAGAAGCCGGAGATCCGCACCGTGACGTCGATGCGGGGCCGGCCCAGTTCGGCCAGCGAGATCGCCTCGAGGTCGATCACCCGGCGCGATGCGTCGTCCCATACCGGCCGAACACCCAGCAGCGCAAGCACTTCGGCGATGTCGTCACCGGAGGTCCGCATCGCCGAGGTGCCCCACACCGACAGCCCGACCGAGCGCGGCCAGTCACCGTGGTCGGCGCGGTAGCGCTCCAGCAGCGAATCGGCCATCGCCACACCGGTTTCCCAGGCCAGCCGCGACGGCACCGCCTTGGGGTCCACCGAGTAGAAGTTGCGCCCGGTGGGCAGCACGTTGACCAGACCGCGCAGCGGCGAGCCGGACGGCCCGGCCGGGATGAAGTGGCCGTCCAGCGCCCGCAGCACCTGGTCGATCTCGCCGGCCGTGCCGGCCAGCCGGGGCACCACCTCGGTGGCCGCGAACCGCAGGATCGCGCGCCACCTCGGGGTCGTCGGTCAGCTCGTCGACGCGGTCGGCGTCCCAGCCGGTGGCCTGCAGCCCGCGCCAGCAGTTCGCGGGCCCGGCGCTCGGCCTCGTCGACGGTCGCCGCGGTCATCGGTGCCGTCCTCGGCCAGGCCGAGGGCCTGGCGCAGACCGGGCAGGTGCTGTTCGCCGCCGAAGAGCTGGCGGGCCCGCAGGATGGCCAGCACCAGGTCGAGCTCGGCCTCGCCCGCGGGTGCGACGCCGAGGATGTGCAGACCGTCGCGGATCTGCACGTCCTTGATCTCGCACAGCCAGCCGTCGACGTGCAGCAGCATGTCGTCGAAGTTGTCGTCCTCGGGGCGGTCGGCCAGACCCAGGTCGTGGTCCATCTTCGCGGCGCGCATCAGCGTCCAGATCTGCTGGCGGATCGCGGGCAGCTTGCCGGGGTCCAGCGCGGCGATGTTGGCGTGCTCGTCGAGCAGCTGCTCGAGGCGGGCGATGTCGCCGTAGGTCTCGGCCCGGGCCATCGGCGGGATCAGGTGGTCGACCAGGGTGGCGTGCGCGCGGCGCTTGGCCTGGGTGCCCTCCCCCGGGTCGTTGACCAGGAACGGGTAGATCAGCGGCAGGTCGCCGAGGGCGGCGTCGGTCCCGCACGCCGGCGGACATCCCGACGGTCTTGCCGGGCAGCCATTCGAGGTTGCCGTGCTTGCCCAGATGCACGGCGGCGTGCGCGCCGAACTCGTGCGCGCAGCCACAGGTAGGCGGCCAGGTAGTGGTGGCTGGGCGGAAGGTCGGGGTCGTGGTAGATGGCCACCGGGTTCTCGCCGAACCCGCGCGGCGGCTGGACCAGGATCACGACGTTGCTCGGATTGGATTGCCGCGACGACGATCTCGCCGTCCGGGTCGCGGCTGCGGTCGACGAACAGCTCGCCCGGCGGCGGGCCCCAGTGCCGCACCATCGCGTCGGTGAGATCGTCGGGCAGGGTGGCGAACCACTCGCGGTAGCGGGCCGCGGGCACCCGGATCGGGTTGCCGGCCAGCTTGGTCCTCGGTGAGCCAGTCCGGGTCCTGCCCGCCGCGCTCGATGAGCGCGTGCATCAGGGCGTCACCATCGGCTGCCGCCGACACCCGGGAATGTCACCGATGCGATAGCCGCTGTCCCGCATCGCCGTCAGCAACGCCACCGCGCTGGCCGGGGTGTCGAGGCCGACGGCGTTGCCGATCCGCGAGTGCTTGGTCGGGTAGGCCGAGAACACCAGGGCCAGCCGCTTGTCCGGCGGCGGCGACCCGGCGCAGGTTGGCGTAGTTGACCGCCAGGCCGGCCACCCGGGCGCAGCGCTCCGGGTCGGGCACATAGGCGATCAGCCCGTCGTCGTCGATCTCCTTGAACGAGAACGGGACGGTGATGATGCGGCCGTCGAACTCGGGCACCGCCACCTGGGTGGCGACGTCCAGCGGGCTCAGGCCGTCGTCGTTGCCCGCCCAGGTTGCCCGCGAGCTCGTCAGGCACAGGCCCTGCAGGATCGGGACATCAAGGGCGGCAAGGTGTTTGACGTCCCAGCTGTCGTCGTCGTCGCCCGCTGTCGCCGTGGCCGGACGGGCTCCGCCGGCGGCCAGCACGGTGACCACCATGGCGTCGGCGGTGCCCAGCAGGTCGAGCAGTTCGGGCTCGGGGGTGCGCAGCGACGTGCAGTACACCGGCAGCGCCCGTCCGCCGGCCTGTTCGATCGCGGCGCACAGCGCCTCGATGTAGGCGGTGTTGCCGGCCAGCTGCTGGGCGCGGTAGAACAGCACCGCGATGGTCGGGCCGTCGGTGTCGCGCGCAGTCGCGGTCGAGCACGCCCCAGACCGGGGTCGGCCGCGGGCGGGTCGAAGCCGAACCCGGTCATCAGCAGGGTGTCGGCGAGGAAGGCGTGCAGCTGGCGCAGGTTCTCCACACCGCCCTGGGCCAGGTAGATGTGGGTCTGCATGGCGATGCCGGCGGGCACGGTGGAGCGCTCCATCAGGTCGGCGTCGGGCGCCTGCTCGCCGCTGACCACCACGGTCGGCAGCCCGCTGGCCACCACGGTGTCGATGCCGTCCTGCCAGGCCCGGTAGCCGCCGAGGATTCGCACCACCACGACGTCGGCGCCGTGCCAGCAGCGTCGGCTCAGCTCACCGTCGATCAGCCGCGACGGGTTCGCCCACCGGTAGTCAGCGCCGCTGGCGCGGGCGGCGATCAGGTCGGTGTCGGACGTCGACAGCAGCAGGACGGCGGGCTGGGGCACCCATCATTCGTACCCTAGTGCGGGGCGCTCGGCCTCCGCGGCGTCGTCGGCGCGCTCGTCGCGGGCGAACGGCGCCGTCATCAGGAGGAACAGGACCACCGCGGCCACCGGGGCCAGCAGCGGCAGCCACGACAACCCGGCCGTCCCCGCGGTCGTCGCGGCCACGCCCGACCGCCGTGAAGCCGACGAGCCCGATCACCGTCGGGCGGCGTCATCGTCGTGTAGCGCAGCACCAGGTAGGCCGCGGCCGACAACCCCGACAGCGCGGCGAGCAACGGTTGCGGCTCCGACAGCGCGATCGCGCACACCACCGCGAGCACCGCCGCGGTGGCGGCCAACCGCAGATACAGGCCGGCCAGCACGGCCACTCCGGCGATCGCGGCCGCGACGAGAGCCGGTCCGTCGGCGTCGACGGCGGCCGCCGCGGCCATCAACACCCCGAACCCCGCCGAGACGAACCGGGCGGGCGTCATCGCGCCCGCCGCCTGGCCGGCCGGCGACCGCGGCTCGGGCACCAGATGCATCGCCTGATCGAGGGTGATGTCGGCCGGCCAGGACACCACGTCGACGCCGATCACTCTCATGTCGCGGTACATCGACGACCGCTGCAGCGCCCACATCCGCTCCAGGATCGGATCCTGCCCGGCGTCGAACGGGCAGCCTTCGAGGATGTCCACCGCCACGACGGTGTGGCCGCGCTTGCACAAGTCGATCAGGGCCAGCGCGAACCCGGTGTCGAGCATGGTCGAGAACGCGACGACGACCGCGCCCGGCGGGACCGCCGCGCGGGGCGCCAAGGTGCTTGTGCTGCTTTGATATTCGCTGCCCACCCCGAGCGCGACGTCGAGCACCCGGTAGAACTGGCGCCGGCCGATGTCGGCACCGAGCCAGCGGGGGCGCCGGCCGCCCAGACCGACGATCCCGGCCCGGTCACCGTTTCGCAGCGCGCTCTGCACCACCTGGGCCGCACCGCGCAGCGCCCGCTCGGTGACCACCGTCGCCGGCCCGGCGGGTTGCGCACTCATGTCGACGAGCACCACGACGTCGGCGGCGCGGTCGGTCAACCGCTCGGTGACGTGCAGGCTGCCGCGGCGGGCGCTGACCGACCAGTTGACGGTGCGGAGCTGATCGCCCGGCAGGTAGGCGCGAATGTCGGCGAACTCGACACCCGGCCCGAGGTAGCGGGTGAGGTGGGTACCGAGGCGGTCGGGCAGTTCGGTTCGCGGTATCCCGGTCGGCTGCGGCGGCGCCACCGGGAACACGAAGACGTCGGCGACGTCGACGCTCGCCGTACCGGTCATCAGCCCGCCGGGCGCGAGGATCTGCACCGTGCTCCGCAACGGATAGCGGCCCCAGCGTTGCGCCGAGGCGGTGACGCTCTTGCGGGTTGCGGTTGCGCCCTCGAGCACCTCGACGTCCATGCCCGCCACGGTGGACAGCTCGAGTGTGGCCACCACGTCGTCGCCCTCGGCGGTCAGCTCGGCGGCCATCTGCACCTGCTCGTTCTCGAAGCAGCGCACCATGGCCGGCCGGGCCTGCACGGTGATCCTCGGTGCCGGTCGCTGCCAGCCGATCGAGGCCAACACGCCCACCAGCGGCGCCACGAAGGCGATCAGCTGCCAGCGCGATCCGATCACCGCCACGGCCAGCGCCACACCCACGCACGTCACGATCGCCCGCGTCAACGGCGAAGCGCTCCAACGCAATTCCACCTCGGTGCGGCGAACGTCGTCCATTCCGGTCGCCCGTCACTGCCCTTGCCCGCGGGTGCGCGGCACCGGCAGACGCTTCAGCAGCTGCTCCACCACGTCCGAACCGTGCACGCTGCGCACCCACATCTCCGGTCGCAGGCTGATCCGATGGGAGATCGCCGGGACCGCGAGCGCCTTGACGTCCTCGGGGATCACGTAGTCGCGGCCGGACACCAGCGCGCGGGCGCGGGCGAGCTGGACGAGGTCGAGTTCGGCTCGCGGGCTGGCGCCGACGGCGACCTGCGGATGGCTGCGGGTGGCCGTCGCCAGCGACACCACGTAGTGCAGGACGTCCTCGTGGACGGACACCTCCTCCACCGCCGCGCACATCGCGAGCAGGTCGTCGGCGTTGACCACCGCGTCGACCGCCGCCTCGGCCGATCCCCGGTCCAGACGGCGGCGCAACATCGTCGCCTCGTCGCGCTCGGAGAGATACTTCAGCTCGACTTTGACGGCGAAGCGGTCGAGTTGGGCTTCCGGCAGCGGATAGGTGCCCTCGTACTCGATCGGGTTGTCGGTCGCCAGGACGATGAACGGCGAAGGCAGCCGGTGGGTTTGGCCGTCGATGCTGACCTGTTGCTCGGCCATCGCCTCGAGCAGCGCCGCCTGCGTCTTGGGCGGCGTCCGGTTGATCTCGTCGGCCATCAGCAGGTTCGTGAAGATCGGGCCCGGACGGAACTCGAAGCGCCCGGACTGCATGTCGTAGATCGTCGAGCCCAGCAGATCCGCAGGCAGCAGATCGGGGGTGAACTGCACCCGCGTGAAGCGCAGTCCCAGAGCCGCGGCGAACGACCGCGCGATCAGCGTCTTGCCCATGCCGGGCAGGTCCTCGATGAGCACATGCCCGCCGGCCAGCACGGTGGTCAGGATCAGCGTGAGCGCCTCGCGCTTGCCGACCACAACGCGCTCGATCTCGTCGAGCACCGCCTCGCAGTAGGCCGTCGCGGTCGGGGCCGGCATCGTCATAGGCGTTCCATTCGTCGCAGGATCTCCTCCAGGGTCGCCGACCCCGGCCCGGGCTCACGGCTGCCGGTTCGGGAGATGTCGCTGGGATCCACCCAGCGCCACAGCTCGTCTCCGAACACGATTCGGCCCGTCGCCTTCAACGCGGCCGGATCCTTGTGCCGGGTGGCCAGGATGAACTCCGCCGCCAGCTTCGGCCTCAGGTGCCGATCCCAGTCGGCGCGCGTCGCATCGGCCCACTGAATCGTCGATTCGGTGCGAGACTTCCAGCGCTGCAACGATTCCGCAGCGTCGTCGGTGATCGCTTCGGCAGCGGGATGACGGGGACCGTCGAGGCTCATGCGGGCGGCGATCAGCACCAGGGCCGCCGCGGCGCCCGCGGCCGGCACGACCCACCGATGTGCCCCCAGGACCATTGCCAGTACCTCGGCTCCGACGACCAGGGCGAGCCCGCCGGCCCACAACCTGGTCACACCGGACTCCGCAGTTCGTCGAGAACCAGCCGAAGCGCGCGTTCGGCGGCCTCGCGGTGGCCCTCGTTCATCACGTGCGTGCTGAACCGGGCCTCGGCGAACAACGTGACCAGCTCCGTCGCGCTGCCGGACTGCAGCGCCTGATGTTCCACCGCACGTGCCAACACCTCCGAGGGCGTGTCCGAATCCTGCGGAGCCGCACCCGGCGCGTTCGCCAGTGCGTTCTCCATCGCCGCATAACAGGCGATGATCGCCTCCCGCGGTTCGCGGCTCAGATCGCCGACCTCGGCCAGGCCGCGTTCGGCAGCCAGGGCCAGCGACTCCGATCCCGACGCCGGCTCCACGACAGCGGCGTCACCGGCCGGAGCCGCCGTCGAAACGGGGACGGCGTAGCGGCGTCTGCGAACCCGAACCACCACCGCGCCGATGAGGATCAGCACCATCAGGGCGGCGGTGCTCACGGCGAGAAACCAGAAGACGTGGTCGTCGGCTCCGCCCGGCTGGCGCACCGGTGGGCGCGGGACGACCTCGCCGGTGGGTGCCGGGCCGGGTGCCGTCTGCGGCGACGGCACGTCGCCGGCGCGCAGCCAGGGCAGCTGCGACAGCAGGGCGTTCATCAGCAGCCAGGCCAGGATCGCGGCGAGTCCGATCAACAGGAAGCGCCAGCTTCGCCGGCCCCGCGGGGCCCCGCCTCCTGGCACGTCGTAGCGCGCGGCCGGCATCGGCCGTCCGGGTTCGCGTATCGACATGACGATGGCGACCGCGACCACCAGCATGGAAGCCGAAACCAGGGCGATCACGCCGATCAGAGGCGCCGGACCGCCGGACGGGCGGTCAGGTTCGGCCGGCTGCACACCGGGCAGTCGCCCGCGCAACGCCACACCCAGGACGACCAGCAACAAGCCCAGCGCAATCACCCGCGCTATCGGCCCCTTGGTACGCGGAATCGGCACTGGCGCCATCCCTCATCGTGGCACGCCCTTGCGACCCGCTGGGCGGGAAAGCGACAGCCGTCAGGAGTTGCGCACCTCGAAGTCGGCGACCACCGGGCTGCGCAGCAGTTCGCGGTGCCGGGCCGGGTTCCATGGAAACACCTCGGGAAGTCCGTTCTTCCCGAGATACCAGCTGTTGCACCCGCTCGCCCAGATGGTTTGGGGCAGAGCCGATTCGATCTCCTCGTTGTAGAGCTTGGTCGCGGCCTCGGTGGGCGCGAAGGAATCCACGCGACCGTCGCGCATCTGCTTGATCCACCACAGCGCGTAGTCGGCCTGATCCTCGGCGACCGGCACCAGCGACTGGTTGGCGATCGGTGAGTGCGGTCCCATCAGCATGAGCAGGTTGGGGAAGCCGGGTACCGCGATCGAGCGGTACGCGTAGGGTCCGTCGTCCCACACCTCGTCGAGGCTGCGGCCGTCGGCGCCGATGATCCGGATCGGGCGCACGTAGGCGCGCGCGTCGAAGCCGGTGGCGAGCACCAGTACGTCGAGTTCGTGCAGCCTGCCGTCGGCGGTGACCACGCCGCGGGGTTCGATGTGGTCGATCGCCTCTGTGATCACCTCGACACCGGGCTTCTGCACGGCGCGGTAGTAGCCGCTGGAGAACACCTGCCGCTTGCACATCGGCTGGTACGTCGGGCGTGAGCTTCTTCTTCAGCGCCCGGTCGCGCACCGACAACCGCAGGTTCCAGACGCACATCAGGCTGAAGTACCGGCGCGCCAGTCCCGGGCGCAGTGGTGCGTTGCCGAACACCGACATCACGAACCAGGACCAGAACGCGTACCCGGGACGGGCCAGGACCGGGAACCTGCCGACCATCGCCCGGCGCGCCCGATAACGCATGTTGGGAAATGGCGCAACCCACTGCGCAGTGCGCTGGAAGACATTGAGCTGCTTGACTTTTCCACCGAGCTCGGCGGTGATCTGCACGCCGGTCGAGCCGGTGCCGATCAGCCCGATTCGCTTGTCCGGCAGCGTGACCGAGTGATCCCAGCGGGCCGAGTGGAACATCGGCCCGGCGAAGTCCTCGAGGCCGGGAATGTCGGGATAGCGCGGCACCCGCAGGAAGCCGGTGGCGGTGATCAGCACGTCGAACTCGTCGATCCCCGCATCAGTGGTGACGTACCACTTCCCGTCACGAAACTCCGCGGAAGAGACCTCGGTGCCGAACCGGATGAAGCGGCGAATGTCCCGCTCGTCGGCCACGCGGCGCATGTACTGCTGGATCTCGCCGCCGGGCGGCATCATCCGCGACCACTCAGCGTTGGGTAGGAACGAGTAGCTGTAGAACGGCGACGGGACGTCGCAGTGCAGACCGGGATAGGTGTTGTCCCGCCAGGTCCCGCCGACCTCGTCGGCCTGCTCGTAGATGACGAACGTGTCGATGCCCTCGTCCAGCAGCTTCATTGCCATACACAGCCCGGACATGCCGGCGCCGATGATTCCCACCCGTGGTGTGGCCGCCCTCGCCATCGCCTGAACATACGCCCGTACGGTGGACGGGGTGAAGACATTGCTGGTGACGCTGGCCGCCGGTCTGGCACTCGCCACCTGCGGAATCGCCGCTGCGGACACGACACCGCTGACCGACACCGATTGGCAGTTGGTGAGCATTGATTCGGCCGACGGCCCGACGACTCTCGAAAGTCCGTCGACGTTCACCGTCACGTTCGGCGCCGACGGTCACGCCGCCTTCCTGCTCGACTGCAACCGGGGCAGCGGAAGCTGGCAGGCGACGGCCGCCACCCCCGACTCCGGCACGTTGTCCTTCGGGCCGATCGCCGTCACGCTGATGATGTGCCCGCAGCCGTCGCTGGACACCCGCGTCGCCGCGGCCCTGTCGGGCGTCAGGGGCTGGCGCATCGAGGACGGGCAGCTGACCATGACGCCGGAATCCGGCGACACCACCCTGCACTGGGCTCCGCTGCCGGATCGCCCCTGACCGTACGGTGAATCGGTGAGCCGAACGCGCGACGACGACGCCTGCCCGGGGGCACTGCAGGTGCACCAGGCCGCCGACGGCGCGCTGGCCCGCTTGCGCCTGCCCGGCGGGATGATCACCGCCGGCCAGTTGGAGGCGCTGGCCCACGCCGCGACCGAGTACGGCAACGGCACCCTGGAGCTGACCGTGCGGGGCAACGTCCAGCTGCGCGCCGTCCGGGACACCGCCGCCGTCGCCGATGCTGCGGCAGCCGCCGGCCTGCTGCCCTCACCCGACCACGAGCGGGTGCGCAACATCGTCGCCTCGCCGCTGTCGGGCCGGGTCGGCGGACTCGCCGATGTGCGGCCCTGGGTCGCCGAGTTGGACCGCGGAATCCAGTCCGACCCCGAGTTGGTGCGGCTTCCTGGCCGGTTCATGTTCGGCCTCGACGACGGGACCGGTCGACATCTCGGGTCTTCGCGCCGACGTCGGGGCGCATGTTCTCGGCGAGCGGGCGGCGCTGCTGCTGGCCGGCCGCGACACCGGTGTCCGGCTCGCTTTCGACGCAGGTGGTGCCGGCCCTGCTTGCGGTGGCGCGCCGCTTCGTTTCAGTGCGCGGAAAGGCCTGGCGGGTAAGCGAATTGGATGACCCGTCCGTTCTGGTGTCGGACTTCGAGGCGACGGCGCCCGGCGGGACGACCCATCCCCCGGTGCTGCGGCCGCCGGTCGGCTGGATCCTGCAGGACGACGGGCAGGTGGCGCTGGGGGCGGCGGTGCCGTTGGGTGTGCTGGAGGCCAGGCAGGCGCACTTCGTCGCCGCGATCGACGCGCCGGTGGTGATCACCCCGTGGCGCTCGCTGCTGGTGTGCGATCTGGCCGACGGCGTGGCCGACGCGTCGCTGCGGGTGCTGGCCCCGCTGGGCCTGGTGTTCGACGAGAACTCGCCGTGGCTGCGGGTGAGCAGCCTGCGTCGGCAGCCCGGGGTGCGAGAAGTCCCTGGCAGACGTGCGTGCCGAGGCCACCAGGGCCGTCGCCGAGCACACTTCGCCCGGTCATGTGCACTATGTGGGCTGCGAACGGGCTTGCGGCAGTCCACTGTCGGGCCAGGTGATGGTGGCGACGGGTGAGGGCTTCCGGCCGCACGCCAGGTCGTAGGGTGATCGGGTGCTCGACTACACCCGCGACGCCGCCGAGATCTATCGGCAGTCGTTCGCGACGATCCGGGCCGAGGCGGACCTGACGCCGTTTCCCGACGACGTCGCGCGGGTGGTCGTCCGGCTGATCCACACCTGCGGGCAGGTCGACCTCCCCGAGCACATCGCCTTCACCCCCGGCGTCGTCGATGCGACGCACGCCGCGCTGGTCGCGGGCGCCCCGATCCTGTGTGACTCCTCGATGGTCGCCGCGGGAATCACCGCCGCCCGGCTGCCCGCCGGCAACGAGGTCGTGTCGCTGGTGGCCGATCCGCGCGCCGCCGAGTTGGCCAAGCGCCGGGAGACGACACGGTCGGCGGCCGCCGTGGAGTTGTGGGCCGAGCGGCTGGGCGGTGCCGTGCTGGCGATCGGCAACGCCCCCACCGCGCTGTTCCGGCTGCTGGAATTGATCGACGAGGGTGTGCCTGCCCCCGTGTCGGTACTCGGCGGCCCGGTCGGGTTCGTCGGCTCCGCGCAGTCCAAGCAGGAACTCATCGAACGCCCGCGCGGGATGGAGTACCTGGTGGTGCGGGGCCGCCGCGGCGGCAGTGCGATGGCAGCCGCCGCGGTGAATGCGATTGCGAGCGAACGCGAATGACTGCCGAGTCGACGATGCCGCCCGAGGAACGAGGGCGGAGGAGGAGCGAGGCGATCGGGCAGCGGCACGCTCTTCGGGGTGGGGCTGGGCCCGGGCGATCCGGAACTGGTGACGGTCAAGGCCGCGCGAGTCATCGGTGAGGCCGACGTCGTCGCGTATCACAGTGCGCGCCATGGCCGCAGCATCGCCCGCCGCATCGCCGAGCCGTACCTGCGGCCGGGCCAGATCGAGGAGCACCTGGTCTATCCGGTGACCACCGAGACCACCGACCACCCCGGCGGCTATGCCGGTGCCATGGAGGACTTCTACCGCGAGTCGGCCGAACGCATCGCCGCGCACCTGGACGCCGGGCGCGACGTCGCGCTGCTGGCCGAGGGCGATCCGCTGTTCTACAGCTCCTATATGCACATGCACAGTCGGTTGACCGAGCGGTTCGACGCGGTCATCATCCCCGGCGTGACGTCGGTGAGCGCGGCGTCGGCGGCGATCGCCACTCCGCTGGTGACCGGCGACGAGGTGCTCTCGATTCTGCCCGGCACCATGCCGGTGCGTGAGCTGGCCCGCCGCCTGGCCGACGCCGACGCCGCGGTGGTGATGAAGCTGGGCCGCACGTATCCGCAAGTGCGCGAAGCACTTTCGATGTCCGGTCGGCTCGACGAGGCGTTCTACGTCGAGCGGGCGAGCACCGACGCACAGCGGGTGTTGCCGGCCGCCGAGGTGGACGACGACGGGGTGCCGTACTTCTCGCTGGCGATGGTGCCGGGAGGTCGGCAGCGCCAAGACGGCCACCGGCGGTGTCGCGGTGGTGGGCCTGGGACCCGGCGACGTCGACTGGATGACGCCGCAGAGCCGCCGCGAGCTGGCCGCCGCCACCGATCTGATCGGCTACGGGCCGTATCTGGACCGGGTGCCGTTGCGCGCCGATCAGATTCGTCACCCGAGCGACAACACCGATGAACCCGCCCGCGCGCGGCTGGCCTGCGAACTGGCTGAGCGGGGCCGCGCGGTGGCGGTGGTGTCCTCCGGCGACCCGGGTGTGTTCGCGATGGCCACCGCAGTGCTGGAGGAGGCCAAGCAGTGGCCGGACGTTGCGGTGCGGGTGATCCCGGCGATGACGGCCGCACAGGCCGTCGCGAGCCGGGTCGGTGCGCCGTTGGGCCACGACTACGCGGTGATCTCACTGTCCGACCGGCTCAAGCCCTGGGACGTCATCGCCGCGCGGCTGTCGGCGGCGGCGGCCGCCGATCTGGTTCTGGCCATCTACAACCCGGCGTCGAAGAGCCGCACCTGGCAGGTCGCGGCGATGCGGGATCTGCTGCTCGAGCACCGCGATCCGGGCACCCCGGTGGTGATCGGCCGCGACGTGGCCGGGCCCGCCGAGACGGTGAAGGTCGTGCGGCTGGCCGACCTGGATCAGGCCGACGTGGACATGCGGTGCCTGTTGATCGTCGGCTCGTCGCAGACCCAGTGGTACGGCGACACGGTGTTCACCCCGCGCCGCTATCCGTCCTGAGCTGCCGCCGAGTGGCCGGTTAGCGCACGCTTTTCGCGCCGAAGCGCGTCAGCAAGTGGCGCACTTCTCGGCCAGAGCTTGGCCGCGACAGGTGGAGAGCCATGAACCTCACACGCACGAAATCGGTCGAACAGTCGATCGCCGACACCGAGGAGTCCGAACACCAGCTGCGCAAGGAACTAGGTCCGTTGCAGCTGACCGTGTTCGGTGTCGGGGTCGTGATCGGAACCGGCATCTTCGTGCTGACGGGCGAAGCCGCCGGGGAGAAGGCCGGCCCGGCGATCGCGGTGTCCTTCGTGTTCGCGGGCATCGCGTGCGCGCTGGCCGCGCTGTGTTACGCCGAGTTCGCCAGCACCGTGCCGGTGGCCGGCTCGGCCTACACGTTCTCCTACGCCAGCCTCGGCGAGCTCGTCGCCTGGATCATCGGCTGGGACTTGATCCTGGAGCTAGGACTGGGGGCGAGCACGGTCGCCGTCGGGTGGTCGAGTTACTTCGCCGACGTGATGAAAGGGATCGGAATCACCATCCCGGACTTCGCATATGGCGACGGGCACAACCTCGTCGCCGCCGCGATCGTGCTGATCCTGACCGCTGTCCTGTGCCTCGGAATCAAGGTCTCCTCACAGGTCAACCTCGTCTTCGTGGTGATCAAGGTGAGCATCGTTCTGCTGGTCATCGTGGCCGGTGCATTCTTCATCAAGGCCGCCAACTACTCGCCGTTCATCCCGCCGTCCGGCTCGCCCGCGGCGTCCGGCGCCGAGGCCACCCCGTCGCTGTTGCAGGACCTCGGACTGGCTCCCGGCGCGTTCGGCATCAGCGGCATCTTCACCGGAGCCGCATTGGTGTTCTTCGCCTACATCGGATTCGACATCGTCGCGACTGCGGCCGAGGAGACCAAGAAGCCGCAGCGCGACATGCCGATCGGCATCTTCGCGTCGCTGGGCATCTGCACCGTCCTCTACGTCGCGGTATCGCTGGTCGATCACCGGCATGGTCAAGTACACCGACATCAAGGTGGACGCCCCACTGGCAGAGGCATTCCGGTCGGTCGGCCACCCGGGCTACGCCAACGTGATCTCGGTCGGCGCCCTGCTCGGGCTGACGACGGTCATGATGATCCTCATGCTCGGCCAGAGCCGGGTGTTCTTCGCGATGAGCCGCGACCGCCTGCTGCCCGCGACGTTCGCGAAAGTGAGCCCGCGCTTCGGCACCCCGGTCCGCACCACCCTGCTGACCGGGATCGTCGTGGCGCTGATCTCCACCTTCGTGCCGCTGACGGCGCTGGCCGAGCTGGTCAACATCGGCACCCTGTTCGCCTTCGCGCTCGTCGCCATCGGAGTGATCGTGCTGCGCCGCACCCGCCCGGATCTCAAGCGCGCGTTCCGTTGTCCCGGTGTGCCCGTCGTGCCGGTACTCGCCGTCCTCGCGGCGCTCTACCTGATGTTGAACCTGCCGGCCGCGACCTGGGTCCGGTTCGCCATCTGGATGGCACTGGGCTTCGTGGTCTACTTCATCCACGGCCGCCGCAACAGCCGGCTGGCGACCGACCCGAACTACTCCCGCGAAGCCGACGCGGAGGCGGCGAGCAAGCGCAGATCCGCGCGCGTCTGATCCTCGACTACGACAGCCCGTGCACCCAGTCGACCGCCTCGTCGACGGTGCTGACCGTCCGCACGCCTGCCGGCAGCGGTGGGCGCGCGATCATCACCACGGGCACGCCCAGCTTGGCGGCGGCGTCCAGCTTGGCCGCGGTCAGCTCTCCCCCGCTGTTCTTGGTGACCAGCACGTCGATCCTGTTGTCCCGCAGGATCTTGTACTCGTCGTCGTAGGCGTACGGTCCCCGCGACAGCAGCACTTCGTGATGGCGCGGAAGCAGGCCGGGATCGGGCGGGGTGACGACCCGGATGAGAAACCAGGCGTCGCTGTCGGTGAAGGGCGCCACACCGGAGCGGCCCGTCGTCAGGAACACTCGCGAATAGCCGCTGCCGGGCCACGGTGTCCGCGGCCTCGGCGTCGGAGGCGACCACGATGGCGTTTCCCGGATCCCAGGCCGGCCGGGCCAGCACGAGGTGCGGCAGCGTCAGGTCGGCGCACGCGCGCGCGGCGTGGGCGGTCATCGTCGCCGCGAACGGATGGGTGGCGTCGACGACGGCGGTGATTCCGTTCTCGCTCAACCACTCTCGCAGGCCTGCGACACCGCCGAAGCCACCGATGCGGACCGGGCCGACCGGCAGCGCAGGATCGGGGACGCGTCCGGCCAGGGAACTGATGATGTCGGTGCCGGGGTGCAGCCGAGCGGCCAGCGCCCTGCCCTCACCTGTTCCGCCGAGCAGCAGAACGCGCATCAGTGCCTGCTACCCCGGGCCCGGCCCGAGGAGTACAGGTAGCTGTCGGTGAAGCCCTCTGCGGCAAGCACATCCCCGACGATGATCACCGCGGTCTTCGTGATGGATGCGCCGTGCATCTGCCCGGCGATGTCGGCCAGCGTGCCGCGCAGCACGACCTCCTGGGGCCAGCTCGCGAAGGCGACAACGGCCACCGGGGTGTCCGGGCGGTAGCCGCCCTCGAGCAGTTGCGGCACGATCGCGTCGATCCGGTGCGCCGCCAGATGCAGCACCAGCGTCCCGCCGGACTTGGCCAGCGTGCCGAGGTCCTCGCCGTCGGGCATCGCCGGTCGACAGCGTGGCCACCCGGGTCAGAGTGACGGTTTGCGAGACGCCGGGCACAGTGAGCTCGCGGCCGAGCGCCGCGGCGGCGGCGGCGAACGCCGGCACACCGGGCACGATCTCGTAGGCGATGCCCAGCGCGTCGAGGCGACGGCACTGTTCGGCGATCGCGCTGTAGATCGAGGGGTCTCCGGAATGCAGCCGCGCCACGTCGTGACCGGCGGCGTCGGCCCCGGCGAGTTCGTCGACGATCTGGTCCAGGGTCAGCGGGCCGGTGTCGACCACCTTCGCGCTCCGGCGGGCACAGCGCCAGCAGGTCCTGCGGCATGATCGACCCGGCGTACAGGCAGACCGGGCAGCGTTGCAGCAGCCGCTGGCCGCGCACCGTGATCAGGTCGGCGGCTCCGGGCCCGGCACCGATGAAGTAGACGGTCACAGCGTGCTCACCACCCACTGGGTGATCGGCATCGCCGGACGCCAGCCGGTGAAACCGCCCAGCGGTTCACCGCGGTAATGCTGGAAGCGGCGCAGCTCGCCGCCGAGGCGCGAATACCATTCCACCAGAAGGGCTTCGGATTCGGCGGTGACGGCGTTGGCCACCAGCCTCCCCCCTGTCCCCAGCCGGTCGACACATGCGGACAGCAGGCCGGGATTGGTGACGCCGCCGCCGACGAAGATGGCGTCGGGCGTGTCGGCGCCGTCGAAGTCCTCCGGTGCGCGCTCGCGGATGTCGACGTCGACGCCGAAGGCCTTGGCGTTGGCGGCAATCCGCTCGCGCCGCTGCGGGTCGGCCTCGAAGGCGACGGCCCGGCAGCCGGGTGCGCTGCGGCACCATTCGATGGCGATGCTGCCGGAGCCGGCACCGACGTCCCACAGCAGTTCGCCGGGCCGCGGCGCGAGCGCGGCGAGGGTGACCGCGCGGATGGTCTGTTTGGTGATCTGTCCGTCGTGGTGAAAGAGGTCGTCCGGCAGGGTCTGGGCGATCCGCTCGTCGGGCAGGTAGCGGACGGCTACGACGTTGAGGTCGTCGACGTCGCCGGGCGGTGCGGCGGCCCAGGCGTCGGCCGCGCGGCTGCGTATCCGCTCGTCGCCGCTTCCGAGCTGCTCGAGGACGGTGACTTCCGAAGCGCCGCGGCCGGTTTCGACCAGCAGCCGGGCCAGCTCGGCAGGCGAGCTCCCGTTGCGGGACAGCACGATCGCCTGCCCGCCGCGGCGCACCGCGGTGTGCACGGGCGCGGTGACCAGACTGATGACCTCGGTGTCCTGCGCGGTCCAGCCCATCCGGGCACAGGCCAGGGTCACCGACGAGACGTGCGGCAGCACCCTGACCTTGTCGGCGCCGTGCAGCCGGATCAGTGTGGTGCCGATGCCGTGCAGCAGCGGGTCGCCGCTGGCGACCACGTGGATGTCACCGGCCGGGTTGTCGTCGAGGAGGCGCTGCAGCGCGGGCAGCATCGGCGATGGCCAGCTGTGCCGCGGCGCGCCGACGGTGTCGTCGAGCAGGTCGAGCTGGCGTTGCGATCCGTAAATGACTGTGGCGGACTGCAATTCGCGCCTGGAGTCCTCGGACAGCCCGCTCATGCCGTCCGCGCCGATACCCACGACCACGATCATCGGGGCATCCTCCGCCAGGCCCACTGCGGCAACAGCTTCATCCCGAAGAACATCGGCCGCAGCGCCCACGGCACCCACACCGTGCGCCGGCCCTTCGCCAGTGCGCGGGCCGTCGCCTCGGCCACCTGGGCGGGCGTGCTGGACAGCGGCGCCGGGTCCATGCCCTCGGTCATCCGGCCGATCACGAAGCCGGGTCGCACGATCAGCAGCCGCACCCCGCTGCCGTGCAGCGCGTCGGCCAGCCCGGAGGCGAACCCGTCCAGACCCGCCTTGGCCGAGCCGTAGACGTAGTTGGCGCGGCGCACCCGCACCCCGGCCACCGAGGAGAACACCACGAGCGCGCCCCGGCCGGCCGCGCGCATCGCCGTCGCCAGGTGGGTCAGCAGGCTGATCTGCGCGAGGTAGTCGGTGTGCACGATCGCGACGGCGTGGGCGGCGTCGGCCTCGGCGCGGGCCTGGTCGCCGAGGATGCCGAAGGCCAGCACGGCGGTGCCGATGGGCCCGAACTCGCCGACGAGTTTCTCGACCAGCGGGCCGTGGGAGGCGAGGTCGTCGGCGTCGAACTCGACGGCGTGCACCGCGGCGGCCCCGGCGTCACGCACCGCGGCCAGCTGGGCATCGAGCCGGTCGGCGCCGCGGGCGGCCAGCACCACGGTGGCGCCAGGCGCCAGCCGCGTCGCGAGCTCGAGGCCGATCTCGCTGCGGCCGCCGAAGATCACGACCGGTCCGGCCCCCGTGTCACTCACGGCTCTCGATTATTCACTGCGCTAGCGTGGAGCCTGATGGCGAACTCCACAACCAGGCTGACCAGCGATGCGCTGGCATTTCTCACCGAGCGCCACCTCGCGATGCTGACGACGCTGCGCGCCGACAACTCGCCGCACGTGGTGGCGGTCGGTTTCACCTTCGACCCCAAGACCCACATCGCCCGGGTCATCACCAGCGACGGCTCGCAGAAGGCGATCAACGCCGAGCGCTCCGGTGTCGGGGTGTTGTCCCAAGTCGACGGCGCCCGCTGGCTGTCACTGGAGGGCGCGGCCAGCGTCAACCGCGATCCGGCGGCGGTCCGTGACGCGGAGCTCCGCTACGCCCAGCGCTACCGCACCCCCCGGGTCAACCCGCGGCGCGTGGTCATCGAGGTGCACGTCACCCGGGTGCTCGGCTCGTCGGGCCTGCTGGACCGCTCGAAGGCCTGAGCCGGGAGGCCCGCAGCGTGGCCACACTGGTAGCCGTCAACGTCGGACTCCCCCGCGATGTCGCGTGGAACGACCGAGTGGTCCACACCGGCGCATGGAAGACGACCGTCGACGGGCCGCGCATGGTGCGCAGGCTCAACGTCGACGGCGACGGCCAGGGCGACCTCGGCGGCCACGGCGGCGAGCAGCGGGCGGTGCTGGTCTACCAGCTCGACTCCTACCGGCACTGGGCGGACTTCCTGGACCGCGACGACCTGCGCCACGGGCACTTCGGCGAGAACTTCACCGTCGACGGTCTGCCGGACGACGAGGTGTGCATCGGCGACCGCTACCGCATCGGCGACGCCGTCTTCGAGGTCACCCAGCCGCGGGTGACCTGCTACCGGGTCGGCCTGCGCCTGAACGAACCGCGCATGGCCGCATTGCTGGTGTCACATCGCCGGCCGGGCTTCTACCTGCGGGTGATCACCGAAGGCGAGGTGCAGGCCGGCCAGGAGATCGTCAAGGTCGCCAGCGGACCCGAACAGCGTCAGCGTCGCCGAGATCGACGCGCTGCTGTACCTGCCCGGCCACCCGCGCACCGGTGTGCAACGGGCGCTGCGGATTCCAGCGCTGAGCCCGGGATGGCAGGCGTCGCTGCGGGCGCTGGCCGACGCCAGACGGCGACGGCGGCGGGAAACGCCGGACTCACCGGCACGGCCGCCCCGGCACCGGCATGGGCGGGCTTTCGTCCGCTGAGCGTCACCGCGGCACATCAGGAGAGCCGGGATGTCCGGTCGCTGACGCTTGCCGCAGCCGACGGGACACCGCTGCCCGGCTGGCTGGCGGGCCAGTCGATCACCGTCAAGCTCCAGCCCGGCAATGGCGCGGCGCCGCTGATCCGCAACTACTCGCTGTCGAACCAGCCCGGCTCCGGCACGTACCGGATCAGCGTCAAGCGTGAACCACATGGCGCGGCAAGCAGTTTCATCGCTTCCGGCGTGCAGGTCGGTGACACCGTCGACGTGGCCGCGCCGCGGGGCACCTTCTACCTCGCCGACGGCGACTGCGCCGGTGGTTCTGGTCAGCGCCGGAGTCGGCGTCACCCCGGTGCTGTCGATGCTGCACGCAGCTCGCGGCCCGGCAGCCCGGACGGGAGGTGTGGTGGCTGCACGGCGCCCGCGACGGCGCCGAGCACTCGTTCGCCGCGGAAAGCCGCGAGCTGCTCGACGGGTTGACCGCCGCGCACCGTCATATCGCCTACAGCAGCCCGGGCCCCTCCGACCGGCAGGGCGCCGACTACGACGCGGTCGGACGGCTGTCGTCGACCATGCTTGGCGAGCTCTCGCTGCCCGCCGACGCCGAGGCCTACGTGTGCGGGCCGGCGCCGTTCATGACCGACGGTGAGCCTCGCCCTGGCCGAGTGCGGCCTGGATGCCGGCCGGATCCACAGCGAAATCTTCGGCGCCGGTGCGGCTTTGACGCCGGGCGTGGTGGCGTCCGGCGCGACCGTCCCGCATCCGCCCGCCGGAGAGCCCGGCACCGGACCGCAGGTGTCGTTCGCCCGCAGCGCGCGTGTCCGCGCCGTGGGGCGCCGGCTACCCGGCGCTGCTGGAGTTCGCCGAGGCGTGCGACGTGCCGACCCGCTGGTCGTGCCGCACCGGGGTCTGTCACAACTGCGAGACGCCGCTGCTGTCCGGGGCGGTGCGCTATGACCCCGAGCCGCTGGACGCGCCCGCGGCGGGCAACGTGCTGATCTGCTGTGCGCAGCCGACCGAGGACGTCGTCGTCGACCTCTAGGTTGCATGTCTGCATGACGGCAGCAATGCTGCTAGAATGCATGCATGGTCGCTGTGACGGTCCGCGATGTCCCCGATGAGGTCCGCGATGAGTTGGCTTCGCGTGCGGCTCGAGCGGGGAAGTCGCTGCAGGAGTATCTGCGCAGGAGTCCTCGTCGCTGCCGCTGAGAAGCCCTCCGTCGACGATGTGCTGGCCCGCGCGCGGGCGCGGGTGACGGCGACGGGTGTGCGTGTCGACGCAGCCGCCACGCTTGCCGCCAAGGATGCCGACCGACGGTGACGCGGCGGCTGGTGTGTGACGCCTCGGCGCTCGTCACCGCGCTTCTCGATGCCGGAGAAGACGGCGCGTGGGCGGCGGAACGGTTGGCCGGGGCCGAGCTGTTCGCCCCTGCTCTGCTGCCGTTCGAGTGCGCGAACATCATCCGTCGGCACGAACTCGGCGCGCTGATCAGTGCCGACCAGGCCGCGCAGGCGCATGCCGACCTCGTCGACCTGCCCGTGGAGCTCTGGCCCTACGAGGTCCTGGCCCGACGGGCGTGGGAATTGCGCAGCAACGTAACGATTTACGACGCGGCCTACGTTGCGCTCGCGGAGGCCATCGGTGCGCCGCTGCTCACCCTTGATCGGCGACTACAGCGGGCACCGGGAATCGCCTGCGAGGTCGAAGCACCGCCGGGTGGGTGATCAGCCCACCGGCACCACCGTCAGCTCGTGCGGCCGGTCGTTGACCGCCAGCGCGCCGTCGGCGGTGACGATCACGATGTCCTCGATGCGCGCGCCCCACTGGCCCGGGAAGTAGATGCCCGGCTCGACGGAGAACGCCATGCCCTCGGCCAGCGGCAGGTCGTTGCCCGCCGACGATGTAGGGCTCCTCGTGCACCGACAGCCCGATGCCGTGGCCGGTGCGGTGCACGAAGTACTCCGCCAGTCCGGCGTCGGCCAGCACGTCGCGGGCGGCGGCGTCGACCTGCTCGGCGGTCACGCCCGGGCCGCACCGCCGCGACACCGGCGGCCTGCGCTCGCTGCAGCACCGCGTACTGCTCGGCGATCTCGGCGCTCGGCTCGCCCAGGCTGTAGGTGCGGGTGGAGTCGGAGTTGTAGCCCGGCTCGCACCGGGCCGCCGATGTCGACGACGACGATGTCGCCGGCCTGCAGCACGCGATCCGAGCATTCGTGGTGCGGGTCGGCGCCGTTCGGGCCGGAGCCGACGATGACGAACGCTGCCTCCGAATGCCCTTCGGCCACAATGGCTTCGGTGATGTCGGCGGCGACGTCGGCCTCGGTGCGGCCGGGCGTCAGGAACTCCGGCACCCGGGCGTGCACCCGGTCGATCGCCGCGCCGGCCTGTGCGCAGCGCGTCGACCTCGGCTGGGTCCTTGACCATCCGCAGGCTCGCCATGATCTCCGGTGCCCAGCACCGGCACCGCGCCGAGCCGCTCGGCCAGCGGCAGCAGGTGCAACGCGGGCATCGAATCGGTGACGGCGACCCTGGCATGCCCGCCGAGGGCGACGGCCACGATGTCGTACGGGTTCTCGCCGTCCACCCAGTCCTGGACCACCAAGCCCAGCTCGGCGGCCGCGGACTCCCGCAGCGCCGCCAGCTCCAGCCGCGGTACCACCATGACGGCGCGCCGCTGCCCATTCCCGGGTCGCTGCGCTCCTGCCCTCCGCCGGCCGGAATCACCAGCGCGGTCAGCCGCTCGAAGGTCTGCGCCCGCGAGCCCAGCAGGTAGCGCAGGTCGTAGCCGGGCGTCACCACCAGACCTGCCACGCCCGCCGTGTCCGCCGCGGCTGCGGCGGCTTTGAGCCGGCGGGCGTAGACATCGCTGGGGAAACGGCTGGCGCTCATGTCAGCAAGATTAGCCGCGGGCATACGATCACACGGTGCTGCGCGATATCCGTGAGCTCGCCGGTGACCCCGAGGCGTATGCCGCCGAACTGAACCGGCGCTGGGGCGGTCTGCTCAGTTACCGCTACCTCGGCCGGAGCTACTCGTCGATGGACATCGACGCGCAGGACACCGTGGCGATCCGCCATGACATGCGCAACCCGACCGGCGGGCTGTACCTGGCGGTGCTCGGCATCGTCTCGCCCGACAGCGGCCTGGTGTCCGACCTCGAGGCGGTGCCCAACCCGGTGATCCACTCCATCCAGGTGCTCGACCCGGGCCGCGACGTTAAGCGCATCGAGATCCAGTCCGAGGACCTCAAGCGCGGGCGGCAGATGGCCTACAGCCGCTCGAAGATCGTCGACGCCGACAACCCGAGCCGGGTGCTCGCGCTCAACGAGGGCCAGGGCGTGAGCATCGGCGTGCCGCCCGAGGGCCTCGGCCGGATGGAACTCAACCCGATCGAGGTCGTCGACTCCCCCGACCTGCCGCCGCTGTGGCAGGTGTTCGGCGCCCGCCGCCGCACCGACGGCGCCTGGGCGTTGCCGGAACTCACGGTCGAGGTGGCCTCACCCGATGCCGCTCTGCACATCGGGCCGCAGTTCGTCGCGCTGGAGACCGCCGCCCTCGACGCGGCGGCCGCGCTGGTGGGCACCGACCGGCTGCAAGGTGTCAGCTCGCACGTGATGTTCCTGGCCCGCGGCAAGATCGGCCCGTTCCGGGTTGCGGCAGAAGCCATCCGCGGCGCCGACGGCACGGTCGCGGTCCGGACCGTGCTGCACGACGAGGGCGCCGGCGACAAGCCGATCACCACCGGGTCGTATCTGTTCAGGGAGGGCTGATGTCTGCACCGGTGTTGCTGCTCGACGGCGCCAGCATGTGGTTCCGGTCGTTCTTCGGAGTGCCGTCCTCGATCACCGCACCGGATGGCAGGCCGGTCAACGCCGTTCGCGGGTTCATCGACAGTGTCGCGACGTTGATCACCCGGGAGCGGCCGCACCGGCTGGTGGTGTGCCTGGACCTGGACTGGCGCCCGCAGTTCCGGGTCGACGCGATCCCGTCCTACAAGGCGCACCGCGTCGCGGAGGAAACCTACAGCGGGGAGCCGGATTTGGAGGAGGTTCCCGACGAGCTGAGCCCCCAGGTCGAGATGATCATGGAACTGCTCGACGCGTTCGGGATCGCCACCGCCGGCGCGCCGGGCTTCGAGGCCGACGACGTCCTGGGCACGCTGGCCGCCGCCGAGCGGCGCGACCCGGTGGTCGTGGTCAGCGGCGACCGGGACCTGTTGCAACTGGTGGCCGACGAGCCGGTCGAGGTGCGGGTGCTGTATCTGGGCCGGGGGCTGTCCAACGCGGTGATGTTCGGGCCCGCCGAGGTCGCCGAGAAGTACGGCGTGCCCGCTCACCGGGCCGGGCCGGGATACGCGGAACTGGCTCTGCTGCGCGGTGATCCGTCCGACGGGCTGCCCGGCGTGCCCGGCGTCGGCGAGAAGACCGCGGCGACCATGCTGGCCCAGTACGGCTCGCTGGAGGACATCCTGGCCGCGGCGCACGATCCGAAATCGAAGCTGCCCAAGGCGTTTCGGGCCAAGCTGCTGGCCGCCACCGACTACATCGAGGCGGCAGGCCCGGTGGTGGCGGTGGCCCGTGATGCCCCCGTCGAGATGTCCACCGCCAGTGACGCATTGCCGTTGGCGGCCGCCGACCCGGCGCGGGTCGCCGAGCTTGCGAAGGCCTACGGGGTGGGCTCGTCGATCGGGCGGCTGCAGAAGGCGCTCGACGCGCTGCCCGGCTAGCGGGCGGCTGCACCGCCGATGGCACGCGGGTATGTGCTATGCATCGGTGGTGCTGTTGATCACCGGACCATCGGGCAATGTGGGTCGGGACCTGGTGCAGGAGTTGCGCGCCATGCAGCCCGATCAGAACTGGCGGGTAGCGAGCCGCCACCCCGACAGGGCGCCGCATGGTGCGCAGGCGTGCGCGTTCGACTTCTTCGACCGATCGACGTGGCCTGCACGCCCTCGACGGCATCGAGACCATGTTCCTGCTCTTTCCGCTGCCGAGTAACCGGGCGGCACAGCAGGCGGTGATCCCGTTCGTCCACGCGGCCGAGCGCTTCGGGTGCCGTCACGTCGTCTACGTGTCGGTGTTCGGCGCCGACCGGGCGAGGTTCATTCCGCACTACAAGGTCGAGGCTGCGCTTCAGGCTAGTTCGATGAGCGTGACGATCCTGCGGTGCAGCTTCTTCATGCAGAATCTGCACCGGGTGATCTCCACCCACCGGCACCGACATCGCCGACAGCGCCGGCGGCCAGATACCAGTATCATCGCGCCGGCCGGAAGGGCAGCCCTGAGGAATGGCTCGCGGACGCGACCGGCCTCGCCCGTGCTGGAGGTGGAGACGCTGCTGCGAGTCCTCTTCGCCGACCAGGGATCTGTCGACCATCTGCGGGCGCGTCAAAGGCCACCGCTGGCAGGCTCGCGAGGCGGGCTCGCCAGCGTCATCCTCGGCGACGAGCTGCTCTACCCGGTGGACCGTTTCCCGATCGGCTTCATCCGACCGGCGTGTGGATGCGCCTTCGACGGCGAGTTCGCTGCTGCTGCTGATCACGCTGGTGTGACGAGACCATGGACGAAGTCGACACCTGGTCGCACCACGAAAGATCCGGCCTGACACCGCGAGGCGCGCCGACGGCTCGGCCGCTACCGCCGAGGCGCGCAGTCTGCGGCGAGTTCCTACCGCGACGACGCGCTGGACCGATGTCGTTGTCGCGCTGGAGGCTTCGTCGGCATGACCGCCAGCACGGCTACTTGGGCCGGCCGACCTCGTAGGTGCCCTTGTCGTCCTGGAAGGTCACCGTCACCTGACGCTTGGTGCCGTCGATGCTGACCTCGCAGGTGAAGGTGTCACCCTTCTTGACGGTCGGGTTCGCGCCGTTGTTGCACTTGACGTCCTTGACGTTCTTCGCGCCGTAGCCGTTGGTCTCGTCGGTCAGGATCTGCTGCACACCCTGCTGGGCCTTGTCGATGTCCAGCTTGGTGGTGACGAAGAAGCCGGGCTTCCAGAACCCGAGCACCAGCACCACGGCCAGGATGATGGCCGCCAGCACACCGATGACCGTGCCGATGACAGCGGCCGACTTCTTCGAGGTCTCCTCGCCACCGGGCGGCGGGTAGGCACCGTACTGACCGGGCTGACCGGGTTGGCCCGGGCTGTCCGGGCTGCGGGTACTGGCCGTACTGCGGCTGGCCGGGCTGCCCGTACTGCGGCTGGCCGTACTGCGGCTGCCCGTATTGCGGCTGGCCGTACTGACCCGGCTGGCCGTAGGCGGCCGGGTTGTACTCGGTCGGCTGCTGATACGGCTGCTGCTGCTGCGGATAGCCCGGCGCCTGCGGCTGGCCGTACTGCGGGTACTGCTGCTGCTGGTTGTAGGCGGGCTGCTGCCAGGCCGGCGTCTCACCGGTGGGCGGCCACGCCTGGGCTTCGGTCGACGGCTGCTCCGGGGCGGCCGGGGGCTGCCAGGACGGCGTCGCGGCCGGGGGCTGCTCCGAGCCGGGGGCAGGCTGATCCTCACCCTGGGCGGGCTGCTTAGCCTGCCAGGGGTTGGGGTCAGATCCCTGCGGTCCGCTCATCGTCTCTCCTTGGTCTGGTAGCGATTCGCCGCTCCCACCGTAGCGTTTGCATCACCCTACCCGCTATCAACAGCAACGACGCCGCGCCGGACGTCGTCGATGGCGCGTTTCGCCGCACTGCGCAGCGCGGGGTCGGGTCCGGCGTTGCGAACCTGGTCGAGCAGGTCGAGCACCTGGCGGCACCAGCGGACGAAATCGCCGGCGGGCAGCGGCGTGCCCGACCCGGTGACGTCGGAGGCGGCCAGCGCCGCGGCCAGGTCGCCGGTGGTGGCCCAGCGGTAGACGGCGGCCACGAATCCCTCGTCGGGCTCGCGTGACGGGTTGATCCGGTGCCGGTTCTCGTCGGCGCGCAGCTGGCCGGACAGCCGGCGGGTCTCCGCCAGCGCCCGGCGCACCCCTTTCGTGGGCATGTCGACCGCGTGCGTCGGGGCCTCGGCCGTCGCCGCCGCGCGTTTCGAAGACCATCGCCGAGAGCACCGCGGCCAGTTCCGCGGGCTGAAGGCCCTTCCACACGCCGGTGCGCAGACACTCGGCGACCAGCAGGTCGCTCTCGTTGTAGATCCGTGCCAGCAGCCGGCCGTCCGCCGTCACCCTCGGCTCGACCGCTCGCCGTCGTGCTCTCGATGAAACCCGCGCTCGGTCAGCAGCCCGACGATCCGGTCGAACGTGCGGGCCAGCGAGTTGGTGGCGGCGCTGACCTTCTTGCGGATCTGCTCGTTGTCGCGCTCCACCCGCAGGTAGCGCTCGCCGACGCGGACCTTGTCCTCCCGGTCGGCGATCCGGTGCGCGGGGTGCCTGCGCATCTCGTCGCGCAGCGACATCAGCTCCGGATCGATGTCCGGGTTCGTCCGCGCCGGCCGCGCCGCTTGCGACCCGACGGGACGACCAGACCCGCGGCCGCCGAGCGCAGCGCCGAGGCCAGGTCACGGCGCACTCTGGGCTGGCGGTGCTCGACCCGCTTGGGCAGCGACATCGACCCGAGCGGCGCCGCCGCCCCCGGGTAGTCGGCCGACGAAATCCTTCCGGCCCAATGGTTTTCGGTCAGCACGAGCGGTCGAGGGTCGTCCCCGTCGTTGGCCGCCTCCAGCACGACGGCGAGCCCGCCGCGCCGGCCCTGGGTGATGTTGATGATGTCGCCGCGGCGCAGCGAGGCCAGCGCGTCGTTCGCGGCCTGCCTGCGCTGCAGCCGGGAGGCCCGGGACTGGGAGCGCTCGCGCTCGCTGATCTTGGCGCGCAGCCGGACGTAGTCGAGGATCGCGGGTTCGGGCACCGGCTCGGCGCGGCGGTCCCAGCCCATCTCGGCGGCGATCTCGTCGAGCATCTTCTCGCCCCGCTCGACACCGCGGACCATCCCGACCACCGAGCGGTCGGCCTGGTACTGGGCGAACGAGCGCTCCAGCAGCCGGTGCGCCTGCTCCGGCCCCATCTGGTTCACCAGGTTGATCGTCATGTTGTACGACGGCGCGAACGAGCTCTTCAGCGGGAAGGTTCGGGTGGACGCCAGCCCGGCGACCTCGGCGGGCTCCGACGTCCGGAACCCAGATGCACCACCGCGTGGCCCTCGACGTCGATGCCGCGACGCCCGGCGCGGCCGGTCAGCTGGGTGTACTCCCCCGGCGTCAGCGGCATGTGCTGCTCGCCGTTGAACTTGACCAGCTTCTCCAGCACCACGGTGCGGGCAGGCATGTTGATGCCCAGCGCCAGGGTCTCGGTGGCGAAGACGGCCTTGACCAGGCCGGCGGTGAACAGCTCCTCGACGGTGTGCCGGAAGACCGGCAGCATGCCCGCGTGGTGGGCGGCCAGCCCGCGCAGCAGGCCCTCGCGCCACTCGTAGTAGTCCAGCACCGCGAGGTCGGCGTCGGCCAGCTCGCCGCAGCGGCGGTCGATCACCTCGGCGATGCGGGCCCGATCCTCGTCGGTGGTCAGCCGCAGCGGGCTGCGCAGACACTGCTTGACGGCGCCGTCGCAGCCGGCCCGGGAGAAGATGAACGTGATCGCGGGCAGCAGGCCCTCGCGGTCGAGCGGTGGCGATGACGTCCGGGCGCGACGGCGGCCGGTGCATGCCGGCCCCGCCGCCGGGTCGGCCGGGCCCGCGCCGGCGCGGCTGCCAGTCGGCCAGCCGGTCGGCCTCGCGGCGATTGCGCGATGTGGCGGGTCAGGTCGGGGTCGACGAGGTGCTGCTTGCCCACCGTGTCTGTCTCGGCGGAGTAGTCGAACAGGTCGAACAGCCGCTTGCCGACCAGCATGTGCTGCCACAGCGGCACCGGCCGGTGCTCGTCGACGACGACGGTGGTGTCGCCGCGCACGGTCTGCATCCAGCCGCCGAACTCCTCGGCGTTGCTGACCGTCGCCGACAGGCTGACCAGCCGGACCTCGTCGGGCAGGTGCAGGATGACCTCCTCCCACACCGCGCCGCGCATCCGGTCGGCCAGGAAGTGCACCTCGTCCATCACGACGTGCGAAAGTCCTTGCAGCGCATCAGAACCCGCGTAGAGCATGTTGCGCAGCACCTCGGTGGTCATCACCACCACCGGGGCGTCACCGTTGATCGACTGGTCGCCGGTCAGCAGCCCGATGCGTTCCGGGCCGTAGCGGCGGACCAGGTCGCTGTGCTTCTGATTGCTCAGCGCCTTGATCGGCGTGGTGTAGAAGCACTTTCGGCCGGCCGCCAGCGCCAGGTGCACGGCGAACTCACCGACCACGGTCTTGCCCGCACCGGTCGGCGCGCACACCAGCACGCCGTGGCCACGCTCGAGGGCCTCACAGGCCTGCGACCTGGAACGGGTCGAGCCGAAACGTCAGGACGCTCGACGAACCGGCCAGTTGCATCCCCGGGTCGCTGCGCTCTGCCCGCCGATCTCAGGTGATGTCGTCATGCTGTGCCGCCGAACTGTGCGGGGGCGGCCACCGGTGTCGGCGGCTCGATGGGCGCGGCCTGGTCGTCGGGAATGGCCGCCTGGCCTGCCGCCTCGCGCTTGGCCTTCCGGCTGTCGTGCAGGTGGGCGATCTGGATGGCGAACTCCATCAGCAGCGACAGCGCCAGGCCCAGCGCCAGCATCGAGAACGGATCGGAGCCCGGCGTGGCGAACGCGGCGAACACGAACACCCCGAAGATCAGGCCGCGGCGCCACGACTTGAGCTTCTCGTACGGCAGCACGCCGATCAGGTTGAGCATGATGATCAGCAGCGGGAACTCGAAGCTGACGCCGAAGACCAGCAGCAGGTTGATCAGGAAGCCGAAGTACCGGTCGCCGGACAGCGCGGTGACCTGGACGTCGTTGCCGACGGTCAGCAGGAAGTGCAGGGCCTTGGACAGCACGATGTAGGCCAGCAGCGCGCCGGAGACGAACAGCATCGCGGCGAAGGTCACGAACGCCATCGCGAAGCGGCGCTCGTTGCGGTACAGGCCGGGCGTGATGAACGCCCACAGCTGATAGAGCCAGACCGGGCAGGCCAGCACGATGCCGGCGGTCAAGCCGACCTTGAGGCGCAGCATGAACTGGTCGAACGGGGCGGTGGCCAGCAGCCGGCAGCCGCCGTCGGCGGTGATGTCGGCGCGCGCCGACGGCGGCAGCGAACAGTACGGCTCGCGCAGCCACTCGCCCAGGCTCTCCACCCCGAAGATGCCGTGGCTGTACCAGAGGAAGCCGATGACGGTGGTCAGCGCGACCGCACCCAGCGAGATCAGCAGCCGGGTCCGCAGTTCCCGGATGTGGTCGACGAGGGACATGGTCCCGTCGGGGTTGGCGCGGCTCGGCGTCGCGGGTCGAGCCGCGCATCGGTCGAGTCGCGGGTCGAGCCGCGACATGAATTTAGGGGTGCGCACGGCAGCGTCTGACTACGGGCGCCTGGGCGCCGGATTGTGGTCGGTTCAGGCCGGTCGCGCGTCGGTCGGGTTCTGCGCCGGAGGCGGTGTCACCGGCGCCTCGACGCGTTCGGACTGCACCTGGGTTGGGGGCTGCGCAGGCGGGACGGGGGTGTCCGTCTTGCCCTCGTTCTGCAGCTCCTTGACCTCTGACTTGAAGATGCGCATCGACTTGCCGAGCGAGCGTGCGGCATCAGGCAACCGCTTCGACCCGAAGAGCAGCACGACCACGGCGATAAGGATCAGCCAGTGCCACGGTTGTAGAGCACCCAATTTGGTCACCTCCAGATGTCTGTTCGATGCTACCCCACCGGCCCTGTGACGAGCCTGGACGCGGAATCAGCCGTCCAGTCCGGGCAGATCTGCATAGGCCGCCAGCGCCGCCGCCGCCGATTCGCGCACCCGGGTCACCAGTGATTCCGGCCCGAGCACCCGGACGTCGGGGCCGAAGCCCAGCACCAGCCGGCTCATCCACTCGTCGGAGGCGTAGGTCATCGCGGCCTCGCAGTAACCGTCGGGCAGCTCCTCGTGCACCCGCATCGGGTAGTACTCGAGCATCCACGACGCCGTCGGCGCCACCAGCAGGGTGGCCGCGGGCAGGGCGGGGTCGGCGTCGAACAGCGAGGTGTCCGGGCCGGCCTGCACGGCCGGCGCCGGCGGCGCGGAGGGCTCGTCGAGCACGTCGGCCTCGACGATGCGGTCGAACCGGAACAGCCGCACCCCCTCGGCCTCGCGTGACCAGGCCTCCAGGTAGCTGTGGTCGCCGACGAGCACCACACGGATCGGATCGACGATCGCGGGTGGACAGCATGTCGCGGGAGGCCGAGTAGTACTCGATGCTCAGGGCGCGCCCACTGCGCACCGCGGCGCGCACGGCCGCGGCGGCTTCGCTCTCGATCGGCGCCTGCTCCTCGACGGCGGCCGCGGCGTGCGTCTGGTCGTGGGCGATGGTGCCCGCCGCCGACTCGATCTTGGCGATGGCGCTGCGCGCGGCCTCCGGGTCGACGACACCGGGGATGTCGACCAGCGCGCGCAGGGCGACCAGCAGACCGGTGGCCTCCGGCGAGGTCAGCCGCAGCGGGGCGTCGACGCCGGCGGTGAACGTCACGTTGATGCTGTCGCCGGAGAACTCGAAGTCGATCAGGTCGCCCGGCCCGTAGCCCGGGCAGCCCGCACAGCCACAGCTGGTTGAGGTCCTGCTGGAGTTGCTTGCGGGAGACGCCGAGATCGGCGGCGGCCTCCTCGTAGGTGATCTGCGGGTTGGCCTTGAGGTAGGGAACCATGTTGAGCAGCCGCACCAGCCGCGTGGAGACCGGGCTCATGCGCGGCCCGCCTGAGCCGTCAACCGCGCCACCACGTCCTCGCGCAGCGACGGCCGGTTCGAGGACCAGCGCGTCGGCCCCGTAGCCGGCGATCTCGCGGGCCAGGCGGTCTCGGGTGCCCAGGTCGAGTTCGATGACCTCGCCGGCCCGGCCGCCGACGGTGCGCGGACCCTTCGCCGTCCCGGCGCGGCGCAGGGCGGTGGCCCGCCCGTCGGCCACCCACACCGCCGCCGTCACGCCGGTGGGCGCTTCGCCGACGGCCTTCTCGACGATGTCCCGCAGGTCCACCCCGTCGGGGCGGGTGACGGATCCCGCCGGCCCAACGGTTTCCACGTCCGCGCCGATGCGGGAGAGCCGAAACGTCCGGGTGGCGTTGCGGTCCCGGTCGTGGCCGACCAGATACCAGCGGCCGCGAGCGGTGACCACACCCCACGGCTCGACGGTGCGCTCGGTGTAGGGCTCGGTGGGCAGCGGCCGGTGCCGGAAGCGGACGGCTTGCCCGGAGTTGATGGCGGACAACAGGATTCCGAGCACGTCTTCGGAACCACGCAGCCCGGGCGGACCGGAAGCGGTGGTGATCGCGACGGCGGCATCGGGGTCGACGTCCACGCCGGCGGCCCGCAGTTTCAGCAGCGCGCCCTGCGTCGCGGTGATCAGCTCGGGTGACTCCCACAGCTGAGCGGCGACGGCGACGGCGGCCGCCTCCTCCGCGGTGAGCTCGATATCGGGCAGCGCGTAGGCGTTTCGGTTGATCCGGTATCCCTCGGCGGGGTCGAACGACGAGACCCGTCCGGTCTCCAGCGGGATGCCGAGGTCGCGCAGTTCGTTCTTGTCCCGCTCGAACATCCGCGAGAACGCTTCGTCGCTGGGGCTTTCGGCGTACCCGGCGACATTGGCGCGGATACGTTCGGCGGTGATGTAGCCGTGAGTGGACAGCAGGGCGATGACCAGATTCATCAGCCGCTCGACCTTGGATGTCGCCACTCGCACAACCTTAGCGGGAAACGCGCCGCCGTCCCCGCGGCGCGCGCAGCGGCTACATGCTGGCGATGAGCCGCTTGACCCGCTCGTCGACGGACCGGAACGGATCTTTGCAGAGCACCGTGCGCTGGGCCTGGTCGTTGAGCTTGAGGTGCACCCAGTCGACGGTGAAGTCGCGGCCGGCCTCCTGGGCGGCGGCGATGAACTCGCCGCGCAGCTTGGCCCGGGTGGTCTGCGGCGGGGTGTCGACGGCGGCCTCGATCTCCTCGTCGGTGGTGATCCGTGCGGCCAGCCCCTTGCGCTGCAGCAGATCGAACACGCCGCGCCCACGCTTGATGTCGTGGTAGGCGAGGTCGAGCTGGCTGATCTTGGGGTCGGACAGCTCCATGCTGTAGCGGTCCTGGTAGCGCTGGAACAGCTTGCGCTTGATCACCCAGTCGATCTCGGTGTCCACCTTGGCGAAGTCCTGGCCTCGACGGCGTCGAGTTGCCGGCCCCACAGGTCGACGACCTGGTCGATCTGTGAGTTCGGCTCGCGGGTCTGCAGGTACTCGACGGCCCGCGCGTAGTACTCGCGCTGGATGTCCAGTGCGCTGGCCTGCCGTCCGCCGGCCAGCCGGACGGGCCTGCGGCCGGTCAGGTCGTGGCTGACCTCGCGGATGGCGCGGATCGGGTTGTCCAGGGAGAAGTCCCGGAAGGCCACGCCGGCCTCGATCATCTCCAGCACCAGCGAGGCCGTGCCCACCTTGAGCATGGTGGTCGCCTCGCACATGTTGGAGTCGCCGACGATGACGTGCAGCCGGCGGTACTTCTCGGCGTCGGCGTGCGGCTCGTCGCGGGTGTTGATGATCGGACGGGACCGCGTCGTCGCGCTCGAGACGCCCTCCCAGATGTGCTCGGCCCGCTGGCTCAGGCAGAAGGTCGCCGCCTTCGGCGTCTGCAGCACCTTGCCGGCACCGCAGATCAGCTGGCGGGTGACCAGGAACGGCAGCAGCACGTCGGAGATCCGGGAGAACTCCCCGGCCCGCACGATGAGGTAGTTCTCGTGGCAGCCGTAGGAGTTTCCGGCGGAGTCGGTGTTGTTCTTGAACAGGTAGATGTCGCCGCCGATGCCCTCGTCGGTCAACCGCTGCTCGGCGTCGATGAGCAGGTCCTCGAGGACCCGCTCACCCGCGCGGTCGTGGGTGACCAGCTGGACGAGGTTGTCGCACTCGGCGGTGGCGTACTCGGGGTGGCTGCCCACGTCGAGGTACAACCGCGCGCCGTTGCGCAGGAATACGTTCGAGCTGCGGCCCCACGACACGACCCGGCGGAACAGATACCGCGCCACCTCGTCCGGGCTCAGCCGGCGATGGCCGTGGAACGTGCAGGTGACACCGAATTCGGTTTCGATGCCCATGATCCTTCGCTGCACACTGACGAGCCTACTGGTTGCTGTGCGCTCGCGGTGGGCAAGCGGTGCGCGAAACGCCCTCGGATCGCTGCGGATTGCCCTGTGGAGAGCCGAAATCGCCAGGCCGCGGATCGTGCCAGCATCAGCCATGCCCGAACCCGTGGGCCTCGACACCGCCGCGCTGAGCGGGCTCACCGACCGCCTCGCACGCGCCGCCGGCGACCTGTCGGCGGTACCGATTCCCTCGGTGGCCGGCCTGCCCGGCTCGGCTCTCGCGGACCTGGACGCACCCCGGCGCGCCGCCGCTGACGTGCGCAGACTGGGCGCGGCCGTCCAGGCCTGGGTGGCCGCGACCCGCCGCTCGGTCGATGAGCTGGTGGCCGCCGACGGAGCCGGCGCCGACCGTCTGGGGCCGCGATGACACGGCCGAGCCTGGCCCAGGCGGTGGCCTGGCGTCCCGAGGCGCTCACCGAACTGGGCGCCGAGTGGGACGCCGCGGCGGGCCGATTGCAGGCAGCCACCGACATCGTCGACGGCGCGCTGCGCCGAACGGCTGGACGGGCGCGGCCGCGCGGGCCGCCGGCGAGGCGATCTCCCCCGCCGTCGAGGAACTGCGGCAGATGTGCCGGGCGCTGGTCATCGCGGCCGCGGAAGCCCGCGATGCCGCGCTGACCGTCGGCGCGGCCCGCGACCACGTCCTGACGGTGCTGGCCGACGCGCGGCAGGCGGGCTGCCCGGTCGCCGACGACGGCACGGTGAGCGCGCCCAGCACGTCGAGCCTGCTGGTGGCCTGCAGCGGGGGTTCCGAGACGGTCGCCGCGGAGATGCTCGACTGCCGGCGCCTGCAGGACGCGCTGAGCCGGCTCGGTGACGCCGACCGTGAGGCGGCCCGGGCCATCGACGCCGCGTTCGGCGTCGCACCGGCGTCCGCGAAGGTGCGGCCGGCCGGTACCGCCGACCCCGGGGTGGCGGACTGGCCAGCGCTGAGCCAGGACCGCATCGCCGGGCAGATCGCGGCGATGTCGCCCGAGGAGCGGGAGCGTCTGATCGAGCAGCGGCCCCGAGAGGTCGGCAATACCGACGGGGTGCCGTGGGAGATGCGCATCGCAGCCAACCGGATCAACATCGCCGGCGCGATACTGGACCAGCGCCGCACCCTGGATCGTCCGGTCGAGGACAAGCTGCGCGCCGCCGTCCCGCCGACCCTGAGTCCGGCTGACGCCGAACGGCTCTGGGCGACACTGCACGCCGAGCCGGCGCTGCGGTCCGCGGCGATCGCCGCCCACGACCGCGAGGCCCGCCGCCGCATCGCCTACTACGAGACGCTGCTGGCCGACGTCCCCGACCCGGTCGACCGGGAGCGCCGGGTGCCACGACAGATCCTGGCGTTCGACCCGGCGCGGGCCTCGCTGATCGAGCTCTCCGGCGATCTGGACCGGGCCCGTGCGGTGGGCGTGCTGGTGCCCGGCCTGAACACGACGTTCGACGGCTCGGCCGACGACGTGGCCACTGCCCGCCGGTTCGTCGCGGGCTCAGGCGGGAACGTCGCGATGATCACCTACCTCGGCGGACCGTTCCCGACGGGCGAGCTGGCAGCCGGCATTGCCGATGCCGCCGACGCCCGCTACGCGCTCGGGATGGCGCCTCGGCTCGTGGCGTTCAGTGAGGACGTCGAACGGCGGGCCGGAGACCGCCCGGTGACCTACGTGGGCCACTCCTACGGGGGCTCGATCGTGGGGACCGCGGAGCGGTTCGGGCTGACCGCCGACCGGGTGGTCTACGTCGAAGCGGCTGGCGCCGGAGTTGGGGTGCACGATCCCAGCGACTGGCATGACCGCAACCCCGCGGTGATCCGGTTCAGCATGACCGCGCCGGGCGATCCGATCAGCGCCGTGCAGGGCATCCCGTTCGGACCGCACGGCGCCGACCCGGACCAGATGGCGGGCGTCGTCCCGCTGGCGACCGGGCGGCGTCTGACCGGCGGGCCGATGACCGGACCGTCGACGCACAGCGACGTGCTGACCGAACCGTCCGACGCGTGGCGCAACATCCTGGCCGTCATCACCGGCGACCGCGAACACATCCGGGTGGGCGCACTTCCGCACAGGTGATCGTGAACACAGCGTGGTTTCGGACACCCCCGCACGCTTCTCACTAGTCTGCTGCTGTGGATCAGGACAGGCCGGCCCCGAAACGGGCGGCGATGTACATCCTGGTTCTCGGCGGCATCGTCGCTGTGACGTTCAGCTGGCTCACGCCCGAACCGCAGACCAGCGAGCACATCCCGACGGCACCCCCGCAAGAGGGTCTGTACGTGCAGTGCGCCGAAAAACGAAGCGACCCGGCGCCCGCCTACGGCACACGGGGGTCGCCGAACGACGGACTAATCGGGGCTGTCGCCCTCGGCGGCAGCTGCTGATTCCGGAAGGTCCTTCGGCAACAGGCTTTCCAGGGCCGCGCCGGTGATCCTGCGGAACGCGCGTCGCGGCCGGTTGGCGTCGAGGATCGCTACCTCGAGTGTCGACGGCCCCAACACCCGCGGCTCGCTGGGCGGCGTGGCGTTGTTGCTCGCGCTGCTTATGCCGGCGCGCAGCGCGTCGACGGCCACCTTGACCGCGTCCGCGAGTTCGACGTTCTCCGAGTAGGACTCGTTGAGCGCGGTGATGATCGGCTCGGTGGTGCCGCCCATCACCACGAAGTGCGGCTCGTCGGCGATCGACCCGTCGTAGGTGATGCGGTACAGCTCAGGGGGTTTCGTCTCGCCGTAGTGGCCTACCTCGGCCACGCACAACTCGACCTCGTAGGGCTTGGCCTGCTCGGTGAAGATCGTGCCGAGGGTCTGGGCGTAGACGTTGGCCAGCTGCCGCCCGGTGACGTCGCGACGGTCATAGGCGTAGCCGCGGGTGTCGGCGAACTGGATGCCGCCCCTGCGGAGGTTGTCGAACTCGTTGAACCGGCCGACGGCGGCGAACCCCACCCGGTCGTAGAGCTCGCTGACCTTCTGCAGGGAGCGAGAAGGGTTCTCGGCGACGAACAGCACTCCACCGGCGTAGGCCAGGGCCACCACGCTTCGGCCCCGGGCAATGCCCTTGCGCGCGAGCTCCGAACGCTCGCGCATCGCCTGTTCGGGCGAGATGAAGTATGGGAAGCTCACTAGTCCACCCGCGGTGCTTCGTTGCTCGGTCCCTTACCGGGCCCGAATGTGTTTGTCGCGAGAACGTGCTTCGATCACCTCACGGGCGAGACGGGAGATCCGTTCTTCGGCGACCTCCGCGGCGCCATCGGCTTCGATGGTCACCGCGGTCGGGAAGATTCCACGGACCAGGTCCGGGCCACCGGTGGCGGAGTCGTCGTCGGCGGCGTCGTAGAGCGCCTCGACGGCGGCCTTGCAGGGCCGAATCCGCGTCGGTGACATTGGCGTACAGCTTCTTGATCGACGACTTGGCGAAGATCGAGCCGGAGCCCACCGACTGGTAGCCCTCTTCCTCGATGTTCCAGCCGCCGGCGGCGTCGAACGACACGATGCGGCCCGCGGCGCGGGAGTCCGGATCGTCGAGGTCGTAACCCACCAGAAGCGGCAGCGCGATGAAGCCCTGCAGTGCCGCACCGAGATTGCCGCGCACCATCGTCGAGAGCCGGTTGACCTTGCCGCGGAACGTCAGCGGAACGCCTTCGACCTTCTCGTAGTGCTCCAGTTCGACGGCATAGAGCCGGGCGAACTCGACGGCGATGGCCGCGGTACCGGCGATGCCGGTGGCCGTGTAGTCGTCGGTGATGTACACCTTCTGCACGTCGCGGCCGGCGATCATGTTGCCCTGCGTCGAGCGCCGGTCACCGGCGATCAGCACACCACCGGGGTACCTCAGGGCCACGATCGTGGTGCCGTGCGGCAGCGCATCGCCGGCGGACATGGCGCCGGAAACGGCGGTCGTCGGCAGCAGCTGCGGGTGCTTCCCGCCGCAGGAACTCGGAGAACGAGGACAGATCCGACAGTGATGAACTAGTGGCCAGGCGATCGGAAAACGGCCAGGTCACTGTCCGCCCTTTTGGACGTATGCGCGCACGAAGTCCTCGGCGTTCTCTTCGAGGACGTCATCGATCTCGTCCAGCAGGTCGTCGGTCTCCTCGGCGAGCTTGTCGCGACGCTCCTGCCCGCCGGCCGCGTTGCCGGAGACGTCGTCGTCTTCGCCGCCTCCACCGCCACGCTTGGTCTGCTCTTGAGCCATCGCTGCCTCCTGCTCGTCATCGGCGGCCTTGTCGTGCCATCCGGTACGGGCCGCCGGTTCCTCCACACTACCGGTCGGGTCCGGTATTGCTCGATCTAACGACTGTCAGGTCGTGAGTTGTTCCACCAGTTCGGCGGCACTGTCGTACGGAGTCAAGCAACGCACCGACATGGGCCTTGCTGCCCCGCAGCGGCTCCAGCGTCGGGATCCGGACCAGCGAGTCGCCGCCCAGGTCGAAGATCACCGAGTCCCAGCTCGCCGCGGCGATGTCGGCGCCGAACCGGCGCAGGCATTCACCGCGGAAGTACGCCCGGGTGTCGGTCGGCGGGCTGTCGACCGCGTCGATCACCTGCTGTTCGGTGACCAGACGCTTCATCGAGCCGCGGGCGACGAGCCGGTTGTAGAGGCCCTTGTCCAGCCGCACGTCGGAGTACTGCAGGTCCACCAGGTGCAGCCGCGGCGCCGACCAGCTGAGGTTCTCCCGTGGCGGAAACCTTCGAGCAGACGCAGCTTGGCCGGCCAGTCCAGCAACTCGGCGCACTCCATCGGATCGCGCTCGAGCAGGTCCAGGACGTGGGCCCAGGTTTCGAGCACGTCGGTGGCGCGCGGGTCGGGGTCGCGGGCGTCGACCAGTTTGGCCACCCGGTCGAGGTAGATGCGCTGCATCGCCAGGGCCGTCAGCTCCCGCCCGTCGGCCAGCGCGACGGTGGCCCGCAGCGACGGGTCGCGGCTGATCACATGCACCGCGTGCACCGGCCGGGCCAGCACCAGGTCGGACAGGTCGAGGCCGTGCTGGTGGCCCTCCTCGATGAGGTCGAGCACCAGCGAGGTGGTGCCCACCTTCAGGTATGTCGACGTCTCGGCCAGGTTGGCGTCACCGATGATGACGTGCAGCCGGCGGTACTTGTCGGCGTCGGCGTGCGGCTCGTCGCGGGTGTTGATGATGCCGCGCTTGAGCGTCGTCTCCAGGCCGACCTCGACCTCGATGTAGTCCGAGCGCTGCGAGAGCTGGAAGCCGGGTTCGTCGCCGGACGGCCCGATGCCGACCCGGCCCGAGCCGGTGACGACCTGGCGGGACACCAGGAACGGGGTCAGCCCGGCGATCACCGCCGAGAACGGGGTCTGCCGGCTCATCAGGTAGTTCTCGTGGGTGCCGTAGGAGGCGCCCTTGCCGTCGACGTTGTTCTTGTACAGCTGCAGCTTGGCCGCACCGGGCACGCTGGCCACGTGGCGTGCCGCGGCCTCCATCACCCGCTCGCCGGCCTTGTCCCAGATCACCGCGTCGAGCGGGTCGGTCACCTCGGGGGCCGAGTACTCGGGATGGGCGTGGTCGACGTAGAGGCGGGCGCCGTTGGTCAGGATCATGTTGGCCGCGCCGACCTCGTCGGCGTCGACGATCGGCGGCGGCCCCGACGCCCGGCTCAGGTCGAAGCCGCGGGCGTCGCGCAGCGGCGATTCCACCTCGTAGTCCCAGCGGGTGCGCTTGGCCCGCTGGATGCCGGCGGCCGCGGCGTAGGCCAGCACCGCCTGAGTCGAGGTCAGGATCGGATTGGCGGTCGGGTCGGACGGCGAGGAGATGCCGTACTCGACCTCGGTCCCGATAATCCGTTGCATGGCCGCAAGCCTAGCCGGGTGACGATGACCGCCCCCGGCGGGAGGAGGAGCCCGGCGATCGGACACAGCCGGGTGACGATGACCGCCCCGGCGAGGAGGAGCCGCGTCAGCCGCACTCATGCGCGCCTCGCGGCTGGAGCACGGCAGATGCGACTAGGGTGACCTCACCTGCCAGCCTCCACATCGGAGCCGCCCAACCATGACAACGCCGGATCGCTTCGCCGCCGAGCACTGGTTTCTGGCCCGCGGGCTGCCCACGGTGGTCCGGCGGCGGGGCCTGGTGCGCCGGGTGTGGAGCCGCTCGGCTCCGGCCCTGGCCGCGTTCGCCGTCGTCGCGGCCAATTCGATCCTGGTGGTGTCGCTGACCGGCGCGCACACCGTCGACATCGCCGGCCGGCCGACCGTGACCGAGAGGTTCGTCCTGGCCTGGTGGTGCTGGTTCTGCCGGTCGCCGTGCTGGTGGGCTGGCTGGTGTCGCGGATCGGCGCCATGGCCGCGCGGGCGGATCGCCGCCGCCGCGTCGGTGGTGGTGATCGTTCTCGGCGCGATCTTCGGGGGGCCGACCTCGGGGGTGTTCGCGAACCTGCTGTGGTTCGGCGTCGTCGTCGGAGTCATCCTGGCGATGACCGCGACCGGCGTCGGCTCGATCCTCGGCTGGGCGGCCCGCGACACCGCCACGAACCTCGCGCTCATCTCCGGAATGTTCGTGCGCGCGCTGCCGGTGGTCCTGTTGACGTTCCTGGTGTTCTTCAACACCTACGTGTGGTTGATGGCGGCGATCGTGAGCCGGGCGCGGCTGTGGCTGGCGCTCGGCTTCCTGTTCCTCATCGCGGCGGCGTTCCTGGTGTCGAGCACACTCGAGCGAGTCCGCCCGATCCTCGACGACCCAGATCCCCTGCCGACCGATCAGCAGCGCCTGGCCGGTACTCCGTTCGAGCACATGCCCGACGAACCGGGCACCAAGGAACTGTCCCATCCGGAACGGGCCAACGTCGTGTTCGTGGTGGCTTCCTCGCAAGTGGGCCAGGTTCTCACCATCGCGCTGGCCACCGGAGCGATCTTCTTCGTGCTGGGCCTGATCGTCGTGAGCCCGGAGTTGCTCGACTCGTGGACACGTGGCGCCGGCCGCACCGACGGTCACTTGCTGGGCATGATCCTGCCCGTGCCGAATGCATTGATCCAGACGACGATGATGCTGACCGCGATCACGTTCATGTACCTGTCCGCAAAGGCGGTGACCGACAAGGAATATCGCGCCCAGTTCATCGACCCCCTGCTCGACGAGGTGCGCCTGACCCTGGTGGCGCGCGACCGGTACCGCTCTTCACTGCCGAAGCGATGAACCCGTGTCCGACATCCGAGCCGTACACGAGTGGTTCCTGGGCCGCGGCCTGCCGTTGGTCCTGACCCGCAGGGTGCGTTCGCGCGCATTGATCGCGCGCTCGGCACCGGTGGTCAGCGGTATCGGAGCAGCGATCGCGTTGACGACGATCGCCGCGGACATCAGCCAGCGGATCCGTTCGAGGTGGCGAACGTTCTGCGACTGGGCGTCATGGCCGCGATTCTGATCGCCACGCCATTCGTGTTGAACCTGCTGCACCGGGCTGGCACAACCCGCAGCGAGGCGGGCCGACGAACGGCTGCGCTGATCGCGATGGCGATGTTCGTGATCGGCTTTCCGTTGGCCGACAGCGGCTGGACCGGCCTGGCACTGGCTGAGGTGGTGGGCTTCGGTGTGGTGGCACTACTCGCGGTGTGGCTGACCTATCTGGGCATCGGATCGATCGTGCTGTGGGCGTTCCGGTTCGCGCTGGGTGCAGTTCGGAGCGCTCGGCACGCTGATGAGTCGCGCGCTGCCGCTGCTGATGTTGACCGTGGTGGTGTATTTCACCGGCGAGCTGTGGCAGCTAGCAGCTCGGATGTCGCGCGAACGACTATGGCACACAATCGGTTTCCTCTCCCTGGTGGCCATCGCCTTCATGGTCGCGACTATTCGGGACGAGGTGCGCGCGCTGCGGGAGGACCGAGACGGGCAACGCGACGCTGCCGCCCTGTTGGCCGGCACACCGCTGGCTACCGAATCCGAGCCAACCCGCACCCCGCTGTCGCTGGCCGAGCAGATCAACGTCGTTGCGGTGATGGTGGTCTCACAGGCCATCCAGGTGGTCTTCTTCACCACCGGGCTCTTCGTGTTCTTCCTCGCGCTCGGAGTGATCGCGATTCCCGATGACGTGACCGTGCTGTGGTCAGCCGAGCAGGACTGCCCGATCGGCGAACCACCATGTGCCGGAACGTGGTTCGGCATCCACGTGCCGGTCCCGCAAACCGTGGTGCACACTTCGCTGTTCGTGGCGGTGCTCTCGGGGCTGTACTTCACCGTCAGCACGAGCGTCGACCCGCTGTACCGGCAGCGGTTCTTCGACCCGCTGATCACCGACGTCGCGGTGAGCCTGGCGGGCCGCGACGCCTATCTGGAGAGGGAAGAACGCCATGGCTGAGCAGACGCAGGACTTCTTCGGCAAGCGATACGGCGAGGTACTTCTGGTCACCGCCGGGGAGTCCGGGCCGGAAGCCACGGTGTACAACACCTTTCCGCTCAACGACTGCCCGGCGCGGCTGTGGGACAAGCTCGACGCCGAGGCACTGGCGAAGGAGAACGGCGCGGCTGCCGCGCTGTTGAACGGTCCGCGCTACTGGTTGATGAGCAGCATCGACAAGGTTGCCACCGGGCCGCAGGAGACCAAGACCTTCGGCGGTATCGAGATGATCCGGCAGGCGACGGTGCAACTGGCGTCGCAGAATCCGGCGCCCTACAGCGTCAACAAAGTGGCCCGGCACACCGTGTTCCACTTCGACGCCGGACGGCCGGTGTTCGAACTCGTCGCCCCGGAGGGTCAGCGCTGGGTGATGCAGACCTGGAGCCAGGTCGTCGACACCAAGTTGGGCCTGCAGGATCTGCCCGGACTGGGCCGTCGGCTCAACCTGCCGGAGGGCTGGCGCTACGAAACCCGCATTCTGACAGAGCGGTTGAGTGTGGACACCACCACGCAGGATGCGCACGTGATGCAGGACGACCTGACCAACACCTACTCGCTGGAAATGTGATCAATCCTCGCCAAACGTGCTCCGCGGCGAAAAGTTGGGTCCTAGACTTCGCAAATTCTGTGTGTCAGCGGCGAATGTCCTGTCAGCGGCGAGCGCGCGCAACACGGCGAGAGGAGAACACCCATGAAGAAACTGCTGTTGCCCTTGGCCGCCGCGGCGCTTGCGGCAGGCCTGGCCACCGCGCGCCGGCCGCCGCCGACGAGAGCAGCTACCTGCAGGACCTGGCCAACAACGGGTTTGACGGTTCCACCAACATCGCGCTGGGTATGGGCCACGAGATCTGCACGGACGTCGCACACGGCGTACCGCAGGACACCACGGTTCAGGCGATCTACGAGAACACCGCCGACAGCGTGGGCCCGGCCGAAGCCACCTTCATCTACGAGTCAGCGGTCATCCACCTCTGCTGACCGGCGACCAAACGCCAAAGCCCCCGACACGCCAAGCGTGCGGGGGCTTTTGCGCCATCTGGTCGGATTACAGGTACTGACCCAGGTTCGACTCGGTGTCGATCGCCCGCGACGCACTCGAACTCTTGCCGGTGACGAGCGTGCGGATGTAGACGATCCGCTCGCCCTTCTTGCCCGAGATGCGGGCCCAGTCATCGGGATTGGTGGTGTTGGGCAGGTCCTCGTTCTCGGCGAACTCGTCGACGATCGAGTCCAGCAGATGCTGTATGCGCAGACCGCGTGACCCGGTCTCGAGCACCGACTTGATCGCGTACTTCTTCGCGCGGTCGACGACGTTCTGGATCATCGCGCCGGAGTTGAAGTCCTTGAAGTACATGACTTCCTTGTCACCGTTGGCGTAGGTGACCTCCAGGAACCGGTTGTCGTCGATCTCGGCGTACATCCGGTCGACGACCTTCTCGATCATCGCCTTGATGCACAGCCCGCGGTCGCCGTCGAACTCGGCCAGGTCGTCCTCGTTCACCGGCAGGTTCTCGGTGAGGTACTTGCTGAAGATGTCCTGTGCCGCTTCGGCATCCGGGCGCTCGATCTTGATCTTGACGTCCAGGCGGCCGGGCCGCAGGATCGCCGGGTCGATCATGTCCTCGCGGTTGGAGGCGCCGATCACGATGACGTTCTCCAGGCCTTCGACGCCGTCGATCTCGCTGAGCAGCTGGGGCACGACCGTCGTCTCGACGTCCGAGCTGACGCCGGTGCCGCGGGTGCGGAAGATCGAGTCCATCTCGTCGAAGAACACGATCACCGGGGTGCCTTCGGAGGCCTTCTCGCGGGCCCGCTGGAAGATCAGCCGGATGTGCCGCTCGGTCTCGCCGACGAACTTGTTCAGCAGCTCGGGACCCTTGATGTTGAGGAAGTAGCTACTTGGCCTCACGGGCGTCGTCACCGCGCACCTCGGCCATCTTCTTGGCCAGCGAGTTGGCGACCGCCTTGGCGATGAGCGTCTTGCCGCAGCCGGGCGGGCCGTAGAGCAGCACGCCCTTCGGCGGGCGCAGCGAGTACTCGCGGTAGAGCTCCTTGTGCAGGAACGGCAGCTCGACGGCGTCGCGAATCTGCTCGATCTGGCGGGTCAGGCCGCCGATGTCGCTCGTAGGCGACGTCGGGCACCTCTTCGAGCACCAGATCCTCGACCTCGGCCTTCGGGATGCGCTCGAAGGCGTAGCCGGCCTTGGTGTCGACCAGCAGCGAGTCGCCGGGGCGCAGCTTGCGCGGCCGCAGGTCGTCGTCGACGCCCTCCTCCACCTGGGAGGGCATGTCCTCGATGACGCACCAGCGGCTCGGCCAGCCACACGATGCGTTCCTCGTCGGCGTGCCCGACCACCAGGGCGCGGTGCCCGTCGGACAGGATCTCGCGCAACGTGCTGATCTCACCGACGGCCTCGTAGTGGCCCGCCTCGACGACGGTCAGCGCCTCGTTGAGCCGGACGGTCTGGCCCTTCTTGAGCGACTTGACGTCGATGTTCGGCGAGCAGGTCAGCCGCATCTTGCGGCCGGAGGTGAACACGTCGACGGTGTCGTCGTCATGGGAGCCCAGCAGCACGCCGTACCCGCTCGGCGGCTGGCCCAGCCGGTCGACCTCCTCGCGCAGCGCCAGCAACTGCTGCCGCGCCTCTTTGAGGGTGTCCATCAGCTTGGCGTTGCGGGCCGCGAGGGAATCGATCCGCGCCTCGAGCTGGTGCACGTCGCGGGCGGTGCGGGCAGCGCCCTGCGCCCCGATCGTGTTCTCCAGCTGTTCGCGCAAGATGGACGCCTCTCGGCGCAGTTGTTCCAACTCGGCAGCATCTTCGCTGGACAGCTGTGGGTCTTCGTAGGACTCAGTCATGTTGCGCTCCTTTCCCACACCGAGAAGTTGGTGCGGCGGATACCTCAACGCTACCGGCCAATAGCCGATCATGTGCGCTCGGGGAATTTCGACACACTGGCAACACTGTTAACCTCTTGAGTGAGTCGGGTTGATCGAAAGGACAGTCGTGACCCTGAAACACCTAGCCACGGGCATGGCGGCCGCCGCGATCGTCGGTGGCGTTGCCGCCGGTGTGACCTCGGTTGCAATCAGTACGCCGACGGCCTCGCCCGCGGTGCAGCCTGTCGTGTTCGGCGCCCCGCTGCCCCAGACCCCCGCACCTGAACTGCAGAGTGCGCTGGTAGCAACCCTTGACGGCCTCCAGGGCGGCGGGTCGTTCTCCGGCGGCAAGGCGGCCTTCATCCAGGGCGGTCTCGGCCGTATCGAGGGCATCACCGCCGACCGCGCGTTCAGCAACGCCTCCGCAAAGGGCTACTTTCCGCTGAGCTTCGCCGTCGCCGACATCGACCAGCAGGGCCCGACCGCGACGGCGAACGTCACCGCGACCGCGGCCAACGGCGCGGTTGCCAGCCAGAGCATCCAGTTCATCGCAGGCCCGAGCCCCACCGGCTGGCAGCTGACGAAGTCGTCAGCGCTGTCGCTGATGTCCGCGGCCGGCTGAGCCGCCGCTGGATGCCCCGCAACCCGTTCTCAGTGCTGAGCGCCGCCACGATCGTGGCGGCGCTCGCGCTGTCGGGGTGTTCCAACCACGACGAGTCGAAACCGGCCCCCGGCCCCGCCGCACCGCAGTCCTCGGCCGCGGCGGTCGCGCCGTCGGACCCCGGTGCCGCGCTGCCCGCTCCCGAGGCCCTGGCCGATGTGCTCTACCGGCTGGCCGATCCCGCGGTCAAAGGCTCCGACAAGCTGGCGCTGGTGGAGAGCACGACGCCCGACGACGCGGTGACGATGGACCGGTTCGCCGCCGCCCTGCGCGACGGCGGTTTCACCCCCCTGACGGTCACCGCGAGCGACATCAGGTGGTCCGACCGCGAGCCGAATGACGCGCTGGCCACCGTCAACGTCACGACGTCCAACCCCGGCCAACCCCGGTGGGTTCACCTTCCCGATGGAGTTCCGGTCGCACGACGGCGGCTGGCAGCTGTCCAGGGAGACCGCCGACATGCTGCTGGCGTTCGGCAACGCGCGGACCGGGGCGGGCGGGTCGAGCCCCGCACCGGCGCCGGCCGCTCCCCCTCCGACGCCGACGCCGACGCCCTGAATGTGGATCGGCTGGCTCGAGTTCGACATCCTGCTCGGCGACGTCCGCTCGCTCAAGGAGAAGCGCTCGCTGGTGCGGCCGATCGTCGCCGAACTGCAGCGCCGGTTCAGCGTCTCGGCGGCTGAGACCGGTTCCCTGGATCTGCACCGGCGGGCCGCGATCGGCGTGTCGGTGGTAGCCGCCGACTCAGCCCATGCGGTCGAGGTGCTCGACGCCGCCGAGCGGCTGGTCGCGGCCCGGCCGGAGATCGAGCTGCTCTCGGCGCGGCGCGGGCTGCACCGCAGCGACGACTGGGCCTAGCCCGGCGATCAGACCGGAAGCCGCTTGCGACGTAACGGGGTCGGGGTGATGGTGCCCGGGGCCAGCCGGCGCGCGGAGATCAGGAACGCGGTGTGGCCGCGCATGTTGTGCTCCGGGCGCACCGCGAGGCCGACGACGTTCCAGCCGCGCTGCAGCGTCTCCCAGGCCCTCGGCTCGGTCCAGCACTGCTGCTCGCGCAGCGCCTCCACGGTCTTGGACAGCTGGGTCACGGTCGCCACGTAGATGATCAGCACGCCGCCGGGGATCAGCAGTCGGGCCACGGTCTCGAGCACGTCCCAGGGCGCCAGCATGTCCAGCACCGCCCGGTCGACGGAGGCCTCGGCGAGTTCGGAGTCGACGACGTCGCCGATGATCAGCCGCCAGTTCTCCGGGGTCTGCCCGAAGAAGGTCGCCACGTTGCGCTGGGCGTGCTCGGCGTGGTCGTCGCGGACCTCGTAGGAGATCACCTCGCCGCCGGGCCCGACGGCGCGCAGCAGCGAGCAGGTCATCGCCCCGGACCCGGCGCCGGCCTCCAGGACCCGTGCGCCCGGGAAGATGTCGCCCTCGTGGACGATCTGGGCGGCGTCCTTGGGGTAGATGACCTGGGCGCCGCGCGGCATGGACATGACGTAGTCGACGAGCAGCGGGCGCAGCACCAGGAAGGAGTCGCCGTTGGTGGACTTGACCACACTGCCCTCGGGCAGGCCGATCACCGTGTCGTGGGCGATGGCTCCGCGATGGGTGTGGAACTCGCCACCCGGCGACAGGATCATCGTGTAGTGGCGGCCCTTGGGGTCGGTGAGCTGGACGCGGTCCCCGACGACGAAGGGACCGGTCCTTCGCGGCGGGTCGGGAGCGGATTTGTCCTCTTCGCTGACGCTCATCGGACGGGGGTCTCGGTCACAGCCGTTCAGCCTGCCACAGCGGACTCGCCGCACGGCGTGCCCTCGCCATGTCGGTGTCCCGGCCTAGGCTCGGGGCATGCCCGAGCAAGGTCCGGTGGAGCGGCCGCGGCCGGCGCTGTCGCCCTCGCGGGCCGCCGATTTCAAGCAGTGCCCGCTGCTGTACCGCTTCCGCGCGATCGACCGGCTGCCGGAGCCGCCGTCCACCGCGCAGCTGCGCGGATCGGTCGTGCACTCCGCTCTCGAGCAGCTCTACGGCATGCCCGCCGCCGACCGGGTCCCGCAGACCGCCCTGTCCCTGGTCGACCCGGCGTGGGAACGGGTACTGGCCGCCCACCCCGATCTGGTCGACGGACTGGGCGCCGACGAGCGCGACTCAGCTGCTGACCGAGGCTCGTGCGCTGCTGTCCGGCTACTACCGCCTGGAAGATCCGACCCGCTTCGACCCGGAGAGCTGCGAGCAGCGCATCGAGGTCGAACTCGCCGACGGCACCCTGCTGCGCGGATTCGTCGACCGCATCGACGTCGCCGGCACCGGCGAGGTCAGGGTGGTGGACTACAAGACCGGCAAGGCGCCGCCGGCGGCGCGGGCGCTGGCCGAGTTCAAGGCGCTGTTCCAGATGAAGTTCTACGCGGTGGCGCTGCTGCGCTCGCGGGACGTGCTGGCTGCCCGGCTGCGGCTGATCTACCTCGCCGACGGTCAGCTGCTGGACTACACACCCGACCTCGACGAGCTGCTGCGCTTCGAGAAGACCCTGATCGCGATCTGGCGGGCGATCCAATCTGCCGGTGCCACAGGCGATTTCCGGCCCAACCCGTCGCGGCTGTGCAACTGGTGCAGCCATCAGGCGCTGTGCCCGGCCTACGGCGGAACACCGCCGCCCTACCCCGGCTGGCCGGAGCGGCTGCGCGAGCCCGCGGCGTGAGAGCACGCGGCGTGAGCGCAAGCTACTACCGCCGACTCGGTGCCGACGGCGACGCCGCGGTGTTCGAGTCCAGCGATCACACCCGCAGCAACTGGACACCGGAGATCCAGCACGGCTCACCGCCGCTGGCACTGCTGACCAAGGCCATCGAGGAGCAGCTGCGGCCCGGGATGCGCATCGGCAGAATGACTTTGGACATCCTCGGGGCCATCCCGGTGACCGAGGTCCGGGTTCGTGCCCGCGTCGACCGGCCGGGCAGTCGCATCTGTCTGCTGTCGGCCGAGATGTCCGCCGACCGTCCGGTGGCCCGCGTCACGGCGTGGGCGCTCGCGACCTCGGACACCGCAGACGCGGCCACCGACCGGTTCCCGCCGATGGTCGAGGGCGAGACCGCCCCGTTGACACTGCCCTGGAAGGACGCCGGCGGCTACATCGACTCGGTGCAGTGGCGGCCGCAGTTCGAGCCGGCCGCGGGCGCGGCGGTGTACTGGCTCACGCCGTTGGTGGGACTGGTCGACGACGAACCGACCACCGCCCTGCAGCGCCTGGCGATGGTGGTCGACTCCGCCAATGGCGTTGGCGCCGCGATCGATCCGGAGAAGTTCGTCTACATGAACACCGACACGGCTGTGCATCTGCACCGGCTGCCGACAGGCGAGGACTTCGCGCTGCGGGCGCGCGGCTCGATCGGGCCGGACGGAATCGGCGTCACCACCGCCGAACTGTTCGACCGCGACGGGTTCATCGGCACCTCGGCGCAGACGCTGCTGGTGCAGCGGCGGTAGCCGACTACGTCAGCGGCGTCATCTCCTGAAGCATGGTGGGCACCAGCTCGCTGACCGTCGGGTGGATGTGCATGGTGCGGGAGATCGCGGTGTAGGGCTTCTTGGCGGACATGATGTCGAGGATCGAGTGGATGACCTCGTCGCCGCCCACCCCCAGGATCGCCGCGCCGAGTATCTCTTCGGTGTCGGCGTCGACCACGATCTGCATGAAGCCTTGGGTCTCACCCTTTTCCACCGCCCGGCCGACTCTGGTCATCGGTCGCCTGCCGACCAGCGCCCGACGTCCCGACGCCCGGACCTGGCTGACGGTCATCCCGGCCCGCCCCAGTGGCGGGTCGATGTAGAGCGCGTAGGTGGGCACCCGGTCGCTGACCCGGCGCGGGTCGCCGTCGAGCAGGTTGGCGGCCACGATCTCGAAGTCGTTGTAGGAGGTGTGGGTGAACGCGCCCTTGCCGTTGCAGTCCCCCATCGCCCAGATGTGCTCGGCGGTGGTGCGAAGCTGGTCGTCGACCACGATGTAGCCGCGGTCGTCGACGTCGACTCCGGCCCGATCCAGGCCGAGGTCGTCGGTGTTGGGTCGGCGACCGACCGCCACCAGCAGATGCGAGCCCACGATCGGTGTGGCGCCGTCGCGCGGGGTCGCCGCGAAGCCGTTGTCGCGCTTCTCGAATCGCAGGGCGTCGGCTCCGGTGACGATCGAGATGCCTTCGCCGGCAAGGATGTCGGCGATCGCCGCCGAGACGTCCTCGTCCTCGCGTGGCGTCAGCCGTGGGCCCCGCTCGATCACGGTGACCCGAGCACCGAACCGCCGGTACATCTGGGCGAACTCCAGCCCGATGTAACTGCCGCCGATGATCACCAGGTGTTCGGGCAGCGTGTCGAGCTCGAGGATGCCGACGTTGGTGAGGTAGTCGAGGTCAGCCAGTCCGGGCATGTCGGGTACCACCGCCCGGCCGCCCACGTTGAGGAAGATGCGGTCGGCGTGCAGCAGGTCGTCGCCGACCGCGATCGTGTGCGGGATCGGCGAAGCGGGCGTGGCCGCGAATCAGGGTGCAGCCGGGCATCCCCTCCAACCACGACTCGACGCCGTTGCGGTCGCCGAGCATGATCTCGTCTTTGCGGGCCTTGACCTTCGCCATGTCGACGCTGACCGTCACCGGTCGACACGCCATAGTCGGCGCCGCGGCGGGCGGTGTGAGCGCTGTGCGCACTGGCCACCAACGTCTTGGTCGGGATGCAACCGGAGTTGACGCACGTGCCGCCGACGAGTTTGCGCTCGATCACCGCGACGGTCTGGCCCGCGGCGGTCAGCCGACCGGCCAGTGGCGGACCGGCCTGTCCGGCGCCGACGACGATCGCGTCGAAGTGGGGCATTCCCGGGTCGCTGACTCAGATCACGCTGACGAGCACGGCGACCGCGACACCGCCCACCACCGCGACGACGTCTTCGAGCACGCCGATCGGCAGGTCACGGCCGCCGTTCGCCCGCACCAGGCGGGTGCGCGCCTCGTAGCCGCCGATGGTGCCCAGCACCGCGCCGATGATGCCCATGCCCAGGCTGCTCCACGGATAGCCCCACGCGGTGCCGAGCACCGCTCCGGCGAAGCCGCCGGTGATCAGCCGCGTCACGAACTGCGACCGCGGTCTTGCGGCTGGGGGTCTGCGCCAACTGGTCGGAGACCAACTCGGCGACCGCGATGATCGTCAGCACGGTCACGGTGACCCAGTGGCCCACCCACGACGCCCACGTTCCGGAGAGATTGATCCAGTGCAGGAACGCCGCCCAGGCCATCACCGCGGGGGCGGTGAACGCCCGCAGGCCGGCGATCACCCCGATCAGCAGGGCCAGCAGCAGTACGAGTGCGTGCGTCACATGCGGACGCTAGCACGACGAATCTGGCCTATCTCAGAAGCGGCAGAACCTGATGTCGGAGGCCAGAATCGCCTTGGCGCCGATGGCAGCGAGGTCGTCCATGATCGCGTTGACCTCGCGGCGCGGCACCAGTGCGCGCACCGCCACCCAGTCCGGGTCGGCCAGCGGCGCGATGGTCGGCGACTCCAGCCCCGGGGTGATCTCGGTGGCGCGCTGCAGCACCGTGCGCGGGCAGTCGTAGTCCAGCATCAGGTACTGCTGGCCGAACACCACGCCCTGCACCCGCGCGGCGAGTTGGTCGCGTGCCGCGCGGTTGGCGTCCGCGCCGTTGTCGGTGCGCTCGACGAGCACCGCCTCCGAATCGCACAGCGGATCGCCGAAGGCCACCAGGTTGTGCAGGCTCAGCGTGCGGCCCGACCCGACCACGTCGGCGATCGCGTCGGCCACCCCGAGCTGGATCGAGATCTCGACGGCACCGTCGAGCCGGATCACCGTCGCATCGATTCCCCTGTCCCGCAGGTCTTTTCGGACCAGATTCGGGTACGCCGTGGCGATTCGCTTGCCGGCCAGATCGGCGACGGTCCAGTCCCGCCCGGCCGGGGCGGCGTAGCGGAAGCTGGAGGACCCGAAGCCCAGCGCCAGCCGCTCGTGCACCGGCGCCTCGGATTCGGCGGCCAGGTCCCGACCGGTGATGCCGAAGTCGAGCTGCCCGGAGCCGACGTAGATCGCGATGTCCTTGGGCCGCAGGAAGAAGAACTCGACACCGTTGACCGGGTCGATGACGGTGAGATCCTTCGGGTCGCTGCGCCGGCGGTAGCCCGCCTCCGACAGGATCTCGGCGGCGGATTCGGACAGCGCCCCCTTGTTGGGGACGGCAACACGCAACATGGCAGCCATCTAGAGCTTCCGGTAGATGTCGTCGAGGCTCAGGCCGCGGGCCACCATCAGCACCTGCGTCCAGTAGAGCAGCTGGCTGATCTCCTCGGCCAGCGCCTCGTCGGGCTCGTGCTCGGCGGCCAGCCACACCTCGCCGGCCTCTTCGAGGATCTTCTTGCCGAGGGTGTGCACGCCGGCGTCGAGCGCGGCGACGGTGGCGCTGCCCGCAGGCCGCGTGCGGGCACGCTCCCCCAGTTCGGCGAACAGCTCCTCGAAGGTCTTCACGGGCAGCGATTGTTCCATGGGCACCGATGCGCCGTCACTCCGGTTTCCCGTCGGCGATTAGGCTGCAGTTCCGTGCGAGCATCCCGGAGCAACGACAATCGTCGCCGTCGCCCTGCTGGCCGCGGCCGGTTGCTCGAGTCCGATCTCGATCAGCAACGACAAGAACCAACAGCTCCCGCCCGCGCCTGCCCCGACATCGTCGACCCGGCCCAGCAACGACAAGCTGGTCAACGCGTTCGACTACTACGCCAGGACCGACGACGACCACGCCGGCTACTACTTCGTCAGCCCCAGCGGCAGCTGGCGGTGCGTGATCGTGCCGCGCACCTGGGCGGGCTGCCAGTCCTCCGGCGGCGGCCTCGGTGTGACCGGCGCGCCCCAGACCGTCACCGACGACAGCGGCCAGAGCGTCGCCCCGAACTCGATCCTGGTCCGCACCGAGGGCGACCCGCAGTTCGCGTCGGTCAAGGCCGACCAGTTCAAACCGCCGACCGGCGACCGCCAAGACACTGCCGTTCAACAAGATCCTCGCGGCCGCCGGATTCCGCTGCAACGTTCAGCAGCAAGCCGGCATCTCGTGCGTCAGCGACCAGACCGACAAGGGCTTCACGTTCTCGACATCCGGGGCGGGCTGGCAGTACACCGACGTCCCCTGAGGCCGGTCAGGCTTTGGCGGTCTTGTCCTCGTGCAGCACCTCGGCGTGCATGTCCTCCAGCGACACACCCTTGGTCTCCATGACCCACTTCCACACGAACAGCGCCCGACAGGACGGCGCACAGCGCGTAGAAGCCGTAGGCCAGTCCGAGGTGCTCGCGCAGGCCCGGGAACGTCACGGTGATCAACCAGTTGGCCGCCCACTGCGCCGGCGGCGGCCAGGCCCAGCGCGGCGGCGCGGATGCGGTTGGGGAACATCTCGCCCAGCAGCACCCACACCACCGGACCCCAGGACATGCCGAAGGCCACCACGAACAGGTTCGCCGCGATCAGCGCGATCGACGCCGGAGGCGCCGGGCAGGTTGCGGCTTGCCGTCGACCAGTGTCGCGGTGCCGAAGATGACCGACATCGTCGTCAGCGTGACCGCCATCCCGGTCGATCCGATGAGCAGCAACGGCTTACGGCCGATCTTGTCGATCAGACGCGATCGCGATCAGCGTCGTCAGCGATGTTGACCACCGACGTGATCACGGTGATGACGAACGACTGGCTCTCGTCGAACCCGACCGCCTCCCACAGCACGTTGGAGTAGTAGAAGATCACGTTGATACCGACGAACTGCTGGAAGATCGACAGCCCCAGGCCGACCCAGACGATGCCGTAGAGACCGCCCGTCGGCTTGCGCAGATCGCGCCACGACGGCTTGTCCTCGCGCTCCAGCGTCTCCTGGATCCGGCTGATGGTGATCTCCAGGTTCTTCTCGCCCAGCAGCATGGTCAGCACCCGGCGGGCTTCCGGAATCTTGTGGCTGGCAACGAGATACCGCGGCGACTCCGGAATCGTGAACGCCAGCACCGCCGTAGAGGATCGCGGGGATGGCCATCACGAGGAACATCCACCGCCAGGCCTCCAGGCCCAGCCACAGGTCCTTGCTGGCGCCGCCGGCGAGCGTGCTGCCAGCAGCGTAGTCGATGGCGAGCGACAGGAAGATGCCGGTCACGATCGCGAGTTGCTGCAGCGAGCCCAGCCGGCCGCGGATGCGCGGCGGCGAGGTCTCGGCGATGTAGGCCGGCGCGATCACCGAGGCGATGCCGACGCCGATGCCGCCGACGATGCGGAAGATGACGATCAGCCACGACGCTGGGCGCCAGGCCGGTGCCGATCGCGCTGATGAAGAACAGCACCGCGGCGATCTTCATCACCGAGATACGGCCGATCCGGTCGGCGATCCGGCCGGCGGTCATCGCGCCGGCGGCGGCGCCGAGCAGCGCCGAGGCGACGGCGAACCCGAGCTCGGCGTTGCCGATGCCGAAGTGGCCCTGGATCGAAGTCGACCGCGCCGTTGATGACCGCGCTGTCGTAGCCGAACAGCAGGCCGCCGAGGGCGGCTACCGATGCGATCCGGACAGCGGTCCCGCCCGAGGAGAAGTCTTCATCGGTGATCACCGATGGTGTTTGGTCGATGGGACCCTGGCCGGCCATGAGGCGTCCTTTCCGCAGCGCTGCGAGAACTGAGTGAGGACTACCTTCCCACAGTCAAACCGCCGACAGGACGATATTGACCAGCAGCCTCAGGCTGAGCGCTCGCCGAGCCCTGAATTGCAACTCCGCGTAAATTTCCCGCAGCTGCGGAATGCCCACCTGCGTCAGCGACGAAACGTGCCGTCGCCGCGGGGTGGCCGGAACCTCGACCTCGTTGGGCACCACCAACACCGGGCATCCGGCGTCTTCGGCGGCAGCGGTACCGGTGACGGAGTCCTCGATGGCCAGGCACTGGGCCGGCTCGAAGCCGAGCAGTTCGGCGGCCCGCAGGTAGATGTCCGGAGCGGGCTTCCCCGCGGGCACCTCGTCACCGCAGACCGTCACCGAAAAGTATTGCCTTCCAATGCTATTCAGCGCGTTCTCGGTCAGCGCCCGGCGGGTGTTGGTCACCAGTGCCATCGGGACGTCGGCGGCCAGCAGCGCGTCGAGCAGTTCCGGAGCGCCCGGACACCACGGCAACCCGGTCGTGAACAACTCCCCGACGTAGTCGTGCATCCAGTCGGCAACCTCGGCCATGTGCTCGGGGTTCGGGTCCAGACCCAGATCGTCGAACACGATGCGGATCACGCCGTCGGCCGAACCGCCCACGGTGGCATCGCGGACCTCGGGTGCCAGCACCCGCCCACGACGGCTGTACAGCTCATTGATCGCGACATCCCATAGCTTTTCGGAGTCGACGAGGGTGCCGTCCATGTCCCACAAGACCGCTCGCACCGCACGATTGTGCCACGCGAGGGGCGATGACTTCGAATCCGCACGGAAAGCCTTGGGGCCGTTGGACTCAGTCCTCCGGGTTGTAGCCGAGGTTGGGGCCGAGCCAGCGCTCGGCTTCCTTCAGGGTCCAGCCCTTGCGCTTCGCGTAGTCGGCGACCTGGTCCTGGGCGATCCGGCCGACCACGAAGTACTGCGACTGCGGGTGCGAGAAGTACCAGCCGCTGACGGCGGCACCGGGCCACATCGCCATCGACTCGGTCAGCTCGATGCCGGTCCGGTCCTTGACGTCCATCAACTCCCAGAGCGTCGCCTTCTCGGTGTGCTCCGGGCAGGCCGGGTAGCCGGGGGCAGGGCGGATACCGACGGTACTTCTCACCGATGAGGGCCTCGTTGTCCAGGTGCTCGTCGGGCTGGTATCCCCAGAACTCCTTGCGGACCCGCTGGTGCATCCGTTCGGCGAACGCCTCGGCCAGCCGGTCGGCGAGCGACTCCAGCAGGATCGCGTTGTAGTCGTCGTGGGCTGCCTTGAACTCTGCGATCTTGTCTGCGCTGCCGAGCCCCGCGGTGACGGCGAACGCGCCGACGTGGTCGGCCAGACCGGTGTCCTTGGGCGCGATGTAGTCGCCCAGTGACCGGTTCGGGATGCCGTCCCGGTGCTCGCCCTGCTGACGCAGGTTGTGCAGCGTGGTCAGCACCTCGGTGCGGGTCTCGTCGGTGTAGACCTCGATGTCGTCACCGACCGCGTTCGCCGGGAAGAACCCGATCACCCCGTTGGCCCTCAGCCACTTCTCCTTGATCAGGGTGTCGAGCATCTCCTGAGCGTCGTCGTAGAGCTTGCGGGCCGTCTCGCCCGAGGCCGGGTTGTTGAGGATGTCGGGGAACCGGCCCTTCATCTCCCAGGCGTTGAAGAACGGCTGCCAGTCGATGTATTCGCGCAGCTCGGCGAGGTCGTAGTCGAGAAACTCCCGCACGCCGAGGCCCTGGGCGGGCACCGGCGGTGTGTAGCCGTCCCACTCGATCGGCGTCCGGTTGGCGCGCGCCTTCTGCGAGCGTCAGCATCGGCCGCTCGTTCTTCTGGGCGTGCCGTTCGCGAAGGGAGGCGTAGTCCTTCTCGGTGGCCTCCAGCAGGGCTGGACGCTGCTTGTCGTCGAGCAGTGCCGCGGCGACCGGCACCGAGCGGGAGGCGTCCTTGACCCAGACCACCGGACCGCTGCGACGTGGCGCCACCTTCACCGCCGTGTGCGCGCGCGAGGTGGTCGCCCCACCGATCAGCAGCGGAATCTGCAGCCCCTCGCGTTCCATCTCGACGGCGAAGTTGACCATCTCGTCCAGCGACGGGGTGATCAGACCGGACAGCCCGATGATGTCGGCGTCGTGCTCCCTCGCCGCGTCCAGGATCTTGCTCGCAGGCACCATCACACCGAGGTCGATCACCTCGAAGTTGTTGCACTGCAGGACGACCCCGACGATGTTCTTGCCGATGTCGTGGACGTCGCCCTTGACGGTCGCCATGATGATCGTGCCGTTGGTGTCCTTGCCCGCAGCGGCGCCGGACTCCTCTTTCTCCGCCTCGATGTACGGCAGCAGGTAGGCGACCGCCTTCTTCATCACCCGGGCCGACTTCACGACCTGGGGCAGGAACATCTTGCCCGCGCCGAAGAGGTCACCGACGACGTTCATGCCGTCCATCAGCGGGCCCTCGATCACCTCGATCGGGCGGCCGCCCGCGGCGGCGATCTCGGCCCGCAGCTCCTCGGTGTCGGCGTCGACGTGGGCGTCGATGCCCTTGACCAGAGCGTGGGTGATCCGCTCGCGAACGGGCAGGCTGCGCCACTGCGCCGCCTCCGGGTCCTCGGCCTTGTCCGTGCTGTTGAACCGCTCGGCGATCTCCAGGAGCCGTTCGGCCGCATCCTCGCGACGGTTCAGGACGACGTCCTCGATGCGGTCCCGCAACTCGGGGTCGATCGAGTCGTAGGGCACCAGCGCACCGGCGTTGACGATGCCCATGTCCAGGCCGGCCTTGATGGCGTGGAACAGGAACACCGAGTGGATCGCCTCGCGGACGGGGTTGTTGCCCCGGAACGAGAACGACACGTTCGAGATACCGCCCGAGATGTGCACCCCGGGAAGGTTTTCCTTGATCCAGGCGCAGGCCTCGATGAAGTCGATCCCGTAGGTCGCGTGCTCCTCGATACCGGTCGCCAGCGCGAAGCAGTTCGGGTCGAAGATGATGTCCTCGGCCGGGAAGCCGACCTCTTGGGTCAGGATCCGGTAGGCGCGCCCGCAGATCTCCTTGCGGCGTTCCAGGTTGTCGGCCTGACCCTGCTCGTCGAAGGCCATCACGACGACGGCGGCGCCGTACTTGCGGCACAGCCGTGCCTCGCGGACGAACTTCTCCTCGCCCTCCTTCATGGAGATCGAGTTGACGATCGGCTTGCCCTGCACGTTCTTCAGGCCCGCCTCGATGACCTCCCACTTGGAGGAGTCGATCATCACCGGGACGCGGCTGATGTCCGGCTCGGCCGCGATCAGCTTGGTGAACCGGTCCATCGCGGCGACGCCGTCGATCATGCCCTTCGTCCATGTTGATGTCGATGACTTGCGCGCCGACCTCGACCTGCTGCAGGGCGACCGTCAGCGCGGTGTCGTAGTCCTCGGCCTTGATCAGGTTGCGGAACCGCGCGGAGCCGGTGATGTTGGTGCGCTCACCGATGTTCACGAACAGCGATTCGTCGGTGATGTTGAGCGGCTCCAGGCCGGCGAGCCGGGTGGCCACCGGGATCTCCGGCACCTTCCGCGGCGGCTTGCCCTCGACGACCTTGGCGATCTCGGCGATGTGCGCCGGTGTCGTTCCGCAGCAACCACCGACCAGGTTGACGAAGCCCGCCTCGGCGAATTCGGCGACGTAACCGGCCTGGCGCTTCGGGGACTCGTCGTACTCGCCGAAGGCGTTGGGCAGGCCGGCGTTCGGGTAGCAGGAGACGAAGGTGTCCGCGATCCGCGACATCTCGGCGATGTAGGGCCTCATCTCCGGCGCGCCCAGGGCGCAGTTGAGGCCGACCGCGATCGGCTTGGCGTGCCTGATCGAGTTCCAGAACGCTTCGGTGACCTGACCGGACAACGTCCGCCCGGATGCGTCGGTGATGGTGCCCGAGAGGATCACCGGCCAGCGGCGTCCGCGCTCCTCGAACAGCGTCTCGATGGCGAACACCGCGGCCTTGGCGTTGAGCGTGTCGAAGATCGTCTCGACGATCAGCAGGTCGGCACCACCGTCGACCAGGCCGTTGGCGGCGTCGAGGTAGGCGGCAACCAGTTGGTCGTAGGAGACGTTGCGGGCTCCCGGATCGTTGACGTCCGGTGAGATCGACGCGGTCCGCGTCGTCGGCCCTAGCGCGCCGGCGACGTAGCGGGGCTTGTCCGGGGTGCTGAACTCGTCGCAGGCCTCCCGCGCCAGCGCAGCGCCGGCGTAGTTCAGTTCGTAGCTCAGCTCTTCCATCCCGTAGTCGGACAGCGAGACCGCGTTCGCGTTGAACGTGTTGGTCTCCAGGATGTCCGCGCCCGCCTCGAGGTACTCGCGGTGGATGCCCTCGATGATGTGCGGCTGGGTCAGGGTGAGCAGGTCGTTGTTGCCGACGAGATCGCTCGCCCAGTCTTTGAACCGCTCGCCGCGGTAACCCGCCTCGTCGGGCCGGTCACGCTGGATCGCCGTGCCCATCGCGCCGTCGATCACCACGATCCGCTGGCGCAGAGCTGCCGTCAGCTCGTCGGTGCAGTCGGGCCGGATGTTCGGCGACGAAAGTGTCCGACCCTGTGCCGCGTTCGATGGCGGTCACGTGCACTCCTTCCGTAACGGAAGGCGTCCTTGACTCTGCCGAGCGTGGCGGATACCGGAACGGACCCGGAACCGTTGCAACGCCTCTCGACCAGAAAAGTCTACGTCGTCACCATCCGATCGACGTCTGGACGCCGAGCGACAACTCGCGGATCCTGTCGACAATGTAGTAGTCACCAGCGCTAACCAGATTGCGGCCGAACGTATTTCGTCTCGTTGCAGCCCGTCAGCGCCGCGGAAGTCGTCGAGCGTCAGATCGGCGGCCTGAAACTGGGTGCCTGCGTCGAGGATCTCGGTGCGAAGCGAAGATCGTCAGCACCAGACACCACACCAGGGTAGTCGGTCGGAGAAGGCTCATCGCAGCCGCGCAAGCCTTACGCTGAACTCGTGACCCCGTCCAGCTATCAGCGGCGCCAAGGGCCCGGACCTGCCCGAACTCCACAACACGATCATTGTTGCGGCGTTCGAGGGCTGGAACGATGCCGGTGACGCCGCCAGTGACGCGCTCGAGCACCTGGACGCGATCTGGGAAGCCGAGACGATCGTCGAGATCGACGACGAGGCCTATTACGACTACCAGGTGAATCGCCCGGTCATCCGGCAGGTCGACGGCGTCACGCGGGAACTGGTGTGGCCGTCGATGCGGATCGCGCACTGCCGGCCGCCGGGCTCGGATCGCGACATCGTGCTGATGCACGGCGTCGAGCCCAATATGAGGTGGCGCACATTCTGCGCGGAACTGCTCGCGATCGCCGACAAACTCAACGTCGACACCGTCGTCATCCTCGGCGCCCTGCTCGCCGACACCCCGCACACCCGGCCGGTGCCGGTGTCCGGCGCGGCCTACTCCCCCGAGTCGGCGAAGTTCTTCGGCCTCGAGGAGACCCGCTACGAGGGACCCACCGGCATCGCCGGGGTGTTCCAGGACGCCTGCGTGGCCGCAGGCATCCCGGCGGTGACGTTCTGGGCCGCCGTCCCGCACTACGTCTCGCAGCCGCCCAATCCCAAGGCCACCGTCGCGCTGCTGCGCCGGGTCGAGGACGTGCTCGACATCGAGGTGCCGTTGGGGGACCTGCCCGCGCAGGCCGAGGAGTGGGAGCAGGCGGTCACCGAGATGACCGCCGACGACGAGGAGATCGCCGAGTACGTGGCGGCCCTCGAGCAGCGCGGTGACGCCGAGGTCGACGTCAACGAGGCGCTGTCGAAGGTCGACGGCGACGCGCTGGCCGCCGAGTTCGAGCGCTATCTGCGCAGGCGCGGTCCCGGCTTCCGGGGCTGACTCACGGGTCGTCCTCGGCTGATCGCGCAGCATGTCGGCCAACACGATGTCCACCGGCGGGCAACCCTCGTACCGCTCCAGGTGCCGGCTCTGGTCACGGGAGATCGCGACCAGCCGGCGCAACGCCGTCTCCAACCGGTCGGCCGCCACAAACCGATCCGGCGCAGACAACTCCCGCACATCGGCGGCACCGCATGCAGCTCGACCGCCGCGTCCAACGCATCCAGCGCCGCACCAATCGAACTCATGTTCGAAACGCTACCCGCCCCTCCGACAGGAAATCGTGTCGAAAATCTGACCGCCGGGGGGTGGTCCTGCCGACCGGTTGGTGGGCTGAGATACCGTTCTAGACCGGATACTGACGAGTAACCGACACGACGAAGTGAGGTCCCAATCGTGAGACTGGCACTGAGCGACGAGGACGCGAAATTCCGCGACGAGTTGCGCGAGTTCTTCACCACCGAGATTCCCGGCCGAGATCCGGGACGGGCCCGCACCGACGCAGCTCCAGTGCCCCGACGACATCGTCACGACCAGCGCATCCTCAACAAGGCCGGACTGGCGGTGCCGAACTGGCCGGTCGAGTGCGGCGGCAAGGACTGGACGCCGCTGCAGCGCCAGATCTGGGCCGACGAGATGCGGCTGGCCTGCGTGCCCGAGCCGCTGGCGTTCAACGCCAGCATGGTCGGCCCGGTGATCGCCGCAGTTCGGCTCGCAGGAGATCAAGGAACGCTTCCTGCCCGCCACCGCGAACCTCGACATCTGGTGGTGCCAGGGCTTCTCCGAGCCCGAGGCCGGTTCCGATCTGGCCTCGCTGCGGACCATCGCGGTCCGCGACGGCGACGACTACGTCGTCAACGGCCAGAAGACCTGGACCACGCTCGGCCAGTACGCCGACTGGATCTTCGTGCTCGCCCGCACCAATCCCGACGCCCCGAAGAAGCAGGCCGGCATCTCGTTCATCCTCGTCGAGATGTCCACACCGGGCATCACGCTGCGGCCGATCAAGCTGATCGACGGCAGCTACGAGGTCAACGAGGTGTTCTTCGAGGACGTCCGGGTGCCCGCCGACCAGCTCGTCGGCGAGGAGAACGCAGGGCTGGAGCTACGCCAAGTTCCTGCTGTCCAACGAGCGCACCGGCATCGCCCGCATCGGCACCACCAAGGTGTGGCTCGCCGACGTCAAGGAGCACGCCGCCAAGACCGCCGTCGGCAGCGGCACCCTGCTCGACGGATCCGCTGTTCGCCGCCCGGGTGGCCGAGATCGAGAACGAGCTGCTGGCACTGGAACTCACGCAGCTGCGGGTCAGCGGCGACGAGGGCACCGGCAAGCCGAACCCGGCGTCGTCGATCCTCAAGCTGCGCGGCAGCCAGCTGCAGCAGGCCGTCACCGAGCTGCTGGTCGAGGTCGCCGGACCGGACGCGCTGCCGTTCGACGGCGGCGACGCCATCGACTCGCCGACGTGGGCGCAGCACGCCGCACCGCGTTACCTCAACTACCGCAAGACCTCGATCTACGGCGGTAGCAACGAGGTTCAGCGCACCATCATCTCCTCGACGATCCTGGGACTGTGAGGGCCGGCCATGAACTTTGACCTGACCGACGAGCAGCAGCTGCTGCCGACACCGCACGCGACGTGCTGTCCCGCAGCTATGACACCGAAAGCCGCAACAAGATCGTCGAATCCGAACTCGGGCTGGAGCCGCGACGTGTGGCGCCAGCTGGCCGAAATCGGCATCCTGGGACTCGGTTTCGAGCCCGAGGAGTCCGGCCAGATCGAGATCATGGTCGTGATGACCGAGATCGGCCGGCGGCTGGCACCCGAGCCGGTGGCCGCCGCCGCGCTCATCCCGGGCGGCGTGATCGCCGAACTCGGCAGCGCCGAGCAGCGCGCGCTGCTCGACGAGGTGGCCGGCGGGGAGAAGCTGCTCGCCCTGGCCCACCTCGAGCCGGGCCTGCGCGGCTCCGACGAGTTGTCGACCCGCGCCACCCAGCAGGGTGACGCATGGACCGTCACAGGCCGCAAAAACCCTGTGCTGGCCGGTGATTCGGCCGACGTCCTCGTCGTCACCGCGACGCTTCCCGGCGGCGGGGCCGGCCTGTTCCTGGTCGACGCGGACGCGACCACCCGCCACCCGTACCGGACCTTCGACGGGCAGCGCGGAGCCGAGATCGTGTTCGACGGCGCCGCCGCGCAACCGCTCGGCGACGGCGGCGACGTCAGTGACCGCATCCACGCGGCACTCATCCGGTACTCGTCGGCGCTGTGCGCGGAGGCCGTCGGGGCGATGGACGAGTCACTGCGCCTGACGACGGATTATCTGAAGGCGCGCAAGCAGTTCGGCGTGCCGCTGAAGACGTTCCAGACCCTCACCCAGCGCGCCGCCGACATGTACGTCTCGCTCGAACTGGCGCGCAGCATGAACTACTACGCGGCCATGTGCATCTCCGACGGGCGGCTCGATCCGCTGGTCGCGGCGCGGGCCAAGCTGCAGATCGGCCGCTCGGGACGCCACATCGCGCAGGAGTCCATCCAGATGCACGGCGGTATCGGCGTCACCGCCGAGTACCCGGTGGCGCACTACGCGGCACGGCTGACCGGGATCGAGCAGACGTTGGGCTCGTCGACCGACCAGCTGCGCTACCTGTCCAGCCAGGTCGGCACCTACGACACCGTCACGCTGTAGCGGGTTACTCCGTCTCGAGCTCTTCGAGCCGCGAACTCGTCGAACGTCCGAGGGCGGCCACTTCGGCGTCCATCTTCGGCAGGATGGTCGGCGTCAGCGCGGTCAGCGGCCGCTCCCCGACCGACGTCGACAGCACCGGGCGCAGCCAGCGGAACGCACCGACCCAGCCGGGTACGTTGACCCGTCGCTTGCGGCCCTCGATGCCCTTGACGAACGCCTCGCCGCACTTGTCGACGCTGGTGGTCTTGCCCAGCGGGCTGGGCACCTTGGCCAGCATCTCCTGAAAGCTGCTGAGGTCCTTCTTGGCGTCCTGGACCATCGGGGTGTCGATCCACGACATGTGCGCCGAGCCGACGTCGACACCGTGGTGGGCGACCTCGAGGCGCAGCGCGTTGGCGAAGTGTTCGACGGCGGCTTTCGAGGCGTGATACGGCGCGAGTCCGGGTGCGGCGGTGTAGGCCGCGAACGACGACACGATCAGCACGTAGCCACGCCGGTCGATGATCGACGGCAACGTGGCGCGCACGGTGTGGAACACGCCGTTGACGTTGATGTCCATCAGTCGCTTGAAGGCCTCGGGATCGACCGCCAGCACCGACCCGTAGGTGGCGATGCCGGCGTTGGCCATCACCACGTCGATGCCGCCGAAGCGCTCGATCGCACGGTCGGCCACCGCCTGCATGGCCGACAGGTCGCGGACGTCGGCCACCGCGGTCAGCACGTGGTCCTCGCCGAGTTCGGCGGCCAGTTCGGCCAGCGGCGCGGCGTCGATGTCGGTCAGGACCAGCTTGGCGTTCTTTCGCCGCAGCCGGCGGGCCACGTCGGCGCCGACGCCGCGGGCGCCACCGGTGATGAAGACGACCTTGTCGTTGACGGAGCTCATGCCCGCCAAACGTACCGGATTCCTACAGCGGCACACCCAGCAGTGCGTTGACCGCCGCCGCCACCGCGGCCGGCGAGGACGGGTCGTGGCCGCCGTACTCCAGCGCGTCCGTGCACCACCCGTCGACGGCGGCAAGCGCCCTCGGGGTGTCGAGGTCGTCGGCCAGGTACTCGGCGCAGCCGGCCGATGAGGTCGGCGGCGTCCGGCCCGGCGGGCAGGGCGGCGGCGCTGCGCCACCGGTGCAGCCGGGCGCTGGCCTCCTCGAGCACCTCGTCGCTCCAGAACCGGTCGCTGCGGTAGTGGCCGGCGAACAGACCGAGCCGGATGACCGCCGGGTCCACACCCTGCTCGCGCAGCCGCGACACCAGCACCAGGTTGCCGCGGCTCTTGGACATCTTGTGCCCGTCCCAGCCGATCATCCCGGCATGCACGTAGTGGCGGGCGAATCTGCGCTCGCCGGTGGCGCATTCGGCATGCGCGGCGGAGAACTCGTGGTGCGGGAAGATCAGATCGCTGCCGCCGCCCTGGACGTCGAACCCGAAACCGATGCGGTCCAACGAGATCGCCGAACACTCGACGTGCCAGCCCGGGCGTCCGGGGCCGAACGGCGACGGCCAGCTCGGCTCGTCGGGACGGGCGGCCCGCCACAGCAGGGCGTCGAGCGGGTCGGTCTTGCCCGGGCGGTCCGGGTCGCCGCCGCGCTCGGCGAACAGCCGCATCATGGTGTCGCGGTCGTAGCCGGACTCGTAGCCGAATTGCGCGGTGGCGTCGGCGCGGTAGTAGACGTCGGGGATACTCCGGATCGTCGACGACGTAGGCCGCCCCGGACGCCAGCAGCTTCTCGACGAGCTCGACCACCTCGGCGATCGCGTCCGTCGCGGCGACGTAGTCGCGCGGCGGCAGCACCCGCAGCGCGGCCATGTCGTCGCGGAACAGCTGGATCTCCCGGGCGGCGAGGTCGCGCCAGTCGATGCCGTCGCGGTTGGCCCGCTCGAACAGCGGGTCGTCGACGTCGGTGATGTTCTGGACGTAGTGGACCTCGTGCCCGTTGTCCAGCCACACCCGGTAGACGAGGTCGAACGTGAGGTAGGTGGCGGCGTGGCCCAGGTGCGTCGCGTCGTAGGGGGTGATGCCGCAGACGTACATCGTCGCGGTCTTCCCCGGCGCGGTGGGCCGGACCTGGCGGTCGGCGCTGTCGTAGAGCCGCAGCGCAGGCCCGCGACCGGGCAGCTGCGGGATCTCGACGGCCGGCCACGACTGCATGGCGTCGACTCTAGGGGGTTCGCTGTTCATCGCCACACACGACAACCGGGCGCCTGAAATGATTCCCGAGCTCAGCTGGCCAGCCACATGGCGTCGAGCAGCAGATCGGCCACTTCCGCCCGGCACATCAGCAGATCGGGCAGATAGGGGTCGGGCCGGTTGTAGCGCAGCGGCGAACCGTCCAGCCGGGTGGCGTGCAGGCCCGCCGCCTGCAGCACACCGGCCGGCGCGGCCGAGTCCCACTCCCACTGGCCGCCGGCGTGGATGTAGGCGTCGGCGTCGCCGCGCACCACGGCCATGGCCTTCGCGCCGGCCGAGCCGATGCGGATGAAGTCGATGTCGAGGCGGTCGCGCAGCCGCCAGAGCACGGCGGGCGGGCGGTTGGAGCTGGCGGTGATGCGGATCGGTCCGGACTGCGGCGCCGCGGGCGCGGTGACCGTGTCGCTGCGGTGCACCTCGCCCATCGCGGGCAGCGCGACGGCGGCGTCGGTGATGGCGCCTTCGTCGGTCGCCGGTCCGCTGCCACAGCGCCACGTGCACGGCCCAGTCCGGCTCGGCGCGGCATGGAGAACTCCCGGGTGCCGTCGAGCGGGTCGATGATCCACACCCGATCGGCCCGCAGCCGCTTGAGGTCGTCGTAAGCCTCTTCGGACAGCACCGCGTCGTCGGGCCGCTCGTCACGCAGGCGGCGCAGGATCAGCGCGTTGGCGCGGACGTCGCCGGCGTCGCCGAGCGCGGGCGGGAAATCGTGGCCGACCTCCTCGCGGACCCGCAGCAGCAGCCGTCCGGCCTCCTCGGCCAGGTCGGCGGCCAGCGCCGCGTCGGTCAGACTCACCGTGTCAGTATCGCCGCATCATGATCGGTCCCGCCCGCCGCCCCGCGGGTAGATTGCACCGGATGCGCGTCTTGTGGCTCCTCGGTGGCGTCGTCCTGGCCCTGTCGGCGTGCGGGTCGACGGCCGAGCCGCCGCGCCCGCTGGACGGCACCAGCTGGCGGCTGCTCAGCCTGGAGTCGATGAGCGACCAGCAGGGCACCACGACCGTCGACGACCCGTCGAGATACACCGTGGATTTCGGCACCGACGGCCGGGCCGCGTTCCGCATCGACTGCAACCGGGGCAACTCCACCTGGCAGGCCGACGCGGCGGCGCCGGACTCCGGAAGCCTGTCGTTCGGGCCGATCGCCACGACCCGGATGGCGTGCCCGCAGCCGTCACTGGAGCGCGAGGTGTCGACCGCGCTGGGCTATGTGCGGGGCTTCCTGATCAAGGACGGCCGGCTGCACATGTCGCTGCTGGCCGACGGCGGCATCCTGCACTGGGAGCCGCAGAAAACCTAGAACGCCGGCCAGGGAATGGGCCTGCGGCGGTCCGGGCCCGGCATCACCGGTTCGTCGAGCAGCGCGCGGACCCGTCGGCGCAGCGCCGCCAGCTCGGCGTCGGTGATGTGCTCGCACAGTTCCTCGGCCAGCGGCCCGGCCAGCTCGTCGGCCAGAGCCGCGACGGCCCCGAGGGTTTCGTCGTCGATCGGCTTTCCGGCCCAGCCCCACAGCACCGTGCGCAGCTTGTCCTGAACGTGCAGCGACACACCGTGGTCGACGCCGTACACACGGCCGTCCACCCCGGCCAGGATGTGGCCGCCCTTGCGGTCGGCGTTGTTGACGATCACGTCGAACACCGCCATCCGCAACAACCTCTGGTCGTCGGCGTGCACGAGGGTGACCTCGTTGCCGGCGTAGTCGTAGGCGTTGAGCACCGAAAGATAGCCTGCCGGAATCGATTCCGGCGGGCACAGGTCGACCAGTTCGCGGCCGGGCTCGATGCGCTCGTCGTCGCCGGGTTGGTCGACCCACCGCTGGAGCATGCCGCGCCCGGCAGGCCCGTCGCGAATGATGGTGAGCGGCACGATGTTCCAGCCCAGTGCGGCCGACACCAGATAGGCGCCGAACTCGCGGCCGGCCAGGGTCCCGTCCGGGAAAGTCCCACAGCGGCTGCTCCCCCGCGACCGGCTTGTAGACGCAGTGCAGGCTCTGGTCGTCCCAGGTGGCCTCGCACAGGAAGGTGGCGTTGCTGGCCGAGCGGATTCGCCCGAGGACTTCCAGTTCGCCGCGCAGCAGCACCTCACGAGCCGCGGAGTCGTCGGCGGCCGTCACGGGTCCAGTTCGTCGTCGGCCCCGGCGAACGCGCCGCGCCGGTATCCGTTGGTGCGCACGCAGATGTGCCCCTCGGGGTCGAGCGGTTCGTCGCACAGCGGGCAGGGCGGGCGGCCGGCCGAGATGACGGCGTGTGAGCGGGACGCGAACTGCCGGGCGTCCTCCGGGCTCAGGAACACCCGCACCGCGTCGGGTCCCTCCTCGGCGTCGTCGAGCACCACCGACGCGTCGAACTCGGTGTCGGTCACCGCGAGCAGCTCGACCACCACGGTCTGCGCCTCGGAATCCCAGCCCAGCCCCATGGTGCCCACCCGGAACTCGGCGTCGACGGGGGTGACCAGGGGGCTGAGGTCCTCGACCTCGGTCTCCGGCGGCAGCGGCGTCCCGAACCGGCGGTTGATCTCCACCAGCAGGGCGGCGATCCGCTCGGCCAACACCGCGACCTGCTGTTTTTCCAGAATCACGGAGATGACCCTGCTGTCGTGCACGGCCTGCAGGTAGAACGTCCGGTTTCCGGGCTGCCCAACGGTCCCGGCCACGAATCGGTCGGGAGTGCGGAAGACGTGAATTGCGCGGGGCATGTCACCTCCAAAATACCGGCAGATACAGCTCAGCCGTAATCGGCAGGGCGTGCTGTGACACCGGAATTCTCTAGTCGGTGGAGCCGCCGACCACCGCGTCGTCGGCGGTGTCGGTGCTCTCCGCGGGCGGTGGAGCGGTCAGAACCGACGCCAACTGGCCGCCGGTGTGGTTGACGTGGATGACGAACGGGCGGATCGGCGTGTAACGGATCACACTCATCGACGCCGGGTCGGCGGTGATGCGCTGGAAGCTGTCCAGGTGGGTGCCGAGCGCGTCGGCGATGACCGCCTTGATCACGTCGCCGTGCGTGCAGGCCACCCACAGCGTGTCCGCGCCGTGCTCCTCGGCCAGTCGGCGATCGTGCTCGCGGACCGCGGCCACCGCCCGGGCCTGGACCTGGGCCAGTCCCTCGCCCTCGGGGAAGACCGCCGCGCTGGGCTGATGCTGCACCACCGACCAGAGCGGTTCTTTCACCAGGTCCTTGAGCGCCCGACCGGTCCACTGCCCGTAGTCGACCTCGGCGAGCCGCTCGTCGACCAGGGGCTGCAGGCCCAGTGCCGCCGACATCGGCTCGAGGGTCAGGCGGCAGCGCAGCAGCGGGGAGCGCACCAGCGCCTTGATCGGCAGGCCGTCGACCCGATCGACCAGCGCGTCGGCCTGGGCACGGCCCTTGTCGTCGAGTTCGACGCCCTCGGTGCGGCCGGCCAGGGTGTGGGCGGTGTTCGACGTCGAGCGGCCGTGCCGCAGGAGGATGACGGTCATCCGGCGGCCACCACCCCGGTCGCCAACAGCGCCATCACCACGAGCGCCACCACGACCCGGTAGCCCACGAACCAGTACATCGCGTGGTGGGCGACGAAGCGCAGCAGCCAGGCGATCGCCGCGTAGCCGATGACGAACGTGATGATCACCGAGACGATCAACTGCAGGCCGCTGGCACTCATGCCCTCGGTGACCGGATGGAAGGCGTCGGGCAGCGAAAACAGCCCGGAGGCGAACACGGCCGGAATGGCAAGCAGGAAGCCGAATCTCGCCGACAGCGGCCGGTCCAGCCCGAGGAACAGACCGGCGCTGATGGTCGATCCGGACCGCGACACCCCGGGCACCAGCGCCAGGCATTGCGCCATGCCGACCAGCAGGCCGTCCCGCCAGGTCAGCTGTTCGACGTGGCGGGTCTGCTTGCCGACGTACTCGGCGGCGGCGATGACGGCGGAGAACACCAGCAGCGCGGTGGCGACCACCCAGAGATTGCGCACGCTGGAGCGGATCTCGTCCTTGAACAACACGCCCAGCACCCCGATCGGGATGCTGCCGATGATGACGTACCACCCCAGCCGGTAGTCGACGTTGTCACGGTGCGCCTTGACGAACACTCCGTTGAACCAGGCCTTGAGGATCCGCACGATGTCACGCGCGAAATAGACCAGCACGGCGGCTTCGGTGCCCAATTGGGAGACCGCGGTGAAGGAGGCGCCGGCATCGGCGGAGAAGAAGATCCGAGACACGATCGCCAGATGCCCCGAGGACGAGATCGGCAGGAACTCCGTCAGCCCTGGACGATCGAGAGAACGACTACCTGCAACCACGACATCGACGCGACACCCACGCGCCGACCGTACTGGATGAACCTGGCGGTTCAGCGCGCCGGGCGCGGCACGGGGTGGGCGTCGGCCACGGCGTCCCGCAGGGCGGCGATCAGGCTGCGCTCGTCGTCGACGTCGAAGTCGGCGATGCTGCGAGTCGCTGTGGCGACCACGTCTTCGGCGTGCGGCACCGGACCGGCCAGCCGCGGGTGGTAGATCTCGACGACCAGCTGACCGCGGTGCACGTGGAAGGAGAAGCTGCGACCGTCGCCGAGATGACCGAACCCGCTGGCGAACACGCCGGTCGAGATGTCCTCGACGGCAAACTCTTGTCCTTCGGACTCTGGGGTTGCGGCCAGCGTCATGAGGTCACCATAACGCCACTTACGCGATCGGAGTAGACAAACACGGCGGATTGTCTTGTCCTCGGACACCTAGACTCTGTGGTCGACAGTGGGCGACTGCATCGCTCGATCTTGAACACGTCCGAGGGCTACCCGTTGCCAATGCATGTAAACAAGGCCGGTTTGCGCAGCTACACCGGCATGTTTGCGGTCGCCCTCCTGATCGCCACCGGGTGTTCGTCGAACCCTTTCGACGCGCCACCGCCGACCATCGCACCCGCCACGGCCGCGGTGTCGCCGCCGGTGACGACCCGGCCGGCCGGCGAGGTGCTGCCGCTGGGCGGCCGTCCGCAGGCCGCGCTGTTCGACGCGCGCACCGCCTCGCTGGTGGTCTTCGCCCCGGGGCCCGACCCGCAGACGGCAGCGACGCTCACCGTGTTCGGCCCGTCCGGACCACCGCGGCCGATCCCGCTGCCCGGCCCGGCCAGCGCGCTGGCCGGTCGACGGCCAGGGCACGCGCATACCTGGCGACGCGGGGCGGCTACTTCACCGTCGACCTGGCCGCGGGCACGGCCCGGCGGGTGGCGATCACCGACGCCGCCGACACCGACTTCACCGCGATCGCCCGGCGCGCCGACGGGCATCTGGTTCTCGGCAGCGCCGACGGCGCGGCCTACACGCTGGCCACCGACACCACCGTGGCCGAGAAGGTCAAGATCTTCGCCCGCGTGGACGCCATCGTCACCGACGGCGACAACGCCGTCGTCCTGGACCGGGGACAGACGTCGGTCACCGCACTGAACAGCGACGGCAAGACGCAGCAGGCCCTGCGCGCCGGCGAAGGCGCCACGACACTGGCGTCCGACCCGCTGGGCCGCGTCCTGGTGGCCGACACCCGCGGCGGACAGTTGCTGGTGTTCGGGGTGGACCCGCTGATCGAGCGGCAGGCCTACCCGGTTCCGCAGGCACCGTACGGATTGGCCGGATCGCGGAATCTCGCCTGGGTTTCACAGACCGCGGCGAATGTCGTTATTGGTTACGATCTCGCTACTGGAATCCCCGTGGAAAAGGTGCGCTACCCCACCGTGCAGCAGCCGAACTCGCTGGCCTTCGACGACAAGTCGGACACGCTCTACGTCGTGTCGGGGTCCGGCGCCGGGGTCCAGGTGATCCGCAACGCGGCCGGTGGCCGATGAGCGCGGCTCACCGGGGCCGCATGCCCGCGAGCTGGGAAGTCGACCTGTCCGACGACTACGAGTGGATCCCGCTGCGGCTGCCGCCGGAGGTGACCCGCATCAGCGCGTCGACGCGGCTGTCCATCGAAGCCGAGTACCGCGGCTGGGAGCTCACCCGGGTGCGGCTCTACACCGACGGAAGCCGACGGGTTTTGTTGCGGCGCAAGAAGTCTCGCGTCAACGGCTCCACCGTCGACCAGCCCGGACCCTGATGTACGGCGCACTGCGGCGGGCGCTGTTCCTGGTGCCCCCCGAACGTATCCACACGCTGGTGTTCGCCGGGCTGCGCGCCGCGACGGCCACCGAGACCACCCGCAGGCAGCTGCGCCGCCGGCTCGCCCCACACGACCCGGTGCTGGCCAGCACGGTGTTCGGGGTGCGCTTCCCCGGACCGCTCGGGCTGGCCGCCGGGTTCGACAAGGACGGCCTGGGCCTGGACACCTGGGGCGCGCTGGGCTTCGGCTACGCCGAGGTGGGCACCGTGACCGCCGTCGCCGCAGCCGGGCAACCCCGAGCCGCGGCTGTTCCGGCTGCCCGACGACCGGGCGCTGCTGAACCGGATGGGGTTCAACAACCACGGGGCCGGGCAGCTGGCCCTGCAGCTGGCCCGCCACCACCCCGACGTCCCGATCGGGGTCAACATCGGCAAGTCGAAGGTCACCCCGCCCGAGCAGGCGGCTGACGACTACCGCTCCAGCGCGCGACTGCTCGGCCCGCTGGCCGACTACCTGGTGGTCAACGTCAGCTCCCCCAACACCCCGGGGCTGCGTGACCTGCAGGCCGTCGAGTCGCTGCGGCCGATCCTGACGGCGGTGCTGGCCGAGACGTCGACCCCGGTGCTGGTCAAGATCGCCCCCGACCTGTCCGACGAGGACGTCGACGCGGTCGCCGATCTGGCCGTCGAACTCGGTCTGGCCGGCATCGTCGCCACCAACACCACGATCTCCCGGGCCGGACTGCGCACCCCGGGTGTCGAGGACCTCGGGGCGGGCGGGATCTCCGGGCCGCCGGTGGCGCAGCGCTCGCTGGAGATCCTGCGCCGGCTGTACGCGCGGGTCGGCGACACGCTGGTGCTGATCAGCGTCGGCGGCATCGAGACCGCCGACGACGCCTGGGAGCGCATCATCGCCGGGGCGTCACTGCTGCAGGGCTACACCGGGTTCGTCTACGGCGGAGGCTTGTGGGCCAAGGAGATTCACGACGGCATCGCCGCGCGGCTGCACGCCGGCGGGTTCACGTCGCTGACCGACGCCGTCGGCTCGGCGGCGCGCTGGTCTGTCGCGGGAACGCTACTTCTGCTCGTAGGTTCCGTGGATGACGGCGCGGGCGATCGCGTTCATGAACAGGTTGAACCCGAGGTAGGCCGGGCTGGCGTCCTCGGAGAGTTCCAGCTTCTCCACATTCAGCGCGTGCACGGCGACGAAGTAGCGGTGGTAGCCGTGCCCGGCCGGCGGGGCGGCACCGATGAAGCGGCGCACACCGGCGTCGTTGACCAGGGTCAGCGCGTCGCCGGGCAGCAGCGAGCCGTCGCCGACGCCGGACGGCAGCTCGGTCACCGTCGCGGGCAGGTTGGCCACCGCCCAGTGCCAGAAGCCGGACGCCGTCGGGGCGTCCGGGTCGAAGACGGTGACGGCGAAGCTGCGGGTCTCCTCCGGGAATCCCGACCAGCTCAGCTGCGGTGAGACGTCCTCACCGCCGGCGCCCATGATGCCGCTGACCTGGGCGTTCTTCAGCGGCTGGCCGTCGGTGATGTCGGTGCTGGTCAGCGTGAAACCGGGCAGCTCGGGCAGGAAGTCGTACGGGTTGTAGTCAAATGCCATGTGTAGGCAGTTCCTTTCGTTGTCCGGTCAGCAGTTTTTCAAGAAGTGCTCGAGCACCCGGGTGCCGAACTGCAGCGCGTCCACGGGTACCCGCTCGTCGACGCCGTGGAACAGCGCGGCGAAGTCCAGTTCCGGCGGCAGCCGCAGCGGGATGAATCCGAAGCATCGGATACCAAGGCGGGCAAAGTGTTTGGCGTCGGTACCGCCGGAGAGCATGTACGGCACGGTGCGGGCCTCCGGATCGGCGGCCAGCAGCGCGGCGTTCATCGCCTCGACCAGGTCGCCGTCGAATGTCGGTTTCGTAGGAGGGCAGTTCGGTGACCCACTCCCGGGTGATGTCGGGGCCGATGATCTCGTCGACCTCGCGCTCGAAGGCGGCCTGGCGCCCCGGCAGCACACGGCAGTCGATGACGGCTTCGGCGGTCGCCGGGATGACGTTGGCCTTGTACCCGGCCTTGAGCATCGTGGGGTTGGCGGTGTCGCGCAGGGTGGCGCCGACGATGCGGGCGATCGGGCCGAGCTTCGCGATCGCGCCGTCGAGGTCGGGCCCGTCGAGGTCGAAGGTGTAGCCGGTCTCCTCGGCGACCGCGGTCAGGAACTCGTCGACGGCGGGGTGCACCACGAGCGGGAACTGGTGGCGGCCCAGCCGGGCGACGGCTTCGGCGATGGCCGTCACGGCGTTGTCGTCGTGGATCATCGAGCCGTGCCCGGCCCGGCCGCGGGCCTTCAGCCGCATCCACAGCATGCCCTTCTCGGCGGTCTCGATCAGATACAGCCGGCGCTCCCCGCCGTCCTTGCGCGGCACCGTCAGCGAGAAACCGCCGACCTCGCCGATGGCCTCGGTGATCCCGTCGAACAGGTCGGGCCGGTTCTCCACCAGCCACTGCGCCCCGTACTTGCCGCCGGCTTCCTCGTCGGCGACGAAGGCGAACACCAGATCGCGGGGCGGGACGATGCCGGCGCGCTTGAAGTGCCGCGCGACGGCGATCATCATGCCGCACATGTCCTTCATGTCGATCGCGCCGCGGCCCCAGACGTAGCCGTCCGCGACCGCACCGGAGAACGGGTGCACGCTCCAGTCGGCCGGTTCGGCGGGGACCACGTCGAGGTGGCCGTGGATCAGCAGGGCACCGCGGTCGCGGTCGGCCCCGGCGAGCCGGGCGAAGACGTTGCCCCGGCCGGGCGCCCCGGACTCGACGTACTCGGTCTCGTAGCCGACCTCGCGGAGCTGCTCGGCCGACCCACCGGGCGCAGTCCGCCTCACCCTTGGTGGTCTCGAGTTCACCGGTGTTGGAGGTGTCGAACCGGATCAGGGCGCTGACAAGGTCGACGACCTCGTCCACGGGTTCTGTCACAGTCCCCTTTCCTACCACTGGCGCCCCGACCCGGTGGAGCGACGCCGAGGCTATACCACAGGTTTCTCTTGAACCACATGCGCAACACGCCGTGATGGGGTTTGATTTACCGGTGACCTTCCGCCTGCCCGCGCTCGCGGCACTGCTGTGCCTGGCGGTCAGCGGCTGTGCGGCCACCACCTCGGGCACCGCGATGCCTGCCGAGCGCGCTCCGCTGACGACCGCCGACGCGCTGCCGACCCTGCTGTTGTCGGCCGGTGACGTCGGTGCGGCGCTGTCGAGCGACGACGTCGTGGTCACCTCCGATGTGACCAAGGCCTGGAACGACAGTGCCCGCTTCGCCGACGTCGAACTGCCTGGCCATCGCCGGCGCCGCGCAGCAGAGCGTCTACGCCGACAGCGGCTCGACCGCCGTCCACGGACAGGTGCTGCGGGATCCGCCGACCGCCCCGGCATGGTCGCACTTCGCGGTGCAGGCGGTGGTGTTGTTCCCGACCGCGCAGGCCGCCGCGGAGTTCTTCACCACCTCCCGGCAGCGGTGGGCCGGGTGCTCGAATCGCGAGCTCAGCTACCCGCAGCCGCTGGGCCCCGAACAGGTGTGGTCGGTCGGCCAGACCAGCACCGACCACGACGTGCTGGCGGTGTCGCGGGTGCAGGAGAGCCCGGAGCGCTGGGCCTGCCAGCGGGCGTTGACGGTGCACAGCAATGTCGCGGTGGACGTCGAAGCCTGCAGCCTCGACGGGCCCACGTCGGCCGCGGCCGCGATCGCCGGTCAGATCGCGCGAGCGCCTGCCCGCGGCTTAGCGCACGACATGGTTTGGGGCTGGGGTCGTCGATCCGATAGCCTTAGCTGGCCAATACCGAGTCCGAGTGGCGGAATGGCAGACGCGCTAGCTTGAGGTGCTAGTGCCCTATTAACGGGCGTGGGGGTTCAAGTCCCCCCTCGGACACATGCGGCGACACGACTCAAGTCGGCCGTCGCCATGTAGCTGACCACGCACGCCGGCTGCGCCTAAGTCTCACCGGGGACGGCAAACACTTTCCGCCGCAACGCCTTCGGATGCAGATTGAACGGAAGGCGACCAGCCACCATCACGTCGACCGTCTCGGCGTCGCCAGCACCGCGGACGAATCGGTGTACCAGCCCGTTGCCACCTCGCCTCCGGCTTGCGCCATGTCAATCTCTCTCAGGTCGCCGTTGCCGCACTCAGTAGTGACATGTACAAATCCATGGTTTAATGAGTGTACAGTTCACGGTGTGGATGTATCCGTGACCGAGTTGCGCGCGCACCTCAGCGATTGGCTCGATCGAGCTCGGGCTGGTGGTGAGGTCGTCATCACCGACCGCGGGATTCCGGTCGCGCGACTCGCTGCGCTGGACAGCGCAGGCACCTTGGAGCGTCTCACGACCGAAGGCGCTGATTGGCAAGGCCACCGCGCAGCGGCCCGTCGCTGCGGGACGGTCCGGACCCCGACCGCGGCGGCCGGTGTCTGACCGCGTCAGCGACCAGCGGCGCTGACCGGTGCCGCTCGTCTACTTCGACGCCAGCGCCTTCGTCAAACTTCTCACAACCGAGACAGGGAACTCGCTGGCGTCCGCACTATGGGACGGCTGCGACGCCGCATTGTCCAGCCGCCTGGCCTACCCCGAAGTCCGCGCCGCACTCGCCGCAGCAGCCCGCAATCACGACCTAACCGAACCCGAGCTCGCCGACGCCGAGCGTGACTGGGAGGACTTCTGGGCCGCCACCCGGCCCGTCGAACTCACCGCGACGGTTGAACAGCACGCCGGCCACCTCGCCCGCGCCCATGCCTTACGCGGAGCCGACGCTGTCCATCTGGCCAGCGCGTTGGCTGTCGGTGACCCCGGCCTGATCGTCGCCGTTTGGGACCGACGCCTGCACACCGGAGCCCAAGCCGCCGGGTGCCGAGTCGCCCCCGCCCAACTCGACCCCAACCCCGACCGCCCGACATTAGAGTGAGTCAACCCCAGCACGAACGACGATCAGGTACCGATTCGCCAGGTCGCAACCCGTGTCGCAGATGGCCAAGTCCCCCTCGGACACAGCGGAACGGCCCCGGGCACCCACGGCCGTTTCTGATAGCCGTAGGCCTCGACGAACTGCGCTAAGCGCGTCTCCCAACGTCCACACCGCGATGCCGAGCAGAGCGATGTCCTTCACCAGGAACTGACCGGTGGACGACAACGCCGGAAAGCCGCCCGCCGACTCCTCGCCGATGCCGGGCGTTGTGATCAGAAAGCTCAACGTCGCAAGGAACAGCCCGATCGCGAGATGCTGCCCAGCAGAGACAGTTTCGGCCACCACGGTTTGACCGCGAGCAGCAGTGCGGTGGTCAGCTCGACGACACCGAGCACCGTCGAGAACGCCGACGCCGAGAAGATGTTGTAGACCCAGCTCATAAACGGGCTGTTGGCAACCAGTGGTTGGATGCCCGCCGCCTCGTAGGCGGTGAACTTCAGCGCCCCGATCCAGGCGATCACGACCACGAGGCCGTAGCGAGCCAGCAGAGCACCGAGGCGGGCCGGTGTTGAATCCGGCACCGGCAGGGTGCTCGGCCTGAACCTGCGTAGTCGTCATCGGGTGAACCTTTCAATGAATGGGGTACCTATACGCGGTGAGTGCATGACGACGCGCATGCGTTACAGCCACCGCCAACTCCGGCGACGTCTTCGCCGATCCCGAGTCCTGCTGACAGGTGTAACGCTCGACTGGGTTCACACCACCAATGGCCGGAAGCTCAGACCGGGTCGCCCATCGTCTCCTTCGGAGTCGTACGGCCCCTGGTGCGCAGCAGGCTGGCGACGGTGGTGACCACCAGGATGACGCCGATCACGCTCAGCGACATGCCCGTCGAGATCTCCGGCACCGTGACGTGCTCGCCGCCGTTGATGAACGGCAGGGTGTTCTCGTGCAGCGCGTGCAGCACCAGCTTGACGCCGATGAACGCCAGGATCAGCGACAGCCCGTAGGACAGGTAGACCAGCCGGTCGAGCAGGCCGCCGATGAGGAAGTACAGCTGCCGCAGGCCCATCAGGGCGAAGGCGTTGGCGGTGAAGACGATGTAGGCCTCCTCGGTCAGGCCGTAGATCGCCGGGATCGAGTCCAGCGCGAAGAGGATGTCGGTGAAGCCGATTGCGATGAGCGCCAGCAGCATCGGGGTGACGACCCGCTTGCCGTCGATCTTGGCGAGGAACTTGTCGCCGTCGTACTCGTCGGTGGTCGGCACGAACCGCCGCACCAGGGCGATGATGCGACTGTCGCGTTCCTCTTCGACCTCCTTCTCGTGGCCGGCCTCGCGCGCCAGCTTGACGGCGGTGAGCACCAGGAAGATCCCGAAGATGTAGAACACCCAGCTGAACGTGTTGATGGCCGCGGCGCCGACGGCGATGAAGCCGGCCGCGCATCACCAGCGCCATGACGATGCCGATCAGCAGCAGCTTCTGCTGGAATGCGCGCGGCACCGCGAACGTCGCCATGATGATGGTGAACACGAACAGGTTGTCGACCGACAGGGCCTTCTCGGTGACGTAGCCGGCGAAGTACTCACCGGCGAACTCCCCGCCCCACTGCCACCAGACCACGAATCCGAAGACGACGGCCAGGCCGATGTAGACCGACGACCAGATCGCCGACTCCCTGAAGGTCGGTTCGTGCGGCTACCCGGACGTGGGCGAAGAAGTCGAACACGAACAGGCCGAGGATCACCACGCAGGTGACGACCCAGACCATTGACGACACGTTCATGCCGCCATTATGCAGACTTCCGCAGGTGCCGGGACCGAAGCGTCCGTCCAGCGCCGTCGATCATCCGCCCTCGGAAACCACTGCGCCCGCATCCCAGTTCCTTCCGGTCGTCGACCGCTGCCGTCGCGCCGTCACGACATAGGCGATCCACGACACCAGCACGGCGCTGAATGCCGCGCCCTGGGCATACCCAGTCCCGCCCGCGGGATACATGACCCCGGTGATGTAGTGATCGATGAAGCCGGCCGAGCCCAGCGGCGGCAGGCCCGCGCGCGGCCGGGCCCACTGCTCGAGCACGGTCAGCGGACACCAGAAGTGCAGGGCAACACTGCCGATCCCCCACAGCACCACGGGGACGTGCAGCCAGATGGAGCGCCGCCAGCGCAGCGCCAGGAAACCGCCGCTGGGCAGGTAGATCAGGAACGCGAAATGCGCGGCGACCACCAGCCAGACCACAAGGGTGTAGAAGGCCTTCATGTCCCACCTGTCACGCGACGCGGGCTTGCTGCTGGTCAGGATACCGGTGATCCGGTACCGCCCCGCGACCCGACGCGAGGAGATTAGATGGTGGCGTGCAGACGGCGTCAACGCAGACCCTGAATCTCGACGACCTCACCGCCCCGGTGCTGACCGACGTCCAGCGCCAGATCCTCGATTACACCGAGTCGCGCGCACGTCACCTTCGACATCGACGCGATGCTCGCCGAGGCGGTGGACCGGGCCGGCGCCGACGACCTGGCCGACGACGACGGCTTCGCCGACCGGCTCGCCGCCCACGTCGCCGCCATCGAATCCGACACCGGCCTGCGCCAGCTCAGCCGAAGCACGCTGCGCGCCAGGGTCGTTCGGCTGTTGCGCAACCGGCTGTCGCTGACCGACCTGCTGAAGCGCTATCCGGAGATCGAGTCCATCGAGATCGAGAGGCCGCTGATCGTCGTCGGCATGCCGCGGTCCGGGACGACGCATCTGGTGAACCTGATCGCCGCGGATCCGCGCCGCCGTGCCCTGCCGTACTGGGAGAGCCAGGAACCCATCCCGGCACCGGGACAGGGGCCCGACGCGTTCGGCGTCGACCCGCGCTATGCCCGCGCCAAGGCCGAGCACGAGGCGATGATGGCCAGCACCCCGTATGTGGCGGCCATGCACGACCGGTTCCCCGAGGCCATCGAGGAGGAGGTCGAGCTGCTCGACCTCGACATGGCCGGCTACGTGCTGGAGTGGCATGCCCGGGTGCCGGACTGGCGGGACTTCTACCTCGGACTCGACCAGAGCCGGCACTACGCCTACCTCAAGAAGGTTCTGCAGGCGTTGACGTTCCTGCGCGGGCCGAAGACCTGGGTGCTCAAGTCGCCGCAGCACGCCGAGCAGCTCGGGCCGCTGATGGCCACGTTCCCCGACGCCACCGTCGCCTTCACCCATCGCGACCCCGTCGCGGTGATCCAGTCCGCGATCACGATGATGGCCTACTCGGATCGGCTGCGCCGCACCAGCATCGACCCGCAGTGGCTGGTCGACTACTGGAGCGACCGGATCCACCGCCTGCTGCACGCCTGCGTGCGCGACCGCGACCTGGTGCCCGCCGAGCGCAGTGTCGACATCTCGTTCCATCACCTGGGCGGCAACGAGATGCCCGTGCTGCAGGAGTTCTACTCGCGCGCCGGCATCGAGATCACCCCCAAGGTGGAGAAGCGATTTCAGGCCTACATCGACGGCAACCGCCGGGGCGGCAAGGGTCGGATCCCCTACGACCTGCAAGGTCATTTCGGCGTCAGCCCGCAGGAGCTGCGCTCACGGTTCGGCTTCTACTTCGACCGCTTCGACGTCCGGCCCGAGATCTAGGGGACAGGCGTGGAACCCATCTACCGCAGCCGTCCCGGCGCCGACGCGATGGCGCCTGCCGCCGCCGAGCACGCCGAACAGGTGGCCCCCGGGATCTGGTGCTCGCCGGGCCTGACGAACACCTACCTGCTGACCACCGTCGGACGGGCGGGTGGTGGTCAACACCGGGATGGGGTTCGAAAGCGGCGTCCATCGAGCCAATTTCGACGCCGTCGACGACTCGCCGGTGCGCTACATCGTGATCACCCAGGGCCACTACGACCACGTCGGCGGCATCGACACCCTGCGCGACCCCGACACCGAGGTTGTCGCACAAGCCAACTGGCAGCAGTGGCGCGACGACAACGAGCGACTGCTGCCCTACCGCGCCAACCGCAGCGCGTTCGCCTTCTCCGGCCGGCTCAGCGGCGGGATCGCGGCGATCCAACGGCGATTCGGCAAGAAGTTGCCGCCGCAGAGCAGCGCCACCGCCGACATCGTCGTCGACGACCGGTTGACCCTCGACGTCGGGGACCGCCGCCTCGAGCTGATCGCCACCCCCGGCGGGGAGACCACGGACTCACTGGTGGTGTGGCTGCCCGACGAGCGAGTATGCCTGTGCAGCAACATGTTCGGCCCGGTGTTCGGCCACATCCCGAACCTCGTCACGATCCGCGGCGACCGCTACCGCGACGCGCTGACCGTCATCGACACCGTCGAGCGCGTCCGCAGCCTGCGCCCCGAAGTCGCTGCTGACCGGACACTTCGATCCCATCGTCGGCGCCGAGACCATCGACGCCGAGCTGACCCGGCTGCGTGACGCGATCGCCTACGTCCACGACCAGACCGTGGCGGGCATGAACGCGGGCAAGGACGTGCGCACGCTGATGGGCGAGATCACCCTGCCCGAGCACCTCGAGGTCGGTCAGGGCTACGGCAAGGTCTCCTGGGACGTGCGCGCGATCTGGGAGAACTACTCCGGCTGGTTCCACCACCGCTCCACCACCGAGCTCTACCCGGTGGGCCCCGATGCGGTCAGCTCCGACCTGGTCGAGCTGGCCGGGGCCGACGCGGTGGTCGCCCGGGCCCGCGCTCATCTGGACGCCGGCCGTCCGCTGCAGGCCATCCACCTCGCCGAGATCGTCACCGACGTCGATCCCGACCACGGCGACGCCCGGGCGGTGCTGCGGGCCGCCCACGAGCGGCTGCTGGCCGGCAGCGTCAACTTCTGGGAGACCGCCTGGTTGACCAAGCAGATCGAGAGGTACTCATGACAGCCACCGTCGGCTTCGACTTCACCGGAACCACGGCGCTGGTCACCGGCGGCGACCAGCGGCATCGGCCACGCCGTCGCCGTCGCTGTTCCGCGACGCGGGCGCCGACGTGACCGTCACCGGCACCAAACCGGGCGCCGGCCGACTACGACACCGACCTGTCCGGGATGACCTACCGCCAGTCTGGTGCTCACCGACAACGACTCCATCGACGCCTGGCAGCAGATCGTTTCGGCGCTCGACGTGCTGGTCAACAACGCCGGCGCCAACTTTCCCGGCGGCCTCGACGAGTCGGCCCCGGACGGGTTCGCCGCCTCGGTGGCCCTCAACCTGGTCGGGCCGTACCGGCTGACGGTGGCGCTGCGCAAGGCGCTGCGGGCATCGACCGCGACCGGCGGGGCCAGCGTGGTCAACCTGGCGTCGATGTCGGCGCTGCGGGCCGTCCCGCTGGTGCCGGGATACAGCGCGGCCAAGTCCGGGATCGTCAACGTCACCCGCAACCTGGCCGTCAAGTGGGCCAAGTACGGCATCCGGGTCAACGCCGTCGCACCGGGGACCATCGACACCCCGATGACCGCGCCGATGCACGGCGCACCTGAACTCGTCGCGAGCGAAATCGGCCACATCCCCGCCGGACGGATGGGCAATGTCGATGAGATCGCGCCGACCATCGCGTTTCTGTGCACCGCGCAGAGCGCCTACACCAGCGGGGCGGTGTTCGTGGTCGACGGCGCGTCGGACTGCGTCTGACCGGCAGGGCCCTGCTGCCGTACCGTAGGCGGGTGCCGCGCAAGGTCCTGTTCATCTACAACGATCCGATCGCCCCCGAGGCGCTGCTCGGGGAGACGTTCACCGAACTCGGCTTCGACGTCGACACCTTCGAGGTGGTCCCGGCCCATACCCCCGACGACCCGGTGGTCGAGGTGAGCTTCCCCGACCCGACCGGTTACGACGTGATCGTGCCGCTCGGCTCGCGCTGGGCGGTGTACGACGAGCGGCTGCCGTGGGTGGCCGACGAGATCGACACCGTGCGGCGCGCCGTGGACGCCGGCCTCGGTGTGCTCGGGGTGTGTTTCGGCGGCCAGCTGGTGGCCACCGCTCTCGGCGGGTCGGTGCAGCGGTCCGACGCACCCGAGGTCGGCTGGCATCACGTGCGCAGCAGCGACCACGACCTGGTGCCCGAGGGGCCGTGGTTCCAGTGGCACTTCGACCGGTTCATCCCGCCGCCCGGCGCAACCGAGATCGCCCGCAACGACAGCGCCTCACAGGCTTTCGTGAAGGGCCGCGCCATGGGCCTGCAGTTCCACCCCGAGCTCGACGACGAGCTGCTGGAGCTGTGGATCACCGACGATCTGCGCGGTGGCGGCGACGGCGACCTCGCCCGGCTCGGGCTGCGGCACGACGATCTGCGCGCCCACACCACCCGTCACGTCGACGACGCCGCCCGCCGGCTACGGAGACTGGTGCAGGGCTTCCTGGACCGCGTCACCGGCTAGTTCGGCGCGCACGACCGCCACCGCCTGCGGGATAGCCTGGGCCACAGCGGGACTCAGGCCGTCGCCGTGCCCGACGTCGGCGGCGTCGACACTGACGAGAACGACCCGCCGCGGGGCGCGATCCAGAACTCGGGCCAGCTCGTAGGTCTGCACGAGGTTGAGGTCGTGCGAGGTGCAGCGCACTCGAGCCGGCCACCTCCTCGATCGCGGCGCGGCGGACCCGGCCCGCCACTGCGCCGTCACCACCGGCGGCGTCGATCACCACCGCGAGGTCGGCCCCGTCCCAGGCGTCGAGGATCGCGGTCGGCTCCACGACGCACGTCACCACCCGCACACCCGCCGGGCAGTCCGCGGCCACCGCCGCCGCGACGGCCGGGCCGACACCGTCGTCACGGCGGTGGGTGTTGCCGACCCCGATGACGACGGCGGTTCACCGCCGCTTGACGGTCAGCGTCAGGAAGTGGGTGGCGCACGAGATGCACGGGTCGTGGTTGCGGATCGCGCGTTCGCACATCGAGGTCAGCTCGGCGTCGTCCAGGTCGGCTCCGGCTACCACCACCCGGGTGAGGTCGTCCTCGATCGCGGCCTGGTTCTGCGCGGTCGGCGGGACGATCACCGCCGAGGTGATCAGCCCGTCCTGGCCGATCTCGTAGCGGTGGTAGAGCAGCCCGCGCGGTGCTTCGCTCACTCCGTGTCCGACACCGGGCCGGGCAGGCACGTCGACGAACGGCCGCGCCGGCGGCTCGTAGGCGTCGATGATGCGCAACGCCTCGTCGACCGCGTACACCGCCTCGACCGCACGAACAATGATGCTGCGGAACGGGTTTCGGCACTCGCTGCCCAGGCCGGCCGCCGCGGCCGCCTCCCGTGCCACCGGGGACAGCAGCGCGTGGTTGAGCGAGTAGCGGGCCAGCGGGCCGGTCAGGTGCCGCTTGCCGTCCAGCGTCGCGTGCAGCGCGGTGGAATGCGGCACCTGGGTTTCGCGGACGTGGTCGCTGAACTCGGCGATTCCGAACGGCTCCCCCGCGCTGCGGGCGATCCGGCCGTCCTCGATGGGGTACCGCTCGCCGGTCAGCGCCAGCAGTTCGTGGTCGACGGTCAGATCCGGGAAGTCGAACCCGGCCACCCACGCCACGGTGGCCAGCGCGTCGTCGAGCGCGGCCCGCAGCTGCTCGGCCATCGGCTTGAGGTCGGCCTTGGTGGGCACCGAGTAGAACCCGCCGAGGCGCACGTTGATCGGGTGGATGGAGCGGCCGCCGACCAGTTCCATCAACCGGTTTCCGGCCTTCTTCAGCGCCAGACCGCGTTCCACGGCCGCGCGATGGTTCTTGGCGACGGAGATCACGTCGGGTTCGCCGAGGAAGTCCGGCGCGTGCAGCATGTAGATGTGCAGCGCGTGGCTGTGGATCCACTCGCCGCAGTACAGCAGCCGGCGCAGCTCGATCACCTGCGGGTCGACGGTGACACCGCAGGCGTCCTCGATCGCGTTCATGGCGCTGGTCTGGTAGGCCACCGGGCAGATCCCGCAGATCCGGGCGGTGATGTCGGGTGGCTCGGTGTGCGCGCGCCCGCGCAGGAACGCCTCGAAAAACCTTGGTGGCTCGTAGATGTTGAGCTCGACGCGCTCGGGTACCCCGTTGCGCAGCTCGACGTGCAGCGCGCCCTCCCCTTCGACGCGGGTCAGTGCGCCGACGCGAATGGTGCGGGAGTCAGTCATGGTGGGCGTCCCGTTCCGCACTGAATTGGGTGACGTTGAACGTCTCGAACACCCGGTCCACCTCGGGACCGGACATGCCGTCGCGGTGCAGCAGCGGGATCAGTGCCGGCATGTTCGGGGTGGCCGTCGGGCCGAAGCAGCCGTAGCACCCGCGGTGGTGGCGCGGGCACAGCGCGCCGCAGCCGGCATGCGTCACCGGGCCGAGGCAGGCGATCCCCTCGGCGACCGTCACGCAGGTGACCCCGGCCCGCTTGCATTCGGTGCACACCGTCGCAGCAGGCAGTCGCGGCTTGCGGCCCACCAGCAGCGCGGCCAGGGTGTCCAGCAGTTGGCGGCGGTCGATCGGGCAGCCCCGCAGCTCGTAGTCGACGGTGACGTGCGCCGACGCCGGGGTCGAGGTCGCCAGGGTGTGGATGTAGTCCGGGCGGGCGTAGACCACCGAGGTGAACTCGGCGACGTCGGCGAAGTTGCGCAGGGCCTGGATACCGCCGGCGGTGGCACACGCCCCGATGGCCACCAGAACGCCTGACTGTTCCCGGATTTCGCGGATGCGGCGCTCGTCGGACGGTGTGGTGACCGACCCCTCGACCAGCGAGACGTCGTACGGGCCGCCCATGATCGCGCTGGACGCCTCGGCGAACGTCGCGATCTGCACCTGTTCGGCCAGGGTCAGCAGCTCGTCCTCGCAGTCCAGCAGGGTGAGTTGGCATCCGTCGCAGGAGGCGAACTTCCACACGGCAAGGCTTGGCATCTCAGAGCTCCTTGCAGTCGAGAAGCGGAAGCGCCACGTCGTAACCGACCACCGGACCGTCCCGGCACACCAGCAGCGGGCCGAGCTGGCAGTGCCCACACCAGCCGATGCCGCACTGCATGTTGCGCTCCAGCGACACCCGGATGTCGGTCGGCGCCACCCCCTTGTCGAGCAGGGCCTGGGCGCCGAACCGCATCATCGGCTCCGGGCCGCACAAGAACGCCGTCACCCGGTCTCGGCTACCAGCGACAGACGTCGCAGCGGTTCGGTGACGAAGCCCGGTCTCACCCAGCCACCCCTGGATCGGCACGTCCACGGTCTGGTGTAGTTCCAGGCGCGAATCATCTTGCCAGCGTTGCAGTTCCGCGGCGTAGAGGAAGTCGCGCTGCGCGCGCGCACCGGCGATCACCACCACCCGCCCGTAGCGGTCCCGGTCGGCCAACGCACCGAGGACCACCGGGCGAAGCGGTGCCAGGCCGACACCGCCTGCGACGATCACCAGGTCGCGTCCGGCGGCCTCCTCCAGGCCCCAGCTGGTACCGAACGGCCCGCGCAGTCCCAGTGTGGTCCCGGGTTCGGCGGCGCACAGTGCGGCGCTGACCGCGCCCACCGAACGGATGGTGTGGGTGATGGTGCCGTCGGCCACCGACGGGTCACCGCTGACCGAGATCGCCACCTCCCCCACCCCGAAGGCGTAGATCATCATGAATTCGCCCGGCCGCGGCGCGGACAGCTCGGTGGCGATCGGCTCCAGGCACAGCGTCACCGAGTCGGCGTTCTCGACCACCTTCGAGCGCACCCGGTACGGCACCGGCGCCATCGCCGAGGAGTCCGGTGCCCAGCCGCGCGTCGCCGTCTCACTCATCTCTGCCCTCCCCCGAGTCCTCCGCCAACCGCGCGAACGTGGCCATCTCCTCGGTGATGTCGATGCCGGTGGGACACCATGCGATGCACCGTCCGCAGCCCACACACCCCGAGGTGCCGAACTGGTCGTGCCAGGCCGACAGCTTGTGGGTCAACCAGTGCCGGTAGCGCGACGGGCCCGACGTGCGCACCGGCCCCTCGTGGACGAAGGTGAAGTCCAGTTCGAAACACGACGCCCACTCCATCCACCGTTCGGCGTGCTCGCCGGTGAGGTCGGTGACGTCAGAAGTGCTGGTACAGAAGCACGTTGGGCAGACCATGGTGCAGTTGCCGCACGTCAGACAGCGACTGGCCACCTCCGACCAGTGCGGCGACTCCCGCGACTCAATCAGCAGGTTGCGCAGATCGCCGTCGGGCATCCGGCGTCCCATCTTGTCCGCGGCGGCGCGGACCTCGTCGGCGGCGGCCGCGGTCTCGGCGGCCTCGGCGCGGCGGTGCGGCACCGCATCCAGAATCTCGGCGCCGGCGGCACTTCCGGCCTCGACGACGTAGGTCGGGTCGTCGGCGTCGAGCCGTTCGGTGAGCACCAGGTCGTAGCCGGATTCGCAGGCCGGACCGGTGTCCATCGAGGCGCAGAAGCACAGCCGGCCCGGTTCGGTGCAGTTGACCGCGACGACGAAGACCTGTCTGCGCCGCCCGACGTACGAACCGTCCGGATGCGCGCCGCCGGACAGGACGCGGTCGAGGACGCCGATGGCCGCCAGGTCGCAGCCGTGCACGCCGAGGAAGGCGTACTTGGGCTCGGGTTCGTCGGCCGGGTCGACTCCGTCGGGTCCGCACGACCACAGTTTCTGGCGCGGCGGGTGCAGGAACTGCTTCCAGGACTGCGGTCCCGACGAATGCCCGAACGCGGCTTGATCGTCGCGGCGGCGCAGCGCATAGGTGCCCGGCGCCACGTCGACGCCCCATCCGCGCGGCAGGTCGTCGGCACTGTCGAGTTCGGCCAGCACGATCGCGTTGTCGCGCAGCGTGGGACCGACGACGCGGTAACCGCGCCCGCTGAGCTCTTCGACCAGCCGGTGCAAACCCGCACCGTCGAGCACGACGGGATCGCTGGTTGCCATGCCACCATCGTTGCCTACCAACGGTCCATCGCGCGCGGGTAATTCGGGACAGCACAAAAGGCCTAAAGTCACATCCGGCGAACAGTTCATCTGCCCGGACACCTGACCTGGCTAGCGTCGGGCCATGTTCGGGGCGGAGCAACAACTCGAGCGGCTGCAGACCGAGGTCGACGCGCTGCTCGATCGGCTGGCCGACGCCGAGAAGCGGTGGCAGCCGTGGATCGTGCCGGTCGCGCCGGAAAACCATTGCAGCGCAGTCAATCTGGTGCACTACTGGGCGATGCGGCAGGTTGATCTGCGCGACCTGCAGAAGCGGTTGGCCGGGTTCGGCCTGTCCTCGCTGGGCCGCAGCGAAGGCCACGTCGCAGCGACACTGCGGTCGGTGTCGGCGGCGATCGGGGCGATGCGCGGCGACGGCTGGACGCTCGACGAGCAGGTGATCGCCGACGTCAACCAGGGCGCGCCACTGCTGGAGCGCAATGCCACCGAACTATTGGGCCCGGCCCCCGAGGATCGCGCGGCGCGGATCATGGTCACCCTGCCGCCGGAGGCCGCCACCGACGCCGCGCTGGTGCGCACGTTCGTCGACTCCGGCATGCGGATCGCCCGGATCAACTGCGCCCACGACGACGCGACGGCGTGGAAGGCCATGGCCGCCAACGTCAGAGCCGCGGCGGCTGCCGCCGGACGGCCGTGCCTGGTGGCGATGGACCTCGGCGGACCCAAGCTGCGCACGGGTCCGCTGCAGCCCGGCCCGCAGGTGGTGCGGCTGCGACCGAGCCGCAACGCGCGCGGTCAGGTGGTGGCGGCCGCGCGGGGCTGGCTGACCAGCGCGCGCCGGCCGGCCCGCCCGCCCGAGCCCGGTTTGACCACGCGTGCCGGTCGACGGCGACTGGCTGGCCCGCCGCGCCGAAGGCGACGAACTGGCGTTGCGCGACACCCGGGACTCCAAACGGCGGCTGCTGCTCGCCGCGGCGGCCCCCGGCGGGTTCGTCGTCACCACCGAGAAGACCACCTATCTGGGGACGGGCACCGTCCTGGTCGCCGGTCCGCACGACGCCACCGAGGTCGGCGAACTGCCGCCCGTCGAACAGAGCATCCGGCTCACCGCCGGCGACGTGTTGCGCCTGACCCGGGACTGCACCCCCGCGCCGGTCGACGACGACGAGCCGCCGCGGATCGGCTGCACGCTGCCGGAGGTGTTCGACACCGCCGAGGCCGGTGAGCGGATCTTCTTCGACGACGGCAAGATCGGCGGTGAGGTCGTCGCCGTCCACGCCGACAGCCTCGACGTGCGCATCGACCACCCGCCGCACGGCACGGCCAAGCTCCATGCCGGGCGAGGGATCAACGTCCCGGACACCGACCTGGTCATCTCGGCGCTGACCGACAAGGACCTCGACGATCTGGCCACGGTGGTCGAACTCGCCGACTTTGTCCAGCTGTCGTTCGTCCGCGAACCCGCCGACGTGATCCGGTTGTTCGACGAACTGAGCCGGCTCGGCGACACCGACCTGGGCGTGGTGCTCAAGATCGAGACCAGGGAGGGATTCGAGCGGCTGCCCCAGCTCATGCTGACGGCGATGCGCCGCCGCCGGGTCGGGGTGATGATCGCGCGCGGCGACCTGGCCGTGGAGTGCGGCTACGAGCGGATGGCCGAAGTCCAGGAGGAGACGCTGTGGCTGTGCGAGGCGGCGCACGTGCCGGTGATCTGGGCGACGCAGGTTCTCGAGCAGCTCGCCAAGACCGGGCTGCCGTCGCGCGCCGAGATCAGTGACGCGGCCATGGCCGAACGGGCCGAGTGCGTGATGCTCAACAAGGGGCCCTACATCACCGACGCCGTCACCGCACTCGACGACATCCTGGGCCGGATGGCCGGCCACGAGTACAAGAAGAACCCGCTGCTGCGCAGCCTGGACTCCTGGCGGGCCGGCGGTCCCTAGAGCACCCCGGGAGCGGGGTCGTGGCCGAGCTGGTGGGCCAGGGCGTCGTCGACCGTCTGGTGACGGAAGCGGTGCCCGATCGCCTGCAGCTTGGTCGGCAGCACCCGCTGGTCGGCCTCGGCCAGCTCGCGTGCACCCTGCTCGCCCGAGCAGAATGCGCGGGTCCGATCGACGGGACCGGCAGCAGCGCCGGCCGGTGCAGCGTCCTGGCCAGCGCCTTGGTGTACTCGCTGTTGCGCACCGGGTTCGGGCCGACGGCGTTGACCGGTCCGGACAGCCTGGTGTCGTAGAGGGCGCGGTAGTAGACGTCGAGCAGGTCGTCGATGCCGATCCAGGACAGCCACTGCCTGCCGCTGCCCAGCCGGCCACCCAGCCCGGCGGCGAACAGCGGGCGCAGCAGCTTCAGTGTGCCGCCGGCGGCGGCCTGCACGATGCCGGTGCGCACCACGACCGTTCGCAGCCCGGCGTCGGCGGCGGGCGCGGTGGCGGCCTCCCAGTCGGCGACCACGTCGGCCAGGAAGCCGTCGCCGCGGGCGCTGTCCTCGCACAACAGCGCGTCGCCACGGTCGTAGCCGTAGACGCCGACCGCCGAGGCGCTGACGAACGCGCTCAGCCGGCTGCCCGACGCGGCGGCCAGTTCGGCCAGCCGCCGGGTCGGTTCGATGCGGGAGTCGCGGATGGCCACGCGGTGCGCCTCGGTGAACCGGCCGGCGATCGACTCCCCCGCCAGGTGGACGACGGCGTCGACCCCGTCGAGCAGATCGGCGCGCGGGATCGCTTGGCTCCCAACGACGTTCGTCGGCGTTCCGGCGGGTCGCGGCGGACCAGCCGGATCACCCGGTGCCCGCCGGTGGTCAGGAATGCGGTCAGCGCCGTGCCCACCAGGCCGGAGGACCCGGTCATCGCGACGACCAGCGGGCCCGCGCCGGCCTGTGCGGCGTCGCGGTGCGCGGCGAGGTCGTCGGCCAGCTGGCGGTGCCGGTAGGCGAAGGTGGAGCGCAGCGCCGCGCCCGGCACGGTGGTGTCGACCTCGTCGTGCACCCGGGTGGTGTCGTCGCCGGCGTCGCGTGAACCGGTGGGTGTGGCGCCACCAGCCGATGATCCGCGGCGGCAGGGTCATCAGGCCGTCCGAGGACAGGGCGTCGACGAACTGGTGCGGCGGGTCGTAGCCGGCCGGGTCGTGCGGGCGATCCAGCGCAGCCCCGCCGGGCAGACCGAGGATCGGCGACGCCGTCGGCCAGCGACTGCGTTTCGGCCACCACCCGCATCGGCTGCCACGGCGGAACCAGTCCGCCGCATCGCGCCGGGCCGGGTGTGCCAGGCGAACACCTCGTCGATCGGATGGTCGACGATGCTCGCGTATTCGATGCCCATGCTGTCCTTACGTGTCCCTGGCGATGTCACCAGGGATTCGGAGCCGCCGGGGCGCCGGATTGCGCCTAGCAGGCGAACCGACGTCAGCGCTTGTCGGGCTCGTCGGCCTCGGCATCGAGGTCGTCGACCTCGTCGACCGGGGGTTCGTTCTCGTCGACGGTGTGCAGCGCGGCCTCCTCGGCCGGCTCCGGAAGCTCGGGCTCGTCGTCGTCGCGGGGTGTCGGACTCGGGATCGTCGGAGACCAGCTCCTCGGGGTGATCCTCGGCGGCGACCTCGCTCCAGCGACTCGTCGGGATAGTCGGCGTCGAACGTCGAGTACGTCGAATCGGCCGGCTCCTCGGTCCGAGTACGCGATGATCGTCGGCGGTGGCCGACGATTCCCGGTTCGGCCGGCCGGCGTCGGCCGGCGCGGCGACCGGCCTCGTCGGCACGCGCGGCTCTGCCGCTCGCGGATCGCGTCGACGATCAGCAGGATGACGCCGAGCACGCTGGCCGCGATGCACACCCAGGCGACCAGCTCATTGCTGGTGACGACGGCGGTGACCAGGGCCGCGAGGCCGATCACCGCCAGCACCAGCGCAACGATCAGCATCGATCAACCTCCGGCGACACGAAACAGATGGAGTTCGGGCGCACCGGCCCGACGGCCGTTAGTTGGTTGCCCCGGTTGAACTGGTTGAACCCGCCGCCGTCGTTGGTGGCGCCGGAGTCGACCGGGGCGGCCGAGCCACGCTGGCCCAGCTCCTCGAGCTGCGACTCCAGGTAGGTCTTCAGCCGCGTGCGGTACTCACGCTCGAAGGTGCGCAGCTGCTCGAGGCGGCCCTCGAGCACGGTGCGCTGCTGGTTGATGGTGCCCATGATCTCGGAGTGCTTGCGCTCGGCGTCGGCCTGCAGCGCGTCGGCCTTCTCCTGCGCCTGGCGCAGCTGGGTCTCGGAGCGGGTCTGCGCGTCGCTGAGCATCGCGTCGGCGCGCTGCTTGGCATCGGCGACGGTGGTCTCGGCGGTGTGCCGGGCCTCCGACAGGATCTGGTCGGCGTTGGCCCGCGCATCGGCGAGCAGCTTGTCGGCCTCGGCCTTGGCGGTGCCGGTCAGCCGGTCGGCGGTGTCCTGGGCCAGGCTCAGCACGCGGGCGGCCTTGATGGCCTGCTCCTCGGTGACCGACGGCGACTGCACGGGCGCCACCTGCTGCACGGGCGCGGGTGCGGGCTCGGGCTCCGGCTCGGGCTCGGGCTGGTAGAGCGGGATCGCCTGGGTGGGCTGCGGGCACGCCACCGCCGGCACGAGCGGAGGCCAGCTCCTGGTCGAGCTCGCTGACCCGCTGACGCAGATCGGAGTTCTCCTCGATGAGGCGGGTCAGCTCGTTCTCCACCAGGTCGAGGAAGGCGTCGACCTCGTCCTCGTTGTAGCCACGCTTGCCGATGGGCGGCTTGCTGAACGCCACGTTGTGCACGTCGGCCGGTGTAAGCGGCATTGTCTGCCCCCTCGGGTCTGGACGGTCGAACCGATCTGCAAAGTGTAGAACGCATGTCGCGTTCATCGTGCCGTACTGTAACTGGCGTCCATCCTGTCACACCAGAACCGCCGGTTGCGGCTGAGACCGATAATTAAGAGCGAATTTCAAACTTTCGGTACCTCTTTTGCGGCGTGGCTAATCCTGATCCGACACCTGGTGCGGTAGATTACGCCGCCCCGGGCCGGCTCGTCAGGCCGCCGACGCGGCGGCGTTGAAGGCCAGCTGCATCCCGATGAACGCCACCAGCAGCAGCACCATGATCGACAGGTCGAAGCGCACCGCGCCGATGGTGAGCTGCGGAATCAACCGGCGCAACAGCTTCACCGGCGGATCGGTGACGCGTCATGATCGCCTCGAGGATCACCACCGTGATACCGCGCGGATGCCAGTCGCGGGCGAACGAGCGGATGAACTCGACGACGACCCGGGCGATCAGCAGCAGCCAGAAGACGAACAGCGCGAAGCCCAGGATTTCGAAGAACAGCGCCAACTAAAGCCGGTCCTTACTAGCAGCGGATGTGACATTGCCGACATCGCTGGCTTGAGTCCAGCGCGACGCCGCCAGCCTACCTACTGGCCGGCGCGGCGGCACTGCCGCCCACCTCACTGGTAGCTGTAGAAACCGGCTTCGGCGATCCGGCGGCGCTCCTCGGCGCTGACGTCGACATCGGCCGGCGACAGCAGGAACACCTTGGTGGCCACCTTGTCGAACGAGCCGCGCAGGGCGAAGGCCAGGCCGGCCGCGAAGTCGACCAGCCGCTTGGCGTCGGCGTTGTCCATCGAGACCAGGTCCATGATCACCGGCTGGCCGTCGCGGAAGCGCTCGCCGATGGTGCGGGCCTCGCTGTAGTCCTTGGGGCGCAGCGTGGTGATCTTCGACAGCGGGCTGCCGGCCTCGAACAACTCGGCCATCCGGCGCGGGTCCATCGCCAGCGCGCCGCGGGTGGAGCCGCGCAGGGAGCCGAAGCGCGAGGGCCGCGGCATGTCGTCGAACTCGCGCGGGCGGAAGCGCGGCTCGTCGGCGTAGCCGCCGGAAGCCGCCGGTTGCCGGCGCGTCGTACTCGCCGCGCGGGTCGTCGTACTCGCGAGCGGCGCGCGGATCGCGGTCGTCGTAGCGTGCGCCACGCTCGTAGCCGTCGTCGGCGAAACGCTCAGCGCGACGGGCGTATCCGCCGCGGCCAGCGCCACGGTCGTCGTCGTCGTAGTACTCGTCGTCGTAATCGTCCATCGGAGCCATACCGAAGTAGGCCTTGACCTTGTGGAGAGTGCTCATCGCTGGACCCTTCTGGAGCGTGAAGTTCGGTGTCTGTGATGAAGATGTGACTGGAGTGACTACTCAGGGAGACGTTAGAGGACGATTTCCCATAAGCGCCGTACCGACACGCACACACGTTGAACCGTGTCGCACCGCGGCTTCCAGGTCCCCGGACATCCCGGCCGACAGCTCGTGTCGCGCCGGGATGGTTCGCCAGTACGCGGCGATGTTCGGCCGCCAGCGCGGCGAAGGCCGCATCGGGGTCGACCCCCAGCGGCGGGATCGCCATCAGCCCGACCAGTCGCAGCCCGTCCGACCCGGCCACCTGGGCGCAGATCGCGTCGACCGCCGCCGGGTCGCCGACGTCCACCCCGCCGCGCTCGGTGTCGCCGTCCAGGCTGATCTGGACGAACACGTCGACGGGGTCGGTGCGCAGGCCGTCCTCGATCGCCTGCAGCGCGCCGCGATCCAGCGCGGCGGCCACCTTGGCGGTGCTCAGCGAGTGCACCGTATCTGCCCACGCCGCAATGTGTTTGGCCTTGTTGCGCTGGATCTGGCCGACCATGTGCCAGCGCGGCGTCGGTGGCGCCGGTCAGCGCCTCGAACTCGGCGATCTTGGCCGAGGCCTCCTGCTCGCGGGACTCACCGAAGCTGCGGCAGCCCAGCCGCCACAGGATCGCGACATCGGAGGCCGGGAAGAACTTGGTGATCGGCAGCAGCTCGACGTCGTCGACGTCGCGGCCGGCGGCCTGCGCCGCCGCGGCCAGCCGATCGCGCAGCGCGGTCAGCGCCGTGGCCGAGTTCGCGATTCGCCGCGTCGCTCATTCCATCCACACCAGTGAGGCCAGCCGGCCGGTCGGCGCGCCACGGCGGTGGCTGAACAGATTCGGGTCGGCGACGGTGCAGCGCCGGTCGTAGTCGATGGCCTTGATGCCCGCTCCGATCAACTGCCGGGCGATGCCGGCGCGCAGATCCAGCCCCGGCGTGCCGCGCGCGGTCCTGGTGCGGCTGCCCGGCAGCCGGGCTTCGACGTCGGCGGCCATCTGTTCGGGCACCTCGTAGTTGGCGCCGCTGACCGCCGGACCCAGCAGCACCGAGATATCGGCGAGGTGTGCGCCCTGGGCCAGCATCGCCTCCACGGTCCGCAGCACCACGCCGTTGGCGGCGCCGACCCGTCCGGCGTGCACGCCGGCCACGACTCCGGCGCGCGCGTCGGCCAGCAGCACCGGGACGCAGTCGGCGGTGACCACGGCCAGCGCCAGCCGCGGGGTCGTCGTCACCAGCGCGTCGGTGTCCTCGACGGGATCGGTGCGCGGACCGGTGACCACCTCGACGTGGTCACCGTGCACCTGGTTCATCCAGATCACGTGGTCGCCGGGCAGCCCGATGGCGCTCGCCAGCCGTGCCCGGTTGGCCGCTACCGCGGCAGGGTCGTCGCCGACGTGGTCACCGAGATTGAACGTGTCGAACGGCGGCGCGGAGACCCCGCCGGCGCGGGTGGTGGTCACGCGGCGGATGCGAACAGTCACAGAACCCAGTATCCGGGCGCGTGACGAGAGATCAGTGCCGCATGAACGGCGGGACGTCGACGTCGTCATCGGCGATGCCGCCGTCGTCGCCACCGATGCGGACCGTCGCGCCGTTGGTCGGCACCGGCACGCTCACCGCGTCGATCGGATCGAACAGCGACGAGCTGAGCTTGCCCGAGGCTCCGGGCGAGATCGACGGCCCGGCCGCGCCTGCGGCTCCCGACCACCGGCTTGCGGCTCGGTCCGGCGGCGTCGAAGCCGGCGGCGATGACCGTCACGCGGACCTCGTCGCCCAGCGAGTCGTCGATCACGGTGCCGAAGATGATGTTCGCTTCGACGTGGGCGGCGTCCTGTACCAGCGAGGCGGCCTCGTTGATCTCGAACAGCCCCAGGTCGCTGCCGCCGGCGATCGACATCAGCACGCCCTGGGCGCCTTCCATCGAGGCTTCCAGCAGCGGGGAGTTGATGGCGATCTCGGCGGCCTTGAGCGCGCGACCGTCGCCGCGGGCCGACCCGATGCCCATCAGCGCGGTGCCGGCGCCGCTCATGATGCCCTTGACGTCGGCGAAGTCGACGTTGATCAGGCCCGGGGTGGTGATCAGGTCGGTGATGCCCTGCACGCCGTTGAGCAGCACCTCGTCGGCGCTGCGGAAGGCGTCCATCAGCGAGACCTGGGCGTCGCCCATCTGCAGCAGCCGGTCGTTGGGGATGACGATCAGGGTGTCGCAGCTCTCGCGCAGCGCCTGGATGCCGGTCTCGGCCTGATTGGACCGGCGCTTGCCCTCGAAGGAGAACGGCCGGGTGACCACGCCGACGGTCAGCGCGCCGAGCTTGCGGGCGATGGTGGCCACCACCGGGGCGCCGCCGGTTCCGGTGCCGCCGCCTTCGCCGGCGGTGACGAACACCATGTCGGCGCCGCGCAGCAGCTCTTCGATCTCGTCCTTGGCGTCCTCGGCGGCCTTGCGGCCGACCTCCGGATCGGCGCCGGCGCCGAGACCGCGGGTGGAGTCGCGGCCGACGTCGAGCTTGACGTCGGCGTCGCTCATCAACAGCGCCTGGGCGTCGGTGTTGATGGCGATGAACTCGACACCCTTGAGTCCCTGCTCGATCATCCGGTTGACGGCGTTGACGCCGCCGCCACCGATGCCAACGACCTTGATGACGGCGAGGTAGTTATGCGGAGGGGTCATCGTGTCCCGTCTTCCTCCCTGGTGGGCTTGGGTGGCTCGGCCTCTCGGCAAACCCTCAACCTCAACCACAGGCTTAGAGTTATGTCAAGTAGATCCGCGCAACCAGAACGATATGGACGGTCCCCGCCGGATTGGGGAGGCGCGCCGACGTGTCGCAGGGAATTTCCGCCCGACTACTTGACCGTCGGCAGGTCCGGGCTCGACACGTCGTAGGTGCGGCCGGGCTGGGTCAGCAGCGCCCCCAGCTTCTCGGCCTTCTCGTCGGTGCGGTCGGTGGTCCCCCACACCACCGTGCGGCCGTCGGTGAGCGTCAGCGTGATCGAGGCCACCGAGGGCGCGGCGATCCGGCTGACCTGTCCGACGACCTCGGGGCTCAGCGAGGTCATCACCTGCAGGGCCGCCCTGGTCGGCGGATCGTCGGGGCCGGGATGGTCGACGTCGATGTAGGCCAGCCCGGGTGGCGGCGGCGCGGTCGCGAAGTCGACACCGTCCTTGTCGAACAGGTGCGGCCCGTCGGGATAGTCCTTGACCACGATCGGAACCCGCTCGACGATCGTGATCCGCAGAGTCGACGGATACTCGCGCTGAACCCGGGCACTGGCCACCCGCCGGATACCGGCCACCCGGTCGGCCACCTCGTCGGTGTCGATCTGCAGCAGCGGTGTCCCGAGCGTGACCTTGGCCGCGGCGACCACCTCCTCGCGGGTCACCACGCCGGTGCCGGTGACGACGAGCGAGCGCGCGGACATCAGCGGGGTGAAGTACAGGACCAGTCCCAGCCCGACGCCGATCACCGTCAGCACGACCAGCCACGTCAACAGCCTCAGACCGCGAACCCCTCTGCGGCTCAACGGTTTCGGTGCATCGGACTGCTCGCTGCGAACCCGCCGCTTGGCGTCCCGGCGGGCGTCCTCGATCGCTATCGCGCGAGCCTGGGCGGCGCGGCGCTCCTCGCGTTCCCGGCGGGCGCGCCGGCGTGGGCCCTCGAAGTCCTGCTCCTCGACGGCCTCCTCGGGCGTCGCATCAGCCTCGGGGAGCTCGGCTTCGGGTGCGGGTTGCTCGTCGACTGTCTCGCCGAGATCGACGTTCTGCACGTCTGCACTCGTACTTTCGCGGCCAATCGTCGGTTTGGGCGTGGTTGCTTCCTCGACCGGCTCGGAGTCCGGCCCCTGCCCCGGCGTCGTCACCGGGTCTCCCCGGCCCGCTCGGCTTTGGCCTGCAGGGCCGCGATGATCTCCGCGCCCAGCATCGTCACGTCGCCGGCACCCATCGTGACCACCACGTCACCGTCGCCGGCCACCGCGGCCACTCGCGCGGCGACGGCCGAGAAGTCCGCGATGTAGTGCACCGGCACGCTGACGTGCTCGGCGACGGTGGCGCCGCTGATCCCAGGCCATCGGTTGCTCGCGGGCGGCGTACACGTCGAGCACGAACACCACGTCGGCGGTGTCCAGCGCGTTACCGAACTCACGCGCGAAAGTCTTTGTCCGCGAATACAAGTGCGGCTGGAACACGACGATGCTGCGGGCACCGGAGATCGTCGGGTGCCCGGTGCGGTCCTGCTGGGCGATCGCACGCAACGCGGTCAGGGCGGCACGCACCTCGGTCGGATGGTGGGCGTAGTCGTCGAAGACGCGCACCCCGCCGGCCGTGCCGACCAGCTCGAAGCGGCGGCGCACCCCCTCGAAACCGGCCAGGCCGTCGATCACGTCGTCGATCGGCGCGCCGGCCTCGAGGGCGGCCAGCAGGGCGGCCAGCGCGTTGAGCGCCATGTGCCTGCCCGGCACCGCCAGCCGCATCACCCTGGGGTGCGGCTCGCCGGCGAGCTGGACGTGGGCCACCGCTCCGGTGCCCTGCTGTTCCCAGTCGACCAGCGCTCCGGCCAGCCCCGCACCGGGCCCGCTGCCATACCGCAGGACCCGAACACCAAGGGCCGCACTGCGTTCGGCCAGCGCCGCGGCGCCGGGGTCGTCCACGCACACCACCAGGGACCCGCCGGGGGCGAGCCGCTGGACGAAGGCGTCGAACACCGCGCTGTAGGCCTCCGGGCTGCCGAAGAAATCCAGATGGTCGGCCTCGACGTTGGTCACCACCGCGACGTCGGGGGTGTACTCCAGCAGCGAGCCGTCACTCTCGTCGGCCTCGGCGACGAAGCAGTCGCCGCTGCCGTTGTGCGCGTTGGTCCCCGCCTCGCCCAGATCGCCGCCGACGGCGAACGACGGGTCCATCCCGGCGTGCTGCAGCGCGACGATGAGCATCGAGGTCGTGGTGGTCTTGCCGTGCGTGCCGGTGACCAGCAGGGTGTGCTGGCCGGCCATCAGCTTGGCCAGCACCACCGGCCGCAGGATCACCGGAATCCCCCGCGCGGCCGCCTCGACGAGTTCGGGGTTGGTCTTGGGGATCGCGGCGTGGGTGGTGATCACCGCGGTCGGCCCGCCGGGCAGCAGGTCCAGGTTGGCGGCGTCGTGGCCGATGTTGATCAGCGCGCCCCGGGCCCGCAGCGCGATCACGCCGCGCGACTCCTTGGCGTCCGACCCCGACACCAGGCCGCCGCGGTCCAGCAGGATGCGGGCGATGCCGGACATTCCGGCGCCGCCGATGCCGACCATGTGGACCCGCGCCAGTTCGGGCGGCAGCCCCTTCGGCGCGCTCACCGGCCGGCCCTGCGGCCCGCGCGTGCGACCTCGAGCGCGACCTCGGCGACCCGGCGCGCGGCATCGCGGTGCCCGACCTGCGCGGCGGCGGCGGTCATGGCCTGCAGGCGGGCGTCGTCGGTCAGCAGCCCGACGACCTCGCGGCCGATGTAGTCCGGCGTGAGATCGGCGTCGTCGACCAGCAGCCCGCCGCCGGCATTGACCACCGGCAGCGCGTTGAGCCGCTGCTCGCCGTTGCCGATCGGCAGCGGCACGTAGACCGCGGGCAGCCCGACGGCGGACACCTCGGCCACCGTCATCGCCCCGGACCGGCAGATCGCCAGATCGGCCGCGGCGTAGGCGAGGTCCATCTCGTAGAGATAGGGCACCGCGAGGTAGGGCGGATCGCCCGGCTCGGGGGTGCGCAAGTCGAGGGTGTTCTTGGGGCCGTGGGCGTGCAGCACCGAGATGCCCGCGGCGGCCAGATCGGCCGCGGCGGCCGAGACCGCCCGGTTGATCGGTCGCCGCGCCCTGCGAGCCGCCGAACACCAGCAGCACGCGGGCGTCCTCGGCGAAGCCGAAGTGGGCGCGGGCCTTCCCGCGCAGCGCGGCCCGGTCCAGGCCGGTGATCGACGCCCGCACCGGCATGCCGACCACCTCGGCGTGCGCGAGCCCGGAGTCCGGCACCGCGGCCAGCACCCGCCGCGCGGTGCGCGCACCCACCCGGTTGGCCAGCCCGGCGCTGGCGTTGGCCTCGTGCACCACGACCGGGACCCGCCTGCGATGCACCGGCCCGCCGCGGGCGGCGAGGTAGGCCGGCAGTGCGACGTAGCCGCCGAATCCGATCACCACGTCGGCGTCGACGTCGTCGAGCACGGCCCGGGTCTCCCGCACGGCCTGACGCACCCGCAGCGGCAGGCGCACCAGGTCGCCGTTGAGCTTGCGCGGCAGCGGAACAGGCGTGATCAGTTCGAGGTGGTAGCCGCGGTCGGGCACCAGCCGGGTCTCCAGGCCGCGGGCGGTGCCCAGCGCGGTGATGCGGACGCCGGGGTCGAGGGCCTTCAGCGCGTCGGCGACGGCCATGGCCGGTTCGACGTGACCCGCGGTGCCGCCACCGGCGAGCACGACCGACACCGATGCGTCGCCGTCCTTCTCACCGCTTTTGCTGCCCGAGTCGCCGCGTTCCACACCGCCGCCGACCCCCGAGACACTCACCCGTAACGCTGACCTTCCAATGAGCGGGCCCGCCGTGCGTGGCCGCTGTCAGTTTGTCCGTACCGTTGCGCCCCGTCGGGGTAATCCTGACGGGAAGCGCCTCCATGATGCCCTGCGCGTCGGGTGGGTCGCTGAGCCGTCCTGGTTTTGGCGGGCACTGCGGCGCGGCCGCGGGCCGGTTCGGAGTTGCGGGTCGCCTTCTTGGCCGGTTTCTTCGCGGCTGGCCTGTCTTGGCGGGCTTGGCCGACGTGGCGCCTGGCGACTTGGACCGCAGCCGGTCGCGCAGCGCCTCCACCCGGGTGGGCACGTAGGGCTCGGGCAGCGGCAGCCGCAGCAGCCGGTTCATCTTGTCGTCGCGGCCCGCCCGCAGGGCCGCGACCGCTTCGGGCTCGTGGCGGGCCGCGTTGGCCATCAGTCCGATCATGAAAAGGGTTGTCGCCGTTGATGTCCCGCCGGCCGAGATCAGCGGCAGCTGGATCCCGGTGACCGGCAGCAGGCCGATGACGTAGCCGACGTTGATGAACACCTGGCCGATCACCCACATCGTGGCGGTGGCGGTCAGCAGCCGCAGGAACGGGTCGGCCGAGCGGCGGGCGATCCGCATGCCGGTGTAGCCGAACAGCCCGAACAGGGCCAGCAGCCCGAAGGCGCCGACGAAGCCGAGTTCCTCGCCGATGACGGCGAAGATGAAGTCGTTGTGGGCGTTGGGCAGGTAGTTCCACTTCGCGGTGCCCTGGCCCAGGCCGTCGCCGAACACACCACCGTTGGCCAGGGCGAACTTGGCCTGCCGCGCCTGGTACCCCGCGCCCTGCGCGTCGGCGGACGGATCCAGCCACGACCGCACCCGGTCGGAGCGGTAGCCCTCGGAGACCGCCAGCACCGCGGCGGCGGCCATGGCGGCCAGCAGCGAGCTGACGAACACCTTCAGCGGCAGGCCCGCGTACCAGAGCAGCGCGAGCAGGATGATGCCCAGCGACACCGTCTGGCCGAGGTCGGGCTGCGCGACGATGAGCGCCAGCGCGATCACGGCCGCCGGCAGCAGCGGGACCAGCAGCTCCTTGAGCGAGGCGCGCTCCATGCGCCGGGTGGCCAGCAGGTGCGCGCCCCAGATGGCGAACGCGATCTTGGTGAGCTCCGAGGGCTGCATCGACAGGCCGGCGACCACGAACCAGCCGCGGGTGCCGTTGGCCTCGTGGCCGATCCCGGGAATCAGCACCAGCACCAGCAGCACGATGGTCAGCGCGAACGCGGAGAAGGCGGTGCGGCGCAGGAACCGCACCGGCAGCCGCAGCGCGATCCAGCAGGCGAACAGGCCGAGGAGGGTCCACATCACCTGGCGGGTGAAGATCGCCCACGGCGAGCCGTCCTCGTCGTAGGAGTGCACGCCGGAGGCGGACAGCACCATGGTCAGGCCGAGGGTGACCAGCAGCGCGGCCACCGACATGATCAGGTGGAACGACGTCATCGGCCGGCCGAGCCACGCCCCGAACTTCTTGCGCGGTTCGAACTTGGGCTTCGCGGGCGCCTCGGCGGTCGCCACCGCGGCCGGCTCGGTGCCGGGCTCGTCGGCAGCCTCGGCAGCGGGGTCGCTCGTGGCGCCCCGGCGCCGCAGCCGGTTCAGGATGTTGCCGCCCACGGCCACTACCGGGCCGCGGCACGCACGGCGGCGGCGAACGCGTCTCCGCGGTCGCCATAGCCGGCGAACTGGTCGAACGACGCACCCGCAGGGGCCAGCAGCACCGTGTCACCGGTCCGCGCCAGGCTGGCGGCGGCAGCGACGACCTCGGTCATCACGCGCGCACCCAGGCCGGAACCGGAGTCGTCAACCACTCGAGTCTCATGAGCAACATCTGACTCATTTGTCCCATGCACCTCACGATCCTCCCCTGTCACAACCTCGATGACGGGGACATCTGGCGCGTGTCGCGATAACGCCTTGGCGACCACCGCCCGATCGCGACCGATCAGCACGGCACCCACCAGCCGATCGGCCACCCGGGCGACCATGTCGTCCACCGAGGCGCCTTTGAGCAGGCCACCGGCCACCCACACGACCCGCGGATAGGCCAGCACCGAAGCCTGGGCGGCGTGCGGGTTGGTGGCCTTGGAGTCGTCGACGTAGGTCACGCCGCCGACCACGGCGACGGCCTCGGCGCGGTGTCGGCCCACCCGGAAGCCGGCCAGCGCCGACGCGATGGCTTCGGCGCCGACGCCGACCGCGCGCGCCAGTGCGGCGGCACCCAGCGCGTCGAGCACGCCGACCGGGCCCGCGACGGGAATCGACGCCGCCGGCGCCAGTTCGAGGTCCTCGGCGAACGCCCGGTCGACGAGCATCCCGCCGCGCACCCCGAGTTCCCCGGCAGCAGGCTCGCCGAGCCGGAAGCCCACCTTGACCGGCGCCGCCGGCGCCGGGCAGCAGTGCGGTCGCGGGCGCGTCGTCGAGGCCGACGACCGCGACCCGGCCCTCCAGCGCCCTGGCCTTGGCGGCGGCGTAGGCCTCGAAACCGCCGTGCCAGTCGAGGTGGTCTTCGGCGATGTTGAGCACCGCACCCGCCTCGGGGCGCAGCGACGGCGCCCAGAACAGCTGGAAGCTGGACAGTTCCACGGCCAGCAGGTCCGCCGGCTGGGAGAGCACATCGAGCACCGGGTCGCCGATGTTGCCGCACAGCACTGCGCGCCGGCCGTCGGCGACGAGCATCGCGTGCAGCATCGACGTCGTGGTGGTCTTGCCGTTGGTGCCGGTGACCACCAGCCAGCGCCGCGGCGGGCCGTAGTGGCCGGCCGCGTCCAGACGCCAGGCCAGTTCGACGTCGCCCCAGATCGGCACGCCTGCCGCCGCGGCGGCCGCCAGCACGGGCGCGGTGGGCGGGAAGCCGGGGCTGGTGATCACCAGGGTGAAGCCGTCGATCGCCGCGACGGCATCGGCGGGGCTCACGGTGGCCACGCCGTTGGCGCTCAACGCCGCCAGCGCGTCGGCGTTGTCGTCGCACACCTGGATCTCGACGTCCCACGACGCCAGCGCGGCGACCACCGCGATGCCGGTGATCCCGGCGCCGGTCACCAGGACCCGCGCGCCGGGGGCCAGCGGCTCGAGCCCGGCCGGCATGTCAGGCGCCGATGGCCGAGAGCCACTCGCCGTAGAACAGAGCGACCCCCAGTCCGCAGGCGATCGCGGTCAGCAGCCAGAACCTGATGATCACCGTCGTCTCGGCCCACCCGACGAGTTCGAAGTGGTGGTGGAACGGCGCCATCCGGAACACCCGGCGTCCGGTGGTGCGGAAGGCCAGGATCTGCACCACCACCGAGGTCACCTCGGCGACGAACAGCGCGCCCAGCACGACGGCGAGCACCTCGGTGTGGCTGGTCACCGACAGTCCGGCGATGACGCCGCCCAGCGCCAGCGACCCGGTGTCGCCCATGAAGATCTTGGCCGGTGCGGCGTTCCACCACAGGAACCCGATGCAGGCGCCCGCGGTGGCGGCGGCGATCAGCGCGAGGTCGAGCGGATCGCGCACGTTGTAGCAGCCCAGGCCGGGGGCGGTGGCGCAGGCGTTGCGGTACTGCCAGAACGTGATCAGCACGTAGGCGGCGCTGACCATCGCCATGCTGCCGCCGGCCAGCCCGTCGAGGCCGTCGGTGAAGTTCACCGCGTTCGACCAGGCGCTGACCACCACGACGACGAACAGCACGAACAGCGCCGGAGTCAAGGTGACGGTGGCGATCTCGCGCACGTAGGACAGTTCGGGGCTGCCCGGGGTCAGCCCGTCGGAGTTGCGGAACTGCAGCACGAGGATGCCGAACAGCACCGCGGCGGTGATCTGGCCGACGGTCTTGGCGGTCTTGTTCAGGCCCAGGTTGCGGGAGCGCCGGATCTTGATGAGGTCGTCGGCGAACCCGACCCCGCCGAGCGCGGTGGCCAGCCCCAGCACCAGCAGCCCGGAGGCCGACGGGCCGCTGCCGTCGAGCATCAGGCCCACCAGGTGCGTGCCGAAGTAGCCGGCCCAGATCCCGGCGATGATCGCCACCCCGCCCATCGACGGGGTGCCGCGCTTGGTCTTGTGGCTGGGCGGCCCGTCCTCGCGGATCTCGTGGCCGAAGCCCTGCCTGGTGAACAGCCGGATCAGGACCGGGGTCAGCAGGATCGAGACCGCCAGCGCGATCGCGACGGCGATGAGGATCAGTCTCATGAGTCGGCCACCAGCGCTTCGGCCAGTGCGCCCAGACCCGCCGCGTTGGACGCCTTGACCAACACCACGTCACCGGGCTGCAGCTCGGCACGCAGCAGCGCCAGGGCCGCGTCGGCGTCGGGGACCATGGTGGACTCCGATCCCCAGGAACCCTCCATGACCGCCCCGTGGTGCATGGCGCTCATAGGTCTCCCGGTTCCGACGACGACAAGTCGACTGATATCTAAGCGCACGGCCAGCCGACCGACACGATCATGCTCGGTAATCGACTCGTCGCCGAGTTCGGCCATCTCGCCGAGAACCGCCCAGCTGCGCTTCTGCTGCTGACGGGCCATCACGGCCAGCGCCTGCAGCCCGGCGCGCATCGAGTCCGGGTTGGCGTTGTAGGCGTCGTTGATCACGGTCACCCCGTCGGTGCGCACCCGCACCTCCATGCGGTGCCGCGAGGCCGGTACGGCGCCGGCCAGGGCCGCGGCCACCTGCGGCAGGCTCGCGCCGCACTCCAGGGCGATCGCGGCCGCCGACAGCGCGTTGCTCACCTGGTGCTCGCCGTGCACGGCCAGCTGGACCTCGGTGGACCCGGTGGCCGTGGCGAGCGTGAAGCGCGGCCGGGCCAGTTCGTCGAGCTCGACGTTCTCGGCGCGCACGTCGGCATTCTCGGTCCGCCCGACCCGAACCACCCGCGCGACGGTCTTGGCGTCCATCGCGGCCACCATCGGGTCGTCGGCGTTGAGAATCGCCACGCCGGAAGCCGGAAGTGCTTGCACCAGTTCGGATTTCGTCTCCGCGATGATCTCGCGGGAACCGAACTCACCGAGGTGGGCGGTGCCGACGTTGAGCACCGCGGCGATCGACGGCCGCGCGATCGCCGCCAGCGCGGCGATGTTGCCGGGGTGACGCGCCGACATCTCCAGCACCAGGAAGTCGGTGTCGGCGGTGGCGCGCAGCACCGTCCACGGGTGGCCGAGCTCGTTGTTGAACGAACCGGGCGGGGCCACCACCTCGCCCAGCGGGCGCAGCACGGCGGCGATGAGGTCCTTGGTCGACGTCTTGCCCGACGAGCCGGTGATCCCGATGATCGTCAGCCCGCCCTCGACCAGTTCGGCGGCCACCGCCGCCGCCAGCTTGGCCAGCGCGGCCAGCACGGCGGCACCGGACCCGTCGGTGTCGTGCTCGAACACCCCGGCGTGGGCGTCGGAGGCCGCCGCCGGCGGCACCACGATCGCCGGCACGCCGACCGGGCGCGCGGCCAGCACCGCCGCCGCACCCGCGCCGCACCGCGGCCGCGGCGAAGTCGTGGCCGTCCGAGCGCGCACCGGGCAGCGCCAGGAACAGCCCGCCCGGGGTCACGGCCCGCGAGTCGAACTCGACGGTGCCGGTGACCCGGCGCTCGGCGGCCTCGGCCGGGCTGATGTCGGCCAGTTCGCCGCCGACGATCTCGGCGATCCGGGCGATGGTCAGCGGGATCATCGTCTGCTGCCCGATGACTCGAGCGCGGCGGCCAGTTCGTCGCGGTCGTCGAAGGGCCGGGTGTGGCCGCCTGCGGTCTGCCCCTTCTCGTGCCCCTTGCCCGCGATCACCACGATGTCGCCGCGCCCGGCCCAGCCGACGGCATGCCGGATGGCGTCCCGGCGGTCACCGATCTCGACCACCTCGGCCGAGCCGTCGGCCTGCGCGGCGCCGGCGAGGATGGCCGCGCGGATCGCCGCGGGGTCCTCGTTGCGGGGGTTGTCGTCGGTGACCACGACGAGGTCGGCGAGCTCAGCGGCGATGCGCCCCATGGGTTCTCGCTTGCCGGGGTCGCGGTCTCCCCCGGCGCCGAACACCACAGCCAGCCGCGCGCCGGGCCGGCGCAACGTCTCCAGCACCGCCTGCAGTGCGCCGGGCTTGTGGGCGTAGTCCACCACGGCGAGGAAGTCCTGACCCCGTTCGACCGCCTCGAGCCGGCCGGGCACCGAGGCCTCCCGCAGGCCGGGCGAGGCCTGCTCGGGTGAGACGCCCACGGCGTCGAGCATCGCCAGGGCCAGCAGGGCGTTGGCCACGTTGTAGCGGCCGGGCAGCCGGATCCGCAGCCGATGGTGCACTCCGGCCGGGTCGACGGCGGTGAACTCCTGCACGCCGCTGTCGAGCACGACGATGTCCTCGGCCCGCCAGTCCGCCGGATGACCGTCGGCGCTGACGGTGACGGCGTCGTCGGCGCGGCGGGCCATGGCCCGGCCCGCGTCGTCGTCCACACAGATGATCGCGGTTTCGGCGTGCACCGGCGAGGACGGGTCGAACAGCCGGGCCTTGGCGTCGAAGTAGGCCTCCATCGTCGGGTGGAAGTCGAGGTGGTCGCGGGACAGGTTGGTGAACCCGCCCGCGGCGAACCGGATTCCGTCCGCCCGGCCGAGCGCCAGGGCGTGACTGGACACCTCCATCACCGCGGTGTCCACGCCGCGTTCGGCCATCACCGCCAGCAGCGCCTGCAGCGCGGGCGCCTCGGGTGTGGTCAGGGCGCTGGGCACGTCGGCCCCGGCGATGCGGACGCCGACCGTGCCGATCAGGCCGGGTGTGCGTTCGGCCGAGCGCAGCCCCGCCTCGATCAGGTGCGCCGTCGTCGTCTTGCCGGAGGTGCCGGTGACGCCGAGAACCACCACCCGGTCCGACGGGTGGCCGTAGACCGCCGCGGCGAGCTCACCGAGCACCGACCGGGGTGCGGGGTGCACCAGCAGCGGCACCGGCGCCGGGTCACCGAGTTCGCGGTGGATGACGGCCACGCCTTCGGCGTCGGTGAGCACCGCGACGGCGCCGCGGTGGACGGCGTCGGCGGTGAAACCGGCACCGTGCGAGGACGAGCCGGGCAGCGCGGCGAACAGGTCACCGGAGGTGGCGTCCTGCCCACGCAGGGTGACGCCGGTGATCCGGACTTCGGGGACGGCGCCGCCGTTGGCCGGCACGGCGCCGATGCGGGCGGCCAGCGTGGGTAGGCCCAGGGCCGGTGTCGTGCGCGGCCGCAGGACATCGGTCACGCCCGTCACCTCCATCAACTCCTCGATCGAGTTGTCACCCTACCGAGCAGCGGCGGTCGGCTGGTTACATGGCCTGCAGGGTCAGCGGCGGCCCCGGGTCGGGCGAGAGCGGGACGTTCTCCCGCTGCAGGAGCCAGGCGGCGATGTTGTGGAACAGCGGCGCCGCGGAGTGACCGGCCGAGCCGTCGGCGTTGCGTTGCGGGTTGTCCATCATGATGCCGATGACGTAGCGGGGATCGTCGACGGGCGCCAGCCCGGCGAAGGTGATCCAGTAGACGTCGCTGTAGTAGCAGCCGCAGGCCGGGTTGATCTGCTGCGCCGTGCCGGTCTTGCCGGCGACCTGGTAGCCCTCGACGGCGGCGGCCGGGCCGGTGCCCTGCTGATAGCCCATCGGGTCGCGCTGGACGACGGCGCGCAGCATGTTGCGCACGGTGCGCGCGGTGTCGGCCGAGACCACCCGGATGCCGTTGGGCCGGGGCTCCTCGGTGCGGCGTGCCGTCCGGGGCGATGGTGGCCTTGACGATGCGCGGCGGAATCCGCACCCCGTCGTTGGCGATGCCCTGGTACATGCCGGCCATCTGCAGCAGGGTCATCGAAAGACCCTGTCCGATCGGCAGGTTGGAGAAGGTGCTGCCCGACCACTGGTCGATGGGCGGCACCAGCCCCGAGCTCTCGCCGGGCAGGCCCACGCCGGTGCGCTGGCCGAGCCCGAACTTGCCGAGCATGTCGTAGTAGCGCTCCGGGCCGACCCGCTGGGCGAGCATCAGCGTGCCGACGTTGGAGGACTTACCGAACACGCCGGTGGTGGTGTACGGCATCACGCCGTGCGCCCAGGCGTCGCGGACGGTGACCCCGCCCATGTCGATCGAGCCGGGCACCTGCAGCACCTCGTCGGGGTTGGACAGGCCGTACTCGATCACCGACGAGGCGGTGACGATCTTGTTCACCGAGCCCGGCTCGAACGGCGAGGTGACCGCGAGGTTGCCCATCTGCTTGTCGGCCTGCCGGCCGATGTCCTGGCTCGGGTCGAAGGTGTTGTCGTTCGACATCGCCAGCACTTCACCGGTTTTGGAGTCCAGCACCACCGCGGAGACGTTCTTGGCGCCGGAGGCGTCCTTGGCCTGCTGCACCTGCTGCTGGACGTAGAACTGGATGTCGTCGTCGAGGGTCAGCTGCACCGTCGAGCCGTTGACCGCGTCGTGCTTGTTGCGGTAGCTGCCGGGGATGACCACGCCGTCGGAGCCGCGGTCGTAGGTGATCGAACCGTCGGTGCCGGACAGCTTGGAGTCCATCGAGTCCTCCAGACCGAGCAGGCCGTGGCCGTCCCAGTCGATGCCGCCGACGATGTTGGCCGCCAGCGCCCCACCCGGGTACTGCCGCAGGTCCTGGCGTTCGGCGCCCACCTCGGGGAACTTCTTCGTGATCGCACCGGCCAGCGCGGGATCGACGGCGCGAGCGAGGTAGACGAATGTCTCGTTGCTGCGCAGCTTCTTCAGCAGGGTCGCGGCGTCCGGCTTGTTGTCGAGCTTGGCGGCGATCTCGGTGGCGATCTGCGTGAGCCGCTTGTCCGGGTCGGGAGCGGCCGGCGACTTCTGCTTGGCCTCGGTCAGCTGCTTGCGGATCTTGGCCGGCTGGAAGGTCAGCGCCCTGGCCTCGATGGTGAAGGCCAGCTTGTCGTAGTTGCGGTCGACGATGCTGCCGCGCACCGCCTTCTCGACGTCGGTGACCTTGAGCTGGCTCGCGGCCTGGGCGCGCAACCCGGCCGCCTGCGGGACCTGCAGGTTGAACAGCTGGGCGGCGGCGACCAGCAGCGCGAGCAGGATGATGACGTTGCCCGTCCGATGCCGGAAGACGAATGATGCTGTGCGCGAGGCGCTTTCGACAGGCTCACGGGTGCGCCGGGACTTGGCCGGGCGTCCGGGGCCCGGATCGGGCTGACGCTTGCCCTTGGCGGCCCTTGGCCTTGTCGCTACGGCTCACTGCGCAACTCCGGCGACCGGCGCGGCGGGCACGACGTCCGCGGGGGCCGGCGGCGGAACGGCGGCGGGTGGTGCGGGCGGCGCCGCGGCGGGCGGCAGGTCGATCGCCGGCGGTCCGCCGACCGGCACGGGCACCAGGTTCAGGCCGGGTGCGAGCGCCGGCCCGGGCAGGGTGGCTCCCGGGAGGTGCACCGGCACTTCGGTTCCGGCCGCGGGCGGCATCCGGCCAGCGGGACGGCGCCGGGCGCCAGCGGGGTGAGGCGGGTCGGCACCTCGGGTGCGCTGCCGGGCTTCGGCTTCGGTGCGGCCGGGGCGGCGGCCGCCGGCGGGGCGGGCGGCTTCTCGTCGGGCAGCTTGGTGTTCAGCGGCGGCGGCGGTGCCCCTTCGGCGGGCTTGGGCTTGCCGACCACGATCCAGTTGCCCATCTGGTCCTGAACCAGGTGCGCGGTGTCCTTGGACGGGATCATGCCCAGGTTGCGGGCGGCCTCGGCCAGCGCCGGCGCCGACTCAGCCTCCAGCACGTCCCGCTCGAGGGCTTCCTTCTGCTGGCTGAGCGCGTCGTTGGTGGCCCGGGCGGTGGCCAGTTGGTAGGAGCGCTGAGCGGCGGCGGTGGACAGCCAGAGCGTGACGCCCAGCCCGACGGCGAGCGCGCCGATGATCAGGACCACGAACGGCACCTTGGCCATCAAGGTCTGCGGGCGAAGGTCGATGCCCGCCAGGCGGGCGATCAGCCGCTCGCGCAATGGCGGCCGTACGACCTTGGGCGCCTTGGCTTTCCGGGCCTTGGCGCGCGCCTTGGCCTGGCTGGTGGTCTTGGGCCGGGCCGGCCGTTCGACGGGCCGCGCCGTGGGAGCGGTCTGCGGACCCTGGCGCAGGCCGCGCGGCTCGTGCGGGCGGCGCGCCGAGGTGCCGGAGCGGCGCCGGGTCGCGGTGGCTGAGCCCTTGTCGCCTTGGCGCCCTTCGGCCGCCCTTCCCGACTTTCTCGCGATCCGCGGGATCGGCTGCCTTGCGTCCGACCTTCATCAGTTGTTCCCTCCCCGTTGCACGGCTCGCAGGCGTACCGGTGCGCTGCGCGGATTGCGTTCGATCTCGTCGGCGTCGGCACGTTCGGCGCCCCGGGTGATCGCGGTGAATTCCGGCTCGTGGCCGGGCAGTTCGACGGGCAGGCCCTCAGGCGTGCGCGAGGCCGTCGCAGCGGCGAACGTGGTCTTGACGATCCGGTCCTCCAGCGACTGGTAGGCCATCACCACGATGCGTCCGCCGGGGCGAAGCGCGGCCAGCGCGGCGGGCAGTGCGGCGCTCAGCGAGTCGAGTTCGGCGTTGACCGCGATCCGCAGCGCCTGGAAGGTCCGCTTGGCGGGGTGTCCACCGGTGCGCCGGGTCGCCGCGGGGACCGCCTGGTAGATGATCTCGACCAGCTCACTGGTGGTGGACAGCGGTGCGCGCTCGCGGCGTTCGACGACCAGTCCGGCGATGCGGTGGGCGAACCTCTCCTCGCCGAAGCGCCGGAGGATGTCGGTGAGCTGGGCGCGGTCGTAGGTGTTGAGGATCTCCGCCGCGGTCAGCGGGGCCTCCGGATCCATCCGCATGTCCAGCGGGGCGTCCTGCGCGTAGGAGAAGCCGCGCTCGCGCTGATCGAGCTGCATCGAGGACACGCCCAGGTCGAACAGCGCTCCGTCGATCGAATCGGTTGTGGCGCAACCGGCTTCGGCCAGCGCGTCGGCGATCCCGTCGTAGCGGGTCCGGACCAGGGTGATGCGATCGGCGAACGGCGCCAGCCGCTGTGCGGCACCGGCCAGGGCGTTGGGGTCACGATCGAGCCCGATGAGACGCAGCCCGGGGAACTCGGTGAGGAAGCGTTCGGCGTGGCCACCGGCGCCCAGGGTGGCATCGAGAAGCACGGCCCCGGAGCCGTCGGCCGCATGACGGGTGAGCGCCGGGGCGAGGAGTTCGACGCAGCGCTCCAGCAGGACGGGAACATGTCCGTGGTCTTCCGCGTCAACCACGACGGAACCTCCCGATGGTTCTGACGTCGCCCCTGCACCGAGGTCCCTGCCCGAGGTCGCGAACCTGGCGTTGGGGAAGTACGCCAGGGTCGGTTCGGGCAGAGGCCACGATGCACGGGCTCCGTGCGGCTGGGTGGCCGGATCAGATGATGTCGCTGAGTGCTTCATCGCTGGCCGCGGAGAAGTTCTCTTCGTGGGTCTGCTGGTAGTCCTGCCAGGCCTGGGAGTCCCAGATCTCGAGGAAGTCGACCGCGCCGATCACCACGCAGTCCTTGGAGAGGTTGGCGTAGCGGCGGTGGTCGGCGGACAGGGTGATCCGGCCCTGGGAGTCGGGATGCTGTTCGTCGGTGCCGGCGGCGAGGCTGCGCAGGAACGCGCGGGCCTCCGGGTTGCTGCGCGACGTCTGCGCGGCTCGCCGGGCCAGCTGCTCGAACTCCGCCCGCGGGTAGACCGCAAGGCTGTGGTCTTGGCTCTTGGTGACCATCAACCCTCCTGCCAGTGCGTCGCGGAACTTCGCGGGCAGCGTCAGCCGCCCCTTGTCGTCGAGCCTGGGCGTGTAGGTACCGAGAAACATCCCCGCACCTCCTACGCCCCGGAGCCTCCTTCGCTCCGTTAGCCGCCACGATACCCCACAATGCCCCACTTCGCTCCACCTTGCGTCGGCATTTCGGGGTATGTCCGCCACCATCTCCCACCACGACCCGCATCCACCCCCGGCATAGGCGGCGCCGGAGCGCCCAAAAGGCCAGCTCAGCCACCAGTGGGGCGATGTGGGGGGCAATCGAGAACTGCGTCCCGAATGAGCGTTCTACGGCGTGGTGTCGATTCCGCGCCGATCCCGCCTCGGGCGCATAACAAAAACGGGGCAGCCCGCGGCTACCCCGTCATCGTTGCGGCTATGTCACTCGTCGAAGCGACGCCGGAAACGGTCCTCCATGCGGCTGGTGAACGACCCGCCGCCGGAACCCTTGACCTTGCGCTGACGCGGGCCGGCGGAGCCGGGACCGGCGTTGTCGCGGCCGCCTGGCACCCGCGGACCGGTGACGGCGAACACCACGCCACCGAACATCACCAGGAAGCCGAGCACCGACAGGATCGGGAAGCTCCCGATCATCGTGGCCTTGAACGCCACCCCGGCGACGAGCATCGCCAGACCGATGACGAACAGTCCGGCGCCCTGCAGGCGCCTGCGCGTAGACGGGGCCCGCAACGTTCCGCCCCGCACGCTGGAGGCGAATTTGGGGTCCTCGGCATAGAGAGCGCTCTCGATCTGATCGAGCATGCGCTGCTCATGATCGGAGAGTGGCATTCGTCCCTCCTTGCCGACGCGGCCGGTCACTCTGCATGAAACGTCGGCTGCCCAGCATTTACGGGGCAACACCCAAATGATACGAGGTGAAAGTGCGCCGTACCACCTAGTTGGTCCACCCGATTGTACGACGTCAGAACGCCGTCACCGGTAGCCCCGGTGGGCCGGCGACGAGCACCCCGATAATGGCGGTGGACTCATGACCGATCCGCAGACGAAGAAGGGCACCGGGGCGTTGGCGACTTTCCTCATCGATCTGTCGCCCAACGACATGCAACACCGCCTGCACGACGCCCTGAGCGTGTACGTCGACGCCATGCGCTATCCCCGCGGAACCGAGAGCCAGCGGGCCTCGATGTGGCTGGAGCACACCCGCCGCCACGGCTGGAAGGCGGTCGCCGCCGTCGAGACCGACACCGCCGCCGGCGCCGAACCCACGCCCGCCGCGCTGGAGGCCTCGCCGCTGCTCGGCATCGCCTACGGCTACTGCGGTGCGCCGGATCAGTGGTGGCAGCAGCAGGTGGTCGCCGGGTTGCACCGCGTCGGTGTCCCGCCGGATGAGATCAACCGCATGATGAGCAGTTACTTCGAGCTGACCGAGCTGCACATCCACCCACAGGCCCAGGGCCGGGGCCTCGGCGAGGCGCTGGCCCGGCGGCTGCTGGCCGGACGCGGCGAGGCGAACGTGCTGCTCTCGACCCCGGAGATCAGCGGCGAGTCCAACCGGGCATGGCGCCTGTATCGGCGGCTGGGCTTCACCGACGTGATCCGCGGCTACCACTTCGCCGGCGACCCGCGGGCCTTCGCCATTCTCGGCCGCGCACTGCCGCTGTAATCAGCTGGCCTCGCAAATCCGCCGGGTCTGGCACGATACCCCTCGTGCGCGTCCGATCCCGCCTGCTGCGCCTGCGCGCGCTGGCCTTGTTGCTGCTGTTCGTGGCGCCGTTGGCGGTCGGCTGCGTTCGCGTGCACGCCTCGATCACGGTGTCACCCGATGACCGGGTCTCCGGCCAGATCGTCGCCGCGGCGAAAGCCCGCGACGACAAGGACCAGGGCCCGCAGTTCGACCTCAACGTTCCGTTCAGCCAGAAGATCGCCGTCTCGAAGTACGACAACGACGGTTTCGTCGGCTCCGAGGCCGTGTTCTCCGATCTGAGCTTCGCCGAGGTGCCCCAGCTGGCCAACCTCAACCGCGACGCCGCCGGGGTCGACATCTCGCTGCGCCGGGCGGGCAACCTGGTCATCCTCGAAGGCCGCGCCGACCTGACCAACGTCAACGATCCCGACTCCGACGTGCAGCTGACCGTGGCCTTCCCCGGCGAGGTCACCTCCACCAACGGCGACCGGATCGACAGCGAAGTCGTGGAATGGAAACTCAAGCCGGGTGTGGTGTCCACCCTGAGCGCGCAAGCCCGGGTCACCGACCCGAGCACGCGGTCGTTCACCGCCGCGGCCCTGTGGCTGGCGCTGGCCGCGCTGGTGGTCGCCGGGGTGATCGGGACGCTGGCCTACAACAACCGCGACCGTTCGCCGCGCTTCGCCACCGCCGACCAGTCCGACGACTGACGCTGCCAGGCTCTACTCTGGTTTGGACCACCGGGCCATCCGAGCACGACACGAGCACAGAAAGGGGCGTCGCGCTGAGCGTCGAAGCAACAGCTCCGTCAGCCGTCGAGCTGGCCAGCGCCGTCACCGATCAACTGCGCGTGTACCTGGCGGACCGCCGTGCGCAGGCCGCCTACATCGGCGTCGACTACGACGGCCTGATCGCCGCTCTCGAGGACTTCGTCCTGCGCGGCGGCAAACGTGTGCGCCCCGCCTTCGCCTACTGGGGCTACCGCGCGGTGACCGCCGAGCCCGACGCCCCGGTGGGCGACGACGCGCTGCTGTTGTTCTCGGCGCTGGAGCTGCTGCACGCCTGCGCGCTGGTCCACGACGACGTCATCGACGACTCGGCGACCCGGCGCGGGATGCCCACCGCCCACGTCCACTTCACCGAGGTGCACCGCGGCCGCGGCTGGAGCGGTTCGCCGGAGCAGTTCGGGCGGTCGGCGGCGATCCTGCTCGGTGACCTGTCGCTGGTCTGGGCCGACGACATCGTCACGACCGTCGACCTGCCCCGGGAGACCCAGTTGCGGGTGCAGCGCGTCTGGTCCGACATCCGCACCGAGGTCCTCGGCGGGCAGTACCTCGACATCGTGGCCGAGTCCAGCGGCGCCGAGTCCATCGCCTCGGCGATGAACGTCAACACCTACAAGACGGCGTCCTACACGATCTCGCGGCCGCTGCAGTTCGGTGCGGCCGCCGCCGCGGACCGGCCCGACGTGCAGCGACTGTTCCACGAGCTGGGCACCGATCTGGGGGTCGCGTTCCAGCTGCGCGACGACGTCCTGGGCGTGTTCGGCGATCCCGCGGTCACCGGCAAGCCCTCCGGCGACGACCTGCGCTCGGGCAAGCGCACCGTGCTGCTGGCCGAGGCCCTCGAGCGCGCCGACAGCACCGACCCGGCCGCCGCGACGCTGCTGCGCCGCGGGATCGGCACCGACCTCACCGACAGCCAGGTGCGCGAACTGTGCCGGGCGATCGAGTCGGTCGGCGCGCTGGCCGCGGTCGAGGAGCACATCGAGACGCTCACCCGTCGGGGGCTGGCTGTTCTGGAGAGCGCCGCGATCAACGCGCCGGCCAAGGCCGGCCTGACCGAGCTCGCCAGATTGGCCGCCAACCGGTCGGCCTAGACCCATGACCAGCACCACGCCGACGACGCCGACGCCAGCCCCGAGCGGCCTGGCGCGGTTGGCCGCATTCGCCTCCGGCGACGACGGGCGCCCGGCCGTGCTGGGCTTTCTCGGGGCGGTGTTGATCACCCTCGGTGGTCTCGGCGCGGGCAGCACCCGACAGCACGACCCGCTGCTGGAGTCGATGCACCTGTCCTGGCTGCGGTTCGGCCACGGCCTGGTGGTGTCCTCGGTGCTGCTGTGGGGCGGCGTCGTGGTGATGCTGCTGGCCTGGCTGTGGCTGGGCCGCAGGGTGATTCGGCCGGCGACCGCAGCGTCAGCGAGTGGACGATGATCGCCACCACCGGGTTCTGGCTGGCGCCGCTGCTGCTCAGCGTTCCGCTGTTCAGCCGTGACACCTACTCCTATCTCGCGCAGGGCGCGCTGTTGCGCGACGGCTTCGACCCGTACGCCGTCGGACCGATCGAGAACCAGAACTCGTTGCTGGACAACGTGAGTCCGATCTGGACCACCACCACCGCGCCGTACGGCCCGGCGTTCATCCTGGTGGCGAAGTTCGTCACCATGCTCGTCGGCGACCACGTGGTGGCGGGCACGATGCTGCTGCGGCTGTGCATGCTGCCCGGGCTGGCTCTGCTGATCTGGGCCGCACCCCGGGTGGCCCGCCACGTCGGCGCCAACGGCGCTGTGGCGCTGTGGATCTGCGTGCTCAACCCGCTGGTGATCATTCACCTGATGGGCGGTGTGCACAACGAGATGCTGATGGTCGGCATGATGATGGCCGGCATCGCGCTGACGTTCGCGCGCCATCACGTCGCCGGCGCCGCGCTGATCGCCGTCGCCGTCGCGGTGAAGGCGACGGCGGTGCTGGCCCTGCCGTTCATGGTGTGGGTGTGGATGCGCCACCTGCGCGACGACCGGAACCAGTCGGCCGCGCGCGCTTTCGTCACCGCCTCGGCGGCGTCGGTGGCGATCTTCGTCGCGGTGTTCGCCGTGCTGTCCGGCCTCGCCGGTGTCGGGCTCGGCTGGCTGACCGCGCTGGCCGGGTCGGTGAAGATCATCAACTGGCTGACCGTTCCGACCGCCATCGCCAACCTCACCAACGCGATCGGCGGGCTGCTGTTCCCGGTGAACTTCTACGCGGTCCTCCAGGTGACCCGCATCGCGGCATCGGCGTCATCGCGCTGTCACTTCCGTTGCTGTGGTGGCGGTTTCGCCACGACGACCGTGAGGCGCTGACCGGTATCGCATGGGCGATGCTGGTGGTCGTGCTGTTCGTTCCGGCGGCGCTGCCGTGGTACTACACCTGGCCGCTGGCGGTGGTGTCGGCACTGGCCCAGTCGCGGCCGGCCATCGCGCTGATCGCCGGGTTCTCCACCTGGATCATGGTGATCTTCAAACCGGACGGTTCACACGGCATGTACTCGTGGATCCACGTGCTGCTGGCCACGGCGTGCGCGGTGGCGGCGTGGTACTCGCTGTACCGCATCCAGGAGCCGACCGGAGCCTGATCAGTACGCCATGGCCTGAGCTCGCCGGACGATCTCGCGGGCCTGATGGGCGTGCAGCGCGTCGACCGGGCGGGCGTTGCTGATCTGATCGCGCACCCCGTCGCGGGTCAGCGTCAGCGACGGGTCGGCGGTGAACAGCCAGCGCAGGATCTCGGTGTCGCGGTAGCCGCCGTCGCGCAGTACCGCCAGCAGGCCGGACAGCGACTTGACCACCTGCCCGCTGTCGGTGAAGAAGATCTGCGGGACCATCGGCACGCCGCCGCGCCGGACCGCGACCAGATGACCTTCGCGCAACTGCTGATGCACCTTGGTCACCGGCAGGTGCAGCAACTCGGCCACTTTCGGCAGGTCGTAGAGGGGCTCGTCGGGATCGAGGACGTCATCACCGGCAGGAATACTGCTCACGGCGCCAGTCTAGGACTGCGAGGGGCACTCTGACACGCGCTCGTGCAACGAATCGGGCGACCGCCGCCCCACGTACCATGTGGCAGTGACGTCGGACCCGCTCGCCGGCGCATTGCTGGACGGTCGGTACCGCGTCGAGGACAAGATCGCCACCGGTGGAATGTCGACGGTCTACCGGGGTCTGGACGTCCGTCTGGACCGTCCGGTCGCGCTGAAGGTGATGGACTCCCGCTACGCCAACGACAGCCAGTTCCTCACCCGGTTCCAGCGCGAGGCCCGGGCCGTCGCGCGACTCAAGGATTCCGGCCTGGTCGCGGTGTACGACCAGGGTCTGGACGCCGCGCACCCGTTTCTGGTGATGGAACTCGTCGAGGGCGGCACGCTGCGCGAGCTGCTGCGCGAACGCGGTCCGATGCCACCGCACGCCGCCGCGGCGGTCCTGCGCCCGGTGCTGGGCGGTCTGGCGGTCGCGCACCGGGCCGGGCTGGTGCACCGCGACGTCAAGCCGGAGAACGTGCTGATCTCCGACGACGGCGAGGTCAAGCTCGCCGACTTCGGGTTGGTGCGCGCGATCGCCGAGGCCGGCATCACCTCCACCAGCGTCATCCTGGGCACCGCGGCCTACCTGTCCCCCGAGCAGGTCAGCAGCGGCGCCGCCGACCCCCGCAGCGACGTCTACGCCGTCGGGATCCTGGCCTACGAATTGATCACCGGCGCAACGCCGTTCAGTGGTGACAATCCGCTGGCGGTGGCGTATCTGCGGATGGATCACGACGTGCCGCCGCCGAGCTCGGCGATCAGCGGTGTGCCGCCGGAGTTCGACGAGTTCGTCGCGCGGGCCACCGCCCGAAACCCGGACGACCGCTACGCCGATGCCGGCGAGATGGCCGAGGAGCTCGACGCGATCGGCGCCGAACTGGCCTTGCCGAAGTTCCGGGTGCCCGCGCCGAAGAACTCCGCCCAGCACGCCGCGGCCACCGCCCACCACAGCCGGCTGGCCGAAGCGCCGACCACCGCTCAACGTCAGCCGGTGAAGAACCCGACCCGTCAGCTCGTCCGCGAGCCCGAGGACTGGCAGCCCGCCCCGCAGGCAGTGGTCGACGAGGACGAATACGACCAGGCGCCAAGGCAATTCGCCGGTATCGACATCAACGACTTCGCGTGGGCGCGTCAGCGGGCCCGCCGCGCCGTGGTGTTCTGGGTGCTGGCCGTGCTGATCCTGACCGGCCTGGTGGCCGCGGGCGCGTGGACGCTCGGCACCAACCTGCAGAGCCTGATCGGCCAGTAACGCCCCGCGAGCGCGAAAAGCTCAGTCGCGCAGCATCTCCGCGACCAGGAACGCCAGCTCCAGGCTCTGCTGGGTGTTCAGCCGCGGATCGCAGGCCGTCTCGTAGCGGCCGGCCAGGTCGGTGTCGGAGATGTCCTGCGCGCCGCCGAGGCATTCGGTGACGTTCTCGCCGGTGATCTCGACGTGGATGCCGCCCGGGTGGGTGCCCAGCGCGCGGTGCACCTCGAAGAAGCCCTGCACCTCGTCGACGATGCGGTCGAAGTGGCGGGTCTTGTAGCCGGTCGAGGACTCGTGGGTGTTGCCGTGCATCGGGTCGCACTGCCAGATCACCTGGTGTCCGGTGGCCTGCACCTTCTCGATGATCGGCGGCAGCACGTCGCGGACCTTGTGGTTGCCCAGCCGGCTGACCAGCGTCAGCCGGCCCGGCTTGTTGTGCGGGTCGAGCCGCTCGACGTACTCGACCGCCAGCTCGGGGGTCATGGTCGGCCCGATCTTCACCCCGATCGGGTTGGCGATCACCTCGGCGAAGGCGATGTGCGCGCCGTCGAGCTGGCGGGTGCGCTCGCCGATCCAGACGTAGTGCGCCGACAGGTCGTAGAGCCGCGGCTCGCCGAAGTCCTCGCTCAGCCGCAGCATCGCGCGCTCGTAGTCGAGCACCAGCGCCTCGTGGCTGGCGTAGATCTCGGCGGTGTCGAGGTTGCGGTCGTTGACCCCGCAGGCGCTCATGAACCGCAGGCCGCGGTCGATCTCGCCGGCCAGCGCCTCGTAGCGGGCACCGGCCGGCGAGGTGCGGACGAACTCGCGGTTCCAGTCGTGCACCAGGTGCAGCGAGGCCAGGCCCGAGGAGGTCAGCGCCCGCACCAGGTTCATCGCCGCGCTGGCGTTGGCGTAGGCGCGCACCAGCCGCGACGGGTCGTGATCGCGGACCGCGGCATCCGGGGCGAAGCCGTTGACCATGTCGCCGCGGTAGGACGTCAGCCCGAGCGCGTCGATGTCCGACGAGCGCGGCTTGGCGTACTGGCCGGCGATGCGGGCCACCTTGACCACCGGCATGCTGGCGCCGTAGGTCAGCACCACGGCCATCTGCAGCAGGGTGCGGATGTTGGCGCGGATGTGCGGCTCGGTGTTGTCGGCGAACGTCTCGGCGCAGTCGCCGCCCTGCAGCAGGAACGCCTCGCCGCGGGCCACCGCGGCGAGCTGGTTGGAGAGCTTCTCGATCTCCGACGGCACGGTGACCGGCGGCACGCTCTCCAGGACCGTCCGCATCGCCTTGGCCTGGTCGGCGTCCCAGCTGGGCTGCTGGGCGGCCGGCTTGGCCAGCGCGGCGTCCAGGCGCGCGCGCAGCTCCGCCGGCAGCGGCGGCAGCGACGGCAGCTGCTCGATCGGTACGTCAACGGTCCAGTTCACCCGTCCATGGTAACCGGGCCGAGACAGTGCTACCGCCTTTGACCACCCGCCAGGCAGGCTACCTGCGGGAAGTGCTGTCGCTGGGCACCGGCCCGAGGTCGACACCGGTGGTCATCAGCACGAAGCGCCGCATGTTGTGCCGGGCGTCGACGAGCGCGTCGTGGGTGTCGTGCGGTCGCGGCGGCATCCGGGGACAGCCGCGGTCCTCCCAGAACTGGCGCAGCTCGCGGGTGAACCGCGGGATCTGGGGCGGCAGGCTGGTCATCGGACCCCACAGCTGGCACAACGCGACGTGGTCGTAGGCGGCCACCCAGGCCCACAGCTCGATCGGCTCGTCGCCGTCGATGTCGAAGAAGTCCTCCAGACCCTCCCGGATCTGGCGCCGGGACCGCCACAGCTGCGACGACGGCGACGGCAGCTTGGGCAGCACGTTGGTGCGGACCCAGCGGCCGGCCGACTCGGGGTCGAACTCGGTGGAGATCGCGTAGTACTCGCGACCGTCCTCGGCCACCACCCCGATCGAGATCAGGTCGATGATGCGCCCGTTGTCGATGAACTCCGTGTCGTAGAAGTAGCGCACCGGCCGCACCCTATCCTGCGGAATCCGCCGCCACCTGCGGCTTGGCGTCAACGCTGGGCTGCGGGGCGGGGGCGGCGTGGATCTCGCGGTCCAGTTCGGCGTCCACCTCGGAGTCGGCGGGGAAGCTCGGCTCGCCGGCGATGATGTGCTGCAGCCACAGCTTGGCCTGAACCACCGGCCGGCGCAGATAGCGCTCCCGCTCCAGCGCCTTGTGCATCTTGCGGGGTTTGTCCTGGTAGTGCCAGCGCGCCCACGGCGCGTGCGGCCGCGACAGCCGGATGGCCCCGACGAACAGCAGCGGCGTGATGAACATCCCGATCAGCCCGGTCCACACCTTGCCCTTGAGCAGCACGACCACCGCCAGCGCCAGAGTCAGCAGCGCCAGGACGATCACCGAGGCGCGGGCCGCCACCGAGTTGTCGTCGCGCCAGATCCCGATGTCGAAGAACGACAGCGGGTTGAACCCCAGGATCAGCAGCCCGGCGACGGCGACGGCGGCGAACACGGCGTCCACCGATGCGCGGCCGTCCTCGGCCCAGTAGACGTCCTCCAGGTGCAGGATGAGCGCGAACTCGTCGAGAACCAGGGCCGCACCGATCCCGAAAACGATTGCCGCGGCGGTGAATTCGCCTATCCCGCCGTCGACGGCCAGCGTGACCATGGTGACGCCGGAGATCATCACCAGCACGATGCCGATGACGACGTGGTGGATGTGCAGCCCGCCGTGGCCGGAGATGTTGCGCGGCTGCCACCACTTGCGGGGTTTGGTGTTGTCGGCGTTGCGGCGGATGTAGCGCACGATGGTCCGCGTCACGAAGAACGTGACGATGAACGCGATCAGGCACCACATCAGCGGGATCCGCCCGGGGGCGACCACGTCGAAGTGCACGGTGAGGGGCACGGGGAGAACTTACGCCCAACCGCCGCGCGTTTCGCGTTGCGTCGCCGCGCCCCGATAGTCTGGTTTGCGACATGAGTACGTGGCAGCCGCCCGAAACGGGCAGTGTGTTCGGGCGGGCCCTGGCGTCACCCAGGGCGGCGCTCTGGCTGACCGTCGGCTGGCGGGTGGCTCAACTGCTGATCCTGGCGGGCCTGGCGTACGCGGCCTGGACGCTGCTCGGGCACATCCCGTACCGCATCGACATCGAGGTCTACCGGATGGGCGGCCAGGCCTGGCTGGACGGCCGGCCGCTGTATGCCGACGACGCGACGTTCCACACCCGCATCGGGCTGAACCTGCCGTTCACCTATCCCCCGCTGGCGGCCGTCCTGTTCAGCCCGTTCGCCTGGGTGGCGCTTCGACGGCGGCCAGCGTCGCCATCACGGTGATCACGCTGGTGCTGGTGCTGCTGTCCACCTGGATCGTGCTGACCCGCCTGGACGTGTGGCCAGACCTCTGCGCTGACCCGCGAACCGGCCTGGCTGCGCCGCTGCTGGCTGGCGGCGGGCATCGTGGCGCCGGCCGTGATCTACCTGGAGCCGATCGCCGCCAACTTCGCCTTCGGCCAGATCAACGTCGTGCTGATGACGCTGGTGATCGCCGACTGCGTGCCGCGCCGCACCCCGTGGCCGCGCGGGCCTGCTGCTGGGTCTGGCGATCGCGCTGAAGCTGACGCCCGCGGTGTTCCTGCTGTACTTCCTGCTGCGCCGCGACGGCCGCGCGGCGCTGACCGCGGTGGGCAGCTTCGTCGCGGCCAGCCTGCTGGGGTTCGCGCTGGCCTGGCGCGACTCGGTGGAGTACTGGACCACGACGGTGCGCCACACCGACCGCATCGGCAGCGCGGCGCTGAACACCAACCAGAACATCGCCGGCGCTCTGGCCCGGCTGGGCCTGGGCCAGAGCACCCACTTCGTGCTGTGGACGCTGGCCTGCTTCGCGGTGCTGGGCCTGACCATCTGGGCGGTGCGCCGCGTTCTGGCGGCCGGCGAGCCCACGCTGGCGCTGATGTGCGTGGCGCTGTTCGGTCTGGTGGTCTCGCCGGTGTCGTGGTCGCACCACTGGGTGTGGGCGCTGCCGACGGTCATCGTGACTGACGGTGCTGGCCTATCGGCGGCGCAATCTGGCGCTGGCCGCCGTGACGGCCGCCGGGGTGGCGCTGATGGTCTGGATTCCGCTCGAGTTGCTGCCCAAGCACCACGAGGAGACGGCGTCGTGGTGGCGCCAGCTGCTCGGGATGTCGTACGTGTGGTGGGCGCTTGCGGTGCTGATCGTGGCGGGGCTGACGGTGCGCAGCCCGGCGGTCAGCCTGCGGCGGTCTCCGGGATCCGCGCCGGTGGCTGACCTGGTGCACCGGGCGTAGCGTCCTTGCCGTCCTTGATCGACGCGGCGTAGATGTCGACGTACTCCTGACCGGACAGCTTCATCAGCTCGTAGATCACCTCGTCGATGACGGCCCGCTCGATGAAGCGGTTGCCGGCCAGTGCCGTCGAAGCGGGAGAAGTCCATCGGCTTGCCGAAACGCACGGTCACCCGGCCGAAGCGCCACATCTTGGATCCGGGCGGGTTGACGACGTCGGTTCCGATCATCGCGACCGGAATCACCGGGACGCCGGTCTCCAGCGCCAGCCGGGCCAGGCCGGTCTTGCCCTTGTAGAGCCGGCCGTCGGGCGAGCGGGTGCCCTCCGGGTACATACCCAGCAGCTTTCCCTGCTGAAGCAGGCGCTTGGCGGTCTCCAGCGCGTTCTGGGCGGCGTCGGCGTCGGTGCGGTCGATCGGCACCTGGCCGGCCGCGGTGTAGAACCAGCGGGTGAACCAGCCCTTGAGACCGGTTCCGGTGAAGTACTCCTGCTTGGCCAGGAAGGTGATCCGCCGGCGCACCACCAGCGGCAGGTAGAAGCTGTCCGCGACCGCCAGGTGGTTGCTCGCCAAGATCACCGGGCCGGAGTCCGGAACATATTCCAGCCCTTCGACTTTCGGCCTACCGAGCAACGACAGCAGCGGTCCCATGAAGATGTACTTGAACAGCCAATACCACATGGAGCCTCCCGATCGGGCGCGCGCGCTTTGGGCCAACTCTACCCAGCAGGTCGTTGGACCGACCACAGGTCGGGAGGGTTCACACCGGATCAACAGCACACCGGGGCCGTTCACTCCTCGACGGTGAAAGCGATGTGTTGGTAGCGGCCCTGCGTCGGCGGGGCGCCGTCCGGGCCGTCGCCGTCGGGTGTCGGCGGACCGTCGGGGCCGGCCTGCGACGCAGCGTCCCCGGTCATGGTCCGGACGAGCGTCAGCAGCGCGACGCTGTGCTCGGCGATGACGGTCAGCAGCGGATGCTGTTCACCGTTGATCAGCGCGGCCAGCGCGCAGACCGGGCACCACACCTGCTGGCACTTGCCGGGCCCGTTGCCCGCTCCGGAGGCCATCGCCGCGGCGGCGCGCACCGCCGGGTCCAGCCGGTCGAGGATCGCCTGGGCCAGGGCGCGCAGTTCGGGCCCGATGTCGGAGTGCGGTCCGGTCACGCGGGCCACACCTCCGGGTTGGGTCGAAAGCGCACGGTCAGCTCGCTGCCGCGCAGCGCGGCGTCCACCACCACGCACCTGCGCAGTACCGATGCCAGCCGCACCCGGCGCCGCATTCCTGCGACGCCGATGATCAGGTCGTCGTCGACCCGGCCCAGCGCGAGCGTGCCGGAGTCGATTTGGGGCAACTCTAGCCGCATGCGGTAGATCGCTTCGAGCCCGGAGCCCGACTCCCGGTCGACGACCGGTCGCAGCGGCCCCGGCGGTGGTGAACCGTCGCGCCGGCACACGCTGTCCAGAAGCTGCCCCAGCGCCTTGGGGCCGATCGGCTCGCCGGCCAGATGCGGCGCCAGCACCAGCTCGACGTCGCCGATCGTGCCGGTGAGCTCGTCGAGCACCGACTGCTGCTCGGAGATCCGCTCGGCGTACCAGTCGAACGCCGGATGATCCGGCAGATTGCGGTACTCGTACGAATCGTCCTGAACCAGAACCTGGTTGACGATCAGCTCGGCGACCCGCACCCCCATCAGGGCCAGCGACCCCAGGGTGCGGACGGCCTCGGCGGCCACCACGCGTTCGGCGGTGAGCACCAGATGCGCGCTGACCCGCTCACCATCGGTGAGCAGGGCCGACAGTCCCTCGACCCCGGTGCTGATCGACTCGACCACGGCGACCGTGGCGGCACCCCGGATGTCCTCGGCGGCCGAGCTCAGCCTGCGGTGGCGCGGCCACGCCCGCTCGAGATACATGGCGAACGCGGCGGGCAGGGTCAGCATCCGCATGGCGTCGGCGGTCGAGGCGCAGTCCACCACCAGGTAGTCCCAGCGGCCGGAAGCGGCCAGCGCGGCCACCTCGGACAGGCCCAGCACCTCCTGGATGCCCGGAAACGCCGAGAGCTCCTCGGGCGCAATGGTTTTCAGGTCGGATTCCGGGAACCGGGCGGCCAATACGGGTGCGACGTGCGCGCCACCGCGCTTCCAGCAGGGCCAGGGTGTCCAGCGCGAGCGCGTCGAGGTGGCCGCCGGCGCTGTCGTCGGTCTCCTCCTCGGTCAGGATGCGGACCGGCTCGCCGCCGCCGGTCGGCGGCACCGCTACGCCGAGGACGTCGCCCAGCGAGTGCGCCTGGTCGGTGGAGACGGCCAGCACCCGGTCGCCGGCCAGCGCCGCGCGGACCGCAGTCGCCGCCGCCAGGGTGGACTTGCCCACCCCGCCCTTGCCGACGAAGAAGCCGATCCGGGCCCGGGCTTCGGTGCCCGCATCGCCGGCGGGTGCGTCATCGGGCTTCACTCAGCCCTCGACCCGTTTCTTCAGGTCTTTCAGTGCGGTGTCGGTCAGCCGCCGTTCGGCCTTGCGCTTGAGCAGGCCGATCATCGGGATCATCAGGTCGACGGACAGTTCGTAGGTGACGTCGGTCCCAGATCCCTTGGGCGCCAACGTGTATGCGCCGTCGAGCGCCTTGAGCAACGAGCTGGAGACCAGCGACCAGCGCACCGACTTGCGGTCCTTCGGCCACTCGTACTTGAGCACCATGGTGTCCTTGAGCACGGCGGCGTCGAGAAGCAGCCTCGCCGTCAGCGGGTAGCCCTGTTTGTCGGACTCGAGAACCTCGGTCTCCTTGTATTCCGACACCCACTCCGGGTAGGAACCGATGTCGGCGATGACGTCCATCACAGTGCGCGGGTCCGCGTCGATGTAGATGGTCTGCGCCGTCTTGTCAGCCACTGTATGCCAGCCTCCTTGGCCACAAACGGTACCCTTCCGGCCCGAAGTGTGACCCGATATCACTTGCCGGGTGCGACCCCCACCGGACGCGACGCCTCGAGCGCGGCCTTGACCTCGAAGGCCATCCGCTTGCCCGCGACGCGGCGCTGGTGGGTCAGCTTGGCGAGGTTCATCTTGGCCAGTTGCCAGGCGGCGACGCCGGCCGGTTCGGCGTGCAGGAAGTAGTGCAGCAGCACCCCGTCGAGCACCGGTTCCAGCCAGATTTCCATGGTGCCGGCCAGCGGACCGGTCACCGTCCAGCGCATGCCCTTGTCTTCCCGGTCCTCCACGACCTCCAGCCGCAGATCGGGCCACCACCGCCGCCAGCTTGCCGGGTCCGCGACCGCACGGCCGACCGCCGCCGGGTCGGCGGCGACGAACGTCTCGTCGGCGATCTGGATGCTGTACATGCCACAAGCTTCACATATGCCGATCCGGCGCCGATCCCGGCCTGGCGGGTGAAGGCCGTCACAGCCGGGCGCTGCGGTTTGGCTAGGCTGGGCGGCATCAAGCGCGATTCCACAAGGGGTTCATGTGCGTGAATACAGCGTTCCGGCGCCGTTCACCATCGGTGAGAACGACAACGTCGTCAGCTCGGTCTACGACCACGAGCGCGACGATCCGGACTATGTGATCCTGCAGCGGCTCGTCGACGGCGTCTGGACCGGCGTGACGTGCGCGGAGGTCGCCGCCCAGATCCGCTCTGCGGCGCTGGGATTGATCGCCCACGGCGTGCAGGCCGGTGACCGGGTCGCGATCCTGTCGGCGACCCGCTTCGAGTGGGTGATCCTCGACTACGCGATCCTGTCGGTCGGCGGGGTCACGGTGCCGATCTACGAGACGTCCTCGGCCGAGCAGGTGCGCTGGGTGCTCGAGGACTCCGGGGCGGTGCTGGCGTTCACCGAGACCGAGGCGCACGCCCAGATGGTCTCCGAGCTGCACGACGAGCTGCCCGCGCTGCGCAAGACGTTGGCTGTCGAGGCCCTCGACGAGCTGGCCGAAGCCGCTGCCGGTGCCGACGCCGCCGAGCTGGGCCGCAGGCTCGACGGCCTGCGCTCGAGCGATCCGGCGACGTTGATCTACACCTCGGGCACCACCGGCCGGCCCAAGGGCGTCCAGCTGACGCATGCCAACCTGCTGCACGAAACCCGCGGTGCGGCAACGTGTTTCCCCACTCTGCTGCGTCAGCACGAGCGGCTGCTGGTATTCCTGCCACTGGCCCACGTGCTGTCTCGCGCCCTGTCGATGACGGCGTTCGCCAACAAGGTGACGCTTGGCTACACCAGCGACATCAAGAGCCTGGTTCCGATGCTGCAGAAGTTCAAGCCGACCATCGTGGTGTCGGTGCCGCGGGTGTTCGAGAAGGTCTACAACACCGCGGAGTTGAACGCCCGCGACAGCGGCAAGGGCAAGATCTTCGAGCTGGCCGTCAAGACGGCGATCGCCTACAGCGAGGCGCTGGAAGCCGGGCGACGCCGAACCTGGTGCTGCGCGCCGGGCACGCGGTGTTCGACCGGCTGGTGTACGGCAAGCTGCGCGCCGCCCTCGGCGGTGACTGCCACGCGGCGATCTCCGGCGGGGCGCCGCTGGGCAAGCGACTCGGCCACTTCTACCGCGGTGTCGGGCTGTCCATCTACGAGGGCTACGGCCTGACCGAGACCAGTGCGGCGATCACGGTGAACCGCATCGGCGAGCTCAAGGTGGGCACCGTCGGCAAGCTGATGCCGGGCAACGCCATGAAGGTCGCCGAGGACGGTGAGCTGCTGGTCAAGGGCGGCGTGGTGTTCAGCGGCTACTGGCACAACGAGAAGGCCACCGCCGAGGCGATCGTCGACGGCTGGTTCCACACCGGCGACCTGGCCAGTGTCGACTCCGAGGGCTTCCTGTCGATCACCGGGCGCAAGAAGGAGATCATCGTCACCGCGGGCGGCAAGAACGTCGCCCCCGCCGTGCTCGAGGACGCGCTGCGGGCTCATCCGCTGATCAGTCAGGCCATGGCCGTCGGCGACAAGCAGCCGTTCATCGGCGCGCTGATCGCGATCGACCCGGAGGCCTTCGACGTCTGGAAGCAGCACCACGGCAAGGGCGCCGACGCCTCGGTGGGCGATCTGCGCGAGGACCCGGATCTGGTCGCCGAGATCGAGCTGGCCGTCAAGGACGCCAATCAGCATGTGTCCCATGCCGAGTCGATCCGCAAGTTCCGGATCCTGCCGTGCGACTTCACCGTGCTGACCGGTGAGCTCACCCCGACGCTGAAGGTCAAGCGCAACGTGGTGGCGCAGAAGTTCGCCGAGGAGATCGAGGCGATCTACACCAAGTAGGCGCGGGCGGTGAGCCGGCGCAACAGCCACGCCAGCGGAACGGTGACGGCCAGCGTCGTGACGAACAGTCCGGTCAGCGAGCCGGTGAACAGCGGCCAGCGCAGCACCTCGCCGAGCACCACGGCCATCACCAGCACGTGCAGCAGGAAGATCTCGTAGGAGATCTCACCGAGCCACACCATGGGCCTGCTGGCGAGCACGCGGTCGACGAACCCGCGGTCACCCAGGGCCGCAGGCGCGACCGCCAGCGCGGCGATCACCGCGTAGAGAACGGTCTTGGTCAGCGGCTCCCACATCCGCACCGGTCCCATGGTGACCGCACCGGCCAGCGGAGTGGACACCACCAGGAAGGCGCCCACCGCGATGGGCACCGCCACCTTCGCCGGGCAGCGCACCCCCGTTTCGGCGAACACGGCCAGCGCCATGCCGCCGGCGAACGACGCCAGATGCGCGGGCAGCCACATCCCCGCGGAGTTGGGCAGCCAGTCGGTGGTGATCAGCACGACCTGCCACACCAGGCTGATCGCCGCCAGCCCGCCCAGCCCGGTCAGCAGTCGCACCGGGCGCCACCGGTCACCGCACAGGACCACCAGCAGCAGGTGGGCCAGCAGCGGCAGGACGGCGTAGAACGCCACCTCGACCGCCAGGCTCCAGGTCTGCGACAGCCCGCGGTGCAGGTAGGTCGAACAGGTAGTTGTCGGTGTAGATCTGGGTCAGCGTGAGATGCCGCAGCAGGCCCGCCCAGCTCTGCCCGGGGTTGGGGCCGGTCGAGTACGACCGCGTACACGCCGTAGGCCAGCAGCACGGTCGCCACATACGCGGGCATGATCCGGCGCACCCGCCGCCGGGCGTAGTCGGCCGCCTGACGGGGCCCGCGCGCCGGCGGCGGCCGCCCTCACCCACGGCCGGAACAGCAGGAAACCGGACAGCGCGAAGAAGATGGCCACCCCGATCTCCAGCCGGGCCGCCATCACGCCGACGTAGCCGTGGGTGAGCTTGCCGGTCGCGAACGCCGCGTGAGTGCCCACCACCAGCAGTGCCGCCACCGCGCGCAGTCCGGTCAGGGACGCGACGCGGGGACGCAGGCCCTGATCGGCGACGGGAGTGAGCAACACCGGGGCGAGGGTAGCCGCCGCAAGCCAAGAAACCGCTGAGCCGCTAGAGCAGCGCGGCGACGAAGGCGGCGGCCTGCTGGGGGTACGGCGGCAGCTCGTAGGCGCTGTGAGCGCCGCGATCGCGCCCGGCGGAGCAGATCGGATCACCCACGACGCACACGTCGATGGCCCGGCCCGCGAACGCCCCGGTGGTCGACAGCGGGCTGCCGAAGCGGGCGCCGGGGTTGCCGAAGACCGCCACCGCGGCGACCTGACCGGCCGCGTCGGGCGGCAGCGGCGGCGCCGAACCGATGCTGCCGATCCGGTCTCCCACCGGCGGCACCCCGGCCAGCATCGACACCGCGGCCGCGCCTTGGGAGAAGCCGCCGAGCACCAGGCGGGTCTGCGGGCAGCGCGCGCCCATGTCGGCGATGCGCGCGGCGGCGCCGTCGGCACCGGAGGATGCGGCCAGGAAGTTCAGGCTCGCCGGGTAGTCGACCCCGTAGACGCCGAGGGATCGTCCGCCCAGCTGCGGGCCCAGCGCATCGGCGAGAGCCTGGCCGACGCGCCCCGCCCCGGGCGGCTCCCCGGTGCCGCGGGCGAAGATCAGCTCGACGTCCGGGCAGTCGTCGGCGGCCGCGGGACCCGCGGGCACACCGGCGATCACCGCCGCGGCCGCCAGCACACCGGCGGCCATCGTCGTCATCAGAGACGGCTTTTTCATCCGGACATGGTCACACAGACACGAGATCGGACAGCCGCGCGGTCTGAGCCGGCCAGGACCAGTCCCGGCTGATCCAGCTGCGCCCGGCCGCACCCATCCGCGCCGCCAGCTCGGGGTCGGCGAGGATCGAGCCGACGGCGTCGACGATCTCGTCGTGCGAACGGCCGTCGACCAGGCGCCCGGTCTCGCCGTCGCGGACGGTCTCCGGGGCGCCGCCGGACCGGCCCGCCACCACCGGCACGCCGCTGGCCGAGGCCTCCAGGAACACGATCCCCAGGCCTTCGACGTCCATCCCGTAACCCCTTGTGCGACAGGGCATTGCGAACACGTCGGCCATCGCGTAGTGGGCCGGCAGCTCGGCGCTCGGCACTCCCCCGGTGAACACCACGTGCTCGGTGACGCCGGCCTCGCGGGCCAGCCGGTGCAGGTGCTCGCCGTGGGGGCCGCCGCCGACGATCACCAGTGCGGCGCCGTCGACCCGGCGCCGGATGTCGGGCAGCGCCTTGATGAGCATGTCCTGGCCCTTGCGCGGCACCAGCCGCGATACGCAGACCACCGTCGGCCGCTGCCCCAGGCCGATAGCGGGCGCGCAGTTCCGCGCGGGCCGCGGCGTCGGGGCGGAAGCGGTCGACGTCGACGCCCGGCGGCAGATGCTGCAGGTGCGCCCGCGGCCCGAACGCGGAGGCGAACCTGCCGCGGGTGTAGTCGGCTGACGAAGGTCACGACGTCGGTGGTGTCGCCGATCCGCCGCAGCGCCGAGCGCGCGACCGGAAGCATCGACCAGCCCACCTCGTGGCCGTGCGTGCTGGCCAGCACCCGCTGGGCGCCGGCGCTGGCGGGCCCGGCTGGCCAGCAGGGCCAGCGGCGCGGCGGCCCCGAACCAGACGGTCTCGACGTCGTCCTCGGCGATGAGTGCCCGCATCCGGCGATCCACCCCGGGTTCGGGCAGCATCAGCGTGCCGGGATGGCGCACGATCCGGTACGCCGCGGCGCGGTCGTAGGCCTCGCAGCCCTTCCAGCGCGGCGCGTACACGGTCAGCTGGTGCTCGCCGGTGGCGGCGAGGTGGCCGACGAACTGCTCGAGGTAGGACTGGATGCCGCCGGGGCGCGGCGGAAAGTCATTGGTGACCAGCAGGACCCGCGTCATCGCCCCACACGCTATCTGCTCAGCCAGTGCGCCCAGCGCGCACGCAGGTCGGTGGGGTCCGTGTCGAGCGCCCGGCGCACCGCGGTGTCGAAGTCCGTGTGGTGGGGGCCGGCGGCCGCGACGTAGAGCCCGCGCAGCGCGTCGACACCGTAGGTGTCGGCGACGAACCGGGCGAACCACCAGGCCCGGTCATAGCCCATCGCCCGCTGCGGGCCGGCGGTGTCCAGTTCGGCGTCGGTCGGCAACGCGGTGTCGGCAGCGGCGCCGGCCGGAAGCGGGGCGGCGGGCCGCGCGACGAAATCGGCGACACCCTCGACGAGCCAGCGCGGCGCGTCCGCGGCGGTGTCGGCGCGGGCGGCGAGGTGAAAGAGCTCGTGCGTCAGCACGATTCGCAACGACGCATCACTCATGGCCGCCGCGCCCGGGGCGAACACGATCCGCTGCCCGCCGGCGCTGTGGTGCTCGAGGTCGACGTGGTCGGCGACCGAGACGGCGGCGATGTCGGTCCACTGCCGGTTCGGGTCGAGGCCGGCCTGCGCGACGAACTGTGCGTCGGAGTCGGTGGCGATCACCACGATGTCGCGGTCCCAGTCGGTGCCCCAGAACTTCTCGACGGCGCTCACCGCGTCACCGATGTCGCCGCCGATCCGGGCGAGCAGGCCGTCGGTGCGCGGACCGCCCAGGCTGATCAGGTGCACCGTGCGCCCGTCGCCGACGACGAGCGGGAGCCGGCATGGGCGCGGACGTGGGCGTGGTCCGAGGCGCCGTGTCCGGAGTGGTGGGCGCGACGAGGAGGACGGTCGCGGCGACGAGCTGGGCGACGAAGACGACCGCGAGGACGGCCGGCAGCCGGCCCGGCGCGACGGTCGATCAGTAGCGACGGATGTTGTAGATCGGCGCGTTGTTGACCGGCGCGACGCGCACCGGCACGCCGAACGTCGAGGCGTGCACCATCATCCCGTCGCCGATGTAGATCGCGGTGTGCGAAGCGTCGGAGTAGTAGTTGACGACGTCGCCGGGCTGGATCTGGTCCATGGAGACCGGCTGGCCGCCGTGGGCCAGGGCCTGGCTGGAGTGCGGCAGGAAGATGCCGGCCTGCTGGAACGACCACATCACCAGGCCGGAGCAGTCGAACTGGTTCGGGCCGCCGCCACCCCAGACGTACGGGTCGCCGATGCGGGTGAGCGCGGCCTGGACCGCGATGGCGCCTTCGTCGGTGCCCGGGCCCGGGGCCGGCACGGCGGCCATCGGGATCACCTCGGCGGCGGCCGGGGCCTCCGGCGGGGCGTCGATCGGCGGCAGCGCCTCGGGCGCGGGTGCGGCGAGGATCTCCGGCGGCGGGACGGGACCCGGAGCGGCCAGCGCGACCCGCTGGTTCGGCGTCAGCATCTGGTAGCGCGACTTGACGATCGCGATCTGAACCTGCAGCTGAGACTGCTTGCGCTGCAGGTCGGCCCGCACAGCGGCGGCCTGCTCGGCGGCGGTCTTGGCATCGGCGGCGGACTTGGCCGAGGCGGCCTCGGCCTTGGCGGCCTCGTCGGACAGGCGGCGATAGCTCTGCATCTGGGCCGCCATCTCGGTGGCCATCACCTTCTGCACGGCCATCTTGTCGATCAGGCCCTGCGGCGACTCGGCGGTCAGGATCGCGTTCAGGCCGTCCGTCCGGCCACCCATGTAGACGGCGGCAGCAAAGTTGTCCACGGCGCCCTGATAGGTAGCCAGCTGCGCTTTGGCCGCGTCGACGGCGGCCAGGTCGTCGGTGTGCTTCTTTTCGGCGGCGGCCTGCACTTGCAGCTTGTTGTCGAGGTCGAGCTGAGCCGAGTGCATCGACTCGGTGAGCTGCTCAGCCTGCCGGGACAGCTCGTTTATCTTTGCCACACCGTCGTCGGCCGGGTCGGCGTGCACAGAGCCGTTTATAACGGCGGAGAACACCGCGAGGCCAGCAATCCCACCTACTACATAGCGCCGAAGAACGCGTTTAGTCAGGGACCTGCTGTCAAACCTCAAGATTGCGCATCCTTTAAGTGCCGTCGACGCCTCTGCATCGAGCTGCCTTAGGTCTCGAACAGGTTACGAAATGGCATCGGCGTTGTCCAACGTAAGAGCCAGATTTAACAAACTGGCGAGTCACGCACGCCACACCAGTCACAACCTGACGACCAACCTACCAGGACGTCAACTGGCCAGGCCCGGCCCCCCGTGCCGATGGATCGGAACCAGCCGCAAGCGCGGCGCCAGACCGGCCTCCGCGAGCACCTCCAGTGCCGCCCGCTCATCGGACAGCAAAGTCTCGGGCACACCCAGCAAAACACTCACCACACAGTCGCGGCACCCAGGGCCACGTGCCGCGCAGTCGTCGCAATCAATGACGACCGGCTCGTCGGGCTGTGTTCCCATCTCGGGTCTCCTCTCGTGGGTACGGCCGCACGCTATCGGGAGGCACCGACAAGAACGGTTCGGCCGCGGAGTGGCTGCCCGATCCTGTCGGTGCGGATGCTTACCGTCGACAGCTGTGGCCGGCTCACCGACTGATGCGCAGCTCAGTTTCGCCGATGTCGACCCGGCCGCTGATATCTCACTACGTGAGACAACGTTCGTCGTCGTCGACCTCGAGACGACCGGCGGGCGGGCCACCGCGTCGGCCGACGGCTCCCGCGACGCCATCACCGAGATCGGCGCCGTCAAGGTCCGCGGCGGCGAGGTGCTCGGCGAGTTCGCCACCCTGGTGGACCCGCAGCGGGCCATCCCGCCGCAGATCGTCCAGCTGACCGGCATCACCACCGCGATGGTCCACGACGCGCCGACCATCGCCGGCGGTGCTGCCGATGTTCCTGGAGTTCGCCCGCGGCGCGGTGCTGGTGGCCCACAACGCCGGCTTCGACATCGGGTTCCTCAAGTCGGCCGCCGAACAGTGCGGCATCGCCTGGCCGCGGCCGCCGGTGCTGTGCACGGTGCGGCTGGCCCGGCGGGTGCTCACCCGCGAGGAAGCGCCCAGCGTGCGGCTGTCCACGCTGGCCGCGCCTGGTCGGGTCGGCGACCCAGCCCACCCACCGGGCCCTCGACGACGCCCGCGCCACCGTCGACGTGCTGCACGCGCTGATCGAACGGGTCGGCAACCAGGGCATCCACACCTACAGCGACCTGCGCGCGTACCTGCCCGACGTCTCCACCGCCCAGCGCCGCAAGCGGGTGCTGGCACAGCAAGCTGCCGCACCGGCCGGGGGTGTACCTGTTCCGCGGGCCGACCGGCGAGGTGCTCTACGTCGGCACGGCCACCGACCTGCGCCGCCGGGTCGGCCAGTACTTCAACGGCGCCGACCCGCGCGGCCGGATGAAGGAGATGGTGGGCCTGGCCGCCGCCGTCGACCACGTCGAGTGCGCCCACCCGCTGGAGGCCGGGGTCCGCGAGCTGCGACTGCTGGCCGCCCACGCCCCGCCCTACAACCGGCGCTCGCGCTTCCCGCACCGCTGGTGGTGGGTGGTGCTGACCGACGAGGCGTTCCCCCGGCTCTCGGTGGTCCGCGAACCGCGCCACGACCGCGCCATCGGCCCGTTCCGGTCGCGTGCCGACGCCGCCGACACCGCCGAGCTCGTCGCCCGGTTCACCGGGGTGCGCACCTGCACGGCGCGCGTCGGCCGCGCGGCGCGAGCACGGCCCGGCCTGCCCCGAGCGCGAGGTCGCGCCCTGCCCCGCGCCGCGCGGGGTCTCCGCCGCGCGAGTACGCCGCCGCCCCGCAGCGGGCCGCGGCACTCATCGAGGGGCTCGACAACGCCGCCCTGGCGGCCGCGGTGCAGCGGGTGGGCGAACTGGCCGGGCGATCGCGCTACGAGAGCGCCGCCCGGCTGCGCGACCAGACCGCCGCAGGCAGTCGACGTGCTCTGGCGCGGCCAGCGGCTGCGGGCGCTGGCCGCCGTCGAGGAACTGGTGGCCGCCGCTCCCGACGGCGCGGGCGGCTGGCAGCTGGTGGTGGTCCGGCACGGACAGCTGGCCGCGGCGGGCACGGCGCGGCGCGGTGTCCCGCCGATGCCGGTGGTCGACGCGCTGCGGGCCGGGGCCCAGGTGATCCTTCCGCAGTCCGCACCGCTGGGCGGCGCGCTGGTCGAGGAGACCGCGCTCATCGCCCGCTGGCTGGCCGCACCGGGCGTTCGGATCGTCTCTGCCACAACGGGTTTCGCCTCGACGATCGGCTCGGCCGGCCCGTGGTCGTCGTGGGCGGCGACGGCACGCTCGGCGCGGCTGGCCGCCGAGCAGGCGCAGCGGCTGGACTCAGAGCTCCTGCGTGAACCGCACCCAACGCGCGAGGAGCTGCTCGGCCGCCCCGGAGTCGATGGCTTCGGCGGCCCGGCCCAGCCCCTCCTCCCAGGACGGCAGCCATTCGGCGTGGCTGGATAGCCCGGCATGGGCGACCATCGCGCCGGCGGCGTTGAGGATCACCGCGTCGCGGACCGGTCCGGTGGCGCCGCCGAGCACGCTGCGCGCCTCCCGCGGCGTTGAAGTCGGCCTCGCCACCGACCAGTTCCTCGATGCGGGCCCGGGGAAATCCGAAGCCCAACGGGTCGAACGTGAGCTTGTCGACGGTGCCCGCCTGCACCCGCCAGATCGTGCTCGTGGTCGTCGTGGTCAGTTCGTCGAGCCCGTCGTCGCCGTGCACGACCAGAACGCTGCAGCGGCGCGCGGCGAACACCCCGGCCATCACCTCGGCCAGATCACCGAAGGCACAGCCGATCAGGCCGGCCCGCGGGCCTGCCGGATTGGTAAGCGGCCCAAGCAGATTGAACACCGTCGGGACGCCGATCTCCCGGCGCGGAGCGCCCGCGTACTTGTAGGACGGATGGAACACCTGGGCGAAGCAGAACCCGATGCCGACCTCGGCCACGCAGCGCGCCACCTGGTCGGGCCCGAGGTCGATGCGGACGCCCAGCGCCTCGAGCATGTCGGCGCCGCCGCTCTTGGACGACGCCGCCCGGTTGCCGTGCTTGACCACCGGCACGCCGGCCGCGGCGACCACGATCGCGGCCATCGTGGACAGGTTCACGGTGTTGGCGCCGTCCCCGCCGGTGCCCACGATGTCGACGGTGTCGGTGCCGATGACGTCGGTCGGCACCCGCAGCGCGTAGCGCAGCATCGTGTCGGCCAATTCCCGCACTTCGGCGGGCGTCGGGCGCTTCATCTTCATCGACACGCCGAAAGCGGCGATCTGAGCCGGTGTCGCGGCCCCCGTCATGATCTGGTCCATCGCCCAGGCGGCCTCCCCCGGCACGAGCTCCACCTCGGCCGTCAACCGGCCCAGGACCTGCGGCCATGTCGAAATCGGCGGGTTGGAAGCGGGCTGCGAAACGGGCTGGGTCACGCGCCGATATTCCCATGCCCGCCGGGAACTTCACAGGGGCCGCGAAGGTCAGTTGTGACTAATTCGGCCCCTGGCTGTACCTCGACAACTACAAAGCGTCATACTTCTTGATGTGACGAGCGCTGTTGGCACTTCTGGAACTGCGATCACATCGCGCGTTCATTCGCTGAACCGGCCGAATATGGTCAGTGTTGGCACCATCGTGTGGCTTTCCAGTGAGTTGATGTTCTTTGCTGGGCTGTTCGCGATGTACTTCACTGCCCGCGCTCAGGCCGGCGGCGAATGGCCGCCGCCACCGACCGAACTGAACTTGTATCAGGCGGTGCCGGTGACGCTGGTGCTGATCGCGTCGTCGTTCACCTGTCAGATGGGTGTGTTCGCGGCCGAGCGCGGTGACGTCTTCGGACTGCGCCGCTGGTACGTGATCACCTTCTTCGATGGGCCTGTTCTTCGTCCTCGGCCAGGCGTACGAGTACTACCACCTCGTCACGCACGGCACGACGATCCCGGGCAGCGCCTACGGCAGCGTGTTCTATCTCGCCACCGGCTTCCACGGCCTGCACGTCCTCGGCGGTCTGATCGCATTCGTGCTGCTGCTCATTCGAACCCGGATGAGCAAGTTCACGCCGGCGCAGGCCACCGCAGCGATCGTCGTGTCCTACTACTGGCACTTCGTCGACATCGTGTGGATCGCCCTGTTCGCGACGATCTACTTCATCCGTTGATGAGAAGGGGTTCGATGCTCAAGAAGATGGGGCGGACGACTCGGAAGACCGACGACAAGTCGCGCCGTCGACTTCGTCGCCGCCTGACCGGCGCCGTGCTGCTGCTGGTCGGCCTCGGAGTCGCCGGCGGGCTTGCTGCCACGCTGACCCCCACCCCGCAGGTCGCGGTCGCCGACGAATCACAGTCGGCCCTGCTGCGCACCGGCAAGCAGCTCTACGAGACCGCCTGCGTCACCTGCCACGGCGTCAACCTCCAGGGCGTCGACGGCCGCGGGCCCAGCCTGATCGGTGTCGGCGAGGCCGCGGTCTTCTTCCAGGTCAACACCGGCCGGATGCCGGCGATGCGCGGCGAAGCCCAGGCTCCCCGCAAGGCGCCGATCTTCGACGAGGCCCAGACCGATGCGCTCGGCGCCTACATCCAGGCCAACGGCGGCGGACCGCTGACACCCCGCGACGCCAACGGGCAGATCGCCAACCAGTCGCTGATCGGCAACGACCTGGCCCGCGGCGGCGACCTGTTCCGGCTCAACTGCGCGTCGTGCCACAACTTCACCGGCAAGGGCGGCGCCCTGTCGTCGGGCAAGTACGCGCCCGGCCTGACCGACGCCTCGCCCGCGCAGATCTACACGGCGATGCTGACCGGTCCGCAGAACATGCCCAAGTTCTCCGATCGCCAGCTGTCGCCGGATGAGAAGAAGGACATCGTCGCCTACGTCCGGATGGCGGCCCACACACCGAATCCCGGCGGTTACGGGCTCGGCGGTTTCGGGCCGGCGCCGGAAGGTATGGCGATATGGATCATCGGCATGGTCGCCGCTATCGGGGTGGCGCTGTGGATCGGGGCGAGGGCATGAGCGAGAACGTGAACAAGCCGACTGACGAGCAGCTCGCGGCGATGTCGCGCGAGGAGCTGGTCGAACTCGGCGGCCGGATCGACGGCGTCGAGACCATCCTCAAGGAACCGCGCTGGCCGGTCGAGGGCACCCGCGCCGAGAAGCGCTCCGAGCGCCTGGTGGCGTTCTGGCTGCTGCTCGGCGGGATCACCGGCCTGGCGCTGCTGGTGGTGTTCCTGTTCTGGCCGTGGGAGTACAAGCCGGACGGCGCCAAGGGCAACTTCCTCTACACCCTCGCCACGCCGATGTACGGCATCACCTTCGGGCTGTCGATCCTGGCGATCGGCATCGGCGCGGTGCTCTTCCAGAAGCGGTTCATCCCGCAGGAGATCTCGGTTCAGGATCGCCACGACGGCGCGTCCTCCGAACTCGACCGCAAGACGGCGGCCGCCAACCTCACCGACGCGCTCGAGGGCTCGACCATCAAGCGCCGCAAGCTGATCGGGATGTCGCTGGGCATCGGCCTCGGCGCCTTCGGCGCTCGGCACGCTGGTGGCGTTCGTCGGCGGCCTGATCAAGAACCCGTGGAAGCCGGTGGTTCCGACCGCCGAGGGCAAGAAGGCCGTGCTGTGGACCTCCGGCTGGACCCCGCGGTTCACCGGCGAGACCATCTACCTGGCCCGGGCCACCGGTCTGCCGGGTGAGTCGCCGTTCGTCAAGATTCGTCCCGAGGACCTCGACGCCGGCGGCATGGAGACGGTGTTCCCGTGGCGGGAGTCCGACGGCGACGGCACCACCGTGGAGTCGCACGAGAAGCTCAGCGAGATCGCGATGGGCGTGCGCAATCCGGTGATGCTGATCCGCATCAAGCCGGTCGACATGTCCCGGGTGGTCAAGCGCCAGGGCCAGGAGAGCTTCAACTTCGGTGATCTGTTCGCCTACACCAAGGTGTGCTCGCACCTGGGCTGCCCGTCCTCGCTGTACGAGCAGCAGACCTACCGCATCCTGTGCCCGTGCCACCAATCGCAGTTCGACGCGCTGCATTTCGCGCGTCCGATCTTCGGGCCGGCCGCGCGCGCACTGGCACAGCTGCCGATCACCATTGACCAAGACGGCTACCTGGTCGCCAACGGCGACTTCATCGAACCCGTCGGACCGGCATTCTGGGAGCGCACATCATGAGTTCCTCCAAACTCGCTGATGCGCCTCGCCAAGCAGGGCGACGCGATCGATTCGCGCTACCACCCGTCGGCGGCGGTCCGGCGGCAGCTGAACAAGGTCTTCCCGACGCACTGGTCGTTCCTGCTGGGCGAGATCGCGCTGTACAGCTTCATCGTCCTGCTGCTCACCGGCGTGTACCTGACGCTGTTCTTCGACCCGTCGATGGCCGAGGTCACCTACAACGGCGTCTACCAGCCGCTGCGCGGCATCCAGATGTCGCGGGCCTACGAGACGGCGCTGGACATCAGCTTCGAGGTGCGCGGCGGTCTGTTCGTCCGCCAGATCCACCACTGGGCCGCGCTGCTGTTCGCCGCCTCGATCATGGTGCACCTGGCCCGCATCTTCTTCACCGGCGCGTTCCGCCGCCCGCGCGAGGCCAACTGGGTCATCGGCTCGCTGCTGCTGATCCTGGCGATGTTCGAGGGCTTCTTCGGCTACTCGCTGCCCGACGACCTGCTCTCGGGCACCGGCCTGCGCGCGGCGTTGTCCTCGATCACGCTGGGCATGCCGGTGATCGGGACCTGGCTGCACTGGGCGATCTTCGGTGGCGACTTCCCCGGGCGACATCCTGCTGCCGCGGCTCTACGCGGTGCACATCCTGATCTTCCCGGGAATCATGCTGGCGCTCATCGGGGTTCACCTGGCGCTGGTGTGGTTCCAGAAGCACACCCAGTTCCCCGGCCCCGGCCGCACCGAGAAGAACGTCGTCGGCGTGCGGGTCATGCCGGTGTTCGCGGTCAAGTCCGGCGCCTTCTTCGCGATGATGCTGGGCATCCTGGGCCTGATGGGCGGTCTGCTGCAGATCAACCCGATCTGGCAGCTGGGCCCCTACAAGCCTTCGCAGGTCTCGGCCGGCAGCCAGCCCGACTTCTACATGATGTGGACCGACGGTCTGATCCGGCTCTTCCCGCCGTGGGAGCTGTACTTCTGGCACCACACCGTGCCCGCCGCGGTCTGGGTCGCCTTGATCATGGGTCTGGTCTTCATCCTGCTGATCGTCTATCCGTTCCTGGAGAAGAAGTTCACCAAGGATGACGCGCACCACAACCTGCTGCAGCGCCCGCGTGACGTTCCGGTGCGAACCGGCATCGGCGCCATGGCGATCTCCTTCTACATGGTGCTGACGCTGGCTGCGATGAACGACATCATCGCGCTGAAGTTCCACATCTCGCTCAACGCGACGACGTGGATCGGCCGCATCGGGATGGTGGTGCTGCCGCCGCTGGTGTTCTTCATCACCTACCGCTGGGCGGTCGGCCTGCAGCGCAGCGACCGCGACGTGCTCGAGCACGGCGTGGAGACGGGCATCATCACGCGCCTGCCGCACGGCGCCTACATCGAGCTGCACCAGCCGCTGGGCCCGGTCGACGACCACGGCCACCCGATTCCGCTGGAATACCAGGGCACAGCGGTGCCCAAGCGGATGAACAAGCTGGGCGCCGGCGGCGCACCGGGCCGCGGCAGCTTCCTGACCGCCGACCCGGCCAGCGAGGCCGACGCACTCAACGCGGCCGCCCACACCACCGAGGTGAAGGCACTGACCGCGCTGAAGGAGTGGCAGGACGACGAGTCCGGCCCGAACGGCAACGGCCAGCACTAGCAGTCAGATACGAAGAAAGCCCCGGGTCTCGGCCCGGGGCTTCTCGTTTGAGGCGCACTCCAGTGATTCGGCGCGTTGCCGTCGATGCGCGACCGCAGATCGCCGACTACTCGGGCGCCTGAGCCTCGTCCAGGGCTGCCGCGCAGCTGACGCAGATAGAACACCGGGATCACCGGCATGGCGACGGTGATGACCGCGGCCACGCCCAGCGCCACCCAGGCGCCGGTTTCGTTGGCGGCGGCCAGCAGATAGGTGGCGAGCGAAACGCCGATCAGCGCAAGCCCGATCGCGCCCATCAGCGTCGCGGTACCGCGAAGCCACAGCCGGTCCAGCTGGGTCGCCGGGAGCAGCAGATCGCCCCGGCTCGACCCCGACGACTGGGCGAAGGCGGGCTGATAGGGCTCGTACGGGTCGACCGTCGACCCGAATACCTTCAGCTTCTCCGTCGGCGCCTCTGTGGGCCGTACAGGGGCGCGCGCGGGCGTCTGCGGCGCTGCCGCCGCAGCCTTGGTGGCGGTTTCGCCGGCGGCAGCACGGGTTCGGCCTGCGCCGCGCGGCGCGCCCGGATCAGCAGTGGGATGGCGCCGACGATGATCAGCGCCGACACCGCGATGATGCTGTAGAGCACCCAGGGGGTGTGCTTGCCCTCGCCGCCGAGCGTGTGCCCGCGGCCGAGGTCCACCAGCGCGACCACCGCGATGACCGTCATCGCCAGCAGCACCAGCCAGATCGCCCCGCACACCCCGACCAGGATGCGATCCACCGTCTGCGGTGATCGATCGTCGTCTTCTGTCGCGCCTGTCACGGCGACCTCCGATTCGCGCGCCATCAGCAGCTCGTCTGCGCGGAGTTGCTCTGGTTCGACGACAGTACCGTGCCGTCGCTGGTCGTGATCGAGCAGTTCAGCCTGCTGACCAGGAACAGGCTGGACGCCTGCACCGAGCCGACGTCGGACTGCGAGATCGGCGTCACCGTCAGCGACCACGGGATGTAGACGTTGCGCTGGGTGCGGCGACGCCCCGAGGCGTCGACATACGTCACCGTGATGATGTCGCCGGGGGCCTTCGTGCCGGTCACCGAGTAGGTGACCTGACGCGGCCCGGCCGGTGTCGGTGGTCGTCGGCGGCGGCGGAGCGGGAGTGGTGGTCACTGGCGGTGGCGCCTCCGTCGGAGCGGGCGGTGGTGGGGGTGGCGGCGGTTCCGGCGTCACCGTCACCGTCTCGGTGGGCGGCGGCGGTGGCGGCGGTTCCTCGGTGCGTCGGCGGCGGAGGCGGCGGTGGCGGCGGCTCAGTGGTGGTGATCTCGTCCTGCACGGGCGGGAGCGAGACGGTGGTGGTGGTCTCGGGAGTCGCCAGCTTGTCGGTGTCGGTACTGGTGACCAGCAACGACACCGAGACGACCAGTGCGATGGCGGCGATGATCGCGGTGACGCCCACCACCCACGGCCATTTCGGCGGTTCGCCGTCCTCGATGACCTCGGGTACCGAGTCGTAGGTGTCGTAGTCGTAGAGGCGAGGGTCGGGCGCGACGTAGGGCCCCGCGGTGTAGTGCTCGAGCTCCGGGGCGGAATACGCGTGATGGAAGCCGGTGTCGGTAACCAGGTCGTCCTGGTACTCGTCGGTCGGCTGACCGCCCGGCTCCTCATCTGGCGGATTCGGCCCGCTCATCCTCGCCTGTCCTCTTTCGACTACATCACCGCAGCACGCGGGCCAAGGACTGGCGCGCGGCGTGCCGACGGCTCGCATTGCCCTGGCGAAACCCTACCCAACCGGGCGGGCCGGGCGCGTCGCAGCACACCGTTGGGCGTCAAGTGACGCCTCGATTGTGACCTTCGAACGCTCAGTGCTTCTCGGGACCGACGTAGTACTCGAAGACCAGGCCGGAGACCGCCGCCAGCACGAACACCACACCGGCGACGATCAGCCAGGGCAGCCACAGCGCGGCGCCGACGGCGGCGGTCGAGAAGGACAGCGCGATCAGGATCGGCCACCAGCTGTGCGGCGCGTAGAAGCCCAACTCCCCTGCGCCGTCGCTGATCTCAGCGTCCTCGTAGTCCTCGGGCCGGGTGTCGAGGCGACGGGCCACGAAGCGGAAGAACGTGCCGATGATCAGCGAGAGGCCGGCGGTGAGCACCAGCGCGGTGGTGCCGGCCCACTCGATTCCGCCGTTGCCGTAGCAGCGCGGTGAGCACGCCGTAGACGACCGCGGCGAGCACGAAGAACGCCGTCAGGATCTCGAACAACCTGGCTTCGATATGCATGAGCGATCCCCTACTTGCTCGCCTGCGGAATTACCTGCTGGCCACGACGCGTGTCGAACGGGTGGGTGCTGATCGCGACCGGCGACTGGTTGATCGCCTGCAGCGCCTCGGCGTTGGTCTTGCCGGCGATGCGCGCGTCCATGTAGGCCTTGAAGTCGTTGGCCGACACCACCCGGACCTCGAAGTTCATCATCGAGTGATAGGTGCCGCACATCTCAGCGCAGCGTCCGACGAACGCGCCGGTCTGGTCGATCTCGGCGACCTGGAACTTGTTGTCCGAGTGGTTGGCTTCCGGATCCGGGAAGACGTCGCGCTTGAACAGGAACTCGGGCACCCAGAACGAGTGGATGACGTCGGCGGAGGCCACCTGGAACTCGATGCGCTTGCCGGCCGGGACCACCAGGACCGGGATCTCGTCGCTGGTTCCCAGCGTCTCGACCTTGTCGAAGTTCAGGTAGCGTGCGGTCCTCGGGGTTCAGGCCGCGCACCGCGCCGACGCGCTCCTCACCGTGGGCGTCGATGCCCTCGGGCTTGGAGACCATCGCGGCCTTGCGGGCCGGGTCGGCGCCGTCGTAGTTGAAGGTGCCGTCCTTGAAGGCGATCTTCTGGTAGCCGAACTTCCAGTTCCACTGGAAGGCGGTGACGTCGACGACGACCTCGGGGTTCGGCTCCTTGTGCAGCATCTTCTGCTGCACCACCACGGTGAAGTAGAAGAGCACCGAGATGATGAGGAACGGGATGACGGTCAGCACCAGCTCCAGCGGCATGTTGTAGCCGAACTGGCGGGGCAACTCGTCGTCGCCCTTCTTCTTGCGGTGGAAGATCATGGTCCAGAAGGTCAGGCCCCACACGATCACGCCGACCACGAGGGCGGCGGCGACAGAGCCGACGAACAGGTCACGGTTGGCGTGCGCTTCCGGAGTGATGCCCTTGGGCCAGCCCAGGCCCAGGACTTCCTGCCAGCTGCACCCGCTGAGCGACAGCGCCAGCACCCCGAAGGTGACCGCCAGCGCCACCCTACGGAGCCGGGAACCGCGGGTCTTCACTTTGGCGCCTCCTGTTTCAAGGTCCTGCTCATGGCCCTAATGAACCGCTTTTTTCTCATCGCGAGAGCTTTTCGCGAATCGAATACTACGCAGCGTAGACCACGCGCGATCACCAAGCCCGACACACCTCCAATTCCGTCACCGAGTCGGGATGCCGCCGCGGCGGGCTGCTGAGGACGTGCGGCATACTTGGCCGCGTGTGCGGACTGCTTGCCCTGGTTTCTGACCCGGCAAGCAGCATCACCCCCACGACGGTCGAGGCGGTGGCCGGCGCGTCGCACCTGATGCGCCACCGGGGCCCCGACGAGCCCGGGACCTGGGCCGATGAACAGGTCGTGCTCGGTTTCAACCGGCTGTCGATCATCGACATCGCGCACTCGCACCAGCCGCTGCGCTGGGGCCCGCCGGAGGATCCGGACCGCTATGTCCTGGTGTTCAACGGCGAGATCTACAACTACCTGGAGCTGCGGGCCGAGCTGCGCCGAGCAGCACGGCGCCGTCTTCGCCACCGACGGCGACGGCGAGGCGATCCTGGCCGCCTACCACTACTGGGGCACCGAGGCGCTGACGCGGCTGCGCGGCATGTTCGCGTTCGCGCTGTGGGACAGCCGCGACCAGCGAACTGTTCTGCGCCCGGGACCCGTTCGGCATCAAGCCGCTGTTCATGGCGACCGGGCCGGCCGGCACCGCCGTCGGCAGCGAGAAGAAGTGTCTGCTCGACCTGGCCCCCGTGCTGGGCCTGGACACCCGGATCGACGAGCGCGCCGTGCAGCACTACACGGTGCTGCAGTACGTGCCGGAGCCGGAGACGCTGCACCGCGGGATCCGCCGGCTGGAGTCGGGCTGCTACGCGGTGATCCGCCCCGGCGAGGCGCCGAAGATCAGCCGGTACTTCTTCCCGCGCTTCGCCGCCGACGCCGTTCACCCCCGGCTCCGAGCAGGCCCGCTACGACGAGATCACCGCGGTGCTCGAGGACTCGGTGGCCAAGCACATGCGCGCCGACGTGACGGTCGGGGCGTTTCTGTCCGGCGGCATCGACTCCACCGCGATCGCCGCGCTGGCGATCCGGCACAACCCGCGGCTGATCACCTTCACCACCGGCTTCGAACGCGAGGGCTTCTCCGAGGTCGACGTGGCGGTGGCCTCGGCGGAGGCGATCGGCGCGCGGCACGTGGCCAAGGTCGTCAGCCAGTCGGAGTTCGTGGCCGCGCTGCCCGAAATCGTCTGGTATCTCGACGAACCGGTGGCCGACCCCGCCCTGGTGCCGCTGTTCTTCATCGCCCGCGAGGCCCGCAAGCACGTCAAGGTGGTGCTGTCCGGCGAGGGCGCCGACGAGCTGTTCGGCGGCTACACGATCTATCGGGAACCGTTGTCGCTCAAGCCTTTCGACTATCTTCCGCGGCCGGTCCGCAAGTCGCTGGGCCGGGCGTCGCGGCCGCTGCCCGAAGGGATGCGGGGCAAGAGTCTGCTGCATCGCGGTTCGCTGACGCTCGAGGAGCGCTACTACGGCAACGCGCGCAGCTTCTCCGACGACCAGCTGCGCGCCGTGCTGCGGGGATTCAACCCGGATTGGACCCACACCGACGTCACGGCCCCGGTCTACGCCGAGTCGGCAGGCTGGGATCCGGTGGCGCGCATGCAGCACATCGACCTGTTCACCTGGCTGCGCGGCGACATCCTGGTCAAGGCCGACAAGATGACGATGGCCAACTCACTGGAGCTGCGCGTGCCGTTCCTGGATCCCGAGGTGTTCGCGGTCGCCTCCCGGCTGCCGTTCGACCAGAAGATCACCCGCACCACCACCAAGTACGCGCTGCGCCGCGCGCTGGAGCCGATCGTGCCTGCGCACGTGCTCAACCGGGCCAAGCTGGGCTTCCCCGTGCCGATCCGGCACTGGCTGCGCTCGGGTGAGCTGATGGACTGGGCCTACGGGATGATCGACGCCTCGCAGGCCGGCCAGTTCGTCGACACGGCGGCGGTGCGCGCGATGCTCGACGAGCACCGCGCCGGCGAGAGCGACCACAGCCGGCGGCTGTGGACGGTGCTGATCTTCATGCTCTGGTACGCGATCTTCGTCGAGCACAGCATCGTGCCGACGATCAGCGAGCCGCAGTACCCCGTGCAGCTCTAAGCCAGCGCCTTCGCGATCTCGTCGGCGGCCTCGGCACCGTAGGCGTCCTTGATGCGCGCGATTGCGGCGTCGCGATCCCAGGTCCACTCCTGCGGCCCCGGTGCTTCCAGCACCAGCGTGGCGACCATCGACGCCAGCTGCGCGGCGCGTTCCAGGCTCAGGCCGGCACCGCGGCCGGTGAGGAATCCGGCGCGGAAGGCGTCGCCGATCCCGGTCGGATCGTCCTTCTGCGTCTCGGGCACCACGTCGACGTGGATGAACGTGCCGTCGCGGCCGACGAGGTCGACCCCATGGGGTCCCAGCGTGGTGATGCGCAGCTGAATCTGGCTCATCACTTCGGCTTCCGACCAGCCGGACTTCTGCAGCAGCAGATCCCACTCGTAGTCGTTGGTGAACAAGTACGTGGCGCCGTCGATCAGCCGGCGGATCTCGTCGCCGGAGAGGCGGGCCAGTTGCTGGCTGGGGTCGGCGGCGAACGCCAGGCCCAGTTTGCGGCACTCCTCGGTGTGCAGGAACATCGCCTCCGGATCGTTGGCGCCGATGATCACCAATTCCGGTGCACCGCTTCGCTCTACGAGATCGGCGAGCTTGATATCGCGGGCTTCGGACATCGCGCCCGGATAGAACGACGCGATCTGGGCCATGTCGTCGTCGGTGGTGCAGACGAACCGTGCGGTGTAGGCGGTCTTCGACACCAGGACGCCGGAGGTGTCCACCCCGTGCGCTTCCAGCCACTGCCGGTACTCGTCGAAGTCCGACCCCACGGCGCCGACCAGGGCCGCGCGCCCGCCCAGCAGGCCGATCGCGTAGGCCATGTTCCCGGCGACGCCGCCGCGGTGCACCACGAGATCGTCGACCAGGAAGCTCAGCGACACCTTCTGGAGGTGCTCGGCCAGAAGCTGTTCGGAAAACCGCCCCGGAAAGCGCATCAGGTGGTCGGTGGCAATGGATCCGGTCACCGCGATGGTCACGAAGCGTCCGCCCTTCATTTGGTAGCTGATCTAGGTAACGATAGCGGCGTAAACGCCACCGATCATGTCCGACCCGGTGCGCTAGCCTGCGTACAAGAGCCGACTATATGGGCCGACAGCGCTGTCGATGTGGCCGGTACTTCCGTATACCCCTCCGAACACCCCAGGAGACGTATCGATGGCTGACCCCTTTCCGCCGCCTCAGCAGGTCGGCGCCGAGGGTCAACCGTTCCCCGGTCCGCAGGCTTATTCCGAGCCATATCCCGACGACCGGTTCGGCCCCGCCGGCGGACCCCCGCCAGGCGTCCCCTATCCCGGCGCCTATCCGGGAATGCTGCCGCCGCCGGTGGGCTATCCGCAGCCCAAACCACGCGGCCGCAAGGTGTTGTGGCTGAGCCTGCTCGCGCTCGGTCTGGTGGGCGCCCTCGTGGCGGCCGTGCTGGTCGTCACAGCCACCCGGCCCGCCACCGGCGCAGGCGTGTTCACCGAGGCCGCGACCAAGTCGGCGATCCAGAACTATCTCAGCGCGCTGTCCGACGGCGACACCGAGACCATTGCGCGAAACAACCTGTGCGGCATGTACGACGCGGTCAAAGACCGCCGCGGCGATCAGGCGCTGGGGCGGCTCGCCAGTGACGCGTTCCGCAGGCAGTTCACCCGCGCGGAGGTGACGTCGATCGACAAGATCGTGCTGTCGTCGTCGTATCAGGCTCAGGTGCTGTTCACCATGAGGGTGGCACCCGCGTCGGGGGCGCGGAACAGCCGTGGCGAGGAGCAGGGTGTCGCGCAGCTACTGCGCCAGGACAACCAGCTGCTGGTGTGCTCGTATCTACTGCGAACGGCCGCCCAATATTGATCGGGCGGCCGTTGCGGAGGTTGTTACTTCAGTTGAACGAGTCGCCGCAGGCGCAGGAGCCGGTGGCGTTCGGGTTGTCGATCGTGAAGCCCTGCTTCTCGATGGTGTCGACGAAGTCGATCGTGGCGCCCTGGATGTAGGGAGCGCTCATCCGGTCGACGGTCAGATTTACGCCGCCGAACTCAGTGGTGAGATCACCGTCGAGGGTGCGGTCGTCGAAGAACAGGTTGTAGCGCAGGCCAGCGCAGCCGCCCGGCTGCACAGCAATCCGCAGCGCCAGGTCGTCGCGGCCCTCCTGGTCCAACAGCGCCTTGGCCTTCGCGGCCGCGGCGTCGGTCAGGACCGCGCCGTGGGTCTCGGTCTTGGTCTCGGTCGACTGATCGGAAACAGTCATTGCAGCTCCCTCAAAAGCAGATGTCGGTGGGATTCATCCCGCCTCATCAACGGTACCTTGTCCGGCCGCTATTCCCGACTCAAGCCGTCCCCAGGCCGGTTGCCGTGCGGCAGGCCAGCCCGGCCAGCTGGTTGGCGGCGTCGTCGATGGCGGTCCGCACCGAACCGGCGTAGTCGGCGATCGCGTAGGCCGCGGCGATACCCGCTTCGGGCAGCGCCGCGGGGTCGAGCGTGACCTGGCCGGCCAGCACGATCACCGGGACGCCGCGCGGGCGCGCTCCGGCAGCCAGCGCGCTGACGACCTTGCCGTGCAGCGACTGGTCGTCGAAACGGCCCTCGCCGGTGACGATCACGTCGGCCGCGGCGACGTCGTCGGCCAGCCCGGTGTGCTCGGCGATGACCGCCGCACCCGACTCCCGGACGGCGCCGAGCGCCAGCAGCGCCGCACCCAGTCCCCCGGCCGCGCCGGCCCCCGGCAAGGTGCTCACCGGACGGCCGGCCAGCGCGTCGAGCTTGGCGGCCCATGCCGTCATCCGCTGTTCGAGAATCTCCACGGTCGCCGGGTCGGCGCCCTTCTGGGGGCCGAAGATCCGTGCGGCACCCATCGGCCCGAGCAGCGGGTGTTCGACGTCGGTGGCCGCGATGAGCCGGATCCCGTCCAGTTCGTCGTGCGCCTGGCGCAGACCGCCGAACGCGTCGATCAGCCCGCGCCCGCCGTCGGTGCACGCGCTGCCGCCTAGGCCGACGACGATCGTGGTCGCTCCCGCCTTCAGCGCGGCGTCGAGGAGCTGGCCCACGCCCTTGCTGTGCGCGGCCACCGCGGTCTGGTCGGTCGGCGGGCCGCCGAGCAGCGCCAGCCCGCAGGCCTGGGCGCACTCGATGTAGGCGGTCGAGGTGCGCGGGTCATACACCCATTCGGCGTCGACCTCGGCGTCCAGCGGCCCGGACACCCGGCTATGGCGGACCTCGCCCAGCCGGCCGGCCAGCACACCGACGAAGCCCGGGCCGCCGTCTGACTGCGGGGCCAGGACCAACCGGTCATCGGGACGCGCACTGGCGCCAGCCCGCGGCGATGGCGTCGGCGGCCTCGACCGCGCTGAGGCTGTCGCCGTAGCAGTCCGGAGCGATCAGCACCTGCATTCCTGCAGGGTAGAGCCGGCCATCGCGAGGTGCATGCCGGGCCGGTGCCGGGGCGAAGTAACCTGGCAGGCGTGAAGCTGCTGGGCCGCAAGAATGACGACGGCGACGTGCCGGAGGCCGAGCCGACGGCGCTCGAGGACTCCGCGGCGGTCGGCACCACCGCGCCCAAGGGCAGGCCGACCCCCAAGCGCAGCCAGTCCGCCAAACGCCGCGGACCGGTGGCGCCGGCGCCGATGACGACCTCCGAGGCCCGCAAGCGCCGCAAGGAGATGCGGTCGACCCTCACCAAGGAGGAACGCAAAGCCGAGAAGCTGCAGCGGCGGGCCTCGATGACCGACCGCCGCGAGAAGATGATGGCCGGCGAGGAGGACTACCTGCTGCCGCGCGACAAGGGCCCGGTGCGCCGCTACGTCCGCGACATCGTCGACTCCCGGCGCAACCTGCTCGGCCTGTTCATGCCGGCGGCGCTGTTCATGATCTTCGTGATGCTTTCCGTGCCCAAGGTTCAGCTGTTCATCTCCCCGGCCATGCTCGTGCTGATGGCGATCATGGGCGTCGACGCGGTTCTGCTGGCGCGCAAGGCCAACAAGGCGGTCGCGGCCAAGTTCCCCGAGAACACCGAAGGTCCTTGGAAGCTCGGACTTTACGCCGCGGGCAGGGCTTCTCAGCTGCGCCGCATGCGCGCCCCGCGGCCGCGGGTCGAGCGCGGCGCCAAGGTCACCTGACCACCCGGCACGGTGCGCACGCTGGTGCTCGGCGGGATCAGGTCGGGCAAGTCACGATGGGCGGAGATGGCGATCGACACCGACGGTGCGGTGCGGTACGTGGCGACCGGCGCTGTGCCGCAAGGTGATTCGTCGTGGGCGGCGCGGGTGACCGCGCATCGCGAGCGCCGTCCGCAGGCCTGGGACACCGTGGAGACCCTCGACGTGGCGGCGCAGCTGCGCGCCGCACCGCACACCGCGACCCTGGTCGACGACCTCGGCGGCTGGTTGACCGGGGTGCTGGACCGGCGCGGCTGGGCTGACGGTTCGGTGAGCGACGAGGTCGACGAATTGATCTCGGCGGTCGAAGAATTCAGCGCCCCACTGGTGCTGGTCAGCCCCGAGGTGGGGCTGACGGTGGTGCCGGCGACCGCATCCGGGCGTCGCTTCGCCGACGAGCTCGGCACCCTCAACCAACAACTCGCCCAGCGCTGTGAGCGGGTGGTCCTGGTGGTCGCGGGGCTACCGGTCTGGGTCAAACCGACGGAGGTGTCGTGACGGAGTTCCCCCCGGTCACCCCGCCCGATTCCCGGGCCGCCGCGGCCGCCCGGCGCAGGCAGGACATGCTCACCAAGCCGACCGGCGCACTGGGCCGGCTCGAGGACTTGTCGGTGTGGGTGGCTTGCTGCCAAGGACTTTGTCCGCCAAGGCAATTCGAACGGGCCCGAGTGGTGGTGTTCGCCGGTGACCACGGCGTCGCCCGCGCCGGCGTGTCGGCATACCCGCCGGAGGTCACCGCACAGATGGTGATGAACATCGACGCGGGCGGCGCGGCGATCAACGTCCTGGCCGAGACCGCGGGTGCGACGGTGCGGGTGGTGGACATCGCGGTGGACACCGACGGGCCGGCCACGGAATACAAGGTGCGCCGCTCCAGCGGCAACATCGCGGTCGAGGACGCGTTGAGCGAGGCCGAGGTGCTCGCCGCACTCGATGCGGGCCGGCGGATCGCCGACGAAGAGGTCGACGCAGGCGCCGACCTGCTCATCGCCGGCGACATGGGCATCGGAAACACCACGGCGGCAACGACGTTGATCGCCACGCTGACCGACACCGAGCCAGTGGCCGTGGTCGGCCGCGGCACCGGCATCGACGATGCGGGCTGGTCACGGAAGACCGCAGCGGTTCGCGACGCGATGTACCGCGGGCGCCGCTTGCGTTCCGACCCGGTCGCGCTGCTGCGAACCTGCGGCGGGGCGGATCTGGCCGCGATGGCCGGCTTCTGCGCGCAGGCGGCGGTGCGGCGCACTCCCCTGCTGCTCGATGGTCTGGTCGTGACGGCGGCGGCCCTCGTCGGCGATCGGCTGGCGCCGGGCGCACGGGCCTGGTGGCAGGCCGGCCACCGATCCACCGAGCCGGCCCACACACTCGCGCTGGACCACTTGGGCCTGGAGCCGATCGTCGACCTGGGTCTGCGCCTGGGTGAGGGCACCGGCGCCGCGGTGGCACTGCCGCTGGTTCGCGCGGCCATCGCGATCTTGTCGTCGATGGCGACCTTCGAGGACGCCGGCGTCTCCGAGAAAACCCCGGACTGATCGTGATGCGTTCGCTGGCAACGGCTTTCGCGTTCGGAACCGTACTGCCGGTCCCGTCGCGCGGGCCGGGTGTCGGGCGGGCGACGATGACCGCGCTACCGGTGGTCGGCGCCGCGCTCGGCCTGCTGGCCGCAGGTGCGCTGTGGGCCGGGCAGTGGGCATTCGGTGCGCACAGCGCTCTGGCCGGGGTGCTGACGGTGGCCGTCCTGCTGCTGGCGACCCGGGGCCTGCACGTCGACGGGCTCGCCGACACGGTCGACGGGCTGGGCTGCTACGGGCCGCCGGAGCGTGCGCTGCAGGTGATGCGCGACGGCTCGGCGGGACCGTTCGGCGTGGCGGCGGTGGTGGTGGTGCTGTCCGCTCAGGCGCTGGCGTTCGCCGCCGTGCCGCCGGGGCTGACGGGTGCGGCGGCGGTGGTCACGGCGGTCGCGGCGGGGCGGGTGGCCGCGGTGCTGGCCTGCCGGCGCGGGGTGCCCGCGGCATCGGGCAGCGTGCTGGGCACCGCGGTCGCAGGCAGCGCGCCCGCCGCGGTGGTGGCGCTGTGGGTCGCGGTGCTCACCGGCGCGTCGGTGCTGGCGACAGCCCGGCCCTGGCAGGGCCCGGTGGTGGTGCTGGCGGCCCTGGCGGTGTCGGCTGTGCTGGTGGCCCATTGCGTGCGCCGGTTCGGTGGGATCACCGGAGACGTGCTTGGTGCGGTGGTCGAGGTGACGACGATGCTGACGGTGATCGGCCTGGTGATCCATGCTCGGTGAACTGGATGCCGCCCAGTGCGAGGACGTGTTGCGCACCGAGGTGATCGCCCGCATCGGCTGCCTCAGCGATGACCGCGTCTACGTCGTCCCGGTCACCTACGTCTACGACGGCACCTACGTCTACGGCCACGCGATGGACGGCGCCAAGCTGCGTGCGATGCGGGCCAACCCGCAGGTCTGTGTCGAGGTCGAGCAGGTCGACGACCTGTCGAACTGGCGCAGTGTCATCGCCTGGGGAACCTTCGAGGAGTGCGAGGGCCCGGACTGGGACGCCGGCTTCGCGCTGCTGGCCGAACGGATCATGCCGCTGCTGACCCTGCCGGCGAACCGGCCGCCGCCGGACTTGTCGGTGCTGCGCAGCGGGTCGGTGTACCGGATCAAGCTGGATCTGAAGACCGGCCGATTCGAGCAAGTGAAGCCCGGCTGAGCGCTACCCTTTCGCGCAGACCTCGCCTTCGAGAAGCCCCGGTGTTTCGGGAGGAACACGAGAAGTACCGCGCTGACGGCTCGATCATGATGGTCGAGATGCAGGTCATTCCGCATCTCGACGACGACGGACGGGTCGTCGAGATCATCGGCGTCACCCGAGACATCAGTGAGCGCAGCCGTTTCGAGCGCTAAGGCCAAGCGGTCCGGACGGAACGCGGTGCGGCGCACCGATGCCGTCGGTAGATCCAATCGGAACCACCCGCGTCGGCTCATTCGATAGTGGAGAATCGGCGGAGCTATGAAGACATCGGACGGCCAGCCCAATGCCGAGTGGTTTCGGCAGATGGCAAACGGCAGTGCGGTGGTGTTCTTCGTCCTGCGGGTGCACCCGGACGCGGCCTTCGAGTTCCTGACCGACGCCGTCGAGGCCCAGATCGGCTGTCCGGCCGCCGAGGGTCTCGCCGACCCGGCCGCGGTGCTGGGCCTGATCGATCCCGAATACGCGCGACCAACTCGCCGCCCTGCTCGCCCTCACCCCTGGCGAGGAGACGACGTCGGAGATGACCTGGCGCCACCGCGATGGTCGGCCCGTGCACAGCCGGGCCTGGGTTCGGTCCCGCCGGCGCGACGACGGCTCGGTCGTCCTGGAGGGCTCGATCCGCGACATCACCCAACTGCACGAGGCCGAGACCGACCTGCGGCTGTCCGAGCAGCGCTACCGGCTGCTGGCCGAGAACGCCTGGGAGATCATCTGGACCGCGTCGCTGGACGGCACCATCAACTACATCAGCCCCGCCGTGGAGCGGGTCCGCGGATTCACGGCCGAGGAGGCCATGCACCAGACGGTCGAGCAGACTCATCCGCCGGAGTCGGCGGCCCGTGTCGTCGACTTCTACCGCAGGCTGTTCGCCGCGATCGAGAAGGGCGAGGAAACGCCGGTGTTCCGCGGGGAGCAGGAGTACTACCGCAAGGACGGCTCGATCATGGAAGGCGAGCTGCAGGTGATCCCGCATGTGGACACCGACGGCTCGGTCGTGGAGATTCTCGGCGTCACCCGCGACATCAGTGAGCGCAAGGCATTCGAGGCCGAACTGACCCGGCTGGCCGGCACGGACGCGGTCACCGGAGTGTGGAACCGGCGGCATGGCGGGACCCTGCTGTCGGCCGAATTGGAGCAGGCCCGCATCGAGGACCGGCCGCTCTCGGCGCTCATGGTCGACATCGACCATTTCAAGCCGGTCAACGACATCCACGGCCATCAGACCGGCGATCGGGTACTGACCGAGACGGCCCGTCGCATGCTGGAAGCCGTCCGCGGCACCGACGTCGTGGCGCGTTGGGGCGGCGAGGAATTCGTCATCATGCTGCGTGACTGCGGCCTCGGTGAAGCCATGTCCATCGCCGAGAAGATCCGCGCCCAGATCGCCAACACGCCGTTCCGCCACGTCGGCACGGTGACGGTGAGCATCGGCGCCGCCGAACTCCGACCGGACGAAGGCCTCGAGCCGTGGCTCGCACGCGCCGACGCCGCGCTCTACGACGCCAAGCGCTCCGGACGTAATACGGTGCGGGCGTCTAGCTGAGCCGCGCCATCCAGCCGTGCGTGTCGGCGAAGGTGCCGCGCTGGATGCCGGTGAGCGTGTCGCGCAGCGCCATCGTCACCTCGCCCGGCTCGCCGTCGGCGACGGTGAACTCCCCCTCGCCGTACTTCACCTGCGACACCGGGGTGATCACAGCGGCCGTCCCGCAGGCGAAGACCTCGGTGATCTCGCCGGCGGCCACACCCTTTCGCCATTCCTCGACGTCGATCTTGCGCTCCTCGACGGCGAATCCGGCGTCGCTGGCCAGCTGCAGCAGCGAGTCGCGGGTGATGCCGGGCAGCAGCGAGCCGGACAGCTCCGGGGTGACCAACCGGGCCGAGCCGCCGCTACCGAAGACGAAGAACAGGTTCATCCCGCCCATCTCCTCGATGAACCGGCGTTCGATCGCGTCCAGCCACACCACCTGGTCGCAACCGTGCTCGGCGGCCTCGGCCTGGGCCAGCAGCGAGGCGGCGTAGTTGCCGCCGAACTTGGCCGCACCGGTGCCACCGGGGCTGGCCCGCACGTACTCCGTCGACAGCCACACGCTGACCGGCTTGATGCCGCCCTTGAAGTACGCGCCGGCCGGTGAGGCGATCACCAGGTAGCGGTACTCCGAGGCGGGCCGCACGCCCAGGCCCGGCTCGGTGGCGAAGATGAACGGCCGCAGGTACAGCGACGCCTCGCCGCCGGCGGGCGGCACCCACTGCTCGTCGACGGCGATCAGCTGGCGAAGCGACTCGATGAACACACTCTCGGGCAGCTCCGGGATGGCCAGCCGGCGAGACGAGGTCCGCAGCCGGGCGGCGTTGGCCTCCGGCCGGAACGACACGATCGACCCGTCGGCCCAGCGGTAGGCCTTCAGACCCTCGAAGACCTCCTGCGCGTAGTGCAGGACGATCGCCGACGGGTCCAGCTCGATGGGGCCGTAGGGCAGCACTTCGGCGTGGTGCCAACCCTGCTCGTGGGTGTAGAGCACCGAGACCATGTGGTCGGTGTGGAAACGGCCGAAACCGGGATCCGACAGGATCTGACCGCGTACCTCGTCGCTCGCCGGATTCGCGTTGCGCTCAACCGTGAATTCGAGGGGGCCGTGTGTCATGAAGCCGATTCTATAACCGCGGGCTATCGGGTTTTGACCTCGACGAACGGCGGTTTGACCACCTCGCACTCGACGGCGCGGCCGCGGACGTCGACGTTGACCACCGCGCCGTCCTCGACTCCGGCCTCGGCGTCGATCAGCGCCAGCGCGATACCGACTTTCAGCGTCGGCGAGAACGTTCCGGACGTCGTCACACCCACCGGCTCGGAGCCGTCGAGCACGGTGAGATCGGGCCGCAGCACACCCCGGCCGACCGCCCGCAGGCCGCGCAGCAGCCGCCGCGGGCCGGCCTGCTTCTCGGCCAGAAGCGCGTCCCGGCCCCAGAACGCGTCCTTCTTCCAGCCGATCGCCCAGCCGCAGCGGGCCTGCAGCGGCGAGATGTCCAGCGACAGTTCGTGGCCGTGCAGCGGGTAGCCCATCTCGGTGCGCAACGTGTCGCGCGCGCCGAGACCGGCCAGCTGACCCCCGGCGTCGCCGACCGCGCCCACCAGGGCGTCGAACACCGTCGGCGCGGACTGCCAGGGCGGCAGCAGTTCGTAGCCGTGCTCACCGGTGTAGCCGGTCCGGCACACCCGCACCGGCACACCGGAATACTCCGCGTCGGCGTAGCCCATGTAGTCCATGTCGGTGGGCAGGCCCAGCGCGGCGAGCACGTCGGTCGAGCGCGGCCCCTGCACCGCCAGCACCGCAAAGGACCGGTGTTCGTCGGTGATCGAAATACCTTGCGGCGCAGCGTCTTGCAGCGCCTGCACCACGGCCGCGGTGTTGGCGGCATTGGGCACCAGGAAGATCTCGTCGTCGCTGACGTAGTAGGCGATGAGGTCGTCGATCACGCCGCCGTCGGGGGTGCAGCACAGGGTGTACTGCGCCTTGCCCGGCCCGACGCGGCGCAGGTCGTTGGTGAACGCGGAGTTGACGAACTCCGCCGCGCCCGGGCCCACCACCAGCGCCTTGCCGAGGTGGCTGACGTCGAACAGGCCGACGGCTTCCCGGGTGGCCGTGTGCTCGCCGACGGTGCCGCCGTAGGACACCGGCATCAGCCATCCGCCGAACGGCGCGAACGTGGCACCCAACTCGCGGTGCTGACTCTCCAGGGGGCCGTGCAACAGGTCTGTGTCGGTCACGGCGAACAACACTAATGCCCCATCGTTAGGGTTGATTCCCGTGAGCACCGAACCCGGATACACCGCACCCGCCGTCACCGTCGCCACCTCCCTGCCCAAGCGGGGCCTGGGGTCGGCGGTGCTGATCGTTCCCGTCGTCACCGGACTCGGACAACGACGGCTCGCCCGAAGGTCGTCGGCGGGCCGTTCCTCGACGCCGAGGCCATCGGCGAGATCGAGGTCGGCCTGCGCGCGCTGGGCGCCAAGGGCGGCGCCGAGCAGGTCACCCGGTTGCACGTGCCGTCGCTGCCGGTGGGCAGCGTGCTGGCCGTCGGACTGGGCGCGGCGCGCGACGAGTGGCCTGCCGAGGTGATCCGCCGCGCCGCCGGCGTGGCGGCCCGCTCGCTGTCGGGTGTCGAGGCCGTCGCCACCACGATGACCGAACTGCACCTGGAGGCCGCGATCGAGGGCCTGATCCTGGGCAGCTACCGGTTCACCGAGTTCCGCAGCGCCAAGACCGCACCCAAGGATGCGGCCCTGGCCAAGATCACCGCGCTGAGCACCGCGTCGGGCGCCAAGAAGGACGCGGCCAGGGCCACCGCGATCGCGGTCGCGGTCGACACCGCCCGCGACCTGGTGAACACCCCGCCGAGTCACCTGTTCCCGGCCGAATTCGCCAAGCGCGCAAAGGCTTTGGGCGAGGCGGCCGGCCTCGAGGTCGAGGTGCTCGACGACAAGGCGTTGGCCAAGGCCGGCTTCGGCGGCATCGTCGGGGTGGGCAAGGGATCCTCGCGTCCGCCGCGGCTGGTGCGGCTGACCTACCGCGGCGGCAAGGGCAGGAAGGGCGCCAAGAAGGTCGCGCTGGTCGGCAAGGGCATCACGTTCGACACCGGCGGCATCTCGATCAAGCCGGCCGCCTCGATGCACCACATGACCTCCGACATGGGCGGTGCCGCCGCGGTGATCGCCACCGTCGTCCTGGCCGCGCGCCAGCAGCTCCCGATCGACGTGATCGCCACCGTGCCGATGGCCGAGAACATGCCGTCGTCGACCGCGCAGCGCCCCGGTGACGTGCTCACGCAGTACGGCGGGATCACCGTCGAGGTGCTCAACACCGACGCCGAGGGCCGGCTCATCCTGGCCGACGCGATCGTGCGGGCCTGCGAGGACAAGCCGGACTACCTGATCGAGACCTCGACGCTGACCGGCGCGCAGACCGTCGCACTCGGCGCGCGTACGCCGGGCGTGATGGGCAGCGACGAGTTCCGCGACCGGGTGGCCGCGCTGTCGCAGGCCGAGGGCGAGAACGCCTGGGCCATGCCGCTGCCCGAGGAGCTCAAGGACGACCTGAAGTCCTCGGTGGCCGACCTGGCCAACGTCAGCTCGCAGCGGTTCGCCGGCATGCTCGTCGCCGGGGTGTACCTGCGCGAGTTCGTCGCCGACGGGGTGCAGTGGGCGCACGTCGACATCGCCGGCCCGGCGTACAACACCTCGGGCCCGTGGGGCTACACCGCCCAAGGGCGGCACCGGGGTGCCCACGCGGACGATGTTCGCGGTCCTCGAGGACATCGCCGCGAACGGCTAGAGGACCTTGCCGCGCGCGGTGCTGCGCAATGCCTGCGGCGCCAGCCGCGACGTCCCGTACAGCAGGTAGGCCTCGGGTGTGACGGGCCGGACCGGCTTGTTCTTCTTGACCGCCGACACGATCGCGCCTGGCCACCTTGTCGGGTCCGTAGCGGCGCAGCTCGAACATCCTCTCCAGCTGCGCCCGCCGGCCCGGCACCGCGGTGCGCTTGCCCTCCGGCGGGTGAAAGCCCGTCGTCGGAGACGATGTTGGTGTTGATCAGGCCGGGGCAGATGGTGGTGAGGCCGATTCCGGCGGCGTCGAGTTCGGCGCGCAGGCAGTCGGAGAACATGTACACCGCAGCCTTGGACGTGCAGTAGGCGTTGAGCGACTGCAGCGGCGCGTAGGCCGCCATCGAGGCGACGTTGACGATGTGGCCGCCGGTGCCGCGCTCGACCATGCGCCGGGCGAAGGACCGGCAGCCGTTGACCACACCGCCGAGGTTGACGTCGAGCACCTTGTCGAATTGCTCGGCCGGGGTGTCGAGGAACGCCCCGGCCACCCCGATGCCGGCGTTGTTGACGACGATGTCGGGCACACCGTGGGCGGCACACACTTCGCCGGCGAACCGCTCGACGGCCTCGGCGTCGGACACGTCGAGCAGGTAGGGGTGCGCGACGCCGCCGCGCGCGCCGATCTGCGCGACGGTCTCCTTGAGGCTTGCCTCGTCGATGTCGCTGACGACCAGTTCGGCTCCCTCGCGGGCGAACGCCAGCGCGGTCTCGCGCCCGATGCCGCTGCCCGCTCCGGTGACCGACACCAGCGTGTCGCCGAACTCCTTGCGCGGCCGGCCGACCTGGGCGCGCAGCAGCGCGCGGCTGGCCGGCTTGCCGTCGAGGTGCTCGGCCAGTTCGGTGACGGCGGTGGCCAGCACCTGCGGATGCGAGAACGGCGACCAGTGCCCGGCGCGGATGTCGCGGCGCCACAGCCGCGGAACCCAGCGCGGAGGTGTCGTCGTAGACGTACGGGCGCACGTAACGGGTCGTCGAGGTTGACGATCACCTGCACCGGGACCTCGACGTAGCGGTCGCGACCGGCTTTGCCCAGCGAGCGGAAGAAGTTGGCGCGGTAGATGTTCATCCCGTTGGCCGCGTCGCTGACGAAGGTGTCGCCGTAGTGCCGCTTCTCGGCGGGAATGCCGCGAGTCAGCAAGGCGGCGCATCCGCTTTGCCCCGGCCCGCATCAACGCCGGCGCCAGAACCGGCACCGAGAACCCCGCCATGTAGCTCAGATGGCCGGCTTGAGACAGCGCGTGGGAGAACCGCTTTGGCCGATACGGCTGCTTCAGGCCGTCGCGGACGTAGCGGCTGAAGTGGTCGGCGCTCGGCCCGGACACCGAGGTGAACGACGCGACGCGGTCGGCCGCTGCCGGCCGGGTCACGTACTCCCACATGCCGGCCGATCCCCAGTCGTGCGCGACCACGTGCACCGGTTCGGCCGGGGCACAGTTCGGCGATGACGGCCGCGAAGTCGTCGGCGAAGCGGGCCATCGCGTAGGACGACGCCTTCGCGGCGCCGACGAGGCCCCGGCACCCCGGTTGTCGTAGCGGATGACGCGGAACTTCTCGGCCAGCAGCGGCACCACCCCGTCCCACAGCACGTGCGAGTCGGGCCAGCCGTGCACCAGCACGACGGTCGGCCCGTCGGGGTTGCCCTCCTCGTAGACCGCGATGCGTGTTCCGTCGTCGCTCTCGACGTAGCGCGTGGCCATCACACCTCTCCGAGTTCGTCGCGCAACGCCCGGCGGCGCTCGATGCGGCGCCGTGCGTCGTAGTCGCGCATCCGCTGCGGGTACCCGACTTTCTGCACGTCGTACACGGGTATGCCGAGTTGCTCACCGAGTCGGCGGGCGCCGGCGGGCCCGCCTGCGGCACGGCGAGTCCACTCCCCGTCACCGGCCACGAGTACCACCGTCAGCGGCGTCACGCTCGTCTCCGGTTCGACGAAGGCCTCCACGCCGCTGCGCTGCGCCGCCCAGTCGCGCAGCTGTCTTTGATCGTCTCCCGAACCGGGCGCGTTCCGCCGAGCGGACCGGAACTTGTCGAACAAGCCCACCTTGTGTCGAACTCCTCTCAGCGGGGTCTTTCTTCGATGGTGCCAGAGAAAACACCCTTCGCCCTGAGTGCATACAAGCGGCCCGGTGATGACAGGATGGATCACCGACCCGCACGACTGACCGTTCGAGGGAGCCAAGACCTATGGCCGTGTCCGTCCAGATGCCCGCACTCGGTGAGAGCGTCACCGAGGGGACCGTCACTCGATGGCTCAAGCAGGAGGGCGACACCGTCGAGGTCGACGAGCCACTGCTGGAGGTCTCCACCGACAAGGTCGACACCGAGATCCCGGCCCCGGCGTCTGGGGTGCTGACGAAGATCGTCGCCCAGGAGGACGACACCGTCGAGGTCGGCGGCGAGCTGGCGATCATCGGCGAGGCGGGTGAGGCCGCCGAGTCCGCACCGCGCCGGCCGCCGCCGCCGAGGAGAAGCCCGCCGAGGAGCCTGCCGCGCAGCCCGAGCCCGCCGCCGAAGAGGTCGACCGAACCCGAACCCGAACCGGAGCCCGCGGCCCAGCCGGCCGCCCAGTCGTCGGGCTCGTCGACCTCCGTGGTCATGCCCGAACTCGGCGAGTCGGTCACCGAAGGCACGGTGACCCGCTGGCTGAAGAAGGTCGGCGACTCGGTCGCCGTCGACGAGCCGCTGGTCGAGGTCTCCACCGACAAGGTCGACACCGAGATCCCCTCACCGGCGGCCGGAACGTTGATCAGCATCACCGCCGAGGAGGACGACACGGTTCAGGTCGGCGGCGAGCTGGCCAAGATCGGTGACGCCGGCGCCGCGTCGGCCCCGGCAGCCGAAGCCCGAACCGAAGCCCGAGCCGAAGCCCGAGCCGAAGCCCGAGCCCGAAGCCGGAGCCCGAAGGCCGAGCCCAAACCGGAACCCAAGCCCGAACCCAAGCCCGAACCGGCACCGGCCGAGGCGCCTGCTGCGGCCGCGGCGGCCGAAAACGGCGACGGCAGTCCGTACGTCACGCCCCTGGTGCGAAAGCTGGCTGCCGAGAACGGAATTGACCTCGCGACGGTCAAGGGCACCGGCGTCGGCGGCCGAATCCGCAAGCAGGACGTGCTGGCCGCCGCGGAAGCCGAGAAGGCGCCGCCGGCCCCCGCCCCCGCCGCCGCTCCTGCCGCCGCCGCGCCGGCACCGGCGCGCGGTGCAGCCTCGCCGCTGGCCCACCTGCGCGGCACCACGCAGAAGGCCAACCGGATCCGCCAGCTCACCGCGAAGAAGACCCGCGAGTCGCTGCAGGCCACCGCGCAGCTCACCCAGACCCACGAGGTCGACATGACCAAGATCGTGGCGCTGCGGGCCCGGGCCAAGAACGAGTTCGCCGAGCGCGAGGGGGTCAACCTGACCTACCTGCCGTTCATCGCCCGCGCGGTCATCGACGCGCTCAAGGCCCACCCGAACATCAACGCCAGCTACAACGAGGACACCAAGGAGATCACCTACTACGACGCCGAGCACCTCGGGTTCGCCGTCGACACCGATCAGGGCCTGCTCTCGCCGGTGATCCACAACGCCGGCGATCTGTCGCTGGCCGGGCTGGCCCGCGCCATCAACGACATCGCGGCCCGCGCACGCTCCGGTGACCTCAAGCCCGACGAGCTGTCCGGCGGAACGTTCACGATCACCAACATCGGCAGCCAGGGCGCGCTGTTCGACACCCCGATCCTGGTACCGCCGCAGGCGGCGATGCTGGGCACCGGCGCGATCGTCAAGCGCCCCCGGGTGGTGGTCGACGAGACCGGCAACGAGTCGATCGGCGTGCGGTCGATCTGCTACCTGCCGCTGACCTACGACCACCGGCTGATCGACGGCGCCGACGCCGGCCGATTCCTGACCACCGTCAAGCGGCGCCTCGAAGATGGAGCGTTCGAGGCCGATCTGGGACTCTGAGCAATGGGCGGCATCGATAATCGCCATCGCCGGTTCGTCCGGTCTGATCGGCTCGGCATTGGTCTCGGCGCTGCGCGCTGCGGACAACCGGGTGATCCGCATCGTGCGCCGCGCACCGGCCAACGGTGACGAACTGCACTGGAATCCCGACAGCGCCGAGTTCGACCCAGCCGGCCTGGACGGCGTCGATGCGGTCGTCAACCTGTGCGGGGTCAGCGTCGGCGAGAAGCGGTGGTCGGGCGCCTTCAAGCAGAGCCTGCGCGACAGCCGCATCGCACCCACCGAGGTGATCTCCGCGGCGGTCGTCGACGCCGGGGTCCCGGTGCTCATCAACGCCAGCGCGGTCGGCTACTACGGTGACACCCGCGGCCGGGTGGTCGACGAAACCGCCCCTGCGGGAAAGGGTTTCCTGGCCCAGCTGTGCGTCGACTGGGAAGCCGCGGCGGCGTCGGCCGAGGACGCCGGGGTGCGGGTGGTGCTCGCCCGCACCGGGTTGGTGCTCTCCCCCGGCGGCGGCGTGCTGGGCCGGCTGCGGCCGCTGTTCGCCTTCGGCCTGGGCGGACGACTCGGCGGCGGCCGGCAGTACATGCCGTGGATCACCCTCGAGGACGAGATCCGCGGCCTGCTGTTCGCCATCAACAACGACGACCTCGCGGGTCCGGTGAACTTCACCGGACCGGCGCCGGTGACCAACTCCGAGTTCACCGCCGCGCTGGGCCGGGCGCTGAACCGGCCGACGCCGTGGCTGGTTCCCGGGTTCGCGTTGCGCACCCTGCTCGGCGAGTTCGCCGACGAAGGCCTGCTCGGCGGCCAGCGGGCCATCCCGGCCGCCCTCGAGCGGGCTGGTTTCGTGTTCCACCACAACACCATCGGCGAGGCATTGGCCTACGCCACCGCATCTGCCCAGGGGTAGTTTGGTTGGGTGCGGCAGTCCATCCGGTCCAGCACCGCCCCGATCCAGGTGCGGCAGCTGGACACTGTCGACTACTCGGACGCCTGGCAGCTGCAACGCGACGTGGCCGATGCCCGCGTGGCCGGCGGCGCCGACACCCTGCTGCTGCTCGAACATCCGGCGGTCTACACCGCGGGCAAACGCACCGAGGCACACGAACGTCCGGTGGACGGCACGCCCGTCGTCGACACCGACCGGGGCGGCAAGATCACCTGGCACGGCCCGGGCCAGCTGGTGGGCTACCCGGTGATCGGCATGGCCGAACCGCTGGACGTGGTGAATTATGTTCGGCGCCTTGAAGAATCGTTGATCGACGTCTGCGCGGACTACGGGCTGACAGCCGGTCGGGTCGAGGGTCGTTCCGGGGTGTGGCTGCCGGCTGACGCCAGCCGGCCGGCGCGCAAGATCGCGGCCATCGGCATCCGGGTGGCCCGCGGCACCACCCTGCACGGGTTCGCGCTGAACTGTGACTGCGATCTGTCGGCGTACTCGGCGATCGTGCCGTGCGGCATCACCGACGCCGGGGTGACGTCGCTGACCGCCGAACTGGGCCGGCGCGTCGGAGTCGACGACGTCCGCGCCCGGGTCGCCGAGGCGGTGTGTGACGCACTCGACGGCCGCCTACCAGTGTCGACTCACGTAGCATCGACTCTGTGAGCGTCGAACCCCAGGTAACCGCAAGTTGCTGCGTCTGGAGGTCCGCAACGCCGAAACCCCGATCGAGCGCAAGCCGCCGTGGATCAAGACCCGCGCCCGGATGGGTCCGGAGTACACCGCGCTGAAGAGTCTGGTCCGCCGGGAGGGCTTGCACACCGTCTGCGAGGAAGCCGGCTGCCCCAACATCTACGAATGCTGGGAAGACCGCGAGGCGACGTTCCTGATCGGCGGCGAGCAGTGCACCCGCCGGTGCGACTTCTGCCAGATCGACACCGGCAAGCCCGCCGAACTGGACCGGGACGAGCCGCGCCGGGTCGCCGAGAGCGTGGCCGCGATGGGCCTGAGGTACGCCACGGTGACCGGCGTGGCTCGCGACGACCTGCCCGACGGCGGCGCCTGGCTGTACGCCGAGACGGTGCGCGCCATCAAGGCGCTGAACCCGTCGACCGGTGTCGAACTGCTGGCTCCCGACTTCAACGGCGAGCCGGATCTGCTGCGCGAGGTGTTCGAGTCTCGTCCAGAAGTGTTCGCGCACAACGTCGAAACGGTGCCGCGCATCTTCAAGCGGATCCGGCCGGCCTTCCGCTACCAGCGCAGCCTCGACGTGCTGACCGCCGCGCGCGAGTTCGGCCTGGTGACCAAGAGCAACCTCATCCTCGGCATGGGCGAGACCATCGAGGAGGTCCGCACCGCGCTGGCCGACCTGCACGGCGCGGGCTGCGACATCGTCACCATCACCCAGTACCTGCGGCCGTCGCTGCGCCATCACCCGGTGGAGCGTTGGGTCCATCCCGATGAGTTCGTCGAGCTGGCCGACTTCGCCGAGGGCCTGGGATTCGCCGGTGTGCTGGCCGGGCCGCTGGTGCGCTCGTCGTACCGGGCGGGCCGGCTGTACGCGCAGGCATCGCCGCGCGACCCACCGAGCCGCCGCGGCGGCGACTCGACCGGCCGCCGCGGCGGCGACATCCGACTCCGTATCCTGATCCAATGGCGAAATCCCGTTCCGCCGCCCAGACCAAGGCCGCCAAGGCCGAGGCGAAGGCTGCCCGCAAGGTCGCCTCCAAGCAGCGCCGCAGTCAGCTGTGGCAGGCCTTCCAGATGCAGCGCAAGGAGGACAAGCGCCTCCTGCCGTACATGATCGGCGCGTTCCTGCTGATCGTGGCCGCCGCGGTGGCGGTGGGCATCTACGCCGGCGGGTTCACGATGTACATGCTGATCCCGCTGGGCGTGGTGCTCGGCGGGCTGGTCGCGTTCATCATCTTCGGCCGGCGCGCGCAGAAGTCGGTCTACAAGAAGGCCGAAGGGCAGACCGGCGCGGCGGCCTGGGCGCTGGAGAACCTGCGCGGCAAGTGGCGGGTCACCCCCGGGGTGGCCGCAACCGGGCACTTCGACGCGGTGCACCGCGTGATCGGACGGCCGGGCGTGATCTTCGTCGCCGAGGGCTCGCCGTCGCGGGTCAAGCCGCTGCTGGCGCAGGAGAAGAAGCGCACCGCGCGACTGGTCGGCGACATCCCGATCTACGACGTCATCGTCGGCAACGGCGAAGGTGAGGTGCCGCTGTCCAAGCTGGAGCGCCACCTGACCAAGCTGCCCGCCAACATCACCGTCAAGCAGATGGACTCCCTGGAGTCCAAGCTCGTCGCGCTGGGCTCCCGGATGGGTCCGGCCGCGATGCCGAAGGGCCCGCTGCCTGCGCAGGCCAAGATGAAGGGCGTGCAGCGCACCGTCCGCCGACGCTAGTCCTGCGTTCGAGTGAGGAACTCACGCAGACAAAGTGCGAGTAGACCTCTGCGCAGGTTCCTCACTCAGCGTGAGCGCGGACGCCCGCACGAGCCACCCGACCCACGATGTCGGGTCCACGATGCCCGGCGAGCACCCTGACCCGTCGCCAGCCGAGCGCCTCGATGTACTCCGATCGCGTCACGTCCCCGCGGTATTGCCCAGTGTCGGTGCGATGCTGTTCGCCGTCGTACTCCACAGCGACCATGAACTCCGGCCACCCCATGTCCAGGTAGTAGCGCGGATAGCCGTCCGGGGCCGAGTACCGGGATCTGCGTCTGCGGTCGCGGGAACCCCGCCTCGATCAGCAGCAGGCGCAGCCAGGTCTCCTTGGGCGACTGCGCGCCCTCGTCGACGAGATCGAGCACTCGAGGAACCTGGCGCAATCCACGCACGTGTGGATGGCGGTCAGCCAACGCCAGGACATCTGTCGGCTTGAAGCGGGTCGCCCGCGCCAGCGCATCCAACCGCTCGACAGCCCGGCCGACCGAACCGCGCCGAGCCAGGTCGAAGGCGGTTCGCTCGACGGTTGTCGCCGGCATACCGCGCAGCTGCACGACCTCGTCGTCAATCAGAGTGTCGCGGCGGGCGACGACGCCGCTTGGTGACTTGTTGTCGGGCAAGATTCAGTTCGATCGGGCTGTTCGGATCGACCCATTCGGCACCGTGCAGTGCGGACGCGGCCCACCCGCTGATGACACCGCGGCGTCGCGACCAGAACCACGCGGCGGCGATGCGATCGTCGAGGGCCAGCTGCGCGCGTTTCGGCGCGTACACGCCGGGCAGCACTCGCCGGTGATCCACGGCCAGACTCGTAGCGGGGTGACGTCACCGGCTGCGAGCGCCTCTCTCGCGATGAACACGTCCACACCCGCGACCGTGCCAGTTCGGCGTCTGCGGGCTTATCGACCATCCACAGCCGCGTTCATTGAGGAGCTCACGCAGACAAAGTGCGAGTAGAACTCTGCGGAGGTTCCTCACTCAACGCAATGTCAGCGCCGCACGACGGCCGTGGCGGTCAGCCGGTCGTGCACCCCGCGGCCGTCGGCGTCGGTGAACAGTGGCGGGATCACCAGAGCGATCAGCAGCCCCCGCACGATCGCCCGGCCGGTTCCGACGTGCAGCCGGTTGTCGACGGGGACGACCATCAGCCCCAGCGCGTACTGACCAGGGGTGAAGCCGAACAGACGCACCGCGATGACGCCGAGCACGAACCAGATCACCAGCACGGCCGTGGACAGCGTCGACGTGGTCACCAGGCCTGCCGTCAGCGCCAGGCCGGCCAGCCCGTAGCTGATCAACCAGTCGATGATCAGCGCCGCGAATCGCCTGCCCATCCCCGCCAGGGACCGCGGGCCGCTCGCCGGCAGACCCAGCCGCTGACCCGGGTACCCGGTGTCATCCCCGGGTTCCGCCGACTCCGGTCCGGACAGCCAGGATCCGATCTCACGCGCCATGGCCCCAGGATAGGTGTGCGCGGGGAGGACCCCGCCGCCGGAGATGCGTAACGTCGGCGCAACATGAGCTTGACGGGCAGGCAACATCGGCTCCATAGCGTCAGCCGCGGGTTTAACGACCCGCTGTGCCAAACATGCGCAAAACTGGCTGCACCGAAGGAGTTAGTAAGTGGCAGAAAAGACCGCTGACGACATCTTCAAGCTGATCAAGGACGAGAACGTCGAGTACGTCGACATCCGGTTCTGCGATCTGCCCGGTGTCGTCCAGCACTTCTCGATCCCGGCGTCGGCGTTCGACGAGAGCGTGTTCGAGGACGGCCTGGCGTTCGACGGCTCGTCGGTGCGCGGCTTCCAGTCGATCCACGAGTCCGACATGATGCTGCTGCCGGACCCCGAGACCGCGCGCATCGACCCGTTCCGGGCCGCGAAGACGTTGAACCTGAACTTCTTCGTGCACGACCCGTTCACCCGTGAGGCCTACTCGCGCGACCCGCGCAACGTGGCCCGCAAGGCGGAGAACTACCTGGCCAGCACCGGCATCGCCGACACCTGCTTCTTCGGCGCCGAGGCGGAGTTCTACATCTTCGACTCGGTGAGCTTCGACTCGAAGATGAACGGCACCTTCTACGAGGTCGACTCGGAGTCGGGCTGGTGGAACACCGGCGAGCCGTTCGAGGCCGACGGCAGCCCGAACCTCGGCTACAAGGTCCGCCCCAAGGGCGGCTACTTCCCGGTCGCGCCCTACGACCACTACGTCGACCTGCGCGACGAGATGGCCACCAACCTGCAGAACGCGGGCTTCACCCTGGAACGCGGTCACCACGAGGTGGGCACCGCCGGCCAGGCCGAGATCAACTACAAGTTCAACACGCTGCTGCACGCGGCCGACGACGTGCTGCTGTTCAAGTACATCATCAAGAACACGGCATGGAAGAACGGCAAGACCGTCACCTTCATGCCCAAGCCGCTGTTCGGTGACAACGGCTCCGGCATGCACGCCCACCAGTCGCTGTGGAAGGACGGCAAGCCGCTGTTCCACGACGAGTCCGGCTACGCCGGCCTGTCGGATCTGGCTCGCCACTACATCGGCGGCATCCTGCACCACGCGCCGTCGCTGCTGGCGTTCACCAACCCGACGGTGAACTCCTACAAGCGCCTGGTGCCGGGCTACGAGGCCCCGATCAACCTGGTCTACAGCCAGCGCAACCGCTCGGCCTGTGTCCGTATCCCGATCACGGGCAACAACCCGAAGGCCAAGCGGCTGGAGTTCCGTTGCCCGGACAGCTCGGGCAACCCGTACCTGGCGTTCGCGGCCATGCTGATGGCCGGCATCGACGGCATCAAGAAGAAGATCGAGCCGCTGGCCCCGGTCGACAAGGACCTCTACGAGCTGCCGCCGGACGAGGCCGCCAACATCCCGCAGGCGCCGACCTCGCTGTCGGCGGTGATCGACCGGCTGGAGCAGGACCACGAGTACCTCACCGAGGGCGGGGTCTTCACTCCGGATCTGATCGAGACCTACATCAGCTACAAGCGGGAGAACGAGATCCTGCCGATCCAGATCCGGCCTCACCCGTACGAGTTCGCGCTGTACTACGACGTGTAAACCGTTGTCGTAGTTGGCCGACGAGCCCATCCGCTCCGCGAGCGGGTGGGCTCGTCTGCATCCCGGGCCAGCCCTATCCGGACTGCGGTCCGAATAGTATGGTTCAGGCATGACACAGCGACTGGACGCCCGCCTCGACACCTACCACTCCCCCGTGCTCGGCATCTTCCGGATCGTCATCGGATTGCTGTTCGCACTCCACGGCACCGCGAAGCTGTTCGGCTGGCCGGTCGTCCAGGGCGGAGGTGCCGTTCCCGTCGGCACCTGGCCGTACTGGTATGCCGGCGTGATCGAGCTCGCCGTCGGCGTGCTGGTGGCTCTCGGCGTGTTCACCCGCATCGCTGCGCTGATCGGCTCGGGCCAGATGGCGTTCGCCTACTTCACCGAGCACCAGCCGAATGGCTTGTTGCCCATCGAGAACGGCGGCGAGTTGGCAGTCCTGTACTGCTTCTCGTTCCTGCTCATCGCCTTCGCCGGCGCCGGCGCCTTCGCTATCCAGGGCCACGCCCGGCGCTGACGCCGCTCACACGCACTCGAGCAGCGAGTCACCGGCCTCACCGAGCGCACCGACAGTGGCGTACGCCTGCACCCGACCGTCGTCATCGGTTGTGGCACAGACGATTCCGCACTTGCCGGCGTCGACTCGCCGTGCGATGAGGGGCGAACGCTCCAGCAGCGACATCCCGACCGAGACCACGTGGGCCGAGCTGATCTCTTCGACGCTGTCGGCCGCCGATCCACGCCGGACGATCGAGGACAGCGCCTGCTCGACGACCACCCGGCTGGCGCCGTCGGGCAGTTCCGCGTGCTGCCAGGCGCGCATCGCCGCCCGCATGGCGGAGCACTCGTGGTGTCCCAGAACAACGATCAGCGGCACCTCGAGCGTCTCGACGGCGTGCTCCAGGGTGGCCAGCACACCGGTGTCGACGACGTGGCCCCAGGTGCTCACGTCGAGCAGTGATCCCCAACTCTGGCCGAACACCATCTCGCTGGCGACGTCGGTGTCCGCGCAGCGGAACACCGCGGCCACCGGGGCGCCCTGGTGCAGGGTCTGCTGCCGGCCCCGCACCGGCAGGAAGAACAGTTCGTTGCCCGCACGCAGTCGCTGCCAGGCACTCATCGGATCGGACATTTCGGTGCACCTTTCTTGTGGGGTTAGGAGAAGTAGTCGGGACGGCTGACGTAGGTCTCGGTCACGAACATCACGCCGGACGAGGCGTCGAGCAGCGGCCGCAGACCGGCCAGCAGTGAGTCGACTTTGCCTTCGGGCACCACCGTGATCAGCAGCTCCAGGGTGGCCTGCTGGTTGAACAGCAGCCGGCCCTGGTGGTAGCCGTGGTGCCCGAGTCCGGAGACCCCGGACAGGCTGGTGAAGCCGGTCGCGCCGACGCTTTGTATGAGATCACGTACCGCAGGCGCGTCACTGCCGGCCACGACGACCTCGATCTTGATCATCTTGGTCAGTGTTGGGGCTGTCATCGAACTATCTCCTCCTTGTCGGAATCTTCTGGGCTGCAGTCCATTTCGGTCCACGATCGCCACCCGAGTGGCGTCCATCGTTGCCATTCCTGACCGGCGTCTTCACGGGCGGCCACGCTCACCCAGCCGTTGCCGAAGAGCCGCTGCAGGATCGGGTTGCGGTCGATCACCATGTCGATCCGGGCCAGCGGGGCCTGGACGACCGCGAGCAGTCGCATGGGTTCGTGCGCCAGTTGCCGGCCGGTCGCCACCGACTGCCACGGCAGGCCCAGGCGCAGGTCCCCTTCGTGTCCGGCGATCACACCGGCGGTGCCGACGACGTTGTGGATCGTCTTGGTGCCGGCTCCGAACACCTCCGGTGCGACGGTGGAGAAGTAGTACTGGCAGTTGATCCACTGCGCGACCACCAGGGGCGCGGTGAGGATCGTCTCCAGCGCGCTGCCGTCGGGGTCCACATCAGCCTCGTAGGAGTGCAGGAAGACCCGGCGCTGCAGATCGATTCCGCGCGTCACCTCGCGCGGCGCGATCACGAAGGCGGCGTTGCCGACCAGTCCCCACTCCGGGTACACCTGCGCCCAGTCCAGCGACCTGCCGGCCACGTGCCGCGCCGCGCGGGCCGGCGACATCTGCCGCGGAGCGCCCGGCAGCATGGCAGCTGCGTTCAGCCGCCAGCGCCGCACCGGCGCGGGCCAGGTCGGCTTCCAGCGTTGCGACCTGATCGCGATGGCTGGCCGGGACCAGGTGGGTGTCCAGCAGCGTGACGCGGTCGGTGGCGGTGTCGTGCTGGGCGGCAAGGAAATACGTCTCCGCGGGGATGTCGATGCCCAGGATCCGCAACTCTGCGCGCACCTCGGTCTGGTTGAGGATCGCCGCAGCGGTGCGCGCGTTGGGGCCACCGGCCTGCCCGCCGCAGGCACCGCAGTCCAGCGACGCCTGGTACGGGTTGTTCTCGGTGGTGCTGCCGTGCCCGCACAGCACCACCAGCCGGCCGAAGCCGCCGGTGAGTCCCATGGTGGTCAGTGCCACCTGGGCGAACAGTGCCCGTTGGTCCAGCGGGAGATCGCCGACACTGAGTTCGGTCGGGGCGGGCGGTGCCACCAGGTCACGCAACCGGTGCCGCAGCTTGCCGTGGCCGCAGGTGTCAGGGTCTTGGCCGCCGCCAGCGGCGCCGCCACCCAGCCCGCCGCCTCGGCGAGCGTGAAGGGAGCTGCCAGAGCGTCTTTGGCGGCATGGAAGGCCGATTCCGCACCTGCCAAGCCGCGGATACCGGCCAGCCTGCGGGCCGCCGCCGCCTCGGCGTCCGGAGCCGGCGTCTCCCGGACGTCGTGGCTGGGTCTCGATCAGCACCGGGCACAGATCGCAGGGGTTGCCGCCGAGCAGGTCGGTGAACCGGATGGCGACCGCGAAGAAGCCGGCGAAGCCGAAGGTCTGGTAGCCGTCGAGGGCCTCGAGGTGCCGGCGCAGACCTTCCGAGCGGGTGTCGATGCAGGCGACCAGCTGGGTGTGCGGCGAACGAGTCTCCGGCGCGGGATCCACGCCGGACAGCGCGCTGAGTAGACCGTCCCGATAGTGACTTTCGAAGGCGTTCTGCCACAACATCTCTCGTGCCGTCACCGGGAGTGCGGCGAGAATCCGGGCAGCCGCGGCCATGCCCGCCTCCGTCACCTCGCCGACGCCCCACACCTGCGCCAGGTGTGCCGCCCGTTGCCGGGCCGAGGGAGCGTGCGGCGAAGCCGGCTCGGCTATCTCGCGGCCAGGTTTGCGCGGGCAGCAGGACCGCCTCGTAGGTCAGCCGCATCGCCAGGTAGCCGAGCAGATCGATGCCGGCGCCGCGGCTTGCGCACCACTGGATGTGAGCCGCCCAGCCGGGCAACCGGGTGAGGTGCGCCTGCAGATACGCCGCCCGCGCGGTCTCGTCGACTCCCAGCGATGAAAGCGCCTGCAGGATAGCGTCGTCCGGACGCACGGGAAGCGACCGCAGCTTGGCCCGGATCCTTCGTGGCAGGCTCGGATCGGCCGCCGGCCAGCTCTCGCCAGGCGGCGTAGAAGCCGCTCTCCGACCCGGCATCGACCAGGCGGCCGCACCGAAGAATGCCGCGCACCACTTGGCGGTCTGCGCGTCGACGATCCCGGCGACTTCGGGGGCGAGAAGTTCGGCGTGGCTGCGGTAGCGGCGCAGCGGTTGCGGTGTGCCGTTGCCGTGTAGCAGATCACCGCGAAGCAGACTCGGCTGGCGTGACGTCTCGGTCCCCGAACCGCAGACCCGGTCCCGCAGAGCAGGTTGGGATACCGGCGGGCCAGCGCCCTGTCCAGATCGGTGTCGGTGATGCGTCCCGCCCGGTGCAGATCACGGAATGCGCTCTCCGACAACGTGCCCCGAGTGCCGTACAGGTCACCCGCGCGCCGGACCGCCTGCTCGAAGGGCAGTGCCTCGAATCCGGCCAGCGGGTTGACCGCGATGAACGTCTCCAGGGGGTAGTGCGTCGGCACTACCCGCGCCGCCAGCGTGATGTCGCTGCGCAGCCGCGGAGCGGCGTTCGGCGAGCCTGGTCTCCGCGTAGGCGAGCGTCATGAATGGGCTCCTGTCAGTCGGGTGGGCAGGGACGACGGCGGGGCTGCGATGTGACCGGCACTCAGGGCGCGGGCGTAGAGCACGTGCTGCAACCGGCCGTCACCGGGGGCCGGACCGCAGCGGCCAGGCGCCGAGGACGAGCCAGTGCGGCGCCGGTGATCAACCAGGTGGCCACGGGCGGCAGCGCCGCGATCGGCAGGCTCGGCGCCATGAAGCCGCTGACCGTGGCGACCAGCCAGACATAGCCGAGGCTCGCGGGCAGCAGGAACGCGGCGGCGGTGAGCACCCCACCGAACCCGGGCCGACGGGCCAGCCAGCCCCATCGTCGCGGCCGCACCGGTGACCCAGGCGAAGAGCAGCAGCGCCCACTCGGCGGTGTGGTCACCGGGCCCCATCGGGATCACGGTCACCGCGCAGGTACAGCGCGCGGCGGGCACCAGCACGGCCGGGATCATCGCCCGGATCCGCTCGGCGGCCGACAACTGGCGTGCCGGCAACGCGGACTTCCGGCGCCGGTAGGCGATCGCCGACCCGGAGGACAGGAACAGGGTGGCCTTGTAGAAGCCGTGTGCGACGAGGTGGAACACCGCCGCGGCCCACAGCCCGAGCCCGCAGGTGAGGATCATGAAGCCCATCTGCGCCATGGTCGAATGCACCAGCGCGCCCTTGATGTCGGGCTTGACCAGCATGACGACTGCACCGTAGGCCAGGGTGGCGACACCGGCGACGATGGTCGCCGCCTGGGCGAGGCCGGACGCGGTGACCAGGGAGCTGAGCTTGATCAGCAGGACACCGCCGGCGTTGACGACCCCGGCGTGCAGCAGCGCCGAGACCGGTGTGGGCGCGGCCAGGGTGGCGGGAAGCCAGCGATGGAAAGGGATCTGAGCCGATCGGGACAGCGCGGCCACCACCACCAGGCAGGGCGGCCACTGCGACGATCGGTCCGCCGAGTGACTCGGACTGCAGCGCGCGCAGGTCGACGGTGCCCTGGCTCGGGCCGCGATCAGAGCCGACCGCCGACCACAGCGCGAGATCGCCGATCAGGAACGCCACGGCGGTTCGCCGCACACCGTCGCGGGCGGAAGGCAGCCGCCAGTAGGTGGCGAGCAGCAGGCACAGCGCCACCCCGGAACCGTCCAGCCGATCGCGAGCACCACCAGGGTGCCGGCCGTCATCAGGATGGCGGAGCCGCCGGTGAGCAGGCCGGCTCCGGCGCGAACCATCCGGCCCGCTCGTCTTCGGCGAGATATCGCATCGCGAAGGTCTGCACGATCGCGCTGACGCCGAACACCAGCAGGAGCAGCACCACGGCGACCTGGTCGGCCCGTACGGCGAGGATCGAATGGTCGCCGGCAGTGTTGCAGCGACGCGAGGCGACGTCACCGGCGGCGTCTGACGGCCAGCACCGCCGATCCGAGGAATCCCGCACGCCGCAGTGCACCGCTCCGAGTCGGCCCGCGAGCCGAGGCCTGCGACGGCCGACGGCCAACGCCACCGCGGCCGTCACGGCCGGTGCCGCCAGCAGCATCACCAACAATGCGCTCATGACCGGACCGCCGGTCGTCGTGATCGAGATACCGTCCAACATGCGACACAAATTACATGTGTTTTGATTCGGGTGTCAATCTTCGGGAAATATGAGTCTGCATGATCGGCCACGACACGGTCGACGCGTGGCGATGTTTCCGGTCACGACGGTGCAGGAACTAGACTTCGGCAATGGCGGAGTGGACGTTCTTGACCAACCACGCTCACACGCTGCTGTGCATCGCCCGGGATCCCGGGATCAGATTGCGCGACGTGGCCGAACGGGTGGGGGTCACCGAACGCGCGGCGCAGCGCATCGTGAGCGACCTGGTCGAGGCGGGCTACCTGGATCGGCTGCGCGAGGGCCGGCGCAACTACTACCGGGTCAAGGCCGACCGCCCACTACGGCACCCGGTCGAACGCGGGCACCGCATCGGCGAGATCCTGTCGGTGCTGCACGAGCCGAACACGACCTAGGTGTCGAGCGCCAGGTCCTTCCGGAACCGCCGCATCCCGTCGATCTTGTCCGACACCGAGGCGTCCGGAGCGCAATAGAACACCCAGGGCATGGTGATGATGCCGTCGATGCCGGCGTTCGCCGCCCGCTCGTAGTGCTCGGGGAGGAACGCATCGGCCAACGGCGTCACGACCCGGAAGCCGTCCATGCTCAAACCTTTTTCGGCGCGCAGCGCTCGCACTTTGTCGACGCGTTCGATGGCCTGGTCGAGGGTGATCAGGTCACCGATCCAGCCGTCGAGTCGCGCCGCGCGTCGCAACGCGATGTCCGACAGACCCCCGCTGTAGATCGGGATGGGCGGAGGCGTCGGCGTCATCTCCAGCCGCGGGGTCTGGTAGAACTCGCCGTCGAACTCCGTCCAGCCGGGCTGCCACAGCGCCCGCATCAGCTCGATCATCTCGTCGGTTCGCTTGCCGCGCTTGGCGAACTGCTGGCCCATCAGGGTGAACTCTTCTTCACACCAGCCCACGCCGATGCCGAGTTCGACCCGGCCGTCGGCCAGGACCGCAGCGGTACCGATGGCCTTGGCCGCCGAGTACGGGTCGCGCATCGCCGGGATGTAGACGGTGGTGAGGAACTTCAGCCGCTCGGTGGCCGCCGCCAGCGCACCGACGAGCACCCACGGGTCGGGCCAGTCGGTGAACGGCTGCCATCGCCGCTCACCGTCCTCGGTGTAGGGGTACGGGGTGGCCAACGTCTCGAGGTTCACCACATGATCGGGGATGCCGAGGCCCTCATAGCCCAGATCATCTGCAGCCCTGGCTATTTCGAGGACCTCGTTGGTCTTCAGGAATGCACAGCTGACATAGAACTTCATGCTGTTGCGTCCCGCGCCCATGCCGGCATGATGAATACTCCTTCGGCTTCGACGGTCGGTCCTTGCCCGTCACTGAGAAATCCACGCGCAAAAGTCTTGTGCCCCTCGACGCGCTCGATCCACGACTCGGCGCGCAACTCCCCCAGCGGCGTGCCGCGCAGGTATTTCAGCGTGATCGTCCCGGTGAACCGCGGCTGGCTCATCCCCTCGGTCGCGACCTCACCGAGGATCTGATCGAGGACCAGTGCGCAGATGCCTCCGTGCACCAAACCCGGCGGTCCTTCGTAGACGGGTCCGAGGGTGAACTCGCTCCAGCATCCGCCGGTGGGCTCATGGTGAACGGTCATCACCGGGGCGACCGGATTGTGCCGGCCGACAGCGGGATTGGTCCAGACCACCGGCACGGCCGGTCTCGGCATGGCGAAGGGTGCGAGGGCGGTCGGTCTCGGTGCTCTCCAGGCTGGCGCTTACCGCCTCGATGGCAAACTGCGCCTGCAGGATCGTCTCGGCGTCGGCTCCGGTGCGGATGCTGGCGTCGATGAGCCTGCGGATGGCGTGCGCCAACGGTTCGTGAAGAGCCTCCAGTCGCTCGCACTCCTGCGCACTGATGACCTCGAACTCGAAATTCACTCAGCCTCCGAAGACCTTGAGTACCACTGCTTTTGCGCGCCGTGTGACACGCAGATAGTTGTCCAGGAACTCGCCGCCGTCATCGTTGTGCCAGCCCGCGGCGACCGCGACGGCGTTGAGCTGACGGCCCGGCCCGGGCAGCTGGTCGGTGGGCTTGCCACGCACCAGCACCAGGGCGTTGCGCGCCCGGGTCGCCGTCAGCCAGGCCTGCCGCAGCAGGTCGACATCGTCGGCGGGCAGCAGTTCGGCGGCGCGCGATCGCGTCCAGCGATTCCAGCGTGGAGGTGTTGTGCAGGGCCGGAAGCTGATGTGCGTGCCGCAGCTGCAGCAGCTGCACGGTCCATTCGATGTCGGCCAGCCCGCCGCGGCCGAGCTTGGTGTGGGTGTTGGGGTCCGCACCGCGCGGCAGCCGTTCGGCGTCGACGCGGGCCTTGATCCGCCGGATCTCCTGTACCGCTTCGGCCGACACCCCGCCGGCGGGATACCGCGTCTTGTCGATCATCAACAGGAACCGGTGCCCCAGGTCGAGGTCGCCGGCCACCCGGTGTGCCCGCAGCAGCGCCTGGATCTCCCACGCCTGTGCCCACTGGTCGTAGTAGGCCTCGTAGGAGGCCAGGGTGCGCACCAGCGGACCCTGCCTGCCCTCGGGGCGAAGGTTGGCGTCGACCTCCAGCGGCGGGTCGGCGCTGGGGGTGCCCAGCAGCGCGCGCACCTGTTCGGCGATCGACACCGCCCACTTGACCGCCCGCGACTCCTCGGCACCGGGGTTGGGCTCGCAGACGAACATCACGTCGGCGTCGGAGCCGTAGCCCAGCTCGCCCCCGCCCAGGCGGCCCATCCCGATCACCGCGAACTTGGCCGGAACCGTTCCGTCCGGTGGCGTGTTGGCGCGGATCACCGCGTCCAGCGCCGACTGCAACACCGCCACCCACACCGACGTCAGCGCCGCGCAGACGTCGGTGACCTCGAGCATGCCGAGCAGGTCGGCCGAGGCGACCCGGGCCAGTTCGCGGCGACGCAACGTCCGCGCGGCCGCGATCGCCCGCACCGGGTCGGGATGCCGCGCGGTGGAGGCGATCAGTGCCCTGCCCACCGCGTCGGGGTCGACGTCGAGCAGCTTGGGTCCGGTCGGACCGTCGGCGTACTGCTGGATCACCTCGGGGGCCCGCATCAACAACTCCGGCACGAACGCCGAGGTGCCCAGCACCCGCATCAGCCGCTTGGCCACCGCGCTCTCGTCGCGCAATGTGCTCAGGTACCAGCGCTGGTCGGACAGTGCCTCGCTGATGCGGCGATAGGCCAGCAGACCGCTGTCCGGGTCGGGGGTGTCCGACAGCCAGTCCAGCAGCCGCGGCAGCAGCACCGACTGCACGCGACCACGGCGTCCGCTCTGGTTGACCAGCGCGGCCAGATGCGTCAGCGCACTCTGCGGGCCCTCGTAACCCAGTGCGGCGAGCTGTCTTTCGGCCGCGGCCGGGGTCAGACCCGGCGCGAAGCCCACCGACGGGCCGACGGACTCCAGCAGCGGTTGGTAGAACAGCTTGGCATGCAACCGCGACACCCGAAGGTTCTGCCGCTTGATCTCCTCGCGCAGGACGCCCAGGGCGTCGTGGGTGCCGTCGGGCCGCATGTGTGCCGCGCGGGCCAGCCAGCGCAGCGCCTCGTCGTCGTCCGGCGCGGGCAGCATGTGGGTCCGCTTGAGACGCTGCAGTTGAAGCCGGTGCTCGAGCAGGCGCAGGAACTCGTACGACGCGGTCAGGTTGGCGGCGTCGTCACGACCGACGTAACCTCCCGACCCAAGTGCCGCAAGGGCTTCCAGCGTCGAGGACACATGAAGTGAGTCGTCGGTGCGGCCGTGCACCAGCTGCAGCAGCTGCACCGCGAACTCGACGTCACGCAGTCCGCCGGTGCCGAGCTTGATCTCCCGGTCGCGCACGTCGGCGGGCACCAGCGACTCCACCCGGCGTCGCATCGCCTGCACCTCGGACACGAAATCCTCACGCTCGCAAGCGGTCCAGACCATCGGCATCAGCGCGGCCAGGTACTGCTCACCGAGTTCGGCGTCACCCACCGCGGGCCTGGCCTTCAGCAGGGCCTGGAACTCCCAGGTCTTGGCCCACCGCTGGTAGTAGGCGACGTGGGAGTCCAGGGTGCGCACCAGTGCGCCCTGCTTGCCCTCCGGACGTAGGCCGGCGTCGACTTCGAAGAAGGTGTCCGACGCCAGCCGCATCATCTCCCCCGCGACGCGGGTGGTGATCGAGTCGTCGGCGGCTCCTCCCCCACGAAGATGACGTCGACGTCGCTGACGTAGTTCAGTTCCCGGGCACCGCATTTGCCCATCGCGATCACCGCGATGCGCGGCGCGGGGGTGTCGTCCTTGCAGACCGCGGCCACCGCCACCTTCAGCGCGGCCTCCAGTGCGGCGTCGGCCATGTCGGACAGATGCGCGCCGACCGTGGGAAACGGCAGCACCGGTTCGTTCTCCACCACCGGGGCCAGGTCCAGAGCGGCCAGGACCAGAAGCTGATCGCGGTATGCCGTGCGCAGCTTCGGCATGACAGTGGCTGCGGCAGTGCCGAATTCGGCGATGCACTCGGCGAACATCTGCCGCAGCTGCGCGGCGGTCGGCAGCGCCACGGCGCCTTCGAGCAGATGCCACGACCGCGGGTTGGCCACCAGGTGATCACCGAGGGCCAGCGACGATCCGATCACCGCCAGCAGCCGGCCGCGCAGTCCGCGGTCCTTGACCAGTGCGGCGTTGAGCTGTTGCCAGTCCGGTCCAAGCGCGTCGGCGAGGCGGACCATCGTCTGCAGTGCGACATCCGCATTGGGCGCCCGCGACAGCGACCACAACAACTCGACGTGGGCATCGGTGTCCCAGCCGAGGCGAGCCAGGTCGGCCGGCGCCGACGGTTCGACCAGCCCGAGTCGACCCACGCTGGGAACGCGTGGGCGCTGCGTCGCCGGTTTCGCCACGCCCACGACCGTATCGCACCGCCGGTCAGCCGCCGGACTAGAGCGAGAGGTACGCCTTCAGCTCGAACGGCGTGACGTTGGCTCCGGTAGTCCTCCCACTCCTTGCGCTTGTTGCGCAGGAAGTAGTCGAAGACGTGCTCGCCGAGCGCCTCGGCCACCAGTTCGGAGTTCTCCATCTCCGACAGCGCGATGCCCAGGCTGGACGGCAGCTCGCGGTAGCCCATCGCGCGGCGCTCCTCGGGAGTCAGCATCCACACGTTGTCCTCGGCCTGCGGGCCCAGCACGTAGTTCTTCTCGATGCCGCGCAGCCCGGCGGCCAGCAGCACCGCGAACGTCAGGTACGGGTTGCACGCCGAGTCGGGGCTGCGCACCTCGATGCGCCGCGAGGACGCCTTGCGCGGGGTGTACATCGGCACCCGCACCAGCGCCGAGCGGTTGGCCGCGCCCCAGGACGCCGCCGTCGGCGCCTCGCCGCCGTGCACCAGCCGCTTGTAGGAGTTGACCCACTGATTGGTGATCGCGCTGATCTCGCTGGCGTGCTCGAGGATGCCCGCGATGAACGACTTGCGCGACGTCGGAGAGCTGCAGCGGGTCGTCGGGGCTGTGGAACGCGTTGTTCTCGCCCTCGAACAGGCTCATGTGGGTGTGCATGGCCGAGCCGGGATACTCGGCGAACGGCTTGGGCATGAACGACGCCCGCACACCCTCGCCGAGCGCGACCTCCTTGACGACGTAGCGGAACGTCATCACGTTGTCGGCCATCGACAGCGCGTCGGCGTAGCGCAGGTCGATCTCCTGCTGGCCCGGCGCGCCCTCGTGGTGGCTGAACTCCACCGAGATGCCCATCTGCTCCAGCGCGTCGATGGCGTGGCGGCGGAAGTTGGGCGCCGAGTCGTGCACGGCCTGGTCGAAGTAGCCGCCGTTGTCGGCGGGTACCGGCACCGAGCCGTCGTACGGGCCGGGCTCGAGCAGGAAGAACTCGATCTCCGGGTGCACGTAGCAGGAGAAGCCGAGATCGCTGGCCTTGGCCAGCTGCCGGCGCAGCACGTGGCGGCTGTCGGCCCACGACGGCGAACCGTCGGGCATGGTGATGTCGCAGAACATCCGCGCCGAGTGATGCTGGCCCGCGCTCGTGGTCCACGGCAGCACCTGGAAGGTGGACGGGTCCGGGCGGGCGACGGTGTCGGATTCGAAGACGCGCGCGAAGCCCTCGATGGAGGAGCCGTCGAAGCCGATGCCCTCCTCGAAGGCGCCCTCGAGTTCGGCGGGGGCGATCGCGACCGACTTGAGGAAGCCGAGCACGTCGGTGAACCACAACCGGACGAAACGGATGTCCCGTTCCTCCAGCGTGCGCAGCACGAATTCCTTCTGGCGGTCCATGACGCGAGCGTATGCAGCGGCTGTTAATTCCGTGTTACGCGCTGGCTGCTGACGCCGGCGACGATCAGCAGCGCAGGTCGGCCGGCGGAGCCACCAGATCGACGAAGTAGTCGCACGATCGCGGAGTCGACGCACTCGTCGCCGTTGAACACCGCGGTGTGCTGGGTGCCGTCGAAGGTGATCAGCGGGGCGCCGAGCTGCCGGGCCAGGTTCACGCCGGCCTCGTACGGGGTGGCCGGGTCGTGGGTGGTCGAGACGACGACGACGCTGCCCGGCGGCGCGGGCGACGCCGGGATGCGGGGCTCGACGTCGCGGGCACCGGCCAGAAGGCGCAGATGTCGCGCGGCGCGTACCCGGTGAACTGCGCCGTAGGACTGGAACGGCGCCGACTCGCGGGTGCGCTTGTCGATGTCGGCCCACACCGCGGGATCGGTCGGCGTCGGGTTGTCGACGCAGCGGATGGCGTTGAAGGCGTCCTGGCCGTTGCTGTAGTGCCCGTCGGCGTCACGGCCCTCGTACTCGTCGGCGAGCAGCAGCAGGTCGCCGGCGTCGGTCTGCGCGCTGCAGGCCCAGCAGGCCGCTGGTGAGGAACTTCCAGTACTGCGGGGTGTAGAGCGCGTTGAACGTGCCGGTGATCGCGTCCTGATAGCTCAGTCCGCGCGGATCCGACGTCGGGCCCGGCTTGGCGACCAGCGGGTCGACCAGTTGGTGGAAGCGGTTGACCCACTGCGCCGGGATCGGTGCCCAGCGGGCAGCCGGCCGACTTCGCGCAGTCGGCGGCGTAGTCGTTGAACGCCACCTGGAAGCCCGGCCATCTGCTGGATGATCGAGTCGACGGTGTCCTCGGCGGGGTCGATGGCGCCGTCGAGCACCATCGCGCGCACCCGGTCCGGGAAGCTGCTCCACGTAGGCGGTGCCCAGCTCGGTGCCGTAGCTGAAACCCAGGTAGTTGATCTTGTCGTCGCCGAGCACCTGGCGGACCGTGTCCATATCCTTTGCGGCCGAATGCGGTTCCGACGCCGGCCAGGAACGCGGTGCCCATCTTGTCGGCGCATTCGGCGGCGTAGTTGCGGTTGATCTGCTCGATGGCGGCCACGCCGGCGGGGCTGTAGTCGACCATCGGGTTGCGCCGCCACGCGTCGAATTCGGCGTCGGTGCGGCACCGCAGCCTCCGGGCGTGGAGTAGCCGACGCCGCGCGGGTCGAATCCGACGAGGTCGAAGTGCTCGTTGATCGGGCTGCCGGCCAGCGCGTAGCCCATCCCGGCGACGGCGTCGACCGCCGAGGCGCCGGGCCCGCCGGGGTTGACGAACAGCGCACCGATGCGCTCGCCGCTGGCCGGGATCTTGATGACGGCCAACTGTGCTTGCGGCCCAGCGGGATTCGCGTCATCGATCGGGACACCGCACGGTGGTGCACTGCGCGGTGGGGAGGTCCGCGGAGGCGTCGCCGATGAAGCGCTGCGCAACTTCCCCACACGACCTGCGGCACCGTCGACTGACCGGTCCCCGGTTCGGTGGCCAGCGGCGGGCGGGGCCGTGCCACCGGCAGTCAGCACGGTGCAGCAGGAGCAGAGCCGAGCCGATCCGACTCGTGCGTCCCATGGCTGCCATCGTCGCACGGCGGCGGCGCCGCGTGATCCCGAGGGGTCACGCGTCGATCTCAGACCGCGCGAGATCAGTAACGATGTGCTGACGCCAGCGTAAATCCCTTGCGTCGCTGCGCGAATCGGTGCTCAGCAGGTGGCGCCGGGCGGCGGCAGCTTCAGGTCGACGAGGTAGGCGGCGGCGTAGTCGTCCACGCAGGTGTTGCCCTGGAACACGACGGTGTGCTGGGTTCCGTTGAACGTCAGCAGCGCTCCGCCGAGTTGCTTGGCCAGGTCCACGCCCGGCCTGATACGGCGTCGCGGGATCGTTGGTCGTGGACACCACCAGCACCGGCGGCAGTCCGGGCGCCGAGACGGAGTGCTGGGTGGTGGTCGCCGGCACCGGCCAGAACGCGCACGTGCTCAGCGGGGCGTGACCGGTGAACTCGCCGTAGCTCATGAACGGCGCGACCTCGCGCATCCTGCGGTCTTCCTCGATCACCTTGTCGCGGTCGGTGATCGGCGGCTGGTCGACGCAGTTGATCGCGATGCGGGCGTCGGTGGCGTTGGTGTAGTGGCCCTGCGCGTCGCGGCGCATGTACATGTCGGCCAGCGCGAGCATGGTGTCGCCGCGGCCGTCTGCCATCTCGGTCAGCGCCTGGGTCAGGTGCCGCCACAGGTTCGGCGAGTACAGCGCCATGATCGTGCCGATGATCGCGTCGCTGTAGCCCAGGCCGCGCGGGTCGGCGGTCGGCAGCGGCTTGTCCACCAGCGGGTCGACCATGCTGCGGTAGACCTCGACGGCCTTGGCCGGGTCGGTGCCCAGCGGGCAGGTCGGATCCTTGGCGCAGTCGGCGGCGTAGTCGTTGAACGCCTTCTGGAAGGCGGCGGCCTGGTCGATGTCGGCCTGGATCGGGTCGGCGTTGGGGTCGACGGCGCCGTCGAGGATCATCGCGCGCACCTTGTCCGGGTAGGCCTCGGCGTAGGCCGAGCCGATCCGGGTGCCGTACGAGTAGCCGAGGTAGGTCAGCTTGTCGTCGCCGAGGGCGGCGCGCATCGCGTCGATGTCCTTGACGACGCTGGCGGTTCCGACGTTGGCCAGGAAGTCCTTGCCCATCTTGTCGACGCAGCGCTGGATGAAGGCCTTGGTCTGCGTTCTCGATGTGCTCGACGCCCTCGGGGCTGTAGTCGACCTGCGGGTCGGCCCGGATCGCGTCGTTGTCGGCGTCGGAGTTGCACCACAGCGCCGGGCGTCGACGATCCGACACCGCGCGGGATCGAAGCCGACCAGGTCGAACCGCTGCCGCACCGTCGGCGGGCAGGTTCTCGACGATGCTGGCCGCCGCCTCGATACCGGACTCGCCCGGACCGCCGGGGTTGATGATCAGCGAGCCGATCTTCTCGCCGGTGGCCGGGAAGCGGATCAGCGCCAGGCTGGCGATCGCCGCCGTCGGGCTTGGCGTAGTCGACCGGGACGGCGATCTTGCCGCACTGCGGCGCCGGCCGGGATCGGCAGCGCGTTGCCACCGCCGCCGCCGGCAACCCGGCACGGGCCCCACTGCACCGGCTGCCCGATCCGCGGGCTCGGCGATGCACGGCGCGTTCCGCGACACCATGGTGCTGCAGCCGGCGCTCGCGCACGAGCGCGGCCACGGCGGAGAGCACCAGGGCGGTGCGGACGACGCGCGGGCGGGGGTACAGCCTCATGGCAAACATGCTGCCATGTCCTGCGGGGGTGCCTGGCACAGCGACCCGCCGACGACGGTTTTCGGGCCGCTCCGCGCCTACTTGCGGCCGTGTTTGGCGCGGGTTTGGCGGCGTCGAGCAGTTCCTTCATGCCGACCGCGAAATCGTCGGCCATGTCCCAGAGGTCCGGCAGCAGCTCCGGGCATGAGATCAGGCCGACGTCGAGCTTGCCGTTGAGCGACATCACGGTGATGTTCAGGCCCGAGCCGTGGAAGATCGGCCCGAGCGGATACATCGCGGTGACCTCGGCGCCCAGGAAGTACAGCGGGATCTGCGGGCCCGGCACGTTGGAGACCACCAGGTTGTGCACCGGCCGCGACTCGGTCAGCCGGCTGCGGGCGTACACCCGCATCGCGACGCCGAAGACCGCGGGCCCGGCGAACTGGCTCCAGTCCTGCAGCAGCGTCGCCCCGATCGCCGAACTGTGCTCCTTGGCGGTGGTGTTGGCCTCGGCGATGGCCGTCAGCCGCTCGGCCGGGTCCTCGATCTGGGTCTCCAGCTTGGAGAACATGCCCGACACCTGGTTGCGGCCGGGCCGGTCGGAGCGGTCGTGCACCGACACCGGGACCATCGCCACCAGCGAGGACTCGGGCAGCTCGCCGCGGTCGAGCAGGAACTGCCGCAGCACCCCGGACACCAGCGCCATCACCACGTCGTTGACCTTGACGCCGAAGTGGTTCTTGACCGTCTTGATGTCCTCGAGGTCCAGCTGGGCGAACGCGACGTTGCGGTGCGCGGTGACGCTGGCGTTGAACGGGGTCTGCGGCGCGGCGAACGGGGCGGCCATGGCCCGACCGCTCGCGGCGCGGCGGATGGTGTCGACGACCGTGGTCACGGTGGCCGGCAGGACGTTGGTGGCCAGTTGCAGCGGCCGGGTGGCGAACCGGCCCAGGCCGCCGAGCGCGATGCGCAGCGGGTTGGTGTCGCCGTGACCCTCGACCGGGTCCGGCGGCGGGGCGTCGGGCTCGGTGGTGCACAGCTGCGACATCAGGTTCGCGCCGGTCACGCCGTCGACGGCGGCGTGGTGGACCTTGGTCAGCACCGCCAGCTTGCCGCCCTTGCGGGCGTCGGTGCCGTCGACGCCCTCGATCACCCACGTCTCCCACAGCGGGTAGCGGCGGTCCAGCGGCAGCGACGCCAGGTGCCCGCAGATCTCGCCCAGTTCGATCGCGGCCGCCGGGCGCGGGCAGCCCGATGCGGTGCAGATGCCGGTCGATGTCGAAGTCCTCGTCCTCCACCCACACCGGATGGTCGAGGTTCAGGAAGCTGTTGGCCAGCTTCTCGCGGAAGTTCGGCATCGCCTTGATCCGCAGCGCAAGTGCCTCGCGCAGCCCGTCGAAGGTGTAGCCGCCCGGGATCGTCGAGGCGTCCAACTCCAGCATCGAGCACACATGCAGTGGCTGAGAAGGGGTTTCGAGATACAGGAAACTGGCGTCGAGACCGCTGAGCCGCTGCAGGTGTTGGACCATCCGCCGATGGTATGTCCGCCGGAGGCCGGTGTGAGCAAATCCACTGTGTTCGGCCTTCGTTTTCGCCACACCGCAGTGGCAGACTGAACAGGTCAGAAGAACCCGGGGACCCGGATGGGCCACGAGGATCGACCAAGACGACTTAGCTAGGGACAACGATGTCTGAACAGACTGTCTACGGTGGCTGTAGCGCGCCCACGGTTGCTCGCACCAAGGTGCGCACTCATCACCTTCAGAAGTGGAAGTCCGAAGGCCACAAGTGGGCCATGCTCACGGTCTACGACTACTCGACCGCGCGCGCCTTCGACGAGGCCGGGCATCCCGGTGCTGCTGGTCGGCGATTCCGCGGCCAACGTGGTCTACGGCTACGACACCACCGTGCCGATCACGGTCGACGAGCTGATCCCGCTGGTCCGCGGCGTGGTGCGCGGCGCCGAGCACGCGCTGGTGGTGGCCGACCTGCCGTTCGGCAGCTACGAGTCCAGCCCCGCGCAAGCCCTGGCGACCGCGACCCGGTTCCTCAAGGAGACCGGCGCCCACGCGGTCAAGCTCGAGGGCGGCGAGCGGGTCGCCGACCAGATCGCGACCCTGACCGCCGCCGGTATCCCGGTGATGGCCCACGTGGGCTTCACGCCGCAGAGCGTCAACAGCCTCGGCGGCTTCCGTGTGCAGGGCCGCGGCGACGCCGCCGAGCAGACCATCCACGACGCGATCGCCGTCCAGGAGGCCGGCGCCTTCGCGGTGGTGATGGAGATGGTGCCTGCCGAGCTGGCCACCCAGATCACCGGCAAGCTCACCATCCCGACGGTCGGCATCGGCGCAGGCCCGAATTGCGATGCCCAGGTGCTGGTCTGGCAGGACATGGCCGGGCTCACCAGCGGCAAGACCGCCAAGTTCGTCAAGCGTTTCGGCGATGTCGGTGCCGAATTACGCCGCGCCGCAACGCAATACGCCGAAGAAGTGGCGACCGGCGCGTTCCCGGCCGAGGAGCACAGCTTCTAGGCGAACTTCGGCGCGCGCTTGTTCAGGAACGCGTCGATGCCCTCGTGGCCGTCGGCGCTGTCGGCGCACTCCGCGATCAGCCGGCCCTCGAGTTCCATCTGCTCCTCGAGGCCGGAGCCGAACGACGCCAGCAGCAGCTTCTTGACCGCGCCGCTGGAACCCTTTGCCGCAGAAGCCATCTGCTCGGCCAGCGCCTGCGCCCTCGCCTCGAGTTCGGCCGCGGGCACGACGTCGTTGACCAGACCCCAGTCGGCGGCCTCGGCCGCGGTCAGTGTCCGGTTGGTCAGCATCAGCTCCTGCGCCCGGCGCACACCGACGAGGCGCGGCAGGTAGTAGGACGAACTGCCATCAGGGCTCAGCCCGGCCCTGGTGTAGGCCATGGTGAACGACGCGTTGTCGGCGGCCAGCACCAGATCACCGGCGACCGCAAGGCTGAAGCCCGCCCCCGCGGCCACGCCGTTGACCGCGGTGATCAGTACGGCATCCATCCGGGCGAACGTCGAGATGGCCCGGTGCAGGTCGTCGGCGATGCCCTTGACGAATGGTCCGGCACCCAGCGGGGACGCGGCCATCGCCTTGAGGTCACCCCCGGCGCAGAAGAACCGGCCGGCCCCGGTGAGCACCACGGCTTTGACCTCGGGCACGTCGCACAGAGCCGCCACGACCGCGAGTTCGCGGGTCATCACGTCGTTCATCCCGTTGGCGGCGTCGGGCCGGTTCAGGACGATCCGCGCGATCGGTCCGCTCCGCTCGAAGCTCAGGGTCTGGTAGTCGCTCACGCCCGGAACGTTATCCGGTGACCGCGGGTTCCTCGCGCCGGGTCTCCAGGCGGGTGGCGCTGCGCTGACGCAAGGCGGCGAAATCGCCGTCCCAGCCGAGGATTCGCAGCGCGCCGTCGGCGATCACCCAGGGCGTCTCGGACGGGCACACCTCGTCGTCGGAGCGACGGTTGATCACCGACTCCACGAGGCGGAACGGAAGGTCGTCGGCGTCACCGATGCCGTCGCACTCGCCGATCACCTGCGTGGCGAGCTGCCGGTAGCGGTTGCGCAGTTCCTCGCGGCTGAGCCGGAACTGCTCGAACCGGTCGATGCGCAACTCCGGCAGCAGGTACAGCGCGCCGAGGTTCCAGCGGCTGGCACACAGTTGCGAGACGTCGCCGACGACCAGCGCGTAGAGCCGCTCGGCGGCCGGGCCTGGCTGGGCGATCAACTCGGCGGCCAGGGTGAGCGCTTCGTCGACGGTGCCGGCCAGCAACGCGTCGAGGATGTCGTCCTTGGTGGCGAAGTGGTGGTACAGCGAGGCCTGCCGCATCCCGACCGCGTCGGCGATCCGCCGGGTCGAGGTTCCCGCGTAGCCGATCTTGGTGAACAACTCGGCGGCGGCGTCGAGGATCTCCTCGCGGGCCGTGTTGCCCGGTCGGCGGGACTGTTCGAGCCGGGGTCGACCCCGCCCCTCGCTGCGCATACGTCATTGTCGCACCCGCCGGATGCGCGAATACCTGTCATTTGATAGAAATAGAGTCAACGCAGTCGTTACACCTGTGACACCCGACGGGAACCGGGTCGCAGAAAACTTTCAGTTGACAGTTAATCGGGCTCGCCCGGACAGGAGTGACACCATGACCACCGCGTCCACCGACGGGGCCCGCTCGCACGCCCGGTCCCAGGCCGGCGGCGCCACCATGCGCATCCCTGCCGCCCCGGACGGCGTGGACGCCAGCCGCCTGGTGTGGGCGGAGACCGTCCCCGCCGACTCCTACGCCACCCGCGTGCTCGGTCGCGGCACGCGCCTGCGGTTCGCCGACCCCGACGGCGGCGCCTGCGCGCACCTGCTGCTGTTCCGCGCCGACGCATCCTGGGAGCGCCTCAACGTCGCCGACACCATGAAGGTGCCGTGGCAGGCCTACCTGAGCGTGGGCCATCCGCTGCTGTCCGACCAGGGCCGGGTGCTGGCCACCGTGGTGGCCGACACCTCCGGCCACCACGACATGCTCTGCGGCCCGACGCCCGCCGGCCAGCAGAAGATGCTGCTCGCGACGATCAAGCACGGCATGGACGTTCGCGACGTCGCACCCTCTGCGACGCTGTTCAAGGGCGCGCGGGTCGAAGAATCGGGGGCGCTGACCTATACCGGCTCGGCCGGACCCGGCGCCGCCGTCGAACTGCTGATCCATCTGCCCGTGGTCGTCGCGGTGGTCAACACCGCCCATCCGCTCGACCCGCAGCCCGCCGTCACCGATCTGGACATCGTGGCCTGGCGCGCCCCCGACGAGCTCACCACCCCGGTCAACGACGAGCCGGAATACCTCAGGGCCCTGTTCAACACCGAATCGACTTGGGCCGCAGCGCAATCCAGTGAGGCACTGAGATGACAAGCACACTTGCCACGGTGATCCGCGACGAGGTCGTGGCGGCCTGCTCGCCGTGGTCGGCGATCCTGCGCACCGGCCAGTCGCTGCAGATCGTCGACTTGCACGGCAACCAGGCGGTGGACACGCTGTTCTACGCCGTCGACGGTGACACCGTCGACCCGGCCGGCCGCTACAGCGCCCAGGCCACCGTCGCCGCACAGAAGAACATCTTCCTGACCACCGGCTCGGTGCTGCGTGCCGCCGACGGCAGGCCGCTGGTGACGATCGTCGCCGACGAGGTCGGCAACCACGACACCATCGCCGGGGCCTGCTCCAAGGAGTCCAACACGCTGCGGTACGGGCACCACACCGTCCATCAGCACGCCTGTGCGGAGAACTTTCTCGCCGAGGCCGCCAAGTGGGGAATGGGCAAGCGCGACATCGTGTCCAACATCAACTTCTTCATGAACGTGCCGGTCGAGGCGGACGGCACCCTCGGCATCGTCGACGGCCTGTCGGCGCCCGGGAAGTCGCTGACGGTGCGGGCCGAGACCGACACGCTGGTGCTGGTGTCGAACTGTCCGCAGATCAACAACCCGTGCAACGGATTCGACCCCACACCGGTACGGATGGTGATCACCAGCGCATGAACACCATCGAGGTGGTCCGGCCGGGAATGCAGACCACGGTCCAGGACTGGCCCGGCCGGGTCGGCTACTGGCATGTCGGCGTCCCGCCGTCGGGCCCGATGGACGACCTGTCGTTCCGCATCGGAAACCGCGTCCTGGGCAACCCGGAGGGCAGCGCCGGGCTGGAATGCACCAAAGCCGGCCCGGCCCTTCGATTTCCGAACGGCGGCCGAGTCTGCGTCACCGGCGCCGCGGCACCGGTGACCCTCGACGGGACGCCCGTACCGCGATGGCAGTCGGTGACGGTGCCCGCCGGCGGGGTCCTGGACGTCGGCATGGTCGACGGTCCCGGCATGCGCAGCTACATCCTGGTGGCAGGCGGCCTGCGTGAAGTCGAATACCTCGGCAGCACAGCGACCTTCACCCTGGGCAGCTTCGGCGGACACGGCGGCCGGAAGCTGCACGAGGGCGACGAGCTCGCCTTCGGCCCCGACCCGGGCCCGGCCTCCAGCCGGCCCGCCCGCGCCGCCATCGAAGATCAGCCCGCCATCGGCCACCGCTGGGAGATCGCGGTCACCGAGGGTCCGCACGCCGCACCGGAGTTCTTCACCCGCACCGACATCGACACTCTGGTCAACACCGACTACACCGTGCACTTCAACTCCGATCGCACCGGCGTGCGATTGGAAGGGCCCAAGCCGCAGTGGGCGCGGACCGACGGCGGCGAAGCCGGCCTGCACCCGTCGAACATCCACGACAACGCCTACTGCGTGGGCACTTTGGACTTCACCGGCGACACCCCGATCCTGCTCGGGCCGGACGGGCCGAGCCTCGGCGGATTCGTCTGCCCGGTCACCGTCGTGCGGGGCGACCGCTGGAAGCTCGGGCAGATGGCCCCCGGCGACACCGTGCGGTTCGTCCCGGTGCGCGCCGACCGCGCGCCGTCGCTGGGCACCATCGACGCCGCCCGGCGGGCCTCTCTGCCGCTGGTGATCTCGACCGCCGGCGACGCAGACGACGGTGTGCTCACGCGGTTCACCGGCAGCGACGACACCGCGGTCACCGTGCGCCGGGACGGCGACGGGGGCGTGCTGGTCGAGTACGGGCCGATGGTGCTGGATCTGGCCATGCGGGCGCGGGTGCACGTGCTGTACGAGTCGCTGCAGCGCAGCGCGATACCGGGAGTCACCGAGCTCACCCCCGGCGTGCGGTCACTGCAGGTGCAGTTCGACCCCGCCGTGGTGTCGATGCCCGAACTCGTCGACCTGCTGGCCCGCACCGACGAATCCTTGCCCGCCACAGACGAACTCGTCGTGCCCAGCCGCACCGTGCGGCTGCCGCTGTCGTGGGACGACCCGTCGACCCACGAGGCGATCCAGCGCTACACCCACGGGGTGCGCGCCGACGCGCCGTGGTGCCCGTGGAACATCGAGTTCATCCGACGCATCAACGGGCTGGCCGACGTCGGCGAGGTCCACGACATCGTCTACGACGCCCAGTATCTGGTGCTCGGCCTCGGCGACGTCTACCTCGGCGCGCCGGTGGCCACCCCGCTGGATCCGCGCCACCGGCTGGTGACCACCAAGTACAACCCGGCCCGCACCTGGACGCCGGAGAACGCCGTCGGCATCGGCGGCGCCTACCTCTGCATCTACGGCATGGAGGGACCGGGCGGGTATCAGTTCGTCGGCCGCACCACCCAGGTGTGGAACCGCCGCCACCCCAACGACTCCCGGTCGTTCGAGCCGGGCACGCCGTGGCTGTTGCGCTACTTCGACCGCATCGCCTTCTATCCGGTCAGCGCCGAGGAGTTGCTGGACCTGAGGGCCGACATGGCCGCGGGCCGCGGCGACGTCGAGATCGGCGACGGCGAGTTCGCGATGGCCGAGTACCAACGTTTCCTGGCCCGCCACGACGAGAGCATCGCGGCATTCCGCGCCCAGCAGGCCGAGGCGTTCTCCGCCGAACGGCGGGCATGGGATCAGGCCGGCGAGTTCGCCAGCCCGCTGGCCAGCTGAGCGGCTAGCGCTGTCCGAGCACCCCGGCCAGATACTCCGCCCGGCAGGCCCGCCGGGCCAGCTTGCCGCTGGTGGTCCGCGGAATGGCGCCCGCGGCGACCAGCCGCACGTCTGCCACCGGCAGCGCATGGTGCCGCGACACCGCGGCGCGGATCGCGTCGACGATCGGTCCCGGGTCGGCCTTGCCCGCGCCCGGGCCGCGCTCGGCGACGATGACCAGCCGCTCCCCCGGCCGCGTTGTCGGCGGGTACGGAGAATGCCGCGACGAATCCGGCGCGCACCGACTTCGACGCGTCGGCCACGGTGGCCTCGATGTCCTGCGGGTAGTGGTTGCGGCCGTCGATGATCACCAGATCCTTGATCCGGCCGGTGATGTAGAGCTCGCCGTCGAGGAAGACACCCATGTCACCGGTGCGGAACCAGGTGGCGTTGGCGGCGACGCCCTCGGCATGACTGCCCTGTTCCAGCCGCATCTGCAGCTTGTTGTGGAACGACAGCTCGGTCTCGCGTTCGCGGCCCCAGTAGCCGCGGCCGATGTTGTCGCCGTGCAGCCAGATCTCGCCCACCCGGCCGTCGGGCAGCTCGGCCTCGGCGCCCGGGTCGACGATCACCGCCCACTGGCTGCGCGAGATCCGCCCGCAGGACACCTGCGGAACCGCGTTCGGGGTGTCCGGCGCCACCTTCACAGCGCGCCCGAGTCCGAGCTCCTCGCGGTCCAGGTAGATCGCGCTGGCCTTGGCCTGGGGGCCGATTGTCGAGACGAACAGGGTGGCCTCGGCCATGCCGTAGGACGGCTTGATCGCCTCCGGCGGCAGGCCGTAGGGGGCGAACGCCGCGTTGAACTTGTCGATCGAATGAATGTTCACCGGCTCGGAGCCGTTGATCAGGCCGGCGACGTTGCTCAGGTCGATGTCCTCGCCCTCGGGCGGCAGGCCGCGGTCGGCGGCGAGCTCGAACGCGAAGTTCGGTGCGGCCGCGAAGGTGCGCCCGCGCTTGGCCTCGGCGGCCAGTTCCTTGATCCAGCGGTGCGGCCTGCGCACGAACGCCGTCGGCGCCATCAGCGTCAGTTGGGCGCCGAACAGGGCCGGGAACATGATCATCAGCAGGCCCATGTCGTGGAACAGCGGCAGCCAGCTGACGCTGGCGGTGTCCCAGTCCAGGCCCACCGAGATGATCATCTGGACGACGTTGGTGCACACCGCCCGGTGGGTGATCTCCACACCGGCCGGGGTGCGGGTGGAACCGGAGGTGTACTGCAGGTAGGCGATGCCGTCGCTGCGGAGCTGGGCCGGGACGAACGTGGCCCCCACCGAGTCGGGCACGGCGTCGATCGCGATCACACGCGGCCGGCGGTCCCTGGGCAGCTTGCGCAGGAACGTCTGCACCGCCTCGGCTCCCGCCGACGTGGTCAACACCACCGTGGGGGCGGCGTCGGCCAGCACCGCGTCCAGCCGCTCGGCGTGGCCGGGAAGCTCGGGAGCAAAGAGCGGTACCGCGATGTTCCCGGCCTGGATGGCGGCGAAGAAACCGACGACGTAGTCCACGCCCTGCGGTGCAAGGATGGCCACCCGCTCGCCGGGCCTGCAGACCTGCTGCAGCCGCGCGCCGACGGCGCGCAGTCGGACACCCAGTTCGTGCCACGTCAGTTCGATGGGTCGGCCGGCTGAGTCGTGTTCGAAATCGATGTAGCGGTAGGCGGGTGAATCGCCGAACTGGGCGACGTTGTGGTCGAGAAACGACGTGATGGTGACGTCCGGCGGCAGCGCGATGTTGCCCGCGGGGTCGAGGTAGTCCTCCAGTTTCAAACGGTTACCTCGCCCAGCGGTGTCGTTCTGTCCGGGACGCATAAGCGGATTCTAAGAGTTCGGTGGCCGATGACGCACACACCCTCGGGGCGCGCCGCAAATTCCTTTACGGGACCGTCACCTGCCGAGCGGTCCGACGTGCGGTGATGCCGGCATCGTGTTCACTTGGATATGACACCCTGTGCGGCGATCGCATACGTCCGGGTCAATGGCTGGTGAAGGTGGAGATGGGTGCTAAATCCGCGGGTCCTGCCCGCCACGTCGAGGTCGAGCAGAAGTACGACGTACCGGGGTCGACGGTGTTCCCGTCGTTCGACGGAATCGCGACGGTGGCCCGGGTGGAGAGGCATTCGTCACAGTCACTGGACGCCGTCTACTTCGACACATCCGGGCACGACCTGGCGCGTCACCGGATCACGTTGCGCCGCCGCACCGGCGGCGCGGACGCCGGCTGGCACCTGAAACTGCCGGCCGGCGCCGATGCCCGCACCGAGGTGCACGCACCCCTGGACGGCGGGGCACACGCGGACGGCACCGAGGTGCCCGCCGAACTCGTCGACATCGTGCTGGCCATCGTGCGGGACCGACCGCTGGTGCCGGTGGCCCGCATCGCGACGACCCGAAGCGTCGTCAAGCTCTACGCCGCCGACGACACCGAGCTGGCCGAGTTCGCCGACGACGAGGTCAGCGCCTGGGCGATGAACCGCCGACGGCAGCCCCGGCGAGGAACAGCACTGGCACGAGTGGGAACTGGAGTTGACCGACAGCGAGCGCGACGGCGGCGCCGACCTGCTCAAACGGCTGGGCAACCGGCTGCTCGACGCCGGCGCGGAACCGGCCGGCCACGGGTCGAAGCTGGCCAAGGTGCTCGCCGACGGCCAGGTCACGGTCGCCGAACGCCCCGAACCGCCGTCGGATCCGGTGCACCGGGCGGTCGCCGAGCAGGTCGCCGAGATGGTGGAGTGGGACCGCGCCGTGCGCGCCGACGTCTACGACTCCGTGCACCAGATGCGGGTGATCACCCGCAAGATCCGCAGCCTGTTGCAGGCCTCGGAGGACGCGTTCGGGCTGACCGACGACGCCTGGATCCTCGACGAGCTGCGGCAGCTGGCCGGCGTGCTCGGGGCAGCCCGCGACGCCGAGGTGCTCGCCGAGCGCTACCAGCGCGCGCTGGACTTGCTGCCGCCCGAACTCGTGCGGGGTCAGGTGCGCGAACGGCTGGTCGACGGCGCCAACCGGCGCTACCAGGCAGGGCTGCGGCGCTCGCTCACGGCGATGCGCTCGCCGCGCTACTTCCGGCTGCTCGACGCCCTGGAGAATCTGGTCGCCGCCGAGCCCCCCGAGCCGGCGCCCGGCGAGGAACACGCGCCGGTGAGCATCGACTCGGCGTACAAGCGGGTGCGCAAGGCCGCCAAGACCGCCGAGCAGGCCGTCGAGGAGCACAAGGACGAGGCGCTGCACCGAATCCGCAAGGGCGCCAAGCGGCTTCGCTATGTCGCCGCGGCGACGGGCGAGCCCAAGGTGTCCGAGCGGGCCAAGGTCATCCAGACCCTGCTCGGCGATCACCAGGACAGTGTGGTCAGCCGCACCCACCTGAGTCAGCAGGCCGAGATCGCGCACACCGCCGGGGAGGACACGTTCACCTACGGCCTGCTCTACCAGCAGGAGGACGACCTGGCGCGCCGGTCCCGGGACCAACTCGACGACGCGCTGAGCGCCCTGAAGCGCAGCGTCCGCAAGGCGCAGTAGCTCAGGCAGCGGCGGGGGCGGACGAGTTGGCCTGTAAGCCGGATTCTGTTCCGCCCTGCCACGGTTGACCGCGGCAGGGCGGCGGCGACCATCCATCTGGGCACACCGTCGCCGGGTGCCTCGAGCGGCCTACCCGCAGGCTCGGGCGAGCAGCCCTCGGACGCCTGCGCAGCCGCACCAGGTGCGGCCTTTTGGCCTTGCTTCGGGTGGGGTTTACCGAGCCATCCCGGTCACCCGGAATGCTGGTGCGCTCTTACCGCACCGTTTCACCCTTACCACCCCTGCGGGTGGCGGTTTGTTTTCTGTGGCACTGTCCCGCGAGTCACCTCGGATTGCCGTTAGCAATCACCCTGCTCTGTGAAGTCCGGACTTTCCTCGACTCACCAGGTGAGCCGCGGCCGCCCGGCCAACTCGTCCGCCTGAACAAGGTACCGCTATTCGCGGCGGAGCTCGATCACGTTGTCGATCAAGTGAGCATGTTCACCGTCGGGACCGACGGCCTCGCGCTCAACCGGCCCGACGCGCACCGGCTTCCACTCGGCAGTGTCGAGGGCCAGGCCGGCCAGCACGTCCTCGGCGCTGGGGAACTCGTGGTGGTGGTGGCCGCCGAACTTGGCCCAGGGCGGGGCCTCGCCGTGGTCGACGATCAACAGCGTGCCGCCCGGGGCCACCGCGTCGGCGGCGCGGCGGAGCACCGCGGTGCGGTCCATCTCCAGCGGGGTGTGGAAGAACTGCGCCGACACCAGGTCGAAGGCCCCCTCGGGGAACGTCCGCTCCAGGTCGTGTGCTTGAAAGTCGATGCGGGACAACACCCCTCGCGCCTCGGCGTCCTCGGCCGCGCGGGCCAGTGCCGTGGTGGACACGTCGACGGCGACGACCTCCCAGCCGTGCTCGGCCAGCCAGATGGCGTCGGCACCCTCACCGCAGCCCAGATCCAGCGCGCGGCTGCCGCTCAGCGTGCGCGACGACCTCGGCCAGCCGGGCGTTGACCCGTCCGCTCCAGACCCGCGGCTTGGCGGAGTAGTGCTCTTCCCAGTGGGAGTGCGGCTCGGTCATGACCTCAGCCTAGGTACGACGTCTGGTTGACCAGCCGCACCGACGACCCGCCGTCGGGATAGAACTCGGCGATGCTCAGCGAGGCCAGGTCCAGGTGCAGGCGGTGCAGGATGCTGGCGCCTGCGTCCAGCGCCAGCCGCAGCAGGGTCTTGATCGGTGTCACGTGCGAGACCACCAGCACGGTCTCGCCCGGATGAGCGGCGATGATGCGGTCCTGGGCGCGCCGGACGCGGTGGGCGACGTCGTCGAAGCTCTCGCCGCCCGGCGGGCGCAGGGTGGTGTCGCGCAGCCAGCGTCCGTGCAGGTCCGGGTCGTGTTCGAGCGGCCTCGCGGAAGGTCAGGCCCTCCCAGGCGCCGAAGTCGGTCTCGATCAGGTCCTCGTCGACGGCGACGTCCAGGCCGAGCGCCTTGGCCGCCGCGGCGGCGGTGTCGTACGAGCGCTGCAGCGGTGAGGTGATCACCGCGGCGATGCCACCGCGCTCGGCCAGGTAGCGCGCGGCCGCGTCGGCCTGGCGCCGGCCGGTCTCGGTGAGTTCGGGGTTGCCGCGCCCCGAATAGCGGCGCTGCACGGACAGTTCGGTCTGGCCGTGGCGCAGCAGCAGCAGTCGCGTCGGCTCGCCCCGGTTGCCCGTCCAGGCCGAGGGCGGCACCGCCACCGCACCTGCGGGAGCGTCGGCGATCGAGGCGGGCGGGTCGGCAGCGGTATCCATCGCCTCGTTGGCCAGCCGGTCGGCGTAGGAGTTCTGCTCGCGCGGGATCCACTGGTAGGTGACGGAGTCGAAGGTCGACGCCAGCGCCCTGGCCTGCTGGTGCAGCTCGGCCATGGCGGCGTGCTTGACCTTCCACCGCCCGCTCATCTGCTCGACGATGAGCTTCGAATCCATCGACACCGCAACCTCGTTGGCGCCCAGCCGGCGCGCCTCCTCGAGCCCGGCGATCAGACCGCGGTACTCGGCGACGTTGTTGGTGGTGACTCCGATCGCGTTGCCGTGCTCGGCCAGCACGGTCGCATGGTCGTCCGACCACACCACACATCCGTAGCCGGCCGGGCCGGGATTGCCGCGCGACCCGCCGTCGACCTCGACGAGCACCTTCATTGCTGGGTTCCGCTGACACGCAACAGGATCGCGCCGCACTCCGGGCAGCGCAGCACTTCGTCCTCGGCCGCCGCCGAGATCCTGGCCATCTCACCCTGGTCGATCTCGATGCGGCACGCCCCGCACCGTCGGCCCAGCAGGCGGGCCGCCCCCACTCCGGCGGACGCGCGCTGGCGCTCGTAGAGCTTCACCAGGTCGGGGTCCAGCCCGGCGACCACCTCGTCGCGGCGCCCGCCGCGCTCGGCGCGCAGCCGGTCGATCTCGGCGATCGCCTCGTCTCGTGCCTGCGCCGGCGGCGGCCAGATCCTGCTGGAGCCCATCGACTTTCGCCGACTCGGCGGCCTGCTCGGCGGTCAGCTGCTCGCGGCGTTCCATCACCTCGAGCAGCGAATCCTCCAGGCTGGACTGCCTGCGCTCCAGCGTCTCCAGCTCATGCTGGAGCTCTTCGAGCTGCTTGGGGTTGACGGAGCCGGAGTCGAGCAGCTTGCGGTCGCGGTCCTCGCGCTGACGCACGCCGTCGATCTCGGACTCGAACCGCGCGACCTGCGCGTCGAGGTCCTCGATCGCGATCGACAGGGCGGCGAGGCGGTCGGCGGCGGCGCGGTGGTCGGCCTGGACCTGATCGAAGTGCTGCTGTTCGGCGAGGTTGGCCACCCGGTGCGCGGCGCGGTTCAGCTCGGCATCCAGCTCGGCCACCTCCAATAGCGAGCGTTGCTGTGCCACTTCAGCTTTCACAGGGTGCCTTTCGAGGATTGATGCTCGATGTTCCACGGGTCGGTGCGGATGCCGCTGACGGTCACCGGCAGCGCCGAGCCGAAGTGCGAGGTCAACAACTCGGCGGCCTGGGCGCACCAGGGCTGCTCGCTGGCCCAGTGCGCGACGTCGATCAGCGCGACGCCGCTGGCCCGCCGGTGCTCGTCGGCCGGATGGTGCCGCAAGTCGGCGGTGAGGTAGGCGTCCACCCCGGCCGCCGACGCGGCGCCCAGCAGTGAGTCGCCGGCACCGCCGCACACCGCGACCCGCGACACCACGGCGTCGGGATCGCCCGCGGCGCGCACACCCCAGGTGGTCTGCGGCAGAACGGTATTCACGCGCTCGACGAAGTCGGCGAGCCGCATCGGCTCGGGCAGGCTCCCGATGCGGCCGATGCCGACGCCCGCGGGCAGCGCCGCCAGGGTGAGCACGTCGAACGAGGGTTCCTCGTAGGGGTGGGCGGCCCGCATCGCCGCCAGCACCTGCCCGCGCAACCGCGACGGCGCGACCACCTCGACGCGGTCCTCGGCCAGGTGCTCCATCGAGCCGACGGCGCCGATCGCCGGCGAAGCGCCGTCCAGCGGTAGGAACTGTCCGCGTCCGGTGACACTCCAGGAGCAGTGCGAGTAGTCGCCGACGCGCCCCGCTCCGGCGTCGAACAGCGCCGAGCGCACGGCCTCGGCATGCTCCGGCGGCACGAGGATCACCCACTTGTCGGTGTCCTGGTCGCCGGCGGCCGGGTCCAGCACTGCGTCGACGGTCAGCCCCAACACCTGTGCCAGGGCGTCCGACACCCCCGGGTTGGCCGCGTCGGCGTTGGTGTGGGCGGTGAACAGCGCCGCACCGGAGCGGATCAGGCGGTGGATCAGCGCCCCCTTGGGCGTGTCGGCGGCCACCGTGTCGACCCCGCGCAGCAACAGCGGGTGGTGGGCCAGCAGCAGCCCGCGCTGCCCCACCGACGCCACGACCTCGGCGGTGGCGTCCACGGCGACCGTGACCGCCTCGACGGCCTCGTCGGGGTCGCCGCACACCAGTCCCACCGAGTCCCAACTGTGGGCCAGCCCGGGCGGGTAGGCGTCGTCGAGCACGGCGATGACCTCGGCGAGTCGCACGCTCATCTCGACACCTCCACCACGTCAAGAACAGTAGTGCGCGAGCCGGACCGGCAGGCATCGGGCGGCACCGGCGGGCCATCGGGAACAATGGGTACGTGACACGCACGGCCGCCGGCACCCGCCCTCAGTTGGTGATCTTCGATCTCGACGGCACGCTGACCGACTCCGCCGACGGCATCGTGGCCAGCTTCCGCCACGCGCTGGGTGTCGTGGGCGCCGAGGTTCCGGCCGGTGACCTGGCCGGGCGGATCGTCGGGCCGCCGATGCACCTCACCCTGCAGGGCATGGGACTCGGCCACCTCGCCGACGAGGCGATCGCCGCCTACCGGGCCGACTACACCAGCCGCGGCTGGTCGATGAACAGCCTGTTCGACGGGATCCCACAGCTGCTCACCGATCTGCGCGACGCCGGGGTGCGGCTGGCGGTGGCCACCTCGAAGGCCGAGCCGACGGCCCGGCGGATCCTCGAGCACTTCGGCCTGACCGGCCACTTCGACGTGATCGCCGGCGCCAGCGTCGACGGCTCGCGATCCAGCAAGGCCGACGTGCTGGCCCACGCGCTGGAGCAGCTGAGCCCGCTGCCGGATCGGGTGGTGATGGTCGGCGACCGCGCCCACGACGTGGAGGGCGCCGCCGAGCACGGCATCGACACCGTGGTGGTCGGCTGGGGTTACGGCGCGGAAGACTTCCGCGACCCGGACGTCGCCGCGGCGGCGGCCACCCATGTCCCGACGGTCACCGCGCTGCGGGAGGTGCTCGGTGTCTGACCCGCCTGCACGTCACGTTCGTGTGCTCGGGCAACATCTGCCGCTCCCCGATGGCCGAGAAGATGTTCGCCCACCAGATCGGCCAGCGCGGCCTGGCCGACGTGGTGCGGGTGACGAGCGCGGGAACCGGCCACTGGCATGTCGGCGACGGCGCCGACGAGCGCGCCAACGCCGTGCTGCGCCGGCACGGCTATCCGACCGAACACCGCGCGGCCCAGGTCGGACGACGATCACCTGGCGGCCGATCTGGTGGTCGCGCTCGGGCCGCAACCACGTGCGGATCCTGGCGCACCTCGGCGTCGACCCCGAGCGGCTGCGGATGCTGCGGTCGTTCGATCCCCGCTCGGGGGCGCACGTGCCCGACGTCGAGGACCCGTACTACGGCGACCACGCCGATTTCGAAGAGACGTTCACCGTCATCGAGGCCGCCCTGCCCGGACTGCACGTCTGGGTGGACGAGCGCCTCGCCGGTGAAGGGCTGGCCGGCTAGATGAAGCGCTTGGCGTTCCTGCTGCGGCCGGGCTGGCTGGCCCTGGGCGCTGGTGGTGGTCGGCGTTCGCCTACCTGTGCTTCACGGTGCTGGCGCCCTGGCAGCTGGGCAAGAACACCAAGACCACCCGGGAGAACGACCAGATCCAGGCGTCGCTGAGCGCCGATCCGGTGGCGGTGACTTCGCTTCTGCCGCAACAGGATTCGTCTGCGCCCGACGCGCAGTGGCGGCGGGTGACCGCGACGGGCCACTACCTGCCGAAGGCCCAGGTGCTGGCCCGGCTGCGGGTGGTCGGTGGCGAGCCCGCCTACCAGGTGCTGGTGCCGTTCGTCGTCGACGGCGGCCCGACCGTGCTGGTCGACCGCGGCTACGTGCGCCCGGTGCAGGGCACCAGCGTTCCCGACATCGCCGCCGGCGCCCACCGGCACGGTGTCCATCACGGCCCGGCTGCGCGACTCCGAGACCGCGCCGCCGGACAAGCCGCGCGTTCACGGAGGACGGCTACACGCAGGTGTACGCGATCGACACCCGGGCGGTGTCCGCGACCACCGGCGTGCCGCTGGCGCACTCCTACCTGCAGCTCGTCGAGAACCAGCCCGGCGTCCTCGGCGTCGCCGAGCTGCCGCACCTGGACGCCGGGCCGTTCCTGTCCTACGGCATCCAGTGGATCGCGTTCGGCATCGTCGCCCCGATCGGCCTCGGCTACTTCGCGTACTCCGAGATCCGCGCCCGCAGAAGGGAAGCCGCGGCGGCTGCCGAGCAGCAGGCGAGCGCAGCGCCGCTCACCGTCGAGGACAAGCTCGCCGACCGCTACGGCCGGCGACGCTGAGCCCCACCGCGACACCAGCGGCGGCGCCCTGAACCAGCCGCGACAGTCGCACCGACCGGCGCAGGTCCTCGACCTCCGGCGCGCGCCCGTCACCGAGGGTGGGCCGGATCTCCAGTTCGTGGCGGTACTGCGTCGGCCCGCCGAGTCGCACCCCCAGAGCCCCGGCGAAGGTCGCCTCCACCACGCCCGCGTTCGGGCTGGGGTGGCGGGCGGCGTCGCGCCGCCAGGCCCGCAGCGCGCCGCCCGGCCGACCCGCCCACCAGCGGGGCGCACGCCACCACCAGCGCACCGGCCACCCGCGCCGCGGCGTAGTTGGCAACGTCGTCCAATCGCGCTGCAGCCCAACCGAATCGGGCATACCGCTGCGAGCGGTTGCCGATCATCGCGTCCAGTGTGTTGACGCCGCGGTACACCAGAACGCCCGGCACTCCCCCGGCCGCCGCCCACAGCACCGGCGCGACGTGGGCGTCGGAGGTGTTCTCGGCCACCGACTCCAGCGCCGCACGGGCCAGGCCGTCGGCGTCGAGCGCAGACGGGTCCCGACCGCACAGCGACGGCAGCAACAGCCGGGCGCCGTCGACGTCGCCCGCGGCGAGCAGGTCGGCCATCCGGTTACCGGTGCGGGCCAGGGTGGTGCCGCCGAGTGTCACCCAGGTGGCCGCGGCCGTCGCCGCCGCCAGCGCGGGACCGCGGCGCGCACCTCGCTCCACCGTCGCGCCCAGCAGCGCCAGCGCACCCAGCAGGATCGTGACGTGCAGCGCCCCGGCGGCCCGGCTGTCCCGGTAGGTCACTCGTTCGAGTGCGGCTGCGCACCAACCGAACCCCGCGACCGGATGGCCGCGGACCGGGTCGGCGAAGGCGACGTCGGCCAGGTGGCCGACGAGCACTCCGGCGCCGCGCCACGGTCTGCGCACAAACACCCCGGCACTCTCTCACACGTGGTGTACTGCCCCCATGAGGCCGCGATGACGCGACACCTTACGCGGGTTGCCGACCTGCTCAACCCGGCCGCGGTGTTGCTGCCGGCGGCCAACGTGGTGATGCAGCTGGCTCATCCCGGCGTCGGGTACGGGGTGCTGGAGAGCCCGGTCGACAGCGGCAACGTCTACCAGCATCCGATCAAGCGCGCCCGCACCACCGGCACCTACCTGGCCGCCGCCACCATCGGCACCGACGCCGACCGCGCCCTGATCCGGGCGGCCGTGGACACCGCCCACGCGCAGGTGAAGTCGGGGCCCGACAGTCCGGTCCCCTACCGCGCGTTCGACCCGAAGCTGCAGCTGTGGGTGGCGGCCTGCCTGTACCGCTACTACGTCGATCAGCACGAGTTCCTGCACGGCCCGCTCGACGACGCCGCAGCCGACGCGGTGTACGCCGACGCCCGCCGGCTGGGCACCACGCTGCAGGTGCGCGAGGGCATGTGGCCGGCCGACCGGCTGGCGTTCGACGAGTACTGGAAGCGCTCGCTGGACGAGCTGCAGATCGACCCGCCGGTCCGCGAACACCTCAAAGGTGTTGCGTCCATGGCGTTCATGCCCTGGCCGATCCGCGCGACGGTGGGCCGGTTCAACTTGTTCGCCACCACCGGATTCCTGCCTGCCGAGTTCCGCACGATGATGAAGCTGCCGTGGACCGGCGCCCAGCAGCGCCGGTTCGAGTGGCTGCTGAGCGCCCTGCGGCTGGCCGACCGGATGATCCCGCACAGCGCCTGGGTTTTCGGCTACCAGCTCTATCTGTGGGACATGCGGGCCCGCGCACGCCTCGGGCAACCCATCGTCTGACCTATCCCGACACTTCGCACAGGGGGAACATGTCCAGCCAGATTCTCAAAGCCGGCACCGTGATCACGATGGATCCGCTGCTACCGCGGGCGCGAGGCCGTCGCGGTGACCGACGGCCGGATCACCGCCGTCGGATCACTCGCCGACTGCCAGGAGGCATCGCCGGGCGCCGAGGTCGTCGACACCGGGGTGGCCGCGCTGCTGCCGGGGTTCGTCGAGCCGCACAGCCATCCGGTGATGAGTGGCCTCGCCACCCAGCCGCCGGCCCGGTCGATCGCGCCGTGGGACGCCCCCACGTGGTCCGACGTCGAGAAGATCTTCGCCGACGCCATCAAGACCGCCGACCCGGGCACACCGCTGCTGTTCGCCGGCTTCGACGCGCTGCTGCACGAGCGCCCGTCGCCCAGGGCCGACGAGCTCGACCGGATCTTCGGCGACCGGGTCGCGGTGATCACCGACAACTCCGGGCACGGCGCGTACTTCAACACCGCGCTGATGAAGCGCAACGGCTGGGACGTCAACCCGCCGGCCGACCCGGTCGGCGCGCACTACGGCCGCAACTCCGACGGCAGCCTGAACGGACAGGGCTTCGAGACGGCCGCCATCATGGCGATCGCCGCGCCGGTGCTGGCGCAGTTGGGCGGCAACCCGCTGGTCAGTGCGGCCGAGTACTACGCGTGGATGGCGCGCGGCGGCTACACGTCCACCTCGGACATGACCTATGACCGATCGATCAAGCCGGCGTACGAGGCGCTGGCGGCGACACCGTCCTGCCCGCTGCGCGTGAGCATGTGGGAGATGTCGACCTCCGAGGGCTTCACCGAGCCGGAAAGCTTCGCCGCCGGTGAACCGATGTTGGTCAAGCGGGGCGTCAAGCTGTGGACTGACGGCTCGCCGTGGATCGGCAACATCGCGATCTCGTTTCCCTACCTGAGCAACGAGACCACCAAGACGGCCGGGATCGACCCGGCGGTGGCCGGCGGTGCGCGTTCGATGAACTACACCCGCGAGCAACTCGACGCCACCCTCGACCAGGCCGCGCCGGCCGGGTGGCAGATGTCGTTTCACGCCAACGGCGACCTGGCGATCGAGCTGGCGCTCGACGCGTACGAGGCGGCGCTGCAGCGCCACGACCTGATCGGCACCGATCACCGTTGGCGTCTGGAGCATCTCGGGGCCGGTACCCGCGCGCAGTTCGAGCGGGCGGCCCGCCTCGGGGTGTACGTCTCGATGGCGCCGTTCCAGTACTACTACTGGGGCGATCTGCTCGACGGCCAGTTGTTCGACCACGAACACGGCAGCCGGTGGCAGGCCTTCGGTGACGCGGTGGCCTCGGGTGCGGTGGTGTCGCTGCACAACGACGGCTCGGTGTCGCCGCCGACGCCAGTGCTCAACATCCAGACGGCGGTGAGCCGACGCACCCGCGCCGGCAACGTCCACGGTGCGGACCAGGCGATCTCACTGGATCACGCGCTGCGCGCGCACACCATCGACGCCGCGCGCACGCTGCACCGGGACAAGCTCGTCGGCTCGATCGAGGTCGGCAAGCTCGCCGACTTCACCGAGTTGACCGCCGATCCCTACACGGTGGACCCGGCGCAGCTGGCCGACACCGCCAGGGTCAGCGGAACGTGGTTGAGCGGCAAGCGAATCGACCTCGACGCGTTCGTCGGTGCCATCAAGGGAGCCGACGCCGGCGAGCACGCACATCTGGCCGAGCAAGGCGCGCCGCGCCTGTTGCTAACTGAAGATAACTGGAGACAGACATGGCCTTTCCCCCGCTGACGCATGTGGCACTGACGGTGCGCGACCTGGCGGTCAGCGTGCCCTGGTACCGGGCACTGATCGGCGCCGATCCGGTGCTCGACGAGGACACCGAACCCGGGTTCCACCACTCGGTGTTCCTGCTCGACAACGGCACGCTGCTCGGGCTGCACCAGCACGTCAAAGCGCCCTCGGCGCAGGAGTTCAGCGAGCACAACGTCGGGTTGGACCATGTCGCGTTCGGCTGCGCGGACCGCGCCGAACTGCAGCGGTGGGTGGCCCGGCTCGACGAGCTCGGCATCAACCACGGCGGAATCGTGGAGGCGCACTACGGTTCGGGGCTGAGCTTCCGCGACCCCGACGGCATCACCCTGGAGTTCTTCGCGCCTGCGCCGTGAGCTACACCAACGTGGTCTTCATCAGGGCCACGTTGTAGTCGCCCCACAGCGACAGGTTCCAGTAGATGTCCTGGCCGGTGGACCAGGGGTCCATCATGGGCGCGTAGAGCCCCGGGTACTGCAGCGAGTTGACCAGCGGCGTCGCATCCGACCAGGCGCCCTGCGGTGCGTCGGCGGTGCGCATCACCACCGTGCCCTTGCCGTCGGAGTACATCGTCACGTACTTGTCCAGGTAGGTGTTGTACTGCACGGACATTTCGCTGACGTGCCCGTTGGGCCCGCCGACCCCGAACACGCCGCCCACCCAGCCGCCGAAGAACAGCCCGAGCTTGCCGAGGAATCCGCCGGCGTTCTGGCTCTTGGTTGTCGGCGGCAGGATCGGCACGGCGGCGGCGGGATCGTCGACGGTCCACGAGCTGCCGTTCCAGTACTCGTATTTGGTCAGGTCGAGGATGTCGGTCTCCTTGACCCGCGAGACGTACGCCGAGCCCATCCGCCCCGACGGGGTGCCGAACGAGTAGACGTACCCGGCGTCGGGCGAGTCGGCGGGCGGCTTGACGAAGGCGCCCTGCTGGAAGTTCTGGTTGCCGTAGACGAACCGCGTGCTGGACCGCAGCCAGCTGCCGGCGCGGATGGTCTGCGGCGCCACCGTCCAGTTCTGGCCGTTGTCGTCGGAGTAGGCGATCGCGGAGTAGTTCGTGGTCCACGCGCCGCCGAAGTCCCACGAGCGCACCGACATGAAGTTCACGTATTGCCTTGCGCCGTAGACGTTGTCGTACGGCACCGAGACCGCGGCGGTGGGGATCACCGTCACCTCGGAGCCGAACAGGCCCAGATAGCCCGGGCTGCCCTTGATCACCTGTTTGGACATGCCGGGTCCGCTCAGTGGAGAGCCGGCGAACGGGTCGGTGACCGAACCCGGCGCGAAGTTGCGCGCGATCGGGTCGGTGGTCCGCAGCAGGACGTTGGAGCGCCATACCCCGGTCTGGTTGGGGCCGCTGAAGGTGTCCCCGAAGATCGTCAGCACCTGACGTTTGTCGCCGGTCATGCCGTTGTCCCACATGATGCCGACGTCGGTGCCTGCGACGCCGAACCGCGACGGTGTCACGGTGCCCGGCCCGGTCACCCAGCCCTCCCGGGTGGTGACCGGCGAGGTGACCAATGCCGCCGCCGCTTCACGGCGAGCCACCGGGATGACCTTGGGCGCCAACGCTTTCGACGTCCTTGCCGCGGTCAGCGAGCTTGCCGGTTTCCGCCGCTCCCGGCGGCGGAGCGCCCGCTGCCGGCTAGGTGCACTGGCTTTCGGGCCCGAGGTGCGCGCGGCTGAGTGTGCGGCCGCCGAACTCGACGACGAATCGGTGGAATCAGCCGAGGCGATCCCGCAGCCGATGGCCACCGCGGCGCCGATGCCCAGCGCAATCGCCAGACCACCGACGGTGCCCATGTACCTCGCTGAACGCATTCCCGCACCCCCTCGCTCCGATCGCCGCGGTCCAGTAGAACGTGTCAGACACGGTTCCGTCCCCCGATCGGTGGACGCGAGATTCGTCCCGTGCAGAGGCTGCTTGGCGGACAGACGGCGCGAACATTCGGGCGCACGATTCATCTCGTGGCTCGCTCAAAGGGAGCGGACCGGAGAACAAGTTGGAGGACATGATGACCGCACAGATTTCAAAGCGCGCCGCAGGATTGCTGACCAGTGCCGTCGCCGCCGGCGCGCTGGCCGTAGGCCTGAGCTTCGCACCCACCGCGAGCGCGGCCGACGGCTGTGGCTACGGCTACCACCTCGAGAACGGCACCTGCGTGCTCAACCTCCCCGGCCCCGGCGCCCACTTCGTCAGCCAGAACTGCTGGATCAACGACAACGGCGACGAGCGCTGCTTCGCCGGCAGCTGAGTCGCTCAGTCACCCCCGAGCCCGCCCGTGACGATCACCGGGCGGGCTTGCGGTTGTGATGGGCGGGGAGGGTTTCGAACCCTAGCCGCCCGCGCACATGGCCGAAAGGGGGGACAAGCAGCCAGGAATTGAATCCCACTGACCAAACCCGGCCCTTCGTCACCGCAATCTGCTTCGGGCGCGAAATCGCTTCCCTGAAAGTCATGGGCATCTACCAGTATTGATTAGGTAGACCTACGAAAAAGCACCCCCAGTGAGTCAGTCACCCGTTTTGGTGCCGGGGGTGTTTCTGCGTGAACCCAACAACAAAGTCGGCCGGTTGAACCTTCTTCGCAAACCATTAGATTGCTCTCAGTTTTCCATCCAAGGGTGCGCGTAGCGTCCACGTGCGTGTACAAAGCGCCTCCAGCGAACCCGATTAGCCGTTTGGCCGTTGCGGGAAAGGAAGCTGAATGATGACCGTCCAGACCCTTCCACTTGAGACGCTCAAATATGTCCCTCCACGCGTGTCCGAGTTCGAGATCGAACTACACCGCAGCGTCTGCGCATCAAGGCCTAGCACCGCCGACGACTGCGAAACCATCGCGCCTGCAACCGCCGGTCGGCGAATACCAGCTCATCCACAGAGTGCTCGCCGAGTCCGGACACACCGAACTGACCGGCGGCGTCTGGGCCGATGACTACCAGTCAATTAGCTAGGCAGACAACGGAACACAGCCGGGGGCACCTGACCAGAACGACCAGTTTGGCGGCCACCGACATTGGCGGCACGGAGAACGGACTACTCCAGCACGTTCTCAGGCAGACACCCCCAGAAAGCTTTGTCCAGCCAAGTGAAGCGGTCCGGAGTCCACACCGCATCGCACGCCAAGCAACGACACCCTTCCGAACCGATCTGCAACGCCGGCCTGCCTGACACGCTCCCCCGCATGATTGCGGTACGGCAGCGACCAACGGCGCGGTGGGTCCAGCAGGTCACGAACCTGCTCAATACCCTTCACGCCCTGGGTGCAGGGTAGCGGTACAACTGTTCCTTTACACCTAAGGTGAGGCCCTCGCGATTCCGCCCCCTTAAACACGCTTCAATACGGGCGTTGTACCAGTAACTCCGAGACCGGCGGCGGCTTATATTTCATCGGCCATTTCATGCGTACTTCCTTTCCGAAAATCGGCTGATCGACTCGGTCGATGATTACGAAAGCCGTCCGCGTGCCGTCCGATTGCAGGTTTCGTGGCGGCTACGGGTAACGCCCCGATGGGGTTGGACTGCTCTCGGCGATATCCGGCCCAACGGCAGTTGCCTCGCGGTCGTCTGCCGGTGCCAAAGTCAAAGCCGTGATGACGCACGTTCACCGTGTGGCCAATATGTGGACACGTGTGGCCAGCAAGAACGGTCAGCAACCGTGAAACCGCTGTCTACGTGCGCAGACGTTCCGAGGGCATGGTGGGCGCGGACGGTTTCGAACCCCCGACCGCTGGTGTGTAAAACCAGAGCTCTACCACTGAGCTACACGCCCGTGCCCGGGCAGGTTACACGGCATTCCGCGGGTGCAGGGAAATCCGGATCAGGCCCTCAGCGCCGCCAGCGCGGCGGTCCACACCGACTGATCGCGGGCCTCGCCGGGCTCCTTGCATTCGGCGAACCGGACGATGCCGGAGCGGTCGACGACGAACGTCCCGCGGTTGGGAAACCCGGCGTCGGCGTTGAACACTCCGTAGGCCTGTGCGACGGCCCCGTGCGGCCAGAAGTCGGACAGCACCGGGAACAGGAACCCGCTCTGGGTCGCCCAGATCTTGTGCGTCGGCGGCGGACCGACGGAGATGGCCAGCGTTGCGGTGTCGTCGTTCTCGTAGACGGGCAGATGATCCCGGATCTCGTCGAGCTCGCCCTGGCAGATGCCGGTGAACGCCAGCGGGAAGAACACCAGCAGCACGTCCTTCGTGCCGCGGAAGTCGCTGAGCGTGACCGGCTGGCCGTTCTGGTCCTTGAGCGTGAAGTCGGGTGCCTCGGTACCGACCTCAGCGGTCACGAATGCCTCCCGGCCGCCTTCGACTTCGGTTGCACCAGCCGGCTGCGCACTCCAGTCGCCCAGATTCGCCGACGAGGTCTGCATCAGCCCGGCGGTCGGTGCGGACTCGGCGATCTCGGCCGGAAGCACGTGGCCCGGCTTTCCGGTCTTGGGTGTGAGCACCCAGATGACGCCGTCGTCGGCCAGCGGAGCGATCGCGTCCATCAGCCGGTCCACCAGGTCGCCGTCACCGTCGCGCCACCACAGCAGGACCACGTCGACCACCTCGTCGGCGTCCTCGTCGAGCAGTTCTCCGCCGCTGGCGTCCTCGACGTCGGCCCGGATGTCGTCATCGGTGTCGTCGTCCCAGCCCAACTCCTGAACGACCTGGTCTTTTTGTATGCCCAGCCTCTGGGCATAGTTCGGGGGGTCACCCGCCGCGACCACCGTCGGGACCTCCTTAATCGTCAGGGTCGGCTGTCTAGGGCTATCGTCGCACGACGCGCCTGATTACTCGCCGCGCGGTGCGATTCTCAGTACGTCGCGTCGCACAGGCTCAGGGCGTTGGACCTCGTGTCGTTGAGGTCGCCGATGCTCTGGTTGAACTCCCCGGCGGGCGCCTTGCCGATGATGGCCTCGGCCGTCGCGCGGGCGCCGTCGACCCAGACTGGTCAACGCGTCCTTGAGTTCCGGCGGGATGACGTCGCTCATGCTGCCCTCCACCGCGTCGGCACTCTGGTTGAGCGCGTCGACGGCCGGGCCCTCGGTGGCGTCGACGTTGCCGGCGCCCTGGTTGAAGGCGTCGACGTAGGCGTTGACGGCGTCGATGGCGTCGGCACTGGTGGTCGACAGCGTCTCGCAGGTGTCGTGCATGGCCTTGGTGGTTTCCGACGCCTGTCGCTCGGACTCACGGGCGCTGGAGGACGCCGCGGACTCCGACGCCGACACCGAGACCGACGTCCGGTAGGCCGGGGCGTCGCCGGCGTTGACCCTCGCAGTGCCGTCGCTGACGGTCGTACACCCGGCGACCGCCATCATCACCACCGCGGCACTGCCGGCCAGCAGTCCGCCAACCCGCAGCCCACGAGTAGTTCTGATCAGCACAGCCCGAGAGGTTACCGGGAAACCGGCCTGCTCGGCGCGGTGCAGAAATTTCACTGTTCCTGCACCGCGGACTACTCGTCGCCGCAGGCCGAATTGCGGCACGATAGACAGGTGAGGGTGCAAAACCTGCACCAGCCACCAAGGAGCTGATGTTGACCACCGAGTTCGCGCACCGTGATCTGGCCCAAAACTCAAGCAGCCCAGCCGAATCCGATCGAGTTCGGGTGATCCGCGAGGGTGTCGCGTCCTACCTGCCCGACATCGACGCCGAGGAGACCGCCGAATGGCTGGAGTCGTTCGACGATCTGCTGTCGCGCTCCGGCCCGGCCCGGGCCCGCTATCTGCTCCTGCGGATGCTGGAACGAGCCGGTGAGCAGCGGGTCGCCATCCCGGCGCTGACCTCGACCGACTACGTCAACACCATCCCCACCGAGCTCGAACCCTGGTTTCCCGGCGACGAGGAGGTCGAGCGCCGCTACCGCCGCTGGATCCGGTGGAACGCGGCGATCATGGTGCACCGCGCCCAGCGCCCCGGCGTCGGCGTGGGCGGGCACATCTCCACCTACGCCTCGTCGGCGTCGCTCTACGAGGTCGGCTTCAACCACTTCTTCCGCGGCAAAGCCCACCCCGGCGGCGGCGACCAGGTGTTCATCCAGGGCCACGCCTCCCCCGGCGTCTACGCCCGGGCCTTCCTCGAGGGCCGGCTCACCGCCGACCAGCTCGACGGCTTCCGCCAGGAGCACAGCCACCCCGGCGGCGGACTGCCGTCCTACCCGCACCCGCGGCTGATGCCGGAGTTCTGGGAGTTCCCGACGGTGTCGATGGGCCTGGGTCCGATGAACGCCATCTATCAGGCCCGGTTCAACCACTACCTGCACGACCGCGGCATCAAGGACACCTCCGACCAGCACGTGTGGGCGTTCCTCGGCGACGGCGAGATGGACGAGCCGGAGAGCCGCGGGCTGATCCAGGTCGCGGCCAACGAGGCACTGGACAACCTGACCTTCATCGTCAACTGCAACCTGCAGCGCCTCGACGGCCCGGTGCGCGGCAACGGCAAGATCATCCAGGAGCTGGAGTCGTTCTTCCGCGGCGCGGGCTGGAACGTCATCAAGGTGGTGTGGGGCCGCGAATGGGACGCCCTGCTGCACGCCGACAAGGACGGCGCGCTGGTGAACCTGATGAACACCACGCCCGACGGTGACTTCCAGACCTACAAGGCCAACGACGGCGCCTACGTCCGGGACCACTTCTTCGGCCGCGACCCGCGCACCAAGGCGCTGGTCGCCAACATGCTCCGACGCGGAGATCTGGAACCTCAAGCGCGGCGGCCACGACTACCGCAAGGTGTACGCGGCCTACCGGGCGGCCACGGAGCACAAGGGCCAGCCCACGGTGATCCTGGCCAAGACCATCAAGGGCTATTCGCTGGGCGCCCACTTCCAGGGCCGCAACGCCACCCACCAGATGAAAAAGCTTGCGCTGCAGGACCTCAAGGACTTCCGCGACGCCATCCGCATCCCGGTCAGCGACGCCCAGCTCGAGGAGAACCCCTACCTGCCGCCGTACTACCACCCGGGCCCGGAGGCGCCGGAGATCCGCTACCTGGTCGACCGGCGACGGGCGCTCGGCGGGTTCGTGCCCGAGCGGCGCAACAAGTCCAAGGTGCTGAAACTGCCCGTCGCGCGATGTGTACAAGGCGCTGAAGAAGGGCTCCGGGAACCAGGAGGTCGCCACCACGATGGCGACCGTGCGCACGTTCAAGGAACTCCTGCGCGACAAGGAGATCGGGCATCGCATCGTGCCGATCATCCCCGACGAGGCCCGCACCTTCGGCATGGACTCGTGGTTCCCGAGCCTGAAGATCTACAACCGCAACGGCCAGCTCTACACCGCGGTCGACGCCGAGCTGATGCTGGCCTACAAGGAGAGCGAGATCGGGCAGATCCTGCACGAGGGCATCAACGAGGCCGGCTCGACGGCGTCGTTCACCGCCGTCGGCACGTCGTACTCCACGCACAACGAGCCGATGATCCCGCTCTACATCTTCTACTCGATGTTCGGCTTCCAGCGCACCGGCGACAGCTTCTGGGCCGCCGCCGACCAGATGGCCCGCGGCTTCGTGCTGGGCGCGACGGCGGGCCGGACCACTCTGGTCGGCGAAGGACTTCAGCACGCCGACGGGCATTCGCTGCTGCTGGCCTCCACCAATCCTGCCGTGGTGGCCTACGACCCGGCCTTCGCCTTCGAGATCGCCTACATCGTGGAGAGCGGGCTGTCGCGGATGTTCGGCGAGAACCCGGAGAACGTCTACTTCTACATCACGATCTACAACGAGCCCTACGCCCAGCCGCCCGAACCGGAGGACTTCGACCCCGAGGGCCTGTTGCGCGGGATCTATCGCTACCGCGCGGCGAAGGAGAAGCGCTCCAACGTCGCGCAGATCCTGGTCTCGGGTGTGGCGATGCCGGAGGCGCTGCGGGCAGCCGACATGCTGGCGCGAGCGCTGGGACGTCGCGGCCGACGTCTGGTCGGTGACCAGCTGGGGCGAGCTCAACCGCGACGGGATCGAGATCGAGAAGGAGCTGCTGCGCCATCCGGACCGTCCGGCGCGGGTGCCCTACGTGACGCAGGTCCTCGGCGCCACCGCCGGACCGGCCGTCGCGGTGTCGGACTGGATGCGTGCCGTGCCCGAGCAGATCCGGCCCTGGGTGCCCAACACCTACGTCACGCTGGGCACCGACGGGTTCGGGTTCTCCGACACCCGGCCCGCGGCGCGCCGCTACTACAACACCGATGGCGAGTCGGTGGTGGTGGCGGTGCTCGAGGCGCTGGCCCGCGACGGGGAGATCGACCCGTCGGTGGCGGTGGCCGCGGCCCGCGAGTACCGGATCGACGACGTGATGGCGGCGCCGGAGCAGACGAGCGACCCCGGAGTGGCGTAGCGTCGTGCTCGCCGAACGTGGAGTGCGCCACGCTGCGACGATCTGGCGTGGATCAACTCCACACTCGGCGACAGAACCCGCCAGCCATTTTGGTGGGAACATCCAGAAAAGCGGCGTAGCTTTTAGGGGTGACCAACAACCCGCCGTTCGAGGTGCCCCGGTCGCCCCTGGAGCTGCTCGACGACATCCCGGAGGCCACGCTGCGCCGCCTCAAGGGGCACTCGGGCCGACTGGCCACCGAGGCCGTACGCACCATGCAGGAGCGTCTGCCGTTCTTCGGCGACCTGGAGGCCTCGCAGCGGGCCAGCGTGCAACTCGTCGTGCAGGCGGCGGTCGTCAACTTCGCCGAGTGGGTACGTAACCCGGAAAGCCAGGTCGGCTACACCGCGCAGGCCTTCGAACTGGTTCCTGCAGGACCTCACCCGCAAGATCGCGCTGGCGCAGACCGTCGACATGGTGCGGGTCACCATGGAGTTCTTCGAGGAAGTCGTGCCGATGCTGGCCCGCAACGAGGAACAGCTGACCGCGCTGACGATCGGGATCCTGCGCTACAGCCGTGACCTCGCCTTCGCCGCGGCCGCCTCCTACGCCGACGCGGCCGAGGCCCGCGGCTCCTGGGACAGCCGGATGGAGGCCAGCGTCGTCGACGCCGTCGTCCGCGGCGACACCGGCCCCGAACTGCTGTCCCGGGCGGCGGCGCTGAACTGGGACACCACCGCGCCGGCGACCGTGCTGGTCGGCACCCCGCCGGCCGGCCGGGAGGAGACGGCCAGCGAGGACGTCCGCGAGATCGCCCTGCGCCACGACCGTGCGGCGCTGGCCGACGTACACGGCACCTGGCTCGTCGCGATCCTGTCCGGCCCGCTCTCGCCCACCGACAGGTTCTTCAACGAACTGCTCAACGCGTTCTCCGCCGGCCCGGTGGTGATCGGGCCGACGGCGCCGATGCTCACCGCGGCCTATCACAGCGCCACCGAGGCCATCTCGGGCATGAACGCCGTCGTCGGCTGGAGTGGGGCGCCGCGGCCCGTGCTGGCCCGCGAGCTGCTGCCCGAGCGGGCGCTGTTGGGCGACAGCTCGGCGGTGGCGGCACTGCACACCGAGATCATGCGACCGCTGGCCGACGCCGGCCCCGCGCTCACCGAGACCCTGGACGCCTACCTCGACAGCGGCGGAGCCATCGAAGCTTGCGCCAGGAAACTGTTCGTTCATCCAAATACGGTCCGGTACCGCCTCAAGCGGATCGCCGACTTCACCGGTCGTGATCCGACCCTGCCGCGCGACGCCTACGTTCTGCGGGTGGCCGCGACGGTCGGCTCGGCTCGGTTATCCGGCGCCTCCCCCGACCATGGCAAACCGTTCTGTTGCACAGCTCACAGCACCCCTGGTGGGAACTAACGGCTTCAAATAAGGCGCTCGGCAGATCGCGGTGAGGTATCGAAGATGTCGCATCACATGCACTTTTGTGGAGAACCTACAAAAACATAAGACAAGGTTCATAATCTCTTACACCCCGCAAAACCGGTTTCACAATGTTCTCTTAATGAGTGCCTCCCGTACCCGTGATTGCGTTGCTGGCTCCTGGCCAGGGATCGCAGACCCCCGGCATGCTCGCGCCCTGGCTCGAGCTCCCGGGCGCCGCCGACCAGATCGCCGCGTGGTCACAGATCAGCGGCCTGGATCTGGCCCGGCTCGGCACCACCGCGACCGCCGATGAGATCACCGACACCGCGGTCACCCAGCCCCTCGTCGTCGCAGCGACCCTGCTGGCCAACGCCGAGCAGCTGCGTCAGAGCGCGGCCTGCTCGGCCGACACGAAGACCATCGTCGCCGGCCACTCCGTCGGCGAGATCGCGGCCTATGCGATCGCCGGCGTCATCTCCGCCGACGACGCGGTCAAGCTCGCCGCCGTCCGCGGCGCCGAGATGGCCAAGGCCTGCGCCGCCGAGCCCACCGGCATGTCGGCCGTCCTCGGCGGCGACGAAGCCGAGGTGCTGGCCCGCCTCGAGGCACTCGACCTGATCCCGGCCAACCGCAACGCCGCCGGCCAGATCGTGGCCGCCGGCGCCATCGCGGCGCTGGAGAAGCTCGCCGAGGATCCCGCCGGCCAAGGCCCGGGTGCGCCTGCTGGCCACCGCCGGCGCCTTCCACACCCACTACATGGCCTCGGCGCTGGACGGCTACGCGGCCGCGGCGGCCGCGGTCGCACACCGCCGAGCCCGACCACCACGCTGCTGTCGCAACGCCGACGGCCAGCCGGTGACGTCTGCTGCTGACGCGATGGAGAAGCTCGTCGCGCAGCTGACCCGCCCGGTGCGCTGGGACCTGTGCAGCGCATACCTGCGTCAGGCCGACGTCACCGCGATCGTCGAGTTCCCGCCCGCGGGCGCTCTGACCGGGATCGCCAAACGAGAACTTCGGGGCGTCGCGACGCACGCCGTCAAGACACCCGCAGACCTGGACGGGCTGACCGAGCTCTGATGAGCCGCCAGTCGTCCGGGACAACCACATAAAAGGCACGATTCGTCAGTTTTACCGAAGTAGCACAACCGATTAGGAAGGGAGCCTCACAGTGGGCGCCAGTCAGCAGGAAATCATCGCCGGTCTCGCCGAGATCATCGAAGAGGTCACCGGTATCGAGCCGTCCGAGGTCACCCCGGAGAAGTCGTTCGTCGACGACCTGGACATCGACTCGCTGTCGATGGTCGAGATCGCTGTGCAGACCGAGGACAAGTACGGCGTGAAGATCCCGGACGAGGATCTGGCCGGCCTGCGCACCGTCGGTGACGTCGTCGCCTACATCCAGAAGCTCGAGGAAGAGAACCCCGAGGCCGCCGCAGCGCTGCGCGAGAAGTTCGCACAGTGACCAGACCTTCCACTGCTAACGGCGGTTTCCCCAACGTCGTGGTGACCGCCGTCACGGCGACAACCTCACTCGCGGGCGACATTGAAAGCACGTGGAAGGGCTTGTTGGCCGGCGAGAGCGGCATCCGCGTTCTCGAGGACGACTTCGTCACCAAGTGGGACCTTCCGGTGCGAATCGGCGGACATCTCGCTGACCCGGTCGACGACCACATGGGTCGGCTGGACTTCCGCCGGATGTCCTACGTCCAGCGGATGGCGAAGTACGTCAGCGCGCAGCTGTGGGAGTCCGCGGGCAAGCCCGAGGTCGACCCGGACCGCTTCACGGTGGTCATCGGCACCGGTCTGGGTGGCGGCGAGAAGATCGTCGAAACCTACGACCTGATGAACGAGGGCGGGCCCCGCAAGGTGTCGCCGCTGGCCGTTCAGATGATCATGCCGAACGGTGCCGCCGCGGTCGTCGGCCTGGAACTCGGGGCGCGCGCCGGGGTCATCACCCCGGTGTCGGCCTGTTCTTCGGGTTCGGAGGCCATCGCCCACGCGTGGCGCCAGATCGTCATGGGTGACGCGGACTTCGCCGTCTGCGGCGGCGTCGAAGGCGTGATCGAGGCGCTGCCCATCGCGGCGTTCTCGATGATGCGCGCGATGTCGACCCGCAACGACGATCCCGAAGCGGCGCATCGCGTCCGTTCGACAAGGACCGCGACGGGTTCGTGTTCGGTGAGGCCGGCGCGATGATGATCATCGAGACCGAGGAGCACGCCCTGGCCCGCGGCGCCAAGCCGCTGGCCCGGCTGCTGGGTGCCGGCATCACGTCGGACGCCTTCCACATGGTGGCTCCGGCATCCGACGGCCTGCGCGCCGGCGCAGCGATGAAGCGTGCCATGGAGACGGCGGGCTTGTCCCCCAAGGACATCCAGCACGTCAACGCCCACGCCACGTCGACGTCGATCGGCGACACCGCCGAGGCCAACGCCATTCGGGTCGCCGGAGTGGAGCACGCCGCGGTGTACGCACCGAAGTCGGCTCTGGGCCACTCGATCGGTGCGGTGGGTGCGCTGGAGTCGATCCTGACGGTGCTGACGCTGCGCGACGGCGTCATTCCGCCGACGCTCAACTACGAGACACCGGATCCGGAGATCGATCTGGACGTCGTCGCCGGCGAACCGCGCTACGGCGATTACCAGTACGCGATCAACAACTCGTTCGGATTCGGAGGCCACAACGTGGCGCTCGCCTTCGGGCGCTACTGATTCGGTGTTCCGGGGGGAAAGGACGAACAAGAAAGAATGGCAGGGTTGACTCAGTTGTCAACGGGGAACGGCTTCCCCAACGTGGTCGTCACTGGCGTTGCCATGACGACCGCCCTGGCATCTGATGCCGACAGCACGTGGAAGGCGTTGCTGGACGGCCAGAGCGGCATTCGCCTTCTCGAGGACGAGTTCGTCGAGAAGTACGACCTGCCGGTGCGCATCGGTGGTCATCTCGTCGAGGATTTCGACGGCGAGCTGAACCGGGTGGAACTGCGGCGGATGTCGTATCTGCAGAAGATGTCCACCGTGCTCGGCCGGCGGGTCTGGCAGAACGCCGGGTCGCCGGAGGTGGATCCCCGCCGGCTGATGGTCTCGATCGGCACCGGCATGGGCTCCACCGAGGAGATGCTGTTCGCGTATGACGGCATGCGCGAGCAGGGTCTGCGCGCGGTCTCTCCGCTGGTGGTGCAGATGTACATGCCCAACGGCGCGGCCGCCGCGGTCGGCTTGGAGCTCAAGGCGAAAGCCGGTGTGATCACGCCCGTTTCGGCGTGCGCCTCCGGTTCGGAGGGCATCGCCCAGGCCTGGCGGCAGATCGTCCTCGGCGAAGCCGACATCGCGGTGTGCGGTGGCGTCGAGACCAAGATCGAAGCGGTGCCGATCGCCGGCTTCGCCCAGATGCGCATCGTGCTGTCGACGACCAACGACAACCCCGCCGGGGCCTGCCGTCCGTTCGACCGGGACCGCAACGGGTTCGTGTTCGGCGAGGGCGGTGCGCTGATGGTCATCGAGACCGAGGAGCACGCCAAGGCGCGCGGTGCCAACATCCTGGCCCGCATCATGGGCGCGGCGATCACCTCGGACGGCTACCACATCGTGGCCCCCGACCCCAACGGCGAGTCGGCCGGGCACGCGATCACCCGGGCGATCCAGCTCGCGGGTCTGCAGCCCACCGACATCGACCACATCAATGCTCACGCGACCGGCACCCAGGTCGGTGACGTCGCGGAAGGAAAGGCGATCAACAACGCGCTCGGCAGCCACCGGCCCGCGGTCTACGCGCCCAAGTCGGCGCTGGGCCACTCGGTGGGCGCCGTCGGTGCGGTGGAGTCGATCCTCACCGTGCTGGCGCTGCGGGACGGCATCGTGCCGCCCACGCTCAACCTGCACAACCTCGATCCGGAGATCGATCTGGACGTGGTGGCCGGCGAGCCCCGGCAAGGCAACTACCAGTACGCGATCAACAACTCGTTCGGATTCGGTGGTCACAACGTGGCGATCGCCTTCGGGAAGTACTGACAACCCAAGGCGTACGGCGCATTCGAAAGTGCATCCGGCGCACCAAGGAGGTTTGAATGACGATCATGGCCCCTGAGGCGGTCGGCGAAACGCTCGACCCGCGTGACCCGCTTCTGCGTCTGCGCACGTTCTTCGACGACGACACCGTCGAGCTGCTGCACGAGCGTGACCGCTCGGGTGTGCTGGCCGCCGCCGGAACCGTCAACGGCGTGCGCACCATCGCCTTCTGCACCGACGGCACCGTCATGGGCGGCGCCATGGGCGTCGAGGGATGCCAGCACATCGTCAACGCCTACGACACCGCCATCGCCGAGCAGAGCCCGATCGTGGGCATCTGGCACTCCGGCGGTGCCCGGCTGGCCGAGGGCGTTCGCGCGCTGCATGCGGTCGGCCTGGTGTTCGAGGCCATGATCCGCGCGTCCGGCTACATCCCGCAGATCTCGGTGGTCGTCGGCTTCGCCGCCGGCGGCGCGGCCTACGGGCCCGCGCTGACCGACGTCGTCATCATGGCGCCCGAGGGCCGGGTGTTCGTCACCGGACCCGACGTGGTGCGCAGCGTGACCGGCGAGGACGTCGACATGGCGAGCCTCGGCGGACCCGGACACCCACCACAAGAAGTCCGGTGTGTGCCACATCGTCGCCGACGACGAGCTCGACGCCTACGCCCGCGGCCGTCGACTGGTCGGATTGTTCTGCCAGCAGGGGCATTTCGACCGCAGCAAGGCCGAGGCGGGCGACACCGACCTGCACGCCCTGCTGCCGGATTCGCCCCGCCGCGCCTACGACGTGCATCCGCTCGTCGAAGCGCTGCTGGACAAGGACGAGAACGGCGCGTCCACGTTCGAGGAGTTCCAGGCCAAGTGGGCGCCGTCGATCGTCGTCGGCATCGGCCGGCTGGCCGGCCGCAGCGTCGGCGTGCTGGCCAACAACCCGCTGCGCCTCGGCGGCTGCCTGAACTCCGAAAGCGCCGAGAAGGCAGCGCGTCTGGTGCGGCTGTGCAACGCGTTCGGCATCCCGCTGGTCGTCATCGTCGACGTGCCGGGCTACCTGCCCGGCGTGGACCAGGAGTGGGGCGGCGTGGTGCGACGCGGCGCCAAGCTGCTGCACGCCTTCGGCGAGGCGAGCGTGCCGCGGGTGACGCTGGTGACGCGAAAGATCTACGGCGGTGCCTACATCGCGATGAACTCGCGGTCACTGGGCGCCACCACGGTGTTCGCCTGGCCGGACGCCGAGGTCGCCGTGATGGGCGCCAAGGCCGCCGTCGGCATCCTGCACAAGAAGAAGCTGGCCGCCGCGCCGGATCACGAGCGCGAGGCGCTGCACGAGGAGCTCGCGCTCGAGCACGAGCGGATCACCGGTGGCGTGGACAGCGCCATCGAGCTCGGCGTGGTCGACGAGAAGATCGACCCGGCGCACACCCGCAGCAAGCTGACCCAGGTGCTCGCCGAGGCGCCGTCGCGCCGCGGCCGCCACAAGAACATCCCGCTGTAGGTCACGCTCAGCTTGTCGCGGCGAGGAACTCCTGCGCCGCGGTGACCGCGCGCTCGCGGTCGGCGGCGACCAGGCCGATGCGGGTGCGACGGTCGAGGATGTCGTCGACGGTCAGCGCGCCCTCGTGGGTGACGGCGAACTCGAATTCGGCGCGGGTGACGTCGATGCCGTCGACCACCGGGTCCGTCGGCCGCTCGCAGCGCGCCGAGGCGATGACGTTCGGCGACTCGGCGCCGTACCGCGCCACCAGCGACCCGGGCAGCGCGGCCGGGGTGCGCAGCGTGGCAACGGGATTGGCGGGTGCGCCGACCAGCGGCAGGTTGCGGGTGCGGCACGGCCGGGCGGTGACCGCCCTGGCGGCGAGCGCGCGGTCCAGCGTGTCCTCGGCCATGTGCCGGTACTCGGTCAGCTTGCCGCCGACAACGCTGAACACTCCGGAGTCCGACTCGAGGACGGCGTGGTCGCGGGACAGGTCGGAGGTTCGCGGCTCTCCCCGGGTCGCTTCGCTCCTGCCCGCCGGTCCGCCCGTGTCGATCAGCGGCCGCAGACCCGCGTAGGCGCCCGTCACGTCGCCGGTGGCTCAGCGCGGTGCCCAGCGCGGTGTTCACGGTGTCGAGCAGGAAGCTCACCTCGGCCGGCGTCGGTTCCGGCTCATCGGGAATCGGCCCGGGCGCGTCCTCGTCGGTCAGCCCCAGGTAGACCCGGCCCAGCTGCTCGGGCATGGCGAACACGAAGCGGTTGATCTCCCCGGGTATCGGGATGGTCAGTGCCGCAATCGGATTGCCGAACGTGGCGGCGTCGAACACCAGATGCGTGCCGCGGCTGGGCCGCAGCTTGATGGACGGGTCGACCTCGCCGGCCCACACTCCCGTCGCATTGATCACCACGCGGGCGGCCAATTCCAGCGACTCCCCCGTCAGCTCGTCGGTCAGCTCCACCGAACTGCCGGCGGCCGAGGTGGCCGACACCCGGGTCAGGATCCGGGCGCCGTGCTGCGCGGCGGTGCGTGCGACCGCGGCGACCAGCCGGGCGTCGTCGATCAGCTGCCCGTCGTAGGCCAGCAGCGCACCGTCGAGCCCGTCGCGCCGGACGGTCGGCGCCATCTCCACCGCCTGCTGCACACCGATCCGCCGGGAGCGCGGCAGCGTCGAGGACTTGGTGCCCGCCAGCATGCGCAGCCCGTCGCCGGCGACGAATCCGATTCGCACCAAAGCCCGTTGGGCGCGACTCATGGACGGCAGCAGCGGAACCAGTTGCGGCATGGCGTGCACCAGATGGGGAGCGTTGCGGGTCATCAGGATTCCGCGCTCCACGGCGCTGCGCCGCGCGATGCCGACGTTGCCGGTGGCCAGATAGCGCAGGCCGCCGTGGACGAGCTTGGAACTCCAGCGGCTGGTGCCGAAGGCCAGGTCGTGCTTTTCGACCAGCACCACCGACAGTCCGCGGCTGGCGGCGTCCAGGGCGATCCCGGTTCCGGTGATGCCGCCGCCGATGACGACGACGTCGACGCGCCCGATGTCACCGAGGTCGGTCAGGTCGCCGGCCCGGCGGGCGGCGTTGAGGGCGGTGAGGTCGCTCATGGTGCGAGGTATCCGTTCAGTGCGTAGGACAGTTCGGCGGCCAGGGAGTCGGCGTCGAGGATGGGTTCGACGATCGGGCCGGACTGGATGGTGGATTGCGCGATCAACAGGACCATCGCCGACATCTGCCGCACGTCGCCGGCCCGGACGCTGCCGTCGGCCTGGGCGGCGCGCAGTTCGTCGGCAACCAGGTCGATCAGGATCTGCTGGCTGGTGCCGAGCCGCCCGGAGATGTAGACCATCGCGAGGTCGGGTGCCGAGCGCAGCACCGAGGCGATCAGTCCGTCCTCGCGCAGCCGCCTGGCGACCTCGACGATCCGCGCGACCAGGCCTTCTCGGCCCGGCTGACGGGCCGGGGTGGCGCGCCAGGCGCCGGTGACCCGGTCGGTGAGCAGGCCGGCCAGGATCGACCGGGTGTCGGGCCAGCGCCGGTAGACCGTCGGCCGGCTGACGCCGGCGCGGCGGGCGATCTCGGCGAGGGTGACGCGCTCGACCCCGAAGTCGCGCACGCAGCTGGCGGCGGCGGCCAGGATCCGGTCGCCGATGTCCACCGACTCGTCGTTACTGATTGACAGCATATGTAATACTGTAACGCATGGTCGACAACGATGCACCCAACCGCCTGCTTCCTCCGATGGCGTGGAACGCCTGGGGCGACCCGGACGCCGCCAAACCGCTCTCCGACGGCATCCGCGGACTGCTCGAACAAGCGCTCGGCGTGACGCCCGCCGCGATCCCCGCTCCGGGCATCGACGAGGTGCAGCTGCGGCCCTCGGCGCTCACCGACATCCACCGCGACGGGCTGACCGCGATCGTCGGCGCCGACTACCTCCGCACCGGCGACCGCGAGCGCCTGCTGTATGCCGGCGGCAAGTCCACCCCGGACCTGTTGCGGCGCAAGCAGACTCACCAGGACGCCCCGGACGCCGTGCTGCTGCCCGCCGACGAGGACCAGATCGCGGCCGTGCTGGCCTACTGTTCCCACCACGGCATCGCCGTGGTGCCCTTCGGCGGCGGCACCAGCGTGGTCGGCGGGCTGGACCCGATCCGCGGCGAGTTCGGCTCCGTCATCTCGCTGGACCTGCGTCGTCTCGACGAACTGCACTGGCTGGACGAGACCTCCCACGAGGCCGAACTCGGCGCCGGTGTCACCGGGCCCGACGCCGAGCGACTGCTGGGCGAACGCGGTTTCTCGCTGGGCCACTTCCCGCAGAGCTTCCTGTTCGCCACCATCGGCGGTTTCGCGGCCACCCGCTCCTCGGGCCAGGATTCCGCCGGCTACGGGCGGTTCAACGACATGATCCGCGGACTGCGGGTCGTCACCCCGGCCGGTGTGCTGGACCTCGGCCGTGCCCCCGAGTCGGCCGCCGGGCCGGACCTTCGCGAGCTGTTCACCGGCTCCGAGGGCGTGTTCGGCATCATCACCCGCGTGCGACTGCGGGTGCATCCCACACCGGAGGCCACGCTCTACGAGGCGTGGTCGTTCCCGGACTTCGCCACCGGCGCCGCCGCGCTGCGCGCGGTGACCCAGATCGGCACCGGAGCGACCGTGCTGCGGCTGTCCGACGAGGCCGAGACCGGCGTCAACCTGGCCACCACGAGCAACATCGGCGAGCAGACGATCACCGGCGGGTGCCTGGGCATCACCGTCTTCGAGGGCAGCCCGGAGCACGCCCAGAGCCGGCACGCCGAGACCAGGGCCGTGCTGGAGGCCAACGGCGGGACGTCGCTGGGCGAGGGCCCGGCCCGGGCGTGGGAGCACGGCCGGTTCGACGCGCCGTATCTGCGCGACTCGCTGCTGGCGGCCGGAGCGCTGTGCGAGACGCTCGAGACGGCGACGCACATGGTCCAACGTCCCGACGCTGAAGGCCGCGGTGACCGAGGCGCTGACCGAACTCGCTGGCCGAAAGCGGCACACCGGCGTTGGTGCTGTGCCACATTTCGCATGTGTACCCCACCGGCGCGTCGCTGTACTTCACCGTCGTCGCGGGACAGCGCGGCGACGTCACCGAGCAGTGGCGGGCCGCGAAAGTGGCTGCGTGCGAGGCGATCACCCGCGTCGGCGCCACCATCACCCACCATCACGCGGTCGGCGCCGATCACCGCCCGTGGATGACCGCCGAGGTCGGCGAGCTCGGCGTCAAGGTGCTGCACGCCGTCAAGCAGGTCGTGGACCCGGCCGGAATCCTCAACCCGGGCAAGCTGATTCCATGATCGTGACGGTGCTGACCAACCCGATGTCGGGTCACGGCAATGCGCCGCACGCCTCCGAGCGGGCGGTGGCCCGGTTCCAGGAGCTGGGCATCGACGTGGTCCAGATCGTCGGGCGGGATGCCGCGCACGCCCGCGAACTGGTCGACGAGGCGCTGAACCGCGGCACCGACGCCTTGGTGGTGGTCGGCGGCGACGGCGTGATCCGGCTGGCGCTGCAGGCGTTGGCGCGCAGCGATGTTCCGCTGGGCATCGTGCCCGCCGGCACCGGCAACGACCACGCGCGCGAGTACCGGTTGCCGACGGCCGACCCGGAGCGCGCCGTCGACATCATCGCCGCCGGGCACCTCGAGACGGTCGACCTCGGGCTCATCAAGGGGTCCGACGGCAGCAGCACCTGGTTCGGTACCGTCGCCGCAACGGGTTTCGACTCGCTGGTCAGCGATCGCGTCAACCGCATGAGCTGGCCGCACGGCCGGATGCGCTACAACGTCGCGATGGTCGCCGAGCTGTCCAAGCTTCGGCTGCTGCCGTTCCGGATGGTGCTCGACGGGCAGCGCGAGATCGTCACCCGGCTGACGCTGGCCGCGTTCGGCAACACCCGCAGCTACGGCGGCGGGATGCAGATCTGCCCGGGCGCCAACCACTCCGACGGCATGCTCGACATCACGATGGTGCATTCGGCGTCGCGCACCAGGCTGATCCGGTTGTTCCCCACGGTGTTCAAGGGCACCCACGTCGGCCTCGACGAGGTGACCGTCGACCGGGCCCGCACGATCACCGTCGAGTCGCCCGGCATCAACGCCTACGCCGACGGCGACTACGTCTGCCCGCTGCCTGCCGAGATCTCGGCGGTGCCGGGCGCGCTGAAGATCTTCGTCCCCGCCTAGCGCTCCAGCGCCTTGGCGCAGGCCTGCAGGATGGCGCTGAAGTTCCACGGGAGCAGCCGGGAGGTGAGCGCCTCCATGGCCTTGCCGCCGCCGCGGAGCGGATGGGTGTAGCGCGAATCCCAGTCGACGTGCGTCCCGCCGGGCGCCGGCGTGAACGTCAGCGTGCCGCCCTCGTGGTCGAATGCCGGAACGGAACTGATGATCAGGTAGGAGTAGCTGCGCGGCGGGTCGTAGGCGGTGATCTCCTCGCGGAACCACATGCCGGTCGCGACCGCCTTCCGTACGGCTCCGACGCGCGGTTCAGAGACGCCCTTGACCCAGCCCGCCTGCAGCAACAGGGGCGCGGTCGTCAGGTTGGCCGGGTCCGCCAGCCACGCGAAGACCTGTTCGGGCGGTGCGGCAATGGTGCGTTCAACGTGAATCTGGACCATGCATCCCAGGCTAGGCGCGGGGCGATCTTGTCGGCCGGGTCGGTATACTCGAACACATGTTCGATGAAGGGCTTCGGTCGGCGAGCGATGCGGCTGTCGTGGGCGCGATCGAGGAGTGGGCTCGCGAGGAGGCCAGGGCCGCCGCCAGGCGATTGGCCGCGATCGCCGAACTGGTACGTCGCCGCTGCGGGGACGACGAGCACGCGTACTGGGCGTGCGACTCCTGGGATGCCACCGCCGCAGAGGTCTCGGCGGTGCTGGGTATCACGCGCGGCCGGGCTTCCGGGCAGATGGACCTCGGCTCTGTCGCTGCGCTACCGCCTGCCGCGGGTCGCCGAGCTGTTCATGGAAGGGCGGCTCAGCTATCGGGTCTGCGCCGCGATCGCCGCACCGCACCGAACTCGTCCAGGATCGGGCGCTGCTCGAGCGCATCGACTCCGTGATCTCGCACCACGCGCGGAACTGGGGACCGCTGTCTCGACCACAAACTCGAGCAAGGCCATCGACGTCTGGGTCGACCGATTCGACCCCGGCGCACTGCGCCACACCCGCGCCCGCGCCCAAGACCGCGGTGTTCACGTCGGCTCCCGCGTACGACGGGTGCGGGCATCACCGGGATCACCGGTCGGCTGTACTGCCACCGATGCCGCCCTCCTCGATCGCCGTCTCAAGCAGATGGCCCATGGGGTCTGCGATGACGACCCGCGCACCATCGCCCAGCGGCGCGCTGATGCCCTCGGGGCGTTGGCCGCCGGCTCGGATCGGCTCGCCTGCCAGTGCGGTTCACCCGAGTGCCCGGCATCCGACGACGACGGGCGCGCCGCCAGCGTGGTCGTCCACGTGGTGACCGACGCCGACGCGGCGACCGTCGCGCCGGACAGCAACTCAGGCCAGCGTCGCCGGCCGACGAAGGCGACAGCGACGCTCACCGGTCGCGGCGGCATCGTGCCCACGCCGTTGCTGGCCGAATTGATCGCATCCGGCGCCACAGTGCGCCACGTGCGCCGCCCCTCCGACGAGCCCGAGCCGGGCTACCGGCCCTCGACAGCGCTGGAGGAGTTCGTCCGATTCCGGGACCTGACCTGTCGGTTCCCGAACTGTGACATGCCCGCCGAGTTCTGCGATGTGGACCACACCATCCCCTGGCCGCTCGGCCCGACGCACCCGTCGAATCTGAAGTGCGTGTGCCGCAAAGAACCACTTGCTCAAGACATTCTGGGACGGCTGGTCGGACCGGCAGTTCCCCGACGGCACCGTCGAATGGACCTCACCGACCGGCAAGACCTACCTCACGCATCCCGGCAGCCGAATGCTGTTCCCGCACTGGAACATCACGACGGCCACACTGCCGCCACCACCCTCGACGACACCAGACCCGTCGCACGCACGCACGCTGATGATGCCAACCCGACGACGAACACGAGCCCAGGACCGCGCCTACCGCATCAAACGTGAACGCGCACTCAACGACGCCTACGTCGCCGAACGAAACCGGCCACCACCGTTCTGACTAGCCGACTCCTCGGCTCAGCCAGCTCACCTCACCGCTGTCGCCGCCATCGCGATAGGGCTCCAGCGCTTCGTCCCACGCGGTGCCCAGGACCGAGTCCAACTCGGAAGCCAGCGTGTCCGCACCCGCGGCCATCAAGGTGCGCAGCCGCATCTCGCCGACCAGGGTGTCGCCGTTGGCGCTCATCGAGCCGCTCCACAGACCCAACTGCGGCGTGTGGCAGAACCGCTGCCCGTCCACGCCGGCACTCGGGTCCTCGGTGACCTCGAAGCGCAGCACCGACCAGGAGCGCAGCGCATTGGCCAGCCGCGCGCCGGTTCCGACGGGACCAACCCAGTTGGTCACCGCCCGCAGCTGACCGGGCATTGCCGGTTGCGGCGTCCACTTCAAATTCGCCCTGGCATTCAGGGTCGACGACAACGCCCACTCGACATGTGGGCACACCGCCGCAGGCGAGGCGTGGACATACACCACGCCAGTCGTCGCGTCGGCAAACTGGTTCGACGCACGCATCACTTGCTCCTTCGGCTCCACTAGGGACGTCTTCCCCAACGACCTGGTGTTTCCAAAGATGCAGTTGTGTCGTGCGTGCTTATTGTGCCTCGTGAGGCAGGTGTTGCGCTAGTCCGGCCCGTACTCTCTCAGAACTTCATCAGAGATTGCCGGCCACAGCGGTTTGGCCCACTCGTCGAAATCGCGGCCCGTCAGCACCACCAGGGCCAGGTCGCGGTCGGGATCGACCCAGATGAACGTGCCCGTCTGGCCGAAATGGCCGAACGTCCGCGGCGAGTTGCTCGTCCCCGTCCAGTGCGGGGACTTGTCGTCGCGGATCTCGAAGCCAAGGCCCCAGTCGTTGGGCCTCTGCACGCCGAAACCGGGCAGCACGCCGGTCAGGCCCGGGAACTGCACACTGGTCGCCGCCTCGTGCATCTCGGCCGACACCGTCCGGGGTTCCAGCAGGTCCGCGGCGAATACCGCCAGGTCAGCCACCGTCGACACCCCGCCGTGGCCGGCCTCCGCCGCACCCTGCGGCAACCGCGAGGCGACCATTCCGAGCGGCTCGAACACCGCCTCGGCCAGATAGCGGCCGAACTCGATGCCCGAGTGCTGCTCGATCGTCTCGGCGAGCACCTGGAATCCGTAGTTCGAATACACCCGCCGGTTGCCGGGTTCGGCCATCACCTCGGCGGAGTTCATCGACAACCCCGAGGCGTGAGCCAGCAGGTGGCGCACCGTGCTGCCGGGCGGGCCTGCCGGGGAGTCGAGGTCCACCACCCCTTCCTCGACGGCCACCTGGGCGGCGCGGGCGACCAGCGGCTTGGTCACCGAGGCCAGTCGATACTCGGCGGCCGGGTCGCCGTACTGCGCGAGCACACCGGATCGGCCCACAACCGCAGCGGAGGCAGCAGGGACCGGCCAGTCGGCGATCAGGTCGAGAGGCGCAGGCATCGGGTGCAGCCTAGTGGGCTCACTTCCGCGCGACGTAGTAGCTGTTGATCGGGTCGGACTCGATTTCGGCAACGGTGACCGAGGAGAAGCCGGCCTCGGCCAGCATCGCCGTTGCCACCTGCCGACCCCACACCGTGCCCAGGCCGGCACCTTCGGCCGCCAGCGACACGCTCATGCAATGCATCGTGGAGACCGTGTACAGATAGGGGCTCAGCGGCAACCCGATGTTGTCCTCGAGATTGCTCGATGCCTTGATGTCAACCATCAAGAACACGCCCCCGGGCCGAAGCGCTCGGTAGATGTTGGCGAGGACTCTGGCCGGATCGGCCTGATCGTGGATGGCATCGAAGGCAGTGATGACGTCGTAGCACTGCACCAGATCGACATCGGCGACATCCTGTCGAACAAAGGTCGCGTTCTTCAGTCGCCGCCGGCGCGCCTCGGCCGTTGCCGTTGCGATCCCCTCCTCGGAGAGGTCGATGCCGGTGAAGCGACTCTTCGGAAAGGCCTGTGGCCAGCACGTTGATCGCGTGCCCGCTGCCGCAGCCCCAGTCGGAGACGATCGACCCCGTCGCGCAACAACTCCGGGAGCCCGTCGGCCAGCGGCAAGATGACGTCGACCAAGGCTGCGTCGAAGACCTCGCCGCTGTCTTCGGCCATGATCGCGTGGAAGCGCGGATATTCCGTGTACGGCAGCCCTCCGCCGTGGCGGAAGCAGTGAATGACTTTCTGCTCGATCTCACCCAACAGAGGTATGAACTGAGCGACCCGAGCCAGGTTGTCTGGTCCCGCCGCCCGGCTCAGCACAGCTGCGCGGTGCGACGGCAGCGAGTACATCCGCGAGCGCGGGTCATAATCCACGACAAGGCCAGTCACCATGCCGCCCAACCATTCCCGCACATACCGCTCGTTCAGACCGGCCGCGTCGGCGATCTGAGAGCTGGTTGCCGAGGGCAATTCGGCCATGGTGTCGAACAATCCGGTCTGGTGTCCAATGCTGGCCAGAATCGCCACACTCGCAGCATCGATTGCACCGACCATCCGCGCGGCGAACTCTTCGGTCGTCTCGTGCGGGACATGCGTGCCGGTCCAGGGGTTGTCATCCAGGGTCGTCATGAGTCGAACTTAGGGGCAGCGCGGGGCTGCCGGCATCGGCCAAATTATGCATTTCCGCCGTGCCCGGTTGTGGGACAAATGGTGTACCCGGATCAGCCGGCGTCGAGATTCTCGTGCACCCACGCCGCCGCGGCGGTGCGCGACGACACTCCAAGCTTGGCGAAGATATTGGCGAGGTGACGGGCCACTGTCTTCTCACTGATGGACAGTGTCTCCGCCACCTGCTTGTTGGTGGCACCACCGGCGATCGACCTGACGATCTCGATCTCCCGCTTGGTCAGCCCGCCAGCCGCCGAGGTCCCGCAGATTGGCGCCGGCTCGACGCCGAGCTGACGGTAGATGCTCAATGCGGTCGCCTCGTCGGCGAGCGCCAGATCGTCGGACCCCAGGCCGCGATGGGCCAGCGCCATCCAGTCGTACACCTCGGCACTCTCGTAACGGCACTCCTGGGTGCGGTACTCACGAAGTGCCGTCTCCAAAGCCGCCAGCGCGGGGGCATCATCGCCACGGCGCACCAGCAGGGCGCCGCGCGCGTGGGCCGCCCACGCCCGAAACCCTGGCGTGCCGAACCGGGCCGCACCCGCCTCGAGTTCTTGGCAATACCGTTCCGCCTCGTCGAGATCGCCTCGCGCGAGCGCGATCTCGACCGCGCCGCGTAGCAGCCGCATTCTGCTGAATCGGTCCGCCGCGGCCAGCGACAGCCGAAGCTCTGCCCAGGCGGTGTCCTTGTCGCCCCGGCTGCACAGCAGCAGCGCTTCGCCAGGCTGCGGTTCGATACCGGATGCACGCGCCTTGGCGAAGGCCTCGAATGCACCCTCGACGTCACCACGCCGACGCCGTACCTCGCCGAGTTGGTAGTAGCCTTCGACCCCGGCCCAGGCGTTGACCTCCTCGAGCGCCCGGCTGGCGGCCGCCAATCGGTCCTCCAGCGACCGGTAGTTCTCGCTGGAGGTCAGTATCTGAAGTCGGTGTACATCGCAGACGCCCCAGTAGGTGGCGGTGCCGACGCCCTCGCACCACCGCTCCATCGAACGGGTCCAGGCTCGCATTCGCGGCAGATCCGCGATCCGGTGGAAATGGTGCAAGACGATGCAATAGATCTCGCCGGCCCATTCCACCGAAACCTGGTCGGCCAACACGGGCAGCATCGCCTCGTCGAGCATTCCGAACGCTTCGTCCGTCCGGCCATCGAACAACGCCGCCATCCCCTGCGCCACCAGACTGAGCGACGTCAGCGCCGGCTCGTCGAGACGCACGGCCAGATCCCTCAGTGCCGCAGCACGCTCAGCCAACGCGTCGTCATCCTCAGTGACCACAGCCACAACGCTGTCCAGATACGTCAGATATCCATGCGCCGGGGTCTCGGTATCACCCGCCAGCATGCGGCGTGCCCGGTTCATCCAGCCCAGCCCGATGTTGAGGTCGCCTCGCATCAGCCACGCCAAGCCGAGTTCGACTGCCTTCATCGCAGCGGCGCCCGGATCGGTTCGAGCCAGCTTCGCGAACACCAGTTCAGCGATCCGGACGGCTTCCTTTCCGTAACCGAGACGCCATGCGGCCGTCGCCATCGCGTCGAGGTCACCGACGGCGAGGGGACCGATCCCACTCGCCCGCTCGAATGCCAGATAGCTGGCGTACCAGTCACCGCCACGGTATGCAGCTCGTGCTGTCGCCAGCAGTTCTGATGATGGTTCGGTTCTGACGCTCACGGACCTCAACCGTATCGGCGCCCGGCGGCCACCGCAGCAGGATCGATGACAGAGACATGGCGTCCGCATTCCGGGTCCTCACGCTAAGGTTTGACTCATGAGTCAAACAGTGCGCGGTGTGATTTCTCGCAAGAAGGGCGACCCCGTCGAACTCGTCGACATCGTCATCCCCGACCCCGGCCCGGGCGAGGTGGTTGTCGACGTCACCGCGTGCGGCGTGTGCCACACGGATCTGACCTACCGCGAGGGCGGCATCAACGACGAGTACCCGTTCCTGCTCGGCCACGAGGCGGCGGGCACCGTCGAGTCGGTCGGCGAGGGCGTCACCAATGTCGAACCCGGAGACTTCGTCATCCTCAACTGGCGCGCGGTCTGCGGGCAGTGCCGCGCCTGCAAACGTGGCCGGCCGTGGTACTGCTTCGACACCTTCAACGCCACCCAGAAGATGACGCTGACCGACGGCACCGAACTCACCCCGGCATTGGGCATCGGCGCGTTCGCCGACAAGACCCTGGTCCACGAAGGTCAGTGCACCAAGGTCGATCCCGAGGCCGACCCCGCCGTCGCCGGCCTGCTGGGCTGCGGCGTGATGGCCGGCCTTGGCGCGGCGGTCAACACCGGCAACGTCGGCCGCGACGACACCGTCGCGGTGATCGGCTGCGGCGGCGTCGGTGACGCCGCGATCGCCGGCGCTGCCCTGGTCGGCGCCCGCACGATCATCGCCGTCGACACCGACAACACGAAGCTGAACTGGGCCCGCGAGTTCGGCGCCACCCACACCATCAACGCCCGCGAGCTCGACCCGGTCGAGACCATCCAGGACCTGACCGACGGGTTCGGCGCCGACGTGGTGATCGACGCCGTCGGACGCCCGGAGACCTGGAAGCAGGCCTTCTACGCCCGCGACCTGGCCGGAACCGTTGTGCTGGTTGGTGTTCCGACCCCCGACATGAAGCTGGAGATGCCGCTGGTGGACTTCTTCTCCCGCGGCGGCTCGCTGAAGTCCTCCTGGTACGGCGACTGCCTGCCCGAGCGCGACTTCCCCACCCTGATCAGCCTGTACCGGCAGGGCCGCCTGCCGCTGGAGAAGTTCGTCTCCGAGCGGATCGGCCTCGACGGTATCGAGGACGCCTTCCACAAGATGCACGCCGGTGAGGTGCTGCGCTCGGTGGTGATCCTCTGATGGCCGGCATCGAACGCGTCGTCACCCACGGCACCTTCGAACTCGACGGCGGCAGTTGGGAAGTCGACAACAACATCTGGATCGTCGGCGACGACTCCGAGGTGATCGTCATCGACGCCGCCCACGACGCCAAGGCCATCGAGGACGCCGTCGGCAACCGGCACGTCGTCGCCGTGGTGTGCACCCACGGCCACAACGACCACATCACCGTCGCGCCCCAGCTCAGCAAGGACTTCGACGCCCCCGTGCTGCTGAACCCGGCCGACGACATGCTGTGGCGAATGACGCACGGCGACAAGCAGTTCCGCACCATCGAGGACGGCCAGGTGCTCAAGGCCGACGGCATCGAGCTGCATGCCATCGCCACTCCGGGTCACTCCCCCGGTTCCACCTGCCTCTACGCCCCGGCGCTGGGCGCGGTGTTCTCCGGCGACACCCTGTTCCAGGGCGGCCCCGGTGCCACCGGCCGTTCGTTCTCCGACTTCCCGACCATCCTGGGGTCGATCAAGGACAAGCTCGGCAAGCTGCCGGCCGACACCGTCGTCTACACCGGCCACGGGGACACCACCCGCATCGGCGACGAACTGGTCAACTACGACGAGTGGGTGGCCAAGGGCGGCTAGGGCTAGGGCGCCGTGGCCTCGCTGCGGGGATCGATGAGGATCTTGGCGTGGGCTTCCGGGTCACCCAGCGCCTCGAAGGCCGCCGCGACGCCGGCCAGCCCCACCTTGCCGGTCACCAGCGGGCTGGCCGTCAGCTTGCCGTCGGCCAGCATGTGCAGGGTGTCGCGGAATTCCAGTGGCGTGTAACCGAACACGAACCGCAGGTCGATCTCCTTGCCGATGGCCATGGCCGGACGGATCTTGTCGGCGCTCATGCAGACACCCACGACGACCACCCGCGCGTTCAGCGGCGCGGCTCCGATGACACCGTCGATCATGCCCGGCACGCCGACGCATTCGAAGATCACCTGCCGCTTGGGTCCGGCCGCGCCGAGCGCGTCGGCGGCGCGGTAGACGTGCTGCCAGCCGGGCAGCTTGCGAAGCTTCTCCATCGACCCGACGGCAAGGTCGGCCAGCCCGGAGAAGTCGGTGACCACGCCCTTGCCGACCGCCCTGTCGTAGGGCGAGTCCACCTTCGGGTCCACCACGATGTCGGCGCCGCACCGGCTGGCCAGGGCTCGCCGGCCCGGCGAGAAGTCACTGGCGACGATGGTCTGGACTCCGAGGGCCTCGAGTTGGCAGATGACGCCCAGTCCGATCGGTCCGCACCCGATCACGATCGCGGTGTCACCCTTCTTGATCTCGCTGCGCCGCACCGCGTGCAGGGCGATCGCCATCGGCTCGGTCAGTGCCGCGATGTCCATGGACAGCCCGTTCGGCACCGGGAACGTCATCGCCGCCTCGACCACGACCTGCTCGGCATAGCCGCCCGGCGCCAGCGGGGAAAGCCCGGTGAGTTGCACGCCGCCATGCGCTCGCACCATCGGGAACGACACCACCCGGGTGCCGACCTTGAGCGACTTCGGTGTCTTGGCGCCGCGTTCGGCCACCTCACCGGAGAACTCGTGTCCCATCACGGTCGGGGTGGTGCTGCGAATGCAGTCGTGGTAGCCGACTTCGTCCAGCACGTCGGCCAGTTCGTCGCCGTGGTCCTTGGCGTGCAGGTCGGATCCGCAGATGCCGCAGCTGTGGACGTCGAGCACCAGTTGCCCGTCCGCCGGCCGCGGCGCGGGCATATCGACAACCGACAACGTTCCGTGTACACAACTGACTGCCTTCACTCCGGCAGTCTAGACGGGCCCTAGCCGCCGAGGATCCGGCGCTTCTCGGCTTCGAACTCCGCCGGCGTCAGCGCGCCCGAATCCCGCAGCGCGGAAATGGTTTTCAGCTGCTCCAGCCGGACGCCCTGGTCCGTCGGGGTGTAGGGGTCGACGGGCGCGAACGCCGCCGGCATCTCCTGTAGACCCACCCCGGCAGGCTGCCCTCGACCACGCATCCTCGCGAACACCCGCGACATGATCAGGTCCAGCAGGCCCACTCCGAACAGCCCGGCGAACACCCAGTGCAGGTAGTCGTAGCTGCTCTCGTGGCCGAACGACAGCCGCGGGTTGATGTACCCGTTGACCTCGCCGCCGGTCCGAATCCGGTAGACGCCCGCCACCGGGACCTGCGCGGTCCAGATCCGGATGTGGGTGTCGCTGTTGATCGTCGTTGTGGTGCCGCGGTTTTCGGTCAGGACCGGATCCGGCGCTCCGGCAGGCGGGTCGATGCCGAGCTTCAGCGCCGGTATCGGGAACGAGCCCGACGGCGAGCCGGTGACCGAGGTGTGGAAGCTGATCTGCACCTCACCGGCGGGCAGCTGCACCTGTGCCGAGCCGGGGATCGGGACCTCGCCGTAGGCGTCGAACTCGTCGAGGACGAAGGCGTTGAGCACCATCACGACGATGAACCCGATGCCGCCGACGATCATCGTGACGATTCCGGAGATTGCCAGGATGCGCGGGACGGTCCAGCTGCCCTTCATGGCTGGAAGTGTGTCATGACGGGCTTTGCGCAGCAGCCCCGATCAGCCAAGTCGTCAGGCCGGCGCGCAGGCCGTCGAGGAATCGGCAGTGCGGGTCGGGAAAGTCCAGCTCCGCCATGGCCTGCCGCACCGGTTCGGTCGGCACCGAGAACGGATACATGCCGGCCGCCAGCGTCAGGATGCCCCTCGCCGATGAACCCGACGAACTCCGCGGGCAGCCACGGCAGCTGCTCGCCGACCAGGTCGGACAGTGCGGCGATGTTCCCCATGGCGCGGACCTTGAAGTCGCGGGCGAACGTCAAGCGAGATGTTGCGCTCCAGCACCCCGGCCATCGCGCCGAGCAGCTCGCACATCAGCCGCCGCTCGGCCAGCGTCTCGGCGATGATGTCGGCGATGCGGATCTCGTTGGCATATGCGGGTTTTCGAGCGCGCGGCTGCCCGAACCCGTCCTCGAGCTCGGCCAGCCAAGCCCGGCACTCCTCGTCGAGCAGCTCCAGGAAGATGGCTTCGCGGCTGTCGAAGTAGCGCAGCACGTTGGACTTGGCCAGTCCGACGCCTTCGCTGATGTCGCGCAACGTGACCTCGTCGATCCGCCTCGACTCGAGCGCGGCTCGCGCGGCGGCCAGGATGGCCGAGCGCCGGGCAGCCAGCTGCTCGGGCCGGCGGGCCCGCTGGAACGTCGATGTCACAGCCCCAATTTAGCAGACCAGCGTTCTATTGTTATCAGACCGTTGTTCTGTTAGCGTTCGTGTCATGGCTGACCTCTCCCTCACCGTTCCTGATCTGTCCGGAAAACTCGCCGTCGTCACCGGCTCCAACAGCGGGCTGGGCCTCGGCGTGTCCAAACGCCTGGCCGCCGCCGGCGCCGACGTCGTCATGGCGGTCCGCAACCGCGCCAAGGGCGAGGCGGCGGCCGCCGAGATCCAGGCCGCCGTCCCCGGCGCCAAGCTGACCCTCAAGAGCATCGACCTGTCGTCGCTGGCCAGCGTCGCCGCGCTCGGCGAAGAGCTCAACGCCGAAGGCCGCCCGATCGACATCCTGGTCAACAACGCCGGGGTCATGCAGCCGCCGGAGCGCGACACCACCTCCGACGGTTTCGAGCTGCAGTTCGGCGCCAATCACCTGGGCCACTTCGCGCTCACCGGGCACCTGCTGCCGCTGCTGCGCGCCGCCGGGACCGCCCGGGTCGTCTCGCTGAGCAGCCTGGCCGCGCGGTTGGGCGGGATCAACTTCGACGACCCCAACTTCGAGCGCTCCTACTCGGCGAACGCCGCCTACTCCCAGTCCAAGAGCGCCACGCTGATGTTCGCCATCGAGCTGGACCGGCTCAGCCGCCAGGCCGGGCTGGGGCCTGATGTCCAATGCCGCGCACCCCGGGCTGTGCAAGACCAACCTGCAGATCAGCGGTCCCTCCCACGGTCGCGCCAAGCCGACGGCCCTGGCCCGGTTCTACCAGTTCAGCTGGCGCTTCATGCCGTTCATGTGGCAGGAGGTCGACGAGGGCATCCTGCCGGTGCTGTACGCGGCGGCCGACCCGCAGGCCCGCGGCGGGGTGTTCTACGGACCCACGGGCTTCATGGAGATGGCCGGCGGCGGGGTCACCGAGGCGAAGGTGCTTTCTCGCGCCTCCGACGCGGAGAACTGCCGACGGCTCTGGCAGGTCTCCGAAGAACTGACCGGGGTGAGTTATCCCAAGAATTGAGCACGAGGCGACTACCGTCACCTGCTGAGACGCAAGTACGGGAGGTCGCCATGTCCCCAGACGAAACCAAGCCCGCCGGCGGCGCGGTGCAGCGCTTCGCGCTGCGCTACTGGCTGGCCATCCTGCTGGTCGTGCTCGCGGCGGTGTTCATCGGTCAGAACCGCGACCGCCAGCGGGTGCACGTCCTGTGGATCACCGTGGAGTCACCGATGTGGCTGCTGCTGACCGCGATGCTGGCGGTCGGCATCATCGTCGGGTCTGCTGCTGCACCGCCGCCGCCGCAACTGACGTGCCCGAGTCCAGCAAGGTGGTGCGTCCAGAACCGATGGACAGCGCGCACCTACAGTGCATCCTCGCGTCTGCAGGCCGCTGGATTGCGGCCCGCCATAACGCTTTTCGAGGAGGCGGCGCGTACCGTGCCGCTGCCGAGGGCGCCGCAGCCGATCGCGATCGCCGACTACGGCGCGGCCAACGGATACAACTCGCTGCTGCCCATCGGCGCGGCGATCGCCATCGTCCGCGAGCGCACCCGACCCGACCACGCCATCCTGGTCGCCCACACCGACGTCCCCGGCAACGACTTCACCGCTCTGTTCGCCACGCTGGCCGAGGATCCGGACAGCTACCTGAAGAAGGATGCCGCGACGTTCGCCTCGGCCGTCGGCCGGAGCTTCTACACGCAGATCCTGCCCTCGCAGAGCATCGCGCTGGGCTGGAGCTCCTGGGCGGTGCACTGGCTGAGCCGCGTCCCGATGCCGATCCCCGACCACGTCCAGATCTCCTACAGCTCGGATGCGGCCGTCCGTAAGGCCTACGCCCGGCAGGCCGCCGAGGACTGGCACGAGTTCGTCGCGTTCCGCGGCCGCGAACTGGCCCCGGGCGGCCGGCTGGTGGTGCTCACCGTGGGTCTCGAACCCGACGGCGGTTCGGGTTTCCGCGCCGCATTCGACGCGATCGTGCGGACGCTGCCCGCGCTGGTCGACGACGGCCTGCTCACCGCCGAGGAGGCGCGGCGCATGTCGATCCCCTCGATGGGCCGCGACGAGAAGGCCTTCCGGGCGCCGTTCGCCCCGTCCGGACGGTTCGAGGGCCTCTCCATCGAGCACCTGGAGATGTTCAACGCCGAAGACCGGTTCTGGTCGCAGTACCGGCACGACGGCGATGCGGCGGCATTCGGCGCGAATTGGGCTGGGTTCCTTCGTGCTTCGATCTTCCCGACCCTTGCCGGGGCACTCGACGGCGGCATCGCCGACGCCCGCGCCGAGCAGTTCGTCGAACGGCTGGAAGCCGCGGTCGCCGAACACCTCGCCGCCGCGCCGGAACAGATGACCATCCCGCTGGCCAAGCTGGTCCTGGTCAAGAAGACCGGCTCAGCCTGACACCTGCAGTTGCGGGAAGAACTCCGGCAGACCGGGGATCGTGGGGATCGGCGGGATCCGCGGGATCAGCGGCGCTTGCTGAGTCGGCGACGGCGTGACGGTGGCGGTCTCGGTCACCGGCGGCGGCGTGGACACCTCGGTGGTGACGACCGTCGTTGTCTCGGTCACCGGCGGTGGCGGCGGCGGTGGCGGTGGCGCCTCCTGGGTCTGGGTGACCGGCTCGGGTGCCTGCACGACGGTGCGCGGGGGCGCCTGCACCTCCTGCGTCACGACCACTGCGGCCGGGGCCGGCGGCGGAGCCCCCTCGACGGGTGGCACGGCCTCCGGGGTGGTTGTGGTGATGCTCGGGGCGGGTGCGGCCGGGGTGGCGGCGCTGCTGTCGTTGCGCAGGGCGACGAAGGTTCCGGCGCCGGCCGCGAAGATCACCAGCAGCGCCGCGGCGACCACCGACAGCGGTCGCCGGTACCACGGCATGGCGTCGTCGGCCGGTTCGGCGGGCTCGGGTTCGAAGTCGAGCACGGGCCGCGCGCCGACCACCGGAGCCGGCTCGCGCACCGGTGGCGCCAGATCGGGGACGTCGGCGGCCTCGGACCAGGCCAGCGCCGGGCCGGTCGCCGGGGCGGGCTCGTCGGCGAGGGCGACGAGCGCCGGGGCCGCTGCCAGTCGGGCCACCGCGGTGGCGTTGTCGTCGGCGGGACCGCGCGCGACCCGCAGCGCCACGCCGATCGCCGCGGTGACGGCCGGCCGCGTCGTGGTGACCACAGGCACCCGCAGGTGCTCCGACATCGTCGTGGTGACCACCGGAATCGCCGCGCCGCCGCCGATCGAGGCCACCGCGGCCAGGTCGGCGGCACGGACACCGGCACGGGCCAGTGTGTCCTGCACGACGGCCACCAGGTCGGTCAGCGAGCGGTGCACGGTGTCGTCGAGCTCGGCTCGGGTCAGCCGGACATCACCGCGGAAGCCCGGCAGCTCGGCGGGAACGGCCGTCACCGTGACGGTCGACAGTCGCTCCTTGGCCGCCCGGCACTCGGCACGCAGCCGGGTCAGCGACCCGATCGCCGAGGTTCCGGTGACGTCGAGCGGGCCGCCGGCCGACAACTCCGCCACCACGTGGGCCAGCAGACCCTGGTCGATCAGGTCACCGGAGAAGTCCAGATGCCGCACGGTCGGCGCGATCGGCCGGTAGCCGCCGGCCGCGTCGAGCAAGGTGATCGAGGTTCCGCTGCCGCCGAAGTCGCACAGCGCGATCACCCCGCGGGTGGGCAGGCCGGGATCGGCCTGCAGCGCGGTCGCCGCGGCCGCGGTGTCGGCGATCAGCAAGGGCTCCTCGGCGGACCACTCCGGGATGCGGCGCAACGCCCTGCGCAGCGCCTCGACCGCGCCCGGCCGCCAATGCGCGGGATGGGTGACGGCGGTGGCCGCGGGCAGCGGCCTGCCCGCGGTGGCGGCGTAGGCCAGCCCCCGCAGCGCGTCGGCCAGCAAAGTCTCCCCGCGGTGCACCGAGCCGTCCGGCGCGACGATGCCCACCGGGTCGCCGACCCGGTCGACGAAGTCGGCGAGCATCACAGGCTTGCGGGTGACCGTGCGGTCCGCTGTCACCGCGGTCAGCGTGGTGGCCCCGACCGACAGGCCGAGGGCCGGTTTCGTTGGGTCCGTCATCACCTGAATTTGTCGGTGCGGACGCCGGCGGCGTTACTCAGCGAATGGTGCCGCGACCCGCGATGAGCGGCAGGTCCAGCGGTGTGACCCAGCCCGGGGACAGGTCGTTCACCGCCGGGACGGCATTGAGCGCGCGCAGGCCGGTGGACAGGCAGCCGGCGGCGGCGGCGTCGCGGCCAGAGCCGTCGGTGAACCGGAACGCCGTCTCCTGGAAGATGCTCGGCGTCCCCTCGATGTCGACGCGGTAGACGTCGTCCTGGTCGCCCGAGGGCCAGTCCGGGGCGGCGTCGCGACCGATGCGGTTGACGTGCTCGAGCTGGATGCGGGTCTCGCCCTTGTAGACGCCGTTGATGGTGAACCGCACCGCGGCGACGTGGCCCGCCTCGATCACGCCCTTGACCGTCTTGCGCTCGGTCGGCGTCACCCACTTGTCCCAGGTGGTGGTGATCTCGTCGAGCTCGATGCCGGCCGCGTGGGCGATCATCGGCACCGTCGCGCCCCAGGCGAACACCAGCATGTCGGAGTTCTGCAGCAGCGGCTTGAACTCCGGCTCGCGGCCGATGCCCATCTCGAACTCGTAGTCGCCCTCGTAGTTGGTGTAGTCCAGCAGCTCGGAGGCCCGCACCCGCCGCACCTGTGAGCACAGGCCCATCAGGGTCATCGGGAACAGGTCGTTGGCGAACCCCGGGTCGATGCCGGTGGTGAAGCACGACGACCCGCCCGCCTCGCACGCGTCGGTGATCGGGTCGATCCAGTTCGGCGGATTCAGGTGCATCTTGGGCCACACCCACGGCGTCATCGCCGTCGAGCACACGTCGATCCCGGCGCGCAGGAACCGGCTGATCAGGTCGATGTTGGCATCGGCGTGCGCGGCGGTCGGCCCGTAGTGCACCAGCGCGTCGGGCTTCAGCGCGATCAGGGCGTCGACGTCGTCGGTGGCGGCGATGCCCACTTTGATCCCCGAGTCGCTGCGCTCCTGCCGCCGGCTGGCTCGGCCAGTCCGCAGATCTCGCCGACGTCGACACCGACCTTGGCCGGGTTGCTGACCCCGACCCCGACGAGCTCGAACTCGGGGTGGTCGAGCACCTCCGGGATCACCATCTTGCCGACGAAACCGGTACCCCAGATCACGATGCGCTTGGCCACGCCAGGCAGCCTAACTGGATGAGTTGGCGCGCAGGTGGTATCGGCGTTCGGCGTAGGCCAGGTCGTCGCGCCACAGCCGGGTGGCCGCCACCCGCATCAGCGGAGTGATCAACGGAGCGGCGCGCAGCGAGTGCTTGAAGCCGGTGCGGTCGGACTGCGCGATGACCGCCTCGATCACCGCGGTGCGGGGCCGCCCGTCGGGCCCGGGCCCCATCGGTGTCGCGTGGGTCTCGACCACACTGCCCGCGCCCTCACCGTCGACGATGCGCATGACGATGGTCCGCGGCTCGGGGCAGGTGAACTCCGCGATCACCGGCACGCCGATGCGTCCCATCCGGAACGTGACGGCGACCAGGAAGCGGTCGTTCTCCTCGTCGGCGTCGACGGCCGGGGAGCTGAGCACCTCGAGCTGGGTGAACGAGTACGGGTGGAACCAGCCGCCGTGCCACGGGTCCAGCCGGTTGGCGATGACGTCGGACGGCTCGCAGATTCCCTCCAGCCGCGTCACCGCCGCCAGTCGGGCGCCGTCGGGCCGGACCGGGATCACCGGGGTGTCCAGCGGATCGCTGTGACCCACCCGGTCCAGCCGAACCCAGACCAGCACGCCGTCGTCGAAGGCGGGCAACGGTTTCCAGCCGAACTCACGGCCACCCTCCAGACGAAGGCCGTGCCACGGGCAGATCAGCGCACCGCAGTCCACCGTCCCCGTCGCGAGGTCGGCTCCCAGATGCGGACACACCGCGGGCCCGACATGCAGCCGGCGTTGCTGGTCGCGCCAGGCCACGATCTCGACCCCGCCGACCCTGGTGCCGAACGGCTTGTCGGTTCGCACGTCGGTGCTGGCGGCGAAGACGTACCAGTTGCCGCTGGGCCGTTCCTCGGCGCGGCGCAGTGCCGCCTCGATCAGTCCCGGCTGCGCGTCCTGGAAAGTGGGCTTCTGGTTGGCCCAGTCTGATTTCGGAATGATCTGCAGCGGAATGTCTTTCGGCCACCTGGCGGCAATACGCGATCTCAGGCTCATGTCACGCGCGCCCTTTCTCGAGTGGCGAGCCGACGAAGAACCGGCGAGCGACCCTGCACCGGAACGGTGTGCAGGGTGTGCCCACTGACCCCCCAACCGGCAAGCAACCTGTTGGCCGCCGTCCATCCGGTGGTGGCGGCCCGCTCCATCAAGGCTACCGGCAGGTCGATGCGAATACCGTCCCCGGCGAGCATCAGGCCGGCCACCGGGGTGTCGACCGTGGGCCGACTCTGGTAGGCGCCGGGCGAGAACAGCGGGCAGTCGTCGCGCAGCAGCAGGGTCTCCCCCACGATGTTCGCCGCCGCGGTCTCGGGGTAGAGCTGATGCAGACGGCCCAGCATCCGCTCCCGCAGACCCTCGAACGGCGGCGGGTCGACCACCGAGTAGGAGTGCACCTCGACCACCGAACCATTGTGCGCGGCAGCCCATTCCGCGGCGTCGCGCTCGTAGTTGCTGACCACGCTGATGTTGTCGACTGGCTCGAGGCCGCCGGTGCCCAGGAACGCAGGCCTGCCCGCGTCGACCGGACGGTCCAGCCACAGCCGCTGCACCACGAACGGCGGCGCGGTGCGCAAGCCCGCCACCCGGGCCCGCCACGCGTCATCGCCAAGGCCGGGTGAGGCCTCGACGATCTTCTGCAGTCCGGCCGGGTCGGTGGCCAGCACCACGCCGTCGGCCTCGATCGTGGTTCCGTCGGTGCCACGCACCTGCAGCGCTTTGGCGCCGCCGACGCTGATCGACTCCGCCGACACCCCGGTCCGGATCTGCACACCACGTTCGATCAAGTACTCCCGCAACGGATCCCACAGCGCAGAGTTGAAGTTCGACTCGGCGACGTCGAACACCAGGCCCTCGCTGGACCCCAGGAAGTAGATGTGGAACATCGCCGCCAGCTCGGCGGCCGACAGGCGTTCGGGCCTGGCGAAGAAGCTGCGGGCGAACACCTCGAATGCCAGGTGCCGCGCGGCGACCGGAAAGTTGATGTTGGTCAGGAACGTACCCGCGTCGATGTCGTCGAGCTGCTCGTAGATCCTGGGTACCGACACCGCGGCCAGCGGGGCGGCCGCAACGGCGTTGAGCCGCACCAGATCCCGGAACCGGAACGTGGGGCTGCGCAACGCGAACACCAGTGCGTTCCACGGCGGTGTCTTGGGCAGGCCGCGGAAGGTGTCCTTGCGGCCCTCCCCGTCGACCAATGGGTAGTCCTCGACGGCGCGCAGCCGGTCCAGCCCGGGGTCGGTGCGGCGCAGCAGGGCACGCAGGTTGTAGTACTGGCGGAAGAACGCGTGGAACCCGCGGTTGTTGGCGACCTCGGTTCCGTCGGGCAGCTTCTCGGTCCAGCCACCGACGCGGCCGCCCAGGTAGTCCTGCCGTTCCAGGATCTCGACGGAGACCCCGCGTTCGGCCAGTCCGGTGGCGGCCGCCAGCCCGGCGATGCCGCCGCCGACGACGACCACGTGCGGAGTGTTGGGCAGTGCGTTGGCATGCGGCAACCCGGACGGCGCCGGGTGGCTGACGCGGCGGGGATCGATCATTGCGGTGCGTCCGCCAAGAACGTGTGCACGATGTCGCGCTGCCAGCCGGGCATGGTTTCGCTGTGCACGCCGGTGAATCCCGCCGCGACGAGCCGGCGCTGGAAGTCCTTGGCGCCGTCGAAGGTGTTCACACTGCGCCACAGGTGCCGGTACAGAGTGCTGTCGTGGGTCTGCCGCCAGCCGGCCGGGATGATGATCCCCCAGCACACCGCGTTCCAGATCGCTTTGGCCGCACGGGAATCGCGCACCGAGTACTCGTGCACGGCCATGGTGCCGCCCGGCCGAAGGAGCTCTCGGAAGCGCCGAAGCTGGGCGTCCGGGTCGGCGAGGTTGCGCAACAGGTAGGCGGCCAGGATGCCGTCGAACGGGCCGTGTACCCCGGCGTCGGCGATCGCCTCGATGGGGCTGTGCACGAACTGCACGGCGTCCGGCCAGGACTTGGACCTGGCCTCGGCCAGCATGCCCGCCGAGGCGTCGACGGCGACGATCTCGGCGTGCGGGGCCGCCTCGAGCAGGGCGGCCGTCGACGCGCCCGTGCCGCAACCGGCATCGAGCAGTCGCAGTCCGCGACCGCCGTTGGGAATCCGCATCCGGCGCGCGGAGATCCTCAGATGATCGTGGTAGCCGGGGTTGGCACCCACCAGCCGGTCGTAGGCCGCGGCGCCGACGTCGAAGGCACCGGGCACCTGCTCGCGTTGCAATCCCTTGCTGCCGACGCTCACCACGGCGGTCTTTCGGTCTGCCACTGATCCATCAGGCGGCGTACCTCCGGGCCCGCCGGGCGCGAACCAGTCCGCTCGCGAAGACCCGCACGCGCCGGGCCGTGCCGACCGACGCGCGCTGACTGAACACCTCGAAGTCGAGTGCCTCGATACGGTCCAGGATCTCCGAGTACAGGGTGAACGCGGTGGTCACACACGGTCGCGACTGCGGGGCGAGCAGCGCGATGCCCTTGCGCGCCTCGCGGTAGATACCGCGGGTGACGTCGTGCTGGGCGGCCAGCGCCTGTCGCACCCGCTGGTCGGTGCGGCGGCTGCGGTGGCACCAGGTCAGCAGGTCGCGGTCCACGCCGAAGGCGGCCAGTTCGTCGGCAGGCAGGTAGACCCGGTTGCGCTCCAGGTCCTCGTCGACGTCACGCAGGAAGTTGGTCAGCTGGAATGCCCGGCCCAGCGCCGCGGCGCCGGGCTCGGCCTCGGCGACCGGCCCGACCGTGCCGAGGATGGGAAGCATCTGCAACCCGATGACCTCGGCCGACCCGCGCATGTAGTGGTTGAGCGCGGCCCGGTCGGGATAGTCGGTGACGGTCAGATCCATCCGCATCGAGGTCAGGAAGTCGTCGAACAGGTCCAGCGGGATGCGGTAGGTGCGGGCGGTGTGCAACACGGCGGGCAGCACGGGCTCGCTGGGGTCGGCGGTGCCGCTGAAGAACTTCGCCGACAAGGTGTCCAGGCGGGTCTCCCGTTCGGCGACGGTGGCCGTCGAGTCCAGGTCGTCGAGGATGTCGTCGGCGTAGCGGGCGAACCCGTACAGGGCGTGCACCGCAGGCCGCTGCGACGGTGCGAGCAGACGGGTGGCCAGGAAGTAGGTCCGCCCGTGCTTGGCGTTGAGCCGGCGGCAGTAGCGGTAGGACTCGCGCAGCCGTTCGTCGTCGATCCCTGCGGCGTGCAACTCGGTGTGGATCATCGCTACCTGCTTCCCGACCTGGTGATGGTCCGCTTGCCTGAAACATCGTCGACCGGCCCGGTGATGCGCTCTGCTGCCAGCTTGCCCGACAGCAGCGCGGTGGGCACCCCCACGCCCGGCACGGTGGAGCCGCCGGCCAGCACGGCGTTGTCGATGCCGCGCACGGTGTTCGCCGGCCGGAACGGCCCGGTCTGGGAGAACGTGTGCGCCAGCGCGAACGGCGAGCCCGCCGCCATGCCCTGCCGTGCCCAGTCGAGGGGTGTCACGATGTCGAGCACGTCGGCGTCGTCGGCCAGGCCGGGCATCAGCCGTTCGGCCGCCTTGGCGACCACCTGGTGGGCGTAGGCCTTCCCGTCGGCAGCCCAATCCACATCGCCCACTGCGAGATTCGGCGACGGCGCCAGGATGTAGAGCAGGTCCCGGCCGGCCGGGGCAAGGCTGGGGTCACCGGCGGTGGGCCTGGTCACCAGCAGCGACGGGTCGCTCATCAGCTTGCCCTCGCGGATGATCTCGTCGAAGGTGCCTGCCCACTTGTGCCCGAAGCTGATGTTGTGGTGCACCAGCTTGCTCGCCCACCGCGGGAACGCCGACGTGCACGACCACCGCCGACGGTGCCGGGCGCACCTTGATCGGACGCTTCGGGGTGCGGCCGAGCAGCTCATAGGTCAGCGGCAGTTCGGTGGTCAGAACCACTGCGTCGCAAGCGATCCGCTCACCGGAGTCGGTGCGCACGGCGGTGACCCGCGAGCCGGAGCGTTCGAGTGCGGCGACCGACGACTGATAGCGGAACTCCACACCCGCATCGGCCGCGGCGGCGGCCAGCGCCTCGGGCACCGCGCGCATGCCGCCGCGCGGGAAGTACACGCCGGCAACGGTGTCCATGTAGGCGATCACCGCGTAGGCGGCCAGCGCCTGCTGCGGCGGGACACCGGCGTAGAGGGCCTGGAACGTGAAGACCCGTTGCAGCCGTTCGTCGGTGATGTACTTGCCGACCATGCGCTCCCAGCCGCGGAAGCCGCCGATCGCCGCCAGCCGCGCCAGCTGCGGGGTCAGCAGCGACAGCGGCGAGTCGAAGTTGGAGGAGATGAAACCGTTCATCTCCAGCTTGTAGAGCTCGGTGAGCCAGTCGCGCAGCCGCTGGTAGCCGGCGGCCTGCTCGGGACCGGCGAACTGCTCGATCGCGGCGGTCATGGCGGCGGCGTCGGTGTGCACGTCCAGTGAGCTGCCGTCGGCGAAGGTGGCCCGGTAGGCGGGGTCGACCAGCGCCAGCTCCAGGTGATCGTCCATCGACGCACCGACGGCGGCGAAGGCGTCCTCGATGATGTCGGGCATCGTCAGCACGGTCGGTCCGGTGTCGATGCGGTAGCCGCGGATGTCGGCCTGCCCCATCCGTCCACCGGGGAACGGGTAGCGCTCGACGACGGTGACCGCACGCCCGCGGCCGGCCAGCTGCAGGGCGGCAGACAGGCCGGACAGCCCGGCCCCGACCACCACCACGTGGTCGGTGGCCCCTGGGACGGTACGCATATCGACTCCTCTTGCCTTGTAACTCAGGTGACGCGCAGCGTGCAGGCCGCGGCCATGTTGGCCAGCGTGGACTGCACCCAGTCGTCAATTCGGTTGTCGCTCAGGTGTTCTTGGGCCGCTGCGACGCGTTCGGCGATCATGTCCTCGATCCACTCCACCGCTCCGGTGGCCACGATCAGGTTGCGCCAGCGGGTGATGTCCGACTCGTCGAGGCCGTCGGCGTTCATCAGCTCGACGAACTGACGGCGGATCGCGGTGTCGGCCATCTGATGGGCGGCGACCACCACGCTGGTGGCCTTGCGCTCGGCGAGGTCGCCGCCGATGGGCTTTCCGGTCACCGTCGGTGACCCGAAGACGCCCAGGACGTCGTCGCGCAGCTGGAAGGCCTCGCCGATTGCGCTGCCGTACCCGCCCAGGGCGGCGATCAGATCCTCGCGGCCGGACATCGCCAAGCCGATCTCCAGCGGCCTGCGCACGGTGTAGTTGCCCGACTTGCGGCGGGCCACGTCGAGCACCGCGTCGAGGGTGGGCAGCGCACCGTAGTCGTTGGCGACATCGGCGAACTGGCCGACGGCCAGCTCGACGCGCATCGCGTCGTAGCGGCGCCAGGCCCGCGCCAGCGCGTCCTGGGGTACGCCGCTGTCGCGCATCATCTGCTCGGCCCACACCAGGCACAGATCGGAGAGCAGGATCGCCGCCGACGCGCCGAACCGCCGCCGCGAGCCGGACAGGCCGTGGTCGCGGTGCCATTCGCCGAACTGGACGTGCGCGGCGGGTAGTCCGCGGCGCATGTCCGAGTCGTCCATGACGTCGTCCTGCAGCAGGGCGAAGGCGTGCAGCAGTTCCAGGCCGGCCGAGGCACGCAGCGCGGCGTCGTCCTCGTCGGCCCCGCACAGCCAGCCCAGGTACATGAACGTGGAGCGCAGGCACTTGCCGCCGCCGACGAACTGGACCAGGACATCGGCGGCCACGTCGATACCGGTGTCGGCCAGCTGCGGAACGCAGTGGTTGTCGACGAAGTCGGCGACGTGGGCCAGCGCGGCGTGCCGGACGCCGTTGCGCCAGATCTCGAACTGCGCATCGTGTTCGACCGCCGGGCCGGCAGTCGTCGGGATGCGCGCGCCGCTCAGCGAGACGGCATCGAATGCGCGCAAAGGCTGCTCCTTCCCCGTAGCGGGCTCCGTGAGCCCGGGCCGAGCACCGTGCATGCGATACCCCCTGACTGAGAATGCAATCAGACGGCGGTGCTCTTGGGACCAATTCAATGCGACCGACGGCCTCAGCGCCCTCCGCGAAGGCACATGGTCACGTACGCGTAATTTTCTCGGACAGCCCAAATGGACGGCGGCCGACGCTTCTAGCTGCACATTCCGGCAACTGCGGCACCGTGTCACCGGAAGAGTTGACATGCTGGTGCGGTGATGACCGATACACCGAACTCAGTGGCCGTGGCGGGATCGCTCTCGACGGTGGGCAGCGCGGCCGTGGCGGGATCGATCTCGACGGCGGGCAGCGCCGCGGTCTCCGGGTCGATCGCGACCGCGGGCAGCGCGGCCGTCGCCGGGTCCATCGCCACCGCGGGCAGCGCGGCCGTCGCCGGATCCATCGCCACCGCGGGCAGCGCCGTGATCGCCGGCTGCGTGATCACCCTCCTGTCGGTGCTGATGCGCGAATGTGTCGCGTGCGCGGCGTGTTTCGCATGCCGCCGCTGTATGGCGTGCCTGGCGTGTGCACGGTGCACCGACTGTGTCGGCTGCGTGGGGTGCTACAACTGCTCGGGATTGCGCAACGCGGTGGGGGTCCGCAACGTCCACGCCGAGAAAGGGCGGGCATGACACAACTGAGCGGAAAGGTCGCCCTGGTGACCGGGGCCTCCTCCGGACTGGGCGCCGCGGTCGCCCAGGTGTTCGCCGAACGCGGCGCGACGGTGTACGGGATCGCCCGGGACGCCGAGCGGATGGCGACGGTGTTCGAGTCGGTTCCTGGCGGCGCCTACGCCTCGGTCGACATCACCAGCGCACAGGCCTGCCGGGACGCGGTCGCCGGGTGCGTCGAGCGCTTCGGCCGGCTCGACGTCCTGGTCAACGCCGCGGGCTTCCACCAGATGCGGCACACCACGTCGGTGGCCGACGAGGACTGGGACTACGACCTGGCGGTCAACCTCAACGGGCCGTTCTACCTGTGCCGTGCGGCGCTGCCGCACCTGCTGGAGGCCGGCGGCAACATCGTCAACGTCACCTCGATCGCCGGGGTGGAGGGCGAGGTCTACTCGGCGGGGTACTGCGCCGCCAAGCACGGACTGGTCGGGCTGACCCGCGCGCTGGCCATCGAGTTCACCAAGGACCGGTTGCGGGTCAACGCGGTGTGCCCCGGCGGCATGCTCACCCCGCAGGTGACCGACTTCGTCGCGCCCGACAACGCCGACTTCAACCTCATCATGCGGATCGCCGCGCCGCGCGGAATGATGGCCCCGGCCGACGTGGCGAAGGTGATCGCGTTCCTGGCCAGTGACGACGCGGCCGCCATCCACGGTGCGGTCTACAACGTCGACAACGGCAAGACGGCAGGCTAGCCGCGCGCCTCGAAGTGGCGGCGGATGCCCGCCAGCATCTCCTGGTGCGCGGCGACCGCCTGCCGGGCGGTCATCCCCAGCAGCGGCCACGGCGCGCTGATCCGGATCCGCTCGGTCAGCCGGGTGCCGGCCGGGATCGGGTCGAACGAGACGACGCCGTCCAGGCGCACCGCGGGGAACTGCCGGGCTTCGGTGAGCACCGGGCCGCTTCTGGGCACCCGCAAGCGTGGCCGTATAGCTGATCGGCAGGGTCGCGGGGCCCAGCGGGATGCGGTCCTGGACGCGGTAGGTCTGGACGTAGCCGTCGTCGGATTCGCTGCGGTGCAGGGTGACCACCGAGACCACCAACGGGTGGACGTCCTTGATGTTGTCCAGATCGACGTAGTGGTCGCGGACCTGGTCGGGGGCGGCGGGCACGTCCTGCGAGACGGTGCGCTCGACGGAGCCGGCCATGAGGAGCCCTACTGAACGGCCGCCCGTTGCAGCACGCCGATCTGGTCCGGGCAGTACGTGGTGATCGCGGCGCCGAGGAACTGCACCGCCTGAGCCTGGGTGGACCCGTGCTGCAGGTTGGTCAGGATGAACTTCGCCGATGCGTAGGCGTCGCCGTCCAGGCCGGTGGCCAGCCGCTTGCAGGCGATCTTGCCGAGCCAGGCGTTGTAGTCGCGGGGACCGTAGATGCCGTAGGTGTGCAGCTGGTTGGCGAAGTCGGTGTCCGGATCGGCGTGCGATGGTGCGGCCAGGACAACCGGCGCCGCGACGGCCGCCGCGGCAACCATGGCAAGCCTCGCGAAGTTCATGAACCGGATTGTAGGCCAGCTAAGCAGTTGCGCACCAGCCGGCCCGGGCAGAACGTTCCGGTCGATGTGACCTCGCGGTCACCGCACGGCCAGGTCGGAATCGGGCGCCGAAGCTACCGCCGGGTATCGTCCGATCAGTTAAGTGAGCTAATCTCTCGGTTAAACCGGCTAAGCTGTCGCGGCGCGAGAAGATGGGTTTGAGATGACACGAACGACCACCTTCACGATCGGCGTGGCAGCATTCCGCGCGCTGTCCGTGACGGGATCCTAGGGTCGTCGACGGGAACGGGTCGCGGGAAAACCTATGGTCAAGGCAGTGCGGCGGGCATGGATACCGCTGGTCATCATCCTCGTGGTGGCCATCGCGGTGTTCGCCGTGTACCGGCTGCACGGGGTGTTCGGCAAGACCGAAGTCACCCGCGCCGGAAGCGGCCTGGCCAATGACACCAAGCCGTTCAACCCCAAGCAGGTGACCTACGAGATCTACGGCCCGGCCGGTGCGGTGGCCACCATCAACTACCTCGATCTCGACGCCAAGCCCCAGATCGTCCGCGACACCACGCTGCCGTGGTCGCTCACGCTGACCACGACGGCCCCGGCGGCCAGCGCCAACATCGTGGCCCAGGGTGACACCGACAGCATCGGCTGCCGGATCTACGTCGACGGTGTGCTCAAGGACGAGAAGACCTCCGACGGCGTCAACGCCCAGACCTTCTGCCTGGTGAAGTCCGCATGACCCGCCGGCACGGAGTGCACCCGCTGATTCCCCGGTTCGTCCGGATGTTCTCGGTGCCCATCGTGCTGTTCTGGATCGGGCTCGTCGCGGTGCTCACCCTCGCCGTGCCGTCACTGGAGAAGGTGAGCCAGGACCACACCGTGTCGCTGGCGCCCGCAGATGCGCCGTCGATGCAGGCGATGAAGCGGATCGGCAAGGACTTCCAGGAGTTCGACTCCAACAGCAGCGCGATGATCCTGCTGGAAAGTGACCAGCCGCTGGGCCCGGAGGCGCACCACTATTACGACGGCCTGATCCAGAAACTGCGCGACGACCCCAAGCACGTCGAGCACGTCCAGGACTTCTGGGGCGATCCGCTGACCGCCGCCGGTTCCCAGAGCGCCGACGGCAAGGCCGCCTACGTCCAGCTCTTCCTGGCCGGCAACCAGGGCGAGGCCCTGGCCAACGAGTCCGTCGACACCGTCCAGAAGATCGTCGACGCCAATCCGCCGCCGCCGGGGATCAAGGTCTACGTCACCGGCCCGACGGCACTGAGCCACGACCAGCACAACGTCGGCGATGCGGCCGTCAAGACGGTCGAGGCCGCTCACCATCGCCGTCATCTTCGTGATGCTGCTGCTGGTCTACCGCTCCATCACGACGACGATCCTCATCCTGCTGATGGTGTTCCTCGAGCTCACGGCGGCCAGGGGCGTGATCGCGTTCCTCGCCAACCTCGAGCTCATCGGCCTGTCGACGTTCGCGGTCAACCTACTGGCGACCCTGGCCATCGCCTCGGCCACCGACTATGCGATCTTCCTGATCGGGCGCTATCACGAGGCACGGTTGGACGGCGAGGACCGCGAAACGGCCTACTACACGATGTATCACGGCACCGCGCACGTGATCCTGGGCTCGGGCCTGACGATCGCCGGCGCGACGTTCTGTCTGCACTTCACCCGCATGCCCTACTTCAAGTCGCTGGGCTACCCGCTGGCCATCGGCATGCTCGTCGTGGTGTTCGCGGCGCTGACCCTGGGCGCCGCGGTGATCGCCATCGGCAGCCGGTTCGGCCTGTTCGAGCCCAAGCGCAAGATGAACACCCACATGTGGCGCCGGGTCGGCACCGCCGTGGTGCGCTGGCCGGCTCCGATCCTGGCCGCCTCGATGGCGCTGGCGCTGGTCGGACTGCTGGCCCTGCCGTCGTATACGACCAACTACAACGACCGCAACTACCTGCCCAAGACCATCCCCGCCAACGTGGGGTACGCCGCCGCCGACCGGCACTTCCCGCAGGCCCGGATGAACCCGGAACTGCTGCTCGTCGAGACCGACCACGATGTGCGCAACCCGTCCGACATGCTGGTCATCGACCGAATCGCCAAGAGCATCTTCCACATTCCCGGCATCGGGCGGGTGCAGACCATCACCCGGCCGCTGGGGACACCGATCGAGCACACCTCGATCCCGTTCATCATCAGCATGTCGTCGACCAACCAGACGATGAACATGTCCTATCTGCAGGACCGCATGAAGGACATGCTGAAGATGGGCGACGAGTTGCAGGTCACCATCGACACGATGGAACGCATGCTGGCCCTGACCAGGCAGATGGTCGGCATCACCCACAGCATGGTGGTCTCGACCAAGCAGATGGTGGCCGACACCAACACGATTCGGGACCACCTGGCCGATTTCGACGACTTCTTCCGGCCGATCCGCAACTACTTCTATTGGGAACCGCACTGCTTCGACATCCCGATCTGCTTCGCGATGCGCTCGGTGTTCGACAGTCTCGACGGAATCGACGCGCTCAGTGACGATCTCGCGCAGATGGTCGTCGACATGGACAAGCTCGACATCCTGATGCCGAAGTTGGCCGAGGTCATGCCGCCGATGATCGCCACCATGAAGTCGATGAAGACGTCCATGATGACGATGCAGTCCACGATGAGTGGATTCCAGGATCAGATGCAGGCCATGCAGGACAACGCGACCGCGATGGGCCAGGCCTTCGACGCGTCGAAGAACGACGACTCCTTCTACCTGCCGCCGGAGGTGTTCGACAATCCGGACTTCAAGCGCGGCCTGAAGATGTTCGTCTCGCCGGACGGAAAAGCGGTGCGGTTCATCATCTCCCACGAGAGTGACCCCGCGACGCCGGAGGGCATCTCGCACATCGACAAGATCAAGAACGCCGCGTTCGAGGCGCTCAAGGGCACCCCGCTCGAAGGCTCCAAGGTCTATCTGGGCGGCACCGCGTCGGTGTACAAGGACATGCAGCACGGCGCGAACTACGACCTGCTGATCGCCGGGGTCGCGGCGCTGTGCCTGATCTTCATCATCATGCTGATCATCACCCGAAGTGTGGTGGCGGCCGCGGTGATCGTGGGCACGGTGGTGTTGTCGCTGGGCGCCTCGTTCGGCCTGTCGGTACTGCTGTGGCAGCACATCCTCGGCCAGCCGTTGCACTGGCTGGTCCTGGCGATGGCGGTGATCATCCTGCTGGCGGTGGGCTCGGACTACAACCTGTTGCTGGTGGCCCGGTTCAAGGAGGAGATCCACGCCGGGCTCAACACCGGGATCATCCGGTCGATGGCGGGCAGCGGTTCGGTGGTGACCTCGGCCGGCCTGGTGTTCGCGTTCACCATGGGGTCGATGGCGATCAGCCCGCTGCGGGTCGGCGGTCAGGTCGGCACGACCATTGCGCTGGGTCTGCTGTTCGACACGCTGGTGGTGCGATCGTTCATGACGCCGTCCATCGCCGCGCTGCTGGGCAAATGGTTCTGGTGGCCGCAACGGGTGCGTCAGCGACCGGTTCCGCAGCCGTGGCCGGCGCCGCGCGCGGAATCCGAGCCGGACTCGACCGAGCAGCTTTCGGTGGGCACGGGCACGGGCCCCAAAGAAGACTCGCCATGACGGCTCGGGTCCAGACACGTTGTGTTCCACACATGTTCGCCTGCCGTTTGCCGACCGGCCACTGAGAACAGGACTTTGCTGTCATTCTTGACGGGCGCCACCACTTCGGCCGCCGTGAGGAAGGACCGCAATGTCACCCCATCTGCGCTACGTCGCGCCGCTCTTGATCGTTGCGGGCGCGTCGATTGCGTTGTCCCCCTTGGCCTCCGCCGATCCGCCCAGCATCCCGGAACCGGGGTCGGAGTCGGCGGCCGCCACCATCGGCGACCTCGACAGCGCGGGCTATGACGTCTCGCTGCAGTACGAGAACGGCGCCCCCAACGTCTCGTTGTCGCGAGTGCACGGTGACCGACATCAACACTGCCGGCTCGGCAGGCAGCCAGCCGATCGCCTACGTGACGATCAACTGCCCCAAGTAGTTTCACTCGGCGCGGCGCAGGGCCGCGACGGTCTCCAGTTCGTCCAGCGCGGTCACCGCGCGCCGTAGGCCCTCCAGAGCGATGCCGTCGTCCTGCAGGCCGCCGAGCCCGGCGGTCGTCAGCCCGGACAGGTACGGGTGGATGACGGCCTGCCGGTACCGGGTCCACAACTCGTCACGATCGAGCTCGGGACCGCCTTCGGAAGCCAGTGCCTGCCGATAGGTTTCGAGCAACTCCCGCTCGACGCCGTGGCGATCCGCAGCCGGTGTGCCGAGGACGATCGCGTAGGCCAGATCGCGGGCCGGGTGCCCACGCCGGACGACCTGCCAGTCCAGCAGTCCGGCCCGGCCGTCGCGGATGTAGGTGTTGCCCGGGTGCGAGTCGCCGTGCAGGACCGTGTGCGGACCGCTGTCCACGATGGCGGTCGCGGCGGCGAAGTTCTCCCAGATGTAGCGGCCGGCCTGCACCGGGATGGTGGTCGAGTTCGCGAGGCGCTTGCGCGGACATCTTCATCACCGACGGCGTGAGCAGGTTGGCCGGATCGGACGACGGCGCCTGCAGCCAGCCGTATTGACCACTGCCGCCGGGCTTTTGCGGCAGCCTGCCCCAGAAGGAGGCGTGCAGGTGCGCCAGCACCCGACCACCTGGGCCATCTGGTCGGCGCTCAGCGGGTGAAGGGTGTCGGGAAACTGGCAGCGTCGAGGTCGTCATGTCCTCGAGCACGACGACGAAGCGTCCGGTCAACGGGTCGAACGCGGATCCGTATGACCGCGGAAGCCCCCTGCGCAGCTGCGGGGCCAGTTCGCGGTAGAACCGCGCCTCGGTCTCCCCGAGACCGGCCAGCTCGCCCAGCATGCGGATGCCCGCGGTCCCGGCGGACATCTTGACGAACACCGACTCCGGAACACCGTCTCCGGTCAGCGCGAGGCGCGCCCGGCTCGACGTCCCCGCCGTGGCATCCAGCGGACGCAGCGTGGACACCCGCCCGCCGATGATCGCCGACAGGCCCTCCGGAGTGAGGTCTTCGACGCGGCGCGGGAATCGCCGCCTGCCGGCCAGAGCCGCATCGACGGTCAGCCGTCGCGCACCGCGGCCGACATGAGCACCGAAGCGCAATACCGAACGCATCGCGTCACCATACCGGCGCGACGGCGCGCATAGTTACAAATCTCTGCAAATGTGTAAACTACGCACACTGCGGACAAGAAAGGCAACGCAATTGGGCATCGTGACCACGAGTTCGGAGACGGCCTTCACCCACTCCGCCGAGACGCTCTACGACTTCGTCACCAATCCGGGCAACTGGACCAAGACCTATCCGGGCAGCAATTACGTGGGCAAGCTCGACAAGCTGCCACTGCAGGTCGGTGACACCTGGGAGGAGGGCGGTCCGGACGGCGAACGGATCTTCACCTGGCATCTCGCGATCGCGGTGCGACCCAGGCTGTGGGTGTTCACCTCGGTCGGCCGGCTCGGTCACGACCGGCAGGGCAACGGCGGAATGGACGGCCGGATCACCGTGGAATACCACTTCACCGCAGCCGGGCGAGGGCGTCACGCTGTTCACCAGGACGATGACCATCGAAGCGCCGAAGGACTCCCCCATGCCTGACGGCTTCTTCCGAATCGTCAACCCCGCCAACATCGATCGCTATCACGCCGCGATCGCCCGCGAGCTCGCGGAATTCAGTAGCGACGGTGATTGTGGTTGCCGGGGGCCTGGGTCGGCGGGGGCGGGGCCACGACGGTCGGGGTGAACTTGTTACCGCCGTTGGGGCTCAGGGACTTCTCGGTGGGCGACACCGGCGCGCTGCTCGACGAGGGGCCGGCGTCGACGGAGCCTCCTTGTCGTTGCCGCAGCCCGCGGCGAGCGAACTGGCCGCCAGGAGCGTGACGGCGCACGCGGTGACGGCCCTGCGACGTGCGAAGCGGATCTGGTTCAAGGTGTTTCCCTAGGAAATCGGCGAAGAGATGCTTCGCCACGAAAGTTTCGGTCGGCGTGGCGAGGCTTCGCCGATCCTCAGCAGCATGTCACGTTGACCAGCGTTCGGCAATCTTCTGAGTCCGGAAGTTGTCGTTTGCTGATGACCGGTGACCCGAAACTGGTTGCGCCGATTTTCACGCACCCGCAGATACTTGGCCACCGCGCCGCGGGCCTGTGGGACGCTGGATCTGCGCAATGCGAAACGAAGCCCTGACAAGGAGAACGACGTTGACACCTCCGGTCATCGAGCGCTGGCTCGCCTTCATCGAATCCGGGCACACCGATGAGCTCGACGAGATGCTCGCCGAGGATGCGGTGTTCTACTCCCCCGCGGTGTTCACCCCGCAGCACGGGCGGGAGAAGACGGCCGCTTATCTGCGTGCGGCGGAGAAGTTGTTCTCCGGCAACAACTTCCGCTATGTGGGCAAGTGGTTCGACACGCATTCGGCCGTCCTGGAGTTCGCCGCGGAGCTCGACGGCCTCACGGTCGAAGGGATCGACATGATCCATTGGAACGACGACGGCAAGATCGTGTCGGTCAAGGTGATGATCCGGCCGCTGAAGGCCCTGCAGGCCCTGGTTCCCAAGATGGGCGAGCTGCTGCTCAGCTCATGATCGTGCCGATGTTTGCGACGACATTTGTGACCAGAGTTACACATGAGGTGCTCGGTTGGGTACCGTCAGGTCAGCAAACGAACCGACAGGGGTGAAATCGATGAGTCCCTCGATGAAAGCAGCCGCGCACGTGGGCCGATTGGGCGCGCTGGCGGTGGCCTTGGGCGTGGGGGCCGCGATCGCCTCCGGCACCGCTGTGGCCAGGGCCGATGACGCCGCCGGGTCCAATTCTTCCTCGCACGACACCTCCGGTTCGCCGTCCAACAGCCGGGCGCACAAGGCGGCCTCGCGGCCGTCCAACGCGTGCGGCGTCCGGCGCGCCTCGAGGTCGGCCAAGCGCACTGCCGCGCCGGCCGCCACCGCGACCGTCAGCCCGTCCCGGGTGCCCGCATCACCGCTGCGACGGCAAGCGTGCCGACAACGGGTGTGGGCGGTTCTCCCACGACTCCCGCCACCGCGCCGGCCGTGTGGGCATTGGCGGCGGGGGCACGCCGGGAATTCGCGCCCGTCCAAGCCGACGTCACAAGCCGCAACCGCCACGACCGCCCAGCCGACGGCCGCGGTGGTGACCTCCGCCGACCACGCTCACCTCGACCCCGGTCGGCTGGGTGACGGGCCAGGCCAACGGCGCCATCCGGCGCGCTGGCCACAGACCAACAACACGTCCCGCCAGGGCGTCTACGGCACCGACCTGGGCATCATGTGGTTCAACGGTGTGAACAACACGGTGCAGTTGGCGTTCGGTGACACCTTCAGCGGACCGAACATGACTGGCGACTGGCGGTCCAACGTGCTGCTGCTGCAAGACATGACCGACATGAATCTCAGCGACGGGCTGACCCTGCAGAACACCGGCTACGCATATCAATTCATTCCGGCCGCCCGCAACAAGGTGTTCTTCATCGGTTCGGAGGTCACCAACATCCCCTCCTCTGCCGTCTACTTCAACGGCGAGAACTACGTCAACTACTTCTCGGTCAAGTCGTGGGACACCCCCGGCCGGTGGACCACCAACTACTCGGCCATGTCCAAGTTCGTCGACGGCCCCAACGGCGGCAGCTGGGTGTTGCAGAACTCGACGGTCCGCTCGGCCGGGTGGTTCCGGTCCTCGACGCCATACCGGGCGGGCGACCAGAACTTCCAGCAGGCGGCCTACGTCGTGCAGCCGGCCGACAAGGTTCCCGCCGGCGGGACCCAGTACCTCTACGCCTTCGGCACACCGTCGGGCCGGGCCGGCTCGGCCTTCCTGTCGCGGGTAGCCGTCGGTTCTGAGACTGACCTGAAGAAGTACGAGTACTGGGACGGCAGCAACTGGGTGGCCGACAAGCCCGCAGAGGCAGTAGCGATCCTGGGTGACTCCACCAAGTCGGCCGGACTGTTCGGGTTCGTCAGGGACATCGCCAACAACCCGAAGTTCTTCGGCGGCTACTTCGCCGGCCTGACCGGCGCCAAGACCGGCGGCAACGTCAGCGAGATGTCGGTGCAGTACAACGACTACCTCGACAAGTACGTGGTGCTGTACGGCAACGGCAGCAACAACGTGGTGCTGCGGACCGCGGACACCCCCGAAGGCCCGTGGTCGGATCCGGTGACGATCGCGACCTCGCTCCAGTACCCGGGGCTGTACGCGCCGATGATTCACCCGTTGTCGGGCACCGGACAGCTCAAACGGGCCGACGGCACCGGCACGCCCGACTTCAGCAACCTGTACTGGAACATGTCGATCTGGGGCAACTACAACGTCGTGCTGATGCAGACCGACCTGAGCCCGCTGAAGACGACGGTGGTCTGATCCGGTGAGTTTGGTGGCGGGCCGGGGCCCACTCGGCCCGGACCGCGCCGGCCGGTTCTCCGAACCGGTGCCCGATGACGTGGCCTACATCGAGCCGCATCCCCGGCGGATCGAGGCAATCCGCAACGGCCGCACAGTGATCGACACCGAACGCGCCCTCATGGTGCACCGCGCAGGACGCCCGCTGAGCTACGCCTTCCCCGAGGATGTCGTCGGCGACCTACCCCACGAACCCGAACCCCTGGCGCCCGGCTACGTCCAGGTCCCCTGGGATGCGGTGGACACCTGGGTGGAGGAAGGCCGTGCGCTGGTGCACTACCCGCCCAACCCGTACCACCGGGTGGATTGCCGCCCCACCAGCCGGCGGCTGCGAGTCGACGTCGCCGGGACCACGCTGGTCGACACGGCCGACACCGTGATCGTCTTCGAGACGGCACTCGAGCCGCGACTGTACGTGTCGCCCAAGCACGTTCGCACCGATCTGCTGATCAGAAGCGACACCGGCAGCTACTGCAACTACAAGGGCACAGCCACCTACTGGTCGGCGCGCATCGGCGACGTCACCGTCGAAGACATCGCGTGGAGCTATGACGATCCGCTGCCGGAAAGTCTGGGCATCAAGGGATTTCTGAGTTTCGACGCCGCCAAGGCCGACGTTCAGGCCGAACTTCCGCGCGGCGGAGAGTAGTTCGGCCGGCCCAGGCCCAGCCTGTGCTGGGCGATCATGTTGCGGAAGACTTCCAGCGTCCCGCCGTAGACGCCCATCGGAGCGGCCAGCCGGAACAGATACTCGGCGGCACCGTCGTCGGCGCTGCCGTCGGTCTCGACCGGCAGGCTTCCCGCGGAGCCGAGGACGTCCATCAGATCCGGGGAGATCTCCCGCATGGTCGCGGCGATGGCGACCCGGCCGTACATGTCGGCGGTGCTCGACGCGGCCTCCATCCGGGCGATGCTGCGGCCCAGGCGATATGCCACCGAGTCGTCGTCGATGCGGCCGACGATACCGGCCACTTTGTCGACCGCTTCGGCCATCAACAGCCCGTGCTCGGTCATGGTGCAGAGTCGCTGCAGGCCCTGCGCGCCCCGTTCGCCGACGCCGTGTTCGGCGTCGAGGGCCATGCGCATCACCGTCCAGCCACCGTTGACCTCGCCGACCCGGTACCGGTCGGCGACCCGGACGTCGCTGTAGTAGACGATGTTGGTCCGGTCGCCGTCGACCGTGCGGATGCCCTGGATCTCGACGCCCGAGGTGTCCAGCGGCACCAGGAACATGGTGAGGCTCTTGTGTTTTGGCGCCTGGGCATCGGTGTTGGTCAGCAGGAAGACGTACTGGGCGTTGTGCGCATTCGAGGTGTACATCTTGGCCCCGTTGATCACCCAGCCCTCGCCGTCGCGCACCGCGCGGGTCTTGCAGGTCGCCACGTCGGAGCCGCCGTCGGGCTCGGTGTAACCCAGGCACAGCCGGATGCTGCCGTCGAGCACGCCGGGAAGCACTTCGGCTACGACATCCGGGCGGCCGAACTCCTCCACCATCTTGGCCACCTGCGCGGTGGTCCCCCAGTGAAACCATGGAGTGTGGGCGCGGCCGATCTCCAGCTCGAAGATGCGCCGGCGCACCGCGCTGAACCCGCCGTCGGCCAGCGTCTTGTAGTCACCGGCCAGGTAGCCCTCGGCGCCCAGTGCCAGGTGCACACCTTCGTCGAAGTTCTGCCCGGTCTCCCGGTCCCGGCGGATCACGTCCTCGGTGACGATCTCGCCGAGGAACTGCCGCAACCCGCGCTGAAATTCGCGGTCCTCTGCGGAGAGTTCGACAAGCGAGAAGTCCACGCCCGAAGCGTGACAGTCCTGACCCGACTTGTAAAGCGGTATGTTCGAGTCATGAAATACCTCGAGGTCGACGGAGTCGGTCGGGTCAGTCGAATCGGTCTGGGCACGTGGCAGTTCGGCTCCAGCGAGTGGGGCTACGGCGACGAGTACGCGACCGGAGCCGCCCGCGACATCGTGCAGCGCGCGCTGGCCATGGGCGTCACCCTGTTCGACACCGCCGAGGTCTACGGATTCGGCAAGAGCGAGCGGATCCTGGGCGAGGCACTCGGCGACGAGCGGGCCAACGTGGCCGTCGCGAGCAAGATCTTTCCGGTGGCGCCGTTCCCGCCGGTGATCCAGCAGCGGGAGCGCGCCAGCGCCGAGCGATTGCAGCTCGACAGGATTCCGCTCTACCAGGTTCACCAGCCCAACCCGGTGGTGCCCGACTCGGTGATCATGCCCGGCATGCGCAGCCTCCTGGACAGCGGCGCCATCGGCGCGGCCGGTGTTTCCAACTACTCACTCGAGCGGTGGAAGAAGGCCGACGCCGCGCTGGGCCGGCCGGTGATCAGCAACCAGGTCCACTTCTCCCTGGCCCACGCCGGACCGCTCGAGGACCTCGTGCCGTTCGCCGAGCGGGAGAACCGGATCGTCATCGCCTACAGCCCACTGGCACAGGGGCTGCTGGGCGGCAAGTACGGGGTCGACAACCGGCCGGGCGGAATGCGCTCGATGAATCGGCTCTTCGGTACCGAGAACCTGCACCGGATCGAGCCGCTGCTGCAGACCGTTCGCGACGTCGCGACCGAGGTCGGCGCCAAGCCGGCCCAGGTTGCGCTCGCCTGGCTGATCAGCCTGCCCGGCGTGGTGGCCATCCCCGGCGCCTCCAGCGTCGAGCAACTCGAATTCAACGTCGCCGCCGCCGACATCGAACTGCCCGCCGAGTCCCGCGAGGCGCTCACCGCCGCCGCGCGGGCGTTCCGTCCCGCCTCGTCGGCTCGCTTCATCGCCGACATGATCGGCGAGCGGCTAAGACGCCGCTGACACAACCGGTTTCGGCCGGACGGCCCTACTCCACGCGAAGGGGTTCAGGTTCCGGTACGGGTCGGTCTCGCGCAGCACTTGCAGGTCGGCCAGGATCGTCTCGAGTGCCGTCTGGGTCCGTTCCTTCACGGCCGCTTGCCATTTCGCTGCTTGGGCGCGAGCCGGTTTGGTGGTCTGGATAGGCGTGCCGAAGCGCAGATACATCCGCTTGGGGTCGGGAATGAGAGTCGGGCCCCAAGCCCCGAGTCGGTGGAATGGCCATATCGGGTCGCCCGCCGAGGCGTCTCCCGACGAACTGACTCACTCGGCCCAGCGCGCTGTCGCGCTCGACCAGACCGTGATAGACGTCGTCGCCGCCGACGAGTCCGACGGGGACGATCGGATAGTCGTGCGCGATGGCCAGCCGGGCGAAGCCGCTGCGGCCCTCCCAACGCAACTGGTACTCCTCACCTTTGAACTTCGGCATCTCCCGGCCCCCGCCGGGGAAGACGAGGACGGTTTCGTCATTGAGCATCAGTTCGGCGGCGTTCTCGGGCTCCCCCACCACCGCGCCGGCCGCCGCCAGGACATCGGCGGCCAGGCCGCGCACGTCGCCGAACCCTCGGTCGGCGAGGCCACGGACGCGGACGCCGAGCTGACGGTGCACGAAGTAGGGAATCATGACGATCTCGGCCATCCCGAACGTCGTGTGGTTGCCGACCAGCAGGAACCGACCGTCGCACGGCAGGTTCTCGAGTCCGTCGACGTAGGGACGGGACAGCTCGACGACGGGGTCGAGCCGGTCGGCGACGGTGAAGATCGCTCTGGTGAGCGCCTGCACGCGGGCAGGCTGATCGTTGGCCGCCAACGAGTTCCGGGGCGTATCGGACATCAAGTCTCCTGTTCTGCGAGTCCCACCTGTCCCCGATGGTAGCCCACCGACTGACCAAACGACCATTTCGGTCAGTTTGTTCATTCAGGAGGCGGTCGTGAGCCCCGCCGATATAGTCACGCCGGTGGACACCTCCGTCGGCGAACTGCCCGAGAAGCACTCGGCGAAGGCCGCGCGGCTTCTCGAAGCGGCCGGTGAACTGCTCGTCGGCCGGGGCGCCAGAGGGTTCACCGTCGCCGACGTCGCCGCGCGGGCTCACGTCGGAAAGGGCACCGTCTACCTCTACTGGCCGACCAAGGAAGACCTCCTGATCGGGCTGATCGGCCGCGGCTTCCTCAGCCTCATCGACGACCTGATCCAGCAGCTCGACACCGAACCCGATCTGGCCCGCCCGTCACGGTTCTGCTCGACGATGCTCCAGGTCGCGACCAGCCAGCCTCTCATCGCGGCACTGCAGCGCCACGACGAAGACCTGCTGGGCATCCTGGCCCACCATCCGCGCTCGGTGGCCCTGCACGACAAGCTCGGCCCCAGCGCCGTGCTGCAGGCGGTGCTGCCCATCTGGCGTCGCCATGGGCTGGCCCGCCACGACTGGGACAGTGCCGATCAGACTTTCGCCCTGCACGCGCTCATCACCGGTACGGCCATCTCCCTCATCGGGCCAGCCCCGGCACCGGCCAGCACCGGCGATCCGATGGCCGTGTTGAGCGCCGCGGTCACCGCACTGCTGGGGCCGGAGCGCGCCAGCCAGAAGCAAATCCGCTCCGCTGCAACGGAAATCATCGCGTTTCTGCGGACCGGCCAGGCCGCCGCGCTCCACGTCATCGACCCACCGAGATCCCGTGGATGAGGACTCCCCCGCCGTCAGGCGGTGGCCACACATTCTGCGTCTCGGGGTGTTCGCCGTCTTCCTGCTCACGCTGTTCTACCTTGTCGCCGTGGCCCGCGTCGTCGACGTCAGAGGAGTTCGCGACGCGGTCGCCGCGACCGGGCCCGTCGCACCGCTGGCCTATCTCGCGGCATCGGCGGTGCTGGCGGCGATCTTCGTCCCCGGTCCCCTACTGGCCGCCGGCAGCGGGTTCTTGTTCGGGCCGGTGCTGGGGACGTTCGTCACGCTGGGCTCGACGGTGACGACGGCGACGATCGCGGCGCTGATCGGCAGGCGGGCCGGGCGCAACAGTGCGCGGGCGCTGCTCGGGGCGCAGTGGGCCGAGCGCATCGACACGCAGATTCAGCGGCGCGGGATGTGGGCGGTCGTCGGTCAGCGGTTCGTCCCGGGCATCTCCGACGCGCTGGCGTCCTATGCGTTCGGCGCATTCGGTATGCCGCTGTGGCAGATGGCATTGGGGGCCTTCATCGGGTCGGCGCCGCGCGCGTTCGTCTACACCGCGTTGGGGGCGTCCATCTCGGATTTGTCCTCACCGCTGGCCTACGCGGCGATCGCGGTCTGGTGTGTCACGGCGATCATCGGGGCGTTCGCCGCGCACCGGGGGTATCGCAGTTGGCGCGCCCGCAGCCGATAATGGGCGTGTGGTTGAACACAACGTGCTCGGTGGCGAACTGGAACCGTGTGGCACCGACCCGCTCACCGGGTTCTACCGGGACGGCTGCTGCTCGACCGGCCCTGACGACTTCGGCCTGCACGTCATCTGCGCCGTCGTGACCGCGGACTTCCTGGAGCATCAGCGCTCGATCGGCAACGACCTGTCCACACCGATGCCGCAATACCGATTCCCGGGACTTGTTCCCGGCGACCGGTGGTGCGTCACCGCGCGGAACTGGCTTCGCGCTTACCAGGACGGCTGCGCCGCACCAGTCGTGCTGGCCTGTACGCACGAGCGCGCGTTGGAGATCGTCCCGCTGGAGACGTTGCAGAAGCACGCGGTCGACGTACCGGACAACCTCGACGGTCTGTGAAGCGACAGACCGCTGTCACGTAGTCTGCGGCGTCAGGCTGCCGGCCGCGCGGCATCGGAGCGCGCTGCGCGGGAACTTCGGGTGACACCGCCGTGCGCCTGCCGCGACGGCCGGTCAGCGGATGCCGGACTCGCCGTTGCCGCCGGGGCAGCCGTCGCGTGCCGGCGCCGGGGGCTCGGGGCGACAGCGGCCGCCTTGGCCGGCGGTGTCCTCGTCGCCTGCACCGGCGGGATGGTCAATGGCGTGGGCGATCCGTAGGGATCGACCGCGCCACTGTCGACCGGTGGGCCGCCGACTCCGTACGGTCCGGGGACCGCGGTGCCGAATGGCCGGTTGGCCGGGTTGCCCGTGATCTCGGCTATGGCGTTGTCCCAACCGGTCGGGATCGCGACGACGAAGTTCACCGCCGCCTTGATGAGGTTGGGGATGTAAAGCCATTTCGCCGGCGTCGGCTGGCCCGGGTTGATGGTGCGGTCGTAGCCCGTTTCGATCAGGACGCGCAGTGGCGGATCGAGTGCGGCGGCGAGCGGCGCGCCGATGAACGGAATGATCTCCAGCGGCATGAGCAAGGGCACCGTCTTGGCCGGCGCGAGGTAGTAGGTCGTGTCCTGGTACTGGCCTTGTAGTTCAATGGGATTCGCCGCGAAGTACGCCGTCTCCGGGTGGAAGTAGAAGAATCCGATCAGGACGTTGAGATCGGACAGCAGGTTCAGCGGGTTGGTCGGGAAGTCGGAGACCGGATCGTACTGATGCGCCACGTCGACCGTCTTCAGCGTGTACCCGGGGACGTCCGGCGAGTTGGTGGTCATCGCGCCACTGAACGTCACGCCGAGGATCGGGATGTAGGCGCCGACGAACCGTTCGAGGATTCCACCGTTGGGCCGGTTGGGGTTTGACATGACCACGAAACTCACCGTCGTCCCCGTCTTGCCGGGTGAGCGATCAGGTCGTACTTCTCGAATGCCGCGATCGTGGCACTCTGCGGAATAGCCGAACACCACGTACGAGGTGTCGGTCAGCGAGTCCGAGCCGGTCGACGTGAACGGCGGCTTCGTGACGGTGCACGCAGTCCCTCGCACGCAGTTGTCAAGATTGGCCAGACCGGCGGCCACCGACTGATCGAACGTCATGGTCCACGGCCAGGTGCCGAAGGGGAACTCTTCAGGGGTGTAGACCGCCACCCGGTGACAGGCAGCCGGGTCCGTTCCTCCGGCGCACAGTCCGGTGGGCGCCACGAACCTGGCGTCCGCATTGTCGACATACTGCGTGATGTATTCGGTGGTGTCCTGCGGAATGCTCAGCGAATGGCCGGTGCCGCCCATGAACAACGCGGTGGCAGTCAGTGTGACGACCAGCGATGACAGCGGGGTCAACGCCAGCAACAGCGCAGCGCTGAAGGTCAGAACAGTGCACGCAATGGATAGGCTCACCCGTGCGCATGACGAGACCCCCTTGTCCCCCGTGTTGGCCGTCTACAACGACTCAACTGCTCGTCAGTTACGATTCTGGGCAAACTTCCGTGCGGCAGGCTATGGCCTTTGGTCACCAGAACGCACAAACTTTGACGATCGTGCTGATTCCGAATGGACCGATGTGTGGATGCATCCCGCTAATGTGGTGCGGAACACACCTGAAGGTCGTGAGCAGAGGGGCTCGGCACATGATTATCGTTGCAACACTTTCGCGACCAGGGACAGGTGAACGATGAGCGCTTCGATGTGCATCGGTCGGGTGGGAGGCCTGGCGGTCGCCCTCGGTGTGGGCGCCGCGATCTTGACGACATGCGGAATGGCCTGCGCCGACGACGGTTCGTCGAATTCATCGCATCCGTCAGCAACCAGCTCGACGGCCGGAGGAGCCACCGCTGGCACGGCCTCGGCGCAAGACTCCAAACGACCTGCCGTCCGCGCAAAGACCGCACCGGCGGCGGCCTCCGCGGCTGCCGCCGGTTCTTCGCAACCGCCTTCGACGAAGTCCGGCAGGGCCGGCGTCGGGAAATTGCGCGGTGAGCTTTCCAAGCCTCTAGCGGATTCGCTCGCGCGGGCAACGGCGCCGCTCGAGGCAGCCACACCCGAGGCGACCGCAACCGCAGTGGGTGAAGTTGCTCCTGCTGCGACCGCATTGCCGAAGGCGGCATCGCGGCTGACCGCACTACCGAAGGCGGCATCGCGCTGACCGCACTGCCGAAGGCATCGTCGTTGCCGACGGTGCGGAGCCTTCGGGCTGTGCCCACCGCGAACATCGGAATACCCGGAATACCTACCGTCCCGGCCGGCGCCGTGAGCCTGGTTTTCACAACGGTGCTCGAACTCGGCCTGGTGGTGGCCGTTTCCCTCGTCAACCCGATCGTGCCCAGCCCCACCGTGGTCAGCCCCACGCTCACTCTCAACGGCTACAAGATCGTTCCCAATTCCCCCGAAACGGTCACCTCGTTCTACGGGCAGTGGGCGCATCTGCCTGGGTCGCCGAGCGTGGTGCAGGGTGAACAGCAATTCGACCTTGTCGATCCGAAAACCGGTACGACGGTGGGCACCTTCGACGCTCTGGTGGCCCGAGGTAACGGCTACAACTACACCGAACTCCTCGTCACCAACACCAGTGGAGCCACCGGTACCGGCGCAGGGCAAGTTCCGCCGGTCGGCTCATTGATCTCCGCATTCAAGATCGGCCCGTTCGGAATCGGCTATACCGCCATGCCGACGACATCCGGCGACATCGTCTCGTTCAAGCTGTTGACGCCGTTCGGGGACATCCCGCTTCCCATGCCCTTCGACGCGCCAAGGGTATCGCTGACCAAACGGTGGACGACAGGCCAGTGCGCCTCACCAACGGCTACTACATCGCTCCCGCCGACCTCAAGGGCGAGAACATAACTGGGATAAACGGAATACTGCCGTTCTTCACGTCCGTTCAGGGCAATCAGAAGTTCAACGTCTACGACCCAACCGGTCAGGCGGTGGGAAGCTTCGATGGCGTCTTCACCACGACGTCCGACATCATCAACACCTACACCCAGGCAATCCTCGTCACCGGCAGCGACGGAGCGGAGCAGGCGTACCGCCAGTCGGCACGGTGTACAACGTCGTCTACACCGGTTCTGACGACAACTATGTTCTTTACACGTCGATGCCCGGCGGCGTGGTGACGCTGTCAGAGGTGACTCCCGACGGAGTGACCAACGCGACCTGACCTTCCTCGACGCCTCGACACCGGCGTCCACCCAGCCGCTGAAGGCCCCCAACGGCCACACGTTCGTTCCCACTTCCCCACTGCAGCCTGTCGGAGTGAACGGACTGCCGCCCAGGGAGGTGCAGATCCAGGGGTATCAGCAGTTCGACGTTTTCGATTCGAACGGGCGTACGAATCGGGAGCGTCGATGCCGACGTGTTCACCCAATGGGATCTGCTCGGCATTCGTAGCGAGGCGCTGCTCATCACCAAGGTCACCGAAGGCACCGCCGGCACCGGTGCGGGAGATGTGGCGCCGGTCGGCTCGGTGTTCAACTTCGTCGACTTCGGCAACGGCTTCGGGATCGGCAAATCCGTCATGCCCACGCCGAAGAACGATGTGAGCAGGTTCAAACTCGTGACGCCGCTCGGAGATATCCCCCTTCTCGCCGTCATCACCCCGTCCGGACTCGCACGACCGTCATCTTCTGACCAGTCCCTTCACGACGGTTGATAACACCCTGGCCACCGGGTGTGCTTGTTCGCGTCGTTCTGACGTAAAGTTCGCCCGCTGTTCATTCGACGGCGTCACGGTGAACCATTGCCGCCATTAGGGTCGATCCACCATGCAGAAGACATCAATTTCGCGCTATTCGATGCTGGCAATCGTCGGGTTGACCGCATTGTCGACCGTGGCCTGTAGTTCATCTGACAAGAGTTCGCCAAGCTCGACTTCGGCCGCACCCAGCACCACGTCGGCGGTGGCGGCGTCTCCGCTCCTCCAGTCTCCGTCGAAGGTCAACGGTGAGGACGAGGTGAGCGGGTCGATCGATTCGGTATCCGGTAACCGGATCGAGGTGAGCGGACCACAGGGATCGGCGTCGGTCACCTTCACCCCGTCGACGAAGGTCATGGAGTTGACCCCGGCCAAGCCGACCGACATCACCCCGGGTCTGTGCGTCACCATCCGGCCCGCAAGCGGCGCAGAAGGCGGCACGGTCACCGCAGACGCGGTAGTGGTCGGCGCGTCCAGCGGCGGTGAGTGCAAGAAGACCGGCGGCGCTGACAACGCGGGGCTTCCGGCCAGTCCGCTGGGGGGCTTTCGCGGCAACGTCGATTCGATCAACGACAAAGCGATCGTCATCACCACACTCGGCGCCGACGGAAGTAAGACCAACACCACGGTCGACTTCAACGACACGACCCTGTTCGCCGATCGCCACAAGGTGGGCGCCGACGCCATTGTCGAGGGCAAGTGCATCATCGCCGGCGGGACGAACGACACCGGCGGTGTGCTGCAGGCGTTGACGATCAACCTGCCGTTGGTCGTCGACGGGAAGTGCCCGGCGCCCAAGGGCAGTTGACGCCGGCGGCCACCGCCGTCAGCACCGCCCGCGTCGAGGACCGGTCGCCGACAGTGACGCGCACGGCACCATCGTCGTAGTGGCGAACCCTCAACCCGGTGCTGTCGAATACCTCACGCCACGGCTTGCGCGCAGCGGGCAGATACACGAAGTTCGCGTGTCCGTCGGTGGCGTAAACCCCCATCGCGCTCAGTCGCGCCCGCAGTAACCGGCGCTCGGCGGCGATCGCCCGAATCCGTTGTTGCAGTTGATGCTCAGCGTCGTAGGACGCGGCGACGGCGACCAGACTGGTGATGCCCATCCCGAACGGCAGCTGCATCTTCCACAGCTTTCGGGTCAACTCGGCCGAGCCGAAGCCGTAGCCGATCCGCAGGCCCGCCAGGCCGTAGGCCTTCGAGAACGTGCGCACCACAAGCAGGTTCGGAAAGCGGCGGATCAGCGAGAGCCCGTCGAGCCGGTACTCGGGTGCCACGAACTCGATGTAGGCCTCGTCGAGCAACACGATCGTGTCACCGGGGACACGGCGCAAGAACCGCTCGACCTCGTCCGCCGGTTCCAGGGTGCCGGTCGGGTTGTGCGGTCGGCACAGCACCACAACCCGGGCCTGGGCGGCGGCGCCGGCGAGAGCGTCGAGATCGTGCCGGCCGTGCTCGTCGAGCTCCACCGTCAGTGGCTGTAGGCGGGCCATCCTCGCGAAGATCGGATAACCGTCGAACGTCGGCGCCGCCATTGCGATCCGGTCACCCGGGTCGGTGGTGGCGTGCAGCAGCTGCATGGTCACACCCGTTGCTCCCGCGCCGAGAACCACCTGATCCTCGGCCACACCGACCCGGTCGGCGATCAACCGGCGCAGACTTTCGGGCAGGAACTCCGGGTACCGGTTGACCGAGTCGATCGCCGATACCAGCGCCGAGCGCACCGCGGGAAGCGGCGAGAACGGATTCTCGTTGAGCGACAACGCCAATGGGTCGACAGCATCGGGTAGCGCGGCGACGGCAGCTTCCGCCACCCGCTTGAGCGAGCCCATCAGCGCGCCCGCCCACCCCAGCGGACCGCGGCCGCGCCGGCGAAGTCGCCGGCGTGCGCGAATGCCGCCATCAAGACGGTGTCACCGGCCGAGATCCGCCCATCGGTGACCGCCCGGTCGAGGTTGATCGGGATGGCAGCGCCGAAGAGGTTCCCGCACTCGTCGAAGGTGTCGACGTGACGCTCTTTCGGCAGCTCGAGTGCATCCCGCCAGTTGCGCAGGAACACCCGGTTGGGCTGGTTGGTGACGAAGAGGTCGACATCCTTGGACTTCATGCCGATTCGGTCGCAGACCGCCAGCGCCACCTCGGGCACTTGCCGGTTGCCGCGGGCCAGCACCTTGGTGATCTTCGACTCGGTGAACCCGATGTAGGCCTCGCCGGTGCCAGGCTGCCACCATTTGCGCGGCGGATCCATCGCGATCGTCATGTCACCGGCGAACTCACCGTAGGTCCGGGTTTCGACGTCGAGTATCGGGGAGTCCTCCGACAGCGTGACCAGGCCGACGGCGGCGCCGTCACCGGGAACCGCGGCCTGTGCCTTGCGGCGAACGGTGGGCTGGTCGAAGATCTGGCCGGCGGCGTTCTGCGCCACCGCGATCAGCGCGGTGTGCCCCGCGCCGGAGGACAGCAGTTGGCGGGCGAGCTGCAGACCGAGCACGAATGCCGCGCAGCCGCCGTTGTGAAGATCGAGCACCACGTTGGGCCGCATCCCGAGTCGGTGTGCGACCGCGCCGCCACCACCGTAGAACGGCATGTCCGGCAACTGGGTGTGGGTGATCAGCACATCGGCGCCGACGACGACCTCCTCGCCGTGCCGTTCGATCAGGCCCGCGGCGGCGCGCTCGATCATGTCGGTCGCCGTCTCGTCCGGTGCCACGTGGTGACGGAACTTGGGCGCCCGGAACATCAGATTGTCGCGGAGGTCGTCGGAGTCGGCGAACTGCGCGTAATAGTCGGCGGGGATCGGCTCGCCCGGCAGGTAGCTGGCGACGTCGATCAGGCTGACCGTGGGTTGGCTCATCGCTGTGCTCATCTCATCCAGTCCGGGGTCACCGGCAGTCCGTGGCGGTGGCGGTATTCGGCAATTGCCTTGAGGTTCTTCATCTCCAGCTCGTGGCCGGCGCCGAACATGTCCCAGAAGTCGCCGACCCAGACCGGGCGCTCGGGCGGCGCGGTCTGCGGGTACGGGTTCTCGTCGTAGAACGGGTGGTGGCAATTGGTCCACAGCACAACCGAACCCGGCTTGTCCAGCACCACCTGCGCGTCGACCACGCGCATCAGGTAGACCATCCACAGGTGCTTGCCCTGGTCCCAGGCGCAGTGGTAGTCGACGGTGCGCGCCTCCGGGTTGGCGACGGTGCGGGTGTAGATCTTGGTCTCCGAGCCGAGCCGGTCGTAGGCCACCCAAAGGCCCGGTTCGTCGGTGGTCTCGAAGCCGCGCAGGCTGTAGGTCCACTCCTCCAGCGAGCGGGTGTCCGAGAGGTACTCGTAGAGTTCGTCGGGCGGGCACTCGACGTAGTCGTTGACGGTGCAGTACTGACCGAAAACCTGATCGTGCGGATAGACCGAGCGCATCATGTCCATGATGACCGGGGTGGCCTTCTCCCGCGGTGAGGTCTCGATGCGGGTCACCCCGGCGATCGGGTCGGCGGACCCGGTGTGGGCGACGATATCGTCAAGCGCGGGCAGCGACATGTTCTGCGTTCTCCTTCGGTGTGGGTACGGAGCCGGAACGGTCTCGGCCGGTCGATTCAGTGCGGTCAAAAATGGTGCGAATGGCGGGATTTCGTCGGCAGCGCATTCGACACTGACGACTGACGGACCGTCGGCGGCCAGCGCCTCCCGCAGCGCCGGTGACAACTGGGCCAGCTCGCCCACATCCGATGCCGGCAGGCCGGGGAACATCGCCGCGAGCCCAGCCCCGAGCCTGCTGTCGCGAAACCTGTTGTAGCTGTGGCGATCGTCGTAGTACAGGCGCTCGCGGGTCACGCACATCGCGTGTGCGTTGTTGTTGAACAACACGAAGGTGATGGGCAGCTGGTACTGCAGCGCGGTGTGCACTTCCATCCCGTGCATGAAGAACGAACCATCGCCGGCCACCACCACGATCCGGCGCGCCGGCCCGGGCCCACTGTTGCGCCCGAACGCCATACCGATGGCGGCACCGAAGCTGTAGCCCATGCCGCCCATGCCGAGTGCGACGACGAACCGGCCGTCGCGCCGCACGGGAAGGTGATGCACCACCGCCGCTCCGGTGTTCCCCGCGTCGACGACGATGTCGACCGAGTCGGGCAGCGCGGCATCGAGCGCGGAAACCGCATCGCGGTAACGGATTCCGTCTCCGTCATACTGCGGCGGGGTCAGCTCGGCACGTCCGATGGTGTCCGGCACGCGCAGCCCGGATGGCCGGTCCTTTCCCGCCAGCACCATGGCCAGCTGTGCCAACGACGCGCGCAGGTCGTCGGTATGGATGTGGGTGCACGGAATGTACGGCGCCGCGGACCCGATCGACATCGTCGTGGCCGAACTCAGCGCGTCGTCGAGACCGGCGCGGGCAGTCACGTTCAGCCGGGTGCCGATCAGCAGGCACAGGGCGCTGCCCTCGATGGCGTCGGCCACTCCCGGATGACCCATCACGCCGGTGACACCCAGCGCGGACGAGGAGCCAAGGCCCGGTGATCCGCTGACGTCCTTGGCGTCGGGAACGGTGGCGACCCGCGCGCGCAGCAGTGTACGCAGTCGTTCCAGTTCAGCGCGGGCGTCGTCGCGCGCCACCTGCTCACCGGCGATGATCGTCACCGGGCCGCGGGCGCGCCGCAGCGCGCGAGCGATCGGCCAGGGGTCACCGGCGACCGGCGGCGCGGGGACGGCCGTCACGTATCCGCCGACCGGCGCTGGTGATTGCTGAATGTCTTTGGGCAGCAGCAGAACTGCTGGACCACCGCGCCATGCCGCCGCGATCGCCTCGGGCAGCGCGGTCAGGATCTGTTCGGGTGAGGTGATCCGTCGGCAGTACACCGAGACGGTCGAGAACAGCGACTCGGCGTCCAGCGCACCGTTGGAGCCGCTGGTGTCCTGAAAGCTGCCGCGACCGTCGAGTGTCGTCGGGGCCTGGCCCACCAAGGCCAGGACCGGGATCCGGCTGGCCAGGGACTCCCCCAGACCGGGAACAAGATTGAGAGCACCGCCGCCGGAGGTGGCCATCACCACCCCGAGGCCGCAACCCGCTCGGCTGTACCCGTCGGCCATGGCGGCCGCGGAGAACTCGTGCTTGGCCAGGACGGCGGTAACGCCATCGTGAAAATGGGCCGCATCGAAGAGATCTTCGATATTGGCGCCGTCGACACCGAACATGTACCGGCCGCCTGCTGCGGAAAGCTGATCGACGATGTGGTCGACTACGCGAGTTTGCGCAACCATCTGACTAACCTGTCCTCCCGACTCCGACAGTGACACGACTGATGCATCGCTTCGGTTCACAAGCCGGTATTCGGCCGCGGTTGGCGATTTTGAGCGAATCATGTTCTGCCAAAACCGAAACTCTCTTGTTGTTTATTGACGCGCTTGCCTCTTCTAAACATTCGGAGCCGCTCGGTCGATGGATGGCTTTCAAAGAGTGGCCATCGAACCCATCGGTCGTCGGGATCGTGGAAGGGGTGTGACCTACGCGACGACCTAGGGGGCCGACCATGCGCGATCTCGTCCGATCAACTGTCAACACCGGCATTGCGCTAACGGCGGCAGGCGCGCTTGCCATCACCCCGGCGGCGCTGCCCGCAGAACTGCATCCACCGCAGACGGCGGTTACCGGTGTCAGACTCTCGGCGTCGACAACGTTGATGGCCGCCACTCCGCCGCTGGGCGCACTTCTCCGGCAGTTCCTCACCAATCAAGGCACGGACTGTTCACTGATCTGCCCGTCCATCGTTCAGTTCGCCACCCAGCCGCTGATCAAGTTCGCGGTCATCCCCGCGACCTTCGTCCGCGAACTTCAGTCGGGGGAACCGTTGCTCCAAGCGATCGCCCTGACAGACGCAACGGTCAGCGGGGCCGCCAACGACGCACTCACCGGCATCATCACCAATGACCTCGCGGCGGCGCTGCCTCGCGCACAACACTCCCTGGAGGTGGCGGTGATCGGACTGATCGGCATCGGCACGACCGCCGTGACGGCGCCCGGCAGTCTCCTTCAGGCGATCACGACCGCACGCGCAGATCTCTTCGCGGCGCTCCAACAGCCACCCGGACCGACGCCCCCGGCGGTGCACAACGCCCTGGAGGCCGCAGCGGTACGGACGATCGAGGTCGCCTCAGCGCTCACGTTCCAGGCACCGGAACGGCTGCTTCTCGGCGTCACTCAGGCGGCGAACGCGCTGTTCACCACCCTGGGCGAGACCGGCAACGTCGGAACGGCACTGGGTGCGGTACGCGCGTCGGTCAAAACGACGGTCAGTGAGTCCGTTGGCCTGATCCGTCACGCGCTGAAGGAGCCGATCCCGATCTCGCCGGCGGCGGCGACGACCACGCATGCGACCAAGAGCGCGGTCGCGAAGACCGGCGCACGCAAAGGCCATGAGGCCGATGCGACGCGCTAGCGCCGGCCCACGCCGATAGGCCCGACAGGTCCGACCACCGGACCGACTCCGCCCACCCCGACAGGCCCGACAGGTCCCACGACCGGATTGGGGCCGTAGATGGGGTCGACATAGGGGGTCGGATCGATGGGGAAACACTGGTTGACGTCGTAGTTCCAGTACATGACCGCGGTATCGCAGAACTGGCACTGGTTGGTCGCCGTGTTCAGGAAGTAGTTGAAGTCGCAGTCATCCTCGGCGTGGCTCACCGCGGTGGTCAGTGGAATGGCGGCAACCGCGAGGGCGAACGCGCCCAGTGCACCGTAGAACTTCGGCCGGATCCTCATGGCGCCTCAATCTCTGTTGTCGATGGACGAGCTCAGATTAGAGGCTGAACTCGGCGCCTTCCCCCGTTCGGGAATGTTGCTGCAAACTTGTTCGCGTCGGCAGTCAGGTTCGTTACATCCGCTGGCAAAGAGCTGGGCCGATCAGCGCGTGTGGTCCGCGATGAGGTGGTCGAGCATCCGCACCGTCTTGTCCAGGGGGTCGGTCGATTGCGCCGCCAGGCAGAGGATCACGGCGCCCTCGACTGCTGCCACGATGGTGGTGGCCATCGATTCGGCCACGGTGACCTCGGCCCCCTCGAGGCTCAGCCGTCGGGCGAGCATCGCCTGCCACCCGGCGAATACCTCACCGGCGGCGTCTGCGGCCGAGGGCGACTCCGCGCGCCCGAGGGCAGCCGCCACGATCGGGCATCCGGCGTTGTAGCCGCTGGACTGCAGCGTCTCTTTCCACGAGTCGACGAACGCCGCCAATGATCCGCGTGCGTCGACGTCCGGTGCATTGCCCGCCAGCATCGCATTCATGCTCTGGCCCGCGGCCCGGGTCGCCTCGGTCACCAGTTCCGACTTCCCGCCCGGGAAGTTGACGTACACCGATCGGCGGGCCGTGCCACTGTGCTCGAGCAGCTCGGCGAGGCCGGTGCCGGCCACCCCCTTACGCCGTACCAAGTCGATGGCGCTGTCGATCAGGCGTTCACGGGCGGTCATGGTTGCAGTATACCGATTGGTCTACTACTCTGACGGTGGTAGACCAATCGGTATAACAGGGAGAGGGCTGGTGACCATGCCAAGCACAGACGAGAAGACGCTGCGGAAGTTTCGCAGGGAGCGGGCAATCGGGCACTACCTGCTCAACCCGGCGGTGAAAGGGCTGAGCAGACTCGGAGTGCGGACTGCGCTGGCCACCGAACTGGAAACCATCGGCCGCAAGACCGGCTTGGTGCGCCGGGTTCCGGTGTCGGTGCAATTCGACAATGACGGGGCGTGGCTGATCAGCCAGCACGGCACCCGCTCCGGCTGGGGCCGCAATATCGTCGACAACCCGAAAGTCCGCGTGCGACAGGGCAATCGGTGGCGCACGGGAATCGCGACACTGAGGCCGGATGACGACGTCGTCGCGCGAGGTCGCAAATTCGGCCGCCTCGGCGCCAAAGTCGTGCAGGCGCTGGAGACAACGCCCGTGTCGGTACGAATCGACTTCACCGACTAACCCGAGTCAGCCCCGGGACTGCCCTAATCGAGTAGTCGCGGCGCGATCACCACGCGAAGCGGGTTCGGGCAACCACAGTTCAGTACCCAACGCAGGAGTGGCCGCGCCAGCGCGTACCCGCCGATGCTCACCACCGCGCCGAGCGCGAACCCGGCCAGTACGTCCTGCGGATAGTGGGCGCCGACGTACACCCGCGCAAAGCCCATCACGACCGACGCCAGCACCGCGAGAAGTCCTAGCGCGCCGCGCGACCAGCCACAGCCCCACCGTTGCCGCACCGACCATCACCGCGTGGTCACTGGGAATCCGGGGTCGGTGTTGCAGTGCAACACCACGATGTCGTGCAGCGCGTTGCACGGCCGGACCTCACCCACCGCGTCGGCGATCGGTTGGTTGATCGCAAGCGCGACGAGGACGCCGATCGGAGCCCACATCGCCGCCACCATCCGCGTGGGATCGGCCGCAGCGCGGGCGGTCCACCATCCGGCCAGCATCAGCGCCGCGAACAACACCGTGCCGTAGTTGGCAAATCCCGACACGGTCGAGTGCAGCCACGGTGTATCGCGGGCGAAGTGGTTGATGGCGTAGAAGATTCGCGTGTCCAGGTCCATGGTCAGGATCGGCCGAGTTCAAAGCAGCGGGCGCGGCGCCCCGTAGGACGGCCAGGCGCTGTCGGTATTCGGCTTCGTCGATCTCTCCGCGGGCGAATCGGGCAGCAAGGACCTGCTCTGGCGATTCGGTATAGGGCGGGGGCGCAGGGATGGCTCGCGTCTGAGTGGCGCCGGTGCTGAACCGGATCAGCGCGACGATCGCGACGATGATGAGAACCCAGAACAACACCATTCCGATTGCCATGCCTGCGTATCCCCATCCGCTCATGTCGTGGTCGGACCAGAACATCATGGGAACTTCTCCTCTCGTCTCAGCTCGGTGTAGTTGAGGGTGGTCATCATCCCGGCGTCCATGTGGTAGCCGTTGTGGCAGTGCAACATCCATACCCCGGGGTTGTCGGCGACGAGCCTGACCGTCACGGTCTGCATCGGTTTGACGATGACGGTGTCCTTACGCGGCCCGGCGCTGCCGTCGGCTTTGATCACCTGGAAGGTGTGGCCGTGCAGGTGCATCGGATGCCACATCATGGTCTCGTTGACGAACGCAAGAGTGGCGTGCTGGCCCTGATGGACGGTCAGCGGGACGGTCTGGTCGTAGGGCCGGCCGTTGATCATCCAGTCGTAGTGCATCATCGTGCCCGACAGGCGCGCCTGCAGCGCGAGGTCACTGTCGGTGGGCAGCTGGACTTCCGGTGTAGCCGTGAAGGTGTCGACGGTGCCGACCCGGCCGGTGAGTTGCGGTGGCCGGAAGGCGGCATCGGGAGCGCTGCCGGCACCGGTGGACAGCAATGCGCGGGCGACGGCGTTCTTGCCCTCGGCCGAGGCAACCAACGGGAACACACCGTCGCCGGCGGTCACGATGACGTCGTAGCGCTCCCCCATGCCCAGCAGGAGGGCATCGACGTCGGTGGGCACGACGGGAAAGCCGTCGGTGTGCGTGACGGTCATGCGATGTCCGGCCAGTGCGACCCGGAAGGCGGTGTCGGCGGCGGCGTTGATGATCCGGATTCGGATGCGCTGTCCGGGCTTGGCGGTGAACGTGGTCGCCGCGGCGGGGATCCGCCCGTTGACGACGTAGTACGGGTAGCTGACGTCGCCGCCGTCCCCGCCGAGCAGATCACTGGTTCCGGCACCGCCCACGCCGGGCATCCCGGGCATCGACCCCATGCCACCCATGCCCGGCATCTGACCCATGCCGCCCATGCCCGCATCCCGGGCATCGAGCCGCCGCCCATGCCCATCGACCGCAGTCCCTTGAAGATCTCCTCGGGACTGGTTCCGACTCCGGAGGTCCAGTCGTCGAGCATCACGATCCACTCGGCGTCGTAGCGGCCGGGCTCGGCCGGGTCGTCGATGATGACCGGCAGGTACAGGCCGTAGTCGGTGTCCAGCCCGGTGTGCGGATGGGCCCAGTAGGTCCCCGGATACGGCGAGCTGAACCGGTAGGTGAAACTCGAACCCGACTCGATGTTGGGGACGGCCGGTGACGCGCCGTCCATATCGTTGCGCAGGGCGATGCCGTGCCAGTGCACCGACGACGGGTGGCCCAGGCCGTTGTCGACGGTGACGGCGATCTCGTCGCCGACGTTGGCCCGGATCAGCGGACCGGGAACCTGGTTGTTGTAGGCCAGGGTGCGCGCCCTGGTCCCGCCGAGGTCGATGTCGGCGGCCGCGGGTACCAGCCGCGCGGCGACCGTCTTGCCGGTGTGCGGGCGGGCGGCCTCCGCCGCGGCGATCGCATCCGGTGCGATGGTGCCACTCGGGGCACTGGCGGGGATGGAACGGCTGCATGCCACCAAGGCCGCGCCGCCGAGGACGCTGGCGGCCAGAAAGCCGCGCCGCGTCATCGCCGCCGCTGCAGGGGGCTGTCGCATCATCACCCCAGACTGCGCTGCACCCTCGGGGGGTTTGGTGTTGGTTTTGTGAAGATTCGCTCAAGAGCCCGAGGCGGCGCGGCGGGACGGCACGATGAAGGGATGGACGCCAATCCGAAGGCTTCAACAGACTGCGCCAACCCCGGGTATCGCGCCCTGGTGGTCGACGACGAGGCGCCCCTGGCGGAAGTCGTTGCCAGCTACCTGGAGCGCGAGCAGTTCGAGGTGACGCAATGTCACAACGGAACCGACGCACTGACGCTGGCCCGAGAGATAGACCCCGATGTCGTCGTTCTCGACCTGGGACTACCGGGTCTGGACGGCGTGGAGGTGTGCCGCCAGCTGAGGACGTTCTCCGACGCCTACGTGGTGATGCTGACCGCCCGCGACGCCGAGGTCGACACCATCGTCGGGTTGTCGGTGGGCGCCGACGACTACATCACCAAACCCTTCAGTCCGCGCGAGCTGGTCGCTCGGATCCGTGCCATGCTGCGCCGCCCGCGCATCGTCGGCGCGCCGACCTCGCCGCCGGTGGCGCGGCCACCGGCGAGCTGCCGCCACGCGTGTTCGGTCCGCTGTCGATCGATGTCGCCAGCCGTCAGGTGTTTCTCCACGAGGAGCCGATCCCGTTGACGCGCACCGAGTTCGACATCCTGGCCGCCCTGTCGTCCCGTCCGGGCCTGGTGTGGAGCCGCCGCCAGCTGATCGACGCGGTTTGGGGCGAACCGTGGGTGGGCAACGACCATCTCGTCGACGTTCACGTCGGCCACGTGCGGCGCAAGCTGGGCGATGACCCGGCCGACCCGAGATTCGTCCATACCGTCCGCGGCGTGGGCTACCGGATGGGGACCGGGAAGTGAGCGCGTCGAACGGCTTTGGGATGCGCCGGCGGCTTCTGCTCGCCCAGACGCTGGTGCTTCTCGCGGGCGGGGTCACCACCTGGGTGGTGGCGTCGGTTGTCGGACCGCCGTTGTTCCGCGAGCACCTGCACCGAGCCGGCATCGCCCATGACTCCAACGAGCAATTCCACGCCGAGCAGGCCTACGAACACGCCACCGCGCTGTCCATCGGGGTGGCCATCACGGTGGCCGCCCTCACCGCGTTCGTCGTCACCGCGATCCTGACCAGGCGCGTGCAACACTCGGTCGCCGACCTGTCTGCGGCCGCCTCGGCCGTGGCCGAAGGCCACTACGACATCCGGGTAGCATCGCCGCGGCTCGGCGACGAGTTCGACGAGCTGGCAACGGCGTTCAACCAGATGGCCGAACGGCTTCAAGCGGTGGAATCAACCCGCCGCCAGTTGTTCGGCGACCTCGCCCACGAAATCCGCACGCCCGTGTCGGTGTTGGAGGCCTACCTGGAAGCCGTGGAAGACGGCGTGAAACGCCTCGACCAACCGACCATCGCGATGCTGCGCGAGCAGACCGGTCGGTTGGTCCGCTTCTCCGCCGACGCCGCCGCCCTGGCCCAGGCCGAAGACGCCCACGCCGCCATCGCCCCGGGGTGGGTCGACGCCGGGGAGATCGCACGAACCGTCAGCGCCGCGATCGCCGACCGCTATGCCGCCAAGAACGTCACCCTGAGCACCCACACCGGCGGCGCGGTCCGGTTCTGGGCGGATCGGCAACGGCTGGCGCAGGTGTTGGGAAACCTGCTCGACAACGCACTGCGCCACACCCCCGCCGGCGGGCACGTCTCCCTCACGGTCGCCCACGTCGCCGGCGAAGTCGTTTTCACCGTGGCTGACGATGGCGACGGCATCGCCGCCGAGCATCTGCCCCACATCTTCGAGCGCTTCTATCGCGCCGACTCGGCCCGCGACCGTGGGCGGGGAGGCTCCGGCATCGGACTGGCAATCGTCAAGGCGCTGACCGAAGCCCACGGCGGCCACGTCAGCGTGGCCAGCCGCGGGCGCGGTCACGGCACTACCTTCACGGTTCGGGTGCCCATCGGCTGCGCCGGAGCACGCGGCGCTGACTTCCTAGAGCGAGCTCAGAATCTGGTTCATGGTGTCGATCTCCTTCTGCTGGCTGCTGGCGATCGACTTGGCCAGCGCGACGGCGTCAGGGAATTGACCGTTCTTGATCTCGTTCTGCGCCATGGTGATTGCGCCCTGGTGGTGCTTGATCATCTGGGTCAGGAACAACTTGCTGGCCTCGACCCCCTGGGCGTTCTGCAGCGCCTGCATGTCGGCCGGCGACATCATGCCGTCCATGCCGGGCATGTCATCCATTCCCGGCATGCCTGGCATCTCGGAGCCGTGCATGCCGCCGTGATCCGAGGGCGCGTTACCCGGCATGCCGTTCATACCGGGCATACCGGTCATCCCCGGCATACCGGGCATGCCCCACTGGTTCAGCCAGCCCTGCATCTTCTCGATCTCGGGTCCCTGCGCGGCCTTGATCTGCTTGGCCAGGTCGACGACCCGCGGGTCGATGCCCTGCTTGGCCAAGATCATGTCGCTCATCTGAACTGCCTGCTGATGATGCGGGATCATCATGCGGGCGAACATCATGTCGGCCTGGTTGTGCGCGACGGCCGGCGCTGCGGACGAACTCTGCGCCGTCGACGGCGCCGCCGACGACGTCGCCTCCTTGGTTCGCCGAGTTGCTACACGCCCCGATGGCGGCTACCGCGGCCAGCGCGGCGACCCCGGTCACGACAGTTCTTGCCCTATTCACAACACATCCCCTTCGTCGGGTTCGACATTTCGATCCACCATCCAGCCTCCTAGGCCTCGGTAGAGGTGACCTAGTCGTTCTGTGAAGATTCGACAAAGAAGGGCGACGTCACTCGTTGTGGTGGTGATCGCCGTCGGGGGCCGGTGCGTCATCGTGAGGGTGACCGCCAGTTTCAAGCCGCATATCCGTGACAGGTCGTCCGGCTTCGTCGGGCGGGGCGAGGGGCTTCGGATCGTGATGGCCGTCCATGTGGCCGTCATGGGTGGCCGGATGTCCACCTTCGGCCTCGGTCGCTCCGCCGTGATGACCGTGTCCCTGCAAGCTAGAAGCCAGTCCGACCGACACCGCGGCAGCCATCACGGTGCTGGCGCCCAGAAGCACCAGTCCCCGCCCGAAACCCGAAACCTGTTCTGTGCGATACCCGCGCAGCCACGTCCATCCTGCGCCCATGACGACGTAGCACTGCAGCAGCAGGACGCAGATGCCGGCGGCATCCACGGCCTCGGGCTGACCGGCGTGGGGCCCGAAGGGCGCGCCCGCAATCCGTGTCAGGACCCACAGAGCGGCCGAACCGGCGTTGACCGCAACACCGGCCGCGAGCGCCAACGCCGTCGGCCGCGACCAGGCGACGAACGCCCAGATCGTCTGGAACACCGCGATCAAGGCGAAGAACACCCCCGAGGCCAACCATTCTTGCCAGTGCACGGGCGCGACGGCGAAGTGGACGGCCGCTGCGCCAAGGGAAGCAAGGGCTGCGCACCGAGCGGCCGAGTCGACTGTCGGTCTTGGTCGCGTCCGTGTCGGTCACGGCTTAGACGGTGGCACAGGGCCTGGTGGCCGCACGAGCATCAATGCATAACGTTCGGGTTCCAGATTCGGCTCAGCGGTTGGATTCTGAGCACACGGCACCCGCGGTCACCAGTATGCATTTCATAGGCTTATTGGCCTATGATTTGCATACCCAAGGAGTGATCATGGCGCGCAAGCACAGTACGGCGGTCCCTGCCAGCCTGGCCGCGCACCCACTCGGCACCTTCCGCCCGACGCACGCTAAACACACTTACGCCCATCCCGCTGCTGAGGTGGCGCGACTTCACGGACGCGGTCTGTTACACCGATTGGCCGACGGCTATTACGTCGTCGTGCCGCAGGACATGGTGGGACGCAGCTGGATGCCGGGCTTGGAGGCCGCCGCGGCCGGCATCGCTTCGGCGATCTACGGCCCGGACAGCATCGTCGTCATGGGCGTCAGCGCCGCACGGCTGCACGGTGCGATCCCGCGCGCGGTGGCCACCGCGACAGTGGCCGTCCCTCAGCAGCACCGCCCTATCGCGTTGTCTGACCGCACGGCGGTCGTCCGGTTCGTAAAACGCAACACCCAGGGATTGGACGCCGAACGCTACGACACCGAGCTCGGCTCGACGCTGGTGACTACACCCGAGCAGACGATTCTGGACCTTGCCCACCGCCCTGAGCTCGGCGACGTCGAGATCGATGTTCCGAGCGCCGTCGGCGCACTATACGAGCGCAGCGACAAGGACCGCCTGCAAGCCTTGGCGACCGAGCAGCGACGCATCGCATCATTGAAGCGGGCGAGAACCTGGGCCGGGCAGTGAACAGCGACGAAAAGTCCTCCGTTGCTGAGCAATTCGGCGTCGCGGCCGAAGCAGGTCGAGGGCGATCACCTGATCTCCCACGTGCTCGCCGTCCTGGCCCAGGAATTCGGCGACCGAATCCACTTCATCGGCGGCACCGCGCTCGCCCGCACCCACCTCCCGGATGGGCGGCTGAGTGAGGACATTGACCTCATCGCAGTCGACGATCGCAAGTCCGTGGCGGCCGACCTGGACGCCGCCCTGCCCCGCGCACTTGCCCGCACTCACGGGCGACTTACCCTCGACCCAGCACTCAGCCGCGGTCCCGATACCCGCCCTGCGGTTCTCCGGACATCCGGTGGACTAACAGTGCGGCTGCAACTGCTGTCCTCCCGCGATCGAACGGTGTGGCCGACGGAGCGACGGGCTCTGGTCCAGCGATATGCGGATGCCCCCGCTGCGGAGCTGTCGGTGCCCACCCTTCCCGCCTTCGCCGCATCCAAGACCGCGACGTGGGTAGACCGCCATGCCGCCCGCGATCTGTGGGATCTCTGGGCCCTGAACCGGATGGGTGCTATTGACGCGGCCGCCGAAGATTTGTACCGGCGCTATGGCCCAACCAACCAGCCGCCGGCCCCTCACGACTTCGCGACGGCGCCCACAGAGGCCGACTGGCGGAACCAACTCGCCGGTCAAACTCGCCTCACGGTCTCGGCAAGGGATGCACTGGGCGATGTGCGCGACGCTTGGGCCCAGATCGTTGCGTCCACCCGGCCGCACAAACGTTGAGTGCCGTTGCCGCCCCCCGAACCTTCCATCGATCGGCAAAGCTTCCATCGCTCGATGAATGTCCTCCACGAAGCCCGGCGACATGCTTCGGTCACCAAAGTTGTAATTGACGAGGGGGGAATTTCGATGACCATTGCCATGCCTGCTGTCCGGAGGGCTGGCGGCCTTCTCCGGGTGGCGCCGTTGGTGACGATCGGTGCCGTGGCCACCGCTGGGATGATGATGATGACGCCGCCTGGAGCGCCGTCGCTCTTCGCAACGACTCACGCCGTGCAGGTACAGACCGCCAACGTCGAGCTCACCGCTTCGGCAGGTGGCTTCCTGGGTTCGGTCGTCGGTTTCTTCGTCGGTAACGGGACACAAACGCATCCGAACGCGGGTCTGCTGATCGGCAGCGGCTACAACTACACCGCGTTCGACGACGTCTACTGCACCTCGCATGTCTGCAACGGTGGCAACGCCGGCCTGTTGTTCGGTAACGGCGGCAGCGGCTGGAGCCCCTTCGAGGGCTCGGGTCTGGCCGCCGGCAACGGTGGAAACGCCGCCTTCTTCCTCGGCAACGCCGGCAACGGCGGCGACGGTGCCGACGCCGGGTACACGCCGGTTAATCCCTTCGTGCGGACTGGGGCCACCACCGCTGGCGGAAAGGGTGGCAACGCCGGGTTGTTCGGCAACGGCGGCGTCGGCGGCGACGGCGGTGAAGATGGTGGTGGCGCTGACCAGACCGCGCACTCGGTGGGCGCCAACGGTGGCGCAGGTGGCCGCGGTGGCCTGGTCTGGGGTGACGGCGGAGCAGGCGGCGCAGGTGGTTATGCCGAGTCCCGATCCGGAATCCTCTCGCCAACAAGGCCACCGGCGGTTCCGGCGGCAAGGGCGGAAGTGCTGGCCTGTTCGGCACCGGCGGTGCCGGCGGAGCCGGCGCGAAATCCCTGGCGGATCTAGGCATCGCCACCGGCGGCGACGGCGCCAACGGCGGTCGCGGTGGTTTCGTGCTAGGCAACGGCGGCGCCGGTGGCAACGGCGGCGGCTACACCCCCAGCACCAATCCCGACGACTGGTACAAATTCGGGGTTCTCGCCGGCGTACTGTACGCGGCCGGTGGGAGCGGCGGCACCGGCGGCGACGCGACAATCGGCTCCGCCGGTCAGGCCGGCGGCGGAGGCTCGGCCGCGTCAAACGAAGGCACCGCCGGCGGCGGTAACGGCGGTAACGGCGGTAGTGTCCGGTTCGCCGGCCCGGGCCAGTCCGGCGGTACCGGCGGCGGTGCTATCAGCTTGCTCGGTCTCACTCAGGGCGGGGCGGGTGGCAACGGCGGTGCGAGCTTCCTCAGTCTCATCCGGGCGGCATCCGGCGGCGCGGGCGGTATGGCCACGACTGTTAACCCTGGTGGCGGGGCCGCCCATGGCGGTCAGGGCGGCACCGGCGGTAGGGGTGGGCTGTTCGCCGTCGGCGGCACCGGCGGCGCCGGCGGTTCGCTCGTGGACACCGGCCCGGCCAAAAACAAGGCGAATGGTGAGGCTGGCAACGGCGGCACCGGCGGCAGAGGCGGCTTGTTCCGCAATGGTGGCACCGGCGGCGCCGGCGGCAACGCCAAGGAGCCTGCCTCCGGGGTGACGCCCGGCACGGGCGGCTTCGGCGGACCAGGCGGCCTCGGCGGCCAGCCGGGTGGCACCGGCGCCAACGGCACCACGTAAACCCTCACTCGCCGCTGCAGCTGGCGGCGAGAGAAGGCTGCCGGGAGGATCAGGCTATGGGCGGTGCGCCAAGATTCCCCGGGGTTACGTCGCGATTCGTTCGTGCCGACGGGCCGCGCCATCCATGGACGACCGGAGACGTCACGGTCGATCTGCCCGTCATCGTCGACTGGGTCCAAACCGATCCCACCACCGGCGACACGGCGGTAAGGGTCGAGGCACGAGTGGATCTCGTCGATGGCGCGCCGCAGATCGTGGAGATGTCTCTGGTTGCCCCGGCCGGCTTGGAGCCTCGCGGTGCTTCAGCGCGAGTTTCGCTGGGCCTCGCCCTTGAACGCCGTGACGGGCATCCTGCCTCGGCTCATCGCAGCCGGATCAGACCCCTTCGCCGCCGACCTTCCGGTGACCGGATTCCCTGCCGTCGCCGTCCAGCCCCTGCTGCGCCGCCGGGTCCTCACCGACGAGTTCCTGACCACGATCGCCCGCGAGTACCTTGCGCGGGGCCGCGGCTACGCCGCGAGCCTGGCTGAGGAATACGTCGTGACCCCGCGAACGGTGGTCAGTTGGGTCGAAAAGGCGCGCACCCGAGGCATTCTTAGCGCACCGCCCACCACTGGAGCCACCGGTGGCCACCTGGTGTGAAGCCCGGTCAGGGCTTCGTTGCCGTCAGGGCTTCCAGGGCGCGGATGCCGACGGGCTCGTCGGCCAATAGCGGGATGACGGCATAGCGGTCGGCGTACTTGGCGCTGACATTGTCGATCTGCTCGATCTCGGCGGCCGCGCGGCGACGCAGGAGCGGGTTGGTCGGGGCGGCAGCGGCCACGGAATTGTTGATGACCCACGCCCACGGGTGGATGCCGGCGCGCTCCAGATCGCTTTGCAGTTCCGCGGCTTCTAGCACTGGGGTGGTTTCAGCCAGGGTGACGAGGAGGACTTTGGTGAGCTGCGGGTCCTGAAGCCGCATCAGCGGGGTGGTGTAGTGCCCGCTGTCCCCCATCTGACGCGCGATCTCGCGGTGATAGGAGCCGGTGGCGTCCAGCAGCAGCAGTGTGTGCCCGGTTGGAGCTGTGTCCAGGACGACGAAGGTGCTGCGGGATTCGTGGATGACCTTCGAGAAGGCTTGGAAGACAGCGACTTCCTCGGTGCACGGTGATCGTAGGTCCTCGGCGAGGGTGGCGCGTCCGGCATCGTCGAGGTGAGCGCCCTTGCCGGCCATGACCCGGTCGCGGTATTGCCGGCTGGCCTCGGCGGGATCGATGCGGGAGACGCGCAGATGCTCGACGCCGCCTTGGAGCGTCTCGGTCAGGTGCGCGGCGGGGTCGGTGGTGCTGAGATGGACATCGTGGCCGCGGTCGGCCAGTGCGACGGCGATGGCGGCCGCGACGGTGGTCTTGCCGACACCGCCCTTGCCCATGCACATCACCAATCCTTTTCCGCCGCGCTCGATTTCGTCGACCAGTTCGCGTAGCGGTGCGACCGCCACCGCGTGTGGGGAGGCGGGAGCGTTGTCGCCGGACGGGGTGGCGGGCGTGGTGTCGAACAAGGTGTGTAGGGCGGCCAGGCCGACCATGTTGTCGGCTTTGAGGTCGATGTTGTCCTGCGGCAGCGTACGTAACGCGGCGGGCATGTCGGCCAACGCAGCCTGTTCGCGGCGGTACACCGCGGTGGCCAACGGGTCGCTGTCATCGGCCGGCTTGGGCATCACGGCGTTGACGACGACGTACTGGCGGTTCATCCCGAGTGCAGCCAATTCGGCATGGGTGCGGTCGATTTCAGCGCAGTGCCGAGCGGGTCGGCCGGCTCACCAACACCAGGCGGGTGCGGTCAGGATCGGCCAGCGCGGCGACCGCGGCGGCGTAGGTGCTCTTCTGCTTGTCCAGGCCCGCGAGCGGGCCCAGACAAGAGGCGTCGCCTTTGCCGGCGTCGAGGAACTCTGTCCAGTTCCCGGGAAGTTGCAACAGGCGGATGGTGTGCCCGGTGGGGGCGGTGTCGAAGAGGATGTGATCGAAGCCGGCGATGACGGCGTCGCTGTCGGTGAGCAAGGCGGTGAACTCATCGAAGGATGCCACCTCGGTGGTGCACGAGCCGGAGAGTTGTTCGGTGATGGAGACGATCTCGGCCTCGGGCAGCAGCCCACGCACCGGGCCGACGATGCGTTCGCGGTAATCCGCGGCCGCGGCCTCGGGGTCGATCTCCAGCGCCGACAGTCCCGACACGGCGGGGATCGCGGTGATGGCGTTGCCGACGGTGACCCCAAAGACCTGCCCGACATTGGAGGCCGGGTCGGTCGACACCAGCAGCACGCTCTTGCCGGCCCCGACCAGTGCCAGGGCAGCCGCGCAGGCGATCGAGGTCTTGCCAACTCCGCCCTTGCCGGTGAAGAACAGGAACCGCGGCGGGTCCGTGAGGAACGTCAGGTCAGCGGACGTCATGCGGCACGGCCTCCGGTCAACGTGAGAGTTTCCGTTGCGCAATGCATTTCAGCAGCAGCCCGAATCACCACAGCACGAAGACGATTCGCCGCCCTCGGAAAGGCCCAGGTTGATCGCGCCAGCAGGCACCACAGCCGGGGATTCCAGGCCGGCCCAGCGGGCCAGTTCCGCCCGTGTCGGATACCGGCCCGTCGCGACGGTGACACCGTCGACGGACACCAGTGGCAGGCCTGCCGACCCGGCGATCTCCAGGAAGCTCCTGACAGCATCGTCGTGGGCGAAGGCCAGCGGGTCATTGGCCAGGTTGTGGCGCGTGATCGACGCGCCCTGCTCGAGTAGCCAGGCCATGTCGGCGGTGAAGGTGACCAGGTTCTGGTCGACGTCCTCTCCGCAGACGCCGGTGTTGCAGCACAGGGCGGGCTCGAAAACGGCGATGGTAGGCATGACGGTCGTTCTCCTTTGTCGGTCAGGGGATTTGGGTGGCGGTGAGTAGTTCGGCGGCCAGTGCCTGGACACGGGCGGCGATGTCGTCGCGGACCAGGCGCATGCGCTCGATGCCGTCGATGCCGCGCTCCGAGGGCTCGACGGTGTCCCAGTTCTGCATGGGGGTGGCACCAGCGTCGACGTGAGCCTCGCGGCCCAGCGTCACCACCACGTCCACGTGCTCCAACAGGTGCGGATCGATCGGTTTGGGATGCTCGTCGCCGATCGGGGCACCGGCCTCGGCAAGTGCCCGCACCGAAAGGTCGTTGAGCGCATCGCCGGGATTGGTGCCCGCGCTGTAGACGTCGATACGGTCACCGGCGAGCTGACGCATCAGTGCGGCCGCCATCTGGGACTTGCCTGCGTTCTTGACACAGACAAACATCACCGCAGGCTTGGACACGTGGGGCGATCCCTTCCCCTGCCGGGACACAGCCACCGGCGGCAGTTGACGGTTGATTTGATCACCATCAATATAGACGCATGTCGATGATCTCTTCTCCGGAGGGTGAGCCCTGTTGCCCTCCGCTGGCCAACCAGCCATTGGACTCCGACTGGGCCGGTGAGCTGGCGCGGATGTTCAAGGCACTGGGCGATCCGGTACGGCTGCGGATCCTGAGCCTGATCGCCAGCCATGAAGGCGGCGAATGCTGCGTGTGCGACATCTCCCCCGCATTCGAGGTGTCCCAGCCGACGATCTCCCATCACCTCAGGACCCTGCGCGAAGCGGGCCTACTGGACTGCGAACGCCGCGGAACCTGGGTGTACTACTGGGTGATTCCGGCTGCCCTGCAACAGTTGTCGGCCGTCCTGGCCCTCGACAGCACTGACATCCCCGTGCGCATCCGGTGAAAGGACCTGTCGATGAGTGCCAAACCCTCCGTGCTGTTCGTCTGCATCCACAACGCCGGGCGCTCCCAGATGGCGGCCGGATTCCTCGTCAGCGCTGGCCGGTGACGCCATCGAGGTCCGCTCGGCGGGCAGTGCGCCGGCCGACGCGGTCAACCCCGCAGCGGTAGAAGCCATGGCCGAGGTCGGCATCGACATCTCCACCCAGAACCCGAAGATCCTCACCACGGACGCGGTACAGGCCTCCGACGTGGTGATCACCATGGGATGCGGAGACACCTGCCCGTTCTTCCCGGGAAAGAGCTACCGCGACTGGGTGCTCGAGGACCCCGCCGGCAAGGGGGTGGAATCAGTGCGCCCGATCCGCGATCAGATCAAAGCCCGCGTCCAAGACCTCATCGCCGAACTGCTTCCCGACACCGTGAACACCTGAAAGCTGTTCTAGGAGCAGCAGTTCGGATCCAGGACCACCACGAGGGCGGCCACCGCGGCATGGTGGGGACGGTGGTAGACGTTCATGCCCTGCCGGGTCGACTCGACCAGGCCCGCGTTGCGTAGCTGGGTGAGGTGATGACTGACGGTGGACTCACTGACCCCGATCGCGGCCGCCAGCTCGCCGGTGTTGTGGCCGTCGCCCGCCGAGCCGAAGAGCAGCGACATGATCTTCACCCGCGCCGGATCGGCCAGCGCCTTGAGCCGCAGTGCGATCTGCAGGGCGTCGTCGTCGCTCATCACCCCCGCGGCCACCGGTGCGCAACACACCGGGGCGGAGATGTCGATGACGGGCAGAGCCTTGGGCATTCACCCATGATGCCACACTGCTTGACATATATCGAAAAGGTGGCATGCTGGGCCTCGTCCCAATGATTCGACATATGTCGTACAGGTTCGAGGAGGCAGTCCATGTCCCGTGTCCAGTTGGCCCTCAACGTCGATGACATCGACGAGGCCATCGCGTTCTACTCCAAGCTGTTCAACACCGCGCCGGCCAAGGTGAAACCGGGCTACGCCAACTTCGCCATCGCCGAGCCGCCGCTGAAGCTCGTGCTGTTGGAGAACCCGGGGCAGGGCGGCAGCCTCAATCACCTCGGGGTCGAGGTCGAATCCAGCGACCAGGTCCACGCCGAGATCGCCCGCCTGGCCGGCGAGGGCATGTTCACCGAGGAGGAGATCGGCACCACGTGCTGCTTCGCCACCCAGGACAAGGTGTGGGTCACGGGTCCCGGCGGGGAGCGCTGGGAGGTCTACACCAAGCTGGCCGATTCGGAAACCTTCTTCGGGTCGCTGCCGGTGGTCGAGGAAGCCAGCTGCTGCGGCGGCGCGGACAACGGCAGGTGACTTGCCTCTTGATTCGATGACTGTCAATATAGGCGGGCATCGAATTCCAGCCTCGACGGGAGCATCAGCGTGACCGAAGCGACCGCAACGTCTGACCCCGATGCGCCGCTCGCGGCCAGACTGTCGACGCTGGACCGGTTCCTGCCGGTGTGGATCGGCGCGGCGATGGGCCTGGGGCTGGTGCTGGGCCGGCTCGTCCCCGGGCTGGGCAACGCGATCAGTGCAGTGCAGGTCGACGGGATCTCGCTGCCCATCGCCATCGGGCTGCTGGTGATGATGTACCCGGTGCTGGCCAAGGTGCGCTACGACCGGCTCGACACCGTCACCCGTGACCGCAAGATGCTGCTGGCCGCGCTGTTCCTGGTGTGGGTCATCGGTCCCGCGCTGATGTTCACCCTGGCGTGGGCGTTCCTGCCGGACCTGCCCGAGTACCGCACCGGCATCATCATCGTCGGCCTCGCGCCGTGCATCGCGATGGTGATCATCTGGAACGACCTCGCGCTCGGCGACCGGGAGGCCGCGGCCGTCCTGGTCGCCATCAACTCGGTGATCCAGGTCCTGATCTTCGCGGTGCTGGCCTGGTTCTACCTCTCGGTGCTGCCCGGCTGGCTGGGCATGAACCAGACCTCGCTGAACATCTCGACGTGGCAGATCGCCAAGTCGGTGCTGATCTTCCTCGGCATCCCGCTGGTCGCCGGGTACCTGACCCGCCGCTACGGCGAAAAGGCCAAGGGCAGAACGTGGTACGAGAAGACGCTTCCTGCCCCGGATCGGACCGTGGGCGCTCTACGGGCTGCTGTTCACCATCGTCATCCTCTTCGCCCTCCAGGGCGACCAGATCACCTCCCGCCCACTGGACGTGGTGCGCATCGCGCTGCCGCTGCTGGCCTACTTCGCGATCATGTGGACCGGCGGCTATCTGGTCGGCGCCGCACTGAAACTGGGCTACCCGCGCACGACGACTCTGGCGTTCACCTCCGCCGGCAACAACTTCGAGCTCGCCATCGCCGTCGCCATCGCGACCTTCGGCGCGACCTCCGGCCAGGCGCTGGCCGGAGTGGTCGGCCCGCTGATCGAGGTGCCCGTTCTGGTCGGCCTGGTCTACGTCTCGTTGGCCCTGCGCCGACGCTTTCCCCAAGAGCGGGAACGTAATTCGGTCACCTAGGTACTCGACCGGTGCTTCCTACTCAAGGTCGAAGGCATTCTGGATTGCCGTGGACAGCGCGGGTTCCTGATCGGGAAAGAGGAAGCCGACCTGGTGGCCTAGCGCGGTGACAGGGATCGTGACGATGTTGTCGACGCTGACAACGGATTCACTGCGGAGTCCGTTTCGCAGGCCCACGGGTAGTTCGGTGGACAAACCACGGATCGTGCTTGTGATCGGAGCGACGGTGACGCGGGTGAGATGAGGTCGGACCAGCTCCCTTGTGAGAATCAGTACCGGCCGCGTCTTATCCAGTTTGGCGAGGTGGATCGGCCTCATTCCAGTCCGGTGTCCAACTCTGCCGCGTATGTGGCGAGGCTGTCGAAGCCTTCTGGGTCGCCGGGCTGTTTGGACAAGAGGGCCGCGTCACGGGCGGCGATCACTCGGCGTCGCTCCCGTTCGAGAGCCACTTGCACAAACGCGGCTCGGCTGGCGACGTGTCGCGCGTGTACCTCGCCGTCGATGAACTCGACAACGTCATCAGGCAGCCGAACTGCGATCTGTTTGCTCACGCAGCCATGGTACCAATTTGGGATGCAGGATGTGTCACCCATCGGTGGGACGGTGGAGGCTGAACAACGCGCGGCGCATTAGGTGCAGTTGCCCAATTCAGAGCTTGCGCGCCCGCCGCAGACGGTAGCTGGGGAGCTGTAGGTAACCGCGCACGCTGCGCGGTGCACGAACCGACAGGGTGAATTGCTTAGCCTCGGCGAGCTCGGTGGCCATCGCCTGATCGACCCGGATGGTGCCTTTGCGGGCGATGTTGGCGAGACGGGCCGCGATGTTCACCACGGGGCCGAACACGTCACCACCGCGGTCAAGCACCGGCCCGAACGCCAGACCGGCGTGTACCTGCGGGAGAGTGTCGTCGGCGGTGAACATCTCCAGCAACTGCAAAGTGGCTTCCGCCGCTGAGGTGGGATCATCGATCACGTACAGGATTTCGTCGCCGAGGTTCTTGATCACCCGCCCACCGTGGGCGACGACGGTGTCCAGCACGGCCGTTTCGAATTCGTTGAGCAGCCTGGCCAATTCGGTGAGGTCAACGTTGCGGGACAGCCGTGTGTAGCCGCTGATGTCGATGAAGCCGACTGCTGCAGGTCGGCTTTCGGTGTGAGCGTCTGGGCCAGATCCGTTGGGAAACAACGCCCGTCCCACTTCGGCGGCCAGATGCCGACGCCACGTATACACCGTCGTCCGCTCCAGCATTGGTAACAGTTCTCGGGTGGTGATGAGGGCTTGGGCAGCCAGCTCGTCGGGCAGGTGCGGGTCCTCAACCTCGTGGCCGGCCGCCATCCGCGCTCCCAGCACCTCGGAGATGAAAGTTGTTTGCGCGGCGGCGAGTCGCGACATCAGATTGCCCAGGGGGCGGGCCAGTTCCACCAGTCCGTCGCGGTCCACGATGTCGGCGCCGAGGAGTCCGGCCGCGTCGATGAGGGCGGCGACGTCGGCGCTGGTGAACACCCGCTGCTCATCACCGACTTCGGGAAACCCCAACGCCCGCCAGAGTCGTCGCGCCTCTTCGAGGTCGACACCAGCCAGCTCGGCGACCTCCAGGCGGGTATAGCGGCCCTCCCCGGCCAGCAGTCCACGAGTGATCATCTCCGCGGGCGAGACTTCGTCTTCCGGTGCAAGCTCGACATCGGTGGCGTTGAGAAGCCCCAGCCGGGCCAGCAGTGCCGCCAGCAGGCTGGTACTGCCCAACCGGGCGAGTTCATTGACCCCGGCCGTCCCGAGCTCGACTATTCGCGCCACGAGATCGGCCGAAACGCGTACCGGATCCACCACGTGAAGTGACTCTCCTGCTCTGCCTACCGCCGGCTCATCCACAGCCGGACGTTCACACCCAAAACGCTGCGATGACCCGATGCTACGGGTGACGCCGAGGCGGTCGGGAGACCGGCAGCAACCCGGCAAGCCACGACGGTCACAGCGCGGTGATCCCTAGATCCTTCAGCACCGCCTGAGCCGCCCGGCGGCCACTGACCAACGCTCCCTGGATGGACGAGGTGTCGCGGTGATCGCCCGCGACGTACAGACCGTTGCCCATGCGCACGGGCCGCCGCAATTCGAACGGCACGGGCATGGCCGGCAATGCGTACGGGATCGGGTAACTCGTGATGAGCTCCCAATCGTTGGTCGGCACGCCGTACAGCCACGCCAGATGCTCGCGGACCGTGGTCTCCTGCTCGGGGGCCTCCCAAACTCCGAGCGCCGACGCCGACACGAGGGCGCTGCCGGCCGGCGCGTAGTCGGGTGCGGCATGACTGAGCACCACCGTGTTGACGAGCGGGCCGCGGCGTTCGCCGTCGAGGACCAGCACGCCGTGTCCGTCGGCGAGGTCCTCGGGAGCGCAGGTGGGTCGGTAGTACCAGGTGGTGACGGACTGCGCGGCCGGTGCCGGGACATCCGGGACAAGGCGGGCGGCGGTCGCCGGATCGGTCGCGACGATGACGGCCTCGCCGCTGTGAGAGTCACCGTCGACGACATCGACGGCGGTTGCGGAGACCGCGGCCGCCCGGTGACCAAAGCGCACGTCGAGCCCCATGGCGAGCTGTTCGGGAATGCGCTGCATCCCCTGACCCGGGACGCCGGGCGTGCCCCGGACAAAGGACTTGAGCACCACGTCCAGGAAGCGCCGCGACGTAGCGAGCTCGGACTCCAGGAAGACCCCGGACAGGAAGGGGCGCAGCACCCGCTCGATCAGTACTCGATCCGCGCCGGCGCGGCGCAGTGCCTCCTCGCTGGTGACATCCGGATCGCGGCACAGGGATTCGACGGACCGGACTGTGCGGGAGACGACGTAGGCACCGAAGCGGGCGGTCGACACCGGTGAGCCGATGCGCGCCATGAGCGACGGAACCGCCCAAGAGGGCTGGCGACGTGGATCCGCGATGCGTTCCACGTGACGACGCCCGCCCCGGCTGACGACGATGCATGCACCGGCGATGAAGGGCTTGAGGTCCAGGGCTTCGTGGTCGAGGACGCGCGCTCCCTCGGGATAGGCCGGGTTGTAGAGCTGAAAGCCGCGATCGAGGCGGTACCCGTCGATGAGGTCGGTGCGCACCCGTCCCCCCACGGCATCCGACGCTTCTAGCACCGTGACGTCCACACCGCGCCGGGTGAGGTGCCGGGCAGCCGCGAGCCCACTCAAACCTGCTCCCACGACGACGACGGCCATGCCGCTCAGGCTAGTCGGCGTACTGCTCGATCCTCGGCGAGAAGTATGACTACGCGCTTGGCAACTGGAACTGAACGGCCCGCTTGCGCGACTATTGACGCATGGACTGCGACATCGCACGCGAGGCGCTGTCGGCACGTATCGACGGGGAACGCGAACCCATCCCTGCCGCCCGGGTGGACGAGCATCTTGCCGGGTGTGAGCCGTGCCGCCAATGGCAGCTCGCTGCGGTTGAGCAGACTCAGCTGCTGCGCCGAACGGCGGGCCGCTCGCAACTCGCGCCCGTGCGGTCAGCCATCAGACCGGGGGCGGGAACGTCCGTCGATCTCCTGGCAGCGGTGGGCGTTGGGCGCGGTCGGCGTCGTTCAGATAGGTCTGGCGATCGCGCAGGGACTGGGTGCGGATCTCGGTGTTCCGCACGCAGCGACGGCCGGGCATGTCCTCCACGAGTCGACGGCATGGTCTGCTGCCCTCGGCGTGGTGATGGTGGCCGCAGCGATCCGACCCGTCATGGCTGCCGGACTGACGTGGGTGCTCGCGACTTTCGCAGCCTTCCTCGTCCTGTACGAGATCACCGATACCGACGCCGGCCGGGTCACCATCGACCGCCCGCTGACTCATCTGCCCCTGGTGGCCGGGGCTCTGCTGGCGCTGCTCGTGTGGCGCCAGGACCGCCAGGACGAGGGTCCCCGGCCGGATCGGACGGCAGCTGCCGCCACCGACGACATCGTGCTGCCCGACAATGCGTCGCGGGGCCGTCGACGTGGGCACCTGCGCTCGTCAGATGGCTCCGCCGCCTGAACGGGCCGTCAGAGCATCACGCCGAACATGATCGCCATACCGGCCGCCATGGCCAGTTGACAGAGAATGCCGACGCTCGAGTGTGATTCATCGCTCGACGCTTGCACCCGAGCGGTGATGAACCGGTAGAGCCAGAACACCGCTGCCATGGCGAATCCGATCGGCGCACACCCAGTTCAGCACCCCGACCCATGACGCGGCCTCGGCACCGGAGGCTCCGCCACCTGCGTGACCTGCATGCCCGGAGTGCCCCGAGTGCCCGCCCGCCATGTCCATCCCGGGCATCGCAGTCGGCGCAGCCTCCCCGTTCCGGGGAAGGGGCAGACCACCCATCGCCGCGTACATCCACGCCATCGCCAGCATCATCAGCGTGTGATAGCCGTTCGCCACGCGGTGAGCGGAGGCTCGCACCGTGACGACGGCGAACCAGACAGCGGCGGCCAGGAAGAAGATCATCGGCGCCCGGGTCGGGAGTTCGGCGCCGCGCGGCCAGGCCATCACCGCCATCGCGATGGCCATGACAGCGTGCAACGAGTGGCTGATCAGGTTCGCCGCGGAGTGGCGGTTAGTGGCGATCGCTGAGACGCATACCCCGGCACTGAAGACGAAGAGCAGCGTGACAATCCACCTCAGGGTGAGGTCGGCGATCACCTGTTCGCTCCCCTGCCCTGTGAAGATGCCGTCACGGTTGACTAGTCGGACCCGGCACCAGGAAAGTTCCCGGGTTCCCGCAGGCAGCATAGGTGGCTCTACACTCACCGCCCATGACCGCACCGCAGTACGCCGTCACCCGATCGAGGCCGGCCGCCTGGATGCTGCTGAGCAGCTATGCGGTGGCCGCCGGTGCTGTTGCGGCTTACACGCTGGGGACCCTCTCCCCCGCAAACGCGACGACGGTGAGCGAGGCGCTCGGCACTTTCACCGCGGCGATCGCGGGTGCGGTGTGCCTTGGCGGCCTGGTGCTGATTCTGATCACCGCGCAACCGGACGATCACGGAGTTCTCGACCCGGCGGCATTCCGGGCGCACCTGACAGTGGAACGGCTGTCGGTGCTGTGGTTCGTTACGGCGGTGGTGATGGTGGTGGTGCAGGCCGCTGCGGACGCCGGTGTTGCCGCGACACGCCTGCTGAGTAGCGGCGGACTGGCTGCCGCGCTGGGTGCTTCGGAGACCGCGCGGGCGTGGATTGCCGTCGCGGTGTGCGCGGTCGTCGTCGCGGTGTTCTCGCGGCTGACTGTGCGGTGGGAATGGCATGTGCCGCTGTTGATTCCGGCTGTCGTTGGCGTCGTCGCCGTTCCGGTCACCGGCAATGCCGGCCAAGGGCCCGATCATGACTACGCGACGAGTTCGGTGATCGTGTTCGCCGTCGCTATCTCGGTATGGGCCGGGCTGACAATCGTCGGCGCGGTGGCACCGCCCGACACCGCGGTGCGTCGTCGAGTCGTTAACGCCTCGTTGGCCGCGGGGGCGGTGGCGCTGGCCTACTGGGTCACATTGATGGTGCTGAGGGTGGGCCTTGGGAATCTCACCTCGACCTACGGCACGCTCTGGTTGATCGTGGCCGCAGCATTGGTGGGCGGACTGGTCCTCGAGTCCGTGGCACTGCGGAGTCACCGCGGAGGCGCCGGATTGGTCGGCGCTGTTGTCGCGGTCGGCACCGTGGCGGCCTTGTCGTTGATGGCGGTTCAGACCGCGCCCCTGCTGCTGTCCGCGCAGCCGACGGTCTGGGACGTCCTGCTGGGCTATGAGCTGCCAGGTCCACCAACACCGTTGCGGCTATTGACGTTCTGGCGCTTCGACACTTTCCTCGGTACCGCGGCTGTCGTTCTCGCCGGCGCTCTACGCCTTCGGCGTGACGCGCTTGCACCGGCGCGGTGATCGGTGGCCGGCTGGCCGCACGGTGTCCTGGCTTGCCGGGTGTGCGGCCTTGTTGGTTGCGACCGGTTCGGGCGTCCGGTCCTACGGGTCGGCGATGTTCAGCATGCACATGGTCGAGCACATGACGCTGAACATGTTCGTGCCGGTACTCCTGGTCCTGGGCGCACCGGTCACGTTGGCGTTGCGGGTCTTACCGAGCGCTGCGCAGGACGCGCCGCCCGGGCCGCGGGAATGGATTGTGCGCGCGGTCCACTCGCCGTTCACGGCGTTCCTGTCGAACCCGATCACCGCATTCGTGTTGTTCGTCGGCTCGCTGTACGTCGTGTACTTCACGCCGTTGTTCGACACCCTGGTGCGCTATCACTGGGGCCACGAGTTCATGGCGCTGCACTTCCTGATCACCGGATATCTGTTCTACTGGGGCATCATCGGGGTCGATCCCGGCCCGCGCCGCCTTCCCTTCATCGGCAGGCTCGCCTTGTTGTTCGCCATCATGCCGTTTCACGCGTTCTTCGGGATCGCGATGATGACGATGGAGTCCACGGTCGGCGGCAACTTCTACCGCGGCCTGGCCTTGTCGTGGGTGCCGAACATCAACGCCGATCAGCACCTCGGCGGGGCAATCGCCTGGGGGGCAAGCGAAGTCCCGCTTGTCATGGTGGTGATCGCATTGGTGACTCAATGGGCGCGCCAGGATCGTCGCGCCGCGGTGCGCTCAGACCGTCACGGCGACGCCGGCTACGACGACGACCTGGATGCCTACAACAACATGCTTCGCGAGTTGGCCCGTCAGCGCAGCAACGAGTAGTTGCCCTCCTCGGCCAGGGCGGCCTGCACCTGGTCGTCGGTGAGCGGCTGGGCGGCCTCAACGCGGACCGTCGAGGCGCCCTTGGGGTCGAGGTCGATCGACACGCTCTGGACGCCGGCCAGGTCGCTCAGTGCGCTGCTGACGTGCTTGACACAGCTCTGGCAGCTCAGTCCGGTGACGGAAAATGACTTGGGGCATAGTGCGTTTCACCCTTTCGGTGCGCGGCTTTCGCGGCCGAAGTTGCGCAGCCGCAAGCTGTTGGAGACGACGAAGAAGGACGAGAAGGCCATCGCCGCGCCGGCGATCAGCGGGTTGAGCAGGCCGGCGACGGCGATCGGGATGGCCGCGATGTTGTAGCCGAACGCCCACACGAGGTTCATCCGGATGGTGCGCATGGTGGCGCGAGCGAGGTCGAGTGCCTGTGGAACCGAACGTCGAGATCGTCGCGCACCAGGATGACGTCGGCTGCGGCGATCGCCACGTCGGTGCCGCGCCCGATCGCCAGGCCGAGGTCGGCCGAAACCAGCGCCGGGCCGTCGTTGATGCCGTCCCCGACCATGGCCACCACGCGGCCCCGTTCGCGCAACTGCTCGATGACGTCGACCTTGCCTTCGGGAAGGACCTCGGCGATCACGTCGTCGATGCCGACCTGGGCGGCCACCTCGGCGGCGGCGGTCGGGTTGTCGCCGGTGAGCAGCACGGTGCGCAAGCCGCGCTGATGCAAGGCGGCGACGGCCTCGGCGGCGGTGTCCTTGACGGCGTCGGCCACCGCGATCGCCGCGCACACCGCGCCGTCCACGGCCACCAGGACGACGGTCTGCCCTTCGGACTCGGCGTCCCGCCGTGCCGCTCCGATCGATTCGGGCACGGTCTTGTCCCGTCCGATCCAGGCCGGCCGGCCCACCTCGACCGCATGTGATCCCACGTTGCCGGTGATACCGCGTCCCGGTAGCGCCTGGAAGTCCTCGACGGGTTCGCGCTCGTCGGCGGCGGCGAGGATCGCGGCGGCGATGGCATGTTCGGAGCCGGACTCGACGGCGGCTGCCAGCCTGAGGACCTCGCCGGAGCGCCACCCGTCGGCAGGGGTGACACGCGGTGACGGCCAGGTGGCCCGTGGTCAGGGTGCCGGTCTTGTCGAACACCACGGTGTCGATGGTGCGGATCGCTTCCAGGGCCCGGTATCCCTTGAGGAAGATGCCCAACTGGGCGCCGCGTCCTGAGGCGACCATCATCGCCGTCGGCGTCGCCAAGCCGAGCGCGCACGGACAGGCGATGACCAGCACTGCCAGCGCCGCAGAGAACGCCTTGTCCGTCCCCGCGCCGGCGAGCAGCCAACCACCGGCAGTCAGCGCCGCGATCACGAACACCGCCGGAACGAAGATGCCCGCGATCCGGTCGGCCAGCCGCTGGGCGTCGGCCTTCTGCGCCTGGGCCTCCTCGACCAGGCGCACCATGCCGGCGAAGTGGGTGTCGGCGCCGACGGCTGCGGCCTCCACGACGAGCCGGCCGTCGAGCACGACGGTCCCGCCGATCACGCTGGCCCCGGGCTGCACCCGGGCCGGCTTCGATTCACCGGTCATCGCACTCATGTCGACGGCGGCGCTTCCCTCGACCACCAGTCCGTCGGCGGCGATGGTCTCCCCCGGCCGGACGACGAAGCGCTGCTGTTCCTTGAGTTCCTCTGCGGGAAGCACCATTTCGGAGCCGTCGGCCAGTAGCACCGCAACGTTCTTGGCGCTCAGCGCGGCCAGCGCGCGTAGCGCACTGCCGGCCTTCGACTTGGCCCTCGCCTCGAAGTAGCGGCCGGCCAGCACGAACACGGTGACACCGGCGGCCACCTCGAGGTAGATGCCGTCGCTGCTCATCAGGGCCTGCCACACGCCGTGGGTCTGCCGGTGCGGATGGGCGACGAAGATCGTCGACAGCGACCACAGCGTTGCCGCGGTGATCCCAACCGAGATGAGCGTCTCCATCGAGGCGACGCCGGTGGCGGGCGTTGCGTAACGCGACGCGGTGGAACGGCCAGGCGGCCCAGGTGACGATCGGCAGCGCCAGCGCGGTGAGCAACCACTGCCAGCCGGTGAAGCGGGTCGAGGGCAGGACGGCGAACATCACCGACAAGTGCGACAGCGGTACGAACAGGACCGCTGCCACCGCAAGGCGGGTCAGCAGAGAACGGGCCGTGGCGTCGTCGGGGTCCGGGCGCTCGATCGCTCCCGGCCGTGCGCAACTCGCCCTCGTAACCGGCGCGCTGCACCACGTCGCACAACGCTTCGGTGGACACCGCGTCGGGTGCGTCGACGGTGGCGACCCTGGTGGCATAGTTCACCGACGCGCGCACACCCTCGACTTTGTTGAGCCGGGTCTCCACCCGGGCGGCGCACGCCGCGCACGTCATCCCCGACACGTCGAGCTCGACGCGGCGGACCGGCGCGGCCTCAGGCCCGCCGGCGACGGTGCTGGTCATCGTCCTCCTCGGCGCACCTCGATCCGGTGCACACTGCTCGCCTAAACAGTCGGTTCGAAACAGCTCGAAGTTCCGCGCGATCAGTGCCAAAACTACCGGCCGTCCCGAGTCAGCGGGGCGGCGGGAACCTCGATCGCCTAAGGTGACTATCCGTGACCGACGAGGATCCAGCTGACCGTACTGGCGCTGGCCGCCGGGCGGGGTGACCGTGCGGCCCTCGACCAGTTCATCAGAGCCACCGAGCGTGACGTGTGGCGCACGGTGGCGTTCCTGGCCGATCCTGGCAGCGCCGACGACCTGACCCAGGAGACCTACCTCCGGGTGATCGGCGCATTGCCGCGGTTCGCCGGACGGTCGTCTGCCCGCACCTGGCTGTTGTCGATCGCCCGCCGCGTCGTCGTCGACCAGATCAGGCGAAACCAGGCCCGGCCCCGCACCACCTCGCAGGTCGATTTGGAGGGCCTGCTCAGCGCACCGCAGACCTCTGCGCGGTTCGAGGACGTCGTCGAAGTCGGGATTCTGCTCGACGGCCTGGACCCCGACCGCCGCGACGCCCTGGTCCTGACCCAGGTGCTGGGGTTGTCCTACGGTGAGGCCGCCGAGGTGTGCGGCTGCCCGCTGGGCACCATCCGCTCCCGGGTGGCCCGCGCGCGTGACGATCTGATCGCCGCCGCCCGGCGTGACGACCGCACCGGCTGACGACAGCCTCTCGGCGACTCCCGGGAACCGCCGGCCCGTCTTGCGCGACTAGTGATCCAAGCGCAAGTCTTGGAGGGCTGTAGTGGTCACTGTTGAACGTGAACCCGTCGATCGTGACGAACGTCGCGGCCAAGCCGCGATACTGCGGCGCATCTGGCGGTTGCACTTCTGGATCGGGCTCTTCGCGGCGCCGGCGCTGATCACCCTCGCCTGCACCGGTTTGATCATTCTCTACACCCAGCCACTGGACCTGTGGCTGCACCGCGACCTCAAGGTGGTCAGCCCGTCATCCTCGACCGTCTCACTGGACAGCCAGATCGCCACCGCCCGCGAGCACGTCGACTCCGCCATGGTGTTGGACGCGGTCACTCCCCCGCAATCGGCAGATCGGTCCACCCAGGTCGACTTCCTGCCGGCCGAGGTGCCCGAGGTCGGCGAACGCAATGTCACGCAGGTCTTCATCGACCCGTATACCGGAAGCTACCTGGGACAACGCCGCGAACTCGACGGACTGGTCGGCTGGGCCAACCAGCTGCACCGGCTGTTCGGCAACGACGGCCCCGCCGTCGCCCTGCCTTCGCTGGGGCATCTGATCGCACCGTCGGCCTACCCCGAACCGTCGATCCGGGTGGGTGTCGGCAACCTTCTCATTGAGATGACGGCGGTCTGGGTCCTCGTCCTCGCCGCCAGCGGCATCTACCTGTGGTGGCCGCGGGCCGTCGAAAAGGGAAAGCCGCGCCTGGCTGTCAGGTGGCGCAAGGGCGGTCGCATCCGGTGGCGAGACGTGCACGCCACCACCGGCATCCTGCTGTCGGTGGTGCTGATCTGCTACATCGTCTCCGGCCTGACCTGGTCGCGGTACTGGGGTGAGAACTGGCGTGCGGTGGCGTCCACGGTCACCCCCGCCACCGAGATCGACGCTCCCTCGACGCCGGCCAAAGTCGGCGATTTCGACCGGCTCGGTCGCCGCATCGCCTGGGCGGACAAAGACGACCCGGTATACGCGTCGGCGACAACCGGACCGTTGTCAAAACCGCTGGGCTTCAACGACATCGACCAGATCGCCAAGTCCGAGAAAATGATCCCGGGCTACTCGATCGTGCCGCCGTCGAACACCACCACAGACGGCGAAACCACCTACGGCAGCTACACCGTGGTCAATCACTGGCCGCAGAAGCTGTCCGAACAGCGAACCCTCTACCTCGATCAGTTCACCGGCCAGACCATCGCCAACGCCACGGCCGACCAGGACGGCGCGCTGTCGCGGTCACCAGTTGGGGCATCGCCATGCACATGGGAAACCAGTACGGCCTGCTCACCCGGATCTCGGCCACGCTCGCCTGCCTCGCCGTGCTGACCAGCATCCTGACCGCGACCATCATGTGGTGGAAGCGGCGCCCCACCGGAACAGCCGGGTTGCCGGGCCGCAGCAGCGAGGCCGTCCGGTCCAGCACCCCACGCGGCGCCGTCGTCGCGATCGGCGTGATCGCCACGGCCCTGGCGGTGCTCTATCCGTCCTTCGGCGTGACCCTGATCATCGTGCTGGTCGCCGAGGCCATCGTGGAATCTCGTCGCAAGAGCCGCCGGCCCACCGACGCCGTGCCACACTCGGCGGATGACTGAGATGACCAAACAGACCGACTGTCAGAACCCGAATTGCACCTGTTCGCCCTGCACCTGCGGACCCGACTGCAGCTGCGGCCAACCCGCCAGTGGTTGCGATAACCCAAACTGCACCTGCGCGAACTGCACCTGCGGACCCGACTGCACTTGCGGCAACTAAGAAACCTGTTCCCCACCTCCGGGAACCGAACTCGCTCTCCGCACGACTGATTCGTCAAGACCCGTATCGGCCGGCCGCGAAGGAGACGAACGGACATGGAGACGTCGAGACGTCTGGGAAGCCTCGAGCGCGCAATCATGGATCAGCTGTGGGACAGCAGCGGACCGCAGACAGTCCGCCAAGTCCACCGCGCGCTCTCCGCGCGGCGACAGCTCGCGTACAGCACCGTCATGACGGTGCTGCAACGACTTGCCACCAAGGACTTGGTGATTCAGGTGCGGAGCGCACGCGCCTTCCAGTACGCCCCCAACCACCGCCGTGAAGAGCTTGTCGTCGACCTGATGATCGACGCACTTCGCGATACCCCGAACCGCAGCGGCCGACAGGCCGCGCTCGTTCACTTCATCGAACGGGTAGCGGCGGAAGACGCCGATACGCTCCGCCGCGCCCTCGCTTAGCCTGGCGGTGCAGATAACCCAACGTTCATCGCGCGTGCGCATTCCAACTATAGTTGTGATATTCTAACTTTAGTTGGAGATAAGGGGAGCGCACGCCATGCAGCTGAATCGACCGTTCGCCACTGTGACACCGACGTTGGACGGCGACGTGCTCGGCGTTCTGGCGACAAGCGACGTGACATTCACGATCACCCAGATCCAGCGCATCCTGACCACCGCGTCAGGGGAGGGCATCCGCAAAGTCCTCACCCGCCTCACCGCCCAGGGTGTGGTGCTCCATGATCAGGTCGGCAGAACTAACACCTACCGACTCAACACCGAACATCTTGCGGCAGAGCCGATCCTGGCACTGTCCCGCCTGACTGCAACCTTCCTGAACCGTCTCGAAGCGCACCTGGAAGGGTGGGGCGAGGCGCTCAAGTACGCCGCGGTGTTCGGGTCAGCGGCAACGGGGCGGATGACTCTCGGCAGCGACATCGACCTGTTCCTGGTGCGCGCATCCGACCCCAAACCCATTGGCCGTCAGAAGGATCCAGAAGCATGGGAGCAACAGGTGAGCGAGCTCGCACGGTCGGTCACCGCGTGGACCGGTAACGACGGCCGCGTCGTCGAGTACACCGAAGATGAGCTTCGTACCGCGGCCGCGGCCGGTGAACCGCTGCTGAGCGAGGTGGCCAGGCAAGGCCTGACCGTCGCCGGGACACGGGCATGGCTCAACAAGCAGCTGCGCCCGATAGGCAGGACTGCGACAGCGAGGAGGGCCTGATGGCGGGTACGCGTCAGTGCAATTCCGCTGTCACCGAGGGGCGCCTGTCCAAGGCAGTCGAGTTCTTTGATGCCGCTGAGCACCTGGAAGACGACATGCCCAACGCTGCGGGCGATCTGTTTGTGGATGCCGGTATCGCCGCTTCCGACGTCATCTGCTGCGTTCGACTCGGCGTGCATTCGTCAGGGGGAACGCACAGCGAAGCCGTCACTCTGCTAGGGAGGGCAGACAAGGGATCCGAAAAACACCTGAGCACGCTGCTCGGCTTGAAGAACAAGGCGGCCTACACCCACCAGGCGCTGTCGACCGCCGAGTGCAGAAAGATGAACCGCGCCGCTTCCCATCTGCTCGAGGCGGCCAAACGAGCCGTGGCCTCAGCAGGCCAGAACCCTGACACTGAAACGAAGCGGCCACCCGATAGGTGACCCCCAAAACTCCGCTGAAGTAGGGCGGGCGGGGCTCGAACCCGCGACCAGCGGATTATGAGATCGCCGAATTCCCGCTGACCAGCACAAACGGTGCGGACTGAAGTCGGCCGGAATTTGGCGGAATCTGCCGGGAAAATTTCACATGACCACCGAAGATGGGTGGCGAAATCCGACGGTCTCTGTCGGGCGTTGATGAGACGCCTGCGGACTGGGCTGCGGACTGTCGCAGCTCCGCTGACCTACCGATGGATCGTCGTCTCATGACACTGCAGCCACAAGCCACAGTGTTGCTGGCCTACCCCGATTGGTTGACACAAAAGGACCTTGGATTCCCGCGTTACCGCTCGATCATCTCCATCTGCGCGTCGTTGTGATGTCCACCCGAAGGCGGAGTGAGTTCGTCCAGTCGTTTGATGTGCTCGGCGCTGAGGACGACATCGTCTGCGGCCACGTTCTCCTCCAGTCGGGAGACGCGCCTGGTCCCCGGAATCGGCGCGATGTCATCGCCTTTCGCCAGCAGCCAGGCGATGGCGACCTGAGCCGGCGTGGCCCCGGCGTCGGCGGCGACGGCCTGCACTTGGTCGGCGATGGCCAGGTTGCGCTGGAAGTTCTCGCCGGTGAACCGGGGATTGGTGGCCCGGAAGTCATTCGGGTCGAACTGGTCTGTCGATCGGATGGTGCCGGTCAGGAATCCTTTGCCGAGCGGCGAGTACGGCACGAAGCCGATGCCGAGCTCACGGAGCAGCGGCAGTACCTCGCGCTCCTGATCACGTGTCCACAGCGAGTATTCCGACTGAAGCGCGGAGATCGGATGCACGGTATGCGCGCGGCGGATGGTAGCTATCCACGCCTCGGACAGGCCGATGTGTAGGACCTTGCCCTGGGCGACGAGTTCCGCGACGGCCCCGATGGTGTCCTCGATCGGGGTGTCGGGGTCGACGCGGTGCTGGTAGTACAGATCGATGTGGTCGGTGCCGAGCCGCTTGAGCGAGCCCTCCACGGCGGTGCGGATGTTGGCGGGGCTGCTGTCCAGATTCCACGGGTCACTGCCGGCGTGCGAGACGAGCCCGAACTTGGTGGCCAGCACCACCTGGTCGCGGCGGCCCTTGAGCGCCCGGCCGACGAGTTCCTCGTTGACGTAGGGACCGTAGATCTCGGCGGTGTCGATGAAGTTCACCCCGAGGTCGAGGGCGCGGTGGATGGTGCGGACCGACTCGTCATCGTCAGTGCCCGCTCCGGTGTAGCCGTGCGACATGCCCATGGCACCCAAACCGATTCGCGCCACCGTCAGAGCGCCGAGTCTCGCAGTCTTCATTCACAGTCCTTTCATGGTGCCGCCGGACTACTGGCCCGGCGGGTAGTCGGTGGATGCGGCGAGCGCCCTCTGGGCACGGAAGTTCGCCAGCCGCGCCTCGAGTGTCGAGATGGTGCTGTCGAGAGCCTGCGAGCCGAGCACCATCCGCAACGGCGCCGGGTTCTCATCGACGCTGTCGATGATCGCGGCGGCCATCCGGGCCGGGTCGCCGACAGCCAGGCCGTTGGCCGGGTCCAACATCTTCTCGAACGCGCGCGCCGGACTGCCCACGTACGCCGGCAGCGGGTCTGCGACTTGAGCGCTGCCGTAGCGGAATTCGGTGCGCGCTCCACCGGGCTCGACGATCGTCATTCCGATGTCGAAGGGTGCGACCTCCTTTGCGACCGATTCGCAGAACCCCTCGATTCCCCACTTGGTGGCGTGGTACATCGAGTTCCCCGCGAAAGCGACCTGCCCGCCGTAGCTCGACAGCTGGATGATGCGGCCGCCGCCGGCCGCGCGCATGTGCGGAAGGACCGCGCGGATGAGCTGAATGCAGGCCGTCAGGTTGGTGGCGAGGATGGCCTCGATCTGGTCGTCGCTGACTTCCTCGGCGGCTCCGAACACGCCGTAGCCGGCGTTGTTGATCAGAACGTCAATCCGTCCCAGGTCAGCGACGGTGCGTTCGACGACAGACCGCATCGCCGCAGTGTCGCGGACGTCGAGCACCTCGACGCGAAGGAGTTCGGGAAATTTCTCGCGAAGGTCTGCGACCGACTCCGGACCTGCGTACGGTGCCGACGACATGGTCACCCCGGTCGAGCAGTTGCTCGGCAAGGTGTCGGCCGAAGCCGCTGCTGATGCCGGTGATGAGCCAGACTCGTTGTGTCACTGTTTGATTCCTTAGTTCGGGGCAATCTCGTTGACGGCGGCCAGTCCGTTGAGCGTGCGGGGGTAGCCGATGAACGGCAGTAGTTGGGTCAACACCGCCAGGAGGGTGGCGCGGTCGTTGCCGACGTTGAGGTTGCCCGCGACGTGACCCCGCACCTGCGCGTCGGCGCCGCCGAGTGCGACCAGCATCGAGAACGTCAACAATTCACGTGTCCGCAGGTCGATCCCGGAGCGCGCGACGTAGTCGCCGAAGCAGTTGGCCGACAGGTAGCGCTGGAAATGCACCTCGTCGTCGGCCGCTGCGGCGTACATGCCCGCCACCTTGTCCGCGCCGACGACCCGATTCTGCACGGCCAGGCCGACTTCGCCGCGGGTCTGCGGTGTCGACGCCGACTGGGCGGGCAGCGGCAGCTCGACGCCACGGTCGGTGAGCACCTCGTTGGTGGTGTGCAGGAAGTCGAACACCTTGGCCAGCCCGACGTAGGGCACGGCCTGGTAGACGATCTCCTTCACCTCGACGGGCCTAACCCCTGCCGTCAGTGCCGCACCCAGCATCACCCGGTACTCACCGAGTGCCTGCGAGGCGATCATCGCCGCGAGTTGCACCATCAACCGGGTACGGGCGTCGAGGTCGCCGTACTGGAGCACCTCGTCGAACGCGAAGTTGTCGAATACCTCGATCAGCTCGGGGTCGGTGACTTTCAGCGTCGACACATGGCCCGGGAAGAGTTCGTCGTGGTTGCGCTGGGCGGCCTCGCTGATCACAGTTGCACGCCTTCGGGAACGCGGTGGATCTTCTGCACCATTCCTCCTAATCGGCTTGGTGGGGAACCAGTTTCAGCGTCGTCGATCGCGCTGCCGGGCTGGTGATGGACTTGACCGGCCCGGGATATCGGCCGTACTTGCGCGCGTACTCCGCGTCGAGTTGGTCATCGACGTCGATGTCGCCACTGGCGATGAAGTCGACGTCAGCCACCACGCCCGCAGCGGAGAGCTGTCCCCGGTGGCGCACCTGCACACCGCGGAACCACGCTGCGTCCGGGCCGTTCACCGATCGGGTGTAAAGGTCGTCGCCGAGGCGCACCACCCACACGATCACCGGCGAACGCAGTGAGCCGTCGCGGCGCATGCCGGCGATCCGCACCTCCTGCGCGTCGCCGAAGCGACGGAGGTCGTCATCGGTCCAGGTCGTCATCGACTGTCTCCTCAGTGAAGGTCAGCTTCAGGGGCGGATCATGACTTTGAGCGAGTCCCGTTCGGCCATGGCCTTGTACCCGTCGGGGACCTCGTCCAGACCGATGGTGCGGTCGAAGACGCGGCCCGGTTCGACGGTGCCGTCGAGGATGTCGGGCATCAGTTCTTCGATGTAGGCACGAGCAGGAGCGGCGCCGCCGGTGAATCTGACGTTGCGGAATACGGTGTCGAAGCCCAGAGGGCCTTCGGTGTACTGCGGCACCCCCATGCGGCTGATCGCTCCGCCGGTGCGAGCGATCTTCACGGCGGTCTGGATCGACGGCAAGGTACCGACGCACTCGAGCACAGCGTGCGTTCCATCGCCCCCGGTCAGTTCCAGGACCCGTTCGATGCCCTCCGCGTCTCGGGCGGCGACGACGTCGGTTGCCCCGAACTCGCGGCCCAGGTCGGTGCGCTCGGTGTGCCTGCCCATCAGGATGATCTGCTCGGCGCCGAGCCGCTTGGCCGCGAGCACGCCGCACAGCCCGACCGCTCCGTCGCCGATGACGGTGACGGAATGGCCGGGGCGGACGCCGGCGGTGACGGCACCGTGGTGCCCGGTGCAGAACACGTCAGACAGCGTCAGGAGCGACGGCATCAACGCCGAGTCCGGGGCGACCGGCAGCTTGACCAGCGTGCCCTGGGCCAGCGGCACCCGCACGGCCTCGCCCTGGCCGGCGTCCACCCCGGGTGAGCCCCAGCCACCGCCGTGACGGCAGGCGATCTGTAGCCCCTCGGTGCAGAAGTCACAGGTGTTGTCCGACCACACGAACGGCGCCACCACCAGATCCCCGGCACTGAAGCCGCTGACCTCGGAGCCGACTTCCTCGACGATGCCGATGAACTCGTGGCCCATGCGACGCCCCTGCTCGCTGGCGGGCATCGACTGGTAGGGCCACAGGTCGCTGCCGCAGATGCAGGCGGAGGTCACGCGGACGATGGCGTCGGTGGGCTCGCGCAGGACCGGGTCGGGCACGTTCTCCACACGCACGTCGCCGGCTCCATACATGACGGTTGCTTTCATGGATCCCAGTCAACGTCTATTTCCGGCCGAGTGGCAGTGACTGTCGTTCCAGGTAATGGCAGTACCCCTCACCGACGGCCGCGGGCTTCTAGCCTGGACTACGTGGACCATCGCAAGGACATCCGCGACTTCCTGACGTCGCGGCGCGCCCGGATCACCCCGGAGCGCGCCGGACTGCCCGCATACGGCGGGAAACGCCGCGTCGCCGGACTGCGCCGCGAGGAGGTCGCGCTGCTGGCCGGCGTCAGCGTCGACTACTACACGCGCCTCGAGCGGGGCAACCTGACGGGCGTGTCCGAGAGCGTGCTGCACTCGGTGGCGCGGGCGCTGCAGTTCGACGACGCCGAACGCGAGCACCTCTTCGACCTGGCCCGTGCCGCCAACGCGACGTCGCGGACCCGACGGCGGAGCAGCGCGGCCGGGGTGCGGCCCAGCGTGCAGCGGGTGCTCGACGCCATGTCCGCAGCGCCGGCGTGGGTGCACAACGACCGGCTGGACTTCCTCGCCGCGAACCGGCTCGGATACGCGTTGTATTCGGAGTTCTTCACCGATCCGGTCCGCCCGGCCAACAGTGCCAGGTTCATGTTCCTCAACCCGCGCTCGCGTGACTTCTACCCGGATTGGGAGCAGATCGCGGACAACACCGTCGCGATCCTGCGCGGGGCGGCCGGACGCGATCCCTTCGACGAGAACCTCACCAAGCTGATCGGCGAACTGTCCACCCGCAGCGAGGATTTCCGCACCCGGTGGGCCGCACACAACGTCCGTCTGCATCGCACAGGTGTGAAGCGTCTGCGCCACCCCGTGGTCGGTGACCTCGAGCTCAGCTACGAGGGCATGGAGCTACCAGCCGATCCGGGACTGATGTTGTTCGCCTACACCGCCGAGCCCGGGACACGGTCGGAGGACGGACTCAAGCTGCTCGCCAGCTGGGCCGCCACCCAAGAACTCGAGGATTCGGTGCAGTCCGGTCGTGAGACGAAGGTTCGTCCCGGCGGCTCCGAAGAGTGACGCTCGGGGCGATCCCGAAGCGAGTTGGCCGTGGGACGGCACCGGCTATCTGGTCCCCTCTAGTCCGCACGCCCACAAGGCTTGGCAGCTGGTGCCGAAGCCGCGCTGCGTGGCGCCGCTGGACGGAACCCGTACGACAGTGTGCTGTCTAAGCTGGCCGGTGAACTCTCCACGCGCAGTGACGATTTCCACACTCGGCGGGCTTCACACAATGTGCGCCACCACCGCACCGGCATCAGGAAGATTCCTCACCACGCCGATCCAATGCCGCCCAAGGGACTGGACTAACGGCTCGTAGCCCGAGTTGACGGTTGGACCCCGCCAGCGTCAGCGATTCGGCTGGAATATCGCATCGCCGAAGTTGGAGAGCAGGCGCGCGACCGGTACGTCGACGTCGTGCACGGCTGCGAGAGCAACCGCATCGGCCAGGTCCTTCTCGAGCAGCGCCGCCGCGACTCGCAGGATCTCGTCCTCGTCGGCGCCGTGCGGGTCGTCGCGGAAGTGCTTGTAGAAGGGCAGTGTGACAGCGCTCAGCTCGGAGAGCGCGCCGCTCGATTGCGCGACCTCCTCCACGAGCCCGTCGCGCACTCCGGCAGCGCGGGCGAGTTCGACCGCCTCGATCATCGCGGCCAAGCCCGCGTAGACGACGATGTTGTGCGCCAGCTTCACGGCCGCGCCGCTGCCGAGCCGGCCCGTCGCCACCACCTTCGACGCGAAGCGGCGCAGCGTGGGCTCGAGCAAGGTCACCAGTTCACCGTCGTCGCCCACCATCACCGACATCGTGCCCTCCTCGACGCTGAACATGCCACGGCCGGCGACCGGGGAATCGACTAGATGCACGCCGCGCTCGGCGGCCGTCGCGGCGAGACTCTCGATCGTCGACGGCGACACCGTCGAGAGCACGGCGATGCAGGTTCCGGGCCGGGCGCCTTCGAGCGCTCCGCCTTCTCCGCAGACCGCGGCGACGCACTGATCGTCGGTCTGCACGCAGACCATGACGACGTCACAACGCTCGGCGAGGTCGGCGGAGGAGCAGGTCGCGATCGCGCCAGCCGCGACTGCGTTTTCGACCGCTTCGGGCTTCACGTCGAACACGAGCGGCGCATCACCGGTTGCCGTGAGCCGATGCGCCAAAGCGCTGCCGATGAGACCCAGCCCTATCACGCCGACCGATGTCATGCGCTCAACCTCCGCCCTGGTGCCGGCACGCTACTCCAACTCGACCTGGGTTGGTCAAAGTCGGATCTTCTCATGGTGTCGAATCCTTCCCGTGGATGGTGCTCTTTCGACTCTCGTCACTACTTCAATCGCCAATCGGTGGTGGCTTGTGGGGTGGCGGAGGTGGTTTCGTACGTCGAACTTCGGGTCGGCGATCGACACCGGCCGGTTCAGTCCGAGGGGCACCGACTTTCCTCACGCCGAGACCATGGCGAGACTGCGATCCCACAGTTCGCGGGCGAGGACCGGGTCATATGCCTGGCGGTGCGCCTTGGCGATCCGAAGCCTCGAGTAGTACTCGCCCGACTTCCAGTCGACACCCGGTGTGCCTGAGGCGAGCGAGACCAGGTGGTCGGATCCACGCTCGGCAGGCGGCAGGATGTTTTTCATCGGTGTACGCATCGCGAACGTGAGCACACGCGACCCCGACGCTCGGCTGAAGTTGGTAACGACGTAGCCAGGGTGAAAAGCAACGGTGGAGAGCCCGGCGCCGTGGTAGCGACGGTGCAGTTCAATGCTGAACAGGGTCATTGCCAGCTTGGCTAGCGCGTACGCCTTGGTAGGCCGGTATCGGTGAGTGTCCAGCAGGTCGCCGATCGTGACCCTGCCGAGAAGCTTCTGCATTGAACTGGACGTGTTGATCACGGCCGCACGGGATTCAATGAGGCGGTCTAACAGCAGTGTGGTGAGCAGAAACGGTGCCAGGTAGTCGACCTGGAACGTCTTCAAGAAACCGTCGACGGTTACTTCTCGCTTCGTCGTCATGCCACCTGCGTTGTTGGCCAACACGTCAATGCGTGGATACCGCTCGAGCAAGCGCTGCGCCAGCCCCCGAACCTGAGACAGATCGGTGAAGTCGGCGACGAAACTGTCGGCGCCCAGGCTCGCAGCGACCGCCTTGGTCTTGGTTTCCGACCGGCCCACGACCACAACGTTTTCACCGCTTCGGCACAGTTCGCGTGCAGCTGCGGCGCCGATTCCGTCACTGGCTCCCGTGATGACAATCGTTCGGCCTGGCACCGGCCAAACGTACCGGACTGCAAAGCGCATTTCGTCCGTTCCGGCCAGTAAACGCCGGCCACACGATTGCCCTGATAGCACTCGTCCCTCTTGACGCAGACCCATCCTGCGGCACCAACGCGCACCCGGGCTCGAACGAACGGGGGTTAGACCCAATACCGGGAATGAGCACGAGAGCGAACTTGCAAATAAAGAATAATGAGAACGTCATTATCGGCGACAAACGACCCCAAACGACGCGCCTTGGTTCGGAGCTCACTCCTCCTCGCAGCCGAAGGCAGAGTGCCTCGTCATCGCTGTAGCCGGTCGATGGCTTGCTTGGTCTCCAAGTCACGGTATGCCGTTGCGAGCCTGATGTGGTTGGCAACGGAGATTTCCCACCCGTAGTTGTCGAGCGGTGTCGTCAGCCATCCGATGTAGAAGCACCAGGCGGCGGCGATACGGTATTCGTCGAGCAGCTGCTGGAGCGATGGCACCCTGGGGACGCCGGCTTCGGCGAGTCGATCACGGTAATACTCGATGAGGTGACGTTCGTGCGTTCGGCGATCTGCGACGCTCAGCCCGGTCACAACGATGTACGTAACGTCGTGCATGCAATAGCCGCGCGCAAGGAGCTGCCAGTCGAGCAACCCGCGGCTGCCATCGGCGTTGCGGTAGGTGTTGCCGACATGGCAGTCGCCGTGCAGGAGTGTCTGCTCCAACGATGCCTGATGTTGCCGAGCTACAGCCACTTTCGCGAACAATGAGTCCGGCGTTTCGTCCACGAACTCGACGAACTCGCGCTTGAACTGTTGTGTCGCAACCTCGTACTCGACGAGTGCAGGTATCAAGTTGGGATCGGTGAACATATCGTGAATGGGGCCACTGGTGTGCGGAAATACCCAGCTCAGCCCGTCGCCGAATCGAGGGGACTGCCAGTACGCCGCATGAAGCCGGGCCAGCTGGTCGAGCAACAGCTCGATATCGGTCACCGTCGTTGGGCTTTGCACAGATTCAAACTGGACGCCGTCGCCGCGCAAGTCTTCAAGGACCAGTCCGAACGTGCCGGTGGCGCCGTCGTGGTAGCCGCCCACACACTGCGGGGTATTGACGGGAAGTTCATCGCCGAGGCGGAGGTAGGCGTTGACCTCATTGCTGTACAGCGGCAGATCACCAAAGTCAGGCCGGGCGATCTTGATGATCAGCCGGCCGGGTAGGCCGCTCGGGACTCCGGGACCGTATTCAACCTCGACACCGATGCGTCGTGCTGAGGATACTTGTTGCCCTTCTTCGCTTTTCATCGCAGCATCGATGACCCTGGCGTGCAGCACGGTTGCGTCAGGATGCTTCGTCCGGATCAGCTGCTGCAACACGTGCTCGTCGAACTGCGCCGGCTCAGCGGGAATGCGAATCGTCAATGTTCGTCCTTTATCTCAGTTGGCTCGACACCCTCATGGCGTCGTTCCCTCATCAGAGTGGTGATCGCGAACGAGGCCACGCGTCGGCACTGCGGTGTCGCTAAAACTGACGACTCGCCGCAACGGTGGTCCGCCGGATCGCAGATTGTTCAGCGGTCCAGCCGGACGTCGGGGACCATCGGCACGACGCCCGGCGGAGGTGTCAGCGTCGAGTAGCCCGGCCAGCAGCTGGACGTGGTTTCCGACGCCGAGTTGCGTCGCGGCCACTTCGGCGGTCATGCGACCCTGCGCGACGAACGTCGAGAAGAGCTCTGGCGAGGATCGCGGCCAACCGGTACGCGCCGAACACGAGGTACCAATGCAGGTCGGCGGCCCGGCGTACCGGTCAGGTCCTCCCAGAGGTCGACGATCTCGTCGTGCGTGCCGATGCCGTCGAGTGCCAGGCTGTCCGGCGCGGTCATGAGGATCCACCAGGCGAGGTCGGCCTGCGGACCGGCGAGCGACACGAGATCCCAGTCGAGCAGCGCCACCGGCGTGTAGTCGCGATAGATCACGTTGGGCAGTCGGCTGTCACCCCACGACAGCGCGGTGCCGGCCGGCCGGTGGGCAAGCAGCCACTCCTCGGCAATCCCCGTCAGCGGTAGCGGCTCGTCGCGATTCGCCCAGCGGAGCGACCGGATCCAGTAGTCGAGGCAGTCGCCCACGCCATCGTCGGTCGCACCGGTCCGAAGGAACAGAAACGGCTCAGGGTCAAGTCGGTGCAAGTCGGCCATCATCCGAACGGTGCGTCTCCCACAGCGTCCGTCGCTGGACCGGCGCCGCCTCGACGACGAAGCCCTGAGTCCACCACGGCGGGTTGTCCGTCGGGATGGATCCGTCGATCTTCTCCATCACGAAGAAGGGCGAGCCGACCACGGCGGCGTCGGGCTCGTAGCCGAGAACGCCGGTGTCGGCACTGCGGGAACTTTCGCCATCGCCTCGTACATCCGGTAGTGCATCGACAGGTCATAATCGAGGTACAGGGGATCGGCCAGTCGCGATCCTCGCGACATACCCCTGCACCGAACCGCTCGAACGGCGCACGTCGAACAGCAGTGTCTCGTTGGCGATACCGGTCCCACCGGGCGTGCTCAGCGGTCCGATCGTCAGCCGGGTGTCCTCCAGGCGGGCCTGCATCCAGCCCTCCAGACCCGCACGTACCTGGTCGGGCGACTGGCTGTGCTCCTTGAGCTGCGCCCACGCCTGCGGCCTGCATGGCTCGGTCGCGGTCATGAGTCCTCGCCGTGGTGGGGCTCGGGGGCGAGATCGTTGAGCCGATCCGATCGCTCGCTGTAGAAGTAACCGGTCTCGCCGTCCCAGTCGCAGCGTCCGTGGTTGAGCACGAACATCAGGCCCAGCCCTTCGAGGTCCTTGCCGACCGCCAGGCCGCGCTGCATCGAGGTCCAGAGGGTGCGGTCACAGTGCAACTCGAGGTCCAGCACGCCGCCCGACCATTCGAGCGCGACGGGCAGGACCTCGCCTTCGAAGCGCAGCTCCCCCAGTCGCGGGGCCGTCGACGCACGCGCGCGTGCTCGAACTGGCCGTCGACGAAGACGTAGCCGCCTTCCAGGGTGATGCGTCCGTCCGCCGCGTAGTAGACGGACAGCCCCCAGCCCTTGCCGCTCGGGTACGGACAGCCCAGGATGACGTGCCCACCCCAGTTCAGCAGCATCGAATGGTCGCGGGGGCCACGGGAATGGTCGCGCCAGCCGTAGCCAGAAAAGGCGACGTCATTGCCCGACGGCAGCGTGACCGTCCCGGTCGCGTGCAGGAGTTGTTCGTAGTGCTCGCTCGCCCATTCCTGGCTGTCCATGTCGCCGGCCCCGGAGCTCAGGCTCGCCGCGGTGCCGGCGTCCCAGGCGGGAGTGAGGAGTTCCACGTCGAGGTCCGCCGAGAAGGGCTGGGTGAGGCCGTCGCGGCCGACGCCCGCGAGCATCTCGCTCTCCGGCGTGTGCAGCCCGAAACCGTCGAAGGCCACGTGCCAGCGACGCCACGGTTCGATCTGTCGGAACTCGAGCCCGGCGCCCGCGGGGCGCCGCTCAGGTGCGGTGTGATGATAGGCCCTCAGCGAAAGGGCACCGTCGTGACCGGGCAGCATGACCAGGACCCGGTCTTCCCACATCGTCCATTTTCCGGCGACCGTGCCCAGGTGCAGCCACATCGCCACATCCGCGCCGGGGTCATACAGCGTGAACAGCAGGTTTTCCGACCACTTCGGCACGTCCGGGCACTCGGACACGATGAAGTCCTGCTCATCGGGCAGACCTGAGGACATATCGACCAGCGCCAAACCGCCGCCGAGGGCCTTCGACACACCACTTCCTTTACGAATCAATCATGTCGATTAATTCTTATGATGCGTGGCACAGTGGAGGCTGTCAATGCAACAGATCACACCGCACTCCCCGCGGGCGACACGGAGGGAGAGTCGATGTTCACACTGCATGACAGAGTGGCCGTGGTCACCGGTTGCACAAGAGGCATCGGCGTCGGAATCACGGAGGTGCTGGCGGAGGCGGGGGCCACAGTGGTCGTCGCCGGACGCGATCACGCCGCCGCGCTGGACCAGGCAGCCAAGCTGACCGCGTCCGGCTGGAACGCGGCCGCGATCCAGTTGGACGTCGCCGAGGAGGACTCGGTAATCGCCGCATGCGCCCGCGTCGTCGCCGACTTCGGCGTGCCCTGGCTACTGGTCAACAATGCCGGCCTTCAGCACCGCGAGATGCTCCTGGAGGCTTCCGCTTCTGAATGGGAACGGGCCAACGCGGTGAACGCGCGCGGTCCTTTCTTCACCACCCGGGAGTTGGGACGGGCGATGGCGGCCGCTGGGAAGGGCGGCCGGATCGTGAACATTGCGTCGAACGTGCTGCGAGGTGGCTTCGTCAAAGGCCTTGGCGCATACGCCGCATCGAAAGGCGCCCTCCTTGCGCTGAGTAACGCCAGCGCGTTCGAACTTGCCGAACACGGCATCACCGTCAACACGATCTTGCCGGCAACCGTGGTCACGCCCGGTGCCATCGCCGCAGCCGCCGGCCCGCCTATCGAGGGCCCGGCGATGCGTCAGGCACCGTTCGGCTTCCAGGATCCACGCGAGATCGGAGCAGCTGTCTTGTATTTCGCCTCCGAGGCGGCCCGACCAGTCACCAATCAGGTCCTGGCGATCGATGGCGGTTTCTCAATCAGTTAGTGAGACGGCGGCTTGAGGCCGGACGCTGGACACGTTGGTGGACCCGTGTTGTAATCAATCGCCTTGATTAATTCGCGTGGTGCATGACACACTGCATCCACGTCAAGGAGATGATCATGCGACCGGCCGTCGGCGAGAACACATGTCGGCCTGTCACGATGGCGATCAATCTCTGGCAACAGATGCTCGGACGCACCGTAACCACCCGGCGGCGACGTCCCGGCCAAACGGCCCATCAATGACATCCGGGTACCGGAGAGCAAACGAGCACACCAATGCGTCAGATCCCGGCCGGTCTGGTCAGGCAGTACGAAGAGAATGGTTGGTGGACAAGGGACACCATCGGCGATCTCCTGACCCGCGGGTTGCACACGAACGGCGACGTCGATTTCGAAGTGCATTCCACTATTCGACCGTGGGCAGGCACCTTCGCCGACGTTGAACTCATCGCACGCAGGCTGGCTGCGGGACTGCGAAAACGGGGAGTGGGCCCCGGTGACGTGATTGTTTTTCAGCTGCCGAACTGGATGGAGGCCGCCGCGACGTTCTGGGCGTCAGCCTTTCTCGGTGCTGTCGTCGTGCCGGTCGTCCATTTCTACGGCCCCAAAGAGATCCGGTACATCGTGACAACCACGAAGCCTCGAGTTGTGATCACCGCCGAGAGTTTCGGGCACATGCAGTACCAGCCTGACCTTTATGTCGACGTTCCTGTGGTTGGCGTCGTCGGCAGGGATTTTGAGGAACTGCTCGATGCAGAAGCGCTCCCCGGCACTATCGAGACGGACCCTGCCGCGCCTGCACTGATCGCGTTCACATCCGGTACCACGACCAATGCCAAAGGCGTCATCCACAGCCATCAGACCCTCGGATTCGAGACCCGGCAGTTGGCAGCGCTCTACCCGATCGATAGCCATCCGCAGATCACCGGCGCTCCGGTTGGGCATTTCATCGGTATGCTCAGCGCGTTTCTGCTTCCGGTACTACAGGGACTCCCGGTTCACCTCGTGGATGTGTGGGATCCCGCGCAGGTGCTACACCTGATGAGCACCCGCGGACTCAAAGTTGCCGGCGGTGCCCCCTACTTTGTTACCAGCCTTCTGGAGCATCCCGATTTCACACCCGAGCATGTGAAGTTCATGCGCTACGCAGGCCTGGGCGGGTCAACAGTCCCGGCGGCGTTGACCCGGAGGCTCAGTGGTCTCGGCATCACGGCGTACCGGTCCTACGGCAGCACCGAACACCCGTCGATCACCGGCTCCAGCCCCACCGACCCCGCCAGGAAGCGAGAGCTGACTGATGGCAGCCCGCTGGAAGGTGTGGAGATTAGGCTGGCGCCCGACGGCGAAATCTTCTCCCGGGGGCCGGATCTATGCCTCGGCTACACCGATGAAGCGTTAACTGCCAAGGCCTTCGACGATGACGGCTGGTACCACACCGGTGATGTCGGTGTTCTTGACGACGACGGATGCCTGACAATCACTGACCGCAAGAGCGACATCATCATCCGCGGCGGGGAGAACATCAGCGCCCAGGAAGTCGAGGAAGCGCTGCTCAGGATTCCTGCGGTGGCGGAAGCGGTGGTGGTGTCCGCGCCCGACGTCCGGCTCGGCGAGCACACCGCGGCGGTCCTGCGGATCAAGCCGGGCAGCATCATGCCCACCATCGATGAGCTGCGGGTACACCTCGCCCGTATAGGCCTGACCAAGCAGAAGTGGCCCGAGGAACTCCACCAGGTCACCGACTTTCCGCGCACGCCAAGCGGAAAGGTGCAAAAGACGTTGGTGCGCAAGTTCGTTGCAGAAAAGGCCGAGAAACTCTCCGGGCCGGAGGCGAACGGGTGAAACTCGCTTTCAACCTTCCCCACACATTGCGGATAAAGGCGATGATGCAGCCGTGGGAGCCCAGCGTCACCGGGGCGCAACAGACCATGATGGTCAAACGTGCGGATGCGATGGGCTACGACATGATCGCGGTACCTGAGCACTTCGTCATTCCCAACGCCCAGGTCGAACTGTCCGGACCGCACTATTTTCACTCGACGGCCGCGCAGGCATACATCGCCGGCGCCACCGACCGCATCAGGGTCAACTCCTGCGTGAGCGTCCTGCCGCTGCAGCACCCCGTCGTGACGGCCAAGGCGTTGGCGACAGCGGACTGGTTGAGCAACGGACGCATGGTAGTGACGTTCGGGGTGGGCTGGATAGAAAAAGAGTTCGCGGTGCTCGGAGTGCCTTTCCACGAGCGGGGGCGGATCAGCGACGAATACCTGGCCGCCATCATCGAGCTCTGGACGAGCGAGTCGCCCAGCTTTCAAGGCAAATATGTGTCGTTCGACGATGTCGCATTCGAGCCGAAACCAGTACAGAAGCCACACATCCCGATCTGGATTGGCGGCGACGCCGAGGCAGCGCTCAAACGTGCCGCGCGGTTCGCTTCCGGTTGGTGGCCCTTTCTCACTCCACCCGAAGACATTCCGGCCTGCATCGAGTTCATCAAGTCACAGCCGACGTTCAAGGGTGAACCGTTCGAGGTCATGCTCGGCATGGCCGCGCCGCGCATCAACGAGCGGCACGAGGCCATCGACGTTGACGTTGGTCGGCCCGGGATGAGCGCATCGGAGATCGTTGACCGGCTCGGCCGGCTGGAGGAGCTCGGTGTCACGTTCAGTTCCGTACCGACCCCACCGGTCACGAGCGTTGAGGCATACCTCGACTACGCCCAGTGGGTGATTGAGGAAATCAAGCCGAAGGTGCAGTAAGCCGACGAGTCGATTGCCTAGCCTGAGCGAGGCGCTAGCCTTCCCGCGCCATTTCAGTCAAGACTGCCCGCGTCCGTCGCAGCGACACCGAACGCGCTGCGCGGTCGCCGCCCACTGCGACAGGTTGTGCCCACACGTCGGTGGCGCCGGCTTCGATAAGGCCGTTGAGCTGTCGGCGCACCGCCGACTCGTCGCCGATCACCGCGACATCCGCAGCAGTCCGTCCCACCGCCGACGCGAATGATCCTCTGATAGTTAGCCATTCCAGCAAATGATGTCGACATCGCCGCGATCGCCGCCCTCGCTTCGTCGACGTCGTCGTGGACGACCACGGGAAGGCCCGCGACAATGCGGGGGGTCGGCCTGCCCTGAAGGGACGCTACCTCTGCAGCACGGGTGCAATGCGTGACCCGATGGCCGCCGCCGAGGCCATCCACAACACGACACCGTCGGCGAACCGGCCCGCGAGACGCAACATCCGCGGTGCCAAGGCGGCCGACAAGAGCAGTGACACGGGGTGGTCCGAGCACCACCATCCGGCCGGTGCTGTGTGTCGTCCAGTCCGTCCCGTCGAAGTCGACGTCTACGCCGTTCAGCAGATCGCTGACGATGCGCAGATACTCCTCGGTGTTGCGGCCGGGATGGTCGTACGACAGCCCAAGCACGTCCCGCACGACTGGTTCGTGCGACGGTCCGAGACCAAGGGCGAGGCCGCGTCTACCCATCGCATTGGCCGCCGCAGCAACACGATTCGCCTGCAGCAGCGGATGGCAGGGATAGGTCTGCAGTACCGCGGTGCCCAGTTCGATGGTCGTGGTGGCGCGGCCCGCGATCGCCATGGCGACCAACGGATCTCCGGCGACGGAGCTGGCGTACCACAGCGAGGTGAAGCCGTCGGCCTCCGCCTGTTGTGCCTGCTGCACGATCTTGTCGACGGAGGACCCACCGCCGGTCAATCCGATCCGCATCGCCGGACTCCTCGCGATCAGCGCATGACGTGGGGGTACTGCTGGTGCGGATGCACGTCGAACAGTTCGCGGTAGGACGGCGGTTGGCGGTCCCCCTCGTCCTTGATCCCGTACTTCACCGCCAGTTCCGCTCCGATCAACGTCTGGCCGGTGAGCTCCATGAGCTCCGGATCGTTGTACAGCGCCCAGATCACATGCCCGGTCAGCTCCGGGGTCTCCGCGGTGTCCAGTATTCGGCCGAACTTCTCGGGATTGCTCGCGATGATGGCGCGGACGCGATCGGTCAGTAGTGATCCCATCCAGATCGAGACCGCCGCGATTCCGAACTCCCGGAAGTCCAGTGCCATGTCGGCGGCCATCTTGTCGGTGCCCGCCTTGGGAACGCCGTAGGCCGGGCCGAACGCGTAGTGGACGGCTCCCGACGACGACGTGAAGACAACGAGACCCTTACGCTGCGGGAGCATCAGCGGCGCCGCATACACGGTGGCGACGTAGCTGCTGCGCAGTCCGACGTTGAGGGTGTCGACGACGTTGAGCGGCTCCTCCCAGAACTTGGTCCGTCCCATCATCTCGTCGCGGATGATGGCGGCGTTGTTGACCAGGATGTCCAGCCGACCCTGTTCGCGCCCGATCCGCTCGAACAACGCCTTTACCTGCTCGTCGTCGCCATGATCGACACGCACCGCGATTCCGGTGCCGCCGGCTTCGGTCACGCGCTGGGCGGTCTCGTGAATCGTGCCCGCCAGGGCGGCCTCACCGGAGTTCTCGGTGCGGCCCGTGACGTACACCGTGCAGCCGTGACTGCCGAGCGCATGGGCAATCCCGGCTCCGGCACCGCGACTGCCCCCCGTGACCAAAGCAACCGGTCCGCTGTCCGACATGCGCGCCCTTCCTGTCCGCTCGTGACGCCGCACTCGCGGCCACCTTGAATGTGCTATACAAATGTACAACTCATCGGGATCGACGTTTCGCTGGAAGGACAACCTCAATGACGGACTCCATCGATCTGGAGCAGCTGCAAAAGCGTGTGCAGTACCTCGAAGACCGCACGGCGGTCCTCGACTGCGTCATGAACCAGTCCCGTGGTCACGACCGGCACGACGCCGAGCTGATGGGCAGCGTCTACTGGGAGGACGGTGTCGACGAGCACGGTCCGGTGGTCAAACTCGGTCCCGAGTACGGCGAGTGGGCCAACGCCGCCCACACCCAGGTGTTCGAGGACCATCTGCACAACATCACCACTCACACCTGTGAGATCAACGGCGACGAGGCGCACGCCGAGAGCTACGTCATCGGTGCCATGCGCGCCAAGGGCGGCAAGATCGTGTCCCTGATGGGCGGGCGCTACATCGACCGCCTCGAGCGGCGTGACGGTGTCTGGAAGATCGCGCTGCGGCGATGCACTCTGGAGTGGATGATGAGCGGCGACTCCTCAGTCATGAAGTCCGGTGCGGTGCAGGGTTTCATCAAGGGCAAGTGGGACCGCACCGACCCGTCGTACAGCCGGCCGTTGAAGCTGGACGGCGAGCCGGTCGACCGGTGGTAAGCCGATGAACCTCGCGGGCCGCGTCGCACTCGTGACCGGCGGGGCTTCGGGCATCGGCCTCGCGACCGCGCAACGGCTCGCAGCCGAGGGCATGCGCCTGTGCGTGGTCGACATCGACGGTGATGCCGCCTCGTCCGTTGCCGAAGCGCTCGGCGGCATTGCGGTGCAGTGCGACGTGTCCGATCCCGAACAGGTCGACACTGCCTTCGCCGTGTGTGCCCGGGAGCTCGGCAGCGTCGATCTGGCATTCCTCAACGCCGGCATCACGATTCATTGGTCCGGTGACATCGGGTCGCTCGATCTGGCCGACTACCGGCGTTCGGTCGGCGTCAATCTCGACGGTGTGGTCTTCGGGGTCGTCGCGGCGGTCCGCGCCATGCGTGCCCGTACCGAGCAGGCCGGCGGTGTGATCCTGGCGACGGCCTCACTGGCGGGCATTCTGGCCTGGCATCCAGATCCGGTCTACTCGTTGGGCAAACATGCCGTCGTCGGTTTCATGCGAGCCATCGCGCCCAACCTTGCCCCCGAGGGGATCTCGGTGCACACGATCTGTCCCGGAATCACCGAAACCGGCGTGCTGGGCGACCGCCGGCCGCTGGTCGAAAGCATTGGCGTGCCGGTGATGGAGCCCGAGGCGATCGCGGACGCGGCCCTGATGGCGGCCGCATTACCGATCGACAGCACCGGGTCGTGCTGGGTGGTCCAGCACGGAAAGGCCGCCTGGCCAATGGAATTCCCCGACGTGCCCGGGCCTGACAGCCGGCTCAACGTGCCGGTGACGCGGCGGGCGGGAAAGCCCGGGTAGCTAGCCGAGGATGGCCGGCATGGAGTCCCAGCCGCGCACGGTTGCGGTCGGCGCCCGCACGGCGTTGTCCAGGTCGATCGTCCAGTCGGGCCAGCGCTTCAAGATCTCTTCGAGCGCGACGCGGCCTTCCAGGCGGGCCAGCGATGCGCCCAGGCAGAAGTGTGTTCCGCGGCCGAAGGACAGATGATTGGCGTTGCGGTGGATGTCGAAGGTGTCCGGATCCTCGAATCGGCGTTCGTCGCGATTCGCGGACGCCGCCATGAGCAGCAGCGCACTGCCGACGGGTATGGTCTGCCCCTGGTACTCGACCTCATTGGCGACATAGCGGGCGATGTTCTGCACGGGAGGTTCGAAGCGCATGACCTCCTCGACCGCTCCCGGGATCAGGGAGGGGTCGGCGACGAGCTCGCGCCGCTGATCCGGGTGGTCACCGAGCAGCTTGCCGAGCCAACCGAAGAGCCGGCCGACCGTCTCGGTTCCGGCGTTGGCGATGACACCCAGGAAGACCAGCAGTTCGTCCGGGCTCAGGCGCCGCACGGTTCCGGAAACATCCTCGAACTCGACCTGCAGCAGCTCGGTGACGAGGTCGTCGGACGGGTTCTGTTTGCGCCACTCGACGTAGTCACGAAACATGTTGCCGTTGAAGTAGTTGTTCTTGCTCACCGGCAGTGGCTCGCCCGGCTTGTTGCGAAGCCGGCGTCCCGCGACGGCACGCACACTGCGCTGCAACGAGTCCGGGATGCCGACCAGGATCCCGACGACGCGCATCGGCATCTCGGCACCGAGGTCGAGGGTGAAGTCGAAGCGGTCGCCGCCGACGAGGGGGTCCAGGCAGGCCGCGCAGAACGAGCGGATCTGGTCTTCGATGGCGTTCATCTTTCGGGGCGTGAACGCACGGGAGACCAGCAACCGGTGCACGGTGTGCAGTGGCGGGTCTTCGTTGATGAACACCCCGAGCGGCATGACCGGCTCCGCCTTGACCACTTCCAGGATGTCGCCCTTGGCCGAACTCAGGTTCTCCACGTCCCGCAGGGCGGCCTCGACGTCGGCGAACCGGCTCAACGCCCAGAAGTCGAACTTCTCGTTGTAGTAGAGGGGTGCCTCATCGCGTAGCCGCTTGTAGGTCGGATACGGATCGATGTCGATCTCGACGTTGTAGGGGTCGTAGGAGAGTTGGCTGTCGCCGCGAACCTGCATCGTGCTCCTATCAACGCCCGACCGGACGTGCAGTACGATCGTACAGCACCGTGCCTTGCCGAAGGAGTCTTGATGGACCTCGGATACGTTTCGCTGAACACACCGCGGGACCTCGCCCCCGGCGTACTCGGCCGGGAACTGGAGGCCCGCGGATTCGAGTCCATGTGGGTCGGCGAGCACCCTCAGCTGCCGGTCGCCGCCGCCAGTCAGATGCCCGGTGGCCTGATCAGCGCGCAAAAGCGCATGTGGGATCCGTTCCTGTCGCTCATGGCGGCGGCCCAGACGACCACCCGGCTGCGCATCGGCACCGCCGTCGCCTTGCCCCTCGAGCGCGAGTTGTTCACTTTCGCAAAGGAAGTCGCCACCCTCGACCAGTTCAGCGACGGACGGTTGCTGCTAGGCGTCGGGGTCGGATTCCGCCCCGAATTCGAACTGTCACAGTCGATCCGGTGGGCCGATCGCTACCGTGCACTCGGCGACATGGTGGCTGCCCTCCACGCGCTGTGGACCGAGGACGAGTCGGAGCACCACGGCGAGTTCTACGATTTCGAGCCCGTGTGGTCACATCCGAAACCGCGGCAGCGGCCCCGTCCCCCGCTGCTGGCCGCCACCACCGGACCCAAGGCGACCCGGGACTGCCTGGGGTGGGCCGACGGTTGGCTTCCCGGCGATGCCGCGTTTCGGGATCTGCCCAAGGCGCTCAACGAGTTCCGGCGCACCGCGGAGGACGCCGGCCGTGACCCCGCGACCCTGGACCTGACGATCATGGTGTGGCGCGAGCCGACGTTGGAGACGCTGGGCGCCTACCGGGATCTCGGTTTCAACCGTGCCGTGGTCGGCGGTGCGCGCCGTGACCCGCACGACCACGCGGCGACGCTGACCTTCCTCGACCAGTGCGCCGAGCTGGTCGACGAGCTTCGTACCTAGACGGGCGGTACCGGGCGCACGCCGGAGTGGAGCAGCTCGAGTAGCTGTCCCTCGGGGTCGCGCACCATGCACGCGAACCCGCCACCCGGATCCGCCACGATGGTGCCGCCCGCCTCCTGCACTGCGGCCTGGGCCTGCGCCATGTCGTCGACGAGGAGCGACAGGTGGGTCAGGCCGGCACCGACCATGGTGCGCTCGGGCTCGTCCGGTGCGGGATACCCGGAGAAGGTGATCAGCTGCAACACAAAGCCGTCGTTGCGCAGGTAGACAGCGCCGAACCCGATCGGGGCCTCCAGACCGAGCAGACCGGCCGCCATCTTGTCCGGCACAGTGAGGCGCTTGACCTCGGTGAATCCGAGAGCTTCGTAGAAGCGCTTCGATCGGTCGAGATCTCGCACCCGCAGACCGACATGGCTGACGTTCGCAGATGTGCCCATGCTCGCGCCTCAGACTCCTGCCGGGCCGGGGCCACCGTGCATGTAGAGCGTCTGACCCGAGCAGTAGCTCGACGCATCGGATGCGAAGAACAGAACTCCGTAGCCGATCTCGTCCGGTTCTGCGATCCGGCCCGACGCATTGGTCTGACCGATCATGTCGATGTCGAAGCCCTGCCGCTTGGCGTCGGCCTCGAGACCAGGGGTACGGACGGCGCCACAGGCGATGCAGTTGACCCGCACGCCCTTCCGTGTCCACGCCGCGGCCATCGATCCGGTCAGATTCTGCAGGCCGGCCTTGGCGGCGCCATAGATCGGCGCCTGCGGCATGGCCAACAGGCCGGCGCCCGAGGAAATGTTGACGATCGCGCCCTTCTTCTGCTCGATCATTGGCTTGGCCGCGGCCCGCGACAGATACCACGCGCTGGACAGGTTGAGGTCCAGGACCTGGCGCCACTCGTCGTCGGTCCACTTCATCAGCGACTTCGGTTTCGCCGCCGCCCGCGTTGTTCATCAGCACGTCGAGGCGGCCGAACTCGGCGACTGTGGTGTCGATGAGCGCGCGGCACTGGTCGGCATCGGTCACGTCGGTCGACACGGCGAGGGCGCGGCGGCCGAGTGCCTCGATCTCACCGGCCGTGGATTCCAGTGGCTCGAGCCGGCGTCCCGCCAGAACGATGTCGGCGCCACGCTCAGCAAGGACGAGCGCCGATGCCCGGCCGATGCCGGTTCCGCCGCCGGTGATGACGGCAACCCGTCCCTCCATCGAGAACCTGTCGTTCACAGCACCACCTTCTGCTCCTGCCGTCGCCCACCGACTGCAATACGACTGTACAACACACGCCAGGGGCTCGGGAGGGCTTATGGCACTCGACATCTGCGCGCGCGTCGAGTAGACCATTGGCATGTCACAACCGACCAACGACGTCTGGGAAGTGCTCTCCACTGCTCGCTCCATCCGTCGGTTCACCGACGAGCCGGTCGACGACAAGACGCTCGACCGCTGCCTCGAGGCAGCCACCTGGGCACCCAACGGGGCCAACGCACAGCTGTGGCGCTTCATCGTCCTCGACGCGCCCGAACAGCGGGCGGCGGTGGCGAAGGCAGCCCAATTGGCACTGCGCACAATCGAATCGATCTACGGCATGAGCCGGCCCGCCGACGACGACCACAGCCGCGCCGCGCGGAACAATCGCGCCACCTACGAGTTGCACGATCGCGCAGGCGAACTCACCTCGGTGTTGTTCACCGCCTACAAGAACGAGTTCGCCTCCGAATACCTGCAAGCCGGATCGATCTATCCTGCGATGGAGAACTTCTACCTGGCCGCACGCGCCCAAGGCCTCGGCGCTTGCTTCACGAGTTGGGCTTCCTACAACGGCGAGCCGGTACTGCGCGAATCGGTTGGCATTCCCGACGAGTGGTTCCTGGCCGGACACATCGTCATCGGCTGGCCGCGCGGACACCACGGACCGGTTCGCCGCCGTCCGATCGCCGATGTGGTGTTCCGCAACCGCTGGGATCCCGAACACGCCGACATCGTCTACGGCAAGGGGCACTCGACCCAAGCGCAGTTAGTGGTCCAAGGTCGTCGAGCCGGACGTCAGCTCAGCGAATGAGGCGTCCATGCAATCCCGCACCGGCATCACATGATTGGACCGGATGCCCCGCGGCGCTCCCTCGAGTGCGACATGCCGGCAAAGGACGAACCGAGCTGCTTTCGAAGCGTCATAGGCAGGGTCCAGTTTCGGTCACGCAGTGATCCAACCTCCTCCGTCGGCGTTGATCGTCTGACCGGAGAGCCAGTGGCTGTCGTCAGAGGCAAGGAACGCGACGATCGGGGCAACGTCCTCGTAGGGATCACCGGGACGGCCGAAGACGTTGTCCTTGAAGGCTGCCATTGCGTACTCCTGCATCTCCGGAATCTGAGTGCCCATGTACGCGGCGGCATTGTCGGTGAATCCGCCCGGGCAAATGGCATTCACACGGATGTTGTACTCGCCCCACTCACGCGCCACCGTGCGCGACAGTGAACGGACAGCTTCCTTGACGGCCGAGTAAGTCGCAGTGAGCTTGGGGCTCTCCTGTCCCCACCGTGAGCCGAAGTTGATGATCGACGCGCCAGCGCCCGGCTTGTCCCGCATATGCGGGAAGCACAGTTTCATCATGTGCCAGGCGGAGAACACCGAGATCTCCAGCTCTGTCTGGAAATCCTTGATATCCAGGTCGAGGAAGGGTTTGAGCGTCGTCCGGTGCACATTGTTCACCAGGACGTCAATCGTGCCGAGCTGGTCCACGGCCTGATCCACGAATGCCTTCAAGCTGTCGTACGACGTGACATCGCAGTGTACTGCGACGACACGTGCGCCCTGCTCCTCGCAGAGCTGCTTGGTCTCCTGCAGGTGCTTCGCCTTGATATCACATATGGCGACGTCGGCACCTTCCGCGGCGAGCCGGATCGCCTCGTACTTGCCCAGGCCGCTCGCCGCGCCCGTGATGATGGCGACTTTGCCGTCTAACTTACCCATGCGTTTCCCTTCTCGTCTCGTCGTGCCTGGCACAGGCTGGTGTCAACGCGGACTCTGATCTGTTCCTCCGTCGCAGTCGTCAGATGACCGCGCCGCCGTTGACGCCGATCACCTGTCCGGTGATGTAGCTCGCGGCATCTGAGCACAGGAATCCGCACAACGCGGCGATGTCCTCGCCGGTGCCGAGCCGGCCCGCCGGAATTGCCTTCGTGAGAAACTCAGCCGGCGGAAGCTTGTTCGTCGCGCTGCTGTTCGCGCAGCATCGGGGTGTCAACGACGAAAGGCGGCACGGTATTCACCGTGATGCCCTTGGCCGCGTAGTCCAGGGCCACCGACTTCGTGAGCGCGATGACGCCGCCCTTGGTGGCCGAATAGTGCCCTTGCCGCGAGGCTCCGTTCTGGCCGGCCGCCGAGGAGATCGTGACGATTCGGCCCCACTCCGCGCCGACCATGTCCGCCAGGGCGTTCTGCATGCACAGGAAGGTTCCGGTGAGATTGACTGCCAGGTACCGGTTCCATTCTTCCAACGTGATCCGGTCGAAACGGGTGAAGCCGCCCAGCGCCGCACTGGTGACCAAGATTCCGACTGGACCGAAGGCAGTGCGCACGGTATCGAAAGCGGCTGCGACAGAATCAGGTTCGGCGACATCGACCTGAACCGCCAAGGCCTGTCCACCATCCGCGCGGATCTCGGCGGCCACCTTCTCGGCACCCTCGCCGTTGATGTCCAGCACTGCGACCCGGTGTCCGTCACGGCCCAGCTGGACAGCAATCGACTCACCCAGGCCCGATCCGCCTCCGGTCACCACCGCTACCCGACTCACTCGGTTCATCCCCTCACACCCGGGTCCGCGCCGACGGCGCGTCAGCTGCTATGCAACTGTATAGCACAGCGTTGTGGGGTTGATCACCCCCGCAGTTTCTGTGGACCTTCTGCGAGCTCGAGGAGTTTCCGACCCGCAACCATCGCATCCGAATGACCGAGGTCGGCGCCGACCAGCTCCTCCATCGCAATCAGGCGCGGAATGCAGGTCAGCATGAACGCCGCAGCCGAGTCCGAAGCCACGGCCAACATCCGGCTGTCCGCCAGGTTGGCTCCAACCACCTGGGTCAGCATGCGGCGTGCCCGCTCGGCGCATTCGCCGATGGCGGCGCGCACCTCACTGCGATGGTTGGCCAGGGCCAGGAATTCGACCGTCAACGCCGTACCAGTCCGGTCACCGGCATACGCCCAAGCCGTCCGCAGTGATGCGCCAGACGCGGTCGCGACACTCATCTGCGCCAAGAAGTGGTCCATGGAGTCGCGGAGGACTGCGACGAAGAGCTCGTCGAGCGTCGAAAAGTAGTAATAGACAAGGCCCTTGGCCACACCCGCGACGGTGGCCACCCGCTCGAAAGTCACCGCGGCATAACCTTCGCGCAGCATGACCGTCTGAGTTGCCCGCAGGATCGCACGACGTTTCGCCGATCGGCGGGTGCCGGCACGGCCACCCGTCATCGCCCGTACCCCTACCGGCGGCCTCGTGATGCGGTCTTGACGGGCTTGCGCTTACGTCGCACGCCCGGTTCGACCGCATCGAGGTAACGTTCCACGGCCCGGACCACTTCGGAGTGCGCCGTCTCGACGCCGACACCCTCCTCCAGGCTGAGGAACTTCGGGATGCCGGTGATCAACATAACCACCGCACTGGGCGACAAATCTCCCTCGAAGCGGGCGTCCGCCCCGAAGGCCTCGTTCAGCACCTCGATCTGAAGCTTCCTCATCCGCTCAGTCACGTCGGCGATCTCCGACTGGATCGATTTGCGGTGATTGCCCAGCGCCATGAACTCGGTGATCAGGGCGCCGGTGGCCTCGTCCCAGCTGTACTCCCACATGGCGTGCAACGGGTCGTCTGCCCGCTTCTGCAGCTTGGTGCGCAGGTGCTCGAGATTGCGCTCGGAATAGCGGTGGATCGCCGCCAGGAAGATGTCGTCAAGCGAGGGAAAGTAGTACTGGACCAGGCTTGCCGTGACACCGGCCTTGGCCGCCAGGGCACGGTAGCTGACGCTGGCGTACCCCTCCTCCAGCATCATCTTCTCGACGCAATCCAGCAGAGCGTCGCGGGTCTTCGACGTCTCTGCGCCGACGCGGCGCGGTGATGCGGCCATGATCCCCTCACTTCTGCAGACCCCGAGCATATTCCCGCCGCCCCTTGGCAGGCGGGAAGAACACGACTCGCCATACCACTATACGGTTGTACAGCACGTGCTATATGCTCGTACAGGCTGGCGAGAATGGAGGGTACGTGAGCGAGCTGTACTACGACCCCTGGGACGTCGAGATCGACCTCGATCCCTACCCGACGTTCAAGCGACTCCGCGACGAGTCGCCGGTGTACTACAACGAACGTCATGACTTCTGGGGGTTGAGCCGTTACGCCGACATCGACGCGGCGTTGCGCGAGCCCAACAAGCTCAGCTCGGCCAAGGGCGACATCCTCGAAGTGGTGAAGGCCGATCCCGTGATGCCGCCGGGAGTGTTCATCAACGAGGATCCGCCGCTGCATACCATCCACCGGGCACTGGTGTCGCGGGCGTTCACCCCCAAGCGAATCCGGGAGATCGAGGACAAGGTCCGGACGTTCTGCATCGCGTGCCTGGATCCGATCGTCGGCAGCGACCGGTTCGATTTCGTTCAGGATCTTGGCGCCGAGCTGCCGATGCGCACCATCGGCATGCTGGTCGGCATACCCGATTCCGACCAGCCGTCCGTCCGCGCCCACGCACACGCCGTCCTGCGCAACGAACCGGGTAAGCCGCTGCCGGTCAAGAAGGACCACTACTTCGACGGCAACATGTTCAGCGACTACCTCGCCTGGCGAACCAAGAACCCGTCCGACGACCTGATCACCGAACTGCTCAACGTCGAGTTCGAGGACGAGACCGGTGCGACGCGCCGCCTGAGCACCGAGGAACTGCTGATCTTCCTGGCGGTCGTGGCCGGAGCGGGCGTCGAGACCACGGGTCGGCTGTTCGGCTGGATGGGCAAGGTGCTCGGCGAAAACCCGGACCAACTTGCGGATCTCGCCGAGAATCCTTCGCTGGTGCCCAACGCGATCGAGGAGCTTCTGCGCTACGAGCCGCCGGGACCGCATGTTGCCCGCTGGGTCGCCGAAGACGTGGAGTTCCATGGCCAGACCATCCCGGCGGGCAGCGCGCTGCTGCTCATGCTCGCTTCTGCCAATCGCGACGAGCGTCACTTCGACGACCCCGATCGCTTCGACGTCCACCGCCGGCCCGGCGGCCTCCTGACGTTCGGCCGCGGCGCCCACTTCTGCCTCGGTGCCCCGCTGGCACGACTGGAAGGCCGCGTCGCCCTGGAGGAAGTGCTGAAGCGATTCCCCAAGTGGGAGGTCGACATCGACAACGCCCGCCGCTCAAGGACTTCCACAGTGCGCGGCTGGGACTCGATGCCCACCATCATCGGCTGACTTGGAGCTACTTCGAGTGACAACCGTGAACAACGGCGTCGCGGTGATAACCGGTGCCGCACGTGGACAGGGCAGAAGCCACGCCGAAGCCCTGGCCCGCGAAGGCTACGACATCATCGCCATCGATCGGTGCGCCGACATCGCCTCGATCCCCTACCCGCTGGCCACCCGCGAAGATCTCGACGAAACCGCGGGACTCGTCAAGGCCGCCGGGCGCCGGGTCGTGACGGCGGTGGCCGACGTGCGGTCGCTGTCCGACTTGCAGGCCGCCATCACGACCGGTGTCGACCAGCTGGGTGATATCGACGTGGTGGTCGCCAACGCCGGCGTGGTGGCCATTGGCAAGCCCGACCCGAACGACGAACAGCTCTACCGCGACATCGTCGACACCAACCTGAACGGGGTCTGGCACACCATCGCCGCGACCGTCCCATCGATGATCCGCAAGGGATCGGGCGGCTCGATCATTCTGGTGAGTTCGATGCAGGGACTGGTGGGACGCGGGGGCGACGGTAGCGCCGCCGCCTTCGCCTATGCGGCATCCAAGCACGGAGTCGTCGGGTTGATGCGCTCGGCAGCCAACGCTTATGCCGCACATAACATCCGGGTGAACTCGGTACACCCCACCGGCGTGGGCACTCCGATGATCTTCAACGAGCACATGGCAGAAGTGTTCGCCAACAACCCGCAAGATCTGGGTGCCATGGCGGGCAACCTGCTGCCGGTTCCATTCGTCGAATCGATCGACGTCACCAACGTCGTCACGTTCCTCGTGAGCGACAAAGCCCGCTACATCACTGGAGTGACCATGCCGGTCGACGCCGGCTACGCGGTCATGTGAGAACAAGAGAGGAACACACCCACTGGCCGAACTCGCCGTCGAGGTGGCTCCCGACGGAGTGACGACTGACACTGTTCGACCGGCTCGGCGAGTTGCCGTTCTACAGCGAGGACCTCGATACCGACGATGTGGGCGACCGGTGAAGGAAGGCCGGCGGCACGCCAAGAACGACGCGTTTTCGTTACCGATGTGCCGAGAATCCAGTGTGAGTTCAACGTCCGACTACATCGTGTTCGAGCAGGCCGTACAACGTCCCGAACGGATGCCTCGCCTGTTAGGTCTCGGCCAGAGCGCGGCAACCTCGGACTCGGCACAAGATAGATCGCCGCCGCCCCCGACATGTGCGAGGAAGCCTTGGCAGCAAGACCCTCAGAGTCGGTCGCGCTATCGCTTGGGTAGAGCGACGGACTCGACAAAGCCCGGCCAACCATCGTGCTCGCTGGCCACTTGTACGATCTCCTGCCACTTCGCGGGACTCGTCTCGGTGACGACCATGTTGAAGCTGGTCGATTTGCGGAACTCGAGAACCGTTGCCCCCTCTGGGCCCGCCCGATATCCGTAGGGCCGCTCCGCTAAGACCAGGAACCCACCCCCGGGATCGATGCGCCGACGCCCTAGGACGATCCAACCCGACTGGACGTAATACAAGCAGTCGACGTTGTGGTGGTGTGCAGGCAGGATGTAGTCAGGCGCCAACCGAACATTGGTGAGGCTGAAGCCGTCTGGTCGGCTCTCACGGAAGACGATATCCACGACTGTGCCACTGATCATCGCGGAGGCATCGAAGTCGAGCGGCATTCCCGCAGGCAGATCAGGAGGACTCATCATTTCACTGACATCGCCGAGCGAAGCACCTGTGTAAATGTTGATGCCAGCCGTCGTCTCAGTTCGATCTACCTCATGGTCAACGGTTTTCGGTCTTTCGGACACTGATCTACCTTTCTCGAGTGGTCACTTCACTGTCTCGGCGACACTGGCTTGTGCACCGAGAAATTGCTCAGCACCCCAGCCTTTTTCGTAACTGGTGATCGCGGCGGCTTCGAAGGCCATTGAGGTGTATCGCCAACCCCCGACGTCCCTGCGGTACTCGTTGTGATATCTGCCCATAGTCCAAAACGCCTGGCCGCCAGGAAGCGTCGTGGCCACGATGGCGTGCCACTCTGCACGTGCTTGATCGCCGTCCACCTCGATCAGTGGGTTCATGACGTTGTGGACGATGAACGGGATGGCTTGGAATTGGGTGAAGAGCTCCGCGATGGCCGACCGTCCGACGGCGCGGAAGGCCCCCAATGGTCCGTCCCAAACTCCGTCGTCGGTGAACAGATCAGCCACCGCGTGGGGATCACGGTGCGTTGACTGCTCGCCCCACCCACCGTCATTGAGGTTCACATAGCGCGCCTGCAGCGCGGCGATGGCGTCACGGTCCTCGATCAGGCTCAGACGCTCCTCCAGAGATTTGCTCATCGGACCTCCTTGAGTTCAGAGTTGATTTGCGCCTGGGTCCTCACGTGGTGGCGCACCCGGTGTTTTTGCACCTTCCCGCTTGCTGTGCGTGGGTAGTCTTCGACCACCAGCACCAGTTCCGGCCACTTCTGCCGGGCGACGCCGCTGCGATCGAAATGTGCGCGGACGCTGTCAGTCGCGGCCGCCTCCATCCAGTTGGGCAACTGGAACACCACAACGTCGCCGGGGCCGATCCCGCGCCGGTGTAGCCCGGCGGCAAGGCGCCGGGCGGTGTGCTCGACTTCACCGAATGTTCCCTGCCAGGGACGGGTGTCGGAGTGCACACGAAAGGCACTGCGGGAGTGTTGCTCCAGGCCTCGGGACAGAAGTTCACCGAGGGTGTCATCGGTCCACCAACCGTGTTCGCGGTAACGCTGCCTCAACTCCACCGGTATCTCGCGCATCGAGCCACCACACCTTCCCGCGCACATCCGCGCTGCTTGTGTTCGGCGTTCGAGGATTGACATCACCGTGACGCCGGTCATAGTGTATCTAATCAATCCGATTGATTAATTCAACCCCCCGCGGCGATTCCATGCGCGTGGATAGGAGGCACTGCCGTCTATGACAACCAGCGAACTGAGCATCGACCTCGCCACGCGGGTAGCGCTCTACCGCACAGCCGCGCGCATCCAGGCGTTCGACGAGACCTACCGCGCCTCGATGATGAGCGGGAAGTTCGCCGGCATGTACTACTCGCCCAGGGGCCAGGAGTTCGCTGCCGCCTCAGTGGCTGCGCACTTACGGCCCACCGATTATGTCGTGACAACCTACCGAGGCCTGCACGATCAGATCGCCAAAGGGGTGCCGCTCCGGGACTTGTGGGCGGAGTACCTCGGTCGCGCAGCGGGAACGTGCCAGGGCAAGGGCGGACCGATGCATGTCACGTCCCCCAAGCACGGGCTGATGGTCACCACAGGTGTCGTCGGCTCCGGGCTCCCGATCGCAAATGGTCTTGCGCTGGCCGCCCAGATGCACCACACCGACCAGGTCGCCGTTGTGAACTTCGGTGACGGAGCCAGCAATATCGGCGCCTTTCACGAGAGCCTGAACCTCGCGTCGCTGTGGAAGTTGCCGGTGATCTTCGTGTGCCAGAACAACAAGTGGGCTGAGTACACGTCCCTTGCCGGCGGCACCACGGTGGAGCACATCGCCGATCGGGCGGCGAGCTACTCAATGCCCGGCGTGACCGTCGACGGCAACGATCCGTTGGCACTCTACGAAGCAGCCGGCCAGGCGATCGACCGGGCCCGCCGTGGCGACGGCCCCACCCTTCTCGAGGCCGTCACCTTCCGGTTCTGCGGCCACTACTTCGGCGATCCGGGTGAGTACATCCCGGCCGACGAGTTAGCCGCAGCGATTGCCGCCGACCCGATACCGCGCTACCGCCAGCGGTTGATAGAGGAATTCGGCGTTGCAGCAACAGATCTCGACGAGATCGACCGCGCCGCTCAGGCAGAAGTCGACGACGCCGCGGAATGGGCATTCGAACAGCCGCTACCCGACGTGTCCGAACTGACCACCGATGTCTACTCGCAGGAGATCGCCCGATGAGCACCGCGACCGCAACCCAAGCGAAGTCCATGCTGGAGGCCATTCACGACGCCCTCGACGTCGCGCTCGAATCCGATCCCGATGTCTTCGAACTCGGTGAAGACATCCAGGACCCCAAAGGCGGCGGCTTCGGCATCCACAAGGGACTGTCCACCAAATACGGGCCTGAGCGGGTCCGGTGCACCCCGATCAGCGAGCAGGCCATCATGGGTGCCGCTGTCGGCGCCGCGATTGCCGGCATGCGCCCAGTCGCAGAGATCATGCTGATGAACTTCATCTCGGTGGCGGCCGACCAGTTGTTCAACCATGCCGCCAAACTGCGGTATATGTCCGGTGGCATCACCCCCGTGCCGTTGACGGTTCGCACAACGACTGGCGCCGGAGCCGGATTCGGCGCCCAGCACTCCGACATGCTGGAGAACCAGCTGGTCCACGTACCCGGACTCAAGGTCGTGGTGCCGTCGACCGCCGCCGATGCCAAAGGGCTGCTGCTCTCCAGCATCTTCGATGACGACCCGTGCGTGTTCATCGAGATGAGCAGCCTGTACTTCACCGTTCGCGACGAAGTTCCCGACGGCGACTACCGCGTGCCCCTTGGCTCGGCGCGGGTGGCACGCGACGGCAGCGATCTGACTCTCATCACCTACGGCAAGCAAGTACTCGACTGCCTCGCGCTGGCTGAACGGCTTGCCGGCGAGGGGATTTCACTCGAGGTCATCGACCTGCGTACGCTGCAGCCGCTGGATACCGACACCATCTTCACCTCGGTCGCCAAGACCCGCCGCGCAGTTGTCGTTCATGAAGCGGTTACACGAGGCGGCTTCGGTGCCGAACTGTCCGCCCAAATCCACAGTGAACTGTTCGGTGATCTGGCAGGTCCCGTCGGCCGAGTCGGCGGCGCCAATACCCCTGTCCCCTATGCATCCTCGCTCGAACAGGCTTTCTTGCCGACTAGTCGCATCGAACCCGCCGTCCGCGCCCTGCTCGGCTGAACCGGAGACCACTCAAAATATGGCAACTGAAGTCCGTATCCCCAAGCTCGGTGTCGCCGTCGAGGAGGGCCAGATCACCGACTGGCTCTGCGAAGACGGTGACCTCGTCGAGGCGGGTCAGCCGATCTACGAGCTGGCCACCGACAAGACCGAAACCGAGATCGAAAGCCCTGCGGCGGGCCGGATCACCATCATCGGCGAGATCGATACGGACTACCCGGTCGGCACGCTGGTCGCCACCATCGAATGACTTCATTCCTTTGCAGCTTGGTTACGAAAGGCCTTTGATGACAACACAACTCACACCCGATGAGGCAACGGAAACCATCGTCGCACTGCCCGCCGAGTCGGCCACACCCTACGTACCTCGGGATGATACCGACACCTCGCAGGTCCCTTTCCGCCTTGCTGACGGTGTGCACATCCCGGTCGAGCGCTACTACGACCAGGAGTTCGCCGAACTCGAGAACACCAAGATGTGGCTGCACACCTGGCAGTGGATCGGCCGCGAGGAGGAGATCCCGGAACCCGGGGACTACATCGAGTACAGCATTGTCGACCGGACTGTGGTCGCCGTCCGCCAGTCCGACAACAGCATCAAGGTGTTCAACAACGTCTGCCCGCACCGCGCCACCCAACTCGTCGAGAACACAACCTGCGGAACGTTCGGCGGTGACCAGATCGTCTGCCCGTTCCACGGTTGGCGATGGAACACTGACGGCTCAGAGTCCTACATCTACGCCCGGCGGGGCTTCGTTCCGGGTTCGATTGACGCCGACAAGATCAATCTGAGTGAGGTCCGGTCAGCGGTCAAGTACGGGTTCATCTGGATCAACTTCGACAGTGACGCGCCCTCGCTCGAGGATTTCTTCGGTACATATGACAATCACCTGGCACCAATGGCCATGGACCGCATGCGGTTGCGGTGGTGGAAGTACACGATCGTGCCCGCTAATTGGAAGATCGCCCTCGAGGCATTCCTCGAGTCCTACCACGTCATGCAGACGCACCCCGAGTTGACGCTTGGCGTCACCGGCGATGACTACGACGTCGACGGTATCAAGTACTACCACCACGGAATGGGACACGTCGACAGCACAGCCCCGTTCGATCCCGCCGACCCGAGCAGCTTCTCCATGCCTGCATCGCCGGTTCGAGGCATGAGCGTGTCCCGCTACATCATCGACCAGAATCGGGTGCTGTTCGAGGGCACGGACGGATTCGCCACGGCACGCGACGAGTACATTGCCGACAGGGTTCGCGACCTGCCCGACGACGAGGTGCTGGGGCGGTTCTACCAGGAGCTCTACGAATACGCCGCAGAATCCGACATCCCCTTGCCCACAATTGATCCCAACGCCTCAGGGTACGGCTTCGTCTTCCCGAACCTGGCATTCCTTGGCATGCCGGGCAACCTTTTGTTCTACCGGGTGCGCCCGAACGGCCACGACCCGAACTCATCGATCTTCGAGGCGCTGGCCATGCAGATTCCCCGCCAAGCTGATATGCACCATGCCGCACCCCGCCCGGAGGGTCCACTGGCAGTGGAGGACTGGCCGTTCGTACTTCGTCAGGACCACGAGAACGTCGGTCGCCAGCAGGCCGGCTACCGTTCTGGTGCCATCAAGCACGCCACCATGTCGCCGACGTACGAGCCGATGATCTTCTCCCTGCACAGCGAGATCGACCGCTACATTGCCACCTACTGAACCGCGCTTCGACCGGACAGCGACGTTGCGGGTGGAGCCGGCCGGCGTGGATATCGACGTCCGCCCGGGCGAGACCCTGATCCAGGCCGCGTGGCGCGCCGGGTATCACTGGCCGACCCTGTGCTACGCGATGGGCACCTGCACCGCGTGTCAGTGTGAGGTACTCGAAGGCCTGCATCTACTCTCCGAACGGACCGCGGCCGAGGTCGCGCTGCTCGGCGATCTCAACCGCCGAGTCCGCCGGGCCAATCCACGCCGGGTGAGACTGGCCTGCCAGGTCACCGTCGCCGGAGACGTCACGGTCCGCAAGCCCGGTGTCAGAAGGCGCTCCCCCACCACCTGCGAGGAGGCCGGAAATGCCAACGGCAACGACTGATTCGGACTTCGACGTCATCGTCGTTGGCTTCGGGGCCGCCGGAGCGTGCGCCGCTATCGCAGCAGCCGAGCACGGCGCTCGAGTGCTCGTCGTCGACCGGGCGCTCGGTGGCGGCGCGTCGGCGGTGTCCGGCGGCGTCGTCTACGCCGGTGGTGGAACGCCGTATCAGGTGGCGGCCGGCTATGACGACGACGCCGACAACATGTTCGACTATCTGCGGCAAGAGGTACAGGGCGTCGTCGATGATGCGACGCTGCGGCGATTCTGCGAGCACAGCGCCAACCAGCTTGCCTGGCTCGAGGCGCATGGAGCCAAGTTCGAAGCCTCGCTGTGCCCGTACAAGACGTCCTATCCGACCAAGCACTACCTGTACTTCTCGGGAAACGAGAAGGCGTACCCGTACAAGTTGCACGCCAGGCCCGCCCCGCGTGGTCATCGGCAGATCGCCACCGGGACGAAATCGGGACGGGATCTGTGGCGCTGTCTCCGCGATTCCGCGCTGCGCCTCGGTGTTACGTTCCTGCCGCGAACCCTGGTGGACGAGCTGGTGATCGTTGACGGACGAGTGCGCGGAATCCGTTGTCGGACATGGCCTGATGGCGACCGCCTTGAGCAGGCGCTGTATGGGCGCACGACGGCAGTCGGGGCGAAACTCACCAATTGGATGCCGCCGATCGGCCACCCCATCACCGGTCTGGCCGACAAGATGTGGCGACGACACGCGCAACCGCGGACCTTCACCGCGACGAGTGTCATTCTCGCGGCCGGTGGATTCGCGTTCAACCCGGACATGCTTCGGCGTTATGCACCTGCGTTCCAACAGATCCGCCCGCTCGGCACGCGGGCGGACGACGGTGCGGGCATCGAGCTGGGAGTCTCCGCGGGCGGCGCCACGGGCGAACTCGACCGTGTCACCGGCTGGCGCCTATTGACTCCACCGTCCGCCCTGATCGAGGGGATCACCGTCGGAGTCAACGGAGACCGGATAGCCAACGAGGATCTCTATGGGGCAACACATTTCGATGTCATGATCCACAAGTTCGGCGGCAAAGGCTTTCTGATCGTGGATTCGGATATTTGGAACCGGGCACGGGCTCAAGCGCTGGACCAGGCCGAGTCGATTCTGAGACTGCAGATCGCCGCGCTGTTCACCACGGGTCACCGCAAGGCGGCCACCCTCGCCGAGCTCGCCGGCAAACTCGGGATCTCCGCGTCGGGACTGGCGGCCACCGTCAAGGCCTACAACGACGCCATCGCCTCAGGTACCGAGGATCCCGCCCACAAGGCGTCGGAGCTATGCGCACCCATCGTGCAGGCGCCGTTCTACGGCATCGATATCTCTATCCGCCCGTCCCTCACCTACCCGGTGCCGGGGCTCACGCTCGGCGGACTGAAGGTCGATGGAGTAAGCGGTCTGGTCTTGAACGCCAGCGGTGACACGATCCCGGGGCTGTACGCCGCGGGGCGTACCGCGGTGGGGATCTGTTCCAACAGCTATGTCAGCGGCCTGGCGCTGGCGGACTGCGTGTTCTCCGGCAAACGTGCGGGCGAGCATGCGGCGATGTCCGCCAGCGAACGCCCAGTGGCGAACCCGGCCAGCTAGCTCGCCCGCGCCCCGACCGCATGACAAAATGTACTGAGAAAGCTCGCCGACCTAGGGGGAACCGTGTCCACCACCCCAGCGCTTCTGGGCAGGCCGGTCGGCTCCAGCGGCGAGGAAACACGGCAGCGCATCATCGAGGCCACCATGCGCTGCGTGGCAGAGGTCGGCTACTCGCAGGCCACGATCCGCGAGATCGCACGTGTCGCACAGATGACGAGTGGCAGTCTCTACCACTACTTTCCGAACAAGTCCGAACTCATGAAGGTGACAGTCGCCGAATTCGCCGAACTGACTGTTCCACGGTTGGTGCGAGCCTCTGGCCGCGGCGGCACTGCACTGCAGAAGTTGATGGCAGTGCTCGACGAATGCGACGCGGTGATGAGCGATTATCCGTACGTCGCTGCGTTCGACCGAGCTTTGCGTACGGAACGCAAATCACATATCGAGCTGCTCAACAGCGACGCGATGTCGATGACAGTCACCCTGCACAGCCTGATCGTCAAGATCATCGAAGAAGCGCAAGTGGACGGCACGCTGGCACCAGAGCTCGATGTGCAGAGCGCCTCGAACGCCATCTACACGATAATCCGGGGCCTCAACGACCATGCAGCCCTGGCGCCAACCGCCGAATATCACGCCACCGTTCAAGCATTGAAGCTGCTCATCGAAGGACGTTTCTTCCGCGGCGCCGCAGCATCGAAGAAGCACCGCGCCCGATCGCGCTGACGCGCGCACTGTTCGCACCCACTCTCGGCCAGCAGATCCAACGTGCTGGTCCATCCATCCCTACTGCAGTGAAGGAACCTCATGGATATTCAGCATGTCCAAGATCAGCTTGACATCGCCGCACTGCTTGCACGATATGCCCGGGCGGTCGACACCGAAGACTGGGAGTTGTGGCGCTCATTGTTCACCGAAGACGCCACGGTCGACTACGTTGCGTCCGGCGGGATCGCGGGTACCCGAGACGACGTGGCCCAATGGCTGAGTGTTTCGCTTGCCCTACTACCGATGAAACAGCACTACATCACCAACATCGAAAGCGAAATCCGCGGTGACACTGCACATGTGCGGGCCATGTTCCTCAACCCCATGCAGCTGCCCGGCAACCCCGGCCTGAGTTGTTGCGGCGGCTACTACCACCATGTCCTTGTCCGAACCCCTGAGGGGTGGCGCAGCAAGGAACTCCGAGAGGAAAGCACGTTCTTCGTCAACCCCCTGCCCGATCCTGCCTCCTCGGGCGAGAAGTGAGCGGGGAAAAGTTGACGTCGAAGAAGCTGGTCATCGGCGCCAGCGGGTTTCTGGGCTCCCACGTCACCCGGCAGCTGGTCGAGCGTGGCGACGATGTCCGCGTGATGCTCCGAAAAACGAGTTCCACCCGCGGCATCGACGACCTCGACGTCGAACGCGTCTACGGGGACGTCTTCGATGACCAAGCACTACAGACGGCGATGGTCGACTGCGATGTCGTCTACTACTGTGTGGTGGATGCCAGGGCCTGGCTTCGTGACCCCTCACCATTGTTCCGCACCAACGTCGAGGGTCTGCGCCACGTCCTCGACGCGGCATGCGAGGCCAACCTCAAGCGTTTTGTGTTCACCAGCACCATCGCCACACTTGCGATCGGCGATGGGTCCCCGGTCACCGAGGCAGATCCCTTTGACTGGCACGGTGGCGGGCCCTACGTCGAGTCGCGCGTCGCGGCGGAAAACCTCGTCCTGCAATATGCCCGCGACAAAGGCTTACCGGCGGTGGCGTTGTGCATTTCCACCACCTACGGTCCCAGGGATTGGCAACCGACGCCGCACGGCGGACTGTTGGCACTCGTCGCGGCCGGCAGATGGCCCTTCTACTTCAAGAACTCGATGGAGATCGTCGGTATCGAAGATGCCGCACACGCGATGGTGCTGGCTGGTGACAAAGGCCGAATCGGAGAGCGGTACATCATCTCCGACCGAATGGTGAGCCAGCGCGAGCTCCATCAAGTCGCCGCCGAAGCCGTCGGCGCAAGGCCGCCGACCATCGGAATCCCGATGAAGGCCGTGTACGCCGCAGCCCGCGTCAACGACTTCGCGGCGCGACTCGTGCGTAAAGACCTGAAGTTCGCCACCGTCGGAATCCGCATGGCCGATGTCATGTCACCGCTGGATCACAGCAAGGCAGAACGCGAACTGGGTTGGAGTCCGAAGCCCGTCGAAGAGTCCGTGCGCAAGGCAGCCCGTTTCTACCGGGAACAACGAATCACGGGCGGTTAGGCCTGCAGCACAGGCGATGGACTATCAAGCCCCCATCAGTGGTGTGAAGATCTGCCACGCAAGCGATCTCAAGGAAAATTCCCGTCTTGACCATGCTTGCACTTCTTTGCTATACAGTCGTACAGTCGAGATCGCCTAACACGAGACAGAAGGTCACCGTATGACGAAACGCATGATCTTCACCTTGTTGGTGATGGACTCCGTCGGCCACAACTTCCACGGGATCTGGCGGCATCCGCAGGCGCGCAATCGGGAATACAAGAAATTCGATCTCTGGGTGGAGCTGGCCAAGAAGGCCGAGCAGGCCAAGATCGACGCCTTCTTTTTCACCGATGTCCTGGGAATCCAGGGCGAATTCAACCAATCTCGCGACATCGTCTTCGAGCAGGCGGTTAACGTCCCGATCGGTGATTGCACCGCGCTGGTGCCGGCGCTGGCCCACGAAACCTCCGATATCGGATTCCTCTACACCAGTTCGGTCATCTCCCAGCACCCGTTCATGTTCGCCCGCCAGGTTTCGACCCTGGATCACCTCAGCGGCGGACGGGTCGGCTGGAACATCGTCACATCGGCCAACGAGCGTGCGTTCCGCAACTTCGGACTACCGAGCAACCTTTCCCACGAGGAACGCTACAAATGGGCCGACGAGTATGTCGACGTCGTCTACAAACTCTGGGAAGGCTCCTGGGATGAGGGCGCCGTGGTCGACGACCCATCTCGCGGCGTCTACACCGATCCATCGAAGATCCACGACATCCACCACAGCGGAGAGCGCTACAGCGTCGAGGGATTCAACCTCATGGAGCCCTCGCCGCAACGCACGCCGGTGTTGGCGCAGGCCGGCGGATCGCCTGTCGGACTGGACTTCGCCAGCAAGCATGCGGAGTTGATGTTCCTGTCCGCGTACACCCCCGAGACGATCGCCCAGCAGATCGACACGGTGCGCACCATGGCGCGCAAGCACGGTCGACGCGACGGCGACATTCTGTTTCTGCAGGGCCTGATGTTCGTGGTCGGATCGACCGACGAAGAGGCCTTCCGCAAGTGGCAGGACCTCGAGCAGTACCGCAGCCAGGAAGGTCAGATCGCCTACTTCGCCGGCCTTTCCGGCACCGACCTCGGACGTTACGATCCGCAAACCCCACTGGAGGACCTGGTCGACGAAATCCCCGGCATTCAGGGCGCTTTCCGATCGATCATCAACGCGTGGCCGGCAGGGGCCAAGCCGACGATCCACGACTTCCTGACCACAATGTCGCTACCCCAGATGGTTGTCGGGTCTCCGGAGACCATCGCCGCGCGGCTGGCCGAGTACCAGGCAGCCGGGGTAGACGGCGTGCAGATCATGAACATTCTGATGCCGGGCAGCTACGACGAATTCTTCGAACACGTCGTTCCGGCGCTTCAGGAGAAGGGCCTGATGCAGAAGGAGTACCGGCCGGGAACGTTGCGACAGAAGTTGTTCGACACGGACACTCCGGACATCTCGCGGCATCACCCGGCCTTCGGCTACCGAGGCATGTTCAGCACGCCATGACCCACGTCCTCGTCTTGCTGGGAAGTCTGCGCGCGGCGTCGGTCAACCGGCAGCTGGCGGAACTGGCAGTGGAGGTGGCTCCAAACGGCGTGGATCTCGCGCTGTTCGACCGGCTCGGTGAGCTGCCGTTCTACAACGAGGACATCGACAGCGAGGATGTCGCCGAACCGGTGACTGCGCTGCGGCGTGCCGCGGCGCAGTCCGACGCCGTCCTGGTCGTCACGCCGGAGTACAACGCCACCATCCCCGGTGTGCTCAAGAACGCCATCGACTGGCTGTCGCGCCCCTACGGTAAGGGCGCGCTGAAAGGCAAGCCGCTCGCCGTGATCGGAGCCTCGCTCGGGTCATACGGCGGCACCTGGGCGCACGACGAGACGCGAAAGTCGTTCGCAATCGCGGGCCCTCGAGTGGTCGACTCGATCAAGCTCTCGGTTCCGCTGAAGACACTCAACGGCGTGCATCCGCGGGAACACGCAGAACTGGCGGACAAGGTTCGCGCGGTCGTCGCCGACCTTGCCGCCGAGGCGCAGTAGCGCGCCGAGGTCAGGCCACGGCGACGGGCTCTTCGCCGGCCAGGGTGGTTCGGTGCATCAGCCGCACCGACGTCGGCTCGAAGGACAAGGCGCGGTGCAACATTCCGGTGTTGTCCCACATCACCAGATCACCGCGATGCCACTTGTGCCGCAGGGTGAACTGCGGCTGGGTGCACCAATCCTGCAACCGGTCGAGCAGCTCCCTGCCCTTGTCGGCGGGCCAGCCCACGACTTCGGCCGCGGTCGCGCCCAGCAGCAGAGACTTGCGCCCGCTGCGGCGCCGCCAGACCAGCGGGTGCACCCGCGTGGGAACCCGGTCCCAGACGGCACGCTCCTCGGCGGTGGGGTCGGGATTGGCCAGGGACTGGGCGTGGGCGAAGCTGTGCACCACTTGGAGCGCGTCGATCTCGTCCTTCTCGCCATCTGACAACGCCTCGTAGGCGACATAGGTGGTGGCGAACTCGGTGTCGCCGCCGGCGGGGTCGACCGCGCGCGCGGTCAGCAGCGTTCCCTTCTGCGGAAGCTCGTCGGTGGCGCCGTCGATGTGCCAGTGGAAGTTGCCCTGCCGGAAGGACGCCAACAGCGCGTTGGTCTTCGTCGGGTCCAGCGTGATGGTCTGGATCTCGGGGTGCTTGTGCTCGCCGGTCGGTTGGACGACCAGGGTGCCCATCATCCGACTCAAGGCGAGCGAAGTCGTCATCGTCGATGTTGATCTCGCGATACACCACGACGCCGTATCGATCGAGCGCTTCCTGAGCCTTCTGAGCGCCCTCCGGTGTGACCAGCTCATCGGTGGTCAGACCGGTGACTTCGAGGCCCAAGGCGGAGGTGATCGGACTAGAAGTTGCCGGCATGTCGCCCTCCTGCAGAGTTTGGTGATTTGTACAAGAACACCATATCCGCAGGCAGAACGCAACCGAAGCGGGTGACGCGCCCCGTCAGTCGTTGGGTTCGACGCGGTTGAGGAATCGCTCCACCAGGTCAACCGTCTCCGCGTGGCCGGTGAAGGTCCCCAGCCCTTCCTCGAGGTGGACCATCCGCGGGATGGCGCCCAGCAGGAACACCAGTGCCGGCGGGGGAAGTTCGTCCTCGTCGAGCCCGTAGGCCGGCCAGCGGCCGGAGACGGCCTCCACTACGGCGCGGCGGACCCGCTCGCCACCTTCGCCGATGGCATCTCCGACGACCGGACGGTGATTGGCCAGGGCCATGAACTCCATCAACAGCGCCGTGCCGGTGCGGTGTTGGCGTACTCCCACAACGCACGCAGCGGATGCTCCGACCGGGAGGCCGCTTCCAGCCCCTCGATGACGCGGTCAGTCCCACCGCGAAGCACCGCGACGAACAGTTCGTCCAACGTCGGGAAGTAGTACTGCACCAGGCCGGCGGCCACCTCCGGCCTTGCCGCGACGCTGCGATAGGTGACCGAGCCGTAGCCCTGTTCGAGCATGAGTTGCTCGGTGGCGGCGAGGATGGCCTGGAGTTTCTCGGTTCGGCGCGCGCCCGCAGACGTCATTCGCCCATCTTGCTACCGGCATGACTCGACGTGCCGAGCCCCCCTCGAGCTACTGTACGATCGTATAGCCCGTGCCAGAGAACTTCGTTCGAGGGAATGCCGCATGACCGCCTACGACTACATCATCGCCGGCGCCGGCTCGGCGGGTTGTGTACTGGCCAACCGATTGTCGGCCGATCCGGGTGTCTCGGTGCTGCTGGTCGAAGCGGGCGGCGGTGACCGCAACCCGTTGTTCCACATCCCGAAGGGCTCCGGGATGTTGTTCGAGAACGACAAGTACATGTGGCACTACACCACCACCCCGTTCGGGCCGAACCCGCACACCGAGATGTGGATGCGCGGCCGGGTCATCGGTGGCTCCAGTTCGATCAACGGCATGGTCTACAACCGGGGCAACCGCGCCGACTACGACGAACTGGAACGTCTGGGCAACAAGGGCTGGGGCTGGGACGAGATCCTGCCGATCTTCAAAGGGTTCGAGGACAACGAGTTCGGCTCCTCCCCGACCAGAGGTGTCGGTGGCCCACTGCACATCTCGGTTCCGCGCGATCCCGACCCGCTGTGCGAGGAGATGATGGCCGCGGGCACCAAGGTCGGCCTGACCCAGGTCCAGGACATCAACGAAAGCGATGCCGAACGGATCGGCTACGCCACGTCGACCATCAAGAACGGGCGACGGGTCAGCGCGGCCACCGCATTCCTGAAACCCGTATTGCGTCGACCAAACCTGACGGTCCTGACCAACACCACGGTGCGCCGCATCCTGCTCGAGAACGGGCGCGCGGTGGGGCTGGAGATCGCCGGCAAGAGGGGAACCGGCGAGGTTCGCGCCTCCCGCGAGGTCATCGTCTCACTCGGCAGCCTCAACAGCCCGAAGCTGCTGCAGCTGTCCGGGATCGGCCCGCGCGAGGTGCTACAGGCCGCAGGCGTGCCGATCCAGGTGGAGCGAGACAACGTCGGCCGCAGGATGCGTGAACACCGCTGTGCCACATTGCGATACCGGCTCAACGCGGACCTCGGATACAACCGGAAGCTGTCAAGCAGTCTCGCCCAGGCGGTCACCGGGGCCCGCTACCTCGCTACCCGCAAAGGGCCCCTGGCCACTCCCTCCTTCGACATCATGGCCTTCGTCAAGTCCAGGCCGGATGCCGAACGCGTCGATGGGCAGTTGCTGCTCGGGCCATGGACGATCCCGCCCTACAACACCGGCGAGCCGGTCGCCATCGAGCGCGAACCCGGACTGTCCTGTCTGGGGATGGTCCTGCGCCCGACGGCACAGGGCAGCGTCGAGATCACCGCCGACGACCCAGACGCACCGGTGCGGATCGATCCCAACTATCTCGGCAGCGACCACGACCGCGAGACGACCGCCAACCTCGTGCGCAAGATGCGCTCGATCTTCGAGCAGTCGCCGCATCGCCGAGCGCATCAGCCACGAGACGTATCCCGGATCGTCGGCGCAGAGCGACGAGGAACTCGTCGACGCCGCACTCGACGGCGGATACTGCGGCTACCACGCCGTCGGCAGCTGCGCGATGGGACCAAGCGAGGAGGACGTGGTCGACAGCGAACTCAAGGTCCGCGGTGTCGACGGACTACGGGTCGTGGACTGTTCGGTGATGCCGATCATGGTGGCCGGCAACCTCAATGGGCCGATGATGGCGATGGCTTGGCGTGCGGCAGATTTCATCGGGCAGGACCGCTAAGCGAACTGCCGGGCGAATCATGAGTGTGATCGGCGCCGGGTGGGCGTGGGCGCCTTCGTCCGCCGGGCGCGCGACTTGGGCTCGACTGAATCGAGGTAGCCCTCGAATGCCTCGATGAGTTGACGGTGAGCCAGGCCTACGTGGACGGTCTCCTCGAGGCTGAGCATCTTGGGAATGCTGGTGACCAGAGAGCACCATGGCGTCCGGCGGGAAGGTACCGCCGAGGAAGGTGAAGTCGCCGTACTTCGCTTTGCGAGCGCCTCGGAGTTGCAGTTGCGCGAATGCGTTCGGTTCCTGGGAGATTTCGGGGATGAGCGACGGGTCGGCGGGCGCCCAGTGCGATGATCTCCGTTCCCAGCGCCCCGGCGGCTTCGCCCCGGCTGTATTCCCAGAGCACGCGCAGCGGCTCGTCGGGACGGCGCTGCAGCGCGTTGTTCCATCGGTCGGTTTGGCGGCCGATCAGAGCGCCGGATCATGGCCGCGAACAGGTCGTCGATGGTCGGAAAGTAGTACTGGACGAGGCTGGGGGTCACCGCGGCCTGTCGCTGCCACAGTGCGGTAGACTGCACGTTAGCCTGACCGCTTTCGAACAGCACGTGTTCGACAGCGTCGAGCAGTTCGTCCTGGGTTGCTTCGGCGCCGAGTCGCCGGTTGGCAGCCGTCGTCCTCACCTCCAGGCATAACGGCTGATGGACGGCCGCACTCGTGTCGCGAACGTACCGAAGGCTACCTGAGCGTTGCCGAACTACGCGCACTTCGCCTATCGACGTATCTCGCGGAGGACATGGCGGCGATTCGGATCCATCGCCCAGGTCGTCGTCGAGCGCGATGCCGAGGGACTCCACCATCCACGCGACCGTCGTGTACGCACCTGCGGTGAAGATGACGTCGAGAATCTGTTGGTTGTCGAGGTGTGTTCTCAGCACCGTCCATGTGTCATCGCTGATCGACCCATGCTCGACAAGTCCGTCGACGGCGCGCATCAGGGAGGCGTCGACGTCATCCCACACCGGCGAGTCCGGACCCCATGCAATACCATGCGATTTCAAGGTCCGTCAGGCCTGCATCACGCGCCATCGGCACGTGCTGGGCCCATTCGTAGCTGGACTGCTGTACGACGGCGACACGCATGATGACCAGTTCGCGTTGGCGTTCGGTCAAGGTGGTGGCACGCAGTAGGTGGCCGTTGAGAGTGCAGAACGCTCGCGCCAGCGCGGGATGGTGCGCAAGCGTGCCCAGGATGTTGAGGCCCTTCGGCCGCCCCTCACTGGCCAGGTCATAGCGTGGCTTCGGCGGCCTCATCGCTTTGAGGGCATCGCTCATCTCCGGTGGCCATCTGTCGCTTGTCAGCGGTTCCATCCGTGCCATCACGCAAGTCCGCTCCTGCCACAGGGTGGGGTCCGCCACCCGCTGTCATTGAAACACGCTTGTATAGGTCGAAATTCAGACGATACTGGCGCAAGCCTTGCGCTTGTACACCTGTATGAACTATACACATGTACAAGCGGGGCGGTGGCCCCTATGGAGTGTGAGGGAGTCTTGGTGGCGAACGAGGAACACCGCGTTGGAGGATCGAACGTCGGGGTTGGCGGACGCGGACTCGGTGGACCTGGAGGCCGCCGACTTCTTCACCGACACCGCACTAGTCACCGACCCGTACCGATACTTCGACACGCTGCGATCCCGATGCCCGGTACAGCCCGTGGCCCACCGGGGGGTGGTCGCGGTCACCGGGTACGACGAGGCGGTCGAGGTTTACCGCGACGCAGCGACCTACTCGTCGTGCAATGCGGTGGGCGGACCCTTTCCGCCCGTCGTGACTCCGTCACCCGATGTCACCGACATCACCGAGGTCATCGACAGCTCACGCGACCAGTGGCCGTTCAGCGAGTTCATGGTGACCATGGACGGGGAGAACCACGAAGCCCAACGAAGCCTGCTGCGCAAGCTGCTCACCCCGCGCCGGCTGAAGGAGAACGAGGCGGCGCTGGCAGGCATCGCCGACCGCTGCATGGACGCGTTCCTCGGCACCGGCCGGTGCGAAGTCGTCAACGAGTACGGCAAACCGTTCACCACGTGGGCGATCGCCGACCTGCTCGGTGTGCCCGAGGAGGACCGTGCGGAGGTCCAGCAGGTGTTGGCGGGCAGCACCATCAGCGTCGTCGGCCAAGAGGAGACCCTTCCCGTCAACCCGCTGGAGTTCCTCTTCCAGAAGTTCGGGCAGTACGTCGAGGACCGGCGTGCGAACCCCCGCGACGACATGCTGACCCAGTTGGCCACCGCCACCTACGAAGACGGCTCGCTGCCGGAAGTCGATGCCATCGTGCGAACAGCGACGTTCATCTTCGGGGCGGGCCAGGACACCTCGGCCCGAATGCTGGCCGCCGCACTTCGATTCATCGCGGAGGACAAAGAGATTCAGCAACGGCTGCGAGCCGACCGCAAGCTCATCCCGGAGTTCATCGAAGAAGTGCTACGGCTCGAGAGCCCCACGATGAGTGACTTCAGGATGGCCCGCGTCGCGACCACGCTCGGCGGCGTCGACATCGCGGCCGGCACCACGGTGATGATCCACCCCGGGGCCGCCAATCGTGACGACACCCATTTCGAGCGGCCCACCGAGTGTCTGCTCGGCCGGAGCAACGTGCGCGAACACATCGCGTTCGGCCGCGGCGCGCACTCCTGCCCGGGCGGCCCGCTGGCCCGTGCCGAAGGCCGCGTCACGCTGGAACGTTTTCTGGACCGCACCAGCGACATCTCCCTCTCCGAGTCCCACCATGGACCCGAGGGCCGGCGCCACTTCGACTACGACCCCACCTTCATCGTCCGTGGGCTGAGCAACCTGCACCTGGTGCTCACATGAGCAGAGTCGCCGTGGTTACCGGCGGAGCGTCCGGTATCGGTGCCGCCATCAGCCGGCGTCTGGCTAGGCGGGGCGACAAGATCGCCATCCTCGATCTGCGGGGGGACACCCTTGCGCAGCATCTCTCGGCAGCTGCAGGACGAGGGTTTCGACGCACGGGGATACGAGGTCGACGTCACCGACCGGTCGGGCGTGCAGGAGGCGATCGCTTCGGCCCGTGCGGAACTCGGCCCGATCCATATCGCCGTCACCAGCGCGGGCATCACTTCTCACGCAGCGTTCACCGAACTCAGCATCGAACAGTGGAATCGCACGTTGGCCATCAATCTGACCGGGACGTTCAACTGCGTGCAGGCCGCGATTCCCGACATGATCGAAGCCGGCTGGGGCCGTGTCGTCACCATCTCCTCGGCCGCCGGACAAACAGCCGCACCCGGACAAGCCGACTACGTGGCCTCCAAGGGGGGCGTCATCGCGCTGACGAGGGCGTTGGCGGCTGAGTTCGCGGGCAACGGGATCACGGTCAACACCATCCCACCGGCACTCGTCGACACCCCGATGGCCCGTGCCGCCGAAGCGGACGGCACGCTGCCCGTCAGCCTGGACGACATCGGGGCGATGCTGCCGCTCAAGCGAGTGGGTACCTCTGACGATATCGCCGCCGCGTGCGAGTTCCTGTGTTCCGAGGACGCCGGCTACATCACCGGCCAACAGATCAACGTCAACGGCGGGATCTACATGTGACCGAACGCGTCACCGTCCACGTGAACCCGCGCCTGTGTGAAGGGCACGGAATCTGCACCGAGCTGTCGCCCGATGTTTTCGAGCTCGGTGACGAGGACGTCGTGACCGTCACCGAGGCCCACCCCGACGAACAGCACTGGCGCGACGTTCGAGCCGCCACCGCAGCATGTCCCCGTCAAGCCATCACGCTGACCTACCAGAAAGAGAGCGGGCAATGAACGAGTACGGGCCGTTGACGAAGAGAGTCATCGACTACCAGGACACCGTGAAGCGGCTGGTGCCCACCGCGAAGTCGCCCGAAGACTGGGTGGCGCCGCTGGGCGAATTCATCGCAGTCGACGGGTTCGAACGAATCGGTCCATTCCTCGACGTCCAGAATTTCACGCAGTACACCGAGATGGTGAACGGGTGGGCGCAGGGCACACAGGACTTCGACACCACCGTGCGGCGCATCTCCGAGTTGCCGCACCGGGTCTACTTCGAGGTCGAAGAACGCCACCAGATCGGTGACATGAAGATCGTCGTGAACTCCATGACCGTCTTCGAGTTCGACGAAGACGGAAAGATTCGCCATCTCGACGTGTTCCTCCAGCAGCCGCCGCCCACCGGATAGCGAAGGCAGCCAACAACGATTCGACGAGGAGAGCCACCCGATGGGCAAATTGGACGGCAAGGTAGCGGTGATCACCGGCTGCGCGAGCGGACTGGGCAAGCAGCACGCCCTCCGCTTCGCCAACGAAGGGGCCAATCTGGCCATCTGTGACGTCCAGGCAGAGAAGCTGGAGGAGACCAAGCGACTGTGCGAAGAGATCGGCGCCGAAGTCGTGGCGCTGCGCTGCGACGTCGGACGCTACGACGAACTGGTCGGCTTCGTCGAACAGACCGTCGATCGGTTCGGCACGATCGACGTCCTCCTCAACAACGCCCACAAGATCACCGATCTCCGCATCTTCCTCGACTTCAGTGTGGAGGATCTCGACACCGAGTTGCACACGTCGCTCTACGCCACCTGGCACATGATGAAGTTGTGCTTTCCCTATCTCAGGGACAAGCCCGGTGCGGGCGCATCAATCATCAACACCTCCTCCAAAGGAGGCATCGAAGGCACGACATTCCACGCCGCGTATGCAGCCGCCAAGGAAGCGATTCGCGGACTGTCGCGGGTGGTCGCGCGCGAGTGGGGCGAGTACAACATCCGCGTCAACACAGTCAGCCCCGGGGGATGGACGGACAACGTCGACAGTCAACTCCACAAGCGCAGCCCCGAAGTTCAGGAATGGGCGCGGGCCGCATTCAAGGACAACCCGTTCAAGCGGATCGGTGATCCGTACAACGACGTCTCTCCGATCTTTGTGTTCCTCGCCTCCGACGAAAGTCACTGGATGACCGGCCAGAATCTCCATGCCGACGGCGGAGTGTGGATCAGCGCGTAAGGCGCGGACTTACCCTCGCCGCGCTGTGGCACGCTATTATCGACCGATAATAGTGAAGGAGTGCTCGTCATGCTTGCTTCCGCTCTCGCCGGAGCCATTCACGGTTCCCACCGATCGCGACCTGCTCCCTTCGGAGCGGCGAGAATTCGTGCGTACCCATCGCACCTGCGTGTACGGATACCGGCGCCGAAATGACGGGCCGGCGATGTCGATCGTCTACTACGTACCGACCGACGACGACGAGCTGCTCGTGTCGACGATTGCCGGGCGCGGCAAGGCGCGGATGGCCGCCCGAGACGGGAAGGTCAGTCTCTGCATCCTCGACGAACGGTGGCCCTTCGCCTACTTGCAGGTGTATACCGACGCGACCGTCGAGCGCGACCGCGACCTCGTGGTCGATGTGATGATGGCCGTCGCCGGACGGATGTCGGGCCAGCCGCTGCCTGACGAAGCCCGCCCCGCGGTCGAGGCGATGGCCGTTGAAGAGGATCGCGTCGTCATTCGCTGTCGCCCCTACGCGACATTCGCCCAACCACCGCGCCACCTCTACCACAATGATCAGGAAGAGAAGATCACCCACTGGGTCTCAGGCACCGTGCCGTGGGACGCACTCGATCCGGCCTGATCGCGTTGTCTCCCTGCGGATCGCCAGTAGCGTGTCATGTGATGCAACCAATGCGCCCGAGCCGACGCACCTCGCCAGCGTCGGGACCGAAGCGACATCCGCGAAGCACTCCTGAACGCGGCCTAGTCGAGTTCGGGGCCAAAGGATTTGACGGCGCGTCCACCCGTGCGATCGCGGCGCGGGTAGGCGCGCACCAGCCGCAGATCCACTACCACTTCGAATCCAAGGCGGCGCTGTGGACCGCTGCGGTGGACTACTTGTTCGGGCTACTACGCGAGGCGATGGCCGATGTCCTACCGACCGAGCCGACCAACATCGAAGTGCCGCAACTAGCCGCGGCCTTCGCGGACGGAATCCGACGATTCGTGGCGTTCGCCGCCCGACATCCCGAGCTCAACCAGATATTGGTCCACGAGGGAACCGCTGACTCCGAGCGGCTGAAGTGGATGACCCACACCCACGTCAAGCCGCTCTTCGAGGCCGTCAGCGCGGTCTGGCCGATGCTGCGCGATGCCGGGTGCTGCTCGCCGTCGACAGCGGCATCGTCTACTACCTGCGTCATCGGTGGGGCGTCGATCCCCTACGTCAACGCCCCCGAAGTCCGCCTTTCACCGGACAAGATCCACAATCCCCCACCTGGATCGCCGCGCACGCAGATGCGCTCATCACCATCCTGCTACCCGGAGTCACCGACGACACGGCCGGGTCGACGGGGAAGATACTCGCTGATGCAGGGCATCCAACTTGTAGGGCGGGCGGGGCTCGAACCCGCGACCAGCGGATTATGAGTCCGCGGCTCTAACCAACTGAGCTACCGCCCCTGGGCGCACCACTTTACCGTCGCCGCCGCGCAGCACGGCACACCTGCAACGACTCAGGCTTCCTGCAGTCGTCGCGCCAATCCCTTCCTGATCGCCTTGAGCGTCGCCACGCGGGCGTACTGCTTGTTGTTCGCCGGAATCACATGCCATTTCGCGCCCTCAGAAGTGGTGCGGAGAACCTTCTGGTCCACGGCTTCGACGTATTCGTCCCACTTCTCCCGGTTGCGATAGTCCTCTTCGGTGATCTTGTGCTTCTTGTAGGGGGTCTCCTCGCGCGCCTTGAACCGGGCGAGTTGCTCCTCCGGCGACAGGTGCAGCCAGAACTTCGCGACGTAGTACCCGTACTCGACCAGTTGGCTTTCGAAGTCGTTGATCTCCTCGTAGCCGCGCTGCCATTCTGCTGGGGTGGCGAAGCCTTCGAGCCGCTCCACCAGCACCCGGCCGTACCACGTGCGGTCGAAGATGACGAACTTGCCCGCTGACGGCAGGTCGCGCCAGAACCGCCACAGGTAGTGGTACTTGCGCTCCTCCTCGTTGGGCGCGGCCACCGGAATCACCCGGTAGTCGCCGGCCTCCAACGCACCGGTCACGCGCCGGATGACGCCGCCCTTCCCGGCGGCATCCCAGCCCTCGAAGGCCAGCACCGTGCTGATTCCTCGGCTGCGAGCCTCGATGGACAACCGACGCAGTTTGGCCTGTTCCTTGGCCAGTTGGGCGCGGTAGGTGGGCTTGTCCAGGGCCTTGGACAGGTCGACGCCGGAGAGCACATTGGATTCGGAATTGAAGCTGCCGAACACCAGTTCGGCGGTCGACGGTGACACGGGCTTCGAGCCCTCGGCGAGCCGGAGGGTGAGCGCCGCCGAAATCGTCCGGGCCACCGTCAGATCGCGATAGCGCGCGTCGGTGGACTCCACGATGGTCCACGGCGCGCCCGGGGCGCTGGTTTCCCGAAGGATGCGCTCGGCGATCGGCAGCACCGGGCCCATGGTGTCCAGGGCCGCCCAGTCGCGCTGATCCACCAGCCAGCCGGCCTGCGGGTCCTTTTCCGCTTGCTTCAGTTTCTTGCGTTGCGCCTCGGGCGGTGTGTGCAGGAAGAACTTCAGGATCAGGGCGCCGTCAGCGACCAGCGCGCTCTGCAGGTTGGCGATGTGCCGCAGCCACACGCTGAACTGCGGCTCGTCGATCTCCCCGGCGGCGCGCTGGTTGGCCGCCCACATCAGTCCGCCGACGAAAAAGGCCGACCGGCCCTTGGGCGGCAGTGCCCGCCACAGCCGCCACAGTCGGGGTCGCTGCGCCTCCTCGCCGGTCGGATCCCCAAAGACATGGGTGTCGGCGTACCGGGAGTCCATCCACTCGTTGAGCCGATTCACCAGCGCGTTGGCACCCAGCCGGTCGTCACCGGCGATCCAGATGATGAGCGGGAAGTCGGCATCGCGCAGGTCGTACTGCGCGTTGATCAGTCCGACCCGAAGGTCGGGCAGCGCCGCCTTGTAGTCGGCTTTGCTGACCTTGTTGCCGACTTCACAGACCTCGAGCATGCCCCGACCTCTCTCGACCACCCCGCCGCGCCCACTACGAGGCGAACTGTGTCTGCCCGTCGATGTCGATGACATACCGTTCGGTGCCGTCCTCGACCCGCGCGGCGTCGGCCTTGAACGCGACCGCGATCTTGTTGCTCGCATTGCGCATGACGTCCAGCGTCAGCTCGCGGGCCTGCTCCAGACTGAAGTGCTTCCGCACGCCGGCCGCCACGGCCGGGCTGATCCGCGCCGGCGACCAGATCAGGGCATCGGCGTAGCGCAGCGCCGCCTTGTGGGCCTCGCTCAACAGCTCCGAGGACTCGTAGTGCTCGATGTCGTCGTACAGGCTCTCCGAACCGCCGGCATCCAGCGCGTTGCCCTCCCGCAGCGACTTGCACAGCCGGCAGTTGTGCTGGACGGCCCCGCGCAGCCGCACCACCTCGGAGGTCACCGGGTCCAGGCTCCGCAGCCGGGCCACCCCGGGCAGCAGGCCGTTGAACACCACGTCGGCGGCGTCGATGCCGGCGTCCCAGTGCGGCTCGTCGGGCACCCACGCCACCGGCAGACCCAGCACCTCCAGGCCGTTGCGCACCCGGGGCAGGAAGTCCGCGACGAACATCTGCACGACGGCCCCGAACGCCGCCGCCACCCAACGCGCCGGTCAGCGCGGCGCGCTGGGCGTCGGACACCGCCGACACGTCGACGCTGAACTGCTCGGCGAAGTCGGCCACCACCTTCTCGGTGTCGGTCTCCGGGTGGCTCACGGTCACCTCGGCCGGCAGTGGCGTCAGCTGCAGCGCCGTCGCGCACGTCGTGCGGACCAGCCCCACCAGCCGCTGCTGCCCGGCCGGGGACTGCACCACCAGTTCGGTCAGCTCGGCATCGAGATCGTCGACCATCTGTGGATTATTGCGCCTGGCTCACCGATGACATGTGGAAGTCGGGGATTCGCAGGGTGGGCATCACCGCGCGGGTGGCCCAGTCGCCCCACTCGCGGGGCAGCGTCGCCTCGGCCACGCCGGCCTCGGTGGCCCGCCGCAGCAGATCCAGCGGGCTCTCGTTGAACCGGAAGTTGTTGACCGCCGCGGTGACCTCGCCGTCCTCGATCAGGTACACCCCGTCACGGGTCAGCCCGGTCAGCAGCAGCGTGGTCGGGTCCACGGTGCGGATGTACCACAGCGTGGTCAGCAGCAGCCCACGCTCGGTGGCCGCCACCATGTCGGCCAGATCCGCCGTGCCGCCGGTCATCAGCAGGTTGTCGGCCGGCACCGCGGGCTGGGTGCCGAACTCGGCGGCCGCCGCCCGCGGATAGGCCAACGCGTTGATGGTGCCGTCGCGGATCCAGTCGACCCGGCCGATGTCGATTCCGTTGTCGAACACCGAGATTCGCTCCGAGCTGCTCGGGGCGGCGACGAACGGCGCGCACTCCAGGCCCGGCGCGAACGGGTCGGAGTACATCGTCAGCGGCAGGCCGGTGAGCTTCTCCCCCACCCGCGTTCCGCCGCCGGGCGCCGACAGCGCGGTGCGTCCCTCCTGGGCGCCGTGACCATCCATCGACCAGCCGAGGTAGATCATCATGTCGGCCACCGTCGAGGGCGGCATCAACGTCTCGTAGCGACCGGCGGGCAGCTCGACGGTGCGCTGCGCCCAGCCCAGCCGCATCGCCAGGTCGTCGAGCATCGCATCGGTCGGGACGTCGCGGAACCACGGCGTGCTGACCCCGGCCCAGGCGCTGGCGCCGTCGCGCTTGGCGTTGATCTCCACCGTCCCGGTCGGCTGGGTGAAGCGCCGGCGCAGTCCGGTCGAGGTGGCCAGAAACGTCGTCTCGACCAGGTGGTGGGCGTAGCCGTACAGCCGGTCGGCCCCACCGAATCCCCTCGACAGCGACTCGGCGACGTCGGCGAACACCTCGGCCCCGGTCTCGGGCACCGGCTGGTTCCAGTCGTCGGGAGTGCCGGTGCCGGACAGCACCGGCGCGCTGTCACGGGCCTCGGGTGCGGCGTGCGCGGCCTGCTCGGCGAGCGGCCACCACCGCGCCGATCGCCGCCGGGCTCACGTCGCTGGTGCGGATGGTGCCGGTGTGCGACGTATTGCCTTTGCGCACAATCGAAATCACCGTGATGACGCGGGTGGTCGACACTCCGTTGGTGGTCATCGAGTTGCCGGCCCACCGCAGCGAGGCATCGGAGCGAGTCGGTGACGATGACGATGGTCTCGTCGACGGTGGCCGCCTGCAGTGCGAGTTCGGCGACCTGCTGTGCGGGGATCACGCGTGCGCCTCCTCGCGGGTGTTCAGCACATTGACTCCGCGGAACAACGCCGACGGGCAGCCGTGGCTCACCGCGGCGACCTGACCGGGTTGGGCCTTGCCGCAGTTGAACGCCCCGCCGAGTCGCCAGGTCGACGGTCCGCCGACGGCTTCCATCGAGTTCCAGAAGTCGGTGGTGGTGGCCTGATACGCCACGTCGCGCAGCTGCCCGTCGAGCCGGCCGTCGCGGATGCGGTAGAACCGTTGCCCGGTGAACTGGAAGTTGTAGCGCTGCATGTCAATCGACCACGACTTGTCCCCGACGATGTAGATCCCGTCGGCCACCCGGGCGATCAGGTCGTCGGTGCTCAGGTCGTCGGTGCCCGGCTGCAGCGACACGTTGGCCATCCGCTGGATCGGGACGTGATGCGGGGAGTCGGCATACGAGCAGCCGTTGGACCTGGACTGCCCGAGCCGCGGGGCGAACACCCGGTCGAGCTGGTAGCCGACGAAGATCCCGTCGCGCACCAGGTCCCAGCTTTGGGCGGCCACGCCCTCGTCGTCGTATCCGGTTGTGGCCAAGCCGTATTCGACGGTGCGGTCGGCGGTCACGTTCATCACCGGTGAGCCGTAGCGCATCGTGTTCAGCTTGTCGGGGGTGGCGAACGAGGTGCCGGCATAGGCGGCCTCGTAGCCGATCGCGCGGTCGTATTCGGTGGCGTGCCCGATGGATTCGTGGATGGTCAGCCACAGGTTGGTCGGGTCGATCACCAGGTCGGTCGGGCCCGCAGTCACGCTGGGTGCCTTGGTCTTCTCGGCCAGCAGGGTGGGCAGTTCGGCCAGCTCGGACGTCCAGTCCCAGACGCCGTCATCGGCCAGCGCCTCCCAGCCCCGCGCCATCGGCGGGGCCAGCGTCCGCATCGACTCGAAGCTGCCGGCCGCGGCGTCGACGGCCACCGCCTCCAGCACCGGCATCGTCCGCACCCGCTGCTGGGTGATGCTCGAGCCGAACGTGTCGGCGTAGAACGTGTGCTCCTTGACGGTGTTGACCATCGCCGACACGTGGTCCACCCCGTCGGCGGCCAGCAGCCGGCCCGAGTACTCCGTCAGCAGGGCGATCTTGTCGGCGGTCGGGATGGTGAACGGGTCGATCAGATAGCTCGACACCCAGGTGGCGTCGGCGTACACCGGTTCGGCCGCCAGCTCGATGGGCTCGGCGTTCAGCGCGCCCAGCGTGGTGGCCACCGCCACCGCCCGGCGCGCCGTCTCGGCGGCCACCGCGGGCGCGAGCACGGCGTGGGAGGCAAAACCCCAGGTGCCGTCGACGATCACCCGCACGGCCAGCCCGATCTCGCGGTCGGTGACGGCGGTCTCCAGCTCACCGTCGCGCAGCTGCACCACCTCGGTGGTGATGGCGTGGATGCGCAGGTCGGCGTAGCTGGCGCCGGCCTCGCGCGCCGCGCTCAGCGCGGCGTCGGCCAGCTGGTGGCGGGGCAGGGCGATGAAGTCGGCGTCGACGTCACGGTGACTCACCGCTACACCGTAACGGCCACCCCCGCCACCGGCTTTAATGACTGGGGTGATCACCCGGCGTGTGCGCTCGACCCTGCTGGGGTACGCGCTGCTGGCGCCGAGCCTGTTCGGGGTGGCGTGCTTCCTGCTGCTGCCGATGCTCGTCGTGGTGTGGCTGAGCCTGCACCGCTGGGATCTGCTGGGCCCGATCCGCTATGTGGGACTGGACAATTGGCGCTCGGTGCTCACCGACGCCAGCTTCGGCAACTCGCTGCTGGTGACGCTGATCTTCATCGCGATCGTGGTTCCCGCCCAGATCGTGCTGGGATTGGCCGCGGCCTCGCTGCTGGCGCGCGGCCTTCCCGGCAGCGGGGTGTTCCGCACCCTGTACGTGGTGCCGTGGGTGTGCTCGCCGCTGGCGGTGGCGGTGCTGTGGCACTGGATCCTGGCGCCCACCGACGGGGCGGTGAGCACGGTTCTGGGCAGACGGATCGAGTGGCTCACCGACCCCGGCCTGGCGCTGCCGGTGGTCTCGGCGGTCACGGTGTGGACCAACGTCGGCTACGTGACGCTGTTCTTCCTGGCCGGCATCCTGGCCATCCCGCCGCAGATCCAGGCCGCCGCACGCCTGGACGGCGCGACCGGTTGGCAGCGGTTCTGGCACATCACCCTGCCGATGCTGCGGCCGACGCTGTTCTTCGTCTCGGTCACCGGCATCGTCAGCGCCGCGCAGGTGTTCGACACCGTCTACGCCCTCACCGGTGGCGGGCCGGCCGGGCGCACCGACCTGGTGGCGCACCGCATCTACGCCGAGGCGTTCGGCGCGGCGGCCATCGGGCGCGCGGCCGTCATGGCGCTGGTGCTGTTCGTGATCCTGGTGGGCGCCACCGTCGTCCAGCACCTCTACTTCCGCCGGCGGATCAGCTATGACCTCACGTAACGCGCTGATCTACCTCGGCCTGCTGGCCGGCGCGCTGCGTCACGCTGGCGCCGTTCGGGCTGAGCCTGCTGACGTCGTTCACCTCCGCGCAGCAGTTCGCCACCGGCACACCGCTGTCGCTGCCCGATCCGCCGACGCTGGCCAACTACGCCGCGCTCGGCGATGCGGGGTTCGGGCGTGCGCTGGCGGTCACCGCGCTGATGACGGCGATGATCACGCTGGGGCAGTTGACGTTCTCGGTGCTGGCGGCCTACGCGTTCGCCCGGCTGGAGTTCGCCGGTCGCGACGCGCTGTTCTGGGTGTACGTCGCCACGCTGATGGTGCCCGCGACGGTGACGGTGGTGCCGCTGTATCTGATGATGGCCGAAGTCGGTCTGCGGAACACGTTCTGGGCGCTGGTGGTGCCGTTCCTGTTCGGCTCGCCGTACGCGATCTTCCTGCTGCGCGAGTACTTTCGGGCCATCCCCGCCGACCTGGTCAACGCGGCGCGGCTGGACGGCGCCAACACCCTCGATGTGATCGTGCATGTGATCCTGCCGTCCAGCAAGCCGATCCTGGTGACGCTGACCTTGATCACCGTTGTCTCGCAATGGAATTCGTTCATGTGGCCGCTGGTGATCACCAGCGGCGGCACCTGGCGGGTGCTGACGGTGGCCACCGCCGGTCTGCAGTCGCAGTACAACGCGCAGTGGACGTTGGTGATGGCCGCGACGACGGTGGCGATCGTCCCGCTGATCGTGCTGTTCCTGACGTTCCAGCGCCACATCGTGCGCTCGATCGTGGTGACGGGGCTGAAATGAACCGGCCCAGAACCTCGACGCTCATGCTGGCCGCAGCTGCTCGCCGTCGCGCTGCTGTCTGGTGGCCGGGGTCTGGGTGCTGGGCCGCACCACCGAGCCGGGCGGCAAGACCGTGGTCACGGTCCGGTTGTGGGACCAGCAGGTCGCCGCCGCCTACCGCGACTCGTTCGCCGAGTTCACCCGCACCCACCCCGACATCGACGTGCGCGTCGACGTCGTCGCCTACGCCAGCTACTTCGACACGCTGCGCACCGACGTCGCGGGCGGCGGCGCCAGCGACATCTTCTGGATCAACAACGCCTACCTCGCCGCAGTACGCCGACACCGGCCGGCTGATGGCCGTTGATCCCAGCGCGGACTGGGATCAATCGGTGGTCGCCCAGTTCACCCGCAACGGTTCGCTCTGGGGTGTGCCGCAATTGACCGACGCCGGCATCGCCCTGTACTACAACGCCGACCTGCTGGCCGCCGACGGGATCGACCCCGCGGAGCTGGACACCCTGCGCTGGGATCCCGACCCGGCCGTCGACACGCTGCGGCCCGTACTGAAGAGACTCACCCACGGCCGCCAGTGGGGCTACAACGCGGCCAACGACCTACAGGGCATCTACCTCAACTACATCGGCTCGGCCGGCGGGGTGTTCGCCGCCGGTGACCGGTTCGCGTTCGACAATCCCCAGGCGGCCGAGGCGTTCCGCTACGTCGTCGGCCTGATCAACACCGACCGGGTCGCACCGCCGGCCTCGGACACCAACGACAACGGCGACTTCTCCCGCAACCAGTTCCTGTCCGGGCGGATGGCGATCTTCCAGTCCGGCACCTACAACCTCGCCCAGATCGCCGATCAGGCCACCTTCCGATGGGGCGTCGCCATGCTCCCGACCGGACCGGCGGGCACGGGTCAGCGTCACCAACGGCATTGCCGCGGCGGGCAATCCGGCCACCCGCCACCCCGAGGCGGTGCGCGAGGTGCTGGCCTGGCTGGGCAGCCGGGACGGCAACGCGTACGTCGGCCGCCGGGGGTCGGCGATCCCCGCGGTGCTGTCCGCCCAGCAGGTGTACTTCGACTACTGGTCGGCCAAGGGCGTCGACGTCACCCCGTTCTTCCGGGTGCTGGACGGCCCCCGGATCGACGCGCCCGGCGGTGCCGGCTTCGCCGCCGGATACCAGGCGATCAAGCCGTACTTCGACGAGATGTTCCTCGGCAGAAGGCCCGTGGCCGACGCGCTCGCGGCCGCCCAGCGCGCGGCCAACATCGCCGCCAGCCGCTAACCGCCGCCCAGCCCGACGATCTCCAGCGCGACCGCCGCCGCGCAGACCACCGCTGTGATGGCCAGGGCCACCCAGTCGGCGCGGCGCGGCCCCGACGGCGCCGCGGCGATCTGCCCGGTACCGCCGCGGGCGGTGATCGCATCGCCCATCTCGTCGGCGCGGCGCAACGTCACGGTGATGCCCGCGGCCAGCAGATCGACCAGCTCGATCCCCCAGCGCCGCCGGCGTGCCCGGCGTGTGGTCAGCACCGGCGGGGGCCGCAGCCGCCGCGCGGCGTACATCAGCCGGAACTCGTCGAGCAGCATCGGAAAAGCCCGCAGCGCCAAGGCAAGTGCCACCGCCCAGTCGTCGACCGGGATGCGCAGAACCTTGAACGGCCGGCCCAGCCGGGACACCGCGGGCGCGACGTCGGCGACGTTGGTGGTCCACGACACCATGGCACCGAGCGCCAGCAGCACGATCGACACCGCGGTGAACCTCAGGAACTTCAGCAGCCCACCCAGTCCGATGTCGACGGGACCGACATGGAACTCCGGGCTACCCCCGGCCAGCGCCGCGGTCACCCCGCCGAACAACAGCAGCAGCCACAGCCACTTCGGGATCGACGGCAACACGCCGCGCGGGATGCGCGCCAACCACACGGCCACAACGAGCAGTGCCGCGACGAACGCAATCGGCACCCAACCCGGATAGAACGCCAGCAGCGCCGAAAAGGCAAGCACCACAATGATCTTGGTCCCGGCCCACAGCTCGTGGATCACCGAGGTTCCGGGAACCGGGCGCAGCAGCACCACCGGGCGGGACTGGCGGGTGGCCGTCACGACATCCCTCCCGCCGCCGTCGGGGCCGCGGCCAGCATGCCGTCGGCCAGGTGCAGGGTGGTCGGGCAGAGTTCCTCGAGACCGACGAAGTCATGGGAGATCACCACGACCGTCAGGCCGGTGGTGCGGCGCAGGTCCGCCAGCAGGCGCAGCAGCCCGCGCTGGCTGGCGGCATCCAGACCGGCCAGCGGCTCGTCGAGGATCAGCGCCTGCGGCGAGCGGGCCAGCAGCCCGGCCAGCACAACCCGCCGCATCTGCCCACCCGAGAGTTGGTCGATGCGGCGGCGGGCCAGCGAGGGGTCCAGGCCGACCATCGCCAGCGCGGAGGCCACCCGGCCCCTTTCGTCGGGCGAAAAGCCTGCTGCCGAAGCCACTTCCAGGTCGACGCGGGCGCGCATCAGTTGCAGCCGCGCCGCCTGGAAGGCGATGGCCACTTCGCCGACGTGCTCGTGGGCCGGGCGCCCGCGCACCAGGCAGGTACCGGTGGTGGGGGTGGTGAGCCCGGCCATGATCCAGGCGAGAGTGGACTTGCCGGAACCGTTGCCGCCGTGGATCAGAACGCCGTCGCCCTCGCCGACGGTGAAGCTGACGTCGCGCAGGGCGGACTTGGCCCACGGGGTGCCGCTGGCGTACTCGTGGCCGACGCCGTCGAGTTGCAGCACCGGCGCACCCCGCCGCGGTGGCGGCGCGGCGACGGCGGGGGCAGGCGCGGCGGCGCTGTCGACCATGTCGGTGTTGTCCACCGAGTCGCTGAGGTTGACGACGCGGTCGGCGATGTCGGCCTCGTTGGTGTAGTGCGTGATCTGCACCAGCGCCATCCGGTGCCGTTCGGTCAGGCCGGACAGCACGCCCATCAGCGCCTCGCGGCCGGCCTGGTCGACCATGCTGGTGATCTCGTCGGCGATCAGCATCGACGGCTGCCGGGCCAGCGCGGCTGCCACCGCCAGGCGCTGCAGCTCGCCGCCGGACAGCCCGCCGGTGTCGCGCTCGGCCATGCCCGCCAGGCCCACCTCGTCGAGCAGGGCCGTCACGTCGGTGCGAGTTCCCGGCGGCAGGCCCCAGACCACGTCGTCGGCGACCCGGGTGCCCAGCACCTGGCTCTCGGGATGCTGCAGGACGACCGCCGTCCCGCCGAGCCGGCCGAGCCCGACCGCCCCGGGCCGATCGATGGTGCCCGAAGTCGGTTCGCGGCCCGACAGCAGCAGCATCAGCGTGGTCTTCCCCGACCCGTTGGCGCCCGTGACGGCGACGTGTTCACCGGCGTCGACGGTCATGTTCAGCGGTGCGAGGGCGTCGTGGTCGGCGCCCGGATAGCGGAAGCGGGCCTCGGTCAGGTGCACCGGGACCGGTGCGACCGGGCCGCCCTCCGCCGAGGGTTCCAGCTTGTGGACGTCCGGGATGCCGCGCAGCCGTTCCAGGACCCGCGACAACGCCCACCACCCGATCAGGGTGACGATCATCATCGACAGGATCGCGTAGCCCATCAGCAGCAGCGGCCAGTACTCCAGGGCCGTGGTGAAGAAACGCTTGAAGTCCTCGGCGCCGGGACGGAACGGCTCGAAGCGCGACATCACCGCCACCACGCCGTCGACGTTGGCGGTCATCGCCTCGAAGGTGAGGGTCCGCAGCCGGGACAGGACGGTCAGCGCGGCGATGATGAACAACCCGAAGACCATTCCGGCGACGACCGACACCGCGATGACCGTCGGCGTACCTCGCCCGCGGCGTTTGATGATGCCGGTGAGACCGCCGACGTAGGCACAGTTCAGCACCACCATGAAGCCGCTGATACCGGCGATCAGGAAGGCGATGACGCTGGCCGCGAACGTGGCCGTGAGCAACACCCGGACGCGGTACCGGTAGCCGAGCAGGCCCATCGGAACGGGCACCAGCAGCGAAAGGCCGCCGGCGAACGGGATCACCACCGAGAGGATGGACAGTGCGGCGGCGAGTGCGGCCATCACCGAGGCGTGCGCCATCTCGACCGGACTCAACGACTTGCCGCGCTGCCGCGTCGCCGGACCCGGAGGTTGCTGCTGCAGCTCCTCCGGTCGCGTCGCGGTCATCACATGATTCTGCCAGCCGGCCCAACCGGGCGACGGTCGCGACCGTCCTGTGAGCAAAGCCACCCCAGCCGCGGTCTGACAAACATAGTATTTCTATGCAAATATGGAGCCATGGGCCCGACCACACCGCAGACGACCACCGGCCTGGGCTCAGAGCTGCTCACCGTCGTCGCCAAGCTGAACCGGCTGGCCACCCAGCGCATCCGGCTGCCACTGCCGTGGGCGCAGGCGCGGCTGCTGGGGACGATCGACGACCAGGGCGAGGCACGGATCTCCGATCTGGCCGAACTCGACCACTGCTCGCAGCCGACGATGACCACCCAGGTCCGTCGCCTCGAGGACGCCGGGCTGGTGGCCCGCACCCCCGATCCCGACGACGCCCGAGCGGTACGGATCCGCATCACGCCGGAGGGACAGCTGGTCCTGGCCCGGGTGCGCGCGGACCGGGCCGCGGTGATCGACCCGCGGATCGAGCGGCTCACCGAGCAGGACCGCGAAACTCTGTCGGCAGCCGTCGGGGCCTTGCACCGGCTGGTCGACGATCTCGACATCTCTCCAAACCCGTAACCGACCGACGAGAAATCAGGTGTGATTGTCGGGTGCGCATCGCTCCAAGCAGCGAAAACACCGCTCTCAGCCGGTGCCGTGCCAAATACGCGCCGAGGTCGGGCGATCCGCGACCTTACGCCCGAACGTAGGCGGAGCTGGGGTTCCGGGGCGGCGATACGCCGCACGCCCCGTTCCATATCGTGCTGACGCTGAGGCCTCGAGCAGTGGCAATTTGCCCAACTCTGAAACATCCGCGGACTGAATGCGATACACAGTGTCCGTAGGTAAGCGAAGGGTTCTTTACACATGAAGAAACTGGCGGCAGTGCTAGTCGGCTGGCGTGCTCGGGTCGATCTCCTGGCGCGGACCGTTCTTCGGAGTGTCGGCGCTGATGGCCGTCGCGCTGGTGGCGACGGCGTGCTGCTGCCGTGACCCGCGCGACGCGCCACCACGCTGGCCGACGTCCGCGCGCGCGCAGCGCGGACGCTCGCGTCGCAGTACCTCGCTGCTCTACAACTTGGGTTCTTCACGCTGCTGGCGTTCACGCCGTTCCCGCTGGACATGACCGCACACCAGATCGGGCTGATCTTCTTCGGCTGGGGCTTGCCTGGCGTTCACCGCGGTGGTCGTGCGCCGCGGCTGCAGGCCGGTTCGGCACCGTGCCGACCGCTGGTGAACCTGCTGTGCATTCGGCCGGGCTCGCGGTGACGGCGATGCACCGACTGCAAGGCCGTGCTGGCGTCGTGCGTGGCGGCCACCGGGCTGTTCATCGGCGTCAACAACACGCTGATCACCGAGACGGTGATGAAGGCCGCGCCCGTGAGCGCGGAGTGGCGTCGGCGGCCTACAGCTTCGTCCGGTTCGGCGGCGCCGCCGTGGCGCCGTGGCTGGCCGGCGTGCTCGGCGAGCGCGTCAGCGCGCACCTGCCGTTCTGGGTGGGTGCGGCGGCGGTGCTGGCCGCGCCGGTGCTGCTCGGCACTGACGCGTCGGCATCTGAGCGGTGATCGACAGGCACCGATGATGAACTCGAGCAGATCACCGAGCAGGCCACCGCGGTGACGGTCGGCAGCGACAGCTGACCACCCGGGGACCGGACCCAAGGAGAACGATGCAGTTCTGGTGCGGCACCCCGTTCATGAAGAGGCCGGCCGAGGCCCCCGCGGTCGCGCGGATGGTCGACGAGGCCGGCTACGACGGCATGATCTGCGCCGACCATCTGATCTTTCCCCGTGAGCTCCGCTCGCCGTATCCGTCCCCCTCGGGCAAGCCGGGCTGGGCACCGGAGACGCCGTGGCCCGACACCTGGGTGCTGATCGGCGCGATGGCCGCCGTGACGACCCGGCTGCGGTTCTCCAACGCGGTCTACATCGCGCCGGCGCGGCCGCTGCTCGAGGTCGCCAAACAGGTGGCCACGGCGGCGTCGCTGGCCGAGGGCCGGGTGTCACTGGGCGTCGGAATCGGTTGGATGCGTGAGGAATACGAGCTGCTGGGTCAGGAGTTCTCCAACCGCGGCAAGCGTCTCGACGAGATGATCCCCGCGCTTCGCGCACTGTGGCAGGGCGGCTGGGTGTCCTGGGACGGCACGTACTACCAGGTGCCGGAGATGATGATCGAACCCCATCCCCCGCAACCCGTTCCGATCCTGTGCGGCGGCGAGTCCGAAGCGGCTCTTCGCCGCGCGGCCCGGCTGTGCGACGGCTGGATCGGAACCGCCTACAGCTGGGACGGCGCGGTGGCCCACGTCGAGAAGCTGACCGCCCTGCGAGCCGAATACGGCCGCGCCGATGAGCCTTTCGACATCATGGTGGCGCTGCTGGAGCGGCCGACACCGGATCTCTACAAGCGCGCCGAGGACATCGGCATCACCGCGGTGATGTGCGCGCCGTGGGCCGCCGAGCCCGGCATCGACGAGGGCGCCGACGTCGAACGCTACCGGCGCCTCCATCGAGCGGTTCGCCGAATCCGTTGTGGCCAAATGCCGTTGAGCCCGGCTACCGCCACACCGTCGCTGCTGACGCCCTCGCGGGGCTGTGCGAGCGGGTGCCCGGCGCCGAGCAGGTTACCGGTGACCAGCGTGCAGAACCGGTACATCGGCAGGTCGAACACGGTGTTGCTCATCGGTTCCTCGATGAAGTGGCCCACCCGTTCGGCGATCACGAACAGCGCCATCACCAGAACGTCCGATCACGATGCTGGCGACGTGATGGCTGGCGGCATCGAGGCGGTTGAACACCATGATCCCGAAGAACCAGGCCATCGCGCGGATGAACATGTCGTAGTGAATCGGCACCGGCTGGTTGCGAACTCGTTCCAGGCCGCTCTGGGCGGTGACCACCCCGGTGTTGGCCGACATCAGCATCACCCGGGCCTGGTCGTCGATATACCTTCCGGCACGCAGCCTTTGGACGTCGTCGGCCTGAAACACGATCAGGTCGGTGGCGCTGGCGTCGGCGGGATCTTCCGGGGTGAGCTCGACCACCCCGGGTACCGCTGGGATTCCGCGCATCTCGGCGGCCAGCTGCCAGGCGTGGCGAACCTGACGGCGGCGCATCCGGTCCACGATCGGGGCCATCGCCGCCGCCCCGGTGTCGACGGACCGCAGCCCGTTGTGCAGGGCACGGCAGTTGATGATGATGCCGCCCCACAGGGTTCGCGCTTCCCACCACCGGGCGTAGGCGTTGCTGTTGCGGAAGCCGATGAAGATCGAGGCGGCGATGCCGAGAACCGACAGCATCGCCACCGCGTTCTCGCTCTGCACGGCGTCGGGGATCGGCACCATCACCGCCGCGACGATCAGCACCGCCAGCAGGTCGTAGCGCAGCTGCCACGCCAGCAGACCCGCGACCTTGACCGGCCCGGCCGCCCCGACGCTTCGGATCATCGCGACAGCGTAGTGGGCAACCCGTCAGAGAACGTGGCCAACGAGCATTCCGACCAGGTATGTCGCGGCGATCGCAACCACCCCGAAGATGAGTTGCCGTCCGGCGCCGAACCACAGCGAGCCCTTGGTGAACCGGGCCGCGACAGCGCCGGCGATCAGCAGGCCCACGCCACCGAACACCAGCCCGGGCCACAACGTCTGAGCGCCGAACAGATACGGCAGCAGCGGGATGATGGCGCCCACCGCGAACATCAGGAACGACGACACCGCGGCCACCATGGCCGACGGCTTCTCCCGCGGATCCACGCCCGAGTTCCTGGGTGAGGTGGAAATGCACCGCCTTGTCCTCGTCGAGGTGGATCTCCTCGGCAGCCCGGCCCGCGGTGTCCTCGGTCATGCCCATGTCCATGAGCATGGCGATGAGTTCGACCTTCTCGGCGTGCGGATGGCGCTCGAAGGCCAGTCGCTCGGCGCGCACCTCGGAGTCGATCTGTTCGTTGGCGGTCGTGACGGACGTATATTCGCCGAGCGCCATCGAGAACGAGCCGGCGAGCAGGCCCGCGACGCCGCTGAGCACGACGGTCTGCGCGCTCGCGGAGGCGGCGACGCCGGCGATGAGCGCGGTGTTGCTGACCAATCCGTCCATCGCGCCGAACGTCGCCGCACGCAGCCACCCACCTGTGACGTCGGCGTGCGAGTGGTCGATCTGGTGGGGAAGGGCAACCTCGGGCGGCTGCGCGGTGCCCCCGTCGTACTCGGGCATGACCGCTATTCAACTCCAGCGGATCGAGGCGCGGCGACTCAGGTTTACCTGTGTTTGCCGAAACGGCGTTTGCCCGGAGAGCAAGGTGGCTATCTAGACGTATGACAACCACTGCGGAGTACCTGCGGAATGCCCTCGACGGGCGCTGGCGCGACGTGAAGAACGCGATGCGCGCCGAACTGTCCACCGAGGTGTTCCGGCCGCACTACACGCCCAACACCGTCATCGCCCGCGCCAAGGTGGCCGAGCAGATGAAGATCATGGCGGCCGCCGGCGCCGCCGAGGACGGATTCAAGAAGGAGCACGGCGGCAACGGCGACGTCGGTGCCGCGGTGACCCGCATCGAGATGCTCGCGATGTCGGACCTGTCGCTGATGGTCAAGGCAGGCGTGCAGTGGGGACTGTTCGGCGGCGCCGTCGAGAACCTCGGCACCGAGCGCCACCACGAGGCCTACGTGCGGCGGATCATCGATCTCGACCTGGTGGGGTGTTTCGCCATGACCGAGACCGGCCACGGCAGCGACGTCCAGTCGCTGGAGACGACGGCCACCTACGACCCGTCCACCGAGGAGTTCGTCATCGACTCCCCGACGCCGTCGTCACGCAAGGACTACATCGGTGGGGCGGCCGAAACCGCCCGGGTGGCAGCCGTTTTCGCGCAGCTGATCACCCAGGGCGAAGGGCACGGCGTGCACTGCTTCGTGGTGCCGATCCGAGACGCCGACGGCAATGACCTGCCCGGCGTGACCACCTCGGACTGCCAGTACAAGGGTGGGCTGCCCGGCGTCGACAACGGCCGCATCCTGTTCGACCACGTCCGCGTCCCGCGGGAGAACCTGCTCAACAAGTACGCCGACGTCGCGCCGGACGGCACCTACTCCTCGCCGATCGAGAACCCGGACCGGCGGTTCTTCACGATGCTGGGGACGCTGATTCGCGGCCGCGTGACCGTCGGCGGCAGCGCGGCGGCCGCCGCGCGGGTGGCCCTCGACATCGCGGTGCGATATGCGTTGCAGCGCAGGCAGTTCAGCGCCCCCGGCGACGAGGGTGAGGTGCTGATCATGGACTACCTGGTGCATCAGCGCCGACTGTTCCCGCTGATCGCCCGCTCGTATGCGCTGGAGTTCGCCCAGAACGAACTGGTGGCCAAGCTGCACGACCTGCAGACCGCCGACAGCCCCGACGCCGAGGAGCAGCGCGAACTGGAGTCGCGGGCCGCGGGCCTCAAGGCCGCCAACACCTGGCATGCGAGCACGGCGATCCAGGAGGCCCGCGAGGCGTGCGGCGGTGCGGGCTATCTCGCGGAGAACCGGCTGATCGCGCTGCGCGCCGACACCGACGTGTTCACCACCTTCGAGGGCGACAACCACGTGCTCACCCAGCTGGTGGCCAAGGAGCTGCTGACCGCCTACGCCGACGACATCAAGGGCATGAGCCCGGTCGAGTGGGTGCGCTTCGCCGCCAACTTCGCCGGCGACCGGGTGCTCAAACGCACTGCGGCGGAGACGATCATGCAGACCATCCTCGACACGCGCCAGGACAACGAGGAGGAAGGCAGCCTGTTCAACCGCGGCACCCAGGTCAAGATGTTCGAGGACCGCGAGGAGTACCTGCTGTCGTCGGTGGCCCGCCGGTTGCAGGGCAAGTCCAAGGAGATGTCGGCGTTCGACGCATTCAACGCCGTGCAGGACCACGTGCTGCACACCGCCACGGCGCACATCGACCGCATCGTGCTCGAGGCGTTCGTCGCCGGCATCGACGCCTGCGAGGACGAGGAGGCCCGCCGCATCCTCGGGATGGTGTGCGACCTCTACGCGCTGTCGGTGATCGAGGACGACAAGGCCTGGTTCATCGAGCACCGGTTCCTGTCCACCGAGCGGGCCAAGGCCGTCACGCGGGGCATCAACGAACGCTGCCGGGCCTTGCGGCCGTACGCCGAGACGCTCGTCGACGGGTTCGGCGTTCCCGAGCAGTTGCGGTACGCCGAGATGCTGCATCCAGGGCATCTCGGCGATCGCCCCGGTGCGTTCCGGCAACAGCCGGCGCGTCGAGGGTAAGGACGGCGTAACCTGTCATCTTCGTAGCGAACGGCGGACATCGGTACAGATCGGAGCGTCGTGGCGGGGCCGGTCGTGTTGATCAACGTTTTTGAGGTGCCTGCCCGGGAGGCGGACGAGTTCATTCGGGCATGGGAAAAAACCCGGGACCATATGAAGCAATACCCGGGCCATCTCGACACAGCGCTACACCAGGCGATCGCGGACTCAGCCGACTTCCAGTTCGTCAGCATCGCGCACTGGCGTAGCGCTGAGGAATTCAACGAGGCGGTCACAAGCGCGGGATTTCAAGAAGCAACAGCCGACCTGCGGTGGACTTTCCATTCGGCCCTCTACAACATCGTGCGTACTGCACACGCGGGGTGGGAGACCATTTTGACCACCGCGCGGCAGACGGCAAACCTGGTCCGTCACGAGCGATTCGGCGCCGCGGTGCGCAGCTCTATCGAAGAACTGGCGGACTGGGCCAACGTCGAGCGGCCCGATCTGGCCCGGCTCACCTCGGACTGGGCCAAGCTCGCCGAATCGGCCGGCCCCCCGGACTGGGCCAAGTCGAGCGGCCGGATTTGGCCCGCCTCACTTGGGACTGGGCCAAGGTCGCCGATCTGGCCCGGCTCACCCCGGACGGCAACGTGGTGATCCTTTTCTCCGACATCGAGCAGTCGACCGTGCTGAACGAGCGGATCGGTGACCGGGCATGGGTGAAGGTGATCGAGCGACACGACAAACTGATCCGGAAGCTGGTCAACGCCCACTCAGGTCACGTCGTCAAGAGCCAGGGTGATGGGTTCATGGTCGCCTTCGCGCACCCGGATGAGGCCGTGCGCTGCAGCATCGCCGTCCAGCGCGCGCTCAGCGGCGACCTGAACCGCACGCACAACGAGAACGTTCGCGTGCGCATTGGGATCCACATGGGCAAGTCCGTGCGGCGCGGTGAGGACCTGTTGGGGCGCAATGTCGCGATGGCCGCCCGCGTGGCGACCGAGGCCTGTGGCGGCGAGATCCTGGTGAGCGAGTCGGTACATGACGCCGTCGGAGATGACTTCGCGTTCGGAGCGGTTCGCGAAGTCGAGTTGAAGGGATTCAGTGGCACCCACCGCGTCTACCCGGTCGAGGTGGCGTCCCCTGTCGAACACCCTCGAGGTGGTCACCGTTGATGCACTCACCCGGCGCACGCCGGGACTTCGGCAGCGAAGAGACTAGCGATTCCCATCGGATATCCCCATTCTGACGTTGACGCCAAGGAAGCCGATGCCGCCTTCAAAATCGCTTTGGCCCTGCGGAATTCGGCGTCCCCGGATCCGGGATCCTGCTTCTAGGTCCAACGCGCACAGCCTCCTGATCGAGTGACGCACCGAATCAGTAGGCGTACACGTCGACGGCGTCGCATGCCCCGGTACAGAGCCATAAGGCCCCTCCCGCCAGGACCAGAGGCCCTAGTCCTGTACGCGCGAACGCCCGAGACTTCATCCCAGTTCGACGACCCGGCGACTACCAGCCAGCTGGGGCCGGTCGCGACCATCCTGAGGGGGCTGGGCCAATGGCGGACGATCGACCGGACACCTTTTCTCCGAGTCTGATATTCGGCCGAGACATGTCCCGACCGATGCAGGGCGTCGGGGGCCTGTTCCTGATGTCGTTCGACGCCCTCCGCAACATCTTCCGCCGCCCGTTTCAAATGCGCGAGTTCCTGGATCAGTCATGGTTCGTCGCGCGGGTCTCGATGGCACCCACGCTGTTGGTCGCGATACCCCTGACAGTGCTCGTCAGCTTCACGCTCAACATCCTGCTGCGCGAGCTCGGGGCCGCCGACCTCAGCGGTGCCGGCGCGGCGTTCGGTGCAGTCACCCAGGTGGGACCGCTGGTGACGGTGCTGGTGATCGCCGGGGCGGGTGCCACCGCGATGTGCGCGGATCTGGGCTCGCGCACCATCCGCGACGAGATCTCCGCTCTGGAAGTTCTCGGTATCGACCCGGTGCAGCGGTTGGTGACGCCCCGGGTGTTGGCCGCGACGCTGATCGCGCTGCTGCTGAACAGCCTGGTCGTCGTCGTGGGAGTGGTCGGCGGCTACGTCTTCTCGGTGTTCGTCCAGGACGTCAGCCCGGGTTCGTTCGTCGCGGGCATCACGCTGTTGACCGGCGTCCCCGAGCTGATCATCTCCGGGGTGAAGGCGGCGCTTATTCGGCATGATCGCCGGCCTGGTGGCGTGCTACCGGGGGCTGGTCATCCGGGTGGGGGCGCCAAGGCCGTCGGCAACGCCGTGAACGAGACAGTGGTGTACGCATTCATGCTGCTCTTCGTCGTCAACGTGGTCATCACCGCGGTCGGCATACGCGTGACGGCAAAGTGAGAGAGGGCCTCTGATGACCATACGAGCCGCCCATCCGCGGTTAGCCCGGCGAACCGAGAAGCCGGCTGACCTGTTGAACCGGGTTGGCAACCAGACGCTCTTCTTCGCGAGGGCGGTCCGGGGAGTCCCCTACGCCGCCCTTCGATTTCGCACCGAGATCATTCGACAGGTCGCTGAGATCAGCATGGGTGCAGGAACTTTGGCGATGATTGGTGGAACCGTCGCCATCGTCGGGTTCTTGACGCTGGCCGCCGGCGGCACGCTGGCGGTCCAGGGTTACAGCTCGCTGGGCAATATCGGCATCGAGGCGCTGACGGGATTCCTGGCGGCGTTCATCAACGTCCGGATCTCGGCACCCGTGGTCGCCGGGATCGGCTTGGCAGCCACATTCGGAGCCGGCGTGACCGCACAGCTCGGCTCCATGCGGATTGCCGAGGAGATCGACGCCTTGGAGGCTATGGGCATCCGGTCCGTCGAATACCTGGTGAGCACCAGGATCGTCGCCGGGCTGATCGCGATAACGCCGCTGTACGCCATCGCGGTCATCCTGTCGTTCCTGGCCAGCCGCGGGGTCACCGTCGCGCTGTTCGGACAGTCCGCCGGTCTGTACGACCACTACTTCCGCACCTTCCTCGATCCGATCGACCTGCTGTGGTCGTTCCTGCAGGCGATACTGATGGCGCTGGCGGTGCTGATGGTGCACACCTATCACGGCTACTTCGCCACGGGTGGGCCCGCCGGCGTCGGAGTCGCGGTCGGCAACGCCGTGCGGACCTCGCTGGTCGTCGTGGTGTCGGTGACTCTGTTTGTATCGCTCGCCGTCTACGGCAGCAACGGCAACTTCCACCTCTCGGGCTAGGAGCGGCCGGTGCGAAGCGGTTGGGTTCCTATGCTGGCGGGTTTGGCGACGTTCCTCGCGATCGCCCTGCTGATGGCTTTCACCATCGGCGCCTTCCGAGGCAGTTTCACGCCCTCCTCACCGGTGACGGTGCTGACACCGCGAGCCGGCCTGGTGATGAACAACGACGCCCGCGTGACGATGCGCGGAGTCGAGGTGGGCAAGGTCGACTCGATCGAGGCGCGGCCCGATGGGGTTGCCGTGTTGCACCTGGCCATGGATCCCGCCCAGCTGCACCTGATCCCCGGGAACGTGGGGGTGGAGATCGCGTCGCCAACGGTGTTCGGCGCCAAGTACGTTCAGCTCACCCCACCGGACGCGCCCTCCCCCCAGCCGCTGCGCGCCGGACAGGTTCTCGACGCCCGGCACGTCACGGTCGAAATCAACACGATCTTCGACCAACTCAACTCGGTGCTGTCGTCGATCGACCCCGCCAAGATGAACGAGACCCTGGGGACCCTCGCCAAGGCGCTCGACGGCCGCGGTCAGAAACTCGGCGAAGCGCTCGTCAATCTCGACGAGTTCTTCGGCACAGTCAATCGAAGTCTCCCGGCGCTGGACAACGAACTCACCATCGCCCCTGAGGTGTTCGGCTCCTATGCCGACGCCGCTCCCGACCTCGTCAAGACCGCGGCGAACGCCACCCGGGTGGCCCAGACGGTCGTCGACGAGCAGGGCAACCTCGACGCGTTTCTGGTCAGCATGATCGGCCTGGCCGACGTCGGTAACGACGTCATCGGAACCAACCGGCAGGGACTGACCGACGTTCTGCATCTGCTCGTGCCGACCACCGATCTCGCCAACCAGTACAGCGAAGCGCTGTGGTGCGGGCTCAGTGGCCTTGTGCCCCTAGCCAAGGCGCCGCCGCTACCGTTCCCCGGCGTCGTGGTGTCGGTCAGCTTCACGCTGGGCACCGAGCGCTATCGCTACCCGCAGGATCTGCCCAAGGTCGCCGCCACCGGCGGCCCGCAGTGCCAACTGTTGCCCAAGGTGCCGATGGAGGCCCATCCGCCGTTCGTCGTCATGGATGTCGGCGCCAACCCCACCCAATACGGCAACCAGGGCATCCTGTTGAACTCCGACGCTCTCAAGCAGTTCCTGTTCGGACCGATCGACGGGCCGCCCCGCAACACCCCGCAGATCGGCCAGCCAGGATGAGCGCGGCACTGCGGAGGACCATCAAACTGGGAATCTTCGGGCTCGTGATGGCCCTCCTGACGATGGGCTTGTTCTTCGTGTTCGGCGAGTACCAGACCGGAGTGAAGGACGGGTATTCGGCGGTGTTCACCGACGCGTCGCGCCTCAAAGGCGGCGACACCGTCCGGATCGCCGGCATCCGGGTCGGCACCGTCAACGCCGTGCGGCTGCAATCCAACAAGACCGCGCTGGTGACCTTCGACACCGACCGCGATGTCGTACTCACCTCCGGCACCAAGGCGGCGGTGCGATATCTCAACCTGGTCGGCGACCGCTATCTCGAGCTCATCGACGGGCCTGGATCAACGCGGGTGCTACCGGCGGGGTCGCAGATTCCGGTCGGCCGAACGGAGCCCGCACTCGACCTCGACCTGCTGCTGGGCGGGCTCAAACCGGTCATCCAGGGCCTCGACCCGCAAGAGGTGAACGGCCTCACCGCTGCGCTGCTGCAGATATTCCAGGGCGAGGGCGGCACTCTGGACTCCCTGCTGTCGAAAACGTCGTCGTTCTCCAACACGGTGGCCGACAACAGCCAGGTCGTCGAGGAGTTGATCGACAACCTCAATGTGCTGATGGGCACCGTCGCCAAGGACGGGGACAAGTTCTCCAAAGCCGTGGACCGCCTGCAACGACTGGTCACCGAGCTGTCCGCGGACCGGGATCCGATCGGCGGCGCGATCGACTCGCTGAACAGCGCAACGGCATCGTTGGCCGGCCTGTTGACCGATGCGCGCCCGCCGCTGTCCAAAGCGGTGGACCAGCTCACCCGGGTGGCGCCGCTGCTCGACCAGGACAAGGGCCGCATCGACGCCCAACTCCAGAAGACGCCGGACAACCTGCGCAAGCTGGTCCGGCTCGGGGCGTACGGCAGCTGGGTCAACTACTACATCTGCGGCCTGAACTTCCGGGTCACCGATCTCGAGGGGCGCACCGCGGTGTTCCCCTGGATCAAGCAAGAGGGCGGGAGGTGTTCGGAACCCTAATGCTGCGATACTTCGGTTCAAATCTCATCCGGCCGGGATTCATCGGCGTGGTGCTGGTGGTGCTCGTCATCCTGGTCGGGCTTTCACCCGACCGCCTGGCGTCGTTGGCGACCGGGGTCAGGTACCAGGCGGTGTTCGACGAAGCCGGTGGCCTCGCCGTCGGCAACGACGTGACGATCGCGGGCATCAAGGTGGGGACGGTGTCGCAGACGTCGCTGAAGAACGGGTACGCCGTCGTCACCTTCACCGTCCCCGGCGACATCCAGCTCGGGTCGCAGACGAGCGCGCACATCCGCACCGGGACACTGCTCGGCCAGCGGGTGCTGACCGTGGAGTCGGCCGGGGCCGGCACGATGCGGCCCAACGACTCGATACCGGTCTCGCGCACGTCGTCTCCGTACTCGCTCACCGACGCGCTCAGCGAACTCACGACGAACGTCTCGACCACCGATACCCAGGCACTCAACCAGTCGCTGGATGCGCTGTCGGACACCATCGACCAGATCGCACCGCAGTTGGGTCCGACCTTTGACGGACTGACCCGGCTGTCCAAGTCGATCAACACCCGCAACCAGCCACTGCGCGAACTGCTTCAGAGCGCGGCCGATGTCACCGGGATACTGTCCGAGCGCAGCCAGCAGGTCAACACGCTGATCCTCGACGCCAACGAGCTGATGGGTGTGCTCGCCGAGCGCCGCCAGGCGATCGTCGGACTGCTGGCCAACACGTCGGCGCTGTCGAAAGAACTGTCACAGCTGGTGGCCGACAACGAGCAGGAGCTGGCACCGACGCTGGCGAAGCTCAACTCCGTGACGGCGATGCTGGAGAAGAACCGGGACAACATCGGCAAGCTGCTGCCGGGCTTCGCCAAATTCGAAGTCACGCAGGGTGAGACGGTCGCCAGCGGTCCGTTCTACGAGGCGTTCGTGCCGAATCTGCAGCCCATGCAACTGCTCCAACCGTTCTTCGACTATGCGCTCGGATTCAGAAGGGGCGTCAACGCGGGTCAACCGCCCGACAATGCCGGGCCTCGCGCCGAACTGCCGTTCCCGTACAACGGAATCCCGCAACCCTACGAGCAATGGGGACGATGATGCGCCGGAACCGAATCGTCCTGGGCCTCGCCGTCGTCCTCATCGGCTTGCTGACCGCCGCGGCGGTCGTGATCGTCCGCCAGACGGTCTTCGGCCCGAAGACCATCGCGGCGTACTTCTCCACCGCCACCGCGATCTATCCCGGTGACGAGGTGCGCGTCGCCGGAATCAAGGCCGGTACGATCGCCGCCGTCGAACCCCAGGGCACCCGAACCAAGGTCATCCTGAAAGTCGACCGCGACGTACCGGTACCGGCTGATGCCAAAGCCGTGATCGTCTGCGCAGAATCTGGTCGCTTCCCGCTACGTGCAGCTGACCCCGCCGTACCGGTCGAGCGGTCCCACGATGGCCGACGGCGCCGAGATACCCCTCAACCGGACCGCGGTACCCGTGGAGTGGGATGAGGTCAAAGCCGAACTCACCCGGCTGGCAACGGATCTGGGACCCACCAGCGATGTGTCCACCAGTTCGGTCGGCCGCTTCATCGAGAGCTCTGCCGACGCCCTGCAAGGCAATGGCGAGAAGTTGCGCAATGCTCTGGCACAGCTGTCCGGGGTGGGGCGGATCCTGGCCGACGGCGGCGGCAACATCGTCGACATCATCAAGAACCTTCAGGTCTTCGTCTCCGCGCTGCGGGGCAGCAACGAGCAGATCGTGCAATTCGAGGACCGGCTGGCAACGCTGTCGAGTGTGTTGAACGACAACCGATCCGATCTCGACGCCGCGTTGACGGATTTGTCGTCCGCGGTCGGTGAAGTCCGCCGGTTCGTGGCGGGAACTCGCGACCAGACTGCCGAGTCGATCCAGCGGTTGGCCAACGTCACTCAGACCGTGGCCGATCACAAGCGCGACCTGGAGAACGTGCTGCACGTGGCCCCGAACGCGTTCGCGAACTACTACAACTTCTACAACTCCGACACCGGCGACAACGTCGGCACATTCGTGTTCAACAACTTCTCCAGCCCGGTGCAGTTCGTCTGCTCGGCGATCGGGGCCATCGAAAACACCACTGCCCCAGAGACTGCCAAGGAATGCGGCCAGTACCTCGGCCCGGCACTGCGACTGCTCAGCTTCAATTTCCTGCCTATTCCGATCAATCCCTACCTGAGCAAGTCGATGGACCCGTCGGGCATCGCCTACGCCGAGCCGGGGCTGGCACCCGGCGGTACGGGACCCAAACCGGGCCCGGCGAACATCCCGCCGGCCGTGTCGGCCTACACCGGGCTGGACGGCGACGTGCCGCCACCACCCGGATACGGGCAGCCGCCCGGGATAGCACCGGGCCCCAGCGCCCCCTCCCACCTGCCGGCGGATCCGTCACCCGCGCTGTTCCCGGGCGCACCCGTACCAAGTGGCGCCGGTCTGCCCGGCATGCTGCTGCCCGCCGAAGGACCGGCATCATGACCCGTAACGCCAAGCTCCGCGGAATGGTGTTGTCGGTGTGTGCGCCGTCCTGACCGCCACCGGCTGCGCGTTCCAGGGCGTGAACTCGCTGCCGCTGCCGGGTGCCGTGGGTCGCGGCCCGGGCGCGAGCATCTACCACATCGAGATCGCCAATGTCGGCCGCCTGGAATCCAACTCGCCGGTGATGATCGACGACGTCGTGGTCGGCAGCGTCGGCAAGATGACGCTGAACGGCTGGCACGCCAAGGTCGACGTGTCCATCAAGCCCGACGTCGTGGTACCCGGCAACGCGGTGGCCACGATCGGGCAGACCAGCCTGCTGGGATCGGTCCACCTGCAACTGAATCCGCCGCTCGGTGAGGCGCCGAGCGGAAGGCTGGCGCCGGGTGCGACCATCCCGCTGAGCAAGTCGTCGACGTATCCCTCCACCGAACAGACCCTGGCCATGCTGTCGGTGGTGGTCAACTCCGGCGGACTCGGCCAGATCGGTGACGTCATCCACAACCTCAACGCCGCGTTCTCCGGCCGGGAAGCCAAGATCCGGGACCTGCTGACACAGCTCGACATCTTCGTCGGGACAATGGATCGGCAACACGACAACATCGTGCGCTCGATCAAGGAACTGAACCGCCTCGCCGGCACCTTCGCCGGCCAGCGCACCGTCATCACCGACACACTGGAGAAGCTGCCGCCCGCGCTGGAGGTGCTGATCAAGGAGCGGCCTCGGATCACCGAAGCCCTGGAGAAGCTCCACCAGTTCGGCGATCTTGCAACGGGTCTGGTCAACGACACCCAGGCCGACCTGGTGCGAAACCTCACAAACCTGGAGCCGACGATGCGAGCGCTGGCCGACGTCGGACCCGATCTCGACACGGCCATCGCCTACGCGCTGACACCGTATCCCTACAGCCAGAACCTGATCGACCGCGGCGTCAGGGGAGACTTCCTGAACCTCTACGCCGCTGTCGACTTCACCGTTCCGCGGCTCAAGCGAACCCTCTTCCTCGGCACTCGCTGGGGTCAACTGCACGCGCCGCTGGTACCCGCCCCCGGTGAACCGTTCTACCTCGAATACACCTACGACCCGCTCTCGTTCGGCGTGGCACCGCCGCCCCCGGCCACTCCCGCACAGGCGGCCGGTTCGCCGCCGCGACCACAGAACACGGGTGACGCACCCGTCGGCGCGGTGCCGGCACTGGCGCCGCTCGACACCGGAGGCCGCTGATGTTGAACCGTTTCATCAAGACACAGCTGGCGATCTTCGCGATCGCCGGGACCATCGGTGTGCTGGTGATGGTGTTCTTCTACATGCAGGTGCCCACTCTTCTGGGTATCGGCCGGATGACCGTCACGTTGGAACTTCCCGCCGCCGGCGGCCTCTACCGATTCAGCAACGTCACCTATCGTGGCGTGCAGGTCGGCCAGGTCACCGCCTTGAAGCTCAAGCCGGGCGGTGCGGAGGCCACGCTGTCGCTGGGTACCTCGCGCAAGATCCCGGCCGATCTGCAGGCCGAGGTTCGCAGCGTCTCGGCGGTCGGCGAGCAGTACGTCGATCTGCGGCCGCGTACCGACGCGCCGCCCTACCTGCACGACGGTTCGGTCATCGAGATGCCGGACAGCTCGATTCCGCAACCGGTCGGACCGATGCTGGACCGGGTCAGCGCGTTGCTCACGAGCATCCCAAAGGAGAAGCTCAGCGCCCTCCTCGACGAGTCCTTCAAGGGCTTTCAACGGGGCCGACTACGACCTGAGCTCGTTGATCGACTCCGCAGGCACGTTGTCCGGGGACCTGAAGTCGGTGGCGGATCCAACCCACACCCTGATCGAGGATGCCCAGCCGCTGCTGAACTCACAGGTTCAGAGCGCCGACGCGATCCGGACGTGGGCGCGCAGCCTCGCCGGAGTCACCGGGCAGTTGGCGGACAACGACCCGCAGGTACGAACCCTGCTCGAAGCCGGACCCGGCTCGGCTCAGGAGATTTCACGTCTGCTGAACCAGATCAAGCCGACCTTGCCGGTGTTGCTCGCCAACCTCAGCACGGTCGGTCAGGTCGCCGTGACGTACCACGCGTCGCTGGAGCAGCTCCTGATGCTGCTGCCACCTTCGATCGCGAGCACGCAGTCATACTCCAGCACGAGCAACCCGACCGGGTTTCCACTGGGCGAGTTCGCCCTCAGCCTGGGAGATCCCCCCGCCTGCGCGATCGGTTTCCTGCCGCCGTCCTCATGGCGGTCTCCGGCCGACACCACGACGATCGACACCCCCGACGGCCTGTACTGCAAAGTGCCGCAGGACGCGCCGGTGGTCGTCCGTGGCGCCCGCAACTACCCGTGCCAGGGAGTGCCCGGCAAGCGCGCACCGACGGCCGACATCTGCGAGAGCGACCGGCCCTACGAACCGCTGGCCATGCGCCAACACGTGCTCGGCCCGTACCCGTTCGATCCCAATCTGATCTCCCAGGGCATCCCACCCGATGACCGAACCACCCTCAACGAACACATCTTCGGCCCGTTGGAGGGAACACCGCTGCCTGCAGGTCCCCCGCCCGCAGCCGCGCCGCCCGGTCCACAACCGCACCCGCGGCGACGCCTGCGCAGGAGCTTCCGCCGGCGCCCGCAGATGCAGCCGGGCGGTGCGGTGCCGGTAGCGCCGAGTTCGTTCGGCGGCAACGGCTTCCGGCCAACGCCGTCAGTGGCTGTCGCGCACTACGACCCGCGCACCGGCCAGTACTTCGGTACGGACGGACAGCCCTATCGACAGACGAACCTGGTCACGTCGGCAGCACCGAAGACCTGGAAGGACCTGCTGCCAACGTAGCATCGGCCGCTGAAAGGTATTGCGCTCAGCTGATTTTGACCAACTTGAACGGCATTCGCACGGTGAGCCACTGATTTCGGCCGCACGCGCCGCTCAAACCCGTCGTCTTGTCCTCACCGATCAGCACCGTCGAGCCGGCCGAAGACTGGCCGCTTGTGTTCGCCGGAAAGAACCTGAACTCCTGGGCGCCGGGAGAGGCGGAGCCGTCGCCGCAGGTCTCCCAGTTCGGGAGTTCGCGCTTGACGGTCCACTCCACGTTGCTCCGGTTCAGGTCAGCAGTCCACCCGGCGTCGCTCGTGACCTGCCCGGTGCAGTCCACCGGCGTCGTGCACGTCGACGTGATGGTCCACGTGCTGGTGACGCTCGCCTCGTCGTGATAGCTCTCGTTGGTTCTGGCCCATTCACCGTTCGACGTGGCCAGGTAGATGCCATTGAGCGCACTGCCGTCATCTGATGCGATCGCCGGAGAAGCAGCGCCCAGGCCGAGGACGGCCGCCAACAAGGTTGATCCCGCTATCGCACCGACCCCGCGCATGAACTGCTCCTCGTCACGCCACGGTTCCGCCGAACTGATCCCACACGCCCCTGTCGTGATAGCGGAATCGTGAAGGTTGGAGAATAACACCCTCATGGTCCACCCGGCGGCGGTTCGCGCCGCCGACCGTGAGCTGCCCGGAGTTGTCGACGAAAAGCTCGGCGGCCCGCGGGTTTCAGCCTGAGGCCGCCGTCCGGCGGCTTAGTATTCTCCGCATCGAGGTCCGCTCGGCGAAAGGGGAAAGTGTGAAGACGCTGACGCTCACGGTTGCGCTGCTTGCGACCGCATTCACGCTTACACCGGTTGCCCGGGCGGAGTCTCTTGGTAACTACGAACTCCGGGTCGAGGGAAGGTACGACTTCCACACCTGGCTATGGGCGATGAGTACCTGCGGAGGCTCGCTCGAGTCGCCCGAAGGATGCGTCCACGTACTCGCCATCGGCAGACCGATCGCCAAGGCGTTCAACTACCAGGGAGATGCCCTGCTGGCCAACAGCCGGTACACCCTGGCCGTCGACGTTCCCGATGGGCTCCGGTGCGGCGACGTCTACTACGGACCGGTCATCCCGACTCACGATGTGTATTCCTGGGACGCAACGACACTCGTCGGAACGTTGGAGTCCTCATTCGAAACGGGCTGCGAAGGCACGCCAGGCGGAACCTACACCTACCCTTTCACGCTGTCGCGGCTGTAGGCGGTCAGCCCTCGTTCTCTCGTCGTTCTTGTCCGACGTGCCGACCGCACTGCGCACCACCTTGCTCACGAACTCGTTTGCCGCCGTGGCGAGTTGCTCGTAATAGTCACCGATCGCCTCGACAACCTTCTTGCGTGCGGCCGGGTCGTCGGCGAGGTTGGGAACCACGTCGTCGAGGTGGTCGATGAATGTGCGAACGGCCGCGATTGCGGCGCGCTGCCTGCCTTCGACCTCGGCCAGTACCCGCTCGGACAGCTCAGCCGCCTGTTGCGAAACGCTTTTCGGATGCTCTGCCATGGTGGCGCTCCTGGTGTTGTAGGGCCGATGTCCCTGGTTATCGCAGAACGGAATCATTGGCGGACATGCCGATACGCTACGGCGCGGTGCTCGCGCCGGACGTCAGTTCGGCGAACGAGGCATCCATGCAATCGGCGTAATGGTCGATGTCCGGCAAGACCGTGGGACAACCGTTGATGCTCACGACCACCCGCCCGTGGTAGCTGATGACGTTGTGGATCAGCCCGCAACCCTGGGTGAACGGCGAGAGCCCGTAACCGGCGATCATCCGGGCGCCGACGAGGTAGATCGGGAAGTCCGGGCCGCGCATGGTGGACACGAGGGTGTTCGCCACTCGAGAGCTCTCGTAGAACTTCCCCAGGTTTGCCGCCATTCCCAGCCGCAGCGTTGCCACAAGCAGGCCGCCCGGCAAGAACTCGACGTACTCGAGCACGCGTTCGCCCACCTCGTCGCTGACGGCCTTCGACTTCGTGGCCGACTCGTGCACGGCCGCCAATCGGGCGATCGGGTCGGCGACGTCGCTGCCCAGCGACACGCGTACCACCGAAACGTGGTTGGCCCCCTTCTGTCCCGGATCGTTGGGCAGTGAAATCGCCATGGCCGTCACGAGCGGAGCCTCGGGCAGCTCACCCTTCTCCAGCAGATACCGGCGCATCGCGCCCCCGATACCGGTCAGAACGACGTCGTTGACCGTGGCACCGGCCAGCTGCTTGCGCGTGTCCAGCACCGCTGCCAGATCGTAGGAGCGGGCGTCGAAGTTGCGACGGCCGTCGGTGTGCTGGTTGAACGGGCTGTGCGGTACTTCGGCGAGCAGTGGTTCGCGGTGACCGACCGGCAGCAGCCGGGTCACCGCCGCGGGGAGCTTGGACAGCAGGGGCAGAGTATGGGTTGCCGCGGAGACGAACTGGGCCGGACGACGGGCGTAGGTGACCGCGGTACGGGCAAGCAGGTTCAGCGATGACGGGCGTGGTTCCGGGGTCCAATCGTCTTGTGGCGCAGGCGCGGACTCGGGGGTCATGTCGTGCAGCGCGTTGACAAGTCCCAGGCCGGCCACACCGTCGACCGCCGAATGATGGACTTTGATGCACAGCGCGAAGGCGCCCTCCGGGACGCCACTGATCCCGTTGAGGCCGTCGATGAAGTAGCCCTCCCACGGCGGCCGGCTCAGATCCAGCCGTTGCTCGTGCAGCTGCGACACCTGTTCGCACAGCTGCCGCCAACCGCCGGGGCGCGGCAGCGTCACGCGGTGGATGTGCCGGGTCAGCTCGAACTTCTCGTCGCGCACCCAGTACGGGTGGTCGAGGTCGAACGGCACTCGGGCGAGCACCGAGCGAAAGACACGGTCCGCGCCGAGCCGGGAGCCCACATGGGCGATGACGTCCTCCATGGTCACCGCGCCGCCCGGGGCCGACGAGGGATCGTAGATGGCGAAGAAGGTCACATGCGCCGCGCCGGCGGTCTCGGCGTACACGAAGGCGGCGTCCAGACCGCTCAGTTGCTCCATCCCTGACCCCCGTGCAATTCGTTCACTTGCCAGGGCTCATTTGTACGTCTGCTCGACCGCGCTGTTCGTGGATTGTCGATAATGCGGACCAAGGTCCCCGAGCTTCTCTTCGGGGGGCTTGCATACACTCCGTGGGATGGGCGCCGCGGTCACACTGAAATCGCTGATGCGGTGGTGACGGAACCCGCCGGCGACAACGCCAAGCTGAACCGGACTCTCGGGCTGCCCCTGGTCACTCTCTACGGGCTCGGCAACATCCTGGGCGCCGGCATCTATGTGCTCGTCGGCAAGGTGGCGGGCTTCGCCGGATCCAGCACAACCCTGGCCTTCCTCATCGCCATGGTCACCGCCGCGGTCACCGCGCTGTCCTACATGGAACTCGCGGGCCGCTACCCCGTCAGCGCCAGCGTCTCGGTCTATCTACACCGAGCGTTCGGAAAGCGCTGGCTCTCAACAGCGATCGGCCTGACGATGGTCGGCGGTGGTGTCGCCTCGGCAGCGGCGCTGGCGCAGGGCTTCGCCGGCTACCTGAACTCCTTCGTCGCGGTTCCGACCATCGTGGGCAGCGTGGGCCTGCTGGTGGTGCTCGGCGCGATCGCGATCAAGGGGATCGGCGAGTCGGCGACGATGGCCGCATTGCTCACCGGCCTGGAGGTGCTCGGCCTGGTGCTGGTCATCTGGTTCGGACGGAACGCATTCGCGCACATCGATGTTGGCCGTCTGCTGGCGATCGACCCGGCGGTCGGCCTCGGCGGCGTCGTCACCGGCGCGTTCCTGGCTTTCTACGCCTTCATCGGGTTCGAGGACATGGTCAACGTTTCCGAGGAAGTCAAGCGACCAAGCCGGACCATGCCGCTGGCAATCCTGTTCGCGCTGCTGGCCTCCACGGTGCTCTATCTGCTGGTCGTGGTGGTCTCGACGACCGTGGTGTCCCCGGCCGAACTCGCGGCCAGCGAAGCACCGCTCACGCTGGTGTTCGAGCGAAGCGGAGCAAGCCACGGGGTGTTCCTCAGCGTCATCGGGATGGTCGCCGCGATGAACGGCGTCATCGTGCAGATCATCATGGGCTCGCGCATTCTCTACGGACTGGCCAAGGAGGGCTGGATCCACAGCAGGTTCGCCCGCGTGCACGGTGCATATCAGACGCCGGTGAGGGCCACACTCGTCGTCATAACCGCCATGATCATCGGCACCGCGGTGCTGCCACTGGTGTCGCTGGCCCAACTCACCAGCCTGCTCGTGCTCATCATCTTCACCCTGGTGAACGCCTCGCTGATCGTCATCAAGCGACGCCACCGCGATCACCAGGGCTACATCGACGTTCCGGCGGCGATCCCCTACCTGGGCGTGCTGCTGTGTCTGGGAACAGTCGTCCTTCAGGCTTTCAACTGGTGATCACGGCCAGCCGCCGATGGAGATGGACAGGCCGCCGCCCCAGTACGGCCAGCCGAAGTACGGCGTGGCGATGGTTCCCGGCGTGGTGGTGATCTGTGCGTTTCCCGGGTTCTGACACACGGTCGTGCTCGGGTTGACATTGATGCACGACGGGCTGCCCCCGGCGATGGCTGCGATGCACAATCCGACCGCCAGCATGCCGCCGAAGAACAGCGCTGCATCGACGATCAGCACACCGAAAGGAAGGAGTAGGTCACGGGCGGACCCGTCGTGCCTGAGACCAGAATGCACTGCCATGAAGAGCCCCCTCTACGCACTCAACGATAGGGAGCAGCACCGCCGTGCGAGAAGGGTCACAAGACCTCAGGTCTGGCTCCCCCGGATGGACTCGAACCATCAACCGTCCGATTAACAGTCGGAAGCTCTGCCAATTGAGCTACAGGGGACTACCGGCCCGGCCAGGCGCGCTTGCGCTGACGCGGACCGGGAAGTGACTCTAGCCTACCGGGGTCCCCTCACGCCAAAACGGGCGGCGGGCGGCGACGTGGTTGCGTCAGGCAGGATGGTGGGGCCAGATGTTGATGAAGGGAGCGCAGTGATCGGGTATCTCGCCGTACTCGGCGTCGGCTATGTGTTGGGCACCAAGGCCGGTCGTCGCCGCTACGAGCAGATCGTCGGCACCTACCGCGCCGTGACCGACAATCCCGCCACCAAGTCGATGATCGACGCCGGACGCCGCAAGCTCGCCGACCGGGTGTCGCCCGATCCGGATCCCAAGATGGTCACGCTGACCGAAATCGACTCCGAAACCACCGTGGTCGAGCCACGGCAGCCGGAAGTGCAGTAGAAAAAGCGCCGGGGCTCAGCCCAGCGGGATGCTGATGGACTGCCCGGCAGCATGCGGGCCGGTGGTCATACCGAGACCGGGCTGCCGCTGTTCGGGCCCGCCGATGCCGACCTGCGGCGTGCCGATGTAGGTCGGGCTGCCGTTGGACCACGAGATGCACTGGCCGTCGTTGCGCGAGCCCACCCATGCCAGGCAGTTGCCGGTGGCCGAGGTGGTCGAGGTGCTGGAGTCCGTCAGCGCGGCCAGGGCCGGCACCGCAGCCGCAGCCACGGCAAGGGCGCCGATGGCGGCGATTCGCCGTGCACGAGTATTCGCGGTAGTCATATCTGGCCTTTCGCTGGAAACAGTCAGCACGTTAACCATACCGTGATCACAATTTTCACGCAGTGAGGTCGTCGCCGCTGGCCTGTTCGAGCAGGCTGCGGCGGTAGGACTCCAGCGCCACCAGGTCGCCGAACAGCGCGTGGTACTCGTCGCCCTGCTCCACCGGCGACATCCGCTGCAGCTTGGACTTGACCTCGGCGACCTGCCGTCCCACCCAGACCTCCTGCATTCGGGCCAGCACGCCGCCGATGTAGCGGGGCAGTTTCTCCTCGTCGTCGACCCGGATGGCTTCGACGCCGAGTTCGGTGATCATGCCCTGGGTGGCCGCCGCGGTGGTCTGCTCGCGCACCGTGTCGATCCACTGCCCGCCGGTGATACCGGACGACGTGCCGCCGGCGGCCTCGATCGCGACGCGCACCGCGGCGTAGCCGGGATGGGTGAAGCTCTCCACCGTCAGCGAGTCGAAGACCGGGCCGGCCAGCGCCGGGTACTGCAGCGCGGCCTTGAGCGCCTCGCGCTGCGGCCACAGCGTCGGGTCGCGCGGGTCGGGGCGGCCGGCGCCGGCCTCAGCGGCCGTCCGTGGCCGCCCGGCCGCTGCCCGGCGGTTGTCGGCGCGGGCGCCCGGCTTGTGGCCGGCCTCCTCGCGGACCCGGGCGATCACCTGGGCCACGTCGTCCCAGCCGACCCAGCCGGCGAGCTGGCGGGCGTACTCGTCGCGCAGCGTGGGGTCCTTGATCTGGGCGACCATCGGCACGCAGCGGCGCAACGCCGCCACCCGGCCCTCGGCGAGGTCCAGGTCGTGCTCGGCCAGCGCGGTGCGGATGGCGAACTCGAACAGCGGCGTGCGGCGGGCCACCAGATCGCGCAGCGCCCCGTCGCCCTGGGCCAGCCGCAGATCGCAGGGGTCCATGCCGTCGGCGGCCACCGCGACGAAGCTCTGCCCGGCGAGGTTCTGCTCGCCGGCGAACGCCTTGAGCGCCGCGGCGCGCCCGGCCGCGTCGCCGTCGAAGACGTAGATCAGCTCGCCGCGGAAGAACTTGTCGTCCATCATCAGCCGCCGCAGCATCGACAGGTGCTCGTCGCCGAAGGCGGTGCCGCACGAGGCGACCGCGGTGGTGACGCCGGCCAGGTGCATCGCCATCACGTCGGTGTAGCCCTCGACGACGACGGCCTGATGCCCCTTGGCGATGTCGCGCTTGGCCAGGTCGATGCCGAACAGCACGTTGGACTTCTTGTACAGCACCGTCTCTGGGGTGTTGACGTACTTGGCTTCCATCTGGTCGTCGTCGAAGATCCGGCGCGCCCCGAAGCCCACGATCTCGCCGCTGGCGGTGCGGATCGGCCACAGCAGCCTGCGGTGGAACCGGTCCATCGGGCCGCGTCTGCCCTCCCGGGACAGCCCGGCCGCCTCGAGCTCCTTGAACTCGAAGCCCTTGCGAATCAGGTGCTTGGTCAACGAGTCCCAGCCCGACGGGGCGAAGCCGCAGCCGAACTTCCGCGCCGCGGCGGCGTCGAAGTTGCGCTCCGTCAGGTACTTTCGCGCCGGCGCGGCCTCGTCGGATTCCAGCGCGGCGGCGTAGAACTCCTGGGCGGCGGCGTTGGCGGCGATCAGCCGGCTGCGGCTGCCGCGGTCGCGCTGCACGCCGGTACCGCCGCCGCCGCTGTAGGTCACGGTGTGGCCGATGCGGTCGGCCAGCATCTCCACGGCCTCGACGAAGCTGACGTGTTCGATCTTCTGGATGAAGGCGTAGACGTCGCCGCCCTCGCCGCACCCGAAGCAGTGGAAGTGGCCGTGGTTGGGGCGCACGTGGAACGACGGCGACTTCTCGTCGTGGAACGGGCACAGACCCTTGAGCGAGTCGGCGCCGGCGCGGCGCAGCTGGACGTAGTCGCCGACGACGTCTTCGATGCGGACCTTGTCGCGGATGGCGGCGATGTCGCGATCGGGGATGCGCCCTTTGCGATCCCCGCCCCCGCTCACACCGGCCATCGGCACAGTCTAGAGCGCGCTCGGATCGCCGATGCCGGCGTCGATGCGTTCGAGCCGGCCCTCGGTGTAGGAGGCGATCTGGTCGACGACGACGCGCATGCGGGCGGCGTCGTCGGGCGCGGCGTTGAACGCGGGCGCGAACACCGCGTCCAGGGACGCCGGTGCCCCCTCGAGCAGCCAGTGCGCCACCCGGTGGATGCGTTCCCGTTGCCGCGCCTGCAGATCCAGGTGCCGGGGGTCGGACATGATGAACTGCAGCGCCAGGGTCTTGAGCACCGCGACCTCGGCGCGCACGGTCGCCGGCACCTGCAGGTCAGCCTGGTAGCGCACCAGCGGCTGCGGCCCGGCGACCTCGTGGGTCAGCGCGATCGCCGCCGAGGCGAAACGCCCGACCAGCTCGCTGGTCAGCCGCTTGAGCGCCACCGAGGCGGCCAGCGTGCCGTCGTACTTGCCGACGTCGGCGACCACCGGCAACCGGGACAGCCGTCGGGCCGCCTCCTCGAGATCACCGGCGCCCAGTCCGCGCCCGGCGTCGATCGCGCTGGACTCCCCCAGCCTGCCCAGCGCGGCCGCGGCGTCGTCGTCGGCCAGCACCCGCAGGTCGATGCGGCCCGACACCACACCGTCCTCGACGTCGTGCACCGAGTACGCCACGTCGTCGGCCCAGTCCATCACCTGCGACTCCAGGCACGGCCGCTCGGCGGGCACGTCGCCGCGCACCCAGTGCGCCAGCTCGCGGTCGTCTTCGTAGAAGCCGAACTTGCGCCCCCGCGTACCGCGGAACCACGGATACTTCGTGACGGCGTCCAGGCCGGCCCTGGTCAGGTTCAGCCCGACGCTGCGGCCTTGGGAGTCAAGCACTTTGGGTTCGATGCGGGTCAGGATCCGGAAGTTCTGGGCGTTGCCCTCGAAGCCGCCGCAGGCGGCGGCGAACTCGTCGAGGGCACGCTCACCGTTGTGCCCGTACGGCGGGTGACCGATGTCGTGGGCCAGCCCGGCCATGTCGACCAGGTCCGGGTCGCAGCCCAGCGGCACGGCCATCCCCCGGCCGATCTGGGCGACCTCCAGCGAGTGCGTCAGCCGGGTGCGGGGGTTCTCGCTCTCCCGCGGCCCGACCACCTGGGTCTTGTCGGCGAGACGGCGAAACGCCGCGCAGTGCAGCACGCGGGCGCGGTCGCGGGCGAAGTCGGTGCGGTGCTCGGCCGTCGTCCCGGGCAGCGCGGCGGTCTTCGGCGCCTCGGCCACCACCCGCTCGCGGTCGGCCTCGTCGTAGCGGCCCTGCTGAATCGTCGTCACCGAGGCACAGTCTGCCAGCTACATTTGACGCTCATGCGCCTCGCTCGTCTGTTCAGCCTGCTCGCCGCCATCCTGACGGTCGCGACCCTGGTGGCTCCGGCCGCCACGGCCGAGCCCCCGTTCCGGCTGCCCGACTACGTCACCGACAACGCCGGCGCGCTCAGCGACAACCAGCTCTCCGACGTGCAGAAGGCCGTCGACCAGCTCTACTCCGACCGCCGTGTGCGGCTGTGGGTGGTCTACGTCGACTCGTTCGCGCCCAAGGGGGCGATGTCCTGGGCCCAGGACACCAGCCAGATCAGCGACTTCAGCAGCGAGGACGCGATCCTCGCGGTGGCCACCAAAGACCGGTCGTATGCCTTCCTGGTGCCGTCCGCGGCGGCCGGCGGCAGCTCCACCAAGGTCGACGCCATCCGCCGCGACAAGATCGAGCCGGCCCTGCGCAGTAGCGACTGGGCGGGTGCGGCGACGGCGGCCGCCACCGGGCTGGGCGCACTGGGCGCGTCGCCCGGCGGCGGGACACCGGCGAGCATCTCCTGGGTGCCGGTGCTGATCATCGCCGCGATCCTGCTGCTGGTGATCGCGCTGCTGATTCTGTGGAGTCGGCACCGCAAGCGCAAGCGCCACGAGGCCGAGGTGGCCGCCGCCAAACGGGTGGACCCCACCGATCCCAACGCGCTGGCGGCGGTGCCCGTCGACGCGCTCGACGACCTGTCCCGGTCGATCGTCGTCGACGTCGACAACGCGGTGCGCACCAGCAGCAACGAGCTGGAGCTGGCCGTCGAGGAGTTCGGCCCGCAGCAGACCGAGCCGTTCGCCACGGCCGTCGAGACCGCCAGGGTCACCCTCAAGCAGGCGTTCAACGTCCGCCAGCAGCTCGACGACGCGGTGCCCGAAACCGCCGCGGAACGCCGCGATCTGCTGACCCGGGTGGTGGTCGCCGCCGCCCGCGCCAACCGCGAGCTCGACACCCAGACCCAGGCCTTCCACCAACTGCGCGACCTGGTGATCAATGCCCCCGACCGGCTCGACGCGCTGACCCAGCAGCTGGTGGACGTCACCGCCCGCATCGACCCCTCGCAGCAGAAGCTGACCCAGCTGCACAGCGAGTTCGCCGACTCCGCGCTGGCCTCGGTGGCGCGCAATGTCAACGCCGCCAAGGAGCGGCTGGCCTTCGCCGACGAGTCGATCAGCCGCGGCCGCGAGCTGGTGGCCAAGCCCACCGCCGGCAAACAGGGTGAACTGATCGACTGCGTGCGAGGCGCGGAATCGGCTCTGCAGCAAGCCAGTTCGATGCTCGACGCGGTGGACAGCGCGGCCAGCGACATCCGCAAAGCGGTCAGCACACTGCCGGCGGCGATCACCGACATCCAGAACGGCATCAACCAGGCGGCCACCCAGCTGGCCCAGGGCGTCGCTGGGTAACGCCGACCGAGCTCTCGGCGGCGCGCGATGCCGCGGTCAAAGCCGTCACCGCGGCGCAGAGCACCGGAGCCACCGACCCGCTGGGCGCGTTCACCCAGCTGACCGAGGCCGACGCCCATCTGGACCGGCTGCTGGCGGCGGTCGCCGAGGAACGCGAGGCCGCCGAGCGGCTCAGCCGGTCCTACGACCAGGCGTTGTTCACCGCGCAGTCGCGGGTGCGCTCGGTGTCGGACTACGTCGACACCCGGCGCGGCAGCGTCGGGCCGGAGGCTCGCACCCGGCTCAACGAGGCGGTGCGCCAGCTGGAAGCCGCGCAGTCCAAGAAGAAGTCCAACATCACCGAGGCGATCGCCCACGCCAACGGCGCGTCGCTGCTGGCCGCCCAGGCCCAGCAGCTGGCCAACAACGACGTGCAGACCGCGCAGCGCGCCTACATGAATCACTATGGCGGCGTTGGCCGTTCGTCGAACATGGGCGCGGTGATCGGCGGGATCATCCTCGGCAACATCCTGTCCGGCGGCTGGCGGCGGCGGTTCGGCGGCGGTGGCGGCGGTTGGACGTCGACCACCTACGGCGGGTCGCAGGGCGGCGGCGGCGGTGGTGGCGGGATGCTCGGCGGCGGCGGCCGGTTCTAGCCTTTCAGCCGGGTGGCCAGGTAGTCGACCACCGAGTCGATGCCGATGCGCTCCTGCGTCATCTCGTCACGCTCGCGCACGGTGACCGCCTGGTCCTCGAGGGTGTCGAAGTCGACTGTCACGCAGATACGGTGTGCCGATCTCGTCCTGACGGCGGTAGCGCCGGCCGATCGCGCCGGCGTCGTCGAACTCGACGTTCCAGTACTTGCGCAGCTCGGCGGCCAGGTCCTTGGCCTTGGGGCTGAGGTCGGCGTGGCGGGACAGCGGCAGCACCGCGGCCTTGACCGGCGCCAGCCGCGGGTCCAGCCGCAGCACGGTGCGCTTGTCGACGCCGCCCTTGGCGTTGGGCGCCTCGTCCTCGCAGTAGGCGTCGACCAGGAAGGCCATGAACGAACGGGTCAGTCCCGCTGCGGGTTCGATGACGTAGGGGATGTAGCGGGTGTCGGTGGCCTGGTCGTAGTACGACAGGTCGGTGCCCGAGTGCTCGGAGTGGGTCTTGAGGTCGAAGTCGGTGCGGTTGGCGACGCCCTCGAGCTCACCCCACGGGTTGCCCTGGAAGCCGAACTTGTACTCGATGTCGACGGTGCGATCGGAGTAGTGCGACAGCTTCTCCTTGGGGTGCTCGTAGAGCCGCAGGTTGTCGCGCTTGATGCCGAGGTCGACGTACCACTGCAGCCGGGTGTCGATCCAGTACTGGTGCCAGTCGCGCGCGGTGTCGGGCTCGACGAAGAACTCCATCTCCATCTGCTCGAACTCGCGGGTGCGGAAGATGAAGTTGCCCGGGGTGATCTCGTTGCGGAAGCTCTTGCCGATCTGGCCGATGCCGAACGGCGGCTTCTTGCGCGAGGTGGTCACCACGTTGGCGAAGTTGACGAAGATGCCCTGCGCGGTCTCCGGGCGCAGGTAGTGCAGCCCCTCCTCGGTCTCGATCGGGCCGAGGTAGGTCTTGAGCATCATGTTGAAGTCGCGCGGCTCGGTCCACTGCCCCTTGGTGCCGCAGTCCGGGCAGGTGATCTCGCTCATCGGCACCGATTCGGGATCGACGACAGTTGCCTCCCTTCTTCGCCGCGTACGCCTCCTGCAGGTGGTCCTGGCGGTGCCGCTTGTGGCAGTTCAGGCACTCGACCAGCGGGTCGTTGAACACCTCGACGTGGCCGGAGGCCACCCACACCTCGCGCGGCAGGATGATCGAGCTGTCCAGGCCGACGACGTCGTCGCGGCTGGTGACCACCGAGCGCCACCACTGCCGCTTGATGTTCTCCTTCAGCTCGACGCCCAGCGGGCCGTAGTCCCACGCCGACTTGGTGCCGCCGTAGATCTCGCCGGACTGGTAGACCAGGCCACGTCGCTTGGCCAGGTTGACGACGGTATCGATCACGGACGCCACGATGGGTGCCACTCCTGTCTGCCGATGAACAACAGCCACACAGCCTAGCGACCCGGCTTTGACATGCGTGATCGTGCATGGAACAGTGGACGTACAAGTGGAAATGATTTCCAATAACGTCCCCGCCTGGTCAGGAGGTGATGACATGACCACCACCACCGAGTTGTCGTGCGGAAATCCTCGAGCGCGCCGGTGAGCTGCTGCGCGCGCTGGCCGCGCCGGTGCGCATCGCCATCGTGCTGCAGCTGCGGGAGTCGCAGCGCTGCGTGCACGAGCTCGTCGACGCCCTCGACGTCCCCCAGCCCCTGGTCAGCCAGCACCTTCGGATCCTGAAGGCCGCCGGCGTGGTGGCCGGCGAGCGGTCCGGGCGCGAGGTGATGTACCGGCTCGTCGACCACCACCTGGCCGAGATCGTCGTCGCCGCGATCAACCACGCCGGCGAGGACCACGCGTGACCGGAGCCCAGGTCCGCGCTCCCGGCACCGGGGTGCGCGCCACCCGTCAGCGGGCGGCCATCATCGCGCTGCTGGACTCCGTCGACGAGTTCCGGTCCGCCCAGGAGTTGCACGACGAGCTGCGCCGCCGCGGCGAGAACATCGGGCTGACCACCGTCTACCGCACCCTGCAGTCGCTGTCGTCGGCCGATCTGGTGGACATGGTGCGCACCGACACCGGCGAGTCGGTCTACCGGCGATGCTCGGCGCCCGACCATCACCATCATCTGGTGTGCCGCAGCTGCGGCTCGGCCGTCGAGGTCAGCGGACGCGAAGTGGAGTCCTGGGCCGCCGAAGTGGCTGAGGCACACGGGTTTTCCGACGTCAGCCACACCATCGAGCTGTTCGGCACCTGCGCGGAGTGCCGGGCCGCATGACCTCGCCGACTCGACGACTCTACGGCTCCGCACTCGAACTTTGCGCTGCGAGAGTCGCGTCGCGGCGAAGTCGCTGTGAGCGCTCAGCCGGTAGCGCGCGGCGCGCGTCGACGCCCGCGGCCAGCACCATCAACACCAGCGTGCGCAGCGCCTGATCCGCCAGCCCGTCACCGGGGAAGTTGTAGCGCAGCATCACGTCACCGCGCTTGGCCGGCTGCTCGACCAGCGTCACCGTGCCCAACATGGTCGCCTGTGCTTGTGCCGCAACGCGTTTGCGGAGGTCGGCGTTCAGCGGCAGATCCCAGGCCAGAACCTGGGTCACCGACACCATCTGGATGTCGTCGGCGATCGTGACGGTGCGCAACGAGGCGAACGTGCCCTCGTGCCGGACGGTCAGCGCGCCGTCGGGTTCGACGTCGACGGGCATGACGTCGCGCAGTGCATCGGCCAGCCGCTCGGCGAGTTCCACGGGATCAGGCGCGGCCGAAGCGGCGGTTGCGCTCGGCGTATTCCTCGCACGCGGCCCACAGGTCGCGGCGGTCGTAGTCCGGCCAGAGCTTGTCCTGGAACACGTATTCGGCGTACGCGGCCTGCCAGAGCATGAAGTTGCTCGACCGCTGCTCCCCCGACGTGCGGATGAACAGGTCGACGTCGGGGATGTCGGGCCGGTGCAGGTGCTGCTCGACCGTCGCCTCGTTGACGCGTTCGGGGTCGATGCGCCCGGCTGCGGCGTCGCGCGCGATCTGCCTTGCGGCTTCGGCGATTTCGGCGCGCCCACCGTAGTTGACGCAGTAGTTGACGGTGATGACGTCGTTGTTCACCGTCATGTCCTCGGCGATGTCGAATTCCTTGATGACGCTGCGCCACATCCGCGCCCGCGAACCCACCCAGCGCATCTGCACACCCATGATGTCGAGGTTCTCCCGGCGGCGGCGCACCACCTCGCGGTTGAAGCCCATCAGGAAGCGGACCTCGTCCGCGCTGCGCCGCCAGTTCTCGGTGGAGAAGGCGTACACCGTCAGGTGTTTGATGCCGATCTCGATGGCCCCGCAGGTGATGTCGATGAGCACCGCCTCGCCCATCTTGTGGCCCTCGGTGCGGCTGAGCCCACGCTGGGTGGCCCAGCGGCCGTTGCCGTCCATGACGACGGCGACGTGCTTGGGCATCTGGTCGGCCGGGATCGCCGGCGGCACGGCCTTGGAGGTGTGCTGGGGTGGACGGCGCGGGCCGCCGCCGGGGGCCGGCGGCAGCTCGGGGAAGACGACCGGCCACACCGAGGTGTCGGGGAACACCGGATAGTCCGCAGGTGCCGGGGGGAGCTGGGGGAACTGCTCTTTCCGCCTGCGCTCAGCCCCCCGCCACGAGCTGGTCACCCGGTCCATCGCCATGGGGCACATCCTGCCTGAACATCTCCTTACCGTGGTCAGCGGGCTGCCGGTAGACACGCTCCACCAACGGCAGCGTTCGCAGCTGGCGTTCCAGGTGCCACTGCAGGTGCGCAGCGACCAGACCGCTGGCATGGCTGCGGTGTGACGATGACGACGCTTCGGCGACCTCCCAGTCGCCGTCGTTCAGCGCCGACATCAGGTCCATGACCGCCTGCGGAGGGGTGGTCGACCCGGACGGGCGGCAGTGCATGCACACGCTGCCACCAGCGCCGATGTGGAAGGCGCGGTGCGGTCCGGGTGCCGCGCACCGGGCGCATTCGATCAGGGCGGGCGCCCAGCCGGCGATCGCCATGGCCCGCAGCAGATAGGCGTCGAGGACCAGCTCGCGGGGGCGGCGCCCGTCGGCCACCGCGCGCAGCGCACCGACGGTGAGCCGGTGCAGAGCGGGAGCCGGGGCATGTTCCTCACCGGCCAGGCGCTCGGCGGTCTCCAGGATGGCGCAGGCGCAGGTGTAGCGGCCGTAGTCGCTGACGATGTCGGTGGTGAAGGAATCGATGGAGACCACCTGGGTGACGATGTCCAGATTGCGGCCGGGGTGCAGCTGGACGTCGATGTGCGCGAACGGTTCGAGCCGGGAGCCGAACTTGCTGCGGGTACGCCGAACCCCCTTGGCGACCGCGCGGACCAGGCCGTGGTCGCGGGTCAGGAGGGTGACGATGCGGTCGGCCTCACCGAGCTTGTGCTGGCGCAGCACGACCGCCCGGTCCCGGTACAGCCGCATCACACGAGTTTCCCACTGCAATGCGACATCCACGCGGTCCCGCGCCGTTAGTCTCGACCTGGCCATGACTGTCAACGTCAATCCGAGCAGGTCCACCAGGTTTCCGACCCTCGGCGAGCAGCTGTACCAGTTGGCCAGTGGCGCGGTGACCTCCGGTGAACTGGTACGGCGGTCGCTGCATGCCATCACCGTCAGTCAATCGACGCTCAACGCCTTCCGGCTGGTGCTCACCGAGAGCGCGCTGGCCGAGGCGGCCGAGGCCGACCGCAGGCGCGCCGCCGGCGACACCGCCCCCCTGCTGGGCATCCCGATCGCGGTCAAGGACGACGTCGACATCGCAGGCGTGCCGACCTCGTTCGGCGTCGCCGGGCGCATCCGGCCGGCGACCGAGGACTCCGAGGTGGTGCGCCGGCTGCGGGCCGCAGGCGCGGTCATCGTCGGCAAGACCAACTGCTGTGAGCTGGGCCAGTGGCCGTTCACCAGCGGACCGGCGTTCGGGCACACCCGCAACCCCTGGTCGCGCAAGCACACCCCGGGCGGCTCGTCGGGCGGCAGCGCCGCCGCGGTCGCGGCCGGGCTGGTGGCCGCCGCCATCGGCTCCGACGGCGCGGGCAGCATCCGGGTTCCCGCGGCATGGACGCACCTGGTCGGCATCAAGCCGCAGCGCGGCCGCATCTCCACCTGCGCCGCTGCACGATCCGTTCAACGGCATCGCGGTCAACGGTGTGCTGGCCCGGACCGTCACCGACGCCGCGCTGGTGCTCGACGCGTGCGCGGGCAACGTCGACGACGATCCCTACCAGCCGCCGCCGGTGCGGATGTCCGACCACGTCGGCGTCGCCCCCGGGCCGCTGCGGATCGCGGTGTCGACACGCTTTCCGTTCACGTTGTTCGGCGCCAAGCTGCATCCCGAGATCCGCGCGGCGGTGCAGACCGTCGCCGAGCAGCTGACCGACCTGGGCCACACGGTGATGGCGGGCAATCCCAACTACGGGCTGCGGCTGTCGATGAGCTTCCTGCCCCGCTCGACGGCGGGATTGCTGGACTGGGCCGACCGGCTGGGCGAGGACGTCACGTTCGACCGCCGCACCGAGGCCAACATGCGAATGGGCGAGCTGCTGTCGGGGTCGATGTTGCGCTGGGCGCGGCGAAGCGAGCCGGCGCTCCAGCGCCGGGTGGGCCAGATCTTCAACTCCGTCGACGTCGTGCTGGCGCCGACCACCGCGCAGCCCCCGCCGCCCGCTCGCCGGTTCGACGACCTCGGGCCGACGGGCACCGACCGCGCCATGATCGCGGCCTGCCCGGTCGACGTTCCCGTGGAACCTGCTCGGCTGGCCCTCGATCAACATTCCGGCCGGCTTCACCGCGGACGGTCTGCCGATCGGAGTCCAGCTGATGGGTCCGGCCAACAGCGAACCACTGCTGATCTCGCTGGCGGCCGAATTGGAGGCGATCAACGGCTGGGCCGACAAGCAGCCCGGCGTGTGGTGGAACACGCCGACCGTCAAGGACTAGAAGCCCAGGCGCCCAAGCTGTTTGGGGTCACGCTGCCAGTTCTTGGCGATCTTGACCCGCAGGTCCAGGTACACCTTGGTGCCGAGCAGCTTCTCGATCTGGGTGCGCGAGACGGTGCCGACGTGCTTGAGCCGGGCGCCGCCCTTGCCGATGACGATGCCCTTCTGGCTGTCGCGCTCGACGTAGAGCACGGCGCGGACGTCGATCAGGTCGTCGCGGCCCTCGCGGGGCTCGATGTCCTCGATGACGACGGCCAGCGAGTGCGGCAGTTCGTCGCGCACACCTTCCAGGGCGGCCTCGCGGATGAGCTCGGCCATCAGGACCTCCTCCGGCTCGTCGGTGAGCTCACCGTCGGGGTAGAACGCCGGGCCGGGCGGCAGCTGGGCGGCCAGCAGGTCGATGAGGACGTCGATCTGCTCGCCCTTGGTGGCCGACACCGGGACGATCTCGGCGGCGGTGTCGCCGACGAGTTCGTGGACGGCCATGAGCTGTTCGGCGACCTTGTCCTTGGCTACCTTGTCGATCTTGGTGACGATGACGACGAGGGTGGTCCTGGGCGCGACCGCCCGGATCTGCTCGTAGATCCAGCGGTCACCGGGCCCGATCGTCTCGTCGGCCGGGATGCACAGCCCGATGACGTCGACCTCGGAGTAGGTGTCGCGCACCAGCTCGTTGAGCCGCTTGCCCAGCAGGGTGCGCGGCCGGTGCAGCCCGGGGGTGTCGACGAGCACGATCTGGAATTCCTCGCGGTGCACGATGCCGCGGATGGTGTGCCGGGTGGTCTGCGGGCGGTTGGAGGTGATCGCGACCTTGGACCCGACCAGTGCGTTCGTCAGGGTGGACTTGCCGGTGTTGGGCCGGCCGACGAAACATACGAAACCGGAACGGAATTCATTCACTGTGTAGTCCTTGTGTCGAGCTCACTCATCGGCCTGCCCGTTCTCCAGCTCGGTGCGGCTGACCAGGACCGTCTCGATGCGAACCCGGCCGCGGTGGTCACGGCGACCTTCGGCCCGCAGCCGCAGCCCGTGCGACACCACCTCGGCGCCCGGCAGCGGTACCCGGCCCAGCTCGAGGGCCACCAGACCGCCGACGGTGTCGACGTCGAGGTCGTCGTCGAACTCGATGTCGTACAACTCGCCGACGTCCTCGATCGGGAGCCGGGCCGACACGCGGAACTTGTTGTCGCCCAGCTCCTCCACCGGTGCCACCTCGTCGGTGTCGTACTCGTCGGCGATCTCGCCGACGATCTCCTCGAGCACGTCCTCGATGGTCACCAGGCCGGCGATGGCGCCGTATTCGTCGACGAGCAGCGCCATGTGGTTGCGGTCGCGCTGCATCTCGCGCAGCAGGTCGTCCAGCGGCTTGGAGTCCGGCACGAACACCGCCGGGCGCATCACGTCGGACACCGAGGTGTCCTGGCCGCTGTTGGTCGAGTAGTAGGTGCGCTGCACAAGGTCTTTGAGGTAGACGACGCCGACGATGTCGTCGACGTTCTCCCCGACCACCGGGATGCGGGAGTGCCCGCTGCGCACCGCCAGCGAGGTGGCCTGGCCGGCGGTCTTGTCCGACTCGATCCACACCATCTCGGTGCGCGGAACCATGACCTCGCGCGCCGGGGTGTCGCCGAGTTCGAACACCGACTGGATCATCCGGCGCTCGTCGTCTGCCACCACACCGCGCTGCTGAGCCAGGTCGACGACCTCGCGCAGCTCGATTTCGGAGGCGAACGGCCCGTTGCGGAAGCCGCGGCCCGGTGTCACCGCGTTGCCGAGCAGGATCAGCAGCCGGCTGATCGGGGTCAGCAGCACCGAAATCGCCTGCAGCGGAACGGCCGACGCCAGCGCGATGGTGTAGGCGTGCTGGCGTCCCAGGGTCCGCGGGCCGACACCCATGGCTACGAAGCTGGCGACCGTCATGATCGCCGCGGCGGCCACCAGGCCCCACTTCAGTCCCAGGTCGTCCCACAGGAAGGCGACCAGCAGCACCGTCGCGGCGGCCTCGCACGCGATGCGCAGCAGCACAACGAGATTGATGTAGCGCGGCCGTTCGGCCATCACCCGGGCCAGCCGCAGCGCGCCCGGACGTTCGTCGCGGACCAGTTCCTCGACGCGCGCGACGGAGACCGTGCTGATGGCGGCGTCGATGGCAGCGAACAGGCCACCCAGGGCGATCAGCGCGATGGCACCGAGCAGTGGAGCGAGTCCGGTCACGGTTCGTCGAAATACCGCGACTTGTCGAGCAGTCGCCGGTCCTTCTCGTTCTGGCGGTCGTGGTGGTAGGCCTCGACCTGATCGGCGACCCACTCCTCGAGCAGCTGACGCTGAAGGGCGAACATTTCCTTTTCCTCGTCGGGCTCGGCGTGGTCGTAGCCGAGCAGATGCAGCACCCCGTGCACGGTGAGCAACGCCAGCTCCTGGCCCAGGGTGTGCCCGGCCGCTTCGGCCTGCCCGGCGGCGAACTCCGGGCACAGCACGATGTCGCCGAGCATGGCGGGCCCGGGCTCGGGCGCGTCGGGCCGTCCGCCCGGCTCGAGCTCGTCCATCGGGAAACTCATCACGTCGGTGGGCCCGGGCAGGTCCATCCAGCGCATGTGCAGGTCGGCCATCGCGTTGGTGTCGAGCAGCACCATCGACAGCTCGGCGGCCGGGTTGACGTTCATCTTGCGGATGACGAAGCGGGCGACGCTGATCAGTTCCTGTTCGGACACGTCGAGGCCGGACTCGTTGGATACCTCGATGCTCATGTTCTGCTGTGCCGCCTAACGCCGGGGCGAGCGGCGCTGCGCTCGGTTCATCAGGGCGGGCTGCTCGGCTTTGGCGTAGGCGTCGACGATCTCGGAGACCAGCCGGTGGCGCACCACGTCGGCGCTGGTGAGTTGCGCGAAGTGGATGTCGTCGATGCCGTCGAGGATGTCGATCGCCGCGCGCAGACCGGACCTGGCTCCGCCCGGCAGGTCGACCTGCGTGATATCGCCCGTCACAACGATTTTCGAGCCGAAGCCCAGCCGGGTCAGGAACATCTTCATCTGCTCGGCGGTGGTGTTCTGCGCCTCGTCGAGGATGATGAACGCATCATTGAGGCTGCGGCCACGCATGAATGCCAGTGGCGCAACCTCGATTACGCCGGCCGCCATCAGTTTCGGGATGGCGTCGGGATCCATCATGTCGTGCAGCGCGTCGTAGAGCGGGCGCAGATACGGGTCGATCTTCTCGTACAGCGTGCCCGGCAGAAAGCCAAGGCGCTCACCGGCTTCCACCGCGGGCCGGGTCAGGATGATCCGGGTGACCTGCTTGGTCTGCAGCGCGCTGACCGCCTTGGCCATCGCCAGGTAGGTCTTGCCGGTACCGGCCGGGCCGATGCCGAACACGATGGTGTTGGCGTCGATGGCGTCGACATAGCGCTTCTGGTTGAGGGTCTTGGGTCGGATGGTCTTGCCGCGCCGCGACAGGATGTCCAGGCTCAGCACTTCCGCCGGTGACTCGTTGTCGGCGCCGGACAGCATGGCCACGCTGCGGCGCACCGCGTCGGGGCTCAGGGTCTGCCCGCCGGCGACCAGCGCGACCAGCTCGGAGATGGCGCGCTCGGCCAGTGCCACGTCGGCGGCGCCGCCCGCCATCGACACCGTGTTGCCGCGCACGTGCAGGTCTGCCGACAGGCTGTTCTCGAGGGCGCGCAGATTCTCGTCAGCGGAACCGAGCAGGCCCACGACGAGGTCGGGCGGAACAGTCATGCTGGTGCGAACAGACGAGCCAGCGGTTGTCTCGCGGGGCGTCACGTGGTCTTCGAAGCCTGCTTTCTGGGTTTCCTGTCAAACGTAATGAAACCGCCAGTTTACCGCGTCCGGGTGAACGCATCGTGAGTCAGCGCCGAGTTCATGAAGTCCCGGAAGTGCAGCCACTTGCCGTTGCGCAGGCGTGATGATGTGCGCGAACTCCGACTCCCAGGTGTGCCCGGTCGCGATCCGGCGGAACGTCTGATGGCCCCAGACGGCGAGGTTGTCACCGTCGGGGATGAACAGCCAGGGCTCCATCGCCAGGATCTGGATGTGGTCGGCCACCGTCGCGAAGAAGTCGAGCGCCCCGGCTGTACCGCGGTAGTCGCCGGCATACGGGATGGCGTCGCTGCCGTAGTAGGTGATGCGAATCTCGGGATCCAGCCGACTCATCGCGGCCTCCAGATCACCGGCTGGAACGGCGGTGTAGATCGCCTTGGTGTTCTCGATGTTGAGATCGCTCGGTCATCGGATCAGCTGCAGCGGTAGCCGGACGAAGCCGTGGGTGAGCAGGCTGGCGGTCTGCCGCTCGCCCGGCTCCTCGGACAGCCCGATCACCGAGTAGCGGTCCAGCACCGCGTTGACGATCGAGAGCACCTCCAGCCGGGCCAGCGGCGCACCCAGGCAGAAGTGCAGACCGTGCCCCAGGGACAACTGCTGTCGAATGTTGGGCCGGTCCAGGTCGAGGCGTTTGGGATCCTCGAACACCGCGGGGTCGTGGTTGGCCGCCCCGAAGAACAGCGCGACCCAATCACCTTCCCGAATCTGGGCGCCGTCGATCTCGACGTCCCGGGTCGCGATCCGGAACAACCGCTGCGGCGGACCGTCGAGTCGCATCACCTCTTCGATGAAGGTGTTCAGCAACGAACGGTCGGCGCGCAGCCGGGCGGTCACGGCGGGCTCGCGAGCCATCGCATGCAGCAGATTGCCGATCAGGTAGGTCGTCGTCTCGCTGCCTGCGACCACCAGGGTCACGCAGAACCGCACCACCTGCTCCGGAGTCAGGCGCTGCCCGTCGAGTTCGGCCCGCAGCAGCGCCGAGATCAGGTCCTCGGCATCCTCGACTTCTTGCGAGTTATCCACGCGTGCAACGTGTTCGGTGACCCGCTCGGTGAACGCGGTCACCATCTCGAAATTGCTGGCCATCCGTTCCTCGGGGGTCATCGCGGACGACAGCATGAACGCGTTGGCCCACCGCTTGAATCGGACATGGTCACCCTCGGGCAGGCCCAGTAGACGCACCATCGCCCGGGTGGGTACCTCGGCCGCGAACTCCATGACGTCGGGATCGCTGCCGTGCGCGCTGTCGTCGAGACCGGCGAGCAGGACCGGAACCATCTCGTCCAGCCACCCCTCGAGCCGGCGGATCCGCCGCGGCGAGAAGGCCTGGCTGACCAGTTTGCGTTCGGCGGTGTGCGCGGGCGGGTCGGTGTTGACCAGCATCAGGCTCGGCGCCGACGACGCCTCCTGGATCGGGTCACGCGACGAGAACGTCTCGCTGTCACGGGCCGCCGCGAACACCTGGTCATAGCGGAACAGTGCCCAGGCGGTGACGGGCTCGTCGGCGCCGGGCACCGTGCCCGGGGGCCAGTCCTGGTAGCCGGGCACCGGCGACGATTCCCGGAGTTGCTCGTAGAGCGGATACGGGTTCGCGATCCCCTCGGCAGTGGTGAGTGTTTGCAGTGCAGAAGCGATAGTCGAGGTCATGTGAACAGCCTCATCGCCGGTTGCGGCCCGGTCGATCTCCCGATGGAGGTCAGTTGCGCTCCCGAACGGGCGGTTTTGCCACCACCGCACCGGTGGCGATGGGACCATCGGCTCACTGTGACCAGCACTGACTGCCCACCCGTAACCGCGCTCGTGGACGGCAACCACCCGGGCTGGGGTTCCAAACAACCGCCCGCCAGCGCGGTGTCTCGCCGATACGACGAGGCCTGCCGGCTGGGCATCGTCGAACGCGCCGACGATCCGATCCGAGCCGTCGCCGACACCGTCGACGCACAGGCCACTCTGGTGCGCGAGGCGCTGGAAGCCCTCGGCGACGAGGGCGCGCTGGCCGCGCTCGAGGCGGTGCTCGACCTGTCCCTGCTGGAGCGCCAGCTGATCGAGGACAACGCCCGGCGCAGGACACTGGCCTTGCTGCGGGTGCAGGAAGGGCTGTCCAAGCTGCGGGCGATCGACGAGGTCGCCAAGATCGTCGACCGGGCTCCGCGTGAACTCGTCGAGTCGTGCGGGTTCGACCGCGCGGTGCTGTTCCGGGTGCACGAGGGCCGGATGGTGATGGAATCGGCGTACTTCGGCGACGACGTCGAGGGCGCCGAGAAGATGGTCGCCTTCGCCCAGTCCGTCGCCCCGCCGCTGGACCACATGCTGCTCGAGACGCAGATGATCCGCAGGCACGCACCAGAAATCGTGCGGGACGCCCGCAACGACCCCCGCGTCAACCGCCCGATCATCGACTTCTCGCTGACCCGCTCCTACGTCGCGGCGCCGGTCATGCCCACCGGGCGGGTGATCGGGTTCCTGCACGCAGACCGGCTCTACTCCGGGCGCACCGTCGACGAGATCGACCGCGACACGGTCTGGGCGTTCGCCGAGGGGTTCGGCTACGCCTTCGAGCGCACCGTGCTGATGGAACGGGTGCGCCGCCAGCATGCCGAGGTGCGTAGCGCGCTGGCCACCGCCGAGCAGGCCGCCCAGGCTCTGCAGGACGCCGACCTCGAACTGCGCAAGGTCGAGCCCGCCGAGCGCAGCCCGGCCAGCCGCCGGCTGGCCGAGGTCGAGTCGCGGGTGCACGACATGCTGACCCGCCGCGAAGCCGAGGTGCTGCGACTGATGGCCGACGGGCGGACCAACCAGCAGATCGCCGACGAACTGGTCATCACGCCCGGCACGGTGAAATCCCACGTGAAGCGGGTGCTGCGGAAGCTGCATGCCAGCAACCGCGCCGAGGCCGCGTCGATCTACGCCCGCCTGGCAGGCCCGCTCAGCTGATCGACCACCGCGAGGTGAGCACACCGAGCGCCCCGAGGGCCACCGCCGCGGCCGTCGACGTCCGCAACACCGTGGGACCGAGCCGGATCGCGGCGGCTCCGGCGGCTGTCAGATCGGCGATCTCGTCGTCGCTGATGCCGCCTTCGGGGCCGACGATCAGCATGATCGAATCCGCTTGGGCCACAGGCGATATCCGTCAACGGCACAGCGGCCGACTCGTGCAGGGCCAGCACCAGCCCGCCCGCGGCCACCCGCTCGGCGACCAGGGCGAGCAACCGTCGTGTCGACACCGGCCCGCCGACGTCGGGGATGTAGGCCCGCCGCGATTGCCGGGCAGCAGAGCGGGCCACCGCACGCCAGCGCCGTAACCCCTTCTCCGCGCGCTCACCGTCCCAGCGCGCGACGCACCGGGCGGCCTGCCAGGGCAGGAAGTCGTCGGCGCCGGCCTCGGTGGCCAGCTCGATCGCCAGTTCGGAGCGTTCGGACTTCGGGATGGCCTGCACGACGGTCACCGGCGGCACCGGCCGCGGCGCCGTCCAGCGCTCCACGACCTGGGCCGACAGCCCGCGCTTGCCCGCCTCCCGCACCTCACAGCGGGCCAGCGCACCGGCGCCGTCGGAGAGCACCAGCCGTTCGCCCGGCCGGATTCGGCGCACCGTCGCCGCGTGGAAGCCTTCGTCACCCTCGACGACGGCGATCTGGCCGACCGCCGGGATGGCGTCGGCGTAGAACAGCGTGTCGGCCAACGGGGGTCAGCGGCCGCTGAAGGTCTCCCGCAGCCGGCTGAACAGCCCGCCGCCGGAGTTGGTCGCCTGGGTGTGCGTGGACCGGACCTGGGCTTCCTCGTGGCTGTGGCTCTTGACCTCGGCGAGCAGTTCCCTGGTCCGGGCGTCGAGCTTGGTCGGGATGCTGACGTCGATGTGGGCGTGCAGGTCGCCGCGAACACCGCTGCGCAGGTGTGGCATGCCGTGACCGCGCAATGTGGTCACCGAGCCGGGTTGGGTGCCCGGCGGGATGGTGATCTCGGTCAGGCCGTCCAGGATCGCCTCGACGGTGACCGTCGTGCCCAGCGCGGCGTCGACCATCGGCACCGACACGGTGCAGTGCAGGTCGTCACCGTCGCGCACGAAGATGTCGTGCGGCTGCTCGTGGACCTCCACGTACAGGTCACCCGCGGGACCGCCGCCGGGGCCCACCTCACCCTGGGCGGCCAGCCGGACCCGCATCCCGTCGCCGACCCCGGCCGGGATCTTGACGCTGATGTCGCGGCGGGCACGCACCCGGCCGTCGCCGCCGCAGCGGTGACAGGGGTCGGGGATGACCTCGCCGACTCCGCGGCACGTCGGGCACGGCCGCGACGTCATGACCTGGCCGAGCAGCGAGCGCTGAACCGTCTGGATCTCGCCGCGGCCACCGCAGATGTTGCAGGTGACCGGGGTCGAGGTGCCGTGGGTGCCCTTGCCCTGGCAGATGTCGCACAGCACGGCGGTGTCGACGGTGACCTGTTTGGTCACCCCGGTCGCGCACTCGGTCGAGGTCCAGCCGCATCCGCAGCAGCGAGTCCGAGCCGGGACGCACCCGGCCGACCGGGCCGCGCGATGACGTGCCACCGCCGAAGAAGGCCTCGAACACATCGCCCAAACCACCGAAACCGCCGAATCCATTGGCGGCCGCGGCGGCGTTCTCCAGCGGGTCACCGCCGAGGTCGACGATGCGCCGCTTCTCCGGATCGGACAGCACCTCGTAGGCGGCGCTGATCTCCTTGAACTTGTGCTGGGCTTCCTCGTCGGGGTTGACGTCGGGATGCAGCTCGCGCGCCAGCTTCCGATAGGCGCGCTTGATCTCCTGATCGCTGGCGCCCTTGCTCACCCCGAGCAAGCCGTAATAATCGCGTGCCACGCTTGACCTTTCCTACCGGTTACCGGTTGCCCAAGACTTCGCCGATGTACATCGCAACCGCCGCGACATTGGCAATAGTTCCCGGATAGTCCATCCGGGTGGGCCCCAGCACGCCCATGCCGCCGAAGACTGTGCCCGAACTGCCGTACGTCGTGGTCACCACCGAGGTGCCGACCATCTGCTCGGCCTCGGTTTCGTGACCGATACGCACCGTGACCTTACCCGCGTCCTGCTGGGCGGCGAGCAGGCGAAGCACCACCACCTGCTCCTCGAGCGCCTCGAGGACCGAGCGCAGCGACCCGCCGAAATCGGCGGTGTTGCGGGTCAGGTTGGCGGTGCCGCCCATGAGCAGCCGCTCCTCGTTGTGCTCGACCAACGACTCCAGCAGCACGGTGGCCGAGCGGCCGACCGCGTCGGCCAGCCCGCCGGACCCGTCGAGCTGGGCGGCCAGGTCGGCGACCGCCGCCGAGGCCGCCGCGAGTCGCTTGCCTTCCAGCGCCTGGCCGAGCAGCTCGCGCAGCTGGGACAGCTGATGGTCGTCGATGGTGTCGCCGAGTTCGACCATCCGCTGGTCGACCCGGCCGGAGTCGGTGATGACCACCATCAGCAGCCGGGCCGGGGTGATCGCGACGATCTCCAGGTGCCGCACCGTCGAGGACGACAGCGTCGGGTACTGGACGATGGCCACCTGCCGGGTCAGCTGGGCCAGCAGCTTGACGGCGCGGCGCAGCACGTCGTCGAGGTCGACCCCGGACTCCAGGAACTGCAGGATCGCCCGGCGCTCCGAGGACGACAACGGTTTGACCTCGTCGATCCGGTTGACGAACTCGCGGTAGCCCTTCTCGGTGGGCACCCGGCCCGAACTCGTGTGCGGCTGGGTGATGTAGCCCTCGGCTTCCAGCACCGCCATGTCGTTGCGCACGGTGGCGCTGGAGACCCCGAGGTTGTGGCGCTCCACCAGGGCCTTGGAGCCGATCGGCTCCTTGGTCGAAACGAAGTCGGCGACGATGGCACGGAGCACCTCAAAGCGACGGTCGTCGGCACTTCCCATCTGGTACACCTCCAAGTCGTCTCCATTTTACGGTCATCAGCAGCACAATTAGCACCCACGCCCGGCGAGTGCCACCGGGCGGCGTACCGATCTTCGCCCACCGCTCGCGATCCGGCGGCCAGCGACTAGCCTTGCTCAGATGGTGATGCCAGGTCGGGGGGCCGCAGCTCGGGACGACGCCCCGATGATCTTCAAGGGTGTGCGCGACGGGAAGCCATACCCCGAACACGGCCTCACCTACCGCGACTGGTCGCAGATCCCGCCGCGACAGATCCGGCTCGACGAGCTGGTCACCACCACGACCGTGCTGGCCCTGGACCGACTGCTGTCCGAGGACTCGACCTTCTACGGCGACCTGTTCCCGCACGCGGTCAAGTGGCACGGCGTGGTCTACCTCGAGGACGGCCTGCACCGGGCCGTGCGGGCCGCGCTGCGAAACCGCACCGTGCTGCACGCCCGGGTCTACGACATGGACCTCGGCCCCGACGGGCAGTACTAGTCGAGCACGTCGCGCACCACCGCGTCGGCCAGCAGCCGGCCGCGGTCGGTGAGCACCAGGCGATCCCCGACTCGGTGAGCAGACCGTCGGTCACCGCGACGGCGGCCCGGTGCCGTTCGGACTCGCGTCAGCACCGCGACCGGCAGTCCGCTGCGCAGCCGGATGCGCAGCAGCACGTCCTCGATGTGGCGGTCGCGGTCGTCGAGGCGTTCGAAGTCGGCGACCGGCGGCTGGCCGACGGCCGAGCCGCTCGGCGATAAGCGTTGGGGTGCTTGACGTTCCACCACCGGGTGTCGCCGACGAAGCTGTGCGCACCGGGCCCGGCACCCCACCACTGGCCGCCGTTCCAGTAGCCGAGGTTGTGCCGGCACTCCCCGCCGGGCACGGCTCCAGTTGGACACCTCGTACCAGCTCAGCCCGGCGGCCGACAGCCGCGAGTCGAGCAGCTCGTAGCGGTGGGCCAGCACGTCGTCGTCCGGGCGGGCGATCTCACCGCGGCGCACCCGGCGAGCCAGCGCGGTGCCGTCCTCGACGACCAGCGCGTAGGCCGAGACGTGGTCGACCCCGGCCGACAGCGCCGCGTCCACCGAGCGGCAGCAGATCGTCGTCGGTCTCCCCCGGCGTGCCGTAGATCAGGTCGAGGTTGAGGTGCTCGAAGCCGGCCGCCAGCGCCTCGGCGGCGGCATGCCGCCGCCCGGCCCGGCGAATGGGTGCGGTCGAGGATCGCCAGCACCTGCGGCGCCGCCGACTGCATGCCGAGCGACACCCGGGTGTAGCCGGCGGCGCGGATGCGTCGAAGAACTCCGGCGACGTCGACTCGGGGTTGGCCTCGGTGGTCACCTCGGCGCCGGCCGGCCAGGGCGAAGTTGTCCCGGACGGCGTCGAGCACCGCTGCCAGGCCGTCGCCGCCCAGCAGCGACGGGGTGCCGCCGCCGACGAAGACGGTGTCGACCGGCACCTCGCCCAGCGACGTCGGCCGCCAGCGCGAGTTCGGCGCGCACCGCGGCCAGCCAGCCCTGCGGCGTCGCCCCGCCCAGCTCGCCCGGCGGTGTAGGTGTTGAAGTCGCAGTAGCCGCAGCGGGTCGCACAGAACGGCACGTGGACATAGATGCCGAACGCCGTGCCCGGCGTCAGGCGCACATCCGCTCGGCGCGCTGCTACGTCACCCGGCCAGTATTCCAGACCCGACTTTTGCTCACCGTGAGCGCAAATCTGGCCCGGTTGGAGGTATCGGCCAGGTTCGTGGCAGAATGGCCCGCATGACCGCCCCCCAGACTGCTGCGCAGTGTTGCGCTGGTGGCTCGGCGGCATGTCGATTTCAAGCGCGTTTGTACGTGTTGTTGTCTGGCCTGACGCCGTAGACCTGCCCACCTGTACTCCAGCTGGCCGCCGGATCTGCGCCGCCGGACAGCTCACCGGTGGTATCGCGCAATTCGAACGCCAGCTCCTTGATATGAGGAGCACCTCTCATGACCGAGCCGACCAAGACGGCGAGGCCAGCCAAGTCCCGTGACGAGGGCCAGTGGGCCCTGGGCCACCGCGAGCCGCTCAACGCCAACGAGCAGATCAAGAAGGACGACGACCCGCTCAACGTGCGGGCCCGCATCGAGAACATCTACGCCAAGCACGGCTTCGACAGCATCGACAAGAGCGACCTGCGCGGTCGGTTCCGCTGGTGGGGTCTCTACACCCAGCGCAAGCCGGGCTACGACGGCACCTGGACCGGCGACGAGAACACCGACATGCTCGAGGACGAGTACTTCATGCTGCGGGTCCGCAGCGACGGCGGCGCGCTGACGCGCCGCGGCGCTGCGCACGCTCGGCGGAGATCTCGACCGAGTTCGCCCGCGACACCGCCGACATCTCCGACCGCCAGAACGTGCAGTACCACTGGATCCGGGTCGAGGACATGCCGGAGATCTGGCGGCGTCTCGACGCGGTCGGCCTGCAGACCACCGAGGCCTGCGGCGACTGCCCCCGCGTCGTGCTCGGCTCCCCGCTGGCCGGTGAGTCGCTCGACGAGGTCATCGACGGCACACCGGCGATCGACGAGATCGTCAGCGCTACATCGGCAAGCCCGAGTACTCCAACCTGCCGCGCAAGTTCAAGACCGCGATCTCGCGGCCTGCAGGACGTGGTGCACGAGATCAACGACGTCGCGTTCGTCGGCGTCGACCACCCCGAGCACGGTCCCGGTTTCGACCTGTGGGTCGGCGGCGGGCTGTCGACCAACCCGATGCTGGCCCAGCGGGTCGGCGCCTGGGTGCCGCTCGACGAGGTGCCCGACGTCTGGGAAGGCGGTGGTCAGCGTCTTCCGCGACTACGGCTACCGCCGGCTGCGGGCCAAGGCCCGGCTGAAGTTCCTGATCAAGGACTGGGGCGTCGAGAAGTTCCGCGAGGTTCTCGAGACCGAGTACCTCAAGCGTCCGCTGATCGACGGGCCCGCCCCCGAACCGGTGGTGCGGCCGATCGACCACGTCGGCGTGCAGCGACTCAAGAACGGGCTCAACGCCGTTGGCGTGTCGCCCGATCGCGGGCCGGGTCTCGGGCACGATCCTGAGCAAGGTCGCCGACCTCGCCGAGCAGGCCGGCTCGGACCGGATCCGGTTCACGCCCGTACCAGAAGCTGGTCATCCTCGACGTCGCCGACGACAAACTCGACGCGCTGATCGCCGGCCTCGATGCGCTCGGCCTGCCGTCGACGACCGTCGCACTGGCGGCGAAACCTGATGGCCTGCACCGGCATCGAGTACTGCAAGCTGTCCTTCGCCGAGACCCGCAAGCGCGTCGCAGGTTCTGGTGCCCGAGCTGGAGAAGCGGCTGGAGGACCTCAACGCCGCAGCTGGACGTGCCGGTCACCGTCAACATCAACGGCTGCCCCAACTCGTGCGCCCGCATCCAGGTCGCCGACATCGGGTTCAAGGGCCAGATGGTCGACGACGGCGACGGCGCCGGTCGAGGGTTTCCAGGTGCACCTGGGCGGAAGCCTCGGCCTGGACAGCGGTTTCGGCCGCAAGCTGCGCCAGCACAAGGTCACCAGCGCGGAGCTCGGCGACTACATCGAGCGGGTCGTACGCAACTTCGTGAAACAAAAGCAAGAGGGTGAGCGTTTCGCCCAGTGGGCAGTGCGGGCGGACGAGGCGGATTTGCGATGAGCGTTGCGGAGTGGATGAACGTGACGCGAGGCTGACCTGACGGGCGAGCTTGGCCGAGCGCGGCGCCGCCGAACTCGACGGCGCGACGCGCTGGAGTTGCTGGCATGGACCGACACGCATTTCGGCGGCGGCTACGTGGTGGCGTCGAACATGCAGGACGCGGTGCTGGTCGATCTGGCCGCCAAGGTCCGCCCGGGTGTCGACGTGCTGTTCCTCGACACCGGATACCACTTCGCCGAGACCATCGGCACCCGCGACGCCGTCGAGGCCGTCTACGACATCACCGTCGTCAACGTCACCGCGGATCACAGCGTCGCCGAGCAGGACCGCCTGCTGGGCAAGGACCTGTTCGCCCGCGATCCCGACGAGTGCTGCCGGCTGCGCAAGGTGACTCCGCTGCGCAAGGCGCTGCAAGGCTATTCGGCGTGGGTCACCGGCATCCGCCGGGTGGAGTCGCCCACCCGGGCGAACGCTCCGCTGATCAGCTTCGACGAGGCGTTCGGGCTGGTGAAGATCAACCCGCTGGCGGCGTGGACCGACGAGGACATGCAGGCCTACATCGACGCCAACGGTGTCCTGGTGAATCCTCTTGTCGACGAGGGCTACCCGTCGATCGGCTGCGCGCCGTGCACGGCCAAGCCGATCGAGGGCGCCGATCCGCGCAGCGGTCGCTGGCAGGGCTCCGCCAAGACCGAATGCGGACTGCACGTTTCGTGAGGCTGATCCTCACCGCACACGGCAGCGCCGATCCGCGCTCGGCGGCGATCACCCACGCGGTGGCCGAGCAGGTCCGCCTGCTGCGGCCGAGCGTGGACGTCCGGGTGGCGTTCTGCGAGAAGAACTCTCCGAACCTGCGCGACGTGCTGCGCACCGTGGCCGGCCCGGCGGTGGTCACGCCGCTGCTGCTGGCCAGCGCCTACCACGCCCGGGTCGACATCCCCGCGATGATCGACGAGGCCGGGGCCGACGTGCTGCAGGCCGACACCCTCGGCGAGGACCCGCGTCTGGTCGAGGTCATGCGGGAACGCCTGACCGAGGCGGATGTCACCGAGCGGGACCGCGATCTCGGCGTGCTCGTGGTGGCGGTGGGCGCCTCCCGAACCGCGGCCAACGCCCGCACCGCGACGCTCGCCGAGGCACTGGCCGCGGGCACCCGGTGGTCCGGGGTGCAGGTTGCCTACGCCACCGGCCCGCAGCCGTCGGTGTCGGACGGAATCGAGCTGCTGCGCCACACGCGGCGCGCGCCGGATCGTGCTGGCACCGTGGTTCATCGCGCCAGGGCGCATCACCGACCGGGTGGCCGAAATCGCCGTACGCGCAGGCATTTCGATGGCCGAGCCGCTCGGCGCCCATCCGCTGATGGCCGCGACGGTGCTCGACCGGTTCGACCACGCGGTGGCCGCAGCGCGCCGCGGCCTAGCCGGCGGCGACCTGCACTTCGCCGGCGATCGGCGGCACCCGGGTGGCCCGCACGTACACGGTGTCGCCGTCTTTGAGCCCGAGCGCCTCGGCGTCACCACGGGTGATCTGCGCGGTGAACGGGGCGTCGTTGGTGGCGCTGGTCATCTCGACGCGCACCTCGAAGCCCAGATACACCACCCGGTCGATGGTGGCCCGGGTGACACCGGTGGACTCCGCGGTACCGTCGCCGACGGCGATCGCCATCTCCGGGTTGCGGCCCACCCGAATGTCGTGCGGGCGCACCAGGATTCCGTTGAGCGCCGACACCGTGCCCAGGAACGACATCACGAAGGCGTTGGCCGGGCTGTCGTACACCTCGGTGGGCGAGCCGACCTGTTCGATGCCGGCCCTTGTTGAGCACCGCGATCCGGTCGGCGACGTCGAGCGCCTCGGCCTGGTCGTGGGTGACCAGCACGGTGGTGACGTGGACCTCGTCGTGCAACCGGCGCAGCCACGCCCGCAGGTCCTCGCGGACCTTGGCGTCCAGCGCCCCGAACGGCTCGTCGAGCAGCAGCACCTCCGGATCGACCGCCAGCGCGCGCGCCAGCGCCATGCGCTGACGCTGACCACCGGAAAGCTGGTTGGGATAGCGGGTCTGGAAGCCCGCCAGACCGACGACCTCCAGCAGGTTGTCGACCTTCTCCTTGATCTCGGCCTTCGGACTTCTTGCGGATCTTCAGCCCGAAGGCGACGTTGTCGCGCACGGTCAGGTGCTTGAACGCGGCGTAGTGCTGGAACACGAAGCCGATGCCGCGCCGCTGCGGCGGCACGTTGGTGACGTCGCGGCCGTTGATGGTGACGGTGCCGGTGTCGGGCTGGTCGAGTCCGGCGATGGCGCGCAGCAGCGTCGACTTGCCCGAGCCGCTGGGCCCCAGCAGGGCGGTCAGCGATCCCGGCGGGCACCACGAAGTCGACGTTGTCCAGGGCGTTGAAGTCGCCGTAGCGCTTGTTGGCGCCGGTGACGGTGATCGCGTCGGTCATGACAGTTCCATTCTTGTCTGCGCTTACTCGGCGGACCGGGCGCGCCGGGCATCGAGGACGACCTGGACGACGAGCACCAGCACCGCCACCGTCATCAGCAGCGTCGAGACGGCGTAGGCGCCGTACTCGGCACCGCGGTTGTAGCGGTCGGAGACCAGCAGGGTCAGCGTCTGCGACGTGCCGGGCAGGTTGGACGACACCATGATCACCGCGCCGTACTCGCCGAGGGTGCGCGCCACGGTCAGCACGATGCCGTAGGTCAGGCCCCACCGGATCGACGGCAGCGTGATCCGCCAGAACGTCTGCCACCAGCTCGATCCCAGCGTGGCGGCCGCCTCCTCCTGGTCGGTGCCGAGCTCGTGCAGGACCGGTTCGACCTCGCGGATCACGAACGGCACGGTGACGAAGATGCTGGCGAGCACGATGCCGGGGAATCCGAAGATGATCTTGAAGCCGAGGTTGTTCTCGACGAAGCCGAACACCCCTGCGGTGCCCCACAGCAGGATCAGGGCCACACCGACCACCACCGGCGACACCGCGAACGGCAGGTCGATGACCGCCTGAAGCGCGGCCTTGCCGCGGAACTTGTTGCGCGCCAGCACCAGTGCGGTGGGCACGCCGAACAGGACGTTGAGCGGCACCACGATCGCCACGACGAGCAGCGACACCTGCAGTGCCGAGATCGCGGCCGGGGTGGTGATCGAGGCGAAGAACGCACCGACGCCCGGGGTGAACGTGCGCCACAGGATCAGCCCCACCGGGACGATCACCAGGATCGCGATGTAGGCCAGCGCCGCATAGCGGGCGAGGTAGCGCACCAGCGGGGAGAGGGTCATGAATCGAGCTCCTCCCGCTTGGCCGCCCGCGAGCCGACGGCCCGCAGGACGAGCAGCACGATGAACGAGATCACCAGCAGCACAATCGAAATCGCAGCCGCACCGGTGCGGTCGTCGTTCTCGATCAACGTGCGGATCCACTGCGAGGACACCTCGGTCTCCCCCGGCACCGCGCCACCGATCAGCACCACCGAGCCGAATTCGCCGATGGCACGCGAGAACGCCAGACCCGCGCCGGCCAGCAGTGACGGGCAGCAGCGCGGGCAGGACGACCCGGGGAAGATGACGGAGTTGTTGGCACCCAGCGACGCCGCCGCCTCCTCGACCTCACGGTCGAGTTCGAGCAGCACCGGCTGAACCGAGCGCACCACGAACGGCAGCGTGACGAACAGCAGCGCGACGCCGACGCCCCACTTGGTGTGCTGCAGATGAAGATCGACCGGGCTGTTGGGGCCGTAGAGCGCCAGCATCACCAGGCTGGCCACGATGGTGGGCAGCGCGAACGGCAGGTCGATCACCGCGTCGACCAGGCGCTTGCCCGGAAAGTCGTCGCGGGTCAGCACCCAGGCCACCAGCAGACCGAACACCGCGTTGATCAGCGTGACGCCGATCGAGATCGTCAGCGTCACCCGAAACGACTCCAGCGCGGCATTGGAGGTGACCGCCGTCCAGAAGGCCGGCCAGCCGCCCTTGGCCGACTGCCACACGATGGCGGCCAGCGGCAGCAGGACGATGACGCTCAACCAGATCGAGGCGGCCCCGACGCGCAGCGCGGTGGAGCCGTGCCGGCGGGCCAGGAAGCCGGACGGCCCGCCCGAGTCACCACCGGTGAGCTCGGGCCGGACCGCCTGCGGATTCGGCTCGATGGCTGCTGTCATCCAGTCGCCTGCTTGTAGATCTTCGTGATGGACCCATTCTCCTTGTCGAACAGCGCCGGATCCACCGTGCTCCACCCGCCGAGGTCGGCGATCGTCCACAGCTTCTGCGACGGTGCCGGGAAGTCGGCGGCGAAGTCCGCGGCCACCGCCGGATCGACCGGCCGGAAGCCGGCCTCGGCCCAGATCTTCTGGCCCTCGGGCGTGAACAGGAAGTTCTTCAGCGCGGTCGCCTTGTCCACGTGGGTGCTGGTGGTCACCACGGCCACCGGGTTCTCGATCTTGAAGGTCTGCGGCGGGATGATGTGCTCGACCGGCTTGCCCTGCCGCTCGACGTTGATGGCCTCGTCCTCGTAGCTCAGCAACACGTCACCGGTGCCCTGCAGGAACACGTCGGTGGCCTCCCGGCCCGAGCCGGGACGGGTCTTGACGTGCTCGGTGACCAGCTTGGTGACGTAGTCCAGACCGGCCTGCGCGTCCTGGCCGCCGTTGCTCTTGGCGGCATACGGCGCGAGCAGGTTCCACTTGGCCGAACCCGAGCTCAGCGGGCTGGGGGTGACCACCTCGATGCCGGGCTGCAGCAGGTCGTCCCAGTCCTTGATGTTCTTGGGATTGCCCTTGCGGACGACGATGGCGACCACCGAGCCGAACGGGATGCCCTTGGTCGCGTCCTTGTTCCAGTCGGCGGCAACCTTGTTGGCCTTCACCAGACGGGTGACGTCCGGCTCGACGGAGAAGTTGACGATGTCGGCGGGCTTGCCGTCGACCACCGCGCGCGACTGGTCGCCGGAGGCACCGTAGGACGTCGTCACCTCCACACCCTTGCCCTCCGGGGTGGCCACGAACGCCGGGATGATCTTGCTCCAGCCGGGCTCGGGAACGGCGTAGGCCACCAGCGTCAGCGTGGTGTCGGCCTTGGGCTGCCGTCGCCGCCGCCGACGACGTCGCTCGACCCGCCGCCGCAGGCGGCCAGCACCGTTGCGGTCGCGGCGAGCGCGGCTGCCGCGCGCCACCGGCGAAGGGACGAGGGGATCTTGTGCATCAGGGAGCCTTTCTCATTGCGATCTACGGGCGGGATCAGCCCGTCGCAACGGATTGGCGAGATTTCAGCAGCAAATTGCCGCGACTATCGCCGACACCAGACCGAGGACGGGCAGGGGTGTCAACGACAACATGCAACATCAGCAACGGCGCAAGCACCGACCGCAATGAGCGCCAAGATATGGCTCTCGCGGTAATCGGTCGCCGAGTGCATGGCGCGAAGCTTAACAGAGTCGGGCTGGGCGGCCACTTGGGGCATCAGCGGTTCAGCAACCAGACCACGAGGACCAGAACCAGCAGCGCAACGAGGGCCAACGTGACCCGTGAACGGGGCATGCCGCTCATCGTCGCCGCCCGTCGTCGTGGCGGATCCAGTGCAGCATCCGGATGCCGTGACCGAGCGCCGCGTCCACCACCACGGCGATTCCGTAGGCGAGCACCAGGACCACCGGCATCACGATCAGGGTCTGCAGCACGAACCCCAGACCGGACAGCCACAGCTCCACGCCGTCCCACCAACTCAGGAACCCGGTCACCACGCCAGCCTAGGCCCCGGCGCTGCTGGGCCACCCACCGGCGCGAGCAGCAAAGTTACGGTTCGGCTCATAGGTAGACGCCGGGCCGCCCGGCGGTCGATGATGTCCCAATGGTTCTGCAAGCCAAGCCAGCAGGCGGGGATACCGAGGCCGTGAGTTTCAGCAGCCGTCGCGTCGCCTCCGCCCCTGTCCGTGACCGATGCCGGTGCCCTACGCCTCGAGCGCGGCGTTGCGCAACCCGTTCCCGCCGATCGCCGACTACGCGTTCCTGTCGGACTGCGAGAACACCTGCCTGATCTCCTCGGCCGGTGCGGTGGAGTGGTTGTGCGTCCCGCGCCCGGACTCCCCCAGCGTCTTCGGGGCGATCCTGGACCGCGGCGCCGGCCATTTCCGGCTCGGACCGTACGGGGTGTCGGTGCCCGCGGCCCGGCGCTACCTGCCGGGCAGCCTGATCCTGGAGACCACCTGGCAGACCCACACCGGCTGGGTCATCGTGCGGGACGCCCTGGTCATGGGGCCGTGGCATGACCTCGACGCCCGATCCCGCACGCACCGGCGCACGCCGATGGACTGGGATGCCGAGCACATCCTGCTGCGCACCGTGCGCTGTGTGAGCGGGACGGTGGAACTGGTGATGAACTGCGAGCCGTCGTTCGACTACGCCCGGGTCAACGCCGCCTGGGAGTACTCGGCCAACGCCTACGGCGAGGCGATCGCGCGGGCCCGCAAGGATCCCGACGCCCACCCGACGCTGCGCCTGACCACCAACCTGCGCATCGGGCTGGAGGGCCGCGAGGCCCGGGCGCGCACCCGCCTCAAGGAAGGCGACAACGTCTTCGTCGCGCTGTCGTGGTCCAAGCATCCGTCGCCGCAGACCTACGAAGAGGCCGCCGACAAGATGTGGCAGACCAGCGAGGCGTGGCGGCAGTGGATCAACATCGGGGACTTCCCCGACCACCCGTGGCGCGCCTATCTGCAGCGCAGCGCGCTGACCCTCAAGGGCCTGACGTACTCGCCGACCGGCGCGCTGCTGGCGGCCAGCACCACCTCGCTGCCCGAGACGCCGCAGGGTGAACGCAACTGGGACTACCGCTACGCGTGGGTGCGCGACTCGACGTTCGCGCTGTGGGGTCTCTACACCCTGGGGCTGGACCGCGAGGCCGACGACTTCTTCTCGTTCATCGCCGACGTGTCGGGCGCCAACAACGGCGAACGGCATCCGCTGCAGGTGATGTACGCCGTCGGCGGGGAACGCGAGCTGGTCGAAGAGGAGCTCAACCACCTCTCCGGCTACGACAACGCCCGGCCGGTGCGGATCGGCAACGGCGCCTACAACCAGCGCCAGCACGACATCTGGGGCACCATGCTCGATTCGGTGTACCTGCACGCCAAGTCGCGCGAGCAGATCTCCGACCAGTTGTGGCCGGTGCTCAAGGAGCAGGTCGACGAGGCGATCAAGCACTGGAAGGAACCCGACCGCGGGATCTGGGAGGTGCGCGGCGAGCCGCAGCACTTCACCTCCTCGAAGGTGATGTGCTGGGTGGCGCTGGACCGCGGCTCCAAGCTGGCCGAGCTGGTCGGCGAGAAGAGCTACGCCCAGCAGTGGCGCGCGATCGCCGAGGAGATCAAGGCCGACATCCTGGCCCACGGTGTCGACAAGCGCGGGGTGCTGACCCAGCGCTACGGCGACGACGCCCTGGACGCCTCGCTGCTGCTGGTTCCGCTGGTGCGGTTCCTGCCGTCCGACGACCCGCGGGTGCGGGCCACGGTGCTGGCGATCGCCGACGAACTCACCGAGGACGGGCTGGTGCTGCGCTACCGCGTCGAGGAGACCGACGACGGTCTGTCCGGCGAGGAGGGCAGCTTCACGATCTGCTCGTTCTGGCTGGTGTCCGCGCTGGTCGAGATCGGCGAGGTCAGCCGGGCGCGGCACCTGTGTGAGCGGCTGCTGTCCTTCGCCAGCCCGCTGCATCTCTACGCCGAGGAGATCGAGCCGCGCACCGGCCGGCACCTGGGCAACTTCCCGCAGGCGTTCACCCATCTGGCGTTGATCAACGCCGTGGTGCACGTGATCCGCGCCGAGGAGGAAGCGGACAGCACCGGGGTGTTCCAGCCGGCCAACGCTCCGATGTAGGCGGATGGCCTACAAATAGGCAGATGTAGGCGGATGGCCTACAAATGGGCAGATGTAGGCGTTCGCCGCGCCGCTACTTCTTCTCGGCGTTCTTCAGCATCTCGGTGGCCATGGTCTTGGCCTCGTCCTTGATCGAGTTGCTGCACGCCCAGGCCTCGACGACGAGGTTGGCGGCGCCGGCCAGCGCGTGCTGACATCCCCATCCGCCGGCGTCGCTCTGTTCTGCACTCTGCGTCAGGATTTCACCGGAGATGTCGGCTTCGCCGATCTCCCACGTCGAGTGCACCTCGTCGTGGTCGATGTCGATCGACGAGCCTTCACACTTCCGAAAGGTCGACCTGGACTGCTCGACGAACTTCTGCGCCTTCTCCGCCGACGGGAACAGCACCGCGATCTGCTCGACCCAGTGCTCGTTGTCGCTCGTGGGCTCCTGGAGCACCTGGTCGCGCACGGCGGTCCAGTCGCTGCCGTTGTAGACCTTCTCCTCGGCGCCGTAGATCGCACCGAGGCAGTCGATGTCGGACACCGCGTCGGAGTTGTCGCTCATGTCCTCCGACGACGCGGCCCCCCGGATACCGGTGGCGTCCATGATGCCGTTGATCGCACCCACGGTCAGCAGCACACGGTCGAGATCGGACTTCTCCAGCGTGGGCACGTTCACCGACGTCGCGCCGCCCCCGCGGGCCTGGACGGCGGTGCCGCCCACCGTGGAGACGCACCCGGACAGCAGGGCTCCGAACATGACGGCGGCGCACGCCGCGGGCACTGGACGAATCACGGGGGTCATTGTCCCCCGGCTGCCGGCTTCCTGTGAGATTTCCGCGCGTAACCGGTCAGCGGGGCTGGTTGACCCGGTCGAGCATCGCCGAGGCCAGGTTCGCCGCACGTCCGGCGGGCTTCCGGGTGCCGTCGGTGACCGCGACGTCGACGTCGACGATGCAGTCGGAGGCGACGCCCACCGCCCGTTCGGTCGGGAACTCGGCATCGTGCTGGCTGTCGGAGTTGATCACCGTCGCCGACAGGATCGCTCCGTCGACCCGGACGTCGGTGATCTTCTCGTACAGCTCGGTGTTGTCGGCGTTGTGCAGATAGGTCGTCACGGTGGTGCCCGCACACGCCTTCCAACGACTCACGAAGTCGCCGAACATCGCCTGCGCCTGCGCCGCCGAGCCGAACTGGACGACTCCGGCGTCGACACTGGACACCGTCTGGTGACCGCCGTAGTTCGAGAACGACTGCCAGGCGGCGCCACGAACCTCGCCCTTCTCGTAGACGATCCGCATGAACGGGGAGACGGGTCCCAGGCAGTCGATCGGGTTGGCGGCGTCGCTGTCCCGAATTCCGTTGGGCAGCACGTCGATGCCGCCGATTGCGGGGCGCGATCCGTTGTCGCTCAACGGGTTTCCAGCGACCTCGCTCACCTCGGCACTGCTCGGCAGGATGGCGGCGAGGTTGCGCGCCGCAGTGCTGCGGCTGTCGCGCACGGCACTACCGCCCACCGTGGTCGCACACCCGGCCAGCACGACGATGCCGACCATGGCACCAAGAATCGTTCGCCCCCGAACGACGTGAACGTCGTGTGAGATGTGCCCCCTACTTCCGCGTCTTGTCGGCGGCGGAATCGGTGGACAGCGCGGCGACGAATGCTTCCTGCGGCACTTCGACCCGGCCGATCGTCTTCATCCGCTTCTTGCCCTCTTTCTGCTTCTCCAGCAGCTTGCGCTTACGGGTGATGTCGCCACCGTAGCACTTCGCGAGGACGTCCTTGCGGATGGCCCGAATGTTCTCGCGGGCAATGATTTTCGAGCCGATGGCCGCCTGCACCGGAACCTCGAACTGCTGGCGCGGGATGAGTTCCTTGAGCCTGGTGGTCATCTTGTTGCCGTAGGCGGCGGCGGAGTCCTTGTGCACGATCGCGCTGAACGCGTCGACGGCCTCACCCTGCAGCAGGATGTCCACCTTGACCAGTGCGGCCTCCTGCTCGCCGGCCTCCTCGTAGTCCAGGCTGGCGTAGCCGCGGGTGCGCGACTTCAGCGAGTCGAAGAAGTCGAAGATGATCTCGCCCAACGGCATGGTGTAGCGCAGCTCGACGCGTTCGGGTGAGAGGTAGTCCATTCCGCCGAGCTCACCGCGCCGCGACTGGCACAGCTCCATGATGGTGCCGATGAACTCGCTGGGCGCGATCACCGTGGTCTTGACCACCGGCTCGTAGACCTCGCGGACCTTGCCCTCGGGCCAGTCCGACGGGTTGGTGACGATCTTCCCTGGATTGCCGGGCGTCGTATCCTCCGTTACCACCCGGTAGACGACGTTGGGCGAGGTGGAGATCAGGTCGAGGTCGAACTCGCGCTCCAGGCGCTCGCGGGTGATCTCCATGTGCAGCAGCCCGAGGAAGCCGCAGCGGAAGCCGAACCCGAGCGCCACCGACGTCTCCGGCTCCCACACCAGCGCCGCGTCGTTGAGCTGCAGCCGCTCCAGGGCGTCGCGCAGGTTCGGGTAGTCCGAGCCGTCGACCGGGTAGAGACCCGAGTAGACCATCGGCCGCGGCTCGCGATAGCCGGTCAGCGCCTGTGTCGCGCCGTGGCGGGCCGAGGTCACGGTGTCGCCGACCTTGGACTGCCGGACGTCCTTCACCCCGGTGATGAGGTAGCCCACCTCGCCGACGCCGAGGCCGTCGGTCGGCTTGGGCTCCGGGGAGACGATGCCCACCTCGAGCAGTTCGTGGGTGGCGCCGGTGGACATCATCTTGATGCGCTCGCGCGGGGTGAGCTTGCCGTCGACCACCCGCACGTAGGTCACCACGCCGCGGTAGATGTCGTAGACCGAGTCGAAGATCATCGCCCGGGCGGGGGCGTCGGAATCGCCGGTCGGGGCGGGAATCAGGCGAACCACCTCGTCGAGCAGTTCGCGGACGCCCTCCCCGGTCTTGCCCGACACCCGCAGCACGTCGCCGGGTTCGCAGCCGATGATGTGGGCAATCTCACCGGCGTAGCGCTCGGGGTCGGCGGCGGGCAGGTCGATCTTGTTGAGCACCGGGATGATCGTCAGGTCCCGGTCCAGCGCCAGGTAGAGATTGGCCAGGGTCTGGGCTTCGATGCCCTGGGCGGCGTCGACCAGCAGGACCGCGCCCTCGCAGGCCTCCAGCGCGCGCGAGACCTCGTAGGTGAAGTCGACGTGGCCGGGGGTGTCGATCAGGTGCAGGACGTAGTCGGTGTCACCGACCTTCCAGGGCAGCCGCACGTTCTGGGCCTTGATCGTGATGCCGCGTTCGCGCTCGATGTCCATCCGGTCCAGGTACTGCGCACGCATGTCCCGATCGGCGACGACGCCGGTGAGCTGCAGCATCCGGTCTGCCAGCGTCGACTTGCCGTGATCGATGTGGGCGATGATGCAGAAGTTCCGAATCTGCGCCGGCGCCGTGAAGGTCTGGTCGGCGAAACTGCTGATGGGAATCTCCTGGTCGGGCGGTATTCGTAGGGCCGGTGGGCACGTCAAGCGTATCGACACGGGCGGCACAGCCGGGCACCAATCGCTCGCCTATGCTGTCGAGAATGGCGTCGCAGTGGAAGACGTTGCAGCGGTTCGCAGAGAACCTCGTGTTCAACGAAGCCCCGAAGTTCATCCGGCACCTGCAGAGTCCACAGTCCGTACAGCGGACCATCCAGCAGGGCATCAAGATGGGCATCGACGCGCTGGTGGCCAGCGCCATCGCCACCGACAAGCCCGCCGCCATCACCGCGGGCCGGCCGGTCACTCAGAACAGCGTTCCGACCGCGCACCGCGCCCGCCGGGTGGCCTACGCCCCGGACCTCGACGGCCGCGCCGACCCGGGCGAGATCGTCTGGACCTGGGTGGTCTACGAGGACGACCCGACCCGGGGCAAGGACCGCCCGGTGCTCGTGGTCGGCCGTGATCGCAGCGTCCTGCTCGGCCTGATGCTGTCCAGCCAGACCGACCACGACGACGACCGCAACTGGGTCGGCATCGGGTCGGGCAGCTGGGACTACGACGCCCGGCCCAGCTGGGTGCGCCTGGATCGGGTGCTCGACGTCCCCGAGGAGGGCATCCGCCGCGAGGGCGCGATCCTCGACGAGCGGACCTTCGAGGTGATCGCCACCCGCCTGCGTATCGAGTACTCCTGGAGCTGAGCGGTCAGCCGCCCTGGGTGATGTAGGCCTGCAGGTGTTCGTGCTCGGCCTGCAGCTCCTCCATCCGGTTCTTCACCACATCCCCGATGCTCACGATGCCGACGAGCCGGCCGTCCTGCAGCACCGGCACGTGCCGCACCCGGTTGTTGGTCATCATGGCGCTGAGATCGTCGATGTGATCGTCGGGAGTGCAGCTCACCACGACGCTGCTCATGATGTCTTTGACCTCGCTGGCGCATCAGGTCGGGGCCGCTCTCGTGGAGCTTGCGCACCACATCGCGCTCGGACACGATGCCGAGGACGCCGTCGGGCCCGACCACGACCATCGCGCCGATGTTGTGGGCGGCCAGCTCGGTCAGCAGCCCGGCGACCGTGGTCGTCTCGGTGACCGTGGCCACCGCCGATCCCTTGCTCCGCAATATGTCCGCGATGCGCATCGTCACTCCCTTGTGATCGACCTCACACAAGGCTAAGTCCTACCCGGTCGAAGCGGACGCAAACCGGATGTGTTGGTGTTGGGGATGGGCATGCTGCCGAAGACGGTGTTGGGCGATGGGCTGACGGTCAGTGCGATCGGTTTCGGCGGGATGGCGCTGACCCCGGTGTACGGCGAGGTCGACGATGCGGAGTCGCTGGCGACGTTGCAGCACTGCCTGGACGTCGGCGTCACGTTCATCGACACCGCCAACGTCTACGGCGGCGGCAGTCAACGAGCGACTGATCTCGCGCGCTGCTGGCCGACCGCCGCGACGAGGTGACGCTGGCGACGAAGTTCGGCATCGACAATCTCGACGTCGGCGGGCTTCGGGCCCGGGGCGACGCCGGCTATGTGCGCCAGTGTCTCGACGACAGCCTGCGCCGGCTCGACACCGACGTGGTCGACCTGTACTACATGCACCGCCGCGACCTGTCGGTGCCGATCGAGGAAACCGTCGGCGCCATGGCGGAACTGGTCACCGCGGGCAAGGTGCGCCACCTCGGCCTGTCCGAGGTGACCGCCGACGAACTGCGTGCCGCCGTCGCCGTGCACCCGATCGCGGCGGTCCAGAGCGAATGGTCGCTGTGGAGCCGTGACGTCGAACGCAACGTCGTGCCGGCCGCCGTGGAACTCGGCGTGGGCTTCGTGCCCTACTCCCCGTTGGGACGGGGCTTTCTCGCCGGGGCGATCCGCTCGGTCGCCGACCTGTCCGGCCGTGGGACTTCCGGCGCAGCATGCCGCGCTTCGCCGAAGGAGCCCTGGACGCCAATCTTGCTGTGGCGCAAGTGGTTGCAGCGATCGCCGACGAGGCAGACGCGACACCGGCGCAGGTGGCGCTGGCCTGGCTGCGACAGCGCGCCGAAACCCTCGGCATCGCGTCGGTACCGATCCCCGGCACCCGGCGCGCCGCACGCGTCGACGAGAACGCCGCTTCGCTGGCGGTCGAGCTGACCGGCGATCAGCTGGTGAAACTGGACGCGGCGGGCGCCGCGGTTGCCGGCGACCGGTTCGTCGACCTCAGTTGGGTGTCGGCTGGGCGGGAGTGACCGCCGGTCGCATTGGTGAGGAACCCCGCAGAAGAAGTGCGAGTGAACCTCTGCGAGGTTCCTCACTCAACGCCGAAGCGGCGGGTAGGAATGACTCCATGATCGAAATCACCCTGCTCGGCACCGGAAGCCCGATGGTCGACCCCAACCGGGCCGGGCCCTCGACCCTGGTCAAAGCCGGTGATTCGACGTTTCTCGTCGACTGCGGGCGCGGGGTGCTGATGCGGGCCGCCGCGGCGGGCGTGGGCGCGGCCAACCTGACCGCGCTGCTGCTGACCCATCTGCACAGCGACCACATCACCGATCTGTCCGACGTCATCACCACCCGGTGGGTGACGACGTTCGTGCGGACAACGCTGCCGATCATCGGGCCGCCCGGCACCAAGGCGGTCGTCGAGGCGACGCTGAAAGCGCTCGCTCCCGACATCTCCTACCGCATCGGCCACCACGCCGACATCACCGAACCGCCGTCGGTGGAGGTCTACGAGTACACCGACGGGCAGGTGTGGGACGCCGACGGGGTGCGGATCACCGCGGCGCCCACCGATCACCGTCCGGTGGAGCCGACGATCGCCTTCCGGGTCGAGTACGACGGCACCTCCGTGGTGCTGGCCGGTGACACCGTCCCCTGTACCAGCCTCGACGAGTTGGCCAGCGGCGCAGGGGCATTGGTGCACACCGCGATCCGCAAGGACCTGGTCGCGCTGGTGCAACAGCAGCGCCTCAAGGACATCCTGGATTACCACTCGTCGGTGGAGCAGGCCGCCGCGACCGCGGCACGCGCCGGGGTCGGCACCCTGGTGCTCACGCACTACGTGCCGCCACTGGCGCCGGGTCAGGAGGACCAGTGGCGGGCGCTGGCCGCCACCGAGTTCAGCGGTCCGGTCGAACTCGGCGACGACCTGCTGAAGGTGACGGTCGGCTAAGCCAGCCGGGTGATCTCCACGACCACGTCGAGGTCGGTCGATCCCTCGCCCGAGTAGATGCCCTTCAGCGGGGTGACGTCGGCGTAGTTGCGGCCCACTCCGACGCTGATGTACTGCTCGTTGATCTCGGAGTCGTTGGTCGGGTCGTAGTTCCACCAACTGCCCGTCCACGCCTGGATCCAGGCGTGGCTCTGCCCGTCGACGGTGTCACCGACGACGGCCTTGCGGTTGGGGTGCAGGTACCCCGACACGTAGCGGGCCGGAATTCCCATGCCGCGCAACAGAACCAGCGTCAGGTGGGCGAAATCCTGACACACGCCCTTGCCTTCACGCAGCGCGTCGAGCGCCGAGGAGTGCACGCCCGTGGTGCCCGGAACGTACTTCAGTTCGCTGTGCGCCCACCGGGCCGCGGCGATCACCGCGTCAGCGGGCTCGTTCTCCTTGACGATGCGCCTGCCGACCCGTTCGAGCCGGCGGCTGAGCGGGGTGTACTGCGTCGGGGTGAGCACCTCGTCGAACTTGTCGCGCACCGCCTCGGCGGCCAACCCCTCCCACGAGATCGACGTTCGACGGAGGTTCGGGCTTGTCGGTCTCGACCACCGACGACGAGGTGACCTCCAGTTCGGCGTGCGGCGCGTGGAGGTCGAAAGCCGTTACGGCAGTTCCCCAGTAGTCGACGTAGCGATAGTTACGGGTGGCCGGGATGGTCTCGACGCGGTTGAGGATGACGTTCTGCCGAGAATCCGAGCGCGGGGTGAGCCGGGCTTCGTTGTAGGAGGCGGTGACCGGCGACTTGTAGGCGTAGCCCGTCGCATGCACCACGCGCATCCGCCACATCAGACCTCACCCTCCTCGATCACCAGCGCGCCGTTGTGCCCGGCATCCGACCACGCCACCCACGGCGCCGAGTGGAAGTACTGCAGCGTCACGGCTTCTCCGACCTCTCGGCAGGTGGCCTGCAATCCGGCCAGCCGCTCCTCCAACGACTCGAGCAGCACCCCGGGCCGGATGAACTCCAGCTCGCTGCGGGCGCGCCCGAGCAGACGCTGGGCTTCGGCGGTGGCGCCGATCCGGTTGAGCTGGCGGTGCATCAGTTCGTCGAGGCTGTGCTCGGCGAGCTTGAGCGAATAGTAGATCGAGCGCGGGAAAAGCCGGTCCAGCACCATGAATTCGACGACGCGGTTCGCGTCGAGCGCACCGCGGTAGGTGCGCAGATAGGTGTCGTGCGCACCGGCCGAGCGCAACACCGTCACCCACGTCGGCGAGGATGCGCTGTCACCGACCCGGGACAGCAGCAGGCGCACCGTCATGTCGACCCGCTCGATGGCGCGGCCGAGCACCAGGAACCGGTAGCCGTCGTCGCGGGACAACGTCGAGTCCGTCAGCCCGGCGAACATCGCCGCGCGGCCCTCGATGAAGGAGAAGAACTCGTGTGGGCCCAGCCGGCGGGCGGCACGCTCGCGTTCGGCCAGCGCGTTGTAGGTGGTGTTCAGGCACTCCCACATGTCACTGGACGTGACTTCCCTTGCCGAGCGGGCATTTTCGCGCGCCCCGGAGATCGCGTCGACGATCGAGCAGCCACCCTCCAGCCCCCGGGTGAACGCCACCAGGTCGGTCAGCGACCACAGGTCGAGCTGATGTTTGGGCGGTTCGATGCCGAGCACCTGCAGCAGCACCCGCGACGTCTGGTCGGGATCCACGCTGGAGTCCTCGAGCAGCTGGTGGACGGTCACGTCGAGGATGCGGGCGGTGTCGTCGGCGCGCTCGACGTAGCGCCCGATCCAGTACAGCGCCTCGGCGTTGCGGGCCAGCATCAGCGCATCACCGCCTGCTGTTGCTGTTGCTGCTGGCCCTGCTGTTGCTGGCCGGACTGCTCGGGGGCCTTCTCGGCCGGGGTCGCCGTCTTGGCGGGCTTGGGCAGTCTTGCGGACGATCTCGGCAGCGCCCAGTTCGCGGGCGGCCACCGACGACCGCGACGCCAGCACCCAGGTGTCCTTGGACCCGCCGCCCTGGCTGGAGTTGACCACCAGCGAGCCCTCGGTGAGCGCGACGCGGGTCAGCCCGCCCGGCAGCACCCACACGTCCTCGCCGTCGTTCACCGCGAACGGGACGCAGGTCGACGTGGCGGGGGGCCAGGTTGTCGCCGACCTTGGTCGGCACCGTGGAGAGCTGGACCACCGGCTGGGCGATCCAGCCGCGCGGGTCGGCGATGACCTTCTTGCGAATCGTCGCCAGCTCCTTCTCCGAAGCGTCCGGTCCGAACACGATGCCGTAGCCGCCGGAGCCCTCGACCGGTTTGATCACCAGCTCGTCGATGCAGTCGAGCACCTGCTCGCGTTCGGCGTCCAGCCAGCACCGGAGCGTGTCGACATTGGCCAGCAGCGGTTTCTCCCCCAGGTAGTACTCGATGATCGTCGGCACGTAGGTGTAGACCAGCTTGTCGTCACCGACGCCGTTGCCGACCGCGCTGGAGATCACCACGTTGCCGGCCCGGGCGGCGTTGAGCAGGCCGGCCACCCCGAGCACCGAGTCGGGCCGGAACTGCATGGGGTCCAGGTAGTCGTCGTCGATGCGGCGGTAGATGACGTCGACCTGGCGCTCGCCGGAGGTGGTGCGCATGTAGACGGTGTTGTCGCGACAGAACAGGTCGCGACCCTCCACCAGTTCCACGCCCATCTGCCGGGCGAGCAGCGAGTGCTCGAAGTAGGCGGAGTTGAACGGCCCCGGGGTCAGGACGACGACGGTGGGATCCGCCTCGTTGGTGGCCGCGGCGTTGCGCAGCGCGCGCAGCAGATGCGAGGCGTAGTCGCCGACGGCGCGCACCCGGTGGGTGGCGAACAGATTCGGGAAGACCCTGGCCATGGTCCGCCGGTTCTCCATCACGTAGGAGACCCCGGACGGTGAGCGCAGGTTGTCCTCCAGCACCCGGAAGGTGCCCTGCGCGTCGCGGATCAGGTCGATTCCGGCGACGTGGATGCGGACCCCGTTGGGCGGGTTGATGCCCGCCGCCTGCCGGTGGAAGTGCTCGCACGAGGTCACCAGCCGGCGTGGGATCACACCGTCGCGCAGGATTTCCTGGTCGCCGTAGATGTCGTCGAGGTAGAGCTCGAGTGCCTTGACCCGCTGGGTGATGCCCCGCTCGAGACGAGACCACTCGGCGGCGGAGATGACGCGCGGGACCAGGTCGAGGGGGAAGGGCCGTTCCTGGCCGGACAGCGAGAACGTGATGCCCTGGTCGATGAAGGCCCGGCCCAGGGCCTCGGCGCGCGCGCCCAACTCGTCGGTGTCCGACGGGGCGAGTTCGGCGAAGATTCCCTTGTACGGCCCGCGGACGTTGCCCTGGGCGTCGAACATCTCGTCGAAGGCCTTCGAATAGGAGCCCAGGTTGTTGTAACCGCCGAAGATGTGGTCGTGTTGACGCGGCTGTCGGGCCCCGCTTCGCGACGACCGGCTGGCTTCGGAGGGCAGGGTACGGAGGCTCACCCGTCACATGCTGCACCACGATCGCCGTTTCGGCAGGTTACTGAGGTCCATTTTGGGTGATTGCGCCGTTCGCTGGTACCCTGAACAGTCGCTGCCCGAGGGCCTGACGGCCCCGGCAAGACCGATACCCCGAGCTTGAAAACGAAGAGGATATACACGCGTGGCCAACATAAAGTCGCAGCAGAAGCGGATTCTCACCAACGAGCGCCGCAGGGTGCGGAACAAGTCGGTGAAGAGCTCGCTTCATACCGCGATCCGCGCGTTCCGTGAGGCTGCCGCCGAGGGTGACAAGGACAAGGCCGGCGAACTGCTGACCGCCACCAGCCGCAAGCTGGACAAGGCCGCCAGCAAGGGCGTCATCCACAAGAATCAGGCGGCCAACAAGAAGTCTGCTCTCGCGCAGACCTTCCACAAGCTCTGATCAGTCCCGGCCGCTTCCGGCGGCCAGTTGCGCAACCTTGCGCACCGCATCTTCCAATGCATAGTCGGCGTCGGCCGCTGCGCCCTTGACGTCGGCGTTCAGCGCCGCGACCACTCGAATCGCCGTGGCGACCTTGTCCCGCGACCAGCGCCGCGACTGCTTCTGCGCCTTCTGGATGCGCCAGGGCGGCATGCCCAGCTCGGAGGCCAGCCGGTAGGGGTCACCGGACAGCGGCCCAACCCGGGCGATGGCGTGAATCGCCTCGGCGAGTGCGTCGGCCAGCACCACGTGCGGCACGCCGCGCATCATCGCCCAGCGCAGCGCCTCGGTCGACCCGGCGACATCGCCCACGACGGCCTTGTCGGCGATGTCGAAGCCGGACACCTCGGCCTTGCCGCTGTGATAGCGGCGGACCGCGACGGCATCGACGTGGCCGCCGGTGTCGGCGACCAGCTGTGAACAGGCCGAGGCCAGCTCGCGGATGTCGGAGCCGACCGCGTCGAGCACGACGCTGAGGGTGTCGTCGTCGACCTTGACCTTGAGGGCGCGGAACTCGGCGCGCACGAAGTCCGCCCGCTCGGCGGCCTTGGTGATCTTCGCGCACAAGTGGACCTCGGCATCGAGCTTCTTGAGCTGATCGGCGAGCGCCTTGGCACGCCCTCCGCCGGAGTGCACGACCACCAGCACCGTCCCGGGCGGCAGGTCCGCGGCCGCCGAGGCGATGAGGTCGACGGCGTCCTTGCCCGCTTCGGCGGCCGACTCCAGGACGACGACGCGTTCGTCGGCGAACAGCGACGGGCTCAGCAGCTCGGCCAGTTCGTTGGTGGACACCTCACCGGCGCGCAGCCGGTTCACCGGTACGTCGTCGGTGCCCGCGGCGGCGCGCGCGGCACGCAGCACCTGACTGATCGCGCGGTCGACCAGCAGTTCCTCGTCACCCAGGATCAGATGCAGACCGGCCACCGTCGCGCTCACGCCCCGATCGTTTCACGCCGCGCCGACAGTGACCGACACCGACCACGACGAGCACACCGACGGCGCCGACGGCCACCACTCCGGCCAGCCCGGACGGCACGGTGACGGCCGCGCCGGGAACCTCGTCGGCCCAGCGGGCCACGTGCAGCAGCCACCACAGCTCCGGCCCGGTGAACCGGATCAACAGTCCGGCGCCCGGCGCCCACAGCGGACCACAGGGCCGCCGCGGCGGTCCCGAGCACGGTGATCGGCGGAATCACCACTGCCACAGCAAGATTCGCGAGCACCGCGATCAGACTCAGCTGTCCGGAGATGGCCGCGACCAGCGGTGCGGTCACCACCTGGGCGGCCAGCGCGATGCACACCGCGTCGGCGAGTGCCTTGGGCCAGCCACGCTCGACCAGGCGGGCCGACCAGATCGGAGCGAGCACCACCAGCGCGGCGGTGGCCGACACCGACAAGCGCGAACCCGACGTCGACAGCCAACTGCGGCGCGGCGACGAGCAGTGCCAGCACGGCCGCCGACAGCACGGGGATCGCCTGGCGACGCCGACCGGCCAGCACGGCCAGCAGCGCAAGCGCGCCCATCACCGCCGCGCGCAGCACGCTGGCCGTCGGCTGCACCACGACCACGAACGCCACCAGCGCCAGGGCGGCCAGAGCGACGGCGGTGCGCGGGCCGACGAGCCGTGCCGACAACAGCACCGCCCCGCACACGATCGTGACGTTGGCCCCCGAGACCGCCGTCAGATGAGTCAGACCCGCGGTGCGGAACTGCGCGGTGGTGGCCGGCGGGACCGACGAGGTGTCGCCCAGCACGAGGCCGGGCAGCATCGCGGCCTGATCGGCGGGCAGCACCTGCAGAGCCGCGGCGGCGAACCGGGACCGCACCGTCTGCGCCGCGCGCTGCACCGCTGCGGCCTGACCCAGCACCGGCTCACCGGAGGCGTTGAGTACCGCCACGGTCAGGTCCCGGCGGGTCGGGCGACCGATGCGGGCCCGGAACCGGGCCGGCTGCCCGGCGCTCAGCTCAGCGAATCCCAGCACGGGCGCGAAAACGACCACCCGCCCCGACATTTCGCCGTCGCCGAGCCGGTTGAGGTTGGCGCGGAACATCAATCGCCCGTTGCCCAGCGATCGCGGGCTCTCCGTCGGGGTCACCGTCATGGCGGCCGCCGTCCCGAACCGGTGCGCGATGGGATGCTCACGCACGGCAACGTCGCGCAATGCGACGGCCACGCCGAACCCCGCGCCGACCGTCGCGGCGCCGATCACGGCGACGGCCGCCGCGCGAAGGGCCGGGTTGACCGCACCGCGCCACCGCACCAGCGCCGCCCACCCGGCGGCGCCGATCGCGCACACCGAAAGCGAGCAGCGCCCCGATCGGACCACACGATGCCCGCGGCGGTCACCGTCCAGGCCGTGACCGCCGCAGGCACCAGCCGAAGATCCAGTCGGGCGGCGGGTTCGGGGTGCACCGCTCAGACCCGCACCAGCGCCCGCAGCTTCTCCAGCCGCGCGGTGCCGATGCCGTCCACTTCGCCGAGTTGGTCGACGCTGGCGAACTTCCCGTTGGCGTCGCGCCAGGCCACGATCGCGGCCGCGGTGACCGGACCGACGCCCGGCAGCGCGTCGAGTTGCTCCGACGGTCGCGGTGTTCAGGTCGATCGGCTCCGAGGCCGTGCCGCTCGTCGGGGTCGGCCCCGCGGCGGGCGCCCGGGGCGCGCCACCGCTGACCGAACTGCCCAGCGCGCTCGGCTGTCCCGCCGGTGTGGCGATGCCGACGACGACCTGCTCACCGTCGGTCAGGTGGCGGGCGAGGTTGAGTCCGAGCATGTCGGCGCCTTTGAGGGCGCCGCCGGCCGCCGACACCGCGTCGGCGATCCGCGCTCCTGGCGCCAGGGTCACCAGGCCCGGCTTGTTGACCAGTCCGACGACGCTGACGACGACTGGCTGGTCGGGTGCGGCGCTGGAGCGCGGGCTCGCCGACGACACCATCTCCACCGGCGGCAGCTTGGCGGACATCACCGGGGCGGGATCGTCGCGCATCAGGCTGAACACCGTGATGAGCACGGCGATCGCGGCGATCACCGCCAGCGCGATGCCACCGGCCCGGCCCGGGTCGGCCCGGATCGCCGACAGCAGCCGCTCGCGGCGCTGGGGCCGGCTCGTCGGGAATCCAGCTCGGCGTCAGGTCCTCGTCATCCGGGTCGTCGTCGTCCCCGCCGGCGGCGGGCCCGGCCAGCCGGGCTAGCGGGTGATCGGTTCGCATGCCCCGACGGTAGGGGCGCCGTCAGACCGCGAGGGTCGGCGCGATGGCCCGCACGGCCACCCTGTGCATGAAGTCCGAACTGTGCACAACCTCGCCGGGTCAGGCCACCGCAGGGTTGTACGGCGAGGCCACCGGCGGCTGGGCCCGCAGCCCGAGATCGGAGGCCACCACCACCTCCGGGGCGCAACCGCACCCGACGGCCGGTGCCGCCGTCGTCGCCGGCGGTCCCCCGGGTCCGTCCACTCGACGACTGCCGTTCCGGACAACTGCAGCGCTCGGCCCTCGGCGAAGTCGACGAACAGCAGTGCGCGCCGAGTCGTCGACGGCGAGGTTGCCGAGGCTGTTGAACATGTTGTTGCCGGGATAGTCCGGCCACCACAGCTGCGAGCCGTCGACGCGGACGAATCCGGGTGTTCCGCCGCGATGCGAGGCGTCGGCACCGCGGTGCGGGTGGACGGTGCCGAGGAAGAAGGTGTCGGCCCGCGCGATCAGCGCGCCGTCCTCGGCACTGAGCCGGTCCCGGCGGACGGACTGAGCCGGACGACACCGGTTCGGCAGGCGCAATGGTGCGCTGCTGAATGTACTTGGGGCAGTTGCCGTAAGCCTGTTCCACCTCGATCTCGAGCCCGGCCTGGCCCGGCGTGCACCAGGGTGCCGTTGACGCGCATCCGGCGCCGGGTGGCGAACTCGATGGCGATGAGGCCGACGGGCTGACCGGCCTGCAGGCCCAACAGCGGATCGCCCGCTCGGGGTGCCGCCGCCACGGTCAGCAGCGCCGTCGTGGGCCTGCAGGAATCCCGGGGCGCCGCGCAGCGGGGACGTCCACAGCCGGTGGTCGGCGTCGCGGGCGGTGATCACCGCCAGGTCGCGGTCGGCCAGGAAGCTGCGGATGCCGCCGTCGAGGTGGGGTTCGCCGAGCATCCCGGCGAGCCGGCCGGCTTCGCGTTGCACCCCGGCGAGCCGCTGGACGGCCAGTTCGCCGTCGTGGAAGTTCTCCGCTGGCGCCACCGGGCACTCCTTGGGTCGTCGAGGTGTCAAGCACAACCAGGACCGGTCCGCATTTCATCCGCCAGACATGGTGTACAAAGCCTCAGGAGTGTTCACTGCCGCCGTCCGAGGAGGATCACCCATGACCGCAACCGCCGATCGGCCGATCCGGGTCATCCAGTGGACGACCGGCAACATCGGCCGCCGATCGCTGCACGCGATCATCGGCCGGCCCGACATGGAGCTGGTCGGGGTGTTCGCCCACGGCGCCGACAAGGTGGGTGTGGACGCCGCCGAGTTGTCCGGCTGGCCGGAACCGACCGGGATCACGGCCACCAACGACATCGACGCGCTGCTGGCCGCCAAGCCCGACGCGTGCTGCTACAACCCGCTGTGGCCCAACATCGACGAACTGGTCCGGCTGCTGGAGTCCGGGGTGAACGTGTGCTCGTCGGCGGCCTGGATCACCGGCGGCAAGCAGACACCGGAGGATCTCGACCGCATCCGAAAGGCCTGCGAGACAGGCAATTCCACGATCTTCGGCAGCGGCGCACATCCCGGCATGACGAACATGGTCGGCATGGTGCTCTCCGGTGCGTGTGAGCGGGTCGACGAGATCCGCATCACCGAGTCGGTGGACTGCTCGACCTACGAGTCGGCCGGCACCCAGTCGGCGATGGGCTTCGGCTGCGACCCGGAGACCCCGGGACTGGCCGAAAGCGTGCGCCGCGAGAGCGAGGTGTTCGCCGAGTCGGCGGCCATGATGGCCGACGCCATCGGCGCGGACCTGGACCGGATGACGTTCGACGTCACGTTCACCCCCGCAACCGGTGACACCGATCTTGGCTTCATGACCATCCCGAAGGACACGGTCGGCGGGGTCTACGGGTATCACCGCGGCTGGGTCGGCGAGCGCAACGTGGTCAGCGTCGGATTCAACTGGACCATGGGCGATCACGTGGTGCCGCCCAAGCCACTCGAGCACGGCCACGTCATCCAGGTCTACGGGGTGCCCAACATGCGCACGGTGCTGCACTGCCTGCCGCCCAAGGGCTGGAACGAGCCCGGCTTCATGGGGCTGGGCATGATCTACACCGCGATGCCGGTGACCAACGCCGTGCCGGCCGTCGTGGCCGCCCGGCCGGGGATCGTGACACTGGCCGACCTGCCGCCGGTGACCGGACGCTTCAATCGCACTAGTTAGACTAGACCGAATAGTCTTACCGTCGTATTCTTGACGGTATGTCGCACAAGACGGTCTCCAGCACCGAGGCAAAAGCCGGGCTCAACGCCTTGTTGGCTGAGGTCGAACGCACGGGCACGTCGGTGACCATCACCAACCACGGCCGGCCCGTCGCAGTGCTCATGCCGGTGCAGCAGACGCCACGGCGGTTCGGTCAGCTCCCGAACCTGATCGTTCCCGCCGACTTCGACGAGCCCCTACCTGAAACGGAACTTGTTGCGTGGGAAGCAAACCCGTGATCAAGGGTGGTCCGACCACGTCGAGCGAGGTCCTTCTCGACACCCACACCCTGCTGTGGCTGGTATCCACACCCGACGAGGTCTCCCAAGCCGCCCGCGACGTCCTCGGGCAGAAGACGTGCACCATCTGGGTGTCGGCGGCAAGCGCATGGGAAATCGCCATCAAGACCCGCCTGGGACGCCTCGACGGTGAGCCCCTGCTATCGGCGTGGTCTGACATCACAGCCGACATGACGGCCACGGAACTGCCTATCGAGGCGGCCGACGCGATTTTCGCCGGTCGTCTGACATGGCAACACCGCGACCCCTTCGATCGGATGCTCGTCGCCCAAGCAACGCGACGCAGCCTCACCATCGCCACTCGCGACGAGCAGATATTGCGAGCCGCCCTCACACCAACGCTGAAAGTCTGATCGCGCTAAGGGGATTGCCGATCGTCGATCGCCGCCACCACGCCCAGCGCGCCGGGTCCCACATGCACACCGAGGACCGGTCCCAGATCGGTGATGATGATCTCCCCGCAGCCCGGCAGCGCAGCCGACAACGTCGCCGCGAGGTCGGCCGCGGCCTCGGGGTTGGCGATGTGGTGCACGGCCAGCGCGGCGCGCTGCTCCCCCACCACCTCCAGCACCTGCTCCACCATCGCGGCCACCGCCTTGGATGCGGTGCGCACCCGCGCAAGCAGCACCAGCTGACCCTGCTCGTCGATGCGCAGCAGCGGCTTGAGCGCCAGCGCGGTCCCCAGCCACGAGGCGGTGGCGCCGATGCGTCCGCTGCGGCGCAGATTGTCCAGGCGGTGCACGACGATGAAACTGTGGACGCGGTCGACGACGCTTTCCGCCTCGGCGGCAACGACATCGAGGTCGGACCCCGATTGCGCGGCGCGGGCGGCGGCCAGCGCGACGAACCCGGTGCCCATCGCCGTGGACTTCGAGTCCACCACCCGCACCGATCCGCCGAACTCACCGGCGGCGTACTCGGCCGCGCCCAGCGTGCTCGACAGGGCGCCGGAGATGTGCACGGCGACGACGCCGTCACCCCCACTGTCCTGCAGCGCCTGCCGGTAGGCGGCCGTCAGTTCGGCGGGAGTCGCCCCGGCCGTCGTGACGTGGCCGCGCTGATACAGGTCCGACGGCACCGGGTCGACCCCGTCCCGCAGATCTTTGCCATCGACCAGAACATGCAGCGGCACAACCTGAATCGCCCACTTCTCAACCTGCTCGGCGGGGATCCGTGCCGAGGAATCGGTCACTACGACGACCGCCATGGGTCAGTCGTGCGACTTCTCGTGCGGCACACCGGCCTCGGCGAGCGCTTTGAGCATCAGCTCGGCGACGGCCTCGTGCGCCTCGAAGTTCCAGTGGATCCCGTCCGGGTTGCCCCGGCCTGCCAGGATCTCTTCGGCCACAGCCTCTTTGAGATCGACCAGCGGAATGTCGTGTTCGGCGGCCCATTCGGTGATCGCGCTGACGGTTCCCGGCCGGCCGTGGTGGGCGTGGCCGTAGGTGGGTGCGATGTGTACCGACGGCAGCGACGCGACGATCGGAATCCCCGGCCGGTTGAAGTCAATTGCGCCGCGGGTCATCTCGAGGTACTCGACGGTCAGGTCCGGCGGCAGCGCCGAACGTGCCATCGGCGAGAACCGGGGCTGCACCCAGCCGTAGCCGTCGCGCACCCACCGGCGCAGCCAGGGCGGCCGCACGTAGCGGATCAATTCGCGCATCGCCGTCGGTAGCGGCGACGGCAGCGAGTCCATCCCACTGGTCGCGAAGATCACTGCGCCCGCGCGCGGTAGCGCCGCCCACGATCGGGGATCCTGGGTGGCCGCCCACCACACGTCTCGCGACGTCCAGCCGATCCGGCCGATCAGCTCGAGCTCCCAACCCAGTTGAGCTGCAACGATATTGGGCCATATCCGCGGGTCGTCGGCGGGCAGTCCACCCTGCGGGCCGTAGTAGGACAGCGAATCGGCGAAGACCAGCAGGGTCCGCTCAGAGGACATCATTGGCTACCTGGGCCGATGCGTTCCACACATCCAGACGCCACCGCAGGCCGCTCATGTCCGCGCCGTCGTCACCATGCCCGGACAGCTGGGCCCAGCTGGCGTTACCCATGCCGCCCAGCACCGGCCAGCTGTCGACGGGCAGGTCGAGCAGGGCAGCCGTCAGTGCGGCGATCAGACCGCCGTGCGCAACCAGCACCAGCGGGCGGTCGGGGTCCTCGATGCCCCACTCATGCTCGGCGGCAACAAGTTCGGCGACCAGCGGCACGCTGCGGTCGGCGACGTCGATACGGCTCTCGCCGCCGTGCGGAGCCCAGGTGGCGTCGTCGCGCCAGGCCTGCCGCGCCCCCGGCGCGTTGGCGTCGACCTCCTGGTGGGTCAGTCCCTGCCAGTCGCCCAGATTGGTTTCGCGCAGCCGGGTGTCGACGTGAACCTGCAGACCGGTGCGCTCACCGAGCGCCACGGCGGTGTCGTAGGCGCGGCGCAGATCCGACGAAACGATCAGCAGCGGTTGACGTTTGGCCAGCACCTCGGCGGCGGCCACGGCCTGGGCGCGGCCCAGGTCGGTCAGTTCGCTCTCGAGTTGACCCTGCATGCGACTGTCCGCGTTGTAGTCCGTCTGACCGTGGCGCAGCATGACCAGCCGGCGCACCCTCACGGCGTCTCCTCGGTCTGGATGTCATCACCCGATGTCGCCGGCCCAGCGGCTCCGTCGAGCTTCACCTCGACCAGCGGGCAGTCCCGCCACAACCGGTCCAGCGCGTAGAAGCGTGCGCTCCTCCTGATGCTGGATGTGCACGACGATGTCGACGTAGTCCAGCAGCACCCAACGGCCTTCCCGGGTGCCCTCCCGGCGCGCGGGCTTGTATCCGGCGGCCCGCATCTTCTCCTCGACCTCGTCGACGATGGCGGAGACCTGCCGCTCGTTGGACGCCGAGGCGATCACGAACAGGTCGGTGATCACCAGCTGAGCCGAGACGTCGATGACGACGACGTCCTGGGCGAGCTTGGACGCCGCGGCGCGCGCCGCGACTTCTGCCATCCGGATGGCTTCGGCGGTCGCGGTCACTCGGGTCCCTCCTCGAGGGTTGCGGCGGCCATTCGGCCCAGGTGGCCGAGGTCGCGGTAGAGGCCGCGCTTGGCGACGTACTGCACTACCCCGTCGGGCACCAGGTACCAGATGGGTCGGTCCTTGGCGGCGCGGATCCGGCAGTCGGTGGACGAGATGGCCAGGGCCGGCACTTCGACCAGGGTCAGCGCCTCCTCGGGCAGTTGGTCGAACGCGGCGACGATGTGCTGGCCGTTGAGCTCGTAACCGGGCCGGCTGACCCCGATGAACTTGGCCAGGGCGAACAGTTCTTCCCAGTTCTGCCAGGACAGAATCGAGGCCAGCGCGTCGGCCCCGGTGATGAAGAACAGCTCGGCACCGGGGTTCAGGGCGCTCAGATCTCGCAGGGTGTCATTGGTGTAGGTCGGGCCGGCGCGGTCGATGTCGACCCGGCTCACCGAGAACCGCGGATTAGACGCGGTGGCGATGACCGTCATCAGGTAACGGTCCTCGGGCGGGGTCACCTCGCGTGACTTCTGCCAGGGCTGTCCAGTGGGGACGAATACCACTTCGTCGAGCTCGAACTGGTCGGCGACCTCGCTGGCAGCGACCAGGTGGCCGTTGTGGATGGGATCGAACGTCCCACCCATCACACCGAGCCTGCGCCGAGCCGTAGAAACCACGATTGACGAGCTTACGTGAGGCTGATCCTGCTGATCAGAGCGCGGCGACGGCGATCGAACCTGCGTCGCGAATTGCCTTCTCGTTGGTAGTGAGCTCGGCAACCGTTCGGTACGTGAGCGCATCGGGGTCAAGACCCAGGGACATCGGCGTCCACCGCGTCGAGTTGCTCGATAACCGCCTTGGAGGCGAGCACCACGCCCCCGTGGGCGGTGTTCTCGATGCGCGCGGCCTCGTTCATCTCGTCGCCGAGTGCGGTGACTTCCAGCCGACCGCTCGTGGAGACCTGGCCCACCATGAGCCGGGCACCCCAATGCACCGCGGCGTTGACGCAGACGCCGTCCATCAGCCCGGCAGCGCCATCGCGGATCGCACGCGCCGCCTCGATGGCACTGCGCGCTGCGGCGCTGTCACCCGCCGGAGTCATCAGCAAGGAACAGCGCCGACGCGCCGTCGCCTGCGTGCTTGCCCACGAATCCCGCCGTGCGCGACGACGGCGTCGTCGATGAGGTCGGTGAGCGAGCGGATCAGGTCGAAGTAGGCGCGGGACGAAAGCCGTCGAGACAGTCTCGCCGGAGGACTCGAGGTCGGCGAACAGGATCGCGGTGGCGCGCCGACCCGGTTCGCGCAGCCGGTCCATCCGGCGGTACATCGCGACGTCACCACGGCTGAGCCGAAGGGCCAGGCTCTGCGGCAGCGCGGGCAGCATCAACAGCAGCGTGCCGATGAAGCGTCCGGCGGAATCGTGGAGCCGAACATGCACCATGTGACCGACGCCGCCGGAACCCCAGGACTCGTTGAAGCGGTCCAGCCTGCCGAATTGCATTTCCCACGGGTGGGCCAGGGCCGGTGGCGCGGGCTCGAGTTCCCGAGCCCGACGGGCGAGCCGGCCGAACACGGCGTCGAAGTCGGGATCATCCGGCGGCACGTCGCGAACCATGTGCGGCCCCAGGGATTTCCACCACAGATCACCGACTTGCTGGTCGGTCTTCCAGTCGGGGTGGCGCTGGGGCCGCACTGCCAGTGAGAGGCCGTAGTGGTGATGCATCTGGGCGGGATCCATCCCCAGCGCGCGGGCGTCCTCACTCGAGGTGAAAACCACGCGCCACTTCTCGTCAAAGATCTCCGCTGCCGCCCCGCTGGCCTCCAATGCCTCTGCGAGCACGCGCAAATCCGGGTGCTCGGGAAGCGGCGGGCCTTCAACCACGGGTAAACGGTACGACAGCCGCCGCGCTTCAGACCGGCAAAAGCTGGTCGATCACGGCGGCGAGCTGTTTGGCCGAGCGGCATTCGTGCATGGTGATGACGTCCTCGTAGCGCGGCACCGCCGAGTCGCCGCTGCCCCACAGGTGCCGCGGCTCGGGGTTGAGCCAGTGCGCGTGCCGGCTGGCGTTGACCATGTGGGCCAGCACGTCGACGGCCGGGCTGCGGTAGTTGGTGCGGCCGTCGCCCAGCACCAGCAGCGAGCTGCGCGGCGAGAGCACGTTGTGGAAGTTCTCGGTGAACGAGACGAACGCGTTGCCGTAGTCGGAGTGCCCGTCGCGGGTGTACACCCCGGCCTCGCGGGTGATGCGCTGGATCGCGACAGCCAGGTCGGCGTCGGGCCCGAACAGGTGGGTCACCTCGTCGGTGGTGTCGATGAACGCGAAGACCCGCACCCGGGAGAACTGCTGGCGCAGCGCGTGCACGAGCAGCAGGGTGAAGTGGCTGAACCCGGCCACCGACCCGGACACGTCGCACAGCACCACGAGCTCGGGGCGGGCCGGGCGCGGCTTGCGCAGCACCAGGTCGATCGGCACCCCGCCGGTGGACATCGACTTGCGCAGGGTCTTGCGAAGGTCGATCGCGCCGGCGCGGTGACGCCGGCGTTTGGCCGCCAACCGGGTGGCCAGCATCCGGGCCAAAGGCTGGACCGTCTTGCGCATCTGGCGCAGCTGGTCACCGGAGGCCCGCAGGAACTCGACGTTCTCGGCCAGCTGCGGGATGCCGTACATCTGCACGTGGTCGCGGCCGAGTTGCTCGGCGGTGCGCCGCTTGGTCTCGTTCTCCACCAGCCGGCGCAGCTGCGAGATCTTCTGAGCGGCAAGCGCTTTGGCGATCTGCTCCTGGGTGGGGCTGGGGTCGTCGCCGTGCGGGGCGAGCAGCCCGGCCAGCAGCCGGCCCTCCAGCTCGTCCAGCCCCATGGCCTTGAGCGCCTGATACGACGAGTACGACGGTCCGCGGCTGGAGGTGTAGCGGCCGTAGGCCTCGACGATCTGGGCGATCATCGCCACCAGGCGCTGGTCCATGTCGCCGATCTCGGGGTTGTCCGCGAGCAGTTCCAGCAGCATCGCCCGCATCGCGTCGAGGTCCTCGGGCGGCAACCCGTCCGGGGTGTCGGCGTCGGAGTCCTCGTCGAGCAGGACCGTCCGGCCGCCCAGCGCGGCCGGCCACCACAGGTCGAACATCGCGTCGAAGGTCTGCGCGGTGATCGGCGCGGCGCAGCACCGCGCAGGCCAGCCCTTCGCGCAGCGCCTCGCGATCGCCCAGTCCGAGCACGGTGATCACCCGGCCGGCGTCGACGGTCTCCGACGGGCCCACCGAGATTCCCTGGGCGCGAAGGGCTTCGACGAAGCCGACGAGATGGCCGGGCAGGCCGTGCGGGGCCAGCGGCTGTGGGGGACGCACCCTGCGGACGGCCATCTGCAGCTCCCTAGTTCAGCCGGAGCTCGCCGGCGGCGCGCTGCTGGTCGGACTGGTGCTTGAGGATCACGCCCAGGGTCGCGGCGATGGTGGCGTCGTCGATGGTGTCCAGCCCCAGCGCCAGGATGGTGCGGCCCCAGTCGATGGTCTCGGCCACCGACGGCAGCTTCTTGAGCTGCATGCCGCGCAGCACGCCGATGATGCGGACCAGTTCGGCGGCCAGCGACTCCGGCAGTTCGGGCACCCGCGAGAGCAGGATGCGCCGTTCGAGGTCGGGGTCGGGGAAGTCGATGTGCAGGAACAGGCAGCGGCGCTTGAGCGCCTCGGACAGCTCGCGGGTGGCGTTGGAGGTCAGCACCACGAACGGGGTGCGCGTGGCGGTGATGGTGCCCAATTCCGGCACCGTGACCGCGAAGTCGGAGAGCACCTCGAGCAGCAGGCCTTCGATCTCGATGTCGGCCTTGTCGGTCTCGTCGATCAGCAGCACCGTGGGTTCGGTGCGCCGGATCGCGGTCAGCAGCGGCCGCTGCAGCAGGAACTCCTCGCTGAACACGTCGGTCTTGGTCTGGTCCCAGTCGCGCCGTCGACCGCCGGCCTGGATGCGCAGGATCTGCTTGGCGTGGTTCCACTCGTAGAGCGCGCGGGCCTCGTCGACACCCTCGTAGCACTGCAGGCGCACCAGGCCCGAGCCGGTGGCCTGGGCGACCGCGCGGGCGAGTTCGGTCTTGCCGACGCCGGCCGGTCCCTCGACCAGCAGCGGCTTGCCGAGCCGGTCGGCGAGGAACACCGCGGTGGCGGTTGCGGTGTCGGGCAGGTAGCCGGTTTCGGCCAGCCGCTTGGCGACATCGTCGATGTCGGCGAACAGCGGTGCCGGGCGTGCCGGGGTTTCAGTCACGGGTTCTCCTGTCGTCGGGTCAGGCAGGTCGGGTATGGCCGTCTCCCCAGACGATCCACTTGGTCGAGGTCAGTTCGGGCAGACCCATCGGGCCGCGGGCGTGCAGCTTCTGGGTGGAGATGCCGATCTCGGCGCCGAAACCGAACTGCTCACCGTCGGTGAAGGCGGTCGACGCGTTGACCATCACCGCGGCCGCGTCCACCTGTTCGGTGAAGCGTTGCGCCGCTGCGAGATTGGTGGTGACGATGGCCTCGGTGTGGCCGGTGCCGTAGGTGTTGATGTGCTCGATCGCCGCGTCGAGACCGTCGACGACGGCCACCGCGATGTCCATCGACAGGAACTCGGCGCGCAGGTCGTCCTCGGTCGGGTTGTCGTGGACGGTGACCCCGGCCTGCTCCAGCGCGGCGAGCAGCCGCGGCCTGGCGACCTCGGCGATACCGGCGTCGATCAGCAGGGTCTCGGCGGCGTTGCAGACGCTGGGTCGACGGGTCTTGGCGTTGAGGATGATTCGCTCGGCGACGTCGAGGTCGGCGGCCGAGTGGACGTAGACGTGGCAGTTGCCGACGCCGGTCTCGATGGTGGGCACGGTGGCATCGCGCACCACCGCGTCGATCAGGCCGGCGCCGCCGCGCGGGATCACCACGTCGACCAGGCCGCGGGCCTGGATCAGGTGGGTGACGCTGGATCGGTCGGCGCTGGGCAGCAGCTGCACGGCGTCTTCGGGCAGTCCCTCGCCGGCCAGCGCGCCGCGCAGCACGGTGACGAGTTCGGCGTTGGAGTGCGCCGCCGACGAGCTGCCGCGCAGCAGCACCGCGTTGCCGGACTTACAGCGTCAGGCCGAAGGCGTCGACGGTCACGTTGGGCCGGCCCTCGTAGACGATTCCGACCACGCCGAGGGGCACCCGCTGCTGGCGCAGCTGCAGGCCGTTGGGCATCGTGCGGCCGCGCAGCACCTCGCCGACCGGGTCGGGCAGGCCGGCGACCTGACGCAGCCCGGCGGCGATGCCGTCGACGCGCTGCGGGTTCAGTGCCAGCCGGTCCAGCATCGCCTCGGGAGTGCCTGCGGCGCGGGCGGCATCGAGGTCCTCGGCGTTGGCGGCCAGGATCTGGTGGGTGTGCGCGAGCACGGCGTCGGCCGCGGCGTGCAGCGCGCGGTCTTTGACGGCGGTGGTCAGCGATGCCCAGCGTGCGCGCGGCGATGCGGGCCCGTCGGGCCGCGTCGTGGACCTGAGTCTTGACGTCCGACCCGGATTCCCGGGTCGCTTCGCTCCTGCCCTCCGACAGCCGCGGTGCTTGGACACTCATTAGTCCAGCGTAATGGTCTCCCGACCAACCGGCAGGTGGGGGCTTGATCCTTTGGCTGCCGTTGGCACGGGACCGCTGGCGGCTGCACCGGTTCATACTGAGGACGACCGCGACTCGTCGTGGGAGTTGGGAGGATCGTGCGCGACGATCTTGTCTCCTTACTGTGTGGGTCGTTCGGGTGGTCCGGGAAGGTCATCGTGTCGCCGGGACCGCGGGGCGCTCTCGGCCAGATCTGGCTGGTCGAAGCGGAATCACTTCGCTTCGCGGTGAAAGAGATTTTCGCTGAACCGCCGTCGGAGGAATCGATCCGCGCTGAACTTGAGTTTGCCCGCAGAGCTGGCTGTTGTGGGGTTCGCGTGCCGCAGAGCCACCCGGACCGCCGGGGGCGTTATCTCGTCACTGCGCCCGACGGGCGCTGGCTTCGATGTTTCGACTGGGTCGACCTGCACCCGGTCGCGGTTCGCGATCCCGCCACACCGCGCCGGATGGGGGCGCTGTTGGCATGCTTGCACCGACGGGCGCCCGCTACGGCGGTCGAACCTTACGATGGCGGGCCGCCTGAGCCCTGGTACGACCACGCGCCGACCTCCGCGGAATGGCTTGCCCTGTCCGTCTCGGGCCCGATCTGGGTTCAGCGGCTATGCGAACAGGTCGATGCGCTGCAACCGGTGTGCGCCGAGGTTCGGCCCGCTGACCCCGCGTGCCTGGTCACCTGTCACCGCGACCTGCATCCGAAGAATGTGTTCGATGACGACGACGGGCGATTCGTGCTCGTCGACTGCGAAGACCTAGGTCCAGCTGAGCCTGGCCGGGAATTGGCCCGCGCGGTATTCGACTGGTGCTGTAACAGTGAGTCCGCCGACCTCGACGCGGCGCGGTCCATGATCCAGGGGTACCTCACCAATGGCGGTCCGGGCCGCGTCAGTGAGCTGAGTGACTTTTCCATGTTGCTGGCCAGCAGACTGAATTTCGTACTTGCGCAGGCTCGTTTGGCACTGGACACAGATGCTGAGCCACGCCACCGGCAGTGGGCGCGATACGAGGTTGATGTAATGCGGCACATCATGCCGACAATGCGTCAGCTGACCGATGTACTCGCCGTCGCGCGCGACTGCAACGGCTCTGGCTAACGTATCCGGGTGACCCGGGTCTGCGTCGTCGGCAGTGTGAACGTCGATCAGTTCTTCAGCGTGGCGGTTCTGCCGCGGCCCGGCGAGACGGTTCTGGCGTCGGCGGTGCGCACCGAACCGGGCGGCAAGGGCGGCAATCAGGCCGTCGCGGCGGCTCGCGCCGGCGCCGAAGTGCAGTTCGTCGGCGCGGTCGGGAAAGACCCCTCCGGAGCGGACCTGCGCGCGCATCTGAGCGCCAACGGAGTCGGCCTCGACGGACTCGAGGAACTCGGCGCGCCCACCGGCAGCGCGGTTGTCATGGTCGACGACCACGGCGAGAACCTGATCGTGGTGTCGCCGGGCGCCAACGGGCACCTGACGCTGGACTCGGCGATGGCCCGGGCGGTGATCGCGGACTGCGACGTCCTGCTGCTGCAGTTGGAGATCCCGATCGCGACAGCGGTCGGCGCGGCCCGCGAAGCGCGCGCGGCCGGCGCGACGGTGATCGTCAACGCCTCCCCGGTCAGCACGGATCCCGTCCTGTCCGAACTGGCGGCGGTGACCGACGTGCTCGTCGTCAACGAGACCGAGGCCGGGCAGTGGGCCTGGCCGACACGCCACGTCGTCGTCACCCGCGGCGCGGCCGGGGCGAGCTATCGCGGTCCCGGCGGACCGATGGACATCCCGTCGCCCGACGTCGAGGCGATCGACACCACCGGCGCGGGTGACGTGTTCGCCGGTGTGCTCGCCGCGGAGTGGGCCGGCGGCCGCGAGCGCGCCCTGCGCCGCGCGTGCGCCGCCGGAGCGCTGGCGACGCTGGTGCCCGGCGCCGGGGATTGCGCACCGGTCGCCGACGCCATCGACGACATCTGATGTCGCCGGCCCAGCGGCTCCGCGCCGTGACCCGGTACTGAACGCCCTACGGTTGCAATGCCCAATGTCGCCGGCCCAGCGACTCCGGCGATAGTCTCACTGGCGATGACGCACACCGACACCCCGCGACCGCCCGACGGCGACTGGCTGGGCACCCCCTTCCTGAAGTTCACCCGCGAGGGGGCGTTCGGGGTGTGCACCCTGGACCGGCCCGAGGCGCGCAACGCGATGACGCCGGCGATGTACTTCGGCATCAAGTACGCGGTCAACCACGTGGGCTCCGACCCCGATCTGGCCGGCCTGCTCATCACCGGCACCGGTGACACCTTCGCTCCCGGCGGCGACATGGGCGGCGGCGGCGTGGACAACTGGCTGACCTTCGGTTCGGCGCTGGGGATGGACGCGTTGCCGTTCGACACGCTGCGGCAGTCCGCCAAGCCGGTGGTCGCCGCCGTCAACGGGCTGTGCCAGGGCGGCGGGCTGCAGATCGCGTTGTGCGCCGACATGGCGGTGGTCAGCGAGCGGGCCACGTTCCGGGTGCCCGAGCTGTACCGCGGGATCGCCGACACCTACTACAGCCAGATGCTGACCCGGCTGATCGGCCCGGTGCGCACCCGCGACCTGATGTTCACCGGCCGGACGCTGAACGCGCAGGAAGCCCTCGACTGGGGCATGGTCGCCCGCGTCGTGCCGCACGACGAGCTGGCCGAGGCCGCGCGCGAGGTGCTCGCACAGTGCTGCCGCACCGCGCCGGGCGCCCGCTCGGTGGTCAAGGCCAGCATCGACAACTACCTCGGGCTCTACGACCGGATCGGCATGCAGCGCAGCCTCGGCTCACCGGAGTCCATCGAGGGCTTCATGGCGTTCAAGGAACGGCGTTCGCCGGACTGGGTGCATCCAGACTTGCGGATCGACGGCAGGCTGTAGAGACGAGAGTTCAGTCTTTTCTGAATCCAGAATCAGCTGTACTGTCGGTCTCATGCAGACCGTCACCCACAGCGATGCGCTGTCGCGCTTCGGCTGCGCCCTGTCCGATCCGACGCGTGCCGAGATCCTCCTGCTGCTTCGGGACGCGCCCGGCTATCCATCTGAACTGGCCGAGACGATCGGGGTGTCCCGCCAGATCCTGTCCAACCATCTGGCCTGTCTCCGCGGCTGTGGTCTGGTGGTGGTCGAACCCGAGGGCCGTCGCGTCCGCTACGAACTCGCCGACCCTCGGATCGTCAAAGCTCTCGACGACCTGATCGGGCTGGTGCTCACCGTCGACCCGGCCTGCTGTCCGGCCGCCGAGACCGACGACTGCTGCTGATGGCCAGACGCCACCCGCCAGGCCCTGCTGGCGCGGCGAATCCGGCTGCTGGTGGCTGCAACCATCGCGTACAACGTCATCGAAGCCGCGGTCGCGCTCAGCGAGGGCGCACGGGCCTCGTCGACGGCGCTGATCGGCTTCGGGCTGGACTCGCTGATCGAGGTGTCGTCGGCTGCGGCGATTGCCTGGCAGTTCGCCGCACCGGACCCGCACGCCCGCGAGAAGCCGGCGCTGCGATTCGTCGCACTGTCCTTCTTCGCCCTCGCGATCTACGTGACGGCGCAGTCGGTCTTGGCGCTCTTCGGCCTCGACGAGCCGCGCCACTCACCGATCGGAATCGGCCTGGCCGCCGTGAGTCTCGTCGTCATGCCGGTGCTGTCGCTCGCGCAGCGGCGCACCGGCCGAGAATACGGATCACGTTCGGCGGTGGCCGATTCCAAGCAGACGCTGCTGTGCACCTACTTGTCGGCGGTGCTGTTGGTGGGCCTGTTACTCAACGCCCTGCTCGGCTGGTGGTGGGCCGATCCGATCGCCGCCATGGTGATCGCCGGCGTAGCCGCCCGCGAGGGCTTGGAGGCCTGGCGCGGCGACACCTGCTGCGCTACCCCGCATGGTTGCCGCGAGGGAGAAGAATGATGCCGGCGATCGCGTTGAGCCTGTTCGCGATATTTGTTCTCCTCGGATTCGGTTGGCGCAGTTGGGAACAACGTCGCCGCACCGGTTCGACGGGGTTTCGCGGCATCAGCGGGAGACCTGGGTCGGCGGAATGGTTTGGCGGCGTCGGTTTCGTGGTGGCGCTCGTCGGTGCGGTGGCGGCGCCGGCACTGCAGCTGACCGGCGTGGTGAGGCCGCTGCCGCTGCTGACCGCGCCGTGGATTCAGCTGGTCGGCGTCTTGGTGGCGATTCTCGGTATCGCCGCAACAGTGTTGGCGCAGGTCGATATGGGCGAATCCTGGCGTATCGGTGTCGACGACCAGGAGAGGACCGATTTGGTTCGCACCGGAGTGTTCGGTTGGGTTCGCAACCCGATCTTCGCGGCCATGCTGATCTTCGCGTCGGGCTTGGTTCTCATAACCCCGAACGTCGTTGCCGTAGCAGCCTTCGCCGCTATGGTCGCCTCCATTGAAGTGCAGGTCCGCGTCGTCGAGGAGCCCTACCTGCTGCGGGCGCACGGCCAGAACTACCGCGACTACCTCGGCACCGTCGGTCGGTTCTTCCCTCGGCTCGGTTTGCGCCGCTGACGGATTGCGGCGCCCACGCTAGCGTGGGGTGGATGGGATTCGAGAACGGCCGACTCTACTTTCCGTTGATCATCGGGCTCGTCCTGGGCGTGGCATTCGCCACCAGCACCGGTCAGTGGTGGTGGTCCACCGTCGGAGTGCTGGCCGGCGCCGCCGTCGGTGGCGTTGCCGAGTTGGTGCACCGCCGCTCACGGCGGCGCTGATCACTCTTCGGGCACTTCCCGTTCGATCTCGGTCAACCATGTGCGGGCCGACATGTCCGACGGCGCGCGCCAGTCACCGCGCGGCGACAGTGACCCGCCTGCCGACACCTTGGGCCCGTTGGGCAGTGCGGACCGCTTGAACTGGCTGAACGAGTAGTACCGCTGCGCGAAGATCTGCAGCCAGTGCCGAATCTCCTTGAGCGAGTATGACGGTCGCTTGCCCTCCGGGAAGCCGGGTGGCCAGGTGCCGTGGTCGGGATCGCTCCACGCATGCCAGGCCAGGAACGCGATCTTCGACGGCCGGAAGCCGTAGCGCAGCACCTGGAACAACGAGAAGTCCTGCAACGAGTACGGGCCGACCTTGGCTTCGCTGCTCTGGATCTCCTCGTCCTCGCCGGTGGGTACCAGTTCCGGGGTGATCTCGGTGTCGAGCACCGACTGCAGGATCTCGTCGACCTCGTCGTCGAACTGACCCGACGCGATGACCCATCGGATCAGATGCTGGATAAGGGTTTTCGGCACACCGCCGTTGACGTTGTAGTGGCTCATCTGATCGCCGACGCCGTAGGTGGACCAGCCGAGCGCCAACTCGGAAAGATCACCGGTGCCGAGCACGATGCCGCCACGCTGGTTGGCGATGCGGAACAGGTAGTCGGTGCGCAAGCCGGCCTGGACGTTCTCGAAGGTGACGTCGTAGACCTTCTCACCGCGCCGTACGGGTGGCCGATCTCGGTCAGCATCAGCTCGGCCGTCGACCGGATGTCGAGTTCTTCGAAGGTGACCCCGAGTGCCTTCGACAGTTTGATCGCGTTGGCCTTGGTCCGCTCGCCGGTGGCGAAGCCCGGCAGCGTGAACGCGAGAATGTCGCTGCGGGGCCGGCCTTCCCGGTCCATCGCCCGCGCGGCGACGATCAGTGCGTGCGTGGAGTCCAGACCGCCGGAGACACCGATCACGACCTTGGGGTAGTTCAGCGCGCGCAGCCGCTGCTCGAGTCCGGCGACCTGGATGTTGTAGCCCTCGTAGCAATCCTGTTCCAGCCGAAGGGGATCGCTGGGAACGAACGGGAATCGTTCGACCTCCCGCATCAGTCCGATGTCGCCGGTGGGTGGATCGAGGACGAATCCGATGCGCCGGAACGACTTCAGCGCATCCTGGTGGTGTCGGCGGTTGTCGTCGAAGGTGCCCATCCGCAGCCGCTCGGCGCGCAGCAGGTCGAGGTCGACGTCGGCCACCGAGCGTCGCTCACCCTTGGGGAAGCGTTCCGATTCGGCCAGCAGCCGGCCGTTCTCGTAGATCATCGTCTGGCCGTCCCAGGCCAGGTCGGTGGTCGACTCCCCCTCCCCGGCCGCGGCGTAGAGGTAGGCGGCCAGGCAACGCGCCGACGCCGAGCGGGCCAGCAGCTTGCGATCGTCGGCCCGGCCGATCGTGATGGGACTGCCCGACAGGTTGGCCAGCACCGTCGCGCCCGCCAGTGCGGCCTGCGCGCTGGGCGGTACGGGCACGAACATGTCTTCGCAGATCTCGACGTGCAGCACCAGACCTGGCACGTCCTCGGCCGCGAACAGCAGGTCGGGCCCGAAGGGCACGTCGGCGCCACCGATGCGGATGGTGCCGTGCAGGTCGTCGCCGGCGGCCACTTGGCGGCTCTCGTAGAACTCCCGATAGGTGGGCAGGTAGGACTTCGGTGCGACGCCGAGCACCGCGCCGCGGTGGATCACCACCGCGGTGTTGTAGATGCGGTGCAGATAGCGCAGCGGAGCCCCGACCACGAGCACCGGCAGCAGGTCGGCAGATGCGGCGACGACCTCAAGCAGTGCGTCCTCGACGGCGTCGAGCAAGGTGTCCTGCAGCAGGATGTCCTCGATCGAATAGCCCGACAGGGTCAGCTCCGGAAACACTGCCACGGCGACGCTGTCGTCGTGGCAGGCCCGGGCGATCCGCAGCACCGACTCGGCGTTGGCGGCCGGGTCGGCCAGCACCGTGCGGTGCGTGCAGGCGGCCACCCGTATGAACCCGTGCCGGTAGGCGGAGTAGAAGTCCATGCCCCATTGTCGCCCGTGTGGTCGGCAAGCCGGAAACGGGTATGCCCACAGCCATCGTTCGAGTAGGTCTCTACTCCACCCGACGGGCGTCGACGGTCGTAGGTTTTTGGTATGGGGCCGAAACCACCGGCCAGCAAGATCAGGGGAATCGCCATGATGTCCGTCCACGCTCCAGTCCGCAAGCCGAAGCCCGCCACCCGCACCGTCGACACCCGGCCCACCGTTCTCATCACCGAGCAGGAAGTGAAGCTGCTGACCGCGGCCGCGCTCACGGCAGTCGCGGCGCCGCGGCCATCACTGCTGTCGCGGTGGATCATCCGCGCCAAGGCCGCAATCGCCACCGTCCCCGCCGACGACGGGGTCGACCGCCCTCGGTACGTCCAAAAGCACTACAGCTATCTCGAATCCGCCGCGATGTCCCGTGCCATGGAACGGCTGTAGGGAACTCACCGCGCTCGCACAGGCCGCACCCGCGCACGGGTGCGGCCTGTCGCGCTTTCGCTAAGGTGCCCCGCTGACGTGAACCACGCCACACCCCCGCCGCGAGGTGTCTGCGATCACCACATCACTTGCGAGACAAGCCCTTTAGAGTAGCTTGCGAGTACCCCTTCACTCGTTACCACGGTTCCGGCCGGCCGTAGCGTTCTGGTATGCGGCCGGATCGGCCGACCGCCGGAACCAGGGAGACCGTCATGTCACACGTCGCCAATGTCGCCAGCGCATCTTCGCCCGGCCTGCTGTCGCGGTGGATCACCGCGGCGCGCTCGCCGTTCGTGGTCCTGCCTCCGGAGGAGCGGCCCGCTCATTCGCGCTACTTGCCCCGGCACAACGACTACCTCGAATCAGCGGCCCTCAAGCGCGCGATGGAACGGCTCTGAGGACGTAACGCCCCCGGGTAGGCGCGCGATAAGGAACCGTGCGACCTCGATGGAAAGCCGCCGGCTGCGCGATAGCTCTTGCCGTCACCGTCGTCGTCGGTGGTGTCGCACCAGCGATCTCGCAGGCCGCCCCGGCGGCCGCGGCCAAGGACTTCTCCGACCCGGCGATCGTCATCCTCGGCTACGGACTCAACCCGGACGGCACCATGCGCACGATCCTGCGCCGCCGGGTGCTCACCGGTCTGGCGGTCGCGCAGTTCTTCCCGCAAGCACCGATCATCGTCACCGGAGGCAACCCACAGAACGGCAAGACCGAGGCCGGGCAGATGCACAACATGCTGCGGTTCCTCGGCGTCCCCGATGACCGGATCATCGTGGAGGACAAGGCGAACAGCACGGTGCAGAACGCCCAGTTCTCGGTGCCGCTGGCCGAGCAGGCCGGAGCCTCCGGCATCATCCTGGTCACCTCGACGACCCACCAGGACCGGGCCGACGGCAACTTCGTCGACGCGGGCGCCAATCTGCTGGCGACCATGAGCTACCCGGACGGCGATCCGTCGGTCAACGTCGCCCAGTTCGCCCGGGACGCGATCAGCCCGTTCATGAACCTGGGGTAGCCGCCTATCCTGGTGGCGTGGAGGCCCCCGAGCTCGTCGCAGTCCTGACTGGCCGGCGCGTCGCGGTCCTGACGGGAGCGGGTCTGTCCACCGATTCGGGCATCCCGGACTACCGAGGCCCCGACTCGCCGCCGGCCAACCCGATGACCATCCGCCAGTTCACCTCCAGCCGGGAGTATCGGCAGCGCTACTGGGCCCGCAACCACCTGGGCTGGCGGCACATGGCGGCAACCCGCCCCAACGCCGGACATCGCGCGCTGGCCGAGCTGGAGCGCGCGGGCGTGGTCACCGGCGTGATCACCCAGAACGTCGACCTGCTGCACACCAAGGCCGGCAGCCGCAACGTCATCAACCTGCACGGCACCTACGCGCAGGTGGTGTGCCTGGACTGCGGGCACACCATGTCGCGCGCGGCGCTGGGCGAACAGCTCGAGGCCGCCAATCCCGGTTTCGCCGAGCGCGCCGAAGCGATCGGCGGGCTGGCGGTGGCACCGGATGCCGACGCCGTCGTCTCCGACACCGAGTCGTTCCGCTTCGTCGACTGCCCGTCGTGCGGCGGGATGCTCAAACCCGACATCGTCTACTTCGGCGAGAGCGTGCCCAAAGAGGTTGTGGAACAAGCATATTCACTCGTCGACTCCTCCGACGCGCTCCTGGTCGCCGGCTCGTCGCTGACGGTGTTCTCCGGCTACCGGTTCGTGCGGCACGCCGCGGCGGCGGGCATCCCGGTCGCGATCATCAACCGCGGACCCACCCGCGGCGACGACCTGGCGACGGTCAAGGTGGACAACGGCTGCTCGCCCATGCTGGCATTGCTCGCCGACGAACTGGCCGGACGCATCTCGGCATGAAACGCTCCAGGGGCCGGCCCGCCGACGCCCACACCGAACAGGACATCGACGACGAGGCCGGCCGGGTCGCGGCCCTGCTCAAGCGGATGCGGCCGCCGCCAGGCCCGATCACCGAGCGCTGGGCCCTGGGCATCGGCGACATCGTCGCCGACACCGCGCACCTGCCCAAGTGGCTGCGCGGTGCGGTCGGATTCCTCAACCGCTTCGGCGGCCTGGCTATCAGCCCGGAGGCGCTGGAATTCGACGGCGACGACGTCAAGTGGCCGAAGGTGACCGAGATCGACACCCGCAACCTGGTCGAATACCTGCTGTCGGGTGCGGTCGAAAAGCAGGTGGACCGGCTGCCGGTGCCGTGGTTTCCCGGCCGGTCCCGACTGCTCGGCCTGGCGTCGGCGGCCGTGCTGACGCTGTTGATGGCCACCGCAAGACAGCAGATCGAGGATCACGCCGACGTCCGCATCCCCGCCGAGGTGCACTATCGCGGGCTGATCCGCCGGGACAAGGTGCTCTCCCCCGGCGTGCTCTCGACGCTGATCCTGGCCGACCCGCGGGTCAGCGAGTGCGTGATCGCCACCGCCGAGGCCAACGGCGTGACGGTGCGCAAGCGCGACGACGACCCGATGGACGCCGCCGGTGAGCGCGCCGAGCAACTCAAGGCCAAGCTGGCCGAACTCGAACAGGGAATCCGGCGGCTGTTGCGCCGCCGCTAGACCGCCACCAGGTCGTCGGCGTGCACCGCCGGGCGGCGCATCTCGGCGGGCAGGTCGGAGGTGGACCGGCCGATCATCGTCGCCAATTCGGCGGCGTCGTAGGCCACCACACCGCGCGCCACCATCTCCTCGTCCGGCCCGCGCAGTTCCACCACGTCGCCGCCGAAGAACCGGCCCGACACCGCGGTGATGCCGGCCGGCAGCAGCGAGCGCCGCTGCTTGACCACCGCGCGCACCGCCCCGGCGTCCAGCGTCAGCACCCCGGAGGCCTCCGCGGCGTAGCGAACCCAGAACCGGCGCGCCGACATCCGGGCCGGGCGCGGGGCGAACACCGTGCCCACCGACGCGTCGCTCAGCGCCGCGGCGGCGTCGGTGGCGGCGGCCAGCAGCACCGGAACACCGGCGTCGGCCGCCAGCAGCGCCGAGGACAGCTTGGACCGCATGCCGCCGGTGCCCAGCCGGCTGCCCTGCCCGGCGGTCACTCCGTCGAGATCGTCCGGACCGGCGACCTCGGGGATGAAGCGCGCCGGATCGTCTTCGGACGCCTTGCGGGGATCCGAATCGTAGAGCCCGTCGATGTCGGACAGCAGGATCAGCGCGTCGGCGCCGACCAGGTGGGCCACCAGCGCCGAGAGCCGGTCGTTGTCGCCGAACCGGATCTCGTTGGTGGCCACGGTGTCGTTCTCGTTGACGATCGCCACGGCGTGCAGCGCCCGCAGCCGGTCCAGCGTGCGCTGGGCGTTGGTGTGCTGCACCCGCATCGAGATGTCGTGCGCGGTCAGCAGCACCTGTCCCACGGTGCGGTCGTAGCGGGCGAACGCCGCGCTCCAGGCGTTGACCAGGGCGACCTGTCCGACGCTGGCCGCGGCCTGCTTGGTGGCCAGGTCGGTGGGCCGCCTGCTCAAACCCAGGGGCTCGATGCCGGCGGCGATGGCACCCGAGGAGACGATGACGACGTCGGAGCCGGCCTTCATCCGCGTCTCGATCGCGTCGACCAGCTTGGCCAGCCGGCCGGCGTCGAACAGCCCGGACTTGGTGGTCAACGCGGTGGTACCGACCTTGACGACGACGCTGCGCGCGGCGCGGATCGCGTCGCGGTACTGGCTCACCACCTGTTTGTTCGCTCCGCAAGCGTCGCTCACGCGTCGTCCCCGTGCTCCCGACGGAGGCGGCGCGCCTCCTTGCGCTCGGCCGCGCCGATCCGGTCGTTCTGCTCGAGCCGGGCGTCGGTGCCACGGCCGGTCGGCGTGACGTCGACACCGGCCGGGGTCTGCGGCTCCCAGTCGAACGTCATGTCGCCGATGGTGACCGCGCATCCCGGCTTGGCGCCCAGCTTGAACAGTGCGTCCTCGACGCCGAGGCGGGCCAGCCGGTCGCCGAGGTAGCCGACGGCCTCGTCGTTGACGAAGTCGGTCTGGGCGATCCAGCGTTCCGGCCGCGCACCGCGCACGATGAAGCCGCCTGGATGTTCGTGGTCGGGCTCGACGGTGAACCCGGTGTGGTCGACCGGGATCGGCCGGATCACCGGGCGGCGCGGCACCACCTCGGGCTGGGCGGCCTGGTAGGCCGACACCATGTCCCACAGCGCGAAGGTCAACTCCCGCAAGCCTTCCCGGCTCACCGTCGACACCTCGAACACCGGCCAGCCGCGGCTGGCGATCTCCGGGCGCACGAAATCGGCGAGTTCACGGGCCTCGGGCACGTCGATCTTGTTGAGCACCACCGCGCGAGGACGGTCGGCGAGGTCACCGAGCGTCGTATCCCCTTGCAGCGTCGGCTTATACGCGGCCAGCTCGGCCTCGAGGGCGTCGATGTCGGAGATCGGGTCGCGACCGGGCTCCAGCGTGGCGCAGTCGACCACGTGAACCAGCACCGCGCAGCGTTCGATGTGACGCAGGAAATCCAGGCCAAGGCCGCGGCCCTGGGAAGCGCCGGGGATCAGGCCCGGCACGTCGGCGACGGTGAAGGTGTGATCGCCGGCCGAGACCACACCGAGGTTGGGCACCAGCGTGGTGAACGGGTAGTCGGCGATCTTGGGCTTGGCCGCCGAGATGGTCGACACCAATGACGACTTGCCGGCCGACGGGAAGCCGATCAGACCGACGTCGGCGACGGTCTTGAGTTCCAGGGTGAGGTCGCGTTCCTGGCCCTTCTCGCCCAGCAGCGCGAACCCGGGTGCCTTGCGCGCGCGGGAGGCCAGCGCGGCGTTACCCAGGCCACCGCGGCCGCCCTCGGCGGCTACGAAGCGGGTGCCGGCACCGACCAGGTCGGCCAGCAGCCGGCCCTGCTCGTCGAGGATGACGGTGCCGTCGGGCACCTTGACCTCGAGATCGCCGCCGTTGGCCCCTTCACGGTTGCTGCCCATCCCCTGCTTGCCGGAGGGCGCGACGACGTTCGGGTGGAAGTGGAAGTCCAGCAGCGTGTGAACCTGCGGGTCGACGACCAGGATGACGCTGCCGCCGCGACCGCCGTTGCCGCCGTCGGGGCCGCCGAGCGGCTTGAACTTCTCGCGGTGGACCGACGCGCAGCCGTGCCCGCCGCTACCCGCGCGGGTGTGAATGACGACGCGATCGACGAACCGGGCCATCGGAGAGTCCTTTCAATCGTCGAGTGTGCACCTACTGCGAGAAATCGGTCTCAATCTCGCAGTGGATGCACACTCGCGAAAAGAGACCTACTCCGGTCGGGCGACGCGGACGATGTTGACGGTCTTGCGGCCGCGCTTGACGCCGAACTCCACCGCGCCGGGTGCGGTGGCGAACAGGGTGTCGTCCCCGCCACGGCCGACGTTCACGCCGGGGTGGAAATGAGTGCCACGCTGCCGCACCAGGATCTCGCCGGCCTTGACGACCTGGCCGCCGAACCGCTTGACGCCGAGCCGCTGGGCATTGGACTCGCGGCCGTTGCGTGAGCTGGAAGCGCCCTTCTTGTGTGCCATGTCTGTTCGCTCCCTGTCGCTACTTGATTCCGGTGACCTTGAGCACGGTCAGCGGCTGACGGTGACCCTGCCGCTTGTGGTAGCCGGTCTTGTTCTTGAACTTGTGAATGCGGATCTTGGGGCCCTTGGTGTGCTCGAGCACCTCACCGGTCACCGAGACCTTGGCCAGGTCCTCGGCGGCGGTGGTCACCTTGGCGCCGTTGACGACCAGCGCGACGGGCAGCGAGACCGAGGCGCCGGGCTCGGCGTCGATCTTCTCGACCTTGACGATGTCGCCGACGGCGACCTTGTACTGCTTACCGCCGGTCTTGACGATTGCGTACGTCACCTTGTCGGCTGCCATCGTTCGTCCTTTGCCTTGCTCTGCGGGCGCGCGCTAACCGAAGCTGCGTGCGCGGGTCTGGGGGTGCGGGATCTTGAAGCCCGCTGCCACCGGCGTCAGACGCCTGGCGACAACTGCTCAAGGTTACGTGACCAGCACCGGGAGGGTCAAACCGCCTCGCCTACGACACGGGGGGTCCGGCCGGCCGGGCCGCGGCGCGGCGGCGGGTCCGGCCCGCCGACACGGGCGCGGGCGCCTGGACGGGCTCGTCGACGTCGTCGTACTCGTCCTCGTCGTCGTCGTCGTCAGTCGTCGTCGGAATCCTCGGCGTCGATGTCGAGGGTGTCCTCGTCGAGGTCCTCGTCATCCTCGTCGAGGTCAACGTCGATGTCCTCGTCCTCGTCGTCGTCGTCCTCGTCGTCGTCGTCCTCGTCCTCGTCCTCGGCGTCGTCGAAGTCCTCGTCCTCGAGATCCTCGTCGACGATCTCCTCGGCGACCTGCTCTTCGGTGTCGGCCTCGGCGATCGCCTCACGATCGAGTTCGTCGGCGAGCTCCTCCTCGGAATCCTCGTCCTCGGGCCTGCCGTTGGCCGCCGCCATCGCCTTGAACATCGGATGCTGCGCCGGGGACGTGGGCGGGCACGCGTCGCGACGGCGGGCTCGTCGGTGCGGGCCTTCTTGCCGCGCTTGCTGCGCCGGCTGCCGGGCTCGGCCTTGCGCCCCGCCGCGGCGCGCGGTGTCGACCGGGTCGGCGTGCAGCATGATGCCGCGGCCGCTGCAGTGCGAGCAGGTCGTCGAGAACGCCTCGACCAGGCCGGTGCCCAGCTTCTTGCGGGTCAGCTGCACCAGGCCCAGCGAGGTCACCTCGGACACCTGATGGCGGGTGCGGTCGCGGGCCAGCGCCTCGGTCAGCCGCCGCAACACCAGGTCGCGGTTGGACTCCAGCACCATGTCGATGAAGTCGATGACCACGATGCCGCCGATGTCGCGCAGCCGCAGCTGGCGCACGATCTCCTCGGCCGCCTCCAGGTTGTTCTTGGTGACGGTCTGCTCGAGGTTGCCGCCCGCGCCGGTGAACTTGCCGGTGTTGACGTCGACGACGGTCATCGCCTCGGTGCGGTCGATGACCAGCGTGCCGCCCGACGGCAGCCACACCTTGCGGTCCATGGCCTTGGCCAGCTGCTCGTCGATGCGGTGCACCGCGAACACGTCCGGGGCATCCGGACCGCCGGGCGGGTCGTACTTCGTCAGCTTCGGAACAAGTTCGGGCGCAACGGAATTCACGTACTCGTTGATGGTGTCCCAGGCGCTGTCGCCGGAGACGATCAGACCGGAGAAGTCTTCGTTGAACAGGTCGCGGATCACCTTGACCAGGACGTCGGGCTCCTCGTAGAGCGCGATGGCGGCGCCGGCTTTGTTGCCCTTGACCCGCTCGGCTTCCTGGGCGATCGCGTTCCAGCGTTCCTGCAGGCGCTCGACGTCGCCGCGGATGTCCTCTTCCTTGACCCCTTCGGAGGCGGTGCGGATGATCACGCCGGCATCCGACGGCACGACCTCGCGCAGGATCTCCTTGAGCCGCTGCCGCTCGGTGTCGGGCAGCTTGCGGCTGATCCCGGTCGACGAGGCACCCGGCACGTAGACCAGGTAGCGGCCGGCCAGCGACACCTGGGTGGTCAGCCGGGCGCCCTTGTGACCGACCGGGTCCTTGCTGACCTGGACGACGACGTAGTCGCCGGGCTTGAGCGCCTGCTCGATCTTGCGCTGGGCGCCGCCGAGTCCGGCCGCCTCCCAGTTGACCTCGCCGGCGTAGAGCACACCGTTGCGGCCGCGGCCGATGTCGACGAACGCGGCCTCCATCGAGGGCAGCACGTTCTGCACGATGCCGAGGTAGATGTTGCCGACCAGGGAGGTCTGGGCCGCCGAGGTGACGAAGTGCTCGACGACGACACCGTCTTCCAGCACCGCGATCTGGGTGTAGCGGGCGCCCTCGTGCGGCGGCTCGGTGCGGACCTTGTCGCGCACCACCATGACGCGCTCGACCGCTTCCCGGCGGGCCAGGAACTCGGCCTCGGACAGGATCGGCGGCCGACGACGGCCGGCGTCGCGACCGTCGCGACGGCGCTGACGCTTGGCCTCCAGCCGGGTGGATCCGCTGATGCCCTGGATTGCGTCCGGGTCGCGCTCGGCCTTGCTGCGCGGGGCGCGTTCGTGCACGACGGTGTTGGGCGGATCGTCGGACGTTCCGGCCTCGCCGTCATCGCCGTTGCCCGACTTGCGACGCCTGCGCCGACGCCGGCGGCGGGTTGCGCCCTCCCCGGCGCTCGACTCCTCGTCGCCGTCGGACTCGTCGCCCTCGTCCTCGTCGGCGCCTTCGGACTTGTCCTCGCCTGCCGGCTGGTCGGAGTCCTCGCCGTCGGCACCGCCCTGCTCACCGCGCCCGCGGCCGCGACCACGGCGGCCACGGCGACGGCGGCGGTTGGCCGGACGGTCGCCGTCGACCTCGGCGCCGGACTCTTCGTCCTCGTCCTCGTCGTCGTCGTCCTCGTCCTCGTCGTCGCTGTCCTCTACGGCGCAGGGCCTTGACGGGCTGCGGGGCGACGAACAACGGCATGTACACCGACTCGACGGTGGTGGTCTCCAGGATCAGGCGCGACTCCGGCTCCTCGACGACCTCGACGGCCTCGACAACCTCGGCTTCGGCGGCTGGTTCGTCGGGCTCGGGACTCTGGGCCAGCACGTCGCGAACCCGCACTGCGTCACTGCGCTCGACCGTGGACTGCGCGCTGCGGCTGCGGCCGTCGAGCTCACTGAGCGCGTCGAGAACCCGCCGGCTGGTGGTGCCGAGCACCCGGGCCAGCGAGTGGACCCTCAACTTGTCGGGCAGGTCGTCGTCACCGGCAGCCGCGGGGGGTTCCCACTGCGGCTGACTCGGGGTTTCGGGCAGTTCCTGGTAGACGTCATCGTCGGCCACGTAGTCTCCTCAAGCCCCCGGGCGCGTCTGAGACGCGGCCACTCGAGGGCTTCCGCTGTACGCCCGGGTTTTCCCGGGCTTGTCATGGTCTCGCTCCGAACAGCCCATAACGGACACGTTCAGTGCCTGGCTGAATGATGGCTGTGACGGTCGGCGCCGCACCGCGATCTGCGGTGGTCGCGCACGTCTAAGTCTTCATTCGGATGTGTTTGTGGGCACATCCGTCATCAGTATCCCACACGGCAGGGCCGGTTCGGGCCCACTGTCCGGTTCGAGGCGTCAGGCGTTGGGGAACCAGAGCGCGATCTCGCGCTCGGCGGAGTCGGTGGAGTCCGAGCCGTGCACCAGGTTGAACTGGGTTTCCAGGCCGAAATCACCGCGGATCGTGCCCGGAGTCGCCTTCTCGACGGGGTCGGTACCGCCCGCGAGCTGCCGAAACGCGGCGACCGCGCGGGGGCCTTCGAGGACCGCGGCCACCACGGGCCCGGAGGTGATGAACTCCAGCAGCGAGCCGAAGAAGGGCTTGTCCTCGTGCTCGGCGTAGTGCGCCCGGGCCAGCTCGTCGCTGACGTGCTTGAGCTCAAGGGCTGCGATGGACAGGCCTTTGCGCTCGATACGGCTGATGATCTCGCCGATCACCCGTCGCTCGACGCCATCGGGCTTGATCAGAACCAGGGTCCGCTCGGTCACGGCCGACAGCGTACCCGTCAGTCCGGGGGTTGCTGCTGACCGGGCAGCAGCCCGCGGCGCTGCCGGCGCAGGACCTCGGCGCGCAGGTAGGCGATGACGCCCCAGACCACCAGGAAGAGCACACCGATGAATCCCACCGCCGGATAGACCGCGAACCCGGCGACCAGGATGAGCTGGACACCGAGGTTGATCCAGATGGCTCCCGGCCGGCCCTGCACGCCGGCCAGCAGCACCAGCAGCACCGCGAAGCCGATCAGGTAGCCCATCGACCACGGGGTGAGCCCGCCGCCGACGGCCCCGACGACCGGCAGCGCGAGCAGCACCACGATGGCCTCGAGGATCAGGGTGCCGGCCATGACGCCGCGGAAGCTCTTCCAGGGGTCCGGGCCTTGCAGACCGTGGGCGTGTCGTCGCTCATTGGGGGTCCTTCCCGAACAGGGTGCGCGCGGCCCCGGCGGTCACCACCGAGCCGGTGATGACGATGCCGGCGCCGGAGAATCCGTCGTCGGCGGCCGAGTCCTCGAGGATCGCGGTGGCGGTCTCGATCGCGTCGGGCAGGGTTTCGGCGCGCACCACGCGGTCGGGCCCGAAGATCTCTTCGGCCCGCACCGCCAGCGCATCGACCTCCAGCGCCCGCGGCGAGCCGTTGTGGGTGACGACGACCTGGTCGAAGACGGGTTCCAGCGCGGTCAGGATGCCGGTGACGTCCTTGTCCCCCATCACGCTGAGCACGCCGACGAGGAAGCGGAAGTCGAACTCGCTCACCAGCGCGCTCGCCAGGGCGGCCGCGCCCGCAGGGTTGTGGGCGGCGTCGACGAACACCGTCGGCGCGCTGCGCATCCGCTCCAGGCGCCCGGGGCTGGCGGCGGCGGCGAAGCCGGCCCGCACCGTGTCGATGTCGAGCTGGCGGTCGGCGCCGGCGCCGAAGAACGCCTCGACGGCGGCCAGCGCCACGACGGCGTTGTGGGCCTGATGCTCGCCGTGCAGCGGCAGGAAGATCTGGGAGTACGTCCCGCCGAGGCCCTGCAGCTCGAGCACCTGACCGCCGACGGCGACCTGACGGCTCAGCACCGCGAACTCGGAGTCCTCGCGGGCCACCGCGGCGTCGGAGCGGACCGCCTGCGCCATCAGGACCTCCATCGCCTCGGGTGCCTGCCTGCCGATCACCGCGACGGTGTCGACGGGCACCAGGTCACCGCGCGGGGCGCCGATGATGCCGGCCTTCTCCGCGGCGATGTCGGCGATCGTCGTCGCCGAGGTACTCGGCGTGGTCGATGCCGATCGGGGTGATCACCGCGACGGGCGCGTCGACGACGTTGGTGGCGTCCCACCGTCCGCCCATCCCGACCTCGACGACGGCGACGTCGACCGGGGCGTCGGCGAAGGCGGCGAAGGCCATCGCGGTGACGACTTCGAACTTGCTCATCGCCGGACCCCCGCCGGCCTCGGACTGGCGGTCGATCATCTGGACGAACGGCTCGATCTCGCGATACACCTCGACGTAGCGGGCCGGGCTGATCGGCTGGTTGTCGATGGCGATCCGCTCGACCGCCGACTGCAGGTGCGGGCTGGTGGTGCGCCCGGTACGGCGGCTGAATGCGCTCAGCAGCGCGTCGACGATGCGCGCCACCGACGTCTTGCCGTTGGTGCCGGCGATGTGGATGGACGGATAGCTCAGCTGCGGTGAGCCGAGCAGCTCCATCAGCGCCGAGATCCGCGCGGTGCTGGGCTCCAGCTTGGTCTCCGGCCAGCGCTGGTCGAGCAGGTGCTCGACCTGAAGCAGCGCGGCGATCTCGTCGGGCCTGGGTTCGGTCGATGCCATCATGCGCAGCGCAGCCAGGCGGGCCGCGATGCGCTCCACTTCCTCGCCGGCCAGCTGCTGACGGTCACGGATCTTGGCGACGACGTCGTCGGGCGCCTTGGCCAGGAAGGCCGCGTTGTCGAGTTTGGCTGTCGTGCCCGCCAGTTCCTTCTGCGCGGCGGCGAGGTCCTTCTCCAGCCGGCGGCGCTCGGCGGCGACGTCGACGGTGCCGGAAGTGTCGAGCTCGACGTCGACGGTGCCGCCGGACAGCCGCACCTCGATGTGCGCGGTCGGGCTGAAATCCGCAGCGGCACTCGTCAGCCAGGACAGCGCGGTCACCGGCAGCGACGTGAGCGCCCAACCCGGCTTCGTCGACACCGGACAACCGGGCGGGCACCTTCTGACGGTCGGCAAGGCCCTGGTCGCTGCGGAACCGGCGAACCTCGGTGACCAGCTTCTGGACGTCGGCAACCCGTTGCGCGGCAACGGTATCCGGCGCGAATCCCGACGGCGTCGGGCCAGTCCGCGACCACCAGCGACTCGCGCGCCGGTGAGCGCCTTCCACAACGTCTCGGTGACGAACGGCATCACCGGGTGAAGGAGCTTCAGCAAGGTGTCGAGGACCGCGGCGAGTACCGCCGTGGTGTGCGAGACGCCCTTCGGCCAGTTGCACTTTGGCCAGCTCGAGGTACCAGTCACAGAATTCGTCCCAGGCGAAGTGGTACAGCGACTCGCAGGCGCGGCTGAACTCGTAGCCGTCGAAGGCCGAATCCACTTCGGCGCGAACCTCTTCCATGCGGCCCAGAATCCAGCGGTCGGCCTCGGTCAGCTCACCGGCCGGCGGCAGCGGGGCCGGGCCGGCTCCGTTCATCAGCGCGAACCGGGTGGCGTTGAACAGCTTGGTGGCGAAGTTGCGGGAGGCTCGGGCGTGATCCTCGCCGATCGACAGGTCACCGCCGGGACTGGCACCGCGGGCCAGCGTGAAGCGCAGCGCGTCGGCGCCGAACAGCTCCACCCAGTCCAGCGGGTCGATGCCGTTGCCGCGGGACTTGCTCATCTTGCGGCCGTGCTCGTCGCGGATCAGGCCGTGCAGGAAGACGTTCTCGAACGGCACCTGCGGCCCGCGCTCACCGCCGGAGGTGATCGCCTCGTCGCCCGCCACGAACGTCCCGAACATCACCATGCGCGCCACCCAGAAGAACAGGATGTCGTAGCCGGTGACCAGAACGCTTGTCGGATAGAACTTCTCCAGCTCCGGGGTGCGGTCCGGCCAGCCCATCGTGGAGAACGGCCACAGCGCCGAGGAGAACCACGTGTCCAGCACGTCGGGGTCCTGCTCCCAGCCGGCGGGCGGGGTCTCGTCGGGTCCGACGCACACCGTCTGGCCGTCGGGTCCGTGCCAGATCGGAATGCGGTGGCCCCACCACAGCTGACGCGAGATGCACCAGTCGTGCATGTCGTCGACCCAGGCGAACCAGCGCGGTTCCAGGCTCTTCGGGTGAATCACGATGTCGCCGTTGCGTACCGCGTCGCCGGCGGCCTTGGCCATCGACTCGACCTTGACCCACCACTGCAGGCTCAGCCGCGGTTCGATGGGCTCGCCGCTGCGTTCGGAATGCCCGACGCTGTGCAGGTAGGGCCGCTTCTCGGCGACGATGCGGCCTTCGTCGGCCAGCGCCTGGCGCACCGCGTAGCGCGCCTCGAACCGGTCCAGACCGTCGAACCGCGTTCCGGTGTCGGCGATCCGGCCCTTGGTGTCCATGATCGACGGCATCGGCAGGTTGTGGCGCACGCCGATCTCGAAGTCGTTCGGATCGTGGGCGGGCGTGACTTTGACTGCGCCGGTGCCGAATTCGGGGTCGACGTGCTCGTCGGCGACGATGATGATCTGCGCGGTCCAGGAACGGGTGCGGCAGCGTGGTGCCGACCAGGTGGCGGTAGCGGTCGTCGTCGGGGTGCACCGCGATCGCGGTGTCGCCGAGCATGGTCTCGATCCGGGTGGTGGCGACCACGATGTGCGGCTGCGGCGTCGTCCAGCGAGCCGTACCGGAAGGACACCAGTTCGCCCTCGACGTCCTCGTACTTGACCTCGAGGTCGGAGATCGCGGTCTGCAGCACCGGCGACCAGTTCACCAGGCGCTCGGCCTGGTAGATCAGCCCGGCGTCATAGAGGCGCTTGAAGATGGTGCGCACCGCGCGCGAGAGGCCCTCGTCCATGGTGAAGCGGTCGCGGCTCCAGTCGACGCCGTCGCCCAGGCGGCGCATCTGCCCGCCGATCGTTCCGCCGGACTCGTGCTTCCAGTCCCACACCTTCTCGACGAACAGCTCGCGGCCGAAGTCCTCTTTGGTCTTGCCGTCGACGGCCAGCTGCTTTTCCACCACGCTCTGGGTGGCGATGCCGGCGTGGTCCATGCCGGGCAGCCACAGCACCTCGTAGCCCTGCATGCGCTTGCGCCGGGTCAGCGCGTCCATCAGCGTGTGGTCCAGCGCGTGGCCCATGTGCAGGCTGCCGGTCACGTTCGGCGGCGGCAGCACGATCGAGTACGGGGGCTTGCCGCTGGCGGCGTCGGCGTGGAAGTAGCCGGCGTCAACCCAGCGCTGATAGATCTGCTGCTCTACCGCTCCCGGCTCCCACGACTTGGGTAGAGCCTCGGCGCGGGAGTCAGGAGTGGTAGTCACCCGTCAATTCTAGGAACGGGTGTGTGCGGGTCGTCGGGCGGTGTGGACCGCTACTTCTTCCCACCCAGCAGTCCGCCCAGGATGCTGCCGAGGGCGCCGCCCTGCTGGCCGCCGAGCACGCTGCCCAGGATGCTGCCCAGCGGGTTGTTTCCGCCGCCACCACCGGCGCCGGCACCGCCGAGGATGCCGCCCAGCAGATCGCCGAGGCCGCCGCCGCCGGAGGCTTGAGCCTCGCCGGCGGGTGCGGCGTTCTTCTGCGCGAACTGCTTGCCGATGTAGGCCAGCACGATCGGTGCCAGGATCGGCAGCAGCCGCTTGATCAGGTCGTTGCCGCCGGCGCCGCCGCCGGCCAGGGCCGAGGCCACCTGGTTGGTGTCGTTGCCGCCGAAGATGCGCGAGATGAACTGCTCGCCCTGCGCGGGGTCGACGTCGTCGACGTTCACGCCGCCGTCGATCAGGCCCGAGGCGCCCTCGGCGGCGATCGCCGACTCGAGCTTGCTGGAGTCGATGTCGTCGGAGACGACGTTGTGCTGGATGCTGCCGAGCAGCGTCGGCACCAGGGTCTGGATGGCCTGGTTCACCTCGCCCTGGTCAGCGCCGAGCTTGCTGGCGATATCCGCTACCGGGATCTGGTTGTAGAGGTCTTCGAGACCGGCCATGATGATGCTCCACCTTCGCTGCTGGATGTTGCTGCAATCGGAGCCGACACTAGTCGAGCCGGACGTGTCCGGCACGAGTTCTGCTCACAGAAAAAATCAGCTCAAGCGGGTGGTTTCCAGCTCGATGCCCGCCGCCGGGAACCGGGCCAGCAGGGCGTCGCCCATCGCCGCGGCCGGAGTCAGCACACCGTGCAGATCCGAGAGCTTGTCGCGGTCGAACGCCAGCGCCAGTGCGCACTCGCCGAGCATCACCGAGGTCGCCTTGTAACCCGGATCGCCCTGCTGGGACATGGCGGCGACGTAGCGCGCGCCACCGGTGGTGGTCGTGTAGGTCTCGGCCTTGTAGTAGCCGCTCTCGCGAGCCTCCTCGCTGGGTCCGGTGCCGGGCTTGGGGACGATGCGCTCCACCAGCCGGCGCGGCAGGAAACGGAAGAACCGACTGCCCAACGCAACCCCACCGTTGTTCGCCGCCGACGCCACCGCCGACACAACGGGCGCGAAGACCGAGGAGCCGACGCTGAGGTTCTCGGCATAGCGGAACTTCTTGCCGTAGGCGTAGTCGAGCAGCGCGTTGCTGCGTCGCACGATCCGGGTGTTGTACAAGGCCATGCCGAAGCCGGTGGTCCAGATGCCCGCCAGTTCCGGGGCGATCTCACGCCCGCGCCGCCACGGCAGATCGGGCTGCGGACCCAGTTCCGGCTCGGCGCCGCGGTCCTGGGTCAGGGTGTACGGGTCCTCGAGGAGACGCCGGGTGTTCGGGTCGTTCGAGGACGCGCGGAAGATCTCGACCATCGAGGCGGCCGTACCGCCGGACACCCCGCCCTTGAGGCCACGCAACACGAAGTTGGTGTCGCCGAGTTCGCCGGTGCCGTCCTGCTCGGCCCGCCGGTAGAGCGCGAAGACGCTCATGTCCGACGGGATGGAGTCGAATCCGCAGGCGTGCACGATGCGCGCTCCGGTGTCGACGGCCTCCTTGTGGTAGTCGTCGATGCTCTGCCGCACGAATGTCGCCTCGCCGGTGAGGTCGGCGTAGTCGGTGCCGGCCGCCGCGCACGCGGCCACCAACGGCAGGCCGTAGCGGCTGTAGGGGCCGACGGTGGTGACGACCACCCGGGTCCGGGCGGCCATGTCGTTCAGCGACGACGGCGAGGACGCGTCGGCGGTCAGGATCGGCCAGGACGCCGCGGATTCGCCCAGGCTCTCGCGGACGGCGAGCAGCTTGTCCGGTGAGCGGCCGGCCAGCGCGATGCGGGCGTCGCCGCCCGCGCGGGCCAGGTACTCGGCCGTGAGCTTGCCGACGAAGCCGGTGGCCCCGTACAGGACGATGTCGAATTCACGCTGCTCTGCGGTCATGGCCGCCAACTTACCGGGCGCGACTACCCCAGAGTTTCGGGGAACTCGAGGCTCTCCCCCAGCACGTGCTCGGCCAGGAACGCGGTGACCACCTGGTACCAGATCTTGGCGTGCTGCGGCGAGAGCACCCAGTGGTTCTCGGCCGGGAAGTACAGGAACCGGTGTGGCGACGAACCGTCGTCGGCGGCGGGCAGCCGGGACAGGGTGAGCAGCTCGTACCACAGCCGCAGCGCCTCGCCGATGGGTACGCGGTAGTCCTTGTCGCCGTGGATCACCAGCATCGGGGTGTTGATCTTCTCGACGAAGCGGTGCGGCGAATTCGCTTGCGCCATGGCCGGTGTCATCTCGCGCGCCCAGTAGTACGCGCCGTCGGTGGTCGGCCCGAACTGGTCGAGCGCCCACAGGCTGGCGTGGGTCACGACGGCGCGGAAGCGGTCGGTGTGCCCGGCCACCCAGTTGGCCATGTAGCCGCCGAATGATCCGCCCATCGCGGCGGTGCGATCGGCGTCGATGCGCGGGTCGGCGCAGGCCGCATCGACCGCTGCCATCAGGTCGTCGTAGGGCGCACCGCCCCACGCGCCCCAGCCGCGCTGGATGAACTCCTGGCCGTAGCCGGTCGACAGGGCCGGGTCCGGGAGCAGCACCGCGTACCCGCGGGCGGCCATCAGCCAGGGATTCCACCGCCACGACCACGACGTTCCAGCTGCCCAGCGGCCCACCGTGGATCCACAGCAGCAGCGGCGCCGGGTGCTTCGCTCGTGCCCGAGCGCGGCAGCACCAGCCACGACCGCACCTCGACGCCGTCGGCGGTGGTCGCGGTCACCTCGGTCAACTCACCGGGCAATTCCGGTAAGTCGACACACGGCAGCACGGTCACCGCTCCCGACGACTCGACGCGCACCGGGTGCGGCGGCGCGGCATAGGAGGTTCGCAGCGCGTAGACGACACCACCGGGCGCGGCGACGACGTTGGTGTAGCTGAAGTCGTCGACGGTCAGTTGCCGGACCTCACCGTCGAGGCCGACTTCGAAGATCGGGCAGCGGCCGTTCTGGTCGGCGGTGACCAGCAGCGCCGCGCCGTCGTGCGTCCACGTCACCGACGCCGGCCAGCGGTCCCAGCCGTCGGCCGTCTGCGTCCACTCATCCGAGTCCAATACCATGTGGCACAGGGTGATTCGCGGTGCCTGCTGCGGTGTCGAGAGCGACTCGCGGGTGAAGGCCACCGCGGTTCCGTCCGGGGAGATGGCCGGGTTCTCCAGGTCGGCCAGCGGGTCGTCGGCGATCACGGTGCGCTCGCCGGTGCGAAGGTCGATGCGCATCAGGACCGATCGCAGGGCGGCCGCCGGCGCCGGCACCCGCCACGTCGCGATCGCGAAGCTGCCGTCGGGGCTCACCGCGAGGTTGGGCTCACCCAGCGCAGGCCCGGGCCGTGGCGTCACGTCGGTGAGCGCACCGTCCTGCCCGAGGACGAAGACGTGGGTCTCGTCGGGCCCGAGGTCGTGATCCCAGTGCCGCACCGGATAGCCCGTGTGCAGGATCGCGGTGATCTTGTTGTCCTTGCGCAGATTTCGCAACCGCCGGTCGTCGTCGACGGTCTCGGCCGACGGGCAGGATCGGTGCGGCGACCGCGACGACCGGGGCATCGCGCGCGGTTCGCACCGCGGTGATGCCGCCTGGCAGTTCGGCGATCCGTTCGGCTTCGCCACCCGCGGCGGGCAGCCGCCACAGCGCGGCCGGTGGTTTGTCGTCGTCGTCGCTCGGGCGCGCCGAGGTGAACAGCAGGTCGCCGTCGGAGGTGAACGCCGGCCCCGACTCCCCCTTCGCGCCGCGGGTGAGCCGGCGGGCCTGCCGGTCACCGAGCGGGTCGACCTCCCATATGGAGGTGACGTATTCGGTCTTGGCCGCATTCAGTTCGGCAATGGTGGTGACGACCCGTGACCCGTCCGGGGACACCGCGAGTCCGGAGACCCGGGGCAGGGCGATGTAGTCGTCGAGTTCGTCGAAAGGGCCGCCGGTCATGAGAAGAACTCCAGCATGGCGGCCGCCGTCTGCGCGGGCAGTTCCTCGGCGAGGAAGTGCCCGCCGTCCAGCGCGTGACCGCTGACCCGGGCGCTGCACTGCGCCTGCCACAGCGCGAGCGGGTCGAACAGGGCCTCGATCACCCCGCGCGCGCCCCACAACACCAGGGTGTCGCAGGCGATCTTGTCCCCCGCCGCGCGCGAGGCGCGGTCGTGGTCGAGGTCGACGGTTGCCGCGGCTCGGTAGTCCTCGCACATGGCGTGGATGGCGTCGGGATCACCGAAGCAGCGCTCGTAGGACTCGAGTGCCTGCGGTTCGATGTAGTCCAGGCCGCCGGAGCCCCAGCCGCCGAGTATCCAGTGCAGATAGAACAGCGGGTCGCCGCCGATCATCGTCTCGGGCAGCGGGCTGGGCTGGATGAGGTGGAACCAGTGGTAGTAGAACGTGGCGAACCGCATGTCGGTGGCCTCGTACATGTCCAGCGTCGGCGCGATGTCGATCACGGCCAGTCGGGTGACCGCGGCCGGGTGGTCGACGGCCAGCCGGTGCGCCACGCGCCCGCCCCGGTCGTGGCCGCACACCGCGTAGCGGTCGTGGCCCAGCGCACCCATCAGCTCGGCGATGTCGCCGGCCATCGTGCGCTTGGAGTAGTTGACGTGTCCTGGCGCGCCGGGCGGCTTGCTCGAGTCTCCGTAGCCCCGAAGGTCGGGCAGCACCAGCCGGAAGTGCGGCGCGAGTTGTTGCGCGACCCGCTGCCACATCGTGTGGTTCTGCGGGAACCCGTGCAGCAGGACCAGCGGCGGTGCGTCGGCCCGGCCGCCGATGCGGGCATGGATCGTGACATCCCCGATGTGATGGTCGGCGGCGGTGAAGCCGGCGAACCAGTCGGACGAATCGGTCATGCGGGCCTCCCGGTCGACGTAGCTCGACGATATCGTCGGCTGATGGCCGAGATCGTCGTCATCGGTGCCGGCATCGCCGGTCTGGCGACCGCGACGGCGCTGCAGCAGCGCGGCCATTCCGTCACTGTGATCGAAGAGCGAACCGACACCGGTTCGGGGGCGGGCATCAGCATCTGGCCCAACGCCCTGGCGGCGCTGGACGTCCTCGGGCTCGGGGACCGGGTGCGGGCGGCCGGCGGCCGGGTCAGCGGCGGCGCGATCCGCTGGAAGGACGGCAGCTGGCTGCGCCGGCCGTCGCGGGAGCGGATGGTCACCGCGCTCGGCGAGCCGCTGGTCGTGATCCAGCGGGCCGCGCTGCGCGATGTGCTGGCCCAGGCGCTGGCGCCGGGCACCGTCATCCACGGCGTCGCCGCCCGGGCCCTGACGGTTACCGCGCAGGGGGTCGCAGGTTCAGTTGTCGGACTCCTCGACCCGGGCGGCCGACGCGGTCGTCGGCGCCGACGGCACCCATTCGGTGGTGGCACGTCACCTCAACGGCCCGCTGGCGCACCGCTACGCCGGGTACACCGCCTGGCGCGGGGTCGCCGAGATGGCGGTCGATGACGAGCTGGCCGGCGAGACGATGGGCCCGGGCAGCGAGGTGGGCCATGTGCCCATGGGCGACGGTCGGACGTACTGGTTCGCCACCGAGCGGGTGGCCGAGGGCGGTGCGGCCCCGCAGGGCGAGCTTGCCTACCTGCGCTCGAAGCTGGCGTCCTGGGCCGAGCCGATTCCGGCGATGCTGGCCGCCACCGACCCTGGCGACGTCCTGCGCAACGACCTCTACGACCGTCGCACTGCCGGATGCTGGGCAGCCGGGCCCGTTGTGCTGGTCGGTGACGCGGCACATCCGATGCGCCCGCATCTGGGCCAGGGCGGCTGCCAGGCGCTGGAGGACGCCGCCGTGCTGGGCGCCTTGGTGGAGCTCAGTGCGGACCTGCCGAGCGCGTTCTCGGCCTTCGAATCGTTTCGCCGCCGCCGGGTGAGCGGTGTGGTCCGCGAGTCACGGACGATCGGGCAGCTCGTGAATCTTCGGCCCGCGCTGCTCAGTGCCGCGGTGAGCCGGGCCACCGTTGTGGTGCCGGAGTTCGCGATGACCCGTCACCTGGCCACGATCGCCGGCGCGGTCGGCGTTTCGGCTCCCCACCCGCGTCGAGCGCCGGTCAGTGAATGCCGAGCGCGTTGGCGATGGCCCTGCCCGGGTCGGTGAGGGCCTGGCACATCTTGCCGAAGTTGAGCAGGCCGCAGCGGGCCGCGGCCGAGGTTGGCGCATCCGGCCTGGGCCGGGGCGGCGGTGGTGCCGGCCGACACCGGGGTGGCGAAGCCGGGGGCGCCGGCGTTCTTGCCGCACGTCGGCCAGGCGCCCAGGCCCTGCTTCTGCATCACGTTCTCGGCCACCTTGATCTGCTCCTCGCGGGATGCGCCCGCCGGGCTGCCGGCGCCGCCGTTGGCGGTCCAGGTCGCCTGCTTGAACTGCAAGCCGCCGTAGAAGCCGTTACCGGTGTTGGCCCCCCAGTTGCCGCCGGACTCGCACTGCGCGATCGCGTCCCAGTTCACACCGCTGTCGGCGCTGGCGTTTCCGCAGCTCAGGACGAATCCGGCCAGCGCGAGCGCTCCGGAGATGACTGCCAGAGTGACGATCCTGCGAATGGTGCTCATCTGTGTGCCCTTCCCGACCAAGGGGCGCATCTTCTGCGCTGTTGTGATGTGAATCGCACCTAAAGGGGCCTGTGTTACTGGCGTGTCAATTGAAAACTCTGAGATTTCTGATAGAGGAGTTCTTACAGAGACAGGAGTGGCGCCGGACCAGTTGGTCCGGCGCCACTCCTGTCAGACGTTTGCGTCAGCCGCGCCGACCGCAGACCGGCCACGCGCCGATCCCCTGCGTACGCAGGACGTTCTCGGCCACGCGGATCTGCTCCGAACGCGAGGCGGCGTGCGGCGCACCGCTGCCGCCGTTGGCACGCCAGGTGCCCATGGTGAACTGCAGGCCGCCGTAGTAGCCGTTGCCGGTGTTGATCGCCCAGTTGCCGCCGGACTCGCATGCAGCGACGGCATCCCAGTTCACACCACTGTCAGCAGCGGCGGTACCGGTGCCCAGGGCCATCGGAGCGACGACCAGGGCGCCACCAATCGCGGTCATCCCGAAGGAGCGTGCGAGTGTCTTGCGGAGGTTCTTCAACATCTATCCTTTCGCCGAGCGCGCGCCGGGGACGATCTGTCCTCGGGCCGTGCCGTCTCGGTCTGGCACGACAGCGGTGGCCGGCGGGTCCGCCTGGTTTGTCACCGGCGATCCCAAGAAGGCCCCTCGACCTCCCGGCCCCCGCTCACACGCAGGGTTCACGTATGTGGAGTTGTTTGCTCCTTTTAGGGAACGGAAAGGACCGTACGGAGCCGATAGGGTGAAGTCACATCAGCGACACGCTTATCTCGGTTTGATAACAAGCCGATCACGGTCTGTAACTGAGAGTTGTCTGTGCAGGTCAGCGTGGTGTTTTCCGACGAGAACAAGTGTTGACGCGCGCGACAATTCCGTGACCTAAATCACGTAGAAATTGTGGCCTGGGTCACACTGCTTTTGATAACACAGGACGGTCCCGCGGCGATCGCGCGACGGTTCCTGGCGAAACAGGGCGCGAACGGCGGTTCGGTTAGTCCACCTGCTTAGCTGTCCGATGGTTCATGAAACCGACTGTGCAACAGTCACTTTCGCCAACTCAACCGCGCCGCCGGCGCAGAGCCCGAAACACGGGAACACAGCTGTTTGACCCGCGCAACCCCTCGGCCAGCGGCTTTGGCCCCTCCTCGCGACCGACAGGCCCGGCTCGGAGTGCCGCACGCCCAGCCGGCGCACGGAAGCCGCGGGTGAACGGACGGTGAACAACCGCCACGACGACGTCGCCGCCTCGCCGGGGTGGGGCTCGCTGCGCCAAAGACTCCGATGACCGACCAAAAGCCCTGTCTGCCAACGGATTAGAAGCGCACTCGAGGCCTGGATCCGCAGACCGCGACGGCCGGACCATTATCGATTCGTTATTGGCGACAGAAAAATACCAATTTCCGGCTTATCGCAAAATTTGCTGATTCAGGTCGTCCGGGGAATTCACGTTTGCCAGCTCGCGGTTGAACGGCACCACGACGCGCTGGGTGAGCACCGTGTCGGCCAGCGCCCGCATGCTGCGCTCTCCGGCCGACACCAGCGCCTCGATGCGGCCGGCCAGGTCGGTTCGGTAGATCCCCGCCAGGTAGTGGTCCCGGCCGTCCCACGGCAGCACGATGTCGACACCGTCGTAGTCGACGAGCGCCTCGATGACCTCGACGGACAGGTACGGCATGTCCACCGCGCTGACGAACGCACGATCCAGTCCCGCGGCCGCCGCGGCACGCAGTCCCCGCCCGGTGGCCAGCAACGGACCGACCCCGCGAATCTCGTCCCGCAGCACCTCAGCCTGCAGCGACGGGAGGGCCTGACCGGGCGCGGCGATCACGAAAACCGGGGAGCAGCGGCCCCGCAGCACCTCGACGGTGTGCTCGACCATGGTCGTCGGCGAGTCGGGGTGCGCCAGTGTGGCCTTGTCCCGGCCCATGCGTCGGGATGCGCCGCCGGCCAGCACGACGGCGGCCAGCGGAGCGGGTGCGCTCACGGCCCGACTAGTCCACGGTCCAGGTGTCACGACCCCGCAGCAGCGACTGCAATGCGTGCATGTCGTGCGGGGTGGCCTCGCGTGCCAGACGGACCTGGTCGCGGGCTGCGTCGTCGTAGGTGGGCCGGTGCACCTGACGGAAGATGCCCATCACGGTGTGCTCGAGGTTCTGGTCGCTCAGCCGGGACAGCGCGAAGGCGTAGGCCGGGTCGTCGATCTGCGCGTCGTGGACCACGATGTCGCTGACCGAGACGTCGGCGGTCTTCGCGACGTCCAGGCCGAAACCATTCTTGACCACGCAGTACTCGCCGTTGGCACCGAACGTGACCGGCTGACCCTGCTGGACGTTGATGACCCGCTCCTCGGCGCCCTCCTTGCGCAGCACGTCGAAGGAGCCGTCGTTGAAGATCGGGCAGTCCTGCAGGATCTCGACCAGCGCGGCACCGCGATGCTCGGCCGCCGCGCGCAGCACCTCCGACAGACCCTTGCGGTCGGAGTCCAGGGCGCGGCCGACGAAGGTCGCCTCGGCGCCCAGCGCCAGCGATACCGGGTTGAACGGGTAGTCCAGCGAGCCCATCGGGGTCGACTTGGTCACCTTGCCGACCTCGGAGGTCGGCGAGTACTGACCCTTGGTCAGGCCGTAGATCCGGTTGTTGAACAGCAGGATCGTGATGTTGAGGTTGCGGCGAAGCGCGTGGATCAGGTGGTTGCCGCCGATCGACAGCGCATCGCCGTCACCGGTGACCACCCAGACCGACAGGTCCGGACGGGCCAGCGCCAAGCCGGTCGCGATCGTCGGGGCGCGTCCGTGGATCGAGTGGAAGCCGTAGCTCTCCAGGTAGTACGGGAAGCGGCTCGAGCAGCCGATGCCGCTGACGAAGGCGATGTTCTCCCGGCGCAGGCCGAGCTCCGGCAGGAAGTTGCGGATGGTGTTGAGGATGACGTAGTCACCGCAGCCGGGGCACCAGCGGACCTCCTGGTCGCTGGTGAAGTCCTTGGCCTTCTGCGGCTCGTCCGCACTCGGCACCCCGGCGGTCTTCGACGCCGGTGCCAGCAGGTCCGTTCCGATCAGGTCAGTCATGCGTTCACTCCCGCGGTCGCCGCCTCGAGCCGGGCGAATTTCGCCTTGTCGCTTTCTTTTTCACCCAGTGTGCCGTCGAGGGCGTCGTCGATGATCGACTCCACCTCGTCGGCCAGGAACGCCATGCCCGACACCTTGGTCACCGACTGCACGTCCACCAGGTACCTGCCGCGCAGCAGCAGCGCCAGCTGGCCCAGATTCATCTCCGGCACGACGACCTTCGGGTAGCGCCGCAGCACCTCGCCGAGGTTGGCCGGGAAGGGGTTGAGGTGACGCAACTGCGCGTGCGCGACCTTGATGCCGCGGCGGCGGGCCCGGCGGCACGCCTCCCCGATCGGGCCGAACGAACTGCCCCACCCGAGCAGCAACAGCTCGGCGTCACCCGTCGGGTCGTCGACCTCGAGATCAGGGACGTCGATACCGTCGATCTTGGCCTGCCGCAACCGCACCATCAGGTCGTGATTGGCCGGCTCATAGGAGATGTCACCGGATCCGTTGGCCTTCTCCAGGCCACCGATGCGGTGCTCGAGTCCGGGCGTGCCCGGGACCGCGAACTGGCGGGCCAGCGTCTCCGGGTCGCGGGCATACGGCGCGAAGTCCTCGCCGGCCTGCGCGACGTTGGTCTGGATCGGCTCGAAGCTGCCGACCTCCGGGATGCGCCACGGCTCCGAGCCGTTGGCGATCGCCCCGTCGGACAGCAGGATCACCGGCGTGCGGTAGGTCAGCGCGATGCGCGCGGCCTCGATCCCCACCTCGAAGCAGTCCGAGGGGGACTGGGCGGCCAGCACCGCGACCGGCGATTCGCCGTTGCGGCCGAACATCGCCTGCAGCAGGTCGGCCTGCTCGGTCTTGGTGGGCAGGCCGGTGGACGGCCCACCGCGCTGCACGTCGATGACCAGCAGCGGAAGTTCGGTCATCACGGCCAGGCCGATCGCTTCGGACTTCAGCGAGACACCCGGACCCGACGTGCTGGTCACACCGAGCGCGCCGCCGTAGGAGGCGCCGATGGCGGCACCGATGCCGGCGATCTCGTCCTCGGCCTGGAAGGTCATGACGTTGAAGTTCTTGTGCTTGGACAGCTCGTGGAGGATGTCCGAGGCCGGGGTGATCGGGTAGCTGCCGAGGATCACCTGGATGTCGGCGAGCTGGCCGGCGGCGATGATGCCGTAGGCCAGCGCGGTGTTGCCGGAGATCTGCCGGTACTCACCTGGCGGGAGCTTGGCCGGCGCGACCTCGTAGGTGGTGCCGAACGCCTCGGTGGTCTCGCCGTAGTTCCAGCCGGCCTTCAGCGCCAGGACGTTGGCTTCGGCGATGTCGGGCTTGCGGGCGAACTTCTCGCGGATGAACGTCTCGCTGGTCTCGACCGGCCGGCCGTACATCCAGGACAGCAGGCCGAGCGCGAACATGTTCTTGGCGCGCTGGCCGTCCTTCTTGGAGGCGCCGATCTCCTCGACGGCCCCGAGGGTGAGCGTGGTCATCGCGACGGGCAGCACCACGTACTCGGCGAGGCTGTTGTCCTCCAGCGGGTTGCTCTCGTAGCCCACCTTGGCGAGGTTGCGCTTGGTGAACTCGTCGGAGTTGGCGATCACCAGCCCGCCGCGGGGCAGGTCGTCGATGTTGGCCTTCAGCGCGGCGGGGTTCATCGCGACGAGGACGTCGGGACGGTCACCGGCGGTGAGGATGTCGTAGTCGGCGATCTGGATCTGGAACGACGAGACGCCGGGCAGCGTGCCCTGTGGCGCGCGGATCTCGGCGGGGTAATTCGGCTGTGTCGCAAGGTCGTTGCCGAACAGGGCGGCCTCGGTGGTGAACCGGTCACCGGTGAGCTGCATGCCGTCGCCGGAGTCACCGGCAAAGCGGATGACGACCTTTTCGAGTTTCTGTCGGTTACCCGTAGCTCCGTTGCCGTTCGGACCCACGTGCCCGCCTTTCGTCGGTTCGTCTGCAGTCGATTCCGTGTCGCAGCCCTGGGGCGCGCCGACGGAGTCGGTCAGCCACGTTCGATTGCTGTCACTAGCAGTACCGATTATTGCACTTTCTTAGGCAAGCTATACCGCTGTTGGGCGTTGACACGCCGCGATCACGCGAACAAAGGCACAGCTCACAGACACGATCCGACAACGAGTGAGACAAAAGTGTGTCGTTCGTCACCTTCGGAGAACCCCATTCTCTAAGACCGGGGTTACCCGTGAGTAGCTCAGAGCTAGCGGTGCGCGGCGCGGCGTTTCTCGAGTTCGGTGGCGACGAGCTCGCTGGCGACTTTGGCCGCTGCGGCCGGGTCGGCTCCGGCGGCGCGGTTGGCCACATAACAGGAGGTGAACATGTCACCGGCACCCGTGGTCTGCACGTCGTCGACGCGCCAGGCGGCAGGCACCCGGACGCAACCGTTCTCGGTGTAGATGTCGCATCCCTCGGACCCGTAGGTGACGAGGATTTCCGGGACGGCCAGTCGCTCGGCTGTCGACTCGTCGAACGGTCCGTCGGCGACGATCAGCGCCTCGTCCTCCGCGAGCTTGAGAACGTCGATGTTCTGCAGCAACTCCGGCGGGTAGTGCCGGTCGACGACCAGCGGTCCGAGCCGGTCGGCACGGACCAGGCCCTGCCCGTCGTAGGCCACCCGATGTCCGCGTTCGGCGAGCAGCGCCAGGGTGCTGGGCGGGAAGTCGGTGCGCAGCAGCGGCGCCAGATGCACCCAGGTGGTGGCGGGGTCGGCCGCCTCGATCTCGGACTCACCCCAGACCGGTCCGATGGCCTCCACCGACATCCGGCGGTGATCGACGTCGACGTAATCCAGCCGGAAGGAGCTCGTCCGATCGGCGGACAGGATGCGCAGGATGCCCTGAAAGCGGTCGAGCAGCGGGGTGAACAGCGGCCGGTCCTTGTCGGCGGCCAGCGCGACGATGCGACCGTGCCCGCCGGAGGCTTCCAGGGCCACACCGGAGAACGAGGCACAGCCACCCGGGCTGGGCTCACCGCGTTGATGACGTCGACGGCGAGGTTGCCCAATACGGTCACGCCCGCAACGAGATCGGCGGGCTGCTGGGGCATTGGCGACATGCTAGTTGGCTCAGCGGCCGGTTCTGCGTTACCGCACGGCAAGCTGCAGAACATTGCCCTCAGGGTCGACCGCGTCGACGCGGACGGTGCTCTCCCATGTCCACTCGCGGTCCGGGCTGTCGACGGCGCCACCGTGCTCGGCGATGCGCCGTCGTGCGGCAGGCAGATCGTCGACAGGCACGATCAGCTTGATCGGCGTCTCCTCGCGCCGCACGGGCGGCTCGGCGATGACGATCTCGGCAGCGACGGAGGCGGTACCCGGACGAGGTGCAGGGTCGCCCCGGCACAGTCGAGGTCGGTGGCGCCGTCCGCGCTGCCCGACACGGTCAGCCCGAGGGCGTCTCGGTAGAACGCAGCCATCCGCGCGAGGTCCACGACGTACAGCACGGCGTCCACCGCTCGAGCGTACGGGCGGTCTCGGCAATCGGGCACTATGGCAGTTCCGTGCCGCAAGCATTCCCCGACCCCCACTGGGGCAAGGAAGACATCTCCCCTGTCTTCAAGCCCTTCTACGCTGTCGCCTCCTCGCCGGTCGGCTCGCGTTTCGTCCGGCTGCTCGTGCCACTGGACCGGCGCGTCCTTCGGGCGACCAAGGGCAAGTACACCCTGTTCGGTCCCACCTCGCTGCCCGAGCTGCTGTTGACCACGACCGGACGCAAATCGGGCCAGCAGCGCACGTCGGCGCTGAGCTACCTGCGCGACGGTGACCGGCTTCTGGTGCTCGGCAGCAACTTCGGCCAGCAGCACCACCCCGACTGGTCCTCGAACCTGCTCGCCGACACCGAGGCGACCGTGGCGATCGGGGGCACCGAGATACCCGTCACCGCAACACTGTTGACCGGTGCCGAGCGGGAGCGCGGACTGCAGCGCTTCCTGGCCTATCCGATGTACAAGTCCTACCGCACCCGCACCGACCGCGAGCTTCGGGTGTTCGCGCTGTCCCGGCGCTAACACGACAATCGGCGCCCGGCATGGCCGCCGGGCGCCGATCATCGCTGAGCCATCAGAGGATGTAGAGCATCTCCTGGTAGGTCGGCAGCGGCCAAAGATCATCGGCCACAACACCTTCCAGCGTGTCGGCAGCTGCCCGCACATCGTCCATCAATCCCAGCAGACTCTGCGCGTGCGCGGCCTCCTCGGCAGCGGAGTCGCCACCGTGGGTTTCCATCGCCGTCTTGAGCGCACTCAGCGCGCCGGTCAGCTCCGAAATCGGACGTGGTCACAGCCTGCAGCAGCGTCAGGTCCGGCTCCAGCCCCGCCGCCTTGAGCGTCGCGACGTTCTGGGCCAGCTCGGTCTGGTAGCGGATCGCCGCGGGCAGAATCACGGTCGAACCGACTTCCAGCGTCAGCTTGGCCTCGACGTTCACGGTCAGCACGTACGTCTCGTAGCGGACCTCGACGCGGCTCTGCAGTTCGCGCTCGTTGAAGACGCCGTACTTCTCGAACACCTCGACCGCCTCCGGCTTCACCAGCTCCGGGATGGCGTCCAGCGTCGTCTTGAGGTTCGGCAGGCCGCGCTCGGCCGCCTCGATCTGCCAGTTCTCCGAGTAGCCGTCGCCGTTGAACACCACCGCACCGTGCTCGGTGATGATCTCGGTGAGCAGTTTCTGCACGGCGACGTCGAAGTCCTCGCCGTCGCCGACCGCCTCCTCGAGCACCGTGGCCATGTAGTCCAGCGAGTCGGCCATGATCGTGTTCAGGATGATCATCGGCACGTTGATGGTCTGCCCGGAGCCCGGCGCACGGAACTCGAAGCGGTTGCCGGTGAAGGCGAACGGGCTGGTGCGGTTGCGGTCACCCGGATCGGTCGGCAGCACCGGAAGGGTGTCGACGCCGATGATCATGCTGCCCTTGCCCTTTGACGACGTGGCCGCACCCTTGGCGATCTGCTCGAACACGTCGGCGAGCTGGTCGCCGAGGAAGATCGAGATGATCGCCGGCGGTGCCTCGTTGGCGCCGAGGCGATGGTCGTTGGTGGCCGAGGCCACCGACACCCGCAGCAGGCCGGAGAACTTGTGCACGGCGCGGATGACCGCGGCGCAGAACACCAGGAACTGGGCGTTCTCGTGCGGGGTGTCACCGGGCACCAGCAGGGAACCGAACTGCGCGTTGCCCATCGAGAAGTTGACGTGCTTGCCCGACCCGTTGACGCCGGCGAACGGCTTCTCGTGGAACAGGCATTCCATGCCGTGCTTCTTGGCGATGGTCTTGAACGTCGTCATCAGCAGCTGCTGATGGTCGGCGGCGATGTTGGCCCGCTCGAACATCGGCGCGATCTCGAACTGGCCGGGCGCGACCTCGTTGTGCCGGGTCTTGGCCGGGATGCCGAGCTTGAACAGCTCACGCTCGGTGTCCATCATGAAGCCCAGCACCCGCTCCGGGATGGCGCCGAAGTAGTGGTCGTCGAACTCCTGGCCCTTGGGCGGCTTCGAGCCGAACAGCGTGCGGCCGGCGTTGATCAGGTCCGGTCGCGCCAGGAAGAAGTGCCGGTCGATCAGGAAGTACTCCTGCTCGGGGCCGCAGAACGACACGATGTGGTCGAAATCCTTGTGCCCGAACAACTTCAGGATGCGCTCGGCCTGTGCGCCCATGGCCTGCTGGCTGCGCAGCAGCGGCGTCTTGTAGTCCAGCGCCTCACCGGTCATCGAGACGAACACCGTCGGGATGCACAGCGTGTTGCCGTTCGGGTTCTCCAGGATGTAGGCCGGGCTGGTGACGTCCCAGCCGGTGTAGCCGCGCGCCTCGAACGTGCTGCGCAGCCCTCCCGACGGGAAGCTGGAGGCGTCCGGCTCGCCCTGGATCAGGGTCTTGCCCGCGAACTCGGCGAGCGTGGTCCCGTCGCCGACCGGGTCGAGGAAGCTGTCGTGCTTCTCCGCGGTCAGTCCCGTCATCGGGTAGAAGACGTGCGCGTAGTGGGTCGCGCCCCTCGACAGCGCCCAGTCCTTCATCACCGAAGCGACCGAGTCGGCAATCGCCGGGTCGAGCTTGGCGCCCTTCTCGATGGTCGCGACGACGGACTTGTAGACCGACTTCGGCAGCCGCAGCCGCATCTCGGCCAGGGTGAAGACGTTGGCGCCGAAGATCTCGCCCGGCGCCTCGCCTGGATCGAAGCTGATGGGAGGAGGCACGTACGCCTCGACGTTGTTGATCGCCTGAAGCCGGACCGAATTTCCGCTCAACTGAACTTTCCTCTGCACCCAGGACGCCCGCGTCTGCTTCGCGGGCATGCGACCGGCCCACCTTCGCAAGCTTCGGTTCCGAACTTGTTACGCCCGCGTCACCGACAGAATGCGGCACGATCGAAGTGATGAAGTATCGAAGCGCCGGACTCACCGCCGCGGTCGTCGTCCTGGTTGCCGGTTGTGCGGCCGAGTCGCCGCGACCGACGTCGGCCCCGCTCACCCCCGCCACGACCACCGGTCTGATCCCATCAGGCGCACCCACCGAAGGGGTCCGCCCACCTGCTGACAATCTCCCGCCACCGGCCGAACCGCAGAACGCCCCGCCGCCCGCCGGCCCCACCCCTGGACGCACCGTGGCCGTCGGCACCGCCCCGGAAGGGGTCGTCGTCGACGCCGTCACCCGCACTGTGGCCGTCGCCAAGCGCAACCCCAACGAACTGGTGCTCATCGACGCCGACACCGGGGCGATCACCGGCCGCACCCCGCTGCCCGGTTTCGCGCGTCATCTCCAACTCGCGGCCCCGGGCGGCCCGGTGCTGGTGCCGGTGGAGAGCGCCAACGCGCTGGTGCGCGTCGAGCTGCCGGGCGGGCGCGCCGAGCCGCAGGTGCTCACCGGCACCGTGCCGCACGACGCGGCACAGGCGTCGAACGGCTACGTGTTCGTGGCCAACGAACACGGCGGCACGGTCACGGTGCTGCGCGGCGACGAGGTGCTCAAGGTGTTCACCGACAGCGTCCAGCCCGCGGGCATGGCCCCGGTCGGGCTGTCGATGGGCCTGCTCGACGTCCGCAAGAACGACCTGACCGTCTACGACGCCGCCGCGCTGACGATCGTCGGGTCGACTCCGGCCGGCGCCGGACCCACCCACCTGGTCGCCGACCGGCACGGCCGGATGATCGCCGCCGACACCCGGGGCAACGCGATCCGGGTCTTCGAGCCGCTCCCCCGCCCCCGCGAGATCGCCAGCGTGGCGCAGGCCGGCGGCCCCTACGGCATCGCCTACGACCCGGTCCGCGACCGGCTGTGGGTCGCGTCGTCGGGCACCAACGAGGTGATCGGCTACGACATGGCCGAGCCGACACCGCGGGAGGTCACGCGGGTGCCCACCGTCCAGAATCCCTACACCCTGGGCGTCGACGCGAAGACCGGCCGGTTGTTCATCGCGGGCACCACCGCGGGGGTGGTGCAGATCGTCGACCCGTCGGCCTAGATTTGAAGCCATGAGGGATGTCCCGGCCGACTACGACGAGCGCGCGGTAACCGTCGGGCAGCCGAAGAACGAGGCCGCCGGGGTGCGCGCGGTGATGGTGTCGCTGCAGCGGAGCCTGGCGGAGATGGGGCCGGTGCGCACCGCCAGGGCGTGGCTGCGACTCAACCAGCGCGACGGGTTCGACTGCCCCGGCTGCGCGTGGCCCGAGGAGCACGGCGGCCGCAAGTTCGCCGAGTTCTGCGAGAACGGCGCCAAGGCCGTCGCCGAGGAGGCGACCCGCCGCGTGGTCACGCCGGAGTTCTTCGCCCGCCACTCGGTGGCGGAGTTGGCCGCCAAGCCCGAGTACTGGCTGTCCCAGCAGGGCCGGCTCGCCCATCCGATGGTGTTGCGGCCCGGAGACGACCCACTACCGCCCGATCGACTGGGACGACGCCTACGGCGCTGATCGCCGAGCACCTGCACGCCCTCGCCTCCCCGGACGAGGCGGTGTTCTACACCTCGGGCCGCACCAGCAACGAGGCGGCGTTCCTCTATCAACTGCTGGTGCGCAGCTTCGGCACCAACAACCTGCCGGACTGCTCCAACATGTGCCACGAGTCCTCCGGCACGGCGCTGACCGAGTCGATCGGCATCGGCAAGGGCTCGGTGACCGTCGAGGACGTCGAGCACGCCGACGTCATCGTCATCGCCGGGCAGAACCCCGGCACCAACCATCCCCGGATGCTCTCGGTGCTGGAGAAGGCAAAGGCCAACGGCGCCAAGATCATCGCGGTCAACCCGCTGCCCGAGGCCGGCCTGATCCGGTTCAAGGACCCGCAGAAGGTCCGCGGGGTGGTCGGGCACGGCGTGCCGATCGCCGACGAGTTCGTGCAGATCCGCCTGGGCGGTGACCTGGCGCTGTTCAAGGGTCTGGGACGGCTGCTGGTGGAAGCCGACGACCGCCGCCCCGGGCACCGTGATCGACCGCGAGTTCATCGCCGCAGCACTGCCACGGGTTCGACGACTACCTCGCCGATGCCCGCGCGGTCGACATCGGCACCGTCGTCGAGGCCACCGGGATCGAGCGGCCCCAGCTGGAGCGGGTGGCCGGGATGCTGGCCGGCTCGCAGCGGACCATCGTGTGCTGGGCGATGGGCATCACCCAGCACACCCACGCGGTCGCCACGATCGCCGAGCTCACCAACCTGCTGCTGCTGCGCGGCATGATCGGCAAGCCAGGGGCCGGGGTGTGCCCGGTGCGCGGGCACTCCAACGTGCAGGGTGACCGGACGATGGGCATCTGGGAAAGGGTGCCCGAGACTTTCCTGGCCGCCCTGGACCACCGGTTCGGCATCGTCAGCCCACGCAAGCACGGCTACGACACCGTCGACGCGATCAGGGCGATGCGCGACGGGCGGGCATCGGTGTTCATCGGGATGGGCGGCAACTTCGCCTCGGCGACGCCGGACACCGCGGTCACCGAGGCCGCGCTGAGCTCGTGCGCGCTGACCGTGCAGGTCTCGACCAAGCTCAACCGCAGCCATCTGGTGCACGGCCGCACCGCGGTGATCCTGCCCACCCTGGGGCGCACCGACCGCGACATCTACAACGGCGCCAAACAGGTTGTTTCCGTTGAGGATTCGATGTCCATGGTGCACCTGTCGCGGGGCAGTCTGACGCCGCCCAGCGATCAGGTGCGCAGTGAGGTGTCGATCATCTGCCAGCTGGCCCGTGCGGTGCTCGGGCCCGAGCACCCGGTTCCGTGGGAGCGCTTCGCCGGCGACTACGACGCCGTCCGCGACGCGATCGCCGCCGTGGTTCCGGGCTGCGCGGACTACAACACGAAAGTGCGCCAGCCGGACGGCTTTCAGCTGCCGCACCCGCCGCGCGATGCCCGCGAATTCCCGACGACGACGGGCAAGGCCAACTTCGCGGTCAACCCGATGCAGTGGGTTCCGGTGCCGCCCGGGCGGCTGATACTGCAGACGTTGCGCAGCCACGACCAGTACAACACCACGATCTACGGTCTCGACGACCGCTACCGCGGCGTCAAGGGTGGGCGGCGGGTCGTCTTCGTCAACCCGGCCGACATCGAGACGCTCGGCCTGAGCGAGGGCGCCCGGGTGGACCTGGTCTCGGAGTACACCGAGGCCAACGGCGAGGTGCAGGAGCGGCGCGCCAAAGACTTCCTCGTCGTGCCGTACTCGACTCCGATCGGCAACGCCGCCGCGTACTACCCCGAGACCAATTCGCTGGTGGCGCTGGATCACGTTGCGGCCAAGTCGAATACCCCGGTGTCGAAGGCGATCACGATCCGGCTGGAGCCGAGCCGATGGGACGGGTGACCTCGAGGCGGCGCGCGAGCCACCTGGCCGACGGCACCGTCACCGAACGCCCCGAGACACTCGTCGTCGAGGAACCGCTGGAGATCCGGGTCAACGGCTCACCGGTCACGGTGACGATGCGCACCCCCGGCTCGGATGTCGAACTGGCACAAGGATTCCTGCTCACCGAAGGGGTGATCGGCCGCCGCGAGGACGTCCTGACGGTGCAGTACTGCCGGGGCGCTGGCGAGGACGGCACCAACACCTACAACGTTCTCGACGTCACGCTGCACCCCGACGTGCCGCCGCCGGACACCGACGTCACCCGCAACTTCTACACCACCTCGTCGTGCGGGGTGTGCGGCAAGGCATCACTGGAGGCGGTCCGGCTGTCGAGCCGGTACTCCCCCGGCGACGACCCGACCTCGGTGGCGACGGCGACACTGACCGCGATGCCGGCTCAGTTGCGTTCGGCGCAAAAGGTTTTCGCCAGCACCGGCGGCCTGCACGGCGCGGCGCTGTTCGCCGCCGACGGCACACTGCTGGCGGTACGCGAGGATGTCGGACGGCACAACGCCGTGGACAAGGTGATCGGATGGGCGCTGGAGACCGGGCACATCCCGCTGGGCGGCACCGTCCTTCTGGTCAGCGGGCGCGCATCGTTCGAACTCACCCAGAAGGCGGTGATGGCCGGCATCCCGGTGCTGGCCGCGGTGTCGGCGCCGTCCTCACTGGCGGTTGACCTGGCCAGCAGTCCGGCCTGACGCTGGTCGCCTTCCTGCGCGGCGACTCGATGAACGTCTACAGCCGCGCCGACCGGATCGCTCGATAGCATTCCGTTGCGGACCACCCGCACTGTCGATAAGTTTCGCGGGTGGCTCCCTCCTGGCACGTCGGGCCGCGTCACGGTCCCGATCCACGGGCTGTTCGTGGCGCTCGGCGTCCTGGCGGCGATGTTGGTGTTCGTGGCCGAGTCGCGGCGGCGCGGCGCGGTGAACGAGCAGTCCGTCGTCGCCGTCGCCGGCGCCCTGGTCGGCGGAGCGATCGGGATGCGCCTGTCGGGCTGGGCCCGGCACCTCGACGTCCACGCCAACCCGAGCCTGGCCGAGGCATGGCAGTTCGGTTCGCGCAGCATTCTCGGCGGCCTGCTGGGGGCGTACCTCGGCGTCCTGATCGCCAAGCGGATCGGCGGCTATCGCGGCAAGACCGGTGACCTCTTCGCTCCAGCGGTGGCGCTGGGGATGGCGATCGGCCGCATCGGCTGCCACCTCACCGAGGCGCCCGGCCGTCCAACCGACCTGCCGTGGGGCGTGCACGCGGCCGCCGGAACGCCGGATTGTCCGGGATGCCTTGCCGGACAAGCGATGCACCCGTCGTTCGTCTACGAGATCATCTTCCAGCTGACCGCATTCGCAGTTCTGCTGTGGCTGCGCAACCGGATCGACAAACCGGGCGAGTTGTTCGTCATCTACGTGGCGGCTTACGCGCTGTTCCGGTTCTTCGTGGAGTTCGCCCGGGCCAACGAGACGGTCTGGCTGGATCTGACTCGGCCACAGTGGTTCCTGCTGCCGTCGCTGGCGATCCTGAGCGTTCGGCTGTGCTACGGATACCGCCACGGATACTATCGCCACCTCGTCCGCGATCAGGAGGTGCGCGTATGACCACACCCCCACCCGGCGAGGACAGCCCCGACGACGATCGCCCGCCGGCCGGCCAGTGGCGACCGGGTCCGCCGCCGCCACCGGGCTACCCCTACTACCCCGGCCCGCCGCCGCCGGGCTACCCGTACTACCCACCACCGCCAGCAACCGGCGCTCGCGCATCGCCATCGGCATGGTGTTCGCCGGATCGGGGTTGTACTTCGCGATCAACTTGTTTGTCGCACTCGCGGTGCTCGCGGTCGCCGGGTCAGCAGACCAGGGCGCCAACGCGATGCTCGCCGGTGCCGCAGTGCTGCTGGTTCTCATCGCATTCGCCGGCGGAGCCGGTCTGCTCGCGTCGCGCAACCGCTATGCGAAAGGGCTGGGTCTGGGGCTGATGATCGGCTGGGCGCTCACCTCGCTGCTCACCGTCGGGTTCTGCACCGGCATCAACCCTGCGATGTACACGTCGTCATGAGCGGGATGGGGCTGCGCGGCGACCGGGTGCTGCGCTACGTGACGGCGTTCTGCCCACACTGCCACCACGAGGATCCACAACGACCGCTGCCCGACGTCGCGCGGCTCGGCGGCTGGCTGGCCGAGCGCGACGGGCGGGTCTGGCTCGAACGCGGCTGCGCCACACACGGACTGGTGCGCACCCTCTACGACGAAGACCCCGAGATACTGTCCTACCTCGAGGAATGGACCGCACCGACCAAGACCCACACCCCGGACGTGGCGGGCAACTTCGATCCCGTCCCGTCCGGGTATCTGCGCGGGCTGCCGGAGATGCAGACCCAGCACACCTGCATCCTGCTCGAAGACATCGCCGAGACCTGCAATCTGCGCTGCCCGACCTGCTTCGCTGATTCCTCCCCCGATCTGCGCACCGTGGTCGACGATCGCCGACATCCTGGCCAACGTGGATCAGCGGCTGGCCCGGGAGAACGGTCGCCTCGACGTGCTCATGCTCAGCGGCGGCGAGCCGACCCTGCACCCCCGGCTCGACGAACTGTTGGCCGAGCTGGCCGCCCGACCGATAACCCGGATCCTGGTCAACACCAATGGGATACGGATCGCGACAGATGACGCGCTGCTCGACCTGTTGACCGAACACCGCGAACGTGTCGAGGTATACCTGCAGTACGACGGCCTGTCGGCGGCGACCCACCGGTTCCATCGCGGCGGCGATCTGGGACGGATGAAGGCTCAGGCCCTGCAGCGCCTGTCCGAACGCGAGATCTTCACGACGCTGGTCATGACCGCCGCGTTGGGCGTCAACGACACAGAGATCGGGCAGATGGTACGGCTGGCCCTCGACACCCCTTACGTCGGCGGCCTGACCATCCAGCCGCAGTTCGGCTCCGGCAGGTCCGGACACATCGATCCGGTCGACCGGCTCACCCACACCGGAGTGCTCAAGCGGCTTGGGCCGCAGACCGGCGGGCTGGTGACCTGGCGCGACCTGACCGCACTGCCGTGCTCGCATCCGCACTGTTGCTCAGTCGGTTACCTGCTCCGCGACGACGGTGACCAGTGGCGTTCGCTGGTGTCGCTGGTCGGCCCGGACGGCCTCAAGGAGAAGCTGGGCCTGGTGGCCAACCGCATCGCCGACGCCGAGATACCCCAGCAGTTGCGCACAGCGGTGCGGGAATCTCTGCTCGGACTGCTCTCCGAGCAGTCTTCGCTGTCCCACCCGCAGATCGGCGACGTCTGGCAAACCATCTGCGAGAGTTGCGATCTCGGCATGTCGACACTGCTGACCCTGGCGTCGTCGGCACTGCCGGGACGACGTCGCAAGCTTCGGCGCCTGCTCGGCGAGCGCGTTGTCCGGCTCACCGTCAAACCCTTCATGGACATGTCCACGATGATCGAGGAGCGGCTGCTGCAGTGTTGCGTGCACGTCGGCACTCGCTCCGGCCAAGACCAATGCGCGCCGTTCTGCGCGGTGCAGGCCTGGCCGGAACTCGGTCGACAGCGGCTTTCGATCGCGGCGCGCCGCGAGCTGCCCCTGGTCGAGCTGCGATGAAACACGTCAAGAAGGACTCTGCAGACCAGCCTCCTGCTCGGCCATGACCTCGCGGTACTTCGTGTAACCACTGCCCATCGTCAGCGCAAGAGCACTCAGGGTCAGCGCGGACAGCACCGCGCCGCCCGCCGACGAATCGAACGGGCCCTTCTCGTTGTGGAAGAAGCTCACCACGATGTAGGCGGCGAGAAAGACCCAGACCGCGCCGATCGATCGGCCGGCCTCGCCCGCGCGAATCTGCGCAAGGGTGGTGAGGTTGCGGGCGTGAAAGGCCCACACGGTGGTCAGGTACATGCAGACGGCGTGCATGACGAACGCCAGCATCAGCATGGCGTCCGGGGCGTCCGGAATGCCTTTGAGGTGCATCATCACCATGCCGAACACGATCCAGAGGTCGAGAGCGAAGAACGTGGCCAGCAACACCCAGCCGGCCTGCCCCTTGATCGCCCACGCCAGCCCCACCACCATCGCACCGCAGAGGGTGACCAGCATGCCCAGCGCGGCCACCACCGCGAACCGTTGTGTGCAGTCCGGGCCGCCGTCGGCAGTGATGAAGATGCTGGCGCCGAAGATCAGCAGGCCCGCGATCAGAGTCACCAACCCGCCACACTCGGATGGCTGGTCTGTCGAGCAGCTTCGTGATCCGTTCGCTCGTGTAGCGGGGAACGTCAGTCGGGTGCCGTCGCAAGATGATGGCGACGATCCAGATCGCAGCCGCCGGGATGAGCAGCTCACCGATGAACTGGACGAGGTCCAGCGGAGAACGCATCACGAGCTTCGCCGAGCCGCAGGAGCCGAGACCTGCCGCGAGCGTGAAGACGGACATGGGGCGCAATCTCCGATCGGTGAGGCGAGCAATCTAGAGTAGCCGCCTACTCGTGCCCACCCCGCCCGCTCGTTCCTAGGCTCAGCTCGACCAGGCCGGGAAGGACTGCAATGACCGAACTCAAGACACCGACGGCGGTACTTCACGAAGGCCCGCGCGTCCTGTCCGAAGAAGAGACCGCCGCGATCGAGCGTCACGATCTGAGAGGTATTCGTGACGCCGACATCGACGACGTCATCGAGTACGTCCACCACGGCCTGCGAAAGCTGCCCGACTTCGTCACCCTCTACCGCAAGTACCTCAAACAGCGTTGGGACGTCTACGAACTCGACTTCACCCAGGACCGCATCGACTGGGTGGAGAAGATGACCGACGACGAACGCGAGTCATTCGTCGGCATCGCCTCGGGGTTCCACCACGGCGAGCGGCAGGGCGAGATCGAGTTGCCGGTCTTCATGATCGGCGCCTCCGAGGAGGAGAAGCTCCACATCGCCGCCCAGATCGAGGACGAGGCGCGTCACACCGTGTTCTTCGACCGGTTCTACCGCGAAGTGGTCGGCATCGAGGGCGCCGACATCATGGCGGTGCTCGACAAGTCCTTCCACTCGGTGCAGGAGACGTTCGTCGGCCCGTTCGGTCTGCTGGCCTATCAGGCCGACGAGTTGCGCAGGAATCCCTACGACCAACGGGCCCGGGTGCGCTACGGCACGACGTACTTCCTGTGGATCGAGGGTGTGCTGGCGCTCTCGGTCATGAAGGTGACGCTCTCTTACGCGCGATGGAGGGGCTTCCTGCCGGCCTACTACGCCGGGTTCACGGCGACCTGCCGCGACGAGTCCCGCCACGTCCAGGGCGGTATGCGCTTCCTGCAGGACGCCGTCCGGCGCGACCCGACCATGCTGACCGAGATCCATGACACGCTGCGCACCATCCTGATGATCAGCGGGGTGTCGAGTCGCAGGCTGTACTACGAGCCGCTGGGCTGGACCGAGGACGAGGTCCGCGTGCTGCTGATCCAGCAGCTGCGTCGCAAGTGCAATGACGTCGGCATCTCGCTGTCCGATGAACTCGAAGACCTGCTCGTGCAGATCGAGCCGGTGCTGGCGGGAGGCTGACCATGGCTGCGATGTTCTTCACCGAGGCGTGGGCGGACGACGTTCGCGCGGCGCTCAACGCCGGCCCTGACGAGCAGGCGCTGGCCGGCAAGCTGCAGGAGTACTGGGACTTCTACAACCTGGTCCGCGCCGTGTACGGGTCGTCGTGGGCCCTCGGCGCCCGCAACCTGCCCGCCGAACTCGGCGGCGGCGATCGCTACCTCTACGTTTCATGGTCGGGCTACTTCGTCAACGATTGCCGGGTCCTCGACGAGGACGAACCGGTGACAGCCACCTACGTGCTGGCGGCCGACTACGCCGACTGGAAAGCTTTGTTCTCCGGGTACGACGCGCTGCGGACGGTCATGTACCGCAAGCTGCTGCTCGAGCAGGGCGATCTGCTGGAGTTCTTCAAGGCGATCTACTTCTTCGTCGAATCGCTGGCGCTCATCGCGAAGGTGCCGACGGAGTTCCCGGCCGACGACAGGGCGTTCGCCCCGGTCTGACTAAGCGCTCTTGTCGCGACGCTCGGGGCGAGCCGGCTTGCGCGGCACGATCGTCGGCAAGACGTTGTCCTGCACGGTCTCCCTGGTCACCACGACCTTGGCGACGTCGTCGCGGCTGGGGATGTCGTACATCACCGGCAGCAGGACTTCTTCCATGATCGCGCGCAGACCGCGGGCACCGGTGCCGCGGTGGATGGCCTGATCGGCGATGGCGTCCAGCGCCTCTTCGGTGAACTCGAGTTCGACGCCGTCCATCTCGAAGAGCCTGGTGTACTGCTTGACCAGCGCGTTCTTCGGCTCCGAGAGGATCTTGACCAGCGATTCCTTGTCCAGGTTGGTCACCGAGGCCACCACCGGAAGACGGCCGATGAACTCCGGGATCAGACCGAACTTGATCAGGTCCTCGGGCATGACCTCGGAGAAGTGGTCCTGGGTGTCGATCTCGGCCTTGGACTTCACCTCGGCACCGAAGCCCAAGCCGCGCTTGCCGACGCGGTCGGAGACGATCTTCTCCAGCCCGGCGAACGCACCGGCCACGATGAACAGCACGTTGGTGGTGTCGATCTGGATGAACTCCTGGTGCGGGTGCTTGCGCCCGCCCTGCGGCGGCACCGAGGCCTGGGTGCCCTCGAGGATCTTCAGCAGCGCCTGCTGCACACCCTCGCCGGACACGTCGCGGGTGATCGACGGGTTCTCGCTCTTGCGGGCGATCTTGTCGACCTCGTCGATGTAGATGATGCCGGTCTCGGCGCGCTTGACGTCGTAGTCGGCGGCCTGGATCAGCTTCAGCAGGATGTTCTCGACATCCTCACCGACGTAGCCGGCCTCGGTCAGCGCGGTGGCGTCGGCGATGGCGAACGGCACGTTGAGCATCTTGGCCAGCGTCTGCGCCAGGTAGGTCTTGCCGCACCCGGTCGGGCCGAGCATCAGGATGTTGGACTTGGCCAGCTCGACGGGCTCGGCGCGCGAATCGCGGTGCTTCTCCTGCGCCTGGATGCGCTTGTAGTGGTTGTAGACCGCGACGGCCAGGGTGCGCTTGGCGGTGTCCTGCCCGATGACGTAGCCCTCGAGGAACTCCCGGATCTCGGCCGGCTTGGGCAGCTCGTCGAGCTTGACGTCGTCGGCGTCGGCCAGTTCCTCTTCGATGATCTCGTTGCACAGGTCGATGCACTCGTCGCAGATGTACACGCCCGGGCCCGCGATCAGCTTCTTGACCTGCTTTTGACTCTTACCGCAGAACGAGCACTTCAGCAGGTCACCGCCGTCTCCGATGCGCGCCATGGTGGTGAGGCCCTACTTCCTTCGCCGTCGGTGTTCGATCTGTGCCATCACGTCTGCGTGGTCTTGGTCCCGACGCTACCCGCTTGCTCGGCCACGGTGCGACTGATAAGAGCGAATAGCGTCAGTGGTATTCGGTGCGTGTGGTGAAACATATCTCCTGCCACCGCTCTCATCGCCCCGGAACGCGCCGCTGTGCCTTTGGCGTGTCGCCGCCGTTACCCAACCGAGAGGCGTCACGCGTTCTGAGCGGACAGCTTCCGGTACTCCAGCACGGTGTCGATGATCCCGTACTCCTTGGCCGCCGCGGCGGTGAGGATCTTGTCGCGGTCGGTGTCCTTGCGAATGACCGCGGCGTCCTTGCCGGTGTGACGCGCCAGCGTCTCCTCCATCAGGGTGCGCATCCGCTCGATCTCGGCGGCCTGGATCTCCAGGTCGGAGAACTGACCCTGGATCACTCCGCCGAGCGACGGCTGGTGGATGAGGATCCGCGCGTTGGGCAGCGCCAGCCGCTTACCGGGCGTGCCGGCGGCCAGCAGGACCGCGGCGGCCGAGGCGGCCTGGCCCAGGCAGACGGTCTGGATGTCGGCGCGCACGTACTGCATGGTGTCGTAGATCGCCATCAGCGAGGTGAACGAGCCGCCCGGGGAGTTGATGTACATGGTGATGTCGCGGTCGGGATCCAGCGACTCGAGCACCAGCAGCTGGGCCATGATGTCGTTGGCCGAGGCGTCGTCCACCTGGACGCCGAGGAAGATGATGCGTTCCTCGAACAGCTTGTTGTACGGGTTGGACTCCTTGACACCCCAGCTGGAGTGCTCGACGAACGACGGCAGGATGTAGCGCGCCTGAGGCGCCAACCGGGGATCTCGCCTGAGAAAAGGGCGTTGCATCAGGCATTGGACAGTCCGTTCACGTGGGCGCGGGTGATGATGTGGTCGACGAAGCCGTATTCGAGCGCTTCCTGGGCGGTGAACCACCGGTCGCGGTCGGAGTCGGCCTCGATGCGCTCGATCGGCTGGCCGGTGAACTCGGCGTTGAGCCGGAACATCTCCTTCTTGATGAGCGCGAACTGCTCGGCCTGGATGGCGATGTCGGCCGCGCCGCCGGTGATGCCGCCCAGCGGCTGGTGCATCAGGATGCGGGCGTGCGGCAGCGCGTAGCGCTTGCCCTTGGCGCCGGCGGCAAGCAGGAACTCGCCCATCGAGGCGGCCATGCCCATCGCGTAGGTGGCCACGTCGCACGGCGCGAGCACCATCGTGTCGTAGATGGCCATGCCGGCGCTGATCGAGCCGCCCGGCGAGTTGATGTACAGCGAGATGTCCTTGGTGGGATCCTCGGCCGCCAGCAGCAGAATCTGCGCGCAGAGCCGGTTGGCGATGTCGTCATCCACCTGTGAGCCCAGGAAGATGATGCGCTCGGCGAGCAACCGCTCATACACCGAGTCAGTGAGGTTCAGCCCTGGCATTCCCGAACGCATATCAGTCACGACTTGATACCTGCTTTCTACAGATTTCGTTCTACCCGACCCTAACCAACCAGCGCCCAACCGCACTCCCTGGAGAGCGCGCGTTCGCTGTCGGCGTTATTCGGCTTCGTCTGCCTTGTCCTCGGCGGCCTCGTCGGCCACGTCCTCGGCGGCTTCGTCGGCGTCTCGCTCGGCGTCCTCGGCCTCGACGGCCTCAACGACCTCGGCGCCCTCCGCGCCGGGCGGCGGATCCGAAGAACTCGCTGGTGTCGATGACATTGCCGTCGGTGTCGGTGACGGTGGCCGCCTCGACCACCGCGGCCACGGTCAGGCCGCGGCGCACGTCGGCGAACATCGCCGGCAGCTGGTTGTTCTGCTGCAGGACCTGCAACAGCTGCGCCGGCTCGATGCCGTACTGACGCGACATCAGCACCAGCCGCTCGGTCAGGTCGTTCTGGCCGACCTGGATGTCGAGGTCGTCGGCGATGGCATCCATCAACAGCTGGGTCTTGACGGCCTTCTCCGCGGCTTCCCGGGTCTCGGCGTCGAACTGCTCGCGGGAGCTGCCCTGCGCCTCGAGCGCCTCGGCGAACTTGGCCTCGTCGTGGTCCAGGCCGTGGATGGCGTTGTGGACGGTCTCGTCGACCTGCGCCTGCACGATGGTCTCGGGCAGCGGCACCTCGATCTTCTCGAGCAGCAGCTCCAGCGCGTTGTCGCGGATCTTCTCGGCCTGGTGGATGCGCTTGACCCGCTCGACCTGCTCGGTGAGGTTGGCCTTCAGCTCCTCGATGGTGTCGAATTCGCTTGCCAGTTGCGCGAATTCGTCGTCCGCCTCGGGCAGCTCGCGTTCCTTGATCGACTTGACGGTGACCGTCACCTCGGCTTCCTGGCCGGCGTGCTCACCGGCGACGAGCTTGGTGGTGAACGTCTTCGACTCGCCCTCGGACAGGCCGACGATCGCCTCGTCGAGGCCGTCGATCAGCTGGCCGGAGCCGACCTCGTGGGACAGGCCCTCGGTCGAGGCTTCCGGGAGGTCCTCGCCGTCGACGGTGGCCGACAGGTCGATGGAGACGAAGTCGCCCTCGGCCGCCGGGCGCTCGACACCCTTGAGGGTGCCGAAGCGGGCGCGCAGTGACTCCAGCTCGTTCTCGACGTCTTCGTCGCTGACCTCGATCGGGTCGACGGAGATCTTGAGCTCGCTGAGGTCGGGCAGCTCGATGTCGGGGCGCACGTCGACCTCGGCGGTGAACACCAACTCCTCGCCGTCCTCGATCTTGGTGATCTCGATGTCCGGCTGGCCCAGCGGGCGCACCTCGGTGGCGGTGACGGCCTCGGTGTAGCGGCCGGGCAGCGCGTCGTTGACGACCTGCTCGAGCACGGCGCCGCGGCCGACGCGCGCCTCGAGGAGCTTCGCCGGCGCCTTGCCGGGCCGGAATCCGGGCAGGCGCACCTGCTTGGCCAGCTGCTTGTAGGCACGGTCGAAGTCGGGCTGCAGTTCCGCGAACGGCACCTCCACGTTGATGCGAACCCGGGTGGGGCTCAACTTCTCGACGGTGCTCTTCACTGCGGTACTCCTCGGGTCGGTCGTCGGACGATCTGATGTTGTCAGGGCGTGTCGGGGTGACAGGATTTGAACCTGCGGCCTTCCGCTCCCAAAGCGGATGCGCTACCAAGCTGCGCTACACCCCGGTGCTGTGCTTCTCGCGTCCGCGATCCTACGGCCCAATGCCTGCTCAGCCTCAATCGACCTCGACGGCACGGTGTCGAGGAGATCCGATTGGATTTGATCTGGTCGGCGCCGGTACATTTGGCTCGCACACTGCACGCGGGCGTAGCTCAATGGTAGAGCCCTAGTCTTCCAAACTAGCTACGCGGGTTCGATTCCCGTCGCCCGCTCTCGAGGACGGCCCTGATCAGGGCCGTTTTCCCGGTTGGGAGGCCGTGTGACGGTCCGTCACATGCTGCGCTGCCAAGACCGGTAGACCGTCCGGTTGACGGTCGACGGATCCGGTGGCGGCGCGGCGATCGAGGCTTGCAGGCCGGCGTCGTCCCCCAGTGCCAGGATCTCGCGGAGGTGGAACGCCACGTCACCGTCGGCGTCGTGGTCGGGACGCGTGAAGTACTTGGTCTGTGCCGCACCGGGACGCAGCCGTTCGGACCGGTTACCGGTGATCGCGATCTCGCGGATGCCCTGCCCGAACAACGGCCGCAGCACACCGCCGAACCAGTCGCCGCGAATGCTGCCGCGCCGCACCGGAAACCAGATGTTGGTCCAGCGGGTCACCGCGAACGGGGACTGCGGGCCGACGCCCTCGGGCCCGTCGGTGCCGGGCGGGCAAGTCACCACGACACCCCTGCGCATGAGCCGGTCGAACAGCTCGTGCCGGCTGTCGGAGCGGCTCAGCCCGGCGAGGATCGGCGGCCGGGCAACGAACAGGTCGGCCAGCGCCATGGGTGTCCCCACAGTGACGAAATCGGTTGTTCGCCAAGGGTTTCCTTGCCTGCGTAGGTCCTGCCACCTGGCGAACTGGGTGGCCTGGAAATCGTCGGCCGGAGGGGGTTCGGAGCCGGCCGACGTCTCGGCGCGCAGTTCGCACATCTCGGCCCACAACTCCGTCAGCGCCTCATACGCGATGTAGCCGCCGATGCCGTGTCCCACCACCACGATCCGTGCGTAGCGACCCTGATGCAGCGTGGAGAGCAGGTCGACCAGGCCGCCGCGGATCGCCCGTCGGGCCGCATACGACTCCGGCAACGGGTCGAGGTAGCGGGCGACATTGACGAAGCCGGTCGTCAGGAAGCTGCGGGTCAACATCCTCGGGGCAGTGCGCAGCACCCCGAACCCGATCGTCAGCACCACCACGCTGCTGACCAACCCGACGATCCAGCCGGCCACCCCGGTGTGGAGCAGGAAGCCGCCGACGACGAGTACTCCCACCAGCGCGGCGATCGGGACCAGCAACGCCAGCCAGGTCAGCCGCCAGATGCCGTACAACTGATCGGGCACGTGGCGCGGACGGCGCAGGAACACCCGCGCCACGGCAGGTGCGAACCCCGCGTACCGGGTGCTGGTCATCAGGAACGACCAGTCGTACTCGAACAGTTCGATTCCCGCGGACGGTGCGATGTAGCGGCGCGCCTCGTAGGAGTCGGTGACCTCGAGGGGCTGCGGGTAGTACTCCCACTCCCCGGCGTTCGGGGTCAGCACCGTTCTGGCGAACGTGTCGAAGGTGTCCATCGGGCGGCGCTCGAGCAGGCCGTGCACGAAGACGACGGCGGTGCGGACTGGGGTGTCGGTGCTCATCGGTTCTGAGTGTGAAGGACGACGCCTCGCCCGGACAACGCAACCGGAAAGACGTCGATGGGGTTCCCGCGGCGATTGAACCTGGTCACGACGCGATGACGGTTCGGCTCCAATCCAATTCTCAGCTTCTGCCGTTAGCGTCATCGGCCGTACATTCGGATCGGTTCCCGATGCCAGCCGGCGGGATTTCGGCCAGGAGGCACGTTGGACGACAACACCCCCGTCGACGGCACGTGCGCCCCGGCGTTCCAGGCCGTCCGCGACGCCTTCTTGACCAACTTCACCGACCACGGCGATGTCGGCGCTGCCGTGGCGGTGTGGGTCGACGGCGATCTGGTGGTCAACCTTTGGGGCGGATACGCCGACGCCCGCCGCCGGCGGCGCTGGCGGCAGGACACCCTGGCGAGTGTGTTCTCCGGAACCAAGGGCCTGACGAGCACCTGCGTGCACCTGTTGGCCGAGCGCGGCGAGATCGACCTGTACGCCCCGGTGGCGGCGTACTGGCCGGAGTTCGCCCAGAACGGCAAGCAGGACATCACCGTCGCCTCGGTTCTCAGCCACCGATCCGGGGTGATCGGGCCGCGCACGAGGCTGCACTGGGACGACACCACCGACTGGGACCGGGTGTGCGCACAACTCGCCGCCGCGGAGCCGTGGTGGGAACCGAACACCGCGCAGGGCTACCACATGGTCAGCTTCGGCTTCATCCTCGGCGAGGTGGTTCGCCGGGCCACGGGCCGAACGATCGGCCAGTACCTGCGCACCGAGATCGCCGAGCCGATGGGCATCGACGTCCACATCGGGCTGCCGACCGCCGAGCACCACCGCTGCGCCGAGATGGTCAACAAGCCGCACATCCGCGACGTGCTGGCCAGCAGCCAGGCGCCCGGCTACCCGACCTCCCTCGACGAGCACCCGATGGCCGGGCTGTCGATCGCCATGGGCTTCGTGCCCGACGACGAGCTGGGCTCCAACGAGCTCACCCGCTGGCGCTCGTCGGAGTTCCCGGGGACCAACGGCCACGTCTCGGCGCTCGGTCTTGCCACCTTCTACAACGGTCTGGCGCAGGAGAAGCTGCTGAGCCGCGACCACATGGAGTCGGTGCGCGTCTCGCAGGGCGGCTTCGACCCCGACGTGGTGCTCGGTGCCGCGCGTCGCCGATCACGGCTGGGGCCTGGGCTACATGCTCAACCAGCGTGGCGTCGCCGGACCCAACCTGCGCAGCTTCGGCCACGGCGGCTCCGGCGGCTCGTACGGCTTCGTCGATCTCGAGAACCGGATCGGCTACGCCTACGTGATGAACTACTTCGACGCCACCAAGTGCAACGCCGACCCGCGCAGCACCGCGCTGTCCGACGAGGTCTACCGCGCCATCGGCGTTCTCTGACAAGCAAATTCTCATACTTCGGCGCACCTGAGCCGGATCGGTACTGTGGACGCCATGAACGGTGTGCTGTTGGTGCTCATCCTCGTTGTGGTCGCGGCGATCGCGCTGGCGGTGTGGAGCTCGTCGCGGGCCTCCGGCAATCGCAACGCCGCGAGTCTCGCCGATGCCAAGGCCGACGCGCGCCGGCTGATCGAACGCCTCGGCGGCCAGGTGCTGAACCTCAGCGGCACCAACGAGGCCTCCACCCAGGCGCTCGCCGACGCCTCGGAGCGGTTCACCGCGGCCTCGTCGCAGATCGACCAGGCGACCACGGCCAAGCAGGCCATGCTGGCCAAGGAGAGCGCGATCGAGGGGCTGTACTACGTGCGCGCCGCGCGCACCGCGATGGGCATGGACCCGGGTCCGGAGCTGGAGACGATCACCGGCCAGAAGTCGGCCGGGGCGGTCACCGAGGACCGCAAGGTCCAGTTCGAGGGCCGTGAGATCGAGGCCTCCCCCGTGCCGACCGACCGCACGCCGAACTACTACCCGGGCGGCCGGGTCGCCGGACGTCCGGTGCCCGCCGGGCTGGTACTCCGAGCCCTGGTGGAAGACGGCTCTGGTCGCCGGTGCGTGGGGCGTGGGCTCGGTGCTGCTGTTCGACTCGCTGTTCTCCGGGATGGGCGGGGTCGGATACGGGGCGTCGGGCTTCGAGAACGGCTACGGCTCCGGCTTCGACCAAGGCTTCGACCAGGGTTATGACCAGGGAATCGACGCCGGCCAGGGTGGCGGCGACGGCGGCGGCTGGGGTGGTGACGGCGGCGGCTGGGGCGGCGGCGACGGCGGTGGCGGCTGGGGCGGCGACAGCGGCGGCGGCCTCGGCGACTTCGGCGGCGGTGACTTCGGCGGGTTCGGCGACTTCTAGAGCCGGCTCTCCAAGCGGGCGGTCACGCCGGCCTCCTGCAGGTCGAGGCGTTCCAGCATGGCGCGCACGGCGTCGTCGTCGATGTTGCCGGCGTCGCGCTCACTGATCAGCGCCGCCCGCTGGGTGGCCAGCACGTCGCGGTAGAGCGCCGGAGAACACCTCGGCCCGCAATGTGTGCGCCTCGGGGTCGGGCATCTCGTCGGCGTCCTGCGAATGCCGCGCGACGGTGTTGCGGATCTCGGCCAGCACGCGCGGGTCGAGGCCCTCGGGCGGGCGGGCCCGGAACTCGGCCAGCACCTCGTCGGCCGCGTCGTGCACGATCCGCTCGGCCTTCAGCGTCTCCTCCCGCTCGTAGCTCTGGTCGTCCTCCCGGTCGGCCAGGTCCAGCCGGCGGATCAGCGGGGGCAGGGTCCAGCCCTGCAGCAGCAGCGTGCCGACCGCGACGACGAACGCGATCGCCTGGATGGTGGCGCGCTCGGGAAACGGTTCGCCGTCTGCCACCGTCAACGGGACACCCGCGGCGGCGGCCAGCGTCACCACCCCGCGCATGCCCGTCCAGGACACCACCACGTTCTCCCGCCAGCTCAGCGATCGGTGATCGATCATGCTGCGCCACTTGCCTTCTGGCTTGTCCCGCTTCTTCACCCCCAGCGCGCCGCGGCCGCCGCCGGTGGGTTTCGGCACGCTCAGGGTTCGGTCGACGTGGCGCAGCAGTACGCCGCGGCCGAACATCAGGAACACCGACAGCGGCCGGATCGCCAGCACGATCAGCAGCACGATCGCCGAGGCGACCGCGACCTCGGCCAGCGACTCATGATTCTCCCGCAGGTCTTCGAGCACGAATCGCAGGTGCAGGCCGATGTAGGCGAAGACGAAGGCCTCCAGCAGGACGTCTACGGCGTGCCAGACGTGGCGCTCCTGCAACCGGGTCTGATACCCGGCGCTCAGGTTTCCGCTGCCCACGACAAAGCCGGCGACCACCACCGCGAGCACTCCCGAGGCGTGCAGTTCCTCGGCGGCGATGAACGCCGCGAACGGCACGACCAGGCCTTGGATCGTCTCCAGGCCGGGGTTGTTGAGCCGGTTGCGGATCCACAGCGTCACGTAGCCCAGCACCGCGCCGACGGCCGGGCCGACGACGGCGGCGTAGGCGAACAGCAGGACCGGGTTCTCGATGAAGGTGTGGGTGCCGGCCACCTGGGCGACCGCCACCAGGAACAGCGTCAGCGCCGCGGCGTCGTTGATCAGGCTCTCACCGGTCAGAATGGCCATCACCCGCTTGGGCAGCCCGAGCTTGCGGCCCACCGCGACCGCGGTGACGGCGTCGGGCGGGGCGACGATCGCGCCGAGCACCAGCGCGGTGCCGAACGTCAGCGGCACCACCACCAGCCAGGCCGACACCGCCGCGACGGTGAATGCCGTGACGAGCACCAGGCCCACCCCGAGGCCGAGGATGGGTTTGATGTTGCGCATGAACGTCGGGAACGAGAAGTCCAGGGCCGCCGAGTAGAGCAACGGTGGCAGTACGACGGTCAACAAGATGTGCGAATCCAGTTCCGGCGCTTCGAATCCGGGAATGAAGGAGGCCGCGATCCCGACGACGACGATGATCAGGGCCGGCTCCAGCCCTCGTTGGTGGGCAATCGCGGTGACCACGATCGCGCCGACGACCACCAGAATCAGTTCCATTCAGGCATTCTCGCGGGTCGGCTCACACCTGGCAGGTCGGACACCAGAACAGGTTGCGGCCCTCGAGCTCGGCGGTGCGCACCGGCGTCCCGCACACCCGGCACGCCTCGCCGGCGCGGCGGTAGACGTAGGTGCGCGGACGGTTGGGCGCATACGACGGCGGACCGTGGTCGTGCTCGGGCCGGACCACGACGATCTTGCCGCGCCGCACCCCCACCTTCATCAGCGCGACGAGGTCGGTCCACGCCTCGGCGAACTCACCCGCACTGATGTCGCGGCCGGGCCGGTACGGGTCGATGTGGTGGCGGAACAGCAGTTCGCTGCGGTACACGTTGCCGATCCCGGCGATCACCCGCTGGTCCATCAACAGCGCACCAATAGACTTGCGGGACTTCACGATTCGCTCCCACGCCAAGTCCGGGTCGGCGTCGCGGCGCAGCGGGTCGGGCCCGAGCCGGGCCACGATGGCCGACACCTGCGCCTCGTCGAGGACGCTCGCACGCCGTCGGGCCGCGCAGGTCGGTGCCGTACTCCGTGCCGACGATGCGCATCCGGACCTGGCCGACCGGCAGCGCCATCGGGACGAGCGCCTCGGTGAAGGTGCCGTAGAGCCCGAGGTGCACGTGCACGATCGGGCCGCCGTCGTAGTGGTGGAACAGGTGCTTGCCCCACACCGAGGCACCCGTGAACAACCGCCCGTCGACCACGGCGGCGTCGGCGAACCGGCCCTGCGGGCTGGACACCGCGACGGGTGCGCCGGCGAAGCGGCGCTGGTGCAACCGGGCGAGCCGGTGAAGGGTGTGTCCCTCCGGCACGACTCAGGCGCCGGGCACGGGCGGCGCCACGTGGGTGCGCTCGTAGTCGGCGAGGATGTCGATACGACGCTGGTGGCGCGGGGCCTCCGACCACGGGGTGCTCACGAAGGCGTCGACGATGGCCAGCGCCTCCTGCGAGGGTGTGCATCCGCCCGCCGATGCCGATCAGCTGGGCGTTGTTGTGCTCGCGGGCCAGCGACGCGGTCTCGGTGCTCCACGCCAGCGCGCAACGGGCGCCGGGCACCTTGTTGGCCGCGATCTGCTCGCCGTTGCCCGAGCCGCCCAGCACGATGCCGAGGCTGCCCGGGTCGGCCACCGTGCGCAGCGCGGCGGCGATGCAGAAGGCCGGGTAGTCGTCGTCGGCGTCGTAGTCGAAGGCGCCGCAGTCGACGGGCTCGTGGCCGGTCTTCCTCAGGTGCTCGATGATGGCCTGCTTGAGTTCGTAGCCGGCATGGTCGCCGCCGAGGTAGACACGCATGGCCGATACCTTACTGACGCGGCTCAGTCGAATTGCGGTGGCTCAGTGCGGGACCGCTTCAGCTCCCAGAAGTGCGGGTAGGCCGCGAAGGTCACCGAGGCGTCCCACAGCTTGCCGGCTTCCTCGCCGCGTGGGATCCGCGAGAGCACCGGGCCGAAGAAGGCCACCCCGTTGACGTGGATGGTCGGTGTGCCGACGTCGTCGCCGACGGCGTCCATCCCGGCGTGGTGGCTCTTGCGCAACGCGTCGTCGTAGGACGGGTCGGTGGCGGCCTTGGCAAGGTCGGCGGGCAGGCCCGCCTCCTCGAGCGACTGTGCGATGACCTCGTCGAGGTTCTTGTTGTCCTGGTTGTGGATGCGGGTGCCCATCGCGGTGTACAGCGGGTCGAGGACCTCGGCGCCGTGGGCCTGCTCGGCGGCGATGGCGACGCGGACCGGGCCCCAGGCCTTCTTCATCAGCTCCTGGTACTGCTCGGGCAGGTCCCGGCCCTCGTTGAGCACCGCGAGGCTCATCACGTGAAAATTCACGTCGATCTCGCGGACCTTCTCGACCTCGAGAATCCAGCGGGAGGTGATCCAGCACCACGGGCACAGCGGATCGAACCAGAAATCGGCGCGTGACTTCTCGGGCATGTGGGCTCCTCCGGGTCAGGGGTATGACGTCGAGCACAACTCGTCAACCGCCTCGAGTGTTCCCCGTCAGGTTAGGTTGGAACGCGTGCTTCCCAATCTCACCCGCAATGAGGCCATCGAGCGCGCCGCGCTGGTCACTGTCGACAACTACAAGATCGTGCTGGATCTGACTCCGACGGGCAGGAGCGCAGCGACCCGGGGAGCCCAGCGACGACGTTCCACTCGACCACCACCGTCGAGTTCGAGGCACTGCCCGGCGCGGACACCTACCTCGACCTCGCCGCCGACACGGTGCACAGCGCGGTTCTCAACGGCCACGCGATCGACGTCTCGGGCTATGACGAGTCCACCGGAATCCCGCTGCGCGGCCTGGCCAAGCACAACACCCTGGTGGTCGACGCCGAGTGCCGCTACTCGAACACCGGTGAGGGCCTGCACCGCTTCGTCGACCCCGTCGACGGCGAGGTCTACCTGTACTCGCAGTTCGAAACCGCCGACGCCAAGCGGATGTTCGCCTGCTTCGACCAGCCCGACATGAAGGCCACCTTCGACGTCACCGTCACCGCTCCCGCGCACTGGCAGGTGATCTCCAACGGCGCGACCGTCGCAGTCGAGACGAACGGCAAGGACGGTCACGGTCCACACCTTCGCCACCACCCCGAAGATGAGCACCTATCTGGTGGCGCTGATCGCCGGGCCCTACGCCCGCTGGGACGACGTCTACGCCGACGAGCACGGCGAGATCCCGCTGGGCTGTTCTGCCGGTCCTCGCTGGCCGAGTTCATGGACGCCGAGCGGTTGTTCACCGAGACCAAGCAGGGCTTCGGCTTCTACCACCGCAACTTCGGGGTGCCGTATGCGTTCGGCAAGTACGACCAGTTGTTCGTCCCGGAGTTCAACGCCGGCGCGATGGAGAACGCCGGCGCGGTGACGTTCCTGGAGGACTACGTCTTCCGCAGCAAGGTCACCCGCTACAGCTACGAGCGCCGCTCCGAGACCGTGCTGCACGAGATGGCGCACATGTGGTTCGGCGACCTGGTGACCATGACGTGGTGGGACGACCTGTGGCTCAACGAGTCGTTCGCGACGTTCGCCTCGGTGCTGTGCCAGGCCGAGGCCACCGAGTACACCGAGGCATGGACGACCTTCGCCAACGTGGAGAAGTCGTGGGCGTACCGGCAGGACCAGCTGCCGTCGACCCACCCGGTGGCCGCCGACATCCCCGACCTGCACGCCGTCGAGGTGAACTTCGACGGCATCACCTACGCCAAGGGCGCCAGCGTGCTCAAGCAGCTGGTCGCCTACGTCGGCCTGGAGCACTTCCTGGCCGGCCTGCGGGACTACTTCGCCGCGCACGCCTTCGACAACGCGACGTTCGACGACCTGCTGGGCGCTCTGGAGAAGGCGTCGGGCCGCGACCTGTCCGACTGGGGCCGGCAGTGGCTGAAGACCACCGGGCTCAACACGTTGCGGGCCGACTTCGACGTCGACGACGCGGGCCGGTTCACCCGGTTCGCGATCTCGCAGGGCGGCGCCAAGCCCGGGGCCGGTGAGACTCGGGTGCACCGGCTGGCCGTCGGCATCTACGACGACGATCCGGCCACCGGCAAGCTGGTCCGGGTGCACCGCGAGGAAGTCGACATCGCCGGTGAGCTCACCGATGTTCCTGCGCTGCAGGGGGTTTCGCGCGGCAAGCTGATCCTGGTCAACGACGACGACCTGACGTACTGCTCGCTGCGGCTGGACGACGCTTCGCTGCACACCGCACTGAGTCGCATCGCCGACATCGCCGAGCCGCTGCCCCGCACCCTGGTGTGGTCGGCGGCCTGGGAGATGACCCGCGACGCCGAACTCAAGGCCCGCGACTTCGTCGCGCTGGTCATCAGCGGTGTGCGCGCCGAGTCCGAGGTGGGTGTGGCGCAGCGTCTGCTGCTGCAGGCGCAGACGGCGCTGAACTCCTACGCCGAGCCCGCCTGGGCGGCCGCCAACGGTTGGCCGGCGTTCGGCGACGCGCTGCTGGACCTGGCGCGCGAGTCGGCTCCCGGCTCGGATCATCAGCTGGCCTTCGTCAACGCGCTGTGCACGTCGGTGCTGTCCCCCAACCACATCGCGGTGCTGTCGACGCTGCTCGACAACGAGCCCGCAGCGGTGAACCTTGCGGGTCTGGTGATCGACACCGATCTGCGCTGGCGCATCGTGACCGCGTTGGCCGCCAGCGGAATTCTCGACGCCGACGATCCGGAGACACCGTTCATCGACGCCGAGGCGCAGCGCGATCCGACCGCGGCGGGCAAGCGGCACGCGGCGGCGGCCGCGGCGGCCCGTCCGCAGGCCGCGGTCAAGGAGCAGGCCTGGCAGCAGGTGATCGAAGACGACACGCTGGCCAACATCACCACCCGCTCGATCGTGGGCGGCTTCGTCCAGCCCGGCCAGGGCGAGCTGCTGGCGCCGTTCACCGCGCGCTACTTCGCGGCGATCGCCGGGCGTCTGGGAGCGCCGGTCGTCCGAGGTGGCCCAGACCGTGGTCATCGGGCTCTACCCGTCGTGGGACATCAGCGAGGACGCGCTGCACGCCGCCGAGCAGTTCCTCGGCGGCGAGGTGCCGCCGGCCTTGCGCCGGCTGGTGCTCGAAGGGCGCGCCGGCGTCGAACGCTCACTGAAAGCGCGGGCCTTCGACGCCGACTGACTCCCCGACACGCCAGGTTGGCTCGGCCGTCGCGCAGCTCGCGCTGAGATCATCGAGCGATGGCGGCCCCCAACAGTCGGCGAGCCCGCGCGGCGCGCAGGCGCACGCGGCGGGTCAAAGCGGCGGTCAACGACCTCACTGCCGCCGAGTGGGAATGGCTCAAGGCGGCTGGCGAGGCTGCGCATACTGCGGCGCCACCGACCGCTCGCTTCAGCGCGACTGCGTCATGGCGATATCGCGCGGCGGGCGCTACACCGTCGACAACGTCGTACCGGCCTGCGCAGCGTGCAATGCGAGCAAATGCAATGACGAGGTCACCAGCTGGATGCGGCGCAAACGCCTCGACGAACGCGCGTTCCTGGAGCGCTACGTCGCGATCAGGGGTGCAGTGCAGCGCCGCTACCTACGGCCGGGCGATCCCGGCGGACATCACCCGTACGGCGCTGACCAAGCCGTCGATCAGGTTGCCTTCCTTGAACGCCGACGCGGCGGCCGACACCCCCAGCGGCGCGGCCGACTCGGCGCCACGGCCCCGCACATCGGCGCCGTAGACCACCTCGATCGCCCGCTGGTCGGGCGAAACCGCCAGCAGCACAGCGTTGTTCGGGGTCGGGACGTCGGCGAGGATTTCCCGCGCCCGGGCCGGCGGTGTCGCCGCCGAGGTCGCCGACGTACACCGCGAACCGCGCCTTGGACTGCCGGCTGGCGTACTTCAGCGCGTCGTCGAGGGCGACCAGGTCTTTGATCGGGAACGGGTAGTGCACCGACAGCTCGCCGGGTTCGGTGACGCCGGACAGCCGTCCGCTCGACGTGACCACCCAGCCCACCGGCAGCTTGGCCGGGTCGAGCGTCGCCAGCGCACTCGCGTGCTCACCACTTGCCACTTGCGCCACCTCCCACGCTGACCTCGTCGGAGCCGTGACCGTGGTGCCCCCCACCGGGGATCACCTCGTCGACGGCCGCCCACAGGATCGGCTCGTGCGTCCAGGGCTCGGACAGCTTGTAAGTAGCGGGGTGATTGCCTTTGCGGGAGAAGATCAGTGCGGCCAGGATGGCCACGACCGCCAGCGGAACCCCCACGAACAACAGGTGGATGACAGCAGACGTTCACGGTGCAAACGGTAGCAGCGTCACGCCGCGCCCTCGTCGAGGTAGCGCACCCAGGCGGGATCGAGCTCCTTGACCGTGCACAGAAGTCGCCAGTGCTGGCCCTTCGGCGGCGTCGGCACCAGTCGCAACGTCCAGCCCAGCTCGGTCAGCAGCTTGTCGGCCTTGCGATGGTTGCAGGGCGCGCAGGCGGCCACACAGTTCTCCCAGGAGTGCTCCCCACCACGGCTGCGCGGCACCACATGGTCGACGGTGTCGGCCTTGGCGCCGCAGTAGGCGCACCGGAACCGGTCACGATGCATCAACGCCGCCCGGGTCATCGGGACGCGCGCCCGGTACGGCACCCGCACATAGCTGCGCAACCGGATGACCGAGGGCACCACGATCACCCGGGTCGCCGAGTGGATGACGGGCCCGGCCGGGTCGTCGTGGACGACATCGGCCTTGCCGCACAGCAGCATGATGACGGCCCGCCGCATCGGCAGGGCGGTCAGCGGTTCGTAGGTTGAGTTGAGCAAAAGCACCCGGCGACGTCCCCACACTGAACCGTCGGCCGGGCCGGGTATGTGAGGGTCGGGTTGCAGGCCGGAGCCCGGAAGGGACCCGATCGATCCCGCCGCGGCCCGGTGACCACGGTTCCGTTTGCGCTGCGACATGCGTCCTCCGCGGTCCAGTCCACCACGGATCGGCCGCGAGCGCACGATTATTTTCGCCGTGTTCGCAGGTCAAATCCGTGAACATCGGGTGACGTCGGCCTCGTCGGACGCGGGTGTACACAATGGTGAGGTGTCCGAGGATCAGCAGACTTTCTACGACGCGGTCGGCGGCGCCGGAACCTTCCGCACGATCGTGTCCCGGTTCTACGAGCTGGTTCGCGAGGACGAGGTGCTCCGGCCGCTGTACCCCGACGACGAACTGGACGCCGCCGAGGATCGGCTGCGCATGTTCCTCGAGCAGTACTGGGGTGGCCCCCGCACCTACTCCGAACTGCGTGGCCATCCGCGGCTACGGATGCGCCACGTCCCGTTCAAGATCGGGTTCATCGAGCGCGACGCCTGGCTGCGCTGCATGCACACCGCGGTGGCCTCGATCGACGCCCAGACCCTCGACGACGAGCATCGCCGTGAGCTGCTCGGCTACCTCGACATGGCCGCGCAGTCGATGGTGAACTCGCCTTTCTGAGCGATTCGTCAGCTACCGTGGAACCAGGGGGGCGGGAAGGGGCACCGGGATGAAACGCCAGGTCCGGGCTGAGGTCACCCGACGCCGGATCATCGATGCCGCCGTCGAGTTGTTCGGCGCCGTCGGCTACGGCGACACCGGATTGGCCGACGTTCTGCACCGCGCCGAGGTCACCAAGGGTGCCTTCTACTACCACTTCGACACCAAGGAAGCGGTGGCGTCGGCCATCATCGACGAGAGCTTCCAGACGGTCATCGACGCGGCCAACGCCGTCATCGAGTCGTCCTCGCCGGCGTTGGAGAACGTCATCCGCGCCACGTTCGTCGTCGCGAACGTGATGGAGACCGACCCGAGAGTCCAGGCGGGCAAGCAGCTCGCACAATCGTTGACCCAAGTCAGTGACCGTGGCCCGAAGGCGTTCGTGGAGTGGACGTCGGTGTTCGTCGGTCAGGTTCGGGCGGCGGTCACGACGGGCGGTACTGCGCGACAACCTCGATCCCGACGACGTCGGTGAGACGGTCTGGGCCACGGTTCTGGGCAGCCATCTGCTTTCCGACGCGGTCGGCGACGACGTATACGCCCGGCTGGCCAGGTCATGGCGGGTACTGCTGGGCGCAATCGTGCCGCCGGAGTCGCTGCAGTACTTCCGGGACTTCGTTGCCCGGACGTACCAGACGTACGCCCATGCGCCGCTCCCGGCACAATGAGAAAGCGTGACCGCAGAACCGAATTGGTGGACGAACGCGATCTTCTATCAGATCTACCCGCGCTCGTTCGCCGACAGCGACGGTGACGGCGTCGGTGACCTCGGTGGAGTGGTGGAGCACCTCGACCACCTCAGCAGTCTCGGCGTCGACGCGATCTGGCTGAACCCGGTCACGGTCTCCCCGATGGCCGACCACGGCTATGACGTGGCCGACCCCCGCGATGTCGACCCGCTGTTCGGCGGACTCGACGCGCTGGACCGACTACTCAGCGAGGCGCACGCCCGCGGCATCCGGGTCACGATGGATCTGGTGCCCAACCACACCAGTTCGCAGCACTCGTGGTTCCAGGTCGCACTGGCGGCCGGGCCGGGCAGCGCCGAACGGGAGCGCTACATCTTTCGCGACGGGCGGGGCTCCGGCGGGCAGGAGCGCAGCGACCCGGGGATCGATCGGCGCGCCGCCCAACAACTGGGTGTCGGTGTTCGGCGGCCCGGCCTGGACCCGGATTGCCGACGGTCCAGTGGTACCTGCACCTGTTCGACGCCGAACAGCCCGACCTCAACTGGGACAACCCCGAGGTGTTCGAGGACCTGGAGAAGACGCTGCGGTTCTGGCTCGACCGCGGCGTCGACGGCTTCCGCATCGACGTCGCGCACGGCATGTCCAAACCAGCCGGCCTGCCGGACATGACCAACCCCGACATCGAGATGCTGAGGTCCGGCGACGACGATCCGAGGTTCAACCACGAGGGCGTGCACGACATCCACCGCGGTATCCGTTCGGTGCTCGACGACTATCCCCATGCGGTGTCGATCGGTGAGATCTGGGTGTTCGACAACGAGGACTTCGCGAAGTATCTGCGCCCCGACGAGCTGCACATGGGCTTCAACTTCCGTTTGGTGCGAGCCGAGTTCGACGCGGTCGAGCATCCACGGCGCGATCGAGAACGCGCTCGCGGCGGCCTCGATCGAGGACGCGAGCCCCACCTGGACGCTGTCGAACCACGACGTCGACCGCGAGGTGACGCGGTACGGCGACGACGCTCGCGGGCTGGCCCGTGCCCGCGCCATGGCGATGGTGATGCTGGCGCTGCCGGGCGCGGTCTTCGTCTACAACGGCGAGGAACTGGGCCTGCCCAATGTCGACCTGCCCGACGAGGTGCTGCAGGACCCGGTGTGGGAGCGCTCCGGGCACACCGAGCGCGGCCGCGACGCGTGCCGGGTGCCGATGCCGTGGTCGGGTTCGGCTCCCCCGTTCGGCTTCTCGGCCAACCCCGACACCTGGCTGCCGATCCCGCCGCAGTGGGAGTCGCTGACCGTCGCCCGCCAGGAAGCCGACCCGGATTCGACGCTGTCGTTCTTCCGGTCCGTCCTTCATCTGCGGCGCAGCGCTTTTCACTTCACCGAGAACGACGTCGAATGGCTGCAGCTCGGCGCCGACGTGCTGGCCTTCTTCTCCGGTGGGGTGCTGTGCGTCCTGAACACCGGCGCCTCCGCCGTGCCGCTGCCGGCGGGCACGGTGATCGCGTCGAGCACGCCGGTGAGCGGCGGTGCGCTGCCGCCGGATTCGGCGGCGTGGGTGGTGACGGGCTAGAGAGTGCGGGAGCAGGTTCACCACTGAGGCGATGATGATCGCCCCGAACGCGAACGACAGCAGGCCTTGCCCCAGTGCCGTGGTCCGCATCCTGGTCGAGGCGAGGTTGGTGTCCGAGATCGGCGAAACTCATCCCGACCGCGAAGGAGACGTAGAAGAAATCCTTGAAGCAGGGCCGGTAGTCATGGCCCTGTCGGGCTGTTGAAGTCAATTCCGCCCCGGTGTCGTGGATCGTAGAAGTGCTTGGCGTAGATCAGCGCATAGAGCGTGTGGATGGTGAACCAGGACAGCACGACGCTGCCGATGCGCAAGCCCGGCCCATTGACGGCCGTCTCTCGAGCAGGAGGAGTGACTCCGGCCAGGCTGGCCACTGCTCCGACCAGAATGAGACCCGCGACCACCCAGAGCCGACGAGGCTCCTCGTCATGGGCGTGCTGCTCGCGTCTCGTCCGGCGTGAACCGCCACAACAGGATCCATGTCCAGCCGGTGAAGATCAGGGCAAGCGCGGACCATCCGCCGAGCAACGCCAACACCCCGTTGCGATGCCACAGCGCGGCCGCCACCCCCGCACCGACGGCGCCGCCGGCCAGCAGTCGTGCCGCCGGGCTCTGCCAGAACGGCAGCCCGTCGGATTGTGTCTCAGCCATCGCAGCCCCGATCTTCACGTCGCGGTGCACGCCCGCGCCATCACCGCAGCACCAGAGCAGGATCGCCGCGCCGCCGGAACACCGAGCCGAAGCGGGCGTCGATCCGCAGCCAGGCCGGCAGAACCCGCACCCGCACGATCTCCTCTGCCGACGGTGACTCCGGCACGAAACCCATTGCGGTCAGGGCGAACACGCAGCGCATCGGTACACGCGACCGCAGTGTCGCCGGAACTGACCTGCAGCACGTCCTGGTCCAGCAGCGAGGCCGGCGGCCCGTGCGCGCTGCCGTGGTCGCGGGCCAGGTCCGCGCCACGGCGGGCCAGGTCGACGAGCACCGCGGCCGGAACGTCGTCGAGGTGGGTGAATCCGGTGTCCGGCGGAAGCACACCCCGCCATGCGGAGTCCATCGGATAGCCGGGGTCGACGTGGCCGGAGGCGTCGGCGCCACGCAGGCCGCGCACCAATTGATCTGCGCCGCAGGATAAGTCGGCGACTCCGAGGTGGCCCGCCACCACCCGGACAGCCAGCACGTCGAAACCGGTACTGACCCAGGCCGCCACCAGTCCGTCAGTGCGCCGGCGCAGCCGGATCACCGCTGCGTCATCGAGTCGCAGCGCGCGCTCGGCGAAGGCGGCCAGGTCGTTTCGCTGGACCGCCTCGGGGATGACGAGCTGGCCGCTCATCGCTGGTAACGCTGCAGGTACTCCCGATGCGTCGGCGAGAGCCGGACCAGGCGCTGCTCCTCGATGTGCACCGCGGCGAGTTGCGTCTCGGCGATCACCGACGGGCGCGAGTCGGCGGCCGCACCCACCGAGCGGACCTCGTAGCCCAGAGTGAAGTCCACTGCGCGCAGTCGCTTGGTCCACATCGTCACCTGCAACGGCGAATCAGCAAGGCGCAGTTGACCTTTGTAGAGCACCTGCACTTCGTGGATGAGCAGACCGATGGTGGCGATGTCGTCGGCGAACGGTTCCCGCAGGAAGTCGACACGCGCCTCCTCCAGGATCGTCACCATGGTGGCGTGGTTGATGTGCTGGTACATGTCGATATCGGACCAGCGCACATGCACGCCGGTGGTGAATCCGCTAGCCACTTGTTCCTGTTCCGGTCGTTCGGGTCATGCTGCGGATCTGGCGGGCCGCGACCGACAGCGTCGCCAGATCCCGTTCGTCATCGGCGTAGATCTCCGCCAGCGTGCGGCGTGCCCGCTCCACCCGGGACCCGTTGGTGTGCTCCCACTCGGCGATCTTCTGCTCGCCCGTCTCGTCCGGCTCTCCGACCGCGAGCACGTCGAAACACAGGGCCCGCAGTGAACCGTAGATGTCGTCGCGGATCGCCAGGCGGGCCAGCGCATGCCAGCGGTCGTCGCGCGGCAGTCCGGACACCGCGGTCAGCAGGCCGTCGGTGCCCAGGTGGTCCATCAGCGCGAAGTACGTGTCGGCCACCTCGGCGGGATCGCGGTCGACGATGTCGGCGATGTCGATGACGTCGAGCAGGCTGTACTTGTACAGGCCGGTGGCCACGCTGTACGCCAGCTCCGGAGAGGCGCCGTGCGCGGTGAACTCGGCGGCCTCCTTGGCGACGATCGCCTTGTCGTCGCCGCGCAGCCACTCCGGCATCCTCGGGGTCAGGGCGGCGACCTTGGCGGCGAACCGGTTGATCTCGGCCCCGACCGCCAGCGGCTGCGGGCGGTAGTTCAACAGCCAGCGCGACGCCCGGTCGAGTCAGACGGCGCAGATCCAGGGTCATCCGGTCGGAGACGTTGACCGGCAACTGGCTGTCGCGGATCGCGCGCCACACCTCGCCGATGCCGAAGATGGCGTCGGTGGCCGCGAAGGTGCGCACCGCGTCCACGTAGCCCACGCCGACGTCCTCGGTGACCCGGTAGGCGAAGGTGATCCCGCCGGTGTCGACGAGGTGGTTGACCAGCATCGTGGTGACGATCTCGCGTCGCAGCTGGTGGTTGCGGATGTCCGCGGCGAAGGTGTCACGCAACTGGCTCGGGAAGTACTGCGGCAGCTGGGAGGTGAACACCTCCTGGTCGGGCAGGTCGCTGGCCAGAACCTCGTCTTTGAGCGCCAGCTTGACGTGCGCCATCAGGGTCGCGAGCTCCGGGGAGGTCAGGCCGATGCCGACTTCCTGGCGGCGGCGGATCTCCTTGTTCGACGGCAGTGCCTCGAGTTCGCGGTTGAGGTCGCGACGCTCCTCGAGTTCGACGATCTGGCGGGCGTGCACGTTGAGCAACGAGGCGGCGTTGGCCCGGCTGGTGCCCATCAGGTCGTTCTGGTCGATGTTGTCGGTGAGGACCAGCGTGCCCACCTCGTCGGTCATCGACATCAGCAGCTCGGTGCGCTCGTCGGCGCTGACCTTGCCCGCAGTGACCAGCGAGTCGACCAGGATCTTGATGTTGACCTCGTGGTCGGAGCAGTCCACACCGGCGGAGTTGTCCATCGCATCGGTGTTGATGCGCCCGCCGCACAGATCGAACTCGACCCGGCCCAGCGAGGTGACGCCGAGGTTGCCGCCCTCGCCGACGACCTTGGCGCGCACCTGGTTTCCGTTGACCCGGATGGTGTCGTTGGCACGGTCGCCGACGTCGGCGTCCGATTCCGACTCGGCCTTGATGTAGGTGCCGATGCCGCCGTTGAACAGCAGGTCCACCTGCGCCTGCAGGATCGTCCGCATCAGGGCGGGGGGCGTCATCTCGGTGACGCCGGCCTCGATGCCCAGCGCGTCGCACATCTGCGGGCTGATCGGGATGGACTTCTGCTGGCGGCTGAACACCCCGCCGCCCTCGCTGATCAGGCTGGTGTCGTAGTCCTCCCAGCTCGACCGTGGCAGGTCGAACAGCCGCCGCCGCTCCTCCCACGAGCGGGCGGCATCCGGGTCGGGGTCGACGAAGATGTGCCGGTGGTCGAAGGCCGCGATCAGGCGGATGTGATGGGACAGCAGCATCCCGTTGCCGAACACGTCACCACTCATGTCGCCGACGCCGACGACGGTGAAGTCCTCGCTCTGGGTGTCGACGCCCATCTCGCGGAAGTGCCGTTTGACGGCCTCCCACGCGCCCTTGGCGGTGATGCCCATGGCCTTGTGGTCGTAGCCCACCGAGCCGCCGGAGGCGAACGCGTCGCCGAGCCAGAAGCCGTAGGAGTTGGCGACGTCGTTGGCGATGTCGGAGAAGGTGGCGGTGCCCTTGTCGGCGGCGACCACCAGGTAGGCGTCGTCGCCGTCGCGGCGGACCACGCCCGGCGGGGTGATGATGTGACCGCCCACGCGGTCGACGTTGTCGGTGACGTCGAGCAGACCGGCGATGAACAGCCGGTAGCAGGCCACACCCTCGTTGCGGAAGTTGTCCCGGTCGGCGGCGGCGTCACCAGTCGGCGGCACCGGCTGCTTGACGACGAAGCCACCCTTGGCGCCGACGGGGACGATGACGGCGTTCTTGACCGCCTGCGCCTTGACCAGACCGAGGATCTCGGTGCGGAAGTCCTCGCGACGGTCCGACCAGCGCAGGCCGCCGCGCGCGACGTGGCCGAATCGCAGATGCACACCCTCGACCCGCGGTGAGTACACGAAGATCTCGAATTTCGGCCTGGGCAGCGGCAATTCGTCGATCAACTGCGGATTGAGCTTGACCGACAGGACGTTCTGGGCGCGCGCCGAGTTCTCGTCGTCGACGAAGTAGTTGGTACGCAACGTGGCCTGGATCATCGAGGCGAATGCCCGCAGCACCCGGTCGGTGTCCAGGCTGACCAGCGCGTCGATGTCGGCCGTCACCGCGGTCGCGGCGGCCTGGGCGTCGAGGCCCTTCTCCGCCGACTCGGGATCGAACATCGCCTCGAAGAGCGCCACCAATGACCGCGCGGTGCCGGAGTTTTCGTTGAGGACCGACTCGATGTGCGCCTGGCTGTAGGGAAAAGCCGACTGGCGCAGGTACTTTGCGTAGGCGCGCAGCACCGCGACCTGCTGCCAGGTCAGGCCGGCCCGCAGCACCAACTCGTTGAACCGGTCGATCTCGGCCCGGCCGTGCCAGATCGCGGTCACCGCGTCGGCGAACCGTTGCGCGGTGGCGTCCCACTCCTGCGGCGCCGATGTCCGGCATCGACGCATCGGGCCGGATCTTGAACTGGTAGATCCAGACTTTCAGCCCATCGGGACGGACGACGGTGAACGGCCGCTCCTCGAGCACCAGCACACCCATGCACTGCAGCATCGGAAGCAGGTGGCTCAGCGAGGCGGTCGAGCCGCCGAGGTACCAGGTGAGGAAGGCGTCGCGACCCTCGTCGCCCTGCTCGAACTGGAGTTTGACCGAGTTCTCCTGCAGCGCTTCGATGTAACCGATGTCGGTGATCGCCTCGAACGGTTTGACGACCTGCTTGAACTCCTCGGGCAGGGCGTCGGCGTAGTGCTCGGCCATCGACTGGTCGATCGACCCGGTCCTGGCCGCGCCGATCAGCCGGTCGCCCCAGGTGCGCAGCGCCTCGGTGAGCAGCTCCTGCACGCGGACGCGGTTCGCCTCGGTGGTGTCGATCGACTGGCGGGTGGACGAGTCGGGCAGCCGCACCGTGAAATGCACCACCGCCCAAGGTGATTCGCTGACCCGGGCGGTGTAGTCGATGCTCAGTCCGCCGAACTCGCGGACCAGGATGTCCTGCATGGCCAGCCGGACCACCGTGGTGTAGCGGTCGCGGGGCAGGTAGACCAGGCTGGACACGAAGTGCCCGAGCTGGTCGGCGCGCAGGAACAGCAGCGCCCGCCGGCGCGAGCCGAGTTCGACGACGGCGGTGGCCATCGCGAACATCTGCTCGGCGGTCAGCCCGAACAGCTCCGAGCGCGGGATGGTCTGGAGGATGTCCAGCATCAGCTGGCCGGGGTGGCTGGGGTCGTCCTGCGACATGGTCAGCACCTCGCGGGCTCGCCGCGAGATCAGCGGGATGTCGAGCACGTTGGCGCTCGTCGCCGCCACGGTGAACAGACCGACGAAGCGGTGCTCGACGTCGCCTGTCGGCCTGGTCTCGCGGATCACCACGATGTAGGGATACGCCCCGTAGCGCAGGAAGCTGGGCATGGTCGCCTGCGCGAGCACCAGCAGGTCGCCCGGCTCGGTCAGCTCGGGCAGCACCTCGGTGCGCAGTCGCGCGACGCCGAGTCGGCTTGTCTCCTCGACCGTGGCGTTGCCGTCGCTGACCGCGCACAGCTGAGAGCCCAGCAGCACGAAGTGCCCGTCGGCCAGCCACCGCAGCAGCTCGGCCACGTCCTGGCGATCGGGGCCGGCGAACCGGACACCGGTGTCGGTGTCCATTTCGTCGGGCGAGGTTCTGCAGGACCTCGCTGAGGTGGGGCGAGTCGACGGCCACCTGTCGCGCGTCGGCGACGACCATCGGCAGCAGCCGCTGCGCCTCGGCCAGCGCCTTGCGGTTGACCGAGCGTGCCAGCTGCACGTGGATCCAGGACTCGTCAATGCCGTCGCCCGCGCCGGCGCCGGCCGACTGCGGTTGCACGTCCAGCAGCTCGCCGGACGGGACTGCGCCGCACCCGGAACACCGGGTTCATCAGCGCCACGTAGGCGACGCCGAGCCGATGCAGCAGCACCGTGACGGAGTCCAGCAGCATGGTGGCCTGGTCGGTGACGATCTGCAGCGCCGGCCCGAACCCACCGGGGTCGTCACTGGAGTAGACGGCGACCAGCGTCTCACCGGCGGGCCTACCGTGCGCGAGCCGCTCCTGCGCGGCGATCAGCGCCGGTGGGACCATCGGCTCGGTCGTCACCTGGATCAGCGGCCCGGTGTCGGCGGCGTCGATGTCCGGCGCACCGCCGTGTGGCCCTCGATAGGTGGCCAGGTAGGCCGCACCCATCGCCGCGTTCATCGCGTCGACAGCGTCCTGGCTGAGATGGGTCCACTCGACCGGCAAGTCGAGGCTGGTAGTTCTGGGGTCAACCGTCATACCGTGCCGCTCCTGATCAGCTTGCGAACCCACGCTGGTCCGCAGCCGATCACATTAGTCGCGTGTGAGCCTGCGGTGGGTCACCCTGTGCGGACGAGCCGCATCAGCTCCCAATCTCTCGACCTTGTTCTCCTCGTAAGCGCCGAAGTTGCCCTCGAACCAGAACCACTTCGCCTCGTTGTCGTCGTCGCCCTCCCACGCCAGGATGTGCGTGCAGGTGCGGTCCAGGAACCAGCGGTCGTGGGAGATCACCACCGCGCAGCCGGGGAAGTTCTCCAGCGCGTTCTCCAGCGAGCCGAGGGTCTCGACGTCCAGGTCGTTGGTCGGCTCGTCGAGCAGGATCAGGTTGCCGCCCTCCTTGAGGGTCAGCGCCAGGTTCAGCCGGTTGCGCTCGCCACCGGAGAGCACGCCGGCCGGCTTCTGCTGGTCGGGGCCCTTGAACCCGAACGCCGAGACGTACGCCCGCGACGGGATCTCGTTCTGGCCGACCTCGATGTAGTCCAGGCCGTCGGAGACGACCTGCCAGACGTTCTTGTTCGGGTCGATGCCGCCGCGGTTCTGGTCGACGTAGCTCAGCTTGACGGTCTCACCGACCCGCACGTTGCCGCTGTCGGGCTGCTCCAGCCCGACGATCGTCTTGAACAGCGTGGTCTTGCCGACGCCGTTGGGCCCGATCACGCCGACGATGCCGTTGCGCGGCAGGGTGAACGACAGGTCCTTGATCAGGACGCGACCGTCGTACCCCTTGTCCAGGTGCTCGACCTCGACCACGAGATTGCCCAGCCGCGGCGGAGCCGGGATCTGGATCTCCTCGAAGTCGAGCTTGCGGGTCTTCTCGGCTTCGGCGGCCATCTCCTCGTAGCGCCCGAGCCGGGCCTTGTTCTTGGCCTGGCGGGCCTTGGCGCCGGAGCGCACCCAGGCCAGCTCGTCTTTGAGCCGCCTCTGCAGCTTCTGGTCCTTCTTGCCCTGCACCTCGAGGCGTTCGGCCTTCTTCTCCAGATAGGTCGAGTAGTTGCCCTCGTAGGGGTAGGCACGGCCCCGGTCGAGTTCGAGGATCCACTCGGCGACGTTGTCCAGGAAGTAGCGGTCGTGGGTGACCGCCAGGATGGCGCCCTGGTAGGCCGCCAGGTGCTGTTCGAGCCACAGCACGCTCTCGGCGTCGAGGTGGTTGGTCGGCTCGTCGAGCAGCAGCAGGTCGGGCTTGCTCAGCAGCAGCTTGCACAGGGCCACCCGGCGCTTCTCGCCGCCGGACAGGTGCGTCACCGGCTCGTCGGGCGGCGGGCAGCGCAGCGCGTCCATCGCCTGTTCGAGCTGCGAGTCGATGTCCCAGGCGTCGGCCGCGTCGAGCTCCTCCTGGAGCTTGCCCATCTCGTCCATCAGCTCGTCGGTGTAGTCGGTGGCCATCAGCTCGGCGACCTCGTTGTACCGGTTGAGCTTGGCCTTGATCGCCACGCCCTCTTCGACGTTCTCGCGGACTGTCTTGGTCTCGTCGAGCTTGGGCTCCTGCATGAGGATGCCCACCGTGGCGCCGCCGGCCAGGAACGCGTCGCCGTTGTTGGGCTGGTCCAGGCCGGCCATGATCCGCAGGACGCTGGACTTGCCGGCCCCGTTGGGGCCCACGACGCCGATCTTGGCTCCGGGCAGGAAGCTCAGCGTGACGTCGTCGAGGATGACCTTGTCGCCGTGGGCCTTGCGGACCTTCTGCATCGTGTAGATGAATTCCGCCATTGCCGCGGTGTCGCCTTCCGTCTTTTGCGTTATTGCTCGCGACCATCCTAGGCGTCGCGTGGTGGGCGCCTGGCGGCCGCGCTGGGTCTCCCCGGCGCGGCCGCCAGCCCGTCAGGCCGACAGCGCCAGGTCAGTCGTCTCCTCGGCCTCCTGCGCCTCGTCGGGCTCCTCGGCCTCGGGCTCCGCAACGACCACCTCGGCCGGCTTCGGCTGGGGCTGCTCGATCCGCACGATGGCCCGGGACAGGTCCGGCCCGACGGCGGTGGCGCGCATCTCCAACGACGACCGGCGCAGTCCGTCCTTGTCCTCGTACTCGCTGGTGAAGACGTCTCCGACGACGATCACCGGGGCGCCCTTGTAGAGGGCGGCGCCGACACCGGTGACCAGCTTGCCCCAGCAGTTGACCGTGATGAACAGCGAGTTGCCCGGCTCCCAGGTGCCTTCGCCGTTGCGGCGACGGGAGTTGCTGGCCACCCGGAAGCTGATCAGCTCCTGGTTGTTGACGATCCTGCGGCGAAGGTCGGTCACGATGCGGCCGACGACGGTCAGATGGGTTTCGAACATGGCTGTGGTCCTTTCAATCCAGAGCGATCCATTGCCCACTCAGTCAGCCGCGAGCCACCGACATCGCCGTCCGCGCCGCGACCAGCCGGTCAGCGGCTGTGGATGAAGTGCGGACTGTGGATGATCTCAGCGGTTGACGCCGCCGGCGTCGCGGCGGGCCAACTCGGCCAGCATCGCGTTGTAGGCCGCCAGGTCCGCGTCGTGATCGCGGTCGGCGGCGCGGTCCAGCCGCTTGGCCGTGCGCCGGTCGCTTCGGCTCCACTGCACCAGCAGCGCCACCATGACCACCATGAGCGGCACCTCACCCGCGGCCCACGCGATCGACCCGCCGAGGTGCTGATCGCCCAGCAGGTCGGTGTGCCAGCTCAACTCCAGTGAGCGGTAGAAACTTTCGCCCAGCACCTGCTTCTGGCCCATCATCACCACGCCGAAGAACGCGTGCAGCGGCAACGTGGCGAACACCATCGCGATCTTGGCCACCGGCGGCAGCTGCCGCGGGGCCGGGTCCACCCCGATGACCACCCAGTAGAACAGGTAGCCGCTCATCAGGAAGTGCAGGTTCATCAGGACATGCGCACCGTGGTGGCTGACCGCGGAGTCGAAGATGCCGCCGAAGTACAGCGCGTAGAAGCCGACGACGAACATCACCGTGGCCACGACCGGGTGGGTGAAGAACCGCGACCAGCGGCTGTGCAGCCCGTCGAGCAGCCACTCACGCGGCCCCGGCGGATTGCCCTTGCCCGCCGACGGCAGCGCCCGCAGCGCCAGCGTCACCGGCGCGCCCAGCACCAGCAGGATCGGGGTCAGCATCGACAGCAGCATGTGAGCGGTCATGTGCATGCTGAACATCGCCGGCATGTACCGGCCCAGCCCCGACGAGGTGGTGAACAGCAGCACCGCGCAGCCCAGCAGCCAGGCGACGGTCCGCCCCACCGGCCACGGGTCGCCGCGCCGGTGCAGCCTGATCACACCGGCCACGTACACCGCGGCGAACACGATCGCGGCCGTGCCGAAGACCAGGTCGAACCGCCAGTCGAACAGCAGGCGGGCCAGCGTCGGCGGGCCGACGAGGTCGTACCCGATCGCCACCTCGGTGGTCGACGGGTTGACGTTCACCGGCGGCGGTGGCGGTGTGCGGCCCAGGCCGACGGCGATGCCGAACGTCAGTCCGAACACCAGCGCCTCGATCGTCGCCAGCCGGATCAGCGGCCCGCGCGCCTGCGGGTCGGCCTGCGAGCGCGGTCACCGCGCTGCGTCGTTGCCGCCACCCGATCACCGCCAAGGCCGTCAGCGCGACGATCTTGGCCACGATCAGCAGCCCGTACTCGGTGGTGAACAGGTCGGAGAACCGAATCCGGATGAAGGCGTTGATCACACCGGAGAACGCCATCGCGACGAAACACCACAGCGCCACGGCCGAAAAGCGCCGTGCCGCAAGGTCGGCGTGTTCGCCGCCGCGCAGGGCGTGCGCCAGCAGCGCCAGCAGGCCGCCTGCCCACAGCGCGCCGGCGAGCAGATGGATCAGCAGGCTGTTGGTCGCCAGGTCGTGAGCGCCGCCCGCCGACGAGTGCCCGGTGAGCCCGAGCGGGACCAGGGTGAGCAGCGACCCGCCCAGCAGCCACGGGGTCCAGCCCCAGCGCAGCACCGACACACTGGCGGCAGTGACGATCAGCGCCAGGAACGCCGTCCAGCGCCAGGCGTTCGCGGTGTCGACCAGGCCGGCCACCGACCACAGCTGCACCGGGTTGAGATGGTCACGCAACGGCTGCCCCGACACATCGGAGATGGTCAGCGGGACCAGCAGCGCCGCGCACACCGTCCACACTCCGGAGGCCTCGGTGCCCAGCCGCAACGCGCGATAGCCCGCGACGTCGAGCACCCCGTTCTCCTGGGGCGGTGCGAAGAACGCCGCGAACAGGAACGCGCCGACCGCGAGCACACCGGCGATCTCCCCCGCCGCCCGCACGAACGGCAGCCCCAGCGTCGTCACCGGTCCCGGGTCGGGCAGCCCGGTGGCCGCCAGCGCATCGGCCAACGACAGCGCCCCGATGCCGGCGGCGGTGATACCGGCCAGCAACGCCACCACGGACAACACCGGCCACACCGCGGTGCGTCGAACGTCGGTGGTCGTGGTCATACGTTCAGCGTATGGTCAGCCGGCCTGTTCGCGTAATTGCACCTCGCGGGCGTAGAACTGCTCGGTGGACAGCTCGTTGACGCGGTCCATGTCGGCCAGAATGCCGCGCAGCTCGCGCAGGAATGCCTGGCGCCGTTCTCGGAGGTCGGGTGCCTGCTCCAACAGGTGCTGGTCGGCCGCCACCTGCCTGGCGGTGGCGAACAGCAGCGCCGACACCGATTCATTGCTGCGGACCTTGCCCTGCGCGGCGTACTGGGCGCCGACACCGAGGGCGATCTTGGACAGCTCCTTCTCCCCGATCTCGGCAGGCGCGTCGCACAGCACGTCGGCGACGATCTCGTAGGCCTCCAGGAACGGGCGCAGCATCGCGTGCGCCATCAGCGGCTGCTTGGCGCGCAACAGGTTGTCGACGGCCTCACCGCCGGCGGCGACGTGGATCTCCCAGCTGTCGTGCCACGCCAACTCCTCGGCCACGTGCTCGCGGAAGGACGCGGAGTCGGCGAAGTAGAAGTCGAACTTCAGCAGATCGCGCAGGCGCATCGCCTGGTCCCAGAACACCGCCACCCGGTCACCGTCGGGCGCCCGGCCGGCATGGGCCAGTGCCAGTTCGACGATCGAGGTCTCCAGGAAGGCGTGAATGATCGTGTTGCGATAGAACGCGGCCTCGTGCTCGTGTTCGGGCGCGATCCGCCACACCGGTTCGTGGCCGCCGTCCACCCGGGTCACCGGGTGTCCGTTGGACAGCGCGTCGACGGCCGCGCGGACACCGTCGGGAGTGCGAAGTCGCAAGGCGCTGTTGGTGACTGGGGTCTGCTTGCGTTCCAGATAGTCCAGCGAGTCCTGCAGCGTGTGGTGCAGCTGGGTGAGCGTCAGCGCACGGCCGCGGGTCGTCAGCAGCAGCGCCGAGACCAGGCCGGTGGCGTTGATGGGCGTCGCCGCGCAGGATGCGCCAGGCCACCTCGAATGCCATCTTCTGCATCGCAAGCCGTTTGGCTGCCGAGTCCTCGGCCATCTGGCCGCCCGGCTCGCCGAGGTACTGGCGCATCGACACGGCCTCGGGGAAGCGGACGTAGATCTTGCCGTAGTTGCGTTCGCCCTGGGCCTTGATGAACTTGTACAGCCACTCCGCACCCTCGGGGGTCTTCTCCCCGCCGCGGGCGTAGGCGGCGTACTCGGCGGTCTCGTGAAGCTGGTCGAAGCTGATCGACACCGGCTGCAGCAGGATGTCGTCGCTCTGGCCGTCGAGGTAGGCGTCGGCGACGTAGCTGAGCAGACCGAGCTTGGGCGGCAACATCTTTCCGGTGCGTGAGCGGGTGCCCTCGATCGACCAGCTCAGGTTGAACCGCTTCTGCACGATGAAGCCGACGAACTGGCGCAGCACGTACTTGTAGAGCGGATCGTCGAGCTTGCGGCGCAGGAAGATGACACCCGAGCGGCGCATCAGCGGGCCCATGAAGCCGAATGACAGGTTGATCCCGGCGAACGTGTGCACCGGGGGCAGCTTGTTCTCCTGCATCGCCACCGGGACGATGACGCCGTCGAGGTAGGACCGGTGCGAGAACAGCAGCACCGCGGGGTGGTCCTCCAGCGAACGTCGCATCGACTCGATTTCGACTGCGTCGTAGTCGATCCGGGGGTCGAATCCCCTGCTGAAGATGGCCCGCCCGAGGTTGGGGATCAGGTCCACCGAGAACCTGCTCCAGCCGGTGGCCAGCTCGTTGAGCATCTCCTCGGCCTTGACGGGGCTGGCGCCGGGGATCTTCTCCAGGCCCTCCATGAACTTCGAGGACGCCATCAGCTCGTCGGTGATCAGTTGCGGCGACTTGTATTCCGGTCCGAGCAGCCGCAGTTCCATCCGCTCGATGGCCAGCGCCGCGCGGCGCAGCACGAAGCGGGCGAAGTCGCGGGGGCTGTCGCCGACGGTGTTGTCCTGCCACTGCTGACGCAGCTCGGAGACCTTGGCCGGCTCGCCGGCGACGATGCGGGCGCGGGACGGATCCTTGCGAAGGATGCTGCGCTGCAGGAACTCTGGCGGACGGTAGGTGTCGCGTCCGGAGATCAGGCCGACGACCTTGACCCGGGTGGGCAGTCCGCCAGGGACCCAGAACACCCGCACCGGAACCACCAGCCGGTCCTCGCCGGTTCCGAGTTCCTCGACGAGTTGGGCCACCACCGCGGCCGGCGGGTCCCCGGCGGGCAGCTGCAGCACCTCGACCTTGGTGTCGGGGTGCGCGCGGCGCTGGGCATGCAGCCAGTCGTTGAGCAGTTCGAACTCGGCCTTCGACGACACCGAGGCCAGCACCAGCGCGTCGTCGGTGGTGCTGAAGTCGGCGAGGTGATCTGAGGCGGTCATCGTCGGCCCCTGACAGTCGGTGGCTCAGTCTTCTTGGCCGGGGTCTTCTTGGCCGGGGTCTTCTTCGCGGCCACCTTCTTGGCGGGCGCCTTCTTGGCGGCGGCCTTCTTGGCCGGCGCCTTCTTGGCGGGCGCCTTCTTGCGCGGGCGCCTTCTTGTACAGCGGGTGCACCGGAACCTTGCCCTCGGGCCAGTCCTTCAGGGTGTCGAGGTAGAGCTGCCGCACCGCCGGCGATCCGCTCGGACAGGTCGTCCAAAGTCCAGTCCTCCACCGAAATCGGCGGGTAGACAACGACATCCACGGTTCCCGGGTTCATCGTGGAGGAGTCCCGCGGCGCGATCACCTCGGCGTTGCGGATGACGATCGGCACGATCGGGACACCGGCGGCCATCGCCAGCCGGAACGGGCCCTTCTTGAACGGGCCGACGGTGCGGGTGTCCAACCGGGTGCCTTCCGGCGCGATCAGGATCGACAGGCCCTTCTCGACGAGATCCTCGACGTGCTGCAGCGACTCGATCGCCGACTTCGGGTCGTCGCGGTCGATGAACACGGTGTCGACCAGCTTGCCCAACGTGCCGATCACCGGGTCGCTCTGGAGTTCCTTCTTGCCCACCCCGGTCCAGTTGTCCTTGATCAGGGCCGCCGAGATGACGGGGTCGAAGTTGTTGCGGTGGTTGAAGATGAACACCGCCGGTCGCTTCTTGGTGAGGTTCTCCGCACCGAGCACGTTGAGATTCACACCGTTGGCGGCCAGCAGCAGATTCGGGAACGCGGTGGTGAAGAAGTTCACGCCGCGGCGCCTGCTGCGGGTCAGCAGACCCCAGCCGATCGCGCCCGTCGCGGCGGGAAACAGCGACGCCGACGCCGAGCAGGGTGCGCACCTGGCCCAGCAATCCGCCGCCGCCGCGACTGCTGAACTCCAGGATCGGCCAGCCGCGCCGGCGCGCCACCGCGGCCATCTTGCCTTCGGGGTTGGTCGGCCTGGGGTTGCCGACCAGATACATCAGCGCGACGTCCTCGTCGCCGTCGGCGTAGAAGTAGGAGTGCTTGAGGTCGATGTCGTTGTCGGCGGCGAACTTCTGCACCGCGTTGGCCTTACCGGGACCCCACAGGATGGGGCGGACCACCTCGCCGGTCAGCACGTCGTCCTCGTCGACCTCGAACTTGTTGGTCAGCGTGTTCTCGATGCCCAGGAACTGGGCCACCGGCTCGACCTGCAGGGTCAGCGCCGACGAGCTGAGCACCACGGTGTGACCGCGTTCCATGTGCGCGTGCACCAGCTCGCGCATCTCGGGATAGATCCGCTTCTCGATCTTCTGGATGAACAGCCGCTCACCGATCTCGTGCAGGTCGGACAGCGCTCGACCGCGCAGCGCCTGCGAGGCCTTGGTGATCAGCTCCTCGAACTCCAGCCGGCCCAGCTGGTGGTTGAGGCCGGCGGCGATCATGGTGATCAGCTCGCCGATGCCCATGTCGCGGCTGCGGAACCGCTCCTGGGTGAGGATCACCGCGGTGAAGCCGGCCACCAGCGTGCCGTCGAGATCGAAGAACGCCCCGATCTTCGGACCCGGCGGGCTGGCCATCACCTCGGCAACCGAGCCGGGCAGTCGCATGTTCTTCTCGCTCATGAATAGGCCACCGATCCGTTCGCGCCTGCGTTGCGTGGAGTCCTCGCACCGGGTCCGGGAACGACGACGGCACCACCCGCGGCGGCGGATCACCGGCCAGGGCGAGCACCTCGTCGAATCCGCGCCGCAGGCACTGCGCGAACAGTTCCTCGTTGGTGATCGCCGCCCGGTCGTAGCGCGTGGTGACCGTTGCGTAACCGCCACGGGAGATCAGGACCACCATCATCGCGACACCGGGAAGCGGCCCAAGGCCGTACTGCCGCAACACTTTCGCGCCCGCGATGAAGGTGTCACCGGAGTAGACCGGGCACGTTGGAGGCCTGGACGTCGGAGGCGATCACCGATCCGCTCATCGCCTCGAGCACGGCGTCGGGCAGCAGGCTGAGCACCGGCGCAACCGAGCCGATCAGGTCGATGGCCGCCTCCTCGCGTCGAGAGGTCATCTGCTTGCGGATCTTCTGGATACGCAGCGCCGCGTCGGCGACACCGATCGGCGCCGCCAGGTTGACCCCCGCGAACCGGTTGCCGCCGGCCGGATCGGCCTCGGCGCGCAGGCTCACCGGCACGGCCATCGGCAGGCTGTTGACCGGGACGCCGAGCGCCTCGTGGTAGAGCCGAAGAGCTCCGCACAGCCCCGCCAGGTAGGCGTCGTTGATCGAGCCGCCCGCCGCGTGCGCGGCCGAGCGCAGATCGGCCAGCTTCATCTCGATGGCCTCGCTGCGCGAGGACAGGCTCCGGCGCCGCAGCAGCGGGGACGGCTCGGCCGCACGGCCCATCACCCGGCGTCCGGACCGGGCGAAGTCGACGGCGTCGAACACGGCCGTACCCGGGCTGCGGACCACCCGGCCGATGACCGACAGTCCCCCGGACACCGCGCCGAGCACGTCGCCGACGATCGCCCCGGGCAGCTGGTTGAGGCCCTCGCGCATGAGGTCGTTCGGGGTGAGATCCTGCGGCACCGGCATCGGCGGAGCGGGCCGCGACGGTGGCTCCCGCTCCAGGTCGTAGATCTCGGCGAACATGGCGGCCGCGCCGACCCCGTCGGTGACGGCGTGACTCAGGTGCAGCAGGGTGGCGGCCTTCCCGCCCTCCAGCCCTTCCACCAAAGTGGCCGTCCACAGCGGCCGGGAGATGTCCAGCGGCGACTGCAGGCTCACCTCGGCCAGGTCGAGCACCTGGCGAAGGGTGCCGGGTTCGGGAACCCGGACCCGGCGCACGTGGAAGTCGAGGTTGAAGTCGGGGTCGACCACCCAGCGCGGCGGCGCGGTCGGCAGGGTCGGCACGACGACGCGCTGGCGCAGCCGCAGGACCTTGCGGGAGGCGTTGTCGAAACCGGCCCGGAAGCGCTCCCAGTCCGGGGTGCGTGTCGAGAATTTCCAGGGCCATGATGCCCGAACGGGTCCGCGGGTTGGCTTCGCCGCGATGCAGCAGCATGTCGAGGGGCCCGAGTTCGGATGGCATACCGTTCGCATCGACAGGTCGGCTCATCGATCCCTCCTCATCGACGCCGGCAAGGCCGGCCGCCATCTCACACGACACACCGGCACCACGCTAGTCGGCGGGCGACGCCGACGGGAGGCGATTGGTTGCCGTCCGACACGACCCGCACCCCGGGTCGGCCTGGGCCGTCAGACCGTGCAGAGCGACGGCAGCAGCACGAGCACCGGCCACAGCAGCGCGGCGGCGACGTAGGAGGCGACTTCGGCGCCGGCCGGCAGGATCTTGGTCAGCTGGTCCTGCAACTGCTCGACCACCCCGACGTGGAAGAAGGCCCACGTCAGCCCGATGAGCAGGTAAGGGATGGCCAGCCACATCGCGACTTCGATCAGCGTCTCGATGCTGACCTCGTACTTCAGCAGCTGGCGCAGCTTGGTCAACAAGGTTTCCAACGGGCCTTCACCACCTCAGCTCGCCGAGCTGACGGCCACCCGCCTGGCCCGCTTGCGGGCGGCGACGTGACGGCCGTAGACGATGCCGAGGAAGGCTGCGACGGCCTCGGACGCCAGCTGGCACCGCAGAGTCGCGATGGTGTCGAACGCGTGGTGGGCTTTGGGCAGTTCGGCGTAGGACACCGAGCGCGCGCCGGACGCGCGCAGGGCGGCGCAGAATTCGCGGGCCTGCGCGCTGGGCACCACGGCGTCGTTCTCGCCGTGCAGCACGAAGAACGGCGGCGCCTGACGGTGGATGCGGAACATCGGCGACGCGTCGCGGAACAGCTGAGGATCGTCGGCCAGGCGGCGCTGCATCACGACGTGTTCGAGCAGCGGCATCATCAGGCCGTGCATGTTCTCGACGTTGGTCAGGTCGTAGACGCCGTAGTACGGCGCGGCGGCCTGGACACTGGTGTCGGCGTCCTCGAAGCCGGGTTGCAGCCGCTGGTCGCCGGCGCTCAGGGCGGCCAGCGAGCACAGGTGCCCGCCCGCGGATCCGCCGGTGATCGCGATGAAGTCCGGGTCGCCGCCGTACTCGGCGATGTTGGCCCGCACCCACGCGATGGCGCGCTTGACGTCGACGATGTGCGCCGGCCAGGCATTGCGCGGGCTTCGGCTGTAGTTGATCGAGACGCAGATCCAGCCGAGTTCGGTCATCCGGCTCATCAACGGATAGCCCTGGCCGCGTTTGTCGTTGACCGACCATCCACCGCCCGGAACCTGGATGAGCACCGGCGCCCGGTGGCCCTCGGGTAGGTCGGGGCGGCGCCAGACGTCGAGGTGGTGGCTGTGGCCGTTCGGCCCGTACGGGATGTTGATGGTCTTCTCGGCGTAGCGGCGACGGTGCCGGAAGGCCTCCAGCGCCGCGGCAGGGTTGGGCCGGCGTGCCGAGTAGGGCTCCAGCGGATGGTGCACGGCGTCGGCGTAGCGCTCACCGAAGGTGTCGCGCAGCGCCGAGTCGAGCACCGCGTCGGCACGTTGGACGGCCAGTGCGGAGGCGATCTTCTCCAGCGGTGACGGGATGACGGACAGTGCGTGTCCGGTGAGCACGTGCGGGGCGAATTCGGCGGAGAGCCAGCCGAGTATCCAGCCGGCGGCCGCGGGCGTGCCGCGCAGAAGCAGGGAGCCGGTGTGGAAAGCCCGGGTACAACACGCGGTGACCTGCTCGATCGGACTGCTCATGCGCGCTCGGACTCCTGACGCTTAGCCAACCTAAGGCATTTGCCCGGTTGGAGGCGGCCCGCAGGGCCGGCGGGTGTGCCGCCGGTCACACCATAGCCAATTACCGTCGGGCCAAACGGGATTTCGCGCGCCGGTCCCGCCGTCGATCGCATCACCGCAGGCCACACGGCTGCCGAATTCGACACGAGCTAGGTAGCTCAGCCATTCCAGCGGCGTCACGGAACCGCAATGACCCGCGGTGCCCGGTTCTGGCTAACTCCTTTGACTACACTTACCCACGCGCTGCCTCCGTAGCTCAGTCGGATAGAGCAAGGGCCTTCTAATCCCTAGGTCGCAGGTTCGATTCCTGCCGGGGCGCAAACATCGACTCAGTTCAGAGGGCTATTTTGTGGCGGGCTGTAGGGCATGTGCCATCCGCGTGCCATCCGGTGCGCGACCTGGTTTAGCACAGACAGCCATGCCGTTGCCTTGCGATGAACCGAGGTACTCCCGCGACAGGTGAGGATCTCGTCGGCGTTGTCGACTAGGGCAGAGTCTCTGTCTTGCTCGAACCGCCCGCGACCGCAACGAGACAAAGTAGGGATGAAACAGCCGCGGTGCGGGGCCGCGACGCCCACGAATAAGCTCCAGGGCCGCCCTAGCGGCGTCTCGACACGGTGTCCACGTCCACCCGTTCAGCGCCTCTAACCGTCGCCGCCGCGCCGGGTCTCCCCCACCCCGGTCTCGTAAGATCGCGCGCTGCTTGTGCACCTAGGTGCCGCCGCAGACAGTGCTCGAGGAGGACAGCCGGCAGCCCGCAAGCGGTACCGCTACCCCGACGGGCGTCCTCGCCTGACGTATAGGGGTGAGAGTGCGAAGCGCGGCTATACCGACGGGGTCATGCGCGACTATGCGTAGCTGTGAGCGCCATACCCGCGGGGGAATCGCAGCGTCGACCAAGAAAGGGATCTCTTGCGAAGGCAGCAAGCCGGGCGTCAACACCCGTTCGAAAAGCCGATCGCCTTCATTCTGGATTCGCCTCATGAGCCGTGTCAGCTCCTGGCGACGCTCGCGGGAGGGGTTGGGTGTTCCGGGTCGATCCGAGGCGTGATCACCTCGGCGATCGGGAAGGTCGCGCTGCTGGGGCAGCAGGTAGCGGATGGCGAAGATCCCTTCGGTCAGGCCGGCGGTGTCGATCCAGTTGGGGTGTCCGGGATCGGGGCCCAGGATGACTTCGTAGGTGCCGTCGGGGTTGAGTTCGAGGTCGGATCCGGTGAGGAAGCAGCGGTGGGCGGGGATGTCAGGGGTGTTGAACCATCGGTCGTAGAAGACGAACGACGAGAACCGTGCGGTGGGCGGCCTGCCCCGCAGCCGCAGGGCTTGTCCGGGGCCGAGGCCGGCGATAGAACCCGTCGTAGACGTTGTCGAGGGTGGGGAACAGCGCGCCGGTGTAGCGCGGTGCCTTAACCGGGGCACCGGGGGGCGGGTAGCGGTTGACCCCGGCTGCCCGTAGCACCTCGGTGACGCCATCGTGGACAGGACTGCCTCCCGGAAGAACGCCTCGGCGGTGACGGCCGCGCGCTCCAGGGCCGCCCCGCACCGCCCGGAGCGTCGATGCTCGACAGCGAAACGGCGGGGGCGCGATCGGGAACGTGTCGTGGTAGAGCCGCACCATGACCAGGTAGTCGCCATCGACCAGCGGGAGCCAGGGCGGCCGTCGCCGGGCTCGCGTCCACCGATGAGCAGGTCGATTCCGGCCGCTCGCCGACGAGCGCGGTGTCGGAGATGTTGGCGGACGGCGCGTTGTAGCCGGGCCCTTTGGTGTAGACCTGAACTCCGGCGTAGACGGCGTTGCCGATCGGCCCGCGCAGCCGGTATTGCCGATCCGGTGAGACGGGGGCGCTGAGGTAGGTGGTGGTCGGGTTGTCCCCGCCGTACTTGCGCCATGGGTGTTCCCAGTTGGTCAGCACGGGCGCCGAGGGATCGCCCTTCTGGAACCACATCTCGGCGGCCAGGTCGTAGGCGGACAGCACGAAGAACAACGCCCGCTCGTTCTCCAAGGGGCCGAGTCCGGCGACCTCCCGACCGACCAGATCGGCGTTCTCGCTCAACGCTTGCGCGAGCCGCAGCGCGGGTTCGAGCTCGGCACCGACGGCAAACGCGGACGGCGCGCCGACCGAGGCGTTCACAACGCCAGACCCGCGATGGACGGGGCGGCGACGGACAGAACTTTGAGAACGTCGCGCCGAGAATGATCATCCACCACAGCTGAAGAGGCTAGCCGTGAAGACCGCGGCGAGCACTTTCAACGGTTGCGGCTGTGTTGGCGGGCCGCCTGATGCACATGAGATGATGTGTGCGCGTAACGGATCGTAGTCAGGGGGCCGGAATGGAACGGAGGGAAATCTTATGGGGATGGTCGCGGTCGCCGCGTCCGGACGGCCCGTCGCAGCTGTGCGAACCGAATGGAGGGGGGCAAGGTCGTGCCGCCGCCGCAACCGGGATCGCTGAGCGAATCGGTTCCTATCAATGGACGCCAAGCCCGGGACGATTCATTCTCGACAGGTTGAAAGGCAAGACGATGATCGTCACGGATGCGCCGCGGCAACGGCGCGGCGCCGCGCAACGGGCCGCCCGTGAGGGAGCGAACGTCTGGCGTCGACGGATCGAAGACCTCGGCGCGAGGACCATCCGCGAGATCGCCAGTTCGGCGGAAGGCGACATTCGTCCCCGGCGACGTCGGCGACACCGCGACATGCGACACGACGGCGAAGGTGGCCGTTGACACCTACGGGGGGCTTGGACATGGCCATCAACAACGCCGGGGTGATGGACGGGGTGTTCTCCGGCGACGAGATCGACGACGAGAAACAAAAGTCGCTCATCTTCGCGCCCATTCACGAGGCGACCGACGACTACTGGGACCGAGTGTTTCGGACCAACTCCGGCGGGGTGTTCCGCAGCATGCGCGCCGAGCTCCGGCAGATGGTCGACCAAGGACGCGGCGGAGCCATCGTGAATGTCGCCTCCATTGCCGGCATGACCGGTCTCGCGGGCAATCCCGCCTACGTCGCAAGCAAGCACGCGGTCAACGGGCTGACCCGGAACGCAGCCATCGACTATGCCCCGCACGGCATCCGGGTCAACTCCGTGAACATGGCAGCCACCGACACGCCGATGGTCGCCCGCGCCGAGTCTCGTTGCGGAGGCGGCCAAGGCGAACCCCTCGTCGGGACCAAACATGGGCAGGGCCAAGACCTTCAGCTTGCTGGCCTACGCCGACCCCAACCACCGGCCAGCCACCGTAGCCGAACAGGTGTCGATGATGCTGTTCCTCCTCTCCGCGGAGGCGTCCAACTTCACCGGCGGGGTGTTCCCCACCGACGGCGGGTGGACGAACTACTAACCGGCGGCCTCATGCAGTCCGATAGAGGAACGGTTGATCCGCACGAACGATCCTCGCCAGTAGTCGCGAACTGCAGCACAGGAACGGCAGAAGAAGAGCGGCGAGATGCCAGCACCACCGGTTCGTCCCGAGCGCGGGTCCTGTCTCCTGCGCCTCAGGCCGCGCTGTCTTCGGTCAGGTACCGGTAGAGGGTCGCCCGGCTCACGCCCAGGTACTTGGCGATGTCCCGCCCGGTGTGCCCGTCGGCCTTCATCCGCTTGGCGGTCGCGATGTGGTCGTCGTCCTTCACCTTCCGGGGACGCCCGAACCTGGTGCCGTTGGCCCGCGACGCCGCCCGCTTGAGGGCGGTGCGTTCCTTGATCAGCTCTCGCTCGTACTCGGCGAGCGAGCCCAGGACGCCGATCATCATCCGTCCCGCCGGCGTGGAGGAGTCGATGCCGTCGGTGATCGACACGAGGGTGACGCCCCGGTCGGTCAGTTCCTTGACGGTCTGCAGGATGTGCAGCATGTTGCGGCCCAGTCGGTCGAGCTTCCACACCACCACGGTGTCGCCGTCGCGGACGTAGTCCATCAGAGCGGCCAGACCCGGGCGGTCGTCGCGCGCGCCGGACATGATGTCGGAGAACACCTTTGTCACGCCGGCGGTTTCGAGGGCGGCGTTCTGCTGATCGAGGGTCTGGGCGACGGTGCTGACCCGGGTGTAGCCGACGCGCGCCCCGCCTCGGTCGCCTCGATGGTTTCCCGAATCTCTTGTGTCATAAGTCCATTGAATCGGGCTCCTGCGACAGTCATGTTTCGAGGCGGACTTTCGCGACACCCCGACCTGGCGTTCTCGAGCGCGCGGCGGCCATGCAGGCGGGTGACTCGTATGTGGTCTATTCCGAGACAGCGTTCAGTTCTGCTCGGGCCTGGTCGATCTGGTCGTAGGCGTAGGTCACCATGGCGGCGGTGGTCATCGTTTCGCCCTTGCGGGCGAGCGATTCGTAGGTCTGGTCGCCGAGGACATCGCGGAGGTGGGCGATCGCGGTGTTGATCTCGGGGACGCCGCGCGTGAAGGGGTTGACGGCGAAACCGGCGATGGTGGCCGCCGGTTCGTAGCGTCCGAGCCGGTCGAAAAGGGCGGCGAGGGCGGCCAGCGGGTTACGGATCAGGGTGGTGTTGCCCGCGTCGTGGTAGTTGCGGATCGCCAGAGTGAAGTAGTCGAGCGCGGCCAGCGGGTCGCCGTACTCGGCCTCGAGTCGGGCCAGACTGGCGGCCAGGTGGGACTCGTCGGGCGCGGTTGCCGCTGTCTTGCGCGATCACCAGGCCCCGGCGCAGGGCGTCACGTGCGCGGACGGGATCGGCGTCGCGGAAGGCGAACCCGTAGGCGCAGCAGCGCCTACGAGAGCGCCCACGGGTTGCGGGTGGCTTCGGCGGCGTCGATCAGGCCGTTCGCGGCGGCCCTCGCCTCCTCGTCGCAACCGGCGAACGTCAGTGCGATGACCAGGGTTGCCCTGGTGAATGCATGGGTGTCGCGACCGCGTGCGAGCTGGGCGCGGCACCACTCGACCGCCCGTTCGGGCTGGCCGATGACCAGATACGCAACGCCAAGCAAGCCCTCGAGGCCGTACGGCACCTCGTCGCGGCCACTGCGCGATCACCATCTGGCCTGCGTCGCTGTAGCGGACAGCCGTCCTCGATCCGTCCGGCGCATGTAGCACTGCGACGCCATCACGTACAGAGCCGCGAGCCGGGGATGGTCGACGGCGCGGGCGGGCTCGATCAGCTCTTCGGCCCAGGCGATCGGCTCGTAGTTCTCGACCAGAAGCCCGAGGAACGCCGCGTAGGTGGCGATGGTGGCGGCGACGTCGAGGTCGCCGTGGTCGGCGGCCCACCGAAACGCGGTGCGCAGGTTGGCCAGCTCGACGGTGAACCAGGTGTAGGCCTCGCGCTGTCGGGGGCTGTCCCACAGGGCCAGGATGTCGGCTTCGCGCCCGGCGAAGTAGCGGGCATGCGCGGTCCGGACCTCGTCGGCCTCGCCGCTGGCGACGAGTTGCTCCTCGGCGAACTGGCGGATGGTCTCCAGCATCGAGAACCGGGTCCGCCCGGATGATCGGTCGGCGACCAGCAGCGACTTGCGCACCAGGGCATCGAGCAGATCCAGGGTGGCGAAGTCGTCACCGGAACCGCCGACCGCGCAGGCGCTTGCGAGGTCGAACCCACCGGCGAACACCGAACACCGCTTCAGCAGAGTCTTCTCGGCGTCGTCGAGCAGGTCGTAGGACCACGCCACCGCGTGGCGCAGCGTGTGGTGGCGGTGCCAGGCCCGCGCCGGGACCCGACCAGCAGCCGGAACCGGTCATCGAGACGATCCCGCACCTCGCTGGCGGTCATCGACGCCATCCGCGAGGCCGCCAGCTCGATGGCCAACGGGATCCCGTCGAGGCGGCGGCAGATCTCCACGACCGCGTCCGCCTCGTCGGCGTGGCCAGCGAGAAGCGCGGGGCCACAGCTGTGGGCGCGTTCGACGAACAGATCGACTGCGGCAGAGTCGATTCCGGCGCCGACGTCCAGCGAGGGCACCGGCCACACCTGCTCGTCGGCGACCCCCAGTCCTTCGCGGCTGGTGGCCAGAATCCTCACCGTCGCCGACGGCGCCAGGATCGCCTCGATCAGATCGGCGGCGGCGTCGCAGCACGTGTTCGCAGTTGTCGAACACCAGCAACCGCGACCCGGCCCTCCAACGCGGCGGCCACCGACTCGGTCACAGTCTTGCCCGGCTGCTGGGTGATGCCCAGCACCGCCGCCACCGCGTCGGGCACCGCCGCCGGATCGGTCGACCGCGGCCAGCTCGAAAACCCAGACCCCGTCGGGAAACTCATCGGCCAGCCGGGCGGCGACCTCCAGCGCCAGGCGGGTCTTGCCCACCCCGCCCGGCACCGGTCAGCGTCACCACCCGATGGGCCTTCAGCGCCGCTGCCACCTCGGCGACTTCCGACTCGCGCCCGATCAGGCTGGTGGTCGGGACCCGCAGGTTCCCCGACGTCGGATCCTGGGTGGCCAGCGGCGGGAACTCGGTGCGCAGGCCCGGGGCGCGGACCTGGAACACCTGCACCGGGTCGGTGATGTCCCGCAGCCGCCGCGGCCCCAGGTCGACCAGGTCGACCCCGCGCAGCAGACCCGCCGTCGAGGCCGTCGAGCAGGATCTGCCCGCCGTGCCCGGCGGCCATCACCCGCGCCGCCCGGTTGAGCACCGCACCGAAGTAGTCCGACCCCCGCAGCTCGGCCTCCCCGGTCGAAATCCCCATCCGCACCGGCAATTCGAGTGCCTGCTGGGCGGCGACCGCAGCCTCGACCGCCGCCTTGGGTGAGGTGAACACGGCGCACACCCCGTCGCCGGTGTGCTTGAACAACCAGCCGCCGTGGGCCTCGATCGCCGCGCGCAGCACCTCGTCGTGGGCGGCCAGGGCGGCCCGCATCACCTCCGGGTCGGCCTCCCACCGCCGGGTCGAACCCTCGATGTCGGTGAACAGGAACGTCACCACCCCCGAGGGCGAGGCCCCTGCCGGTCACGGTCATGTCATCGCCTCGGCCCACTGCATGTGGCCCTCAAAGCCCAAGTCGGTGGCCATCTTCCGGTAGCGATCCCGATAGTCCCGGTAGCCGTCGTCGTCGCCCTGGGCGCGTGCCAGCAGGGCGCGCAGTCGCAGCAGCGGCAGATTCGTGCAGGACGAACCCCGGGTCGGTGGGGACGGCGGCCAACCGTGTCGATCGCGGCCTCGGCTTCCGCAATGTCACCATCGGACCCGCGCTCGCAGCAGTGATTCCACCAGTGCAGCGGTCGCCAGCACCACGCACAGACATTTCGCCGGTCTCGAACAGGTCGTCGACGACGGCGCGCGCACAGCTCGATCGCGCCGTCGACGATCTCCGCGCTCGGCGCGTCATCCGCGCGATCGCGGATGTCGACGATCGGCACGTCGACCAGGGTGAACCGCTGCCGGCCAGGGCATCGCGCGGCCTCGGCGCAGCAGCTCAGTGCCGCGTCACGGTCAGCAGCCGGGCCGTCGCGGTGGACCAGGACCATGCCCCGAGCGCAGCGGCGCGCAGCCGAGCGCGACGTCGTCACCGGACTCGTTCGGCGATCTGCCAGTGCGTCCGCGGTCTCCCGCACCGCGTCGTCGTCGGCCAGCAGCACCCCGATGCGACATGCCGCAGAAGTAGCGTGCTGACGATCACCGGCAGCGACACGTCGCGGTCGCGTCGACAGAGCGCTGCATCGCGATGGCCTGCGTCGCAGGTCGTCGCGCCAGTCCGGACGACCCAAGCGACATCTCGGCCAGCCCGCGATAGAGCAGCGCAACTGCCAGCGGTGACCCGACCATGAAGTCTGCCCTTGGCGGGATCGCCGTCGGCCAGGTCGATGACCACGTTGCGCCAACCGCAGAGCCTCGACCATCTCGCCGGCCTGCAACTTGGCTAGCATCGGCCGCGGCATGACAGACCGCGACGTCAGCGGTCGGATCGCCGATCGACTCGATCAGTCCGGACGTGTTCGGAGGCCAGCTGCGACGCCTCGCGCGATGCGGTCGTTGAAGGCTCAGCGCCATCACCAGCCCGGTCATGCCGATGGCCAGCGACAGCCTTGTCCCCGGCGGCGGTGCACAGCTCACGCAGTTCCTCGAAACCGGTGTCGGCGACGCCGTGCCCCGACGCGCCAGGCGGTGCCGCACAGCATGGTGCGCGGGCGCGATGCGCATCGCCGTGCCGGTTCGGGTCGTCGGCGGGTAGCGCGTCGGCGATCTCTGCGCGCACGCTCCCAACTGATCCGTGCCGCGCGTGATGTCGCGGTTGGTCGACCAGCGCGCCGGCCCGCATGTGCCAGCCGTAGGCGGCGTGCAGATCCCCGGCGGCCTCCAGGTGCTCGGCGATCAGGGCGGCGTTCTCGTCAGCCGAGGCAGGGTCACGGGCTTCGATCGCGGCCGCCAGCCGCCGGTGCAGCTCGGCGCGATCGGATTTCAGCTGCGACTCGTAGGCCACGGTGCGGATCAGCGGATGGTGGAACACGTACTCGGGATCTGCGGGTGAAGCTGATCTGGTCGAGGAACTGGCCCCTCACCAGGTCGTCCAGGACGGGGTCAATGCCCAGCGTTTCCAGCAGGTCCCGGCTGAACTTCGAGCCGATCACCGCCGCCGCGCTCAGGGTGCGTTTGGCCGCCGGGTCCAGCCGGTCGATGCGGGCGGCGATGGTGGCCTGCACGGTGGCGGGCATGCTGACCTCGGCCACATCGGCCGTCGAGACGTAGCCGCCCGGCTGTCCCTGCAGCACACCGCGCTCGGCCAGGTCGCGCACGATCTCCTCGGCGAAGAACGGGTTCCCGGCGGCCCTCTCGACGATCAACGTGGCCAGCCCTGCCACCGAGGGGTCCGGCCCGACCAGTTCGCGCGACCAGTGCTGCGGTCTCCGGATCGCTCAGCGGGGCCAGGGCGATGGTCTGGGCACCCTGCACCCGGCTGAGCGCACCTCGATACTCGGGGCGGTAGGTGACCAGCACCAGCGAGGGGGTCTGCGGGATCACGGTGAGGAAGTCGGCCAGCATCGACTCGCTGACCTCATCGATCCAGTGCGCGTCCTCAATGACGTAGACCGCCGGGGACTCTCGGGCCAGCGAGGCGGTGTTGACCAAGGCGGTCAACCGCCGCCGCCGGGCATCCGGATCGATCTTCGGCAGCTCGATCTCGGGGTCGGCGATGCCCAGCAGGTCCTCGAAGAGCAGCAGATCTTCGGGGTCGGCGTCAGGAGTCCTGCCCCCGCAACCGCGTCCGGGCCGCTCGGGCCGTCAAGACCCTCGACGCCGGTGGCTGCCCGCAGCAGCCGTGCCACGGCATGGAAGGGCACCTGGGTGGTGTGGGACTCGCAGTAGGCCGAGAACACCTCGACACCCCGGGCGGCGGCCAGCGCGGTGACCTCGCGCACCAGACGGCTCTTGCCGATCCCCGGTGAGCCCACCACGGTGACCACCGCACCGTGGCCCGTCGATGGCACGCTGCAGCAGGCCCTCGACGGCGGCCATCTCCCAGCGCCGACCCACCAGAGCCGACTCAGCACCGGCGACAGGACGATCCCGATCTGACAGGCCCAACAGCCGCCGGGCGGCGACCGGTTGATCCGCGCCCTTGATCTGGACCAGCTCCGGGTCACCGAGGCTCGCCACGGCCTCGACCAGCCGGGCGGTGGAGGCGCTGAGCATCACCCCGCCCGGCGGGGCCACCGACTCCATCCGCTGGGCCAGGCCGACCTGTTCGCCGATCGCGGTGTACCCGGCACCGCCCGAGCCGATCTCCCCGGCGATCACCTGCCCGGAGTTCAGCCCGATCCGCAGCTGAAGATCCACACCATCCCGGCTGGCTGACCTCATCGGCCAGATCACTGATGGCACTGTGGATGTCCAGGGCGGCCCGGCACGCCCGCAGGGCGTGGTCCTCCAGGGCGACGGGTGCACCGAAGACGGCCATGATCCCGTCGCCGGTGAACTTGTCCACCGTCCCGCCGTAGCGGCTCACCACCGCCGTGGCCCGGTCGAGCAGCCCGGCCATGATCTCGCGCAGCCGCTCCGCACCGACGGCCTTCGCGATGTCCATCGAGTGGACCACGTCGGCGAACAGGACCGTGACTTGCTTGTACTCCGCCGAGCGAGTCACCGGGGTGACCGGTGCACCGCACTGGTTGCAGAACATTGAGTCCGGCGGCAGCTGCGTGCCGCAGGAGGAGCACGACAGCCCGGTCGTGGTCAACCCCACCCCACTGGGTCCACGTCAATATGGTGTCACCGCTGATCGGCGCTGTCTCGTCATATCGAGCGCAGTCGTCCCGATCTGGACGTTCGAGACCCGATGACGAGGTGGTTGGCGGGTCTAGCCTCCACTGCATGGACCGCATCTGGCAGTGGGCGTGGGATCGGTACGGGGCGAGGTACTCGTGGGCGATGTATGCGATCATGTTCTTCGTGGTGCTGCCGATCTACCTCGTTGCTCGTCGTTTGTCGATCGTCGCTTTCGAGAAGTCCGATCGCTACGTCGAGGCGGCCGCGGTCACCGTTGTCGCCGTGCTGGTGCTGGCTGTACGCTGATCGTTCTTCCCGGCCGAGGGCGGATCCGCCTGTGTGGAGCGGTGGGCAGCCGGCGAGGAGGTCGATCGGGCGAGAGCACTGGAGGCCACCTACACCTATGCTCGGCGGGCGGCTGTCCGAGGCGTGTTGGTCGGCACGCGTTTGGCTCGCGCCTGTTGTCGGTTGTTGTCGGTGCGATCGCCGGGGCGACCGGGTCGCGGCTCGTCCAGTACGCGGTCTTCGGCGCTGTCATCGGAGCTGGCGTGCAGCTGATTGCTGTGCACAGCATCGTCGGAGGCAGTGCGTGCGGCCAGTCAGGGTCGCCGATCGCCGGTGACACGGGGATCGGTGATTCACTGCCCCGCTCCCGCCCGACTTTTGCCGCGTGGTCGAACGTGTCCGTGCTCGCGGTCGGTCTTCAGCTTCGCCGCTCGCGGCGCGATGCTGGCGGCCGTGTTCGAGCCGGGTCAGCGAGGTCCCGTGCTCTTGCGTCGTGATCGGGTGTGCGTTGACGGTTGGCTTCGCGGTGCCGATCACCGTCGGCGCCGGGTTCTCGCCGTCGCTGCAACCGATTCGCGACCTCGCCGAAGGTACCGAACGTGTCGCGGCCGGTGACTACAGCCAACGCCTGCCGGTGGTCCAGGACGACGACCTCGGTGCGCTGGCCGCCTCGTTCAACCGCATGCAGGCCGGACTGGCCGAGCGGCGACGACTCCACGCGGCGTTCGGCACCTACGTCGATCCGGCTCTGGCGGCGAAGCTTCTCGAGCAGGGTGACGATGTCTTCACCGGTGAACGCCGCGAAGTGACGGTGATGTTCATCGACATCCGCGACTTCACCCCCTTCGCCGAAGCCAACACCGCCGAGGACACCGTCGCCCGCCTCAACGCCCTGTTCGAGATCGTGGTGCCCGCCGTCGTCGAGGCCGGTGGGCACGTGAACAAGTTCCTCGGCGACGGCGCACTGGCGGTCTTCGGCGCACCGAACGACCTCGCCGATCACGCCGACGCCGCGCTGAGGACCGCCCTGGTGATCGACCGTCTGGTGGCCGAGCGATTCGGCGAGGAACTCCGGATCGGCATCGGGATCAACACCGGGGTCGTGATCGCCGGAACCATCGGCGGCGGCGGCAAACTGGAGTTCACCCTCATCGGTGACACCGTCAACGTGGCAGCCCGCGTCGAGCAACTCACCAAGACCACCGGCGACACGATCCTTCTCACCCAGCAGTGCGTCGACGCCTTAGCCTCCCGGCCGCCCGGACTCATCGATCGCGGAGTCACATGCCCTGAAGGGGAAGTCAGCCGCCGTGCAGGTCTTCAGCCTCGACCACCCATAAGGGCAGCCACGGTGCCCATTCTCTGGCCCCTAGAAGCCCGTCAGGGCGACGAAACCGGCCGGGGCATAGAAGGATTGGTCACGTTAAGCAACCGCCGTCCTGGCGGGGCAGATCAATGTGGTCCACTCGGACTCGGGCACTTGCACTAGATCGCCGCAGCATTGGTGACGTCGAGGATGGTGCGTGCTACGAGAGCGGGGTCGTCCATCATCGGGTCATGCCCAACGTCAGGAAGAATCTTGAACGTCGCCTGCGGAAGGCGCTCACGGGCATTAGGGCCGTACGAGGCAACCGGCAACATGGCATCCTTTTCGGACCATGCCAGAGTGATCGGGCACGGCAGCGGGTCGAGCGGTGCAACCTGCTCGTCGTCGGTCGAGAAAATTTCGTTGTAGACCGTGCACCCGAGATAATCGTCGATGATCTCCACGCCTCGCCGCGCAGTGATCCGGTCCCCATGCACCGCAGCAGCCCCCCGGAACCAGAGGCGACGCATCGTCGCCGATTTCAGTGCAATTGGGGTGATGGGGCGCGTGAGGCGTGCCATCCCGGCGCTGTTTGTGACCTTTGACATCGTCCGTTTCCGCAGTCTGTCACCGGATGACCAGAAGCCGCCTGGCGATAACGCACACACGGTTGCTGCTCGGCCGCGCCGTGCCAGTTCGATAGCCACAAAGCCACCCATCGAGTGGCCGACGAGATGAGGGTGATGTAGGTCCTGTTCGTCGAGGTAGCGTTCGGCCCAGTCGACAACGTCGTAAACCGTGGCTGGTCGTCGCCGCACTGGAGGTCCGCCACGGTGCCCTATCGCGGTCGGTGCGTAAACCTCGTGATAGCTACGAAGAAGAGGGACGACATCTTGCCATGCGTTTCCAGAAGCGTTGAGGCCGTGCAGGAGCACAACGGCCGAACCGTCCGAAGCCATGCGAAAAATTCTCACACACCCGCTCCACGGTCCCTCCGATTGACCCTCTCGACGCCGCTGGTCGTCGTTGGCCAGGACCGAGGGTCGTATCCGGCCGGTCGCACCGGCCACATATGCGAAGTTCTGGGTTACCACACCCACGCATCGCTCGCCCGCGAAGGCCACGCGATGTCCACCGCCGCCATCGCGGCCTACGCATACGACCAAATCGACCGGGCCCGAACGCAACTCGAACGGTTTCGACTCACGTGACGGGAGCGCGGCGATATGCCTATTTTGGCGGGTATAGGTCCCTTGCGGCCCGGCCGATCGCATCAACCGTGTAGGCGACGACGTGATCGTCGTCCATGGCCTCGCCCTCGGCGCGCAGGTGGCCCAGGCGGTCCTCGCCAAGGGTGTCCCGCAGGATGGCGGTGGTCTGGCGGCGCAGCTCGGTCACGAACGAGGTCGCGCCCGGCGCCGGGCTTGCGGGCGAGGTGACGCTCGAGCTCGCCGAGTGCGGGGCGCGAGGTGCATGGACCGCAGGGACGAGCCGACGGGCGGCGCCCTGCAACACCGCAGCCGACTCAGGATGCACTGGCGCGAGAGCGCGGGCGACGACGTTGAGGATCCCGGCGAGGAAGGGTCGGTCCCCGGTCCAATGGAGGTGTTGGATGGCGACGGGTGCGAGCGTGAGGACCAGCGACCAGTCCGCCATCCGTGCGGCAATGAGGACGCCTTGCGTAGCGTCGAAAGCACCCTCGAAATGGGTCGCGCGCATGTCCAGGCTCTCCGCTAACAGGGCCCTGGCTCGTGGCGGGTCGCGGTCGGCAAGGGCGCCGGCGAGGGCGACAAGGTTTATGGCGATGGAGACGGGCGCACCGGCCTGGCGGGCCAGCTCGAGGCCCTCGCCGGCCAGTGCTGCCGCGGCGTCGGCATTGCCGGCCATCGTGTGGGCGATCGCAGTGGACGCCAAGTGATTGGCGACGAAAAGAGGCGGGAACGTCGATCGGGCGGGTTTGAGGGCCTCTTCCAGATGTGCCGCCCCCTGATCCCACGCCCCCATCGCGACCGCCCGGCGCCGCGAGCAGCCGAGATCAAGAAATCGACGCGGGGGTCTGGGCGCGACCGGGCCGCCGCACCGCGGCGAGCGCTTCCTCGCAGGCCGCCGCAGAGCGGGCGAGGTCACCACGATTGGCGGCGTTGACGGCGGCCATCGCACAGTCCCATCGGGTACAGGGGGTGATCGGCCGCGCCGGGCAGGCGCAGCACGGCATCGACGGGAAGGACCAACCGGTAGCCGAACCGCTGGTCTATCGGAGCGTTGGACACCAGCCGTAGGGCGAGGTCGACGTTGTCGGTGTCGATGGCGTGGTTCATCGCCGCCAGCAGGTTCTCGTGCTCGGCGGCCAGGCGCCGGCTCGCCTCGATCTGGTGCGGCCCGTAGAGCTCTTCGAACAGGTCGAGCGCCAGCTGGCAGAAGTACTCGGCATGCTGTGCGCGCAGCACCTCGGTCTCGCCGGTCTCGGCCAGCCGTTCTTCGCCGTATTCCCGGATCGTCTCCAACAGCCGGTAGCGGGTCTCGGGTCCGTCGCGCTGGGCCACCACCAGCGACTTGCCCACCAGGGCCGCCAACAACGCCGAACACCTGCCCGCGAACCAAAGGTTCTGTGCCGCACACGGCTTCGGCGGCCCGCCGGGTGCAGCCCCCGGCGAACACCGCCAGCCGGGCCAGCAGCCGACGTTCGTCCTCGGAGAGCAGCTCATAGGACCAGTCGATCGCGGCGCGCAGGGTCTGGTGGCGCTGCACCGCCCGCCGCCGGCCCCCGGCCAGCGTGTCGAACCGCCGCTGCAGGCCCTCGAGCAGCTCGGCCGGGCTCATCGCCGCCACCCGCGCGGCGGCCAGCTCGATCGCCAGCGGCACACCGTCCAGGCGCCGGCAGACCTGCACCACCGCCGCAGTGTTCTCCACGGTCAGCGCGAAGTCGGGGTCCACCGCGCGGGCCCGCTCCACGAACAGCCGCACCGCGTCGGCCTCGGCCAGCGGCCTCGCGGTCCGGCGTCGGGGGCCGGCGAGGGCAGCGACGGCACCGGCAGGACCCGCTCGCCCTCGACGGCCAGCCCCTCGCGGCTGGTGGCCAAGACGACGAGCCCGGCGCAGTCGCGCTCGCAGGGACTCGACCAGCTCGGCCACCGGCTCGAGCAGATGCTCACAGTTGTCCAGCACCACCAGCAGCTGCTTGGTGCGCAGAAACGCGGCCAACGACTGCTCCAGGGTCATCCCCGAGCGGGCACTGACCCCGAACACGGCGGCCAGCGCGCCGGGCACCCCGTCCGGGGTCGCGGATCGGGGCCAGCTCCACCAGCCAGGCCCCCTCCCGGAACCGGGGCAGCACCCGGGCCGCCACCTGCAACGCCAGCCGGGTCTTGCCCACCCCGCCCACCCCGGTCAGCGTCACCGCCCGGGACTCGTCCAGCAGCGGCCACGACCCGGGCGACCTCTCGCTCGCGGCCGATGAACGAGCTCACCTGCAACGGCAGGTTCCCCGGAAACGCGTCCAGGGTGCGCAGCGGCGGAAACCGCTCGGCAGGTCGGGATGGGCCAGCTGGTAGAGCACGCTCGGGTCGCCCCAAGTCCCGCAGCCGGTGCTCCCCCAGCGCGAGCAGCTCCACGCCCTCGGGCAGCCGCCCGCCCACCAGCGGCGCGGTGGCCCCCGACACCAGCACCTGGCCACCGTGACCGGCGGTCATCAGCCGCGCGGCCCGGTTCACCGCCGGGCCGTGATAGTCGCCCTCGCGGAACTCGGCGTCCCCGGTGTGCACCCCCACCCGCACCCGCAGCGGACCGGTCTTCCCCAGTCGGCAGCGGCCAGTGCCTGCTGCGCCGCCAGCGCGGCCGTCAGCGCCGCCTCGGCCCGCCCGAACACGGCGAAGAAGCCGTCCCCGGTCGTCTTGACCACATGCCCGCCAGCCGACTCGCACCGCCTCGCGCAGCATCGCGTCGTGCCGTGCCAACGCCTCGGGCATCGCGTCGGGAAAGTCCTCCCACAGCCGCGTCGAACCCTCGATGTCGGTGAACAGGAACGTCACCGTCCCCGACGGCACACCCACCGCCCGATCCAGCGGGTCATCGCCCGACGCACCCACTTCAGGCCGGTCGCCGCCGGATCCCACGTGGCGCACCCCACCGTCGCTCACATCAACATCGTGTCACCGCGGGTCGCCCGGCATGGGCCTTATCGCGCTGGCCACCCATCGGTTCGCGGCGAAGTGATGGGCACGACGATTCCGGTGGGTGCAGCCATATTGCGCCCTCGGATCGAGTCCGGCAGCGCACCAGCCGACCCGTCAACGCCCAGCGGTGTCGCCACGGCGCGATGGCGGTCCCCTGGAGTCCCTGCAGGCCGCCCCTGGGACCCGGTCGCCGAGCACTTCGCGGAGACCAGGGACCGGCCTCGCCCGGCCTCGCCGCTGACGACCGGCCTGCGCGCCGGCCGCCTCGTCGTCGTACTGGCCGGCCCCCGGACTGCGCGGGTTGTGCGCAGCCGACCGGGGCGTAACGGCAGGCCACCGCCCCAGGGTTCCGCGGCTCCGCGGCCGGAGGGGTGCGTGCCGGGCTCGTACTTCGCCGAGTGGTTTCCTGGCCCGGCTCGGACACCAATGGGTGGGAGGCGCGCAGGTCCCGCCCGCCGCCGAGCCGCACAGCACAGGAGGCCACATCCGATATCAGCCGATCCCACCGCCCTCGTCGCGTCGCTCGGCGTGGAGCCCACCTCCCCGGGAGGCCGCCGCGATGCTCGGCAGGTCCTACTCGTGGCTCGACCAGGGCCTGCGCGGCGGCCGATTCGCGCTGCCCGACGGCACCCCGGTGCGGCCCCTGCGCACGGCGGGGGGCTACCGCCGCCTCACCCTCCCGATGCTCCGCGACGTCGCAGTCAGCAGCGCCGAGCAGGGTTCGTTCTCGCTTGACCAACTCGAGTCCGCCGTCCGTAGCCTGCTCATCGAAGCCCACCGTGTGACGGGCAAGTACATGATCGGCGGGTGAGGACGGCAGCCCAGAGCGGGCGGGCGAGGGGGGTGTCATCGGTTCAGCAGAGGTCGCGGGGATGACGACGACGGCCCGGGGCGCATGGTGGCGAACGAGCGCGGCAGCGAGGGGCCGCGCTATCTGTCCGCTATCGGATGAGCAGTTGGTTTGTCCCAGCCGCCGACGCCGCCGAAGATGACGCTGTTGGCGATGTTGTTGGCGGCGAGTTCGCGGGCTTCCCGAGCAACCAGGCCGCTTCCCGGGGGTGGCGAGTTTCGAAGTCGGCCAGTCTGGGTGCGCTGCTTCTGCGTTAGCTGGTCTTGGAGTTACGCCAGCTGGTGGCGGTGTCGTCGGCAATGTTCATGGTTCCCCCCAAAGCGGGGTGTTGGTGATGATCGGAAAGCTAGCGGTGGTGTCTGATGGGCGCCACCCATCAGACCGAAATCCACCGCTTATTCACCGCTTATGACGAAAAAACCGGGCACCCATATCAACCCACATCAATCCCAAAACCGGAATACCCGCAGCTAGAGCCACCAATAGCTATCCAACGGTATCGGCCCGAATGCCGCGCCTTCTAATCCCTAGGTCGCAGGTTCGATTCCTGCCGGGGGCGCTGGTCAGAGGTACTTTTTGGCCTGACTGATTGATGTTGGTCGTCGTTTGCGGTGGACCTGAGTTGCCACTCACGGCGTTGTCCAGCAGTTCTGCCAACGCCTTCCTCAGCCGGGTTGAGCAGCCGCTTAAGTGCCGACGCAGTTCCGGCATCAAACCGTCCGGACCGGCTAGAGGTTGTCGGGATCTTGCGTCGACAACTTGGACGGAGGGCGCATTTATGGTCAGGTCTCGTGACTATGACAGAAACCAGCTCGCTGGCTGAGACGAAAGCCCACCTGTCCGAGTTGGTAGCTCGGGTGGGAGAGCAACATGCCTTGGCATCGGTGAAGAACTGCACGCCGAGATTGTCGGCCACAGGGAGGCTCCCACGCCTGCATTCCTAGATCGGCGACACTACCACACTTCGCGAAGGCGCGGCAAGTGGTCCCACTCCACGGACGCCACTCACAGGAGGAAAGCACTTCGCCGTATCAAGGGAACGCCGGGGTCAATCACGAGCGGTTTCCTAAAAAAGGCACCTCAGGGCAGCGTACTTTTGCCGCTGATTGCCGTCACGCGTTGACGATGAAGGGACGCTCGATCTCTTCGCTGGGGCCGGGTGCAAAGAGGCGCCGAAGTCTGGTCGGTTCAGTACGGTTCGACAAGCCTCACAACTGAAGGCGCCTGCAAAACGAAAGCCTAGTTGCTGCCGCGCGAGAATAGGAGACGATCATTCACCTTGCGAGGGTCGGACCAGTCTTCCGCCCACCAGGGCTGCTTGCCCGTCACACTCGGTGGCTTTTGTAATTCAAGCGTCGTGCGCCGGCTATGCGCATCACGTTGAGCCACGCGAAATTGGTAATGATCGATCATCCGAACGGCTTCGATCATGTAGGAGGTCGCCACGGTGCGGTCGCGTATGAGCACGAGGTTTTCACCGTTCTTTCCGTCCGCCGCCTTCGACATGTTGTATGAGCCGAGATAGACGCGTGCGCTCGGCATGTCAAAGTCGATGACGATAAACTTGTGATGCATTCGCGTGCCGGCGCTGTCGTTGACCAAGCCGGACGGCTCGCTTCGAAACGGCTCGGGCGCATCATCGTCGAGCGCGGCGACATACGTTGGCGGGGCGTTCGAGCTGCCTGAGTCGACGATTATACCCGTGCGCTTGTCCGAGATGCCTGCCACGAAGACGCTGGCCCGTATTAGTTTGCACTGCTAGTGCGTCTCTGATTACGTCCAGGCGTCTGCGACAAGAAGGCCAATGAGTAAAACAGCGAGCTGTTCGTATTCGTCGTCCGAACGTCGTCCGCGATGCTTTTCAACACCGAGTTCTTCGCCGAATGTGGCGAGAACGAAATGTGGGCTTCGACAGCATCAAGCCCAAGCGGCATCCATTCAGCTGCGGGGCTCGTCGCAAATCCGTCGGGTGCGCTCCAATAGGCCTCGAAAGCCTGCCTGAAGAGGCGCACGGCCTCGGCACCGCGGATAGAGACGGCGTTGTTAGATTGGACGAAGAACCCCCGCCAGCTCATGTTGGTCGATCCGCAGATCACCTGCCGCACCGCCTGGCCGTCGATATAGAACGTCTTGTTGTGCTGGAGATCGCCCATGTGCTGTCGCTTGACCGCAACACCCGCTCCGACGAGTTGCTGCTCCGCCGTGTCTTCCGCCGCCTCGCCGCCGTGATGATCATCCGAATTGTCGATGATGACGCGCGCCCTCGCGCCGAGCGCCTTAACCCGATCGACAATCTCAGGCAGGTTGAAATCATAAGCGACGAGACCGACCGTCGCGGTCGGATCGCTAAGCGCCGCGTCGAGCGCGCCGAGAATCTCGCGCCGCGCTTCGAACCCCATCCAGGCATAGGCATCCGCAGCATCGGGATGCGTCGGCGTAAAGATGAGTCCCTCGTTGTTGGTTGCGGGTAGGAGATCCGACTACCGGCCCATCATCGACATAGCGATCGACGAAAGCCTGCGAGGAGATAAAACCGCGCGTGAAGGCGACGTTCAAAACCCCAGGGAACGGTTTCTCGCGCGAGCGCGATGCCGGCCGTCTGAGCGATGCCGTAGCTGAGGTCACCCGACTTGCTCATGAAAACCGGGGTCACACGGTACAGGAATTCACCGGCTAAGTCGGCGTTGCGCGGAAAATGAACCCAGCGGAATTTTTGGATTGGCGCCACTAGTGAGGAGAAGGTCGGCGGGCGCTTCGAACTCGATGTGGGGCCAGCGTCGCCGCTGAAATTCAGGCCGATTCTTGACTGCATAGAAGCCGGTGCCGTTCGGCTCGCGATATTCAATGGCGAAGCCGACGAAATCTGACGGGGGCTGTCCCGTTCGCCAGTTCATCGCGAGAAGCGCCATGCCCTCGCCGCGATGGACCTTCAGCGTGAACGCCGCGTCCGCGACAGTGCCGAAAACCTGGAAGTCGTTCGACATGGCTCTACCGCCACCCACCTAATCTTCGGGAACCTACCAGATCGTGCACAAATTGGAGACTTTTCTGGCGACGAGGCCGGGTTACGGGGGTGAAGATGTCTGCTTCTGCCACATAGCGGACTCTTCGAGCGGGCTCGCCGCACGTCCGCTTTTGGGGGTAAGGCGGACACTCCCTGTAATGGCTCAGCTGATGCCTTTATGAGTGCACGGCCTAGTTCGCGGTGCAGTGCAACCTCTAATGCTTGGTCGCAGTCGGATTCAATAGCTTCTCTCACCTTCTTTGAAGGCAGCCCAGGCTTCGTCAAGAGCTTGCTCTAAAATTTCGACATCCAGAGGGTCGAGGACGCGATGAATTTTCGAGGTCATATTTTTTGCTCTCGCCGCTCTTTCAAATGCGCAGCTTACTGACCGATCGCGATAGCCTGGATGGCGGCAATTTGGCGCCCATCGGAGTCACGATGACACC